>NZ_JABUBU010000019.1 GCF_019834675.1 Rhodococcoides corynebacterioides | reverse complement strand
GCGCGGAGCGCCGGGGGGGGAGCAGCACCGGCGGGGTCGCTGCGAAGCGGCGGGGGGGTGGGGGAAGTGGGATGCATGGAACCTCCCGGATGATCGGTCGGCCACATCGAGCGCGGGCCGAATAACGATGAGGTTACCTCACTATGAGGCTGACCGCTACAACGTAGGATGGCGTCCGTGCATTCCTCCGACCTCGGCGACCTGACGATCACCGTCGCCCGCGCCCTGCGACGACGGCACCTCGCCGCTCTCGAACCGTTCGGACTCCCGCCCTCCCACGGGCGAGCACTGAAGGTGCTGGCCCGCAGCGACGGTCCCGTTCGGCCCGGCTTCCTGGCCGAGCGGCTGCGCATCGCTCCGCGATCCGTCACCGACGTCGTCGACGCCCTGGCCGACGCCAGATTGATCGACCGCCGCCCGGACGCCACCGACCGTCGGGCGATCCTGGTCGACCTGACCGACGCCGGACGTGCGCTCGCGGCCGACGTCGCCCGCGCGCAACGACGAGCGTCGGCCGGGCTGTTCGACGTCCTGGACGAGGAGGAGCAGGGCACGCTAGAACGGCTGCTCGCGCGCGTCGCGGCCGAGGCCCCGCCGCCGCGCGGTTAGGCGGGGGCGGTTGCGGGAACAGGTCTGTCTCATGAGGGGACGGGTGATCGCTGCTGCGGTCGTGCGGAACGATTCCGTCGTTCCTCAGTTGGTGCGCTTCGCCGCGGTCGGCGCGGTCAGCAACGTGCTGTACGTCGCGGTGTTCGTCCTGATGCAGCCCGAGGGCCGCGTGATCGCGAACGTCGCGGGCGCGGCCGCCTCCACCGTGTTGGCCAACGAGCTGCACCGCCGCCTGACCTTCCACGCCGGTGAGCGGGTCGGCTGGTTCACCGCGCAGTGGGAGGCGGGCGGGCTGGCGCTGGTCGGCCTCATGGTCTCGACCGCCGCCGTCACCGCACTCGAGGTCGCGGCCCCCGGCACGGGCGCCTTCGCGTCGGCCGTGCTCGTGGTGGCCGTGACGGCCGTCGTCGGCGCGCTGCGCTTCCTCGCCCTACGGGGCTGGGTCTTCTAGCTGCCGTCGCGGTCGCGTCGCGCCAGCTCGGCGAACATCGCGTTGTGGGCGGCCAGGTCGGCGTCGTCGTCGCGGTCCGCGGCGCGGTCGGTGCGCACGGCTTCCTTCCGATCGCTGGCGGACCACTGCACGAGCAGCGCGATCATGACCAGCAGCAGCGGGATCTCGCCCGTCGCCCAGGCGATGCCACCGCCGAGTCGCTGGTCGGCCAACAGATCCTGGTTCCACGGCAGGCCCAGCCCGCGGAAGAACTGCTCCCCCATCACCGATTCGGTGCTCATCAGCGCCACGCCGAAGAAGGCGTGGAACGGCAGGGAGCCGAACACCATGGCCAGCTTGGTCACCGGCGAGAGTCGACGCGGCGCCGGGTCGACGCCGATGACCACCCAGTAGAACAGGTAGCCGCTGAGCAGGAAGTGCAGGTTCATCAGCAGGTGAGCGCCGTGCGAATCGACCGCCGAGTCGTAGATCCCGCCGAGGTACAGCGCGTAGAACCCGCCGACGAAGATCACGGCGGCGACCAGCGGCTGGGTGAGGAATCGCGACACCGGGCTGTGCAGCGCGGCGAGGATCCACTCGCGCGGTCCGGGCACACCGTTCTTCCCCGCCGCGGGCAGCACCCGCAGCGCCAGGGTGACGCCGCCGCCGAGCGCGAGCAGCACCGGCGTGAGCATCGAGAGCACCATGTGCGCGCCCATGTGCACGGAGAACATGGCCATGGAGTACCGACCGATGCCCGACGACGTGGCGACGAGCAGGCTCGCGCAGCCCAGGACCCACGCGACGGTGCGGCCCATCGGCCAGGTGTCGCCGCGCCGGGTCAACCGCCGCACGCCGATCAGGTAGACGACGGCGAGCACGATCGCGGCGGTGCCGAAGATCAGGTCGAAGCGCCAGTCGGTGACGAAGGTGGCCACCGAGGGCGGGCGGGTCAGGTCGTACCCCAGTTCGACCTCGGTGAGGGTGAGCTCCCGTCCGTCGCCCGCGGGCGGTGGGGTGCGCGACAGCCCGACGGCCAACCCGACGGTGGCCGCGAACACCAGCATCTCGGCACCGGCGAAGCGGACGAGCGCCGAGCGTGACGACGGGTCGGCGGTCAGGTCGGGCAGCGACCGTCGGCGGTGGACGTAGCCGAACGTGCCGAGCGCGATCAGCGCCACCACCTTGGCCAGCACCAGGCGGCCGTAGGTGGTGTCGATCAGGTCGGCCGGGGTGATGCGGACGAAGGCGTTGACCACGCCGCTCACGCCCATCACCACGAACGCGATCAGCGCGACGGCGGAGAACCGGCGGGCGGCGACATCGGTGTGGGCGCCGCGACGACGAGCGTGCGCGAGCAGCGCGAACAGTCCGCCGGCCCAGAGCGACGCGGCCACGAGGTGCAGGATGAGGCTGTTGGTGGCGACGTCGTGCGATCCGCCGGACGACGAGTGCCCGGTCAGCGCCAGCGGCATGAGCGAGGCGAGGCCGACCAGCAGCAGCACCGGAGTCCAGCCCCACCGGAGCACGGAGCGGGCGGCGATGGTGAGGATCAGCGCGATGATCGCGGTCCACTGCCAGGCCCGCGCCAGTTCCACCTGAGCCAGGCCGGACCACAGGTTCGCCGGTTCGAGCGCTTGCCCGAGCGGCTGACCGGAGGTGTCCGACAGCGTCAGCGGCACCAGGACGATCGCGCAGCCGGCCCACACGGCGGCGGCGACGGACGCGGTCCGCACCGCGCGGTAGCCGTCGACGTCGAGCACGCCCGACGCCTGCGGCGGGACCAGGAACGCCGCGAGTAGCAGCGATCCGATGGCGATCACCGCGGCTATCTCTCCGAGCGCCCGCACCGCCGGCAGTCCGTAGGTGGTGACGGGGCCCGGATCCGGAATGCCCAGCAGCACCAGCGCCTGCGACGCGGACAGCGCGACGATCAGCGCCGCGACGACCGCCGCGACCAGGCCGGCTCCCGCGGCGACGCCCGACGACCCCGCGCCCCGCTCGGGCGTCGTGACGGGTCGGACCTCGGTGATTGCCATGCTTCCAGGGTAGAAGCCGATCGGGCCGGATTCGCCGACAGGTTGTAGTAGATGCGCCACACCGGCGGACTCCACCGGTGCCGGGGACGCCCCTTGGCTACACTCTCCCTGCGCCTCCGTAGCTCAGGGGATAGAGCAAGGGCCTTCTAATCCCTTGGTCGCAGGTTCGAATCCTGCCGGGGGCACTTCGCGTTCCGGCGCCCGGCCTTCCCGCTGATCGCTCCTGCGTTCACGGACGGTGCACCGTCCGCGAGTGCGGAATCCGTCCGCGGAAAGCCCGACCCACCCGCCGGGTAGCGTCGCAGCCGTGATGCGCCGACTCCTCGCCGCCGGGGCGTGCGCACTGGCGCTCGCCGGATGTGCACCGGCCGACCCGCCCGCCGAGACCCCGCCGACGTCCGGCGACTCGACGACCCCGGAACCGACCACCACCGCACCGAGCACGCCCGCCGGCCCCGCCGGTCCCCCAGTCCCCACCGGAGCGGACGCCGTCGCGGCCGACGATCTCTTCGTCGCCGGACTGCAGGCCGGGGCCGTCGAGTTCGCCGACCCCGAGACCATGATCATCCTGGGCCGCGGCATCTGCGCCGAACTGCAGCAGGGCGCGCCGGTGATCGCCGAGGTGGACGCGGTGACCACCGGCAGCGGCGGCAAGTGGGACCAGGGCGCGGCCGGGGCCATCGTCGGCTCCGCGATCGGGGCGTACTGCCCCGAGTTCCGCGCCCTGCTCCCGAACTAGCGCTTGCGGCGCAACAGAAATCGCTGGATCTTGCCGCTCGGCGTCTTGGGGAGGGCGTCGACGAAGTGCACCGTCCGCGGGTAGGCGTGCGCCGCGAACTTGGTCTTCACCAACTGCTGCAACTCGGTCTCCAACTCGGCCGACCCCTCGTTGCCGGGTGCGAGCACCACGTACGCCTCGACCACCTCGCCGCGGATGTCGTCGGGCTGGCCCACCACGGCCACGTCGATCACCGACGGGTGCTCGACCAGCACGCTCTCGATGTCGAACGGGCCGATGCGGTACCCGGCCATGATGATGACGTCGTCGTTGCGCGCGGAGAAGAAGTAGGAGCCGTCCTCGACCCGTCCCGCGTCCCCGGTGAGGTACCAGGCGCGGTCCTCGGTGAAGCGCTCGGCGGTCTTGTCGGGGTCGTCGAGGTAGCCGTCGAACCACATCAGTGGCGAGCCGGCGACGTCGAACGCGATCTGACCGTCGATCACACCGGCCGCGAAGCCCGGCAGCGGCGTGCCCATCGACCCCGGGATGACGTCCTCGCGCACCGCGTCGTGCCAGCCGTTGACGATCACCATGCCGTGTTCGGTCTGGCCGTAGTGATCACGCACGGTCACCCCGAGTGCCTTCTCGCCCCAGACGAGGACGTCCGGAGTCAGCGGTTCGCCCGCCGACGACGCCCGGCGCAGCGACAGCCCGCCCACGGACGGATCCTTGCTCAGGCTGCGGTAGACGGTGGGGGCGGCGGCGAAGTTGGTGACCCCGAAGGTGGTCATGACGGCGGATGTCACCGCGGAGGTGAATCCCGCGTGCAGCATCAGGCTGCGTCGACCCATCGCCATCGGCCCGAGGATCGCGTAGTACAGCCCGTACGCCCAACCGGGGTCGGCGGCGTTCCAGAACACGTCGTCCTCGCGCACGTCGAGTCCGTAGGTCATGTAGGCGACGAACGACGCCAGCGCCCGCGCCGGCACCGGCACGCCCTTGGGACGACCGGTGGTGCCCGAGGTGAACAGCTGGACGATGATGCCGTCTCCGCCCACCACGACCGACGAAGCCAGGGGCTCGTTCTCGGCGACCATCGCGTCGAAACCGGGTCCGGTCTCCACGACGGCGATCCCGTCGATGCCCTCGAGCTTGGGCCGCTGGTCGCTGTCGACGACGACCACGCGCGCTGCCGCGGCCGTCACCCGCATCTCGATCGCGGGCGTCGCAAACGCGGTGAACAGCGGCACGTGCACGGCGCCGAGGCGCCAGATCGCGAGCAGCGCGACGATCAGTTCCTCACGCTTGCTCATGAGCACGCCGACGCGGTCGCCCTCGCCGATGCCCATCGACGCGAGTCCCGTGGCGAAGCGTGCGGACTTGTCGGCGAGCGCACCGAACGTCAGGTCGTGGTGGGTGAGCGCGCCCTGAGCGTCGACGTCGACGAACGTGAAGGCGACCGACGACGGATCGTGGTCGTCGCAGAGGGCTGCGGCGACGTTCAGCGAGTCGGCGCCGTAGGTCTCGCCGAGGGCGGTGATGGCGGCTGCGGTGTCGGCCGCCGTGGGTGCCGTGGCAACTCCGTGCACAGTGGTGTCCTTTCACTCGTTCTGTGATTCAGTGTGGTCCACACCACGCGGCGGGCGATACCCTCCGAAGGGGGTGGGTGTCCGACGTGGTTCGGTGAGAAAGACGGAGAGATGATCGCCAGTACGAGTTCGCGCATGGACACCGCTGTCGCCCGGTTGCGGCAGGCCACGGGGGTCTCCCTCGCTTTCGGCGGCACGGTCGGCGCATCCCGGAAGCTCTCGCTCGCGCACTTCTGCGGTCGGTCGGTCGGCGCCCTCGACGGCGTCGCGCTCGAGCCGGGGCAGGGTCTCGGCGGCCGCGTTCTGCAGATCGGCCGGACGGTGTCGGTCGACGACTACACCACCACCTCCGTCATCAGCCACCGGTACGACGCGATCATCGCCGCCGAGGGCCTGCGCGCCATGATCGCGGCACCCGTCGTGGTGAACGAGCGGCACGTCGGCGTGCTCTACGGCGCCAACCATCGCGTCGGCATCATCGGCGGGCGGGTTCTCGACGCGTTGAGCGACGAGGCTCGCCGCGTCGGGCAGGAACTGGCGGTGGACGAAGAGCGGGCCCGCTCGGACCGGCTGCGCGAGGACATTCGACTCGCCTACGCCAATCTGCGCATGCTCGCGGCCCGGGTGGACGATCCGACCGTGAAGGCCGCCCTCGATCGCGCCGGGGCCGATCTCGCCGGAGCCGTGGTCGGCGGCGTCGAACCCGACTCCTCCTGCATGCTCACGGCGCGGGAGCTCGACGTGGTGTCCCTCGTCGCCACCGGCAAGTCCAATGCGGCCGTGGCCGACTCGCTGGGACTGACCGTCGGCACGGTGAAGAGCTACATGAAGTCGATCATGGTCAAACTCGGCGCCACCACGCGCATGGAGGCGGCCACCTCGGCGCGCCGGGCGGGCCTGCTGCCCTGACTGTCGGTGCAGAAATCCACCGTGGGGGTGGACTACTGCACCGAAGTCGCCGGGCCGGTCCGCAGGTCCTTCTCCAGCGGCGTCGGGAACGACGGCGTCACGGGCGTTCCGTCGAGTACGGCGCTGATGCGGACGGCCTCGCGCTCGATCCCCGCGACCGCTCGCGCGGGAACCTCCTCGATCAGGCGCGTGACTACGCCCTCCCCCGGCCGCACCGCCCACCCGCCGACGACGCGGCCGTTCCACCACACGGTGGGACCCACGTTGCCGAAGGTGTCGAACAGCGCCGGGCGATGCGCGTCGGGCAGGAACCAGCGCCGGTCCTTCCACCCCATCGGCGTGGGGTCCAGGGCGGGCAGGAGCGCCGCACCTCCGGCGGCGTTCTCGATCTCGGTGTCGGACAGCATGATTCCCGGTCCCGAGTCCAGCTCGACCTCGCGCACGTCGAGGGCCGTCACGGCTTTCTGCGTATGGCCCTTCGACCACCCGGTCCACCACTGCAGGTCGTCGACGGTCGCGGGGCCGAACACCTCGAGCCACCGCCGCGCCAACTCGACCCGCGCCTCGGCCTCGTCGATCACGGGCAGTCCGTCCGGCCACCAGTAGTCGACTGGCGCCCACGTGTGGTGTCGGGACGACCACGACCCCCGCGGCTGCACCCGCACCATGCGCCCCTCGGCGGACAGCAGGGCGAGCAGCGGGGACGTGACGTTGCGACGCACGTCGTACTTCTTGTCCGTCGTCGGCAGGAAGG
Source organism: Rhodococcoides corynebacterioides (assembly GCF_019834675.1). Classification (GTDB taxonomy): domain Bacteria; phylum Actinomycetota; class Actinomycetes; order Mycobacteriales; family Mycobacteriaceae; genus Rhodococcoides; species Rhodococcoides corynebacterioides_A. The sequence continues at coordinate 54,368 of NZ_JABUBU010000019.1, read as the reverse complement.
CGGTGCGCAATGCCGGTACGGCCGTGGACAATTCGGCACCGGTGGCCGTCCCGGCCGTGCGCAACGCCGCGTCGACGTCCGCTTCCACCCCGGCGAGCCAGGCCTCGGCATCGTCGATCACGGGGTCGGTCGGCTTGGTCGACAATTCCTTGAGCAGTCGCGTGCGCAGCGTGCGCGCCACCCCGGCACTCGCCCCCGCCTGCACGACGGGCATGAACGGCTTCTCGACGACGAACAATGTCCGGCGCATGGCGAGAACGCGGACCAGCGTGCGGGCGTCGTACATGGCGGCCGCGATGTCGGCGAGCGTGGCGGTGCGCGACCGGGCGATCACCTGCAACGACACGCTCGCGGGATCGGTGGCGTGGAGCGCCAGGACTCGGGCGGTCACCGCGTCGGGCGTGAGCGACTCCCCCGTCCCCACTGCATGCCGGGAGATCAAGCGGGCGCGGCGCTGGGTGTCGGTGATTCGCACGCGACCATTGTGACCAGCGTCGGAGAGAATCGCGTAAACGAAACCTTCGAACGGTTCGGTCTGCTTTACTTCGCGCGTCCATGTGCTCCTCCGAACGAAAGCACGCGCATGAATCGTGTCCTCCGAATCGCCGGCATTGCTTGTGCGACCGCAACTCTCCCCTTGGTCGGCGCCGGGCTCGCCAGTGCGGATCCCGCGCCGACTCTGCCGTCGGCATTCGTGACCGAAGTCGTCGATGGCGACACCGTTCGAGTCGTCGATGCGACCCGAGGCCCGATCACCGTTCGACTCGCCGGCGCGGATGCGCCCGAGCTCGATGAATGCTGGGGTGGGCCCGCCCGCGACTTCGCGGTCGCCGCGCTGGACAAACAGTTTGTGGCCGTGATCGTGGACCCGACGACCGGACCCGTCGACGGGAGCGGCGAGCTTCCCGCCTACGTCGTCCGTGTGGACGGCTGGAACCACAATGTGGAAGCTGCCCGAGTCGGCGCGGCGCGCGCGGCGACGCCAGTGTCGAGGTCAGGAGAAATTCGTTCTGCCGAGGACAACGCGCGCGTGGCGAACCTCGGCCTGTGGGGAGCCCGCTGCGGCGCTCCTGCACCTGCTCCGCAGCCGCAGCCGCAGCCCCGCCCGCAGGCCGCGCCCCCACAGAGCGGCGTCTACTACGAGAATTGCGACGACGCACGCGCTCGGAATGCTGCGCCCGTGCTGCGTGGGCAGCCCGGATACCGGGCGGGTCTCGACCGCGACAACGACGGAGTGGGTTGCGAGTGAGCACTTCTCGACCCGCGTTACGCCTCGGCGGGGCCCTGGGCTGTGTTGCCGTCCTCGTCGGCGGATGCGGTGGTGGGTCGACGGAACCGACCGAGGTGCGCACCGAAACCGAAACGGTAACCGTGACCGTGGATGCACAGACCTCGGCGGCACCACCGCCTCAGCCGAGTGAGTCTCTTCAGCCGACGTCCGACGCTGATCCTCCAGCAACGTCCACGGCAGCCACACCCGTGGTCATGCCGGCGGTCGTTTGCTTGAATCTCCAGGACGCGCAGGACACCATTCAGGCCGCGGGAGTGTTCTATTCGCGCAGTCGGGACGCGACGGGGCAGGGCCGAAATCAGGTCCTGGACAGGAATTGGTCGGTGGTCGCGCAATCACCCGAGCCCGGATCGCTGGTTGACGAGGGCGAAGCCGTCCTCTCTGTCGTGAAGCTGGGCGAACCCGGGGACTGCTCCTGACCGGCTCGGCCGGATAGTGGAAGTCAGGCCCCGGAATCCGGGGTCCAGACTCCACGACCCCACCCCACACACGACGAACGCCCCACCCCGAGCGGGGGTGGGGCGTCGTCGATCGGGTTACTTCTCCGCGACCTGCTCGAACTCTCCGTCGATCACCTCGAAGGATCGGTTGTCACGCTGGGCGCGGCGGGATGCTTCGCGCATCTCGATGCCGTCGGTGACGAGGTCACCGATCTCTCGGGTGACGTCGCGGACGGCCGTCGCGATGATGACGGCGATCCGGCCCACGTGCATGGCGGCGGACTCGGTCATCTCCTGCACGGTGTCCTTGTTGCGTTCGAACTTGCCGACCACGAAGGTCCTCCTCAGGCTGCGGCCTTCTCGCGCTCGATGATCACACCGGTGACGGTGTCCGGACCGGTGAACCGGTTCGGCAGCGCGAGCTTGAAGATCTTGCCCCACACAGTACCGATCTGGTGGAAGAAGCCGCCGGTGTTGTACGGCAGGCCGTACTCCTCGCACAGCGCCCGAACCTCGGGGGCGATCTGCGGGTACCGGTGCGCGGGCAGATCGGGGAACAGGTGGTGCTCGATCTGGTGCGAGAGGTTGCCGGACAGGATATGGAACAGCGGGCCGCCCTCGATGTTGGCCGAGCCGAGCATCTGCCGGACGTACCACTGGCCGCGGGTCTCCTGTGCGGTCTCCTCGGCGGTGAACGTCTGCACACCGGTCGGGAAGTGGCCGCAGAAGATGATCGAGTAGGCCCACACGTTGCGCACGATGTTGGCGGTCGCGTTGCCGACGAGCGTCGGGACGAACAGCGGCCCGGTCAGCGCCGGGAAGACGATGTAGTCCTTGAGCACCTGGCGGCCGGCCTTGCGCCACCAGCCCTGCACGAGCGGCTTGACGTCGCTCCACTTGCGCTTGCCCTGCACCACGTTCTCGGCCTCGAGATCGTGCAGCATGACGCCCCACTCGAACAGCATCATCAGCAGGAACGCGTACACCGGGTTGCCCAGGTAGTACGGGTTCCACTTCTGGTCCTTGTCCATGCGGAGGATGCCGTACCCGATGTCCCGGTCCATGTCCAGGATGTTGGTGTACGTGTGGTGCATGTAGTTGTGCGAGTGCCGCCACTGGTCGGCGGGGCACGCGGTGTCCCACTCGAACTTCTTGGAGTTCAGACCCGGCTCACGCATCCAGTCGTACTGGCCGTGCATGACGTTGTGGCCGATCTCCATGTTGTCGAGGATCTTCGACATCGACAGGGCGCCGACGGCCGCGATCCACGCCGGCGGGAAGAAGCCGAGGTACATCAGGCCGCGCCCGGCGACTTCGAATCCCCGCTGCGCCTTGATGATCTTGTAGATGTAGTCGCGATCCTCCTGGCCGAGATCGGCGACGGTGCGCGCACGCAGGTCGTCGAGCTTGCGGCCGAGTTCCTCGACGGCTTCGTACGACAGGACGACGGGGCCGTCGGTGCCGGGCCGATCGAGGGCACTGGACGCCGGCTCCGGCTTGGAACCCGAGCCGAGGAACGGGAGGAAGGACAAGGACAGTCCGAACATGATGCCTCCTGCTGGTGGTGGTTGTGGTCAGACGTCGATGTCGACGTCGCCCACGGGAACGGAGACGCACAGCTGGATCTCGGTGTCGGGATCCGAACTCGTCTCGCCGGTCTTGACGTTGCGAGTGCACCCGGACTTCTTGACCGAGGTGCACGTGAAGCAGATGCCCATCCGGCAGCCGTATTCCGGTGTGAGACCGGCGTTCTCGGCCTGCTCGAGCAGGGTGGCGCCGTCGTTCTCCGACGTGGTGCCCGAGGCCGAGAAGGTCACGGTGCCGGTGGCGTCGCCGTCGGCGACGGGGGTGGCGGTGACGAACTCCTCCTTGTGGAGGGCGTCGGCGAGCCCGAGCTCGTCGTACACGGCGGTGACACCGTTCATGAGTCCGGGCGGCCCGCACAGGAAGGTCTGCGCGGACTCGTACCAGGGCGCCGCGGTGGCCAGGTGCCCGGCGTCGAAGAAGCCGTGGAGTTGACCACCGTCCTGCTGATCGGTGTACGCGTACACGACGTCGACGTTGTCGTTCTCGGCCGCGATGCGGTCGAGTTCGGCGCGGTAGCAGACGTCCTTCTCGGTGAACGCGTAGTGCAGGAACGCGACGCGTCCGGTGTACCCCTCGTGCACCAGTGTGCGCAGCATCGACATCACCGGGGTGATGCCGCTCCCGCCACTGATCAGCAGGACGTGGCTCGGCCGAGGCGACGGGAGCTCGAACGTGCCGGTGGCGGGCGCGAGGCTCACCACCAGTCCGGGCTCGGCCGCGTCGACCAAGTAGGTGGAGACGATGCCGTCCTTCTGCTTCTTGACGGTCAGCTCGATGGTGCCGTCGACGCCGGCCGCGCCCACGGGCGAGTAGCAGCGGGTGTGGCGGATGCCGTTCACCACGACGCCGATCTGCACGAAGTGACCGGCGGTGTGGCCCTTCCACTGCCAGGTGGGGCGCAGGGTCAGCGTGACGGTGTCCGCGGTCTGCCGACGGACGGCGACCACCTCGGCGCGCATCTCGTCGACGGTGACCATGGGGTCCACGAGTTCGAGATAGCGGTCGACGGCGTGCGGCGTCGTCAGCGTCTCGAGCAGACGCGGGCGCAGCTTGGACAGCAGGGACGGACGGCGGCGTGCGGCAGGTTCGGCGATGCTCATCGAGCCTCCTTCGATGTCGGTGGGATTCGACGTCGGATCCGCACCCGACAACAGTGCACATCCGTTCACTGGAATCGAGTGTGACAGCCCGGACCAGGGGCATTCAAGCCCAATGTGACGACCGACACGTCCGCTCAACTGGGGTGATCCGGACACCACCCGCCGCGGCGAAGTGCACACGCATACACGCAGGTGGGCTAGGGTGAGCCCATGTCCGACCGATCCGGTACCGCGACGGCCAGCCGGGCCGAGCGCAAGGAGCGCACCCGTCGTGCGCTGGTCGACGGCACGCTCGCGACCATCGAGGACCGCAGCTTCGCCAGCGTGAGCCTGCGGGAGGTGACCCGCGCCGCGGGCATCGTCCCGACGGCGTTCTACCGCCATTTCGCCTCGATGGAGGACCTGGGCGTCGCCGTCGTCGAGGACAGCATGCGCCTGCTGCGCCGGACGTTGCGCGAGGCGCGTCGTCACCCGTCGGCCGAGAACGCACGCGAGTCGCTGGGCCTGCTCGTGGGTGAGGTCCGCGCGCACGACGTGCAGTTCCGCTTCCTTCTCCGCGAGCGCAACGGCGGCGTCCCCGAGGTCCGTCGCGCCATCGCCACCGAGCTGCGGCTGATCGTGCACGAGCTGGTGCAGGACCTCGAACGCATTCCGGCACTGCAGGAGTGGCCCGCGGACGATCTCGACATGGTGGCCAACCTCATCGTCAACACCATGCTCGCCGCCGTCGTCGACCTGCTCGACGTGCGGCCGGGCAGTGCGGCCGAGCGGGACGTCGTCGAGCGCGCCCTGGCCCAACTGCGCGTGGTGATGCTCGGCATGGGGCAGTGGCAGCCGCGCACCGCGGTCGGCGAGCGAGGCCCCGCCGCGCGGCGCTAGCGTGGGGCCCATGCGTATCCCCGTGGGCGACCTGGTGTTCGACGCACGTGAGCACGGTGATCGGGCGCACCGCCCGGCGCTTCTGCTGCACGGCTTTCCCGAGACCGGGGCGAGCTGGGACGAGGTCGCGGTGCGCCTGGCCGACGCCGGCCGGTACGTCGTCGCTCCGGACCAGCGTGGCTACTCCCCCGGCGCTCGACCCGAGGGCATCGAGGCCTACCGCATCGAGCATCTCGTGGCGGATGCCGTGGGCATGATCGAGTCACTGGGCCTCGACGCCGTCGACCTGGTGGGGCACGACTGGGGCGCGATCGTCGCCTGGCACGTCGCCGTGTGGCATCCCGAGCGGGTGCGGTCGCTCACCGCGGTCTCCGTCCCCCACCCCGGCGCGTTCGGCTGGGCGCTGCGCAACGACGACGATCAGAAGCAGCGCAGCGAGTACATGCAGCTGTTCCGGCAACCGGACAAGGCCGAGGACGTGCTGTTGGCCGACGACGCCCGCCGCCTGATCGCCATGTTCTCCGGCGCGGCGGATCCGACGATCGTCGAGCGCCATCTGCCCGTCGTCGGCGAAAGCGCCGCGCTCACCGGCGCCTTGAACTGGTACCGCGCCATGACCCGCGAGTTCGGCGACCTCGGGCCGGTCACCGTGCCCACCACGTTCGTGTGGGGCAACGACGATTCGGCGATCGGCCGGGCCGCCGCGGAGCGCTGCGCGCAGCACGTCGAGGGGCCGTACGAGTTCGTCGAACTCGGGGTGAGCCACTGGGTGCCGGAGGACGATCCCGATCGGCTCGCGGACGAGATCCTCGCCCGCTGAACCCCTGAGCCCCCTGAGCCCGCTGAACCCCCCGAACTCGCCGACCTCGCCGGGTCAGGCCGCCGGTTCCCGCGCCAGATCACCCCGCGGCGCGGCGACGGGAACCAGCGCCGCCAACCCGGCGGCGAGCACCACGAGCAGGCCGACGATGCCCGCGCGGTCGGTGCCGAACACGTACACGAAGAACCCGAAGAGGCTCGGGGCGAGGAAGGACACCGCGCGGCCGGTGGTCGCGTAGAGCCCGAACATCTGTCCCTCCCGACCGGGCGGCACGATGCGGGTGAGGAACGTGCGTGACGACGACTGCGCCGGGCCGACGAACAGGCACAGGATCAGCCCGAAGATCCAGAACATCACCGGACCGGACACCACCAGCAGGACGACGCCGGTGGCGATCATGGCGGCCAGCGAGACGACGATGACGCGCTTGGGTCCGACGGCGTCGTCGACCCGTCCCGCGACGAGCGCGCGGAGCGCGGCGACGACGTTGGCCGCGACGCCGAACAGCAGCACGTCGGCCGAGGAGATGCCGTAGACGGTGACGGCGAGGACCGCCCCGAACGTGAACACCCCCGCGAGGCCGTCGCGGAAGAGGGCGCTGGCGGCGAGGAACCACACCGTGCGGCGGTCGGTCCGCCACAGATCGCGCACGTCCCGCAGCAGCACCCGGTAGGACTCGACGTAGCCGGCTCGCGCGGTGACGGCGTCGGTGCGCGGCAGCTCGGGAACCGCGACGAGGACCGGCAGGGAGAACACGAGGAACCACACGGCCGCGAGCAGGGCGACCACGCGGATGTTGAGGCCGTCCTCGGTGGGGACGTCGAAGAACCCGCGGGTGTCCCCGTCCCCGGCGATGAAGCCGAAATAGGACACCAGCAGGAGCACGATGCCGCCGAAGTAGCCCATGGCCCAGCCGAATCCGGACACCCGGCCCAGGGTGTCGGGCGTCGAGACCTGCCGCAGCATCGCGGTGTACGGCACCTGGGCCAGTTCGAACAGCACCGATGCTCCCGCGAGCAGTACCAGTCCGAGCCACAGGTAGTGGTAGTCGTCCTTCACGAAGACCATGCCGGCCATCGCGCCGACCGTGGCGATGCTCAGCAGGAAGAGGGAGCGCTTGCGTCGTCCCCGCGCATCGCTGCGCTGGCCCGAGACCGGCGCGCAGACGGCGATCAGCAAACCCGCCAGGCCCAGCGACCAGCCGTACCAGGAACTCGCCGAGACGCTGCCCGGCAGATCGTCGCCCACCGCGTCGGTGAGGTACACCGAGAACACGAACGTGAGCACGACGGCCTGGAACGCCGAGCCGCCCCAGTCCCACAGTCCCCATGCCGCGATCTGCTTCTTCGACACCGTGCCGGGACCACCGACCACCACCATGCCCGCAGCATAGGGTGCGCGTCCCTACACTCGGCGAACGTGACCGACACCTCGCAGGCGCACCGGTATCCGACGCTGCTCTCCCCGTTCACGGTCGGGCCGGTGACCCTGCGCAACCGCGTGGTGATGGGGTCGATGCACACCGGGCTCGAGGACCGAGCGTACGACGTCGGCAAGCTCGCCGCGTACTTCGCCGAGCGAGCCCGCGGCGGGGTCGGCCTCATCGTGACCGGCGGGTACGCACCGAACCGGCGCGGATGGCTGCTCCCGTTCGCGGCCAAGCTCACCAACCGGATCGAAGCGCGGCGTCATCGCCGCATCACGGCCGCCGTGCACGACGAGGGCGCCCACATCGTGCTGCAGATCCTGCACGCGGGCCGCTACGCCTATCACCCCGGCGCCGCGTCGGCGTCGTCGCGCAAGTCCCCCATCTCCCCGTTCCGGCCCTGGCGCCTGACCGACCACGGCGTCGAGCGCCAGATCGACGCCTACGTGCGCTGCGCGCGCCTCGCGCAGCGGGCCGGGTACGACGGCGTCGAGATCATGGGCGGCGAGGGGTACCTGATCAACCAGTTCCTCGCGCCGGCGACCAACCACCGGTCGGACCGCTGGGGCGGCTCGGCCGCGCACCGCCGCCGTCTGCCCGTGGAGATCGTGCGGCGCACCCGCGCCGCGGTGGGGCCGGACTTCCTGCTGATGTTCCGCCTGTCCATCGCGGACCTCGTCGCGCACGGGCAGACCTGGCCGGAGGTGGTGGCCCTGGCCCGCGAGCTCGAGGACGCGGGCGTGGACCTGCTCGACTCGGACATCGGCTGGCACGAGTCCCGTGTCCCCACCATCGTCACGTCGGTCCCCCGCGCCGCGTTCGCCGACGAGATCCGCCGCCTCACCGACGTCGCCCGCGTGCCCGTCGTGGCCACCAACCGCATCTCCATGCCCGAGGTCGCGGAGCAGTTGCTCACCGACGGCGCCGCGGACCTGATCTCCATGGCCCGGCCCATGCTGGCGGACCCGAACTGGGTGGCCAAGGCCGCCGACGGCCGACGCGACGAGATCAACACCTGCATCGCCTGCAATCAGGCGTGCCTCGACCACGTCTTCGTCCACCGCAAGGCCTCCTGTCTGCTCAACCCCCGCGCGGGCCGGGAGACCGAACTCGTCCTCGCACCGACCGTGCGGGCACGGGACATCGCCGTCGTCGGGGCCGGACCGGCCGGGCTGGCCGCCGCGGTCGAGCTGGGCCGACGTGGGCACCGGGTGACGCTCTTCGAGGCGAGCGATCGCATCGGCGGTCAGTTCGAGATCGCCCGCCGCATCCCCGGCAAGGAAGAGTTCGCGGAGACGATTCGGTACTTCACCCACTCGCTCGAGCGCGCCAACGTCGATCTCCGCCTGGGTGTGAGCGCCACCGTCGACGACCTCACCGGTGCCGATCACGTCGTCCTCGCGACGGGCGTGGTGCCGCGGGTGCCGACGATCCCCGGCATCGACCACCCCAGCGTGGTCACCTACGCCGACGCGGTCCTCGGCCGCGCTCCGATCGGCGATCGCGTCGCCGTTCTCGGGGCGGGCGGCATCGGGGTCGACGTGTGCACGTTCCTCACCACGACGTCCTCGCCGACCCTCGACGTCGACCGGTGGCGACGTCAGTGGGGCGTGACCGACGACCCGGCTGCGCGCGGCGGGCTGACCGAACGCCGGGTCTCCGGCTCGCGTCGGCACGTGTACCTGCTGCAGCGAACCCCCGGACGCATCGGCACCCGGCTCGGCAAGACCACCGGATGGGTCCACCGGGCGCACCTGGTGGACGGCGGCGTCGAGCAACTGTCCGGCGTGACGTACCACCGCATCGACGACGCCGGCGTGCACCTCACGGTCGACGGCCGACCACGCACCCTGACCGTCGACACCGTCGTCGTCTGCGCCGGTCAGGAGCCCGTTCGAACGTTGCTCGACGCCGTGACGACGGCCGGGATCGGCGTCGACGTCATCGGTGGGGCCGAGCGCGCCGCGGAGATCGACGCGAAGCGGGCCATCGAGCAGGGCACGCGGGTGGCCGCACGTTTGTGACTCCTCCCGGTGCCGGACCCCCGCCGGCTTCGCTAGCCTGAGCGGTCGTGAGCCTCCCCGCACCCACCGCCGATGCCCGTGCCGTCGTGACCGGAGCGTCGTCCGGCATCGGCGACGCCCTCGCCGCCGAACTCGCCGCCCGCGGACACTCGCTGATCGTCGTCGCGCGGCGCGGTGAGCTGCTGAACGCCCTCGCCGACCGCCTCACCCGTGAGCACGGCGTCACCGTCGAGGTGCGGGTCAGCGACCTCTCCGACCCCGTGCAGCGACAGACCCTCGCCGACGAACTCGCCGACCGCGACGTCTCGATCCTGTGCAACAACGCCGGCATCGCCACCTTCGGCCCGGTGGCGAAGCTCGACCCCGACTACGAGCGCGCCCAGGTCCAGCTGAACGCGGTGGCCGTGCACGACCTCACCCTGGCCGTCCTCCCCGGCATGATCGCCCGCGGCGCCGGCGGCATCCTGATCACCGGGTCGGCCGCCGGCAACATGGCCATCCCCAACAACGCGACGTACGCCGCCACCAAGGCCTTCGTGAACACCTTCTCGGAGTCCCTGCGCGCCGAACTCGCCGGCACCGGTGTGCACTGCACCCTGCTCGCGCCCGGTCCGGTTCGCACCGAGACCCCCGACCCGGCCGACGCGTCGATCGTCGACAAGCTCGTCCCCGACTTCCTCTGGATCGACAGCGCCTACACCGCGCGGTTGTCGCTCGACGGGCTCGAGAAGAACAAGATGCGCATCGTGCCCGGCATCCTCAGCAAGGGCATGTCCGTTGCGGGGCAGTACAGTCCGCGCTTCATCACCGCGCCGATCGTGGGCAGCTTCTACAAGAAGCTCGGCGGCGAGTAGGCAGCCACCACCGGCGCGTCACTGTCACCGCCGGCTGAACCCGATTGCCGTCACCGCCGGCGGCGCCCCGTCCCGAAGATGCTCCGCGAGATCTCCCGCCCGGCCGCGCTGGCGGCCGACCGCAGGAAACTCTTCACCGCCGGGTTGCTCATGATGCGCTCGGCCGCGGACGGGCCGGCCGGCTCGGGGGCCGGGAGCGGCGGCAGGTCGTACGTCTGTGGCAGCGGCGGGAATTCGGGCTCGGCGGTCGAAGCAGTCGGCGCGGTGGGCGGCGCGAGACGGGCGGACAAGCGCTCGTACGCCGAATCGCGGTCGATCGTCTCCGCGTAGGTCGCATGCAGCGGACTCGCGGCCGCCGCGGCGGTGATCGCCTCGGTGCCGATCGTATCCATCAGTGACTGCGGTGGCCGAATCCTGGTCCACGCCACCGGAGTCGGCGCGCCACGTTCGGAGAGCACGGTCACCACGGCCTCACCCGTGCCCAGCGTCGTCAATACTTCCTCGAGGTCGTAGTCCTCGCTCGTGGGGTACGTGCGGACCGTCTTGGTGAGCGCCTTCTGATCGTCCGGCGTGAACGCGCGCAGCGCGTGCTGGATGCGTGCGCCCAGCTGCGAGAGCACCGGGCCGGGCACGTCGGTGGGCAGCTGGGTGCAGAAGAAGATGCCCACGCCCTTCGAGCGGATCAGCTTGACCGTCTGTTCCACCTGCTGCAGAAAGGCTTTCGACGCGTCCGCGAACAGCAGATGCGCCTCGTCGAAGACGAACACCAGTTTCGGCTTGTCCAGGTCGCCCTCTTCCGGCAACGTCTGGAACAGGTCCGCCAGGATCCACATGAGAAACGTCGAGAACAGTGCCGGCCGTGCAGCCAGCGGTCCGAGCTCGAACAGCGTGAGCACCCCGCGCCCGTCCGGCGTCACGCGCAGCAGGTCCTCGGTACGAATCTCCGGCTCCCCGAAGAACGTGTCGCCGCCGTCCGCCTCCAGATTGACCAGCGCGCGCAGGATCACGCCCGCCGTCGCGGACGACACTCCGCCGATGCCCTTCAGATCCGCCTTGCCCTCGTCACTGGTCAGGTGCGCGATCACCGACCGCAGGTCCTTCAGGTCGAGCAGCGCGAGCCCCTGCGTGTCCGCCCAGTGGAAGATCAGACCCAGCGTGGATTCCTGAGTGGCGTTCAGCCCCAGCACCTTCGACAGCAGAATCGGCCCGAAGGACGTGATGGTGGCGCGCACGGGGGTCGCCCCGCCCTCGGTCCCGAGGGAGAGGAACTCCACCGGGAACTCCGCCGGCTCCCACCCCGCCGCCGCGGTGTCCTCGGCGCGGGCGCGGATCTTCTCGGAATCCGCACCCGCCCGCGACAGACCGGACAGATCGCCCTTGACGTCCGCGAGCACCACCGGAACCCCTGCGCGCGAGAGTTGTTCGGCGATCACCTGCACGGTCTTGGTCTTGCCGGTGCCGGTGGCACCGGCGACGAGTCCGTGGCGGTTCATCGTCGCCAACGGGAGTCGGACCGGCGCCGCACGGTCGGCGGTGCCACCGAGCACCACGCTTCCGAGTTCGACGGCCGCGCCTTCCGTGGCGTAGCCGGCGGCGATGGCAGCGGAACGGGACGGCGCATCGGTCATGCGACGACCCTAGCGCCGGGGTCTAGGGTGGGCAGGACAACGGCACCGAACGTGAGGCACGACGTGAGCAAGGATTTCCTGGTCTGGATCGACTGCGAGATGACGGGCCTGGACCTGGCCTCGGACAAGCTGATCGAGATCGCCGCGCTGGTGACGGACAGCGACCTGACCGTGCTGGGCGACGGGGTCGACATCGTGATCCACGCGGACGACGACGCCCTCGCCAACATGCCGGACGTGGTCACCGAGATGCACGCCAAGTCCGGTCTGACGGAGGAGGTCCGCCGGTCCACGGTGACCCTCGAGCAGGCGCAGGAGCAAGTGCTCGACTACATCCGCGCGCACGTGCCGGAGAAGGCAGCGCCGCTCGCGGGCAACTCCATCGCGACCGACCGCGGCTTCCTGGCCCGCGACATGCCGGCACTCGACGCGTACCTGCACTACCGGATGATCGACGTCAGCTCCGTCAAGGAACTGTGCCGCCGCTGGTACCCGCGCATCTACTTCGGTCAGCCGCAGAAGGGTCTCGCGCACCGGGCCCTGGCCGACATCGAGGAGTCGATCCGGGAGCTGAAGTACTACCGGCAGACCGCCTTCGTCGCCCCTCCCGGCCCCACCACGGAACAGATCGGGACCGTCGTGCGGTCCCTGACCGGCGAGAAGGCCTGAGACCGACCGGCGGTGACGTCTGACGCCGACCGGCGGGCCGGGACCGATTGGCTTCCGGCCCCGGCATCAGGCTAGTATCGAACGCGCTGCGCGCCCGGTGGGTGCGTCGCGATGGTGGGCGTAGTTCAGTTGGTAGAGCACCAGGTTGTGATCCTGGCTGTCGCGGGTTCGAGTCCCGTCGTCCACCCCGACGAGAAGGGCCCCGGTCATCCGACCGGGGCCCTTCTTGCATTTCCGCCTACTTCTTGGTGGCCTGTGCCTGCGCCGACTCCTCGAATTGTGGGGTGTCGAACACCTCGCCGCCCAGGGGATCCTGCGGTTCGGCGTCGGCCACGTACTGCGCGTCGCCGGTGGCGGCGTCGACGTCGATGGCCGACTGCGGGACGTCCTGGATCGCGAGCACCACGTGCTCGCCCGCCGGGGCGACGGTCCCGTTCTGCTGGGTCGGCAGCGAGAGCCCGGCGAACGTCGCGGACACTCCCCCGCGGCGCACGGTCCGTGCCCCGGTGCGGGTCACGCGCGTGTCGGCGGTGGGCGTGATGCGGACGTAGCGCGGCGTCGTGGCCACGTCGTACCGGAACGCCTTGAGCATCGACACGCACGCCAGTACGAGGACGATCGAGAACGGCACCGCCGTGGCGATCGACGCCGTCTGCAGGGCGGTCAGGGACCCCGACCCGCCGATCAGCAGCAGCACCGCCGCGGCGATGCCCTCGAGTACGCTCCAGAACACCCGCGTGATCTTGGGGGTCTCGAGGTCACCGCCCGTCGAGAGAATGTCGATGACCAGCGACCCGGAGTCGGAGGAGGTGACGAAGAAGAACACGATCACGAGGATCGCGAGCACGCTGGTGATCGTGGCCAGCGGCAGCCCGTCGAGCAGTTGGAACAGCGAGGTGTCGACGTCGACGGCGCCCTCGGCGTTGGTCATCGTGCCCTCGTTGCGCTGCCGGAGAATGCCGGCGTCGCCGAAGACGGTGAACCACAGCGAGCCGATCACGGTGGGGGCCAGAAGAACACCGAAGACGAACTCGCGGATGGTGCGGCCGCGGGAGATGCGGGCGATGAACATGCCGACGAAGGGCGCCCAGCTCATCCACCATCCCCAGTAGAAGATGGTCCACGCGCCGGTCCACCCGTCCTCGGCGAACGGCGAGGTCCGCAGCATCAACTCGGGGAACGACTGGACGTAGCCGCCGAGATTCTGCACCCAGGACTTCAGCAGGAAGAGCGTCGGACCCGCGATCAGGACGAACAGGGCCAGTGCGGCGGCGAGGCCCATGTTGATGTTGGACAACCACTTCAGGCCGCGGGAGACGCCGGAGACCACGGAGAACGTCGCCATGCCGGTGACCACGACGATGAGACCGACGATCAACCAGTTGTTCGCCTCGAACCACCCGAGGTAACCGAGCCCGGCGGAGATCTGCTGCACGCCGAACCCGAGGGAGGTCGCGACACCGAACAGGGTGCCCACGATGGCGACGACGTCGATCGCGTGGCCGATCCCGCCTTCGATCCGCGTGCGGCCCAGGAGCGGTTCCAGCAGCCACCGCACCGACAGCGGCCGGCCCTTGCGGTAGGTCATGTAGGCCAGGCCCAGCCCGACGACGACGTAGATCGCCCAGGCGTGCAGACCCCAGTGATAAAGGGTGAGTTCGAGGGCCTGGTTCGCCGCGGCGTCGGTGGAGCCGGGGACGCCGCCGGCCACGGGCGGTGTCACGTAGTGCGACAACGGCTCGGCGACTCCGTAGAACACCAGGCCGATGCCCATGCCCGCGCTGAAGAGCATGGTGAACCAGGACAGCACGCCGAACTCGGGTGTCTCGTCGTCCCGTCCGAGTCGGATGTTGCCGATGCGGCTCGCCCCGCAGTACAGCGCGAACGCGACGAAGACGGTGGCGACCAGGATGTACCACCAGCCGACACCGTCCGTGATCGCGGAGTTGAGCCGCTCGAAGGCGTCCTCGGCGGTCTTGGCGAACAGGACCGAGAAGCCGATCATGAGGACGATCACCGCGGTAGCGGGGACGAACACGGGTTTGCGCAGGCCGCGCCACGCGGTCGCTAGGGACGACATTCGGGGGTAGACCTCGGTTCGGTTCGCAGGATCGGGCGTCTCGGCCCGACGGGCACGGGAACGCTATCGCCTGTCGAGGCGGCGAGGCCAATCAGCGATCCGGGCGAACCGGACGGTCAGCGGAGCGAGTCGAGGTCCGTTTCGAGAAGAAGCACCTGGTAGGACGAGTACTGCGACGCCGTGAAGTACAGCTTGTCTCCCGACTGACGTGGGAGGACGAACGGTGCGTAGAGCCCGCCGCCCGGGTAGTTGCCGACGTCGTTGTTGGTCACCAGCGTGGTCGGCGCGGACCACGGTCCCTGCGGCGACGGAGCGGTGCGCGCGACGATGCGGCCTTCGACGTCGTTGCCGTAGAGCATCACGAAGCGGCCCAGGTAGTCGTTCCACGTGACCGACAGCTCGCCGACGGGCTGATCGACGACGGGGGCGGCGGCCGCGACGTCCGGGGACCAACCCGATCCGTTCCAGTACTCGAAGCGCCGCAGGTCCAGCAGTCCGTCCGGGGCGACGCGGCCCAGGTACGCCGCACCGAGGCGACCGTTGGGGGTGCCGTACTGGTAGACCATGCCGTCCTGACCGCGGACGAAGGCGGACTGCTGGAACTTGCCGTCGAGTTGCTCGGCGCCCGGCAGGGTCACCCCGGTGTTGTAGCGGGTGGTGCTCGGTTCCGGCGTCCAGGTCTGCCCGTTGTCCCGCGAGGTCGCGGTGAAGGCGTAGTTGGTGGACCAGACCGAGCCGTTCCAGCCGCGCACCGACATGAACTGCAGGTACTGCACACCGTCCACCGCGATACCCGCGGTGGGAACCACCGTCTGCTCCACCGGCGCGAGTCCCAGCGCGGACACGGCCTGCTGGGCGACGCGGGGTTCGAGCGCGGTCACGGCGGCGCCCGATCGCACGTTGCCGGGAACGGCGTCGTGCACGGTCAGGCCGTCGGCGAGGTTCGCGTCGTCGCTGCGCAGGATCACGTTGTGCCGCCACTGCCCGCCGGGTACGACGCAGCTGCCGAAGGTGTCCCCGAAGGCGAGGAGGGTCTGGCCGGCGCCGTTGTCCCACGAGACGCCGAGGTCGGTTCCGGTGATGCCGAATCGATCGAAGGTGCGGTTGGGACCGGCCTGGCCGCTGACCCAGTCGACGATGCGGGTGTTGGGGCCGGCGTAGCGCGGCGGCGCACCCTGCGGTCCGGCCGCACTCTGCCCGAGTCCCCCGATGCCGGTGATGCCCGTGCCGGCGATGCCACCGCACGGTTCGGCGGACGCGACCGCCGGGCCGACCACCGCCCCGGTGATCAGCGTTCCCATCACCGTCGCCGTCGTCGTCAGAGCAGCAGCCAGCCTGAAGTACCCGCGCACGTTCGGTCGTCCCCCACGGTCGTCCCCTCCGCGGCTCCCCTCGAGCCGCGGTCCTGCAGCACAGATGATGGCACGCGACGGGCCGTGACGTGACATCGGCCCCGTTTCCATGCGGTCGGGCAGATCGACTGCCGGTTACGCGGCGATCACGCCGACCGCGCGAATTACGCTGGTGTAATTGTCCATTGGCGTGACTACGAGATACATCTGTGACGTAAGGTGACCGATGGCGCTCTTGGGGAAGGTGCGCCGAGCAGATACTCGTGTTGTTGCTGAGACCTGTCGAGTGGATGTCAAGGGAAGGGCATCGACGTCGATCGGCCTCGTGCGTCCACCGCCGGGCTCAGCCCGTCGGTGGGTCGCGCCCACCCCTGTCCGGGTGCGCCGCACGCGACGTTCGCTCGGGTCACCTCCTCCGTCTGCGCCGGTCAGATCGACGACGCCCGCACGCGGGCGCAACCGGAGGTAGCACGTGCATCACGAACTCGACACGTCCACTCGGGAATCGGGGTCCCGTTCCGTCACCACCCGCCGGGGAAGGCGGGTGATCTCCAGCGCCGTGCTCGGCGCAGCGCTCACGGGCAGCCTCGTTCTGGGGGCCGCTCCGGCCACTGCGGCACCCGCTCTGCCGCCCCTGCCCGCGATTCCGGGCCTTCCTGCCATTCCGGGTCTGCCCCTCTCGGCGAAGCAGCAGGCCGCGATCCTGGCCGCGGTGTTCGACGCGACGGGCGTCCTGGTCCAGGAAGTCGCGGGCCTCGTGCTCGGCGATCAGTTCCTCACTCCGCCGTCCGGGTCGGCCGGGCCGGGCACCTCGCCTGCCGTGCCGCCGTTCACCTCCACCCCCGGCATCGGTGGCTCACGCCTCCCGCTCGCGCCGGGATCGTTCGAGGTGACGTCGGGCTACGGCGGCCGGGGCAACCCGACGGGCGGCGGCTGGCAGAACCACCAGGGCATCGACTTCGCCGCCCCGACGGGGACGACGATCTTCGCGGTCACCGGCGGCACCGTCACGCGGGCCGGCGACAATGGCGACGGCTACGGCAATCTCGTCATCGTCAAGAAGGGCGACACCGAGGTGCTGTACGGCCACCAGAGTCGCATCGACGTCTCGGTGGGCGACACCGTCGCCCCCGGCCAGGCCATCGGCGCGGTCGGCAGCACCGGCGACTCGACGGGCCCGCACCTGCACTTCGAGGTGCGCCGCGGCGGCGAGGCCGTCGATCCCGTCGGCTACCTGACGGCGCTGGGCCTGCGGGTCTAGAACCCGCACTCATCCGGCTCAGACGGACTGGGCGTTCCCGGCCTTCCATTCCTCCCACGGAATGTTCCAGTCGCCCAGTCCGTCCGTGCCGGGCAACGTACCGCCCACGGTGTTCTTCACGATGGTGATGTCGCCGCGCTTGGTGTTGTCGTAGACCCACTTGGCGTTGGCGGGGCTGAGGTTCAGGCACCCGTGGCTGACGTTGGTGTATCCCTGCGATCCCACGGACCACGGGGCGGAGTGGAAGAAGATGCCGGAGTAGGACATCCGCGTCGCCCAGTCCACCGGCGTGCGGTACCCCTGGGCGGAGTCGACCGGGACGCCGTACGTCGACGAGTCCATCACCATCGAGGCGAACTTGTCACCGATCGTGTAGACGCCGTTGGGGGTGGGGCTGCTGTTCTTGCCCATCGACGTCGGCATGGTCATGACCTGCTCGCCGTTGACGGTGAACGTGACCTGCTTGGTGGCGTCGTCCGCCACCGCGATCACCGCGTCGCCGATGGTGAACGACGACCGGGCGTTCTCCTGCCCGAACAGGCCGTCGCCGAGATCGCGGCCGAACACGTCGACGGCGACGTCGACGGTGGTGCCGGGCACCCAGTAGTTCTGCGGCCGCCACCGCACCTCCTTCTGGTTCACCCAGTAGAAGGCACCCTCGACGGGCGGGTTCGTGGTGACGGTGATGGCGTTCTGCGCGGCGACCTTGTCCGGCACCGGTTCGTCGAACTGCACCGCGACGGGCTGGCCCACGCCCACCACCTCGCCTTCCGACGGCAGCAGGTAGGGCTTGGTCAGGTTGCCGGGAGAGGTGGTGGTGAACGACGTCAGCGACGTCGCCTCACCGCCGAGTCCGTAGGCCCGCGCGTCGACGGTGTAGGTCTCGTTGTAGTCCAGCGGTTCGGCGGCGGTCCAGCTGGCGCGATCCGGGGACAGGGCGCCGTCCACGGGCGCGCCCGTGGAGTCCAGCAGGGTGACGCGCGAGAGACTGCCGTCGACCACCGACACCGTCACCGGCGCACTGGGCGAGAACCCGACGGAGGCGTCCGGCGCCGGCAGCGTGACCTTCGGCTTCATGAGTTCCGACAACGGGTTGGAATCGATCGGCGCGGGCGGCGCGGCCGCGGTGTCTCCGGCTCCGGCGGTGCATCCGGACGCGGCGAGCGCCAGCACGGCCACCGACGCCACCAGGGCGGCGCGCCCACGACCACCGGCGGCACGTCCGCGAGCAGGAGCGACGGACGAGAACACCTTCACGAGAACCCCACTTCGACACGCCCGACCACTTGATTCGCTGCACATGATGCCAGCCACCAGCGAGGATTCACCACTCGCGCGGCCGAATCGGGGGTAACGGTCTCGTACCGAACGGGCGGCGGCCGGTCAGTGGTATGTCACAGCGGTCCGTCACGGGCCCACGTCGCAGCCGATCGGGGGGGCGGACTCGAAGGAATGGGTGACGGCGCCGGCCGTGCGCCTCTCGGCAGATGGCCGCTCGCAGCGGCTGATGGGGTGGTACCCGGGGCATGGATCCGGCGCCGTCGAGTGGGTCAACGTGCCGTCCCCGCCGATCATTCCCGCGCTCGGTGCCCTCGCTACTGTGAGGCGCATGACGTCGCTGCCCCGGTGGGTGCTTCTGCCCGCCGCGGTGGGGTTCGGCCTGGTGGCGCTGCCGCTCCTCGCCGTCGTCCTCTCGGTCGACTGGGGCCGCTTCCCGGCGCTGATCACCAGCGACTCCTCGCGTGACGCCGTTCTGCTCAGCCTGCGGACGTCCGCCGCGGCCACCGGACTGTGCGTCGTTCTGGGTGTTCCCCTGGCGCTGGTTCTCGCGCGGACACGCGGGCGCGTCGCCGCCGCGACACGAGCGGGGGTGCTGCTCCCGCTGGTTCTACCCCCGGTCGTCGGGGGGTTGGCCCTGCTCCAGGCGTTCGGTCGGCGGGGACTGATCGGGGAACATCTCAGCGCCCTCGGCATCGACATCGCCTTCTCCACCACCGCGGTCGTGCTCGCGCAGACGTTCGTGGCGTTGCCGTTCCTGGTGGTGGGACTCGAGGGTGCGCTGCGGACCGCGGGCGGCCGGTACGAGCAGGTCGCGTCCACCCTGGGCGCTCCCCCGACGACGGTGCTGCTGCGGGTCACCCTCCCGCTCGTCCTGCCGGGCCTGGCCTCGGGGGCCGTGCTCGCGTTCGCCCGCGCGCTGGGCGAGTTCGGGGCCACGCTCACCTTCGCCGGGTCGCTGCAGGGAGTGACGCGCACCCTCCCCCTCGAGATCTACCTCCAGCGCGAGACCGATCCGGACGCCGCCGTCGCGCTCTCGGTGGTGCTGATCGTCGTCGCGATCGTGGTCGTGTTCGCCACCGCCGCCGGCCGACAGCGGGCGGCGCCGTGACCGACGGCCGAGTCGTTGACGACGACCGTGCCGTCGTCGTCTCCGCGCGGGTGGCGGCCCGACGGCTCGACGTGTCGATCACTGCGCCGAGCGGGTCCGTGCTGGCGCTGCTCGGCCCCAACGGCGCGGGCAAGTCGACGGTGCTCGCCGTCGTCGCGGGCCTCGTGCGTCCCGACGACGGAACGGTGCGGGTGGGATCGCGGACGCTCACCGATACCGGTGCGCGCGTGCACGTTCCACCGCACCGCCGGGGCGTCGCGGTTCTCGCCCAGGATCCGCTGCTGTTCCCGCATCTGACGGTCCGCGAGAACGTCGCCTTCGCGCCGCGCGTCCGGCACGACCGCCGACGCGCACGGGACATCGCCGACGACTGGCTGGATCGGGTCGACGCTCGCGACCTCGCCGGCCGCCTGCCGCGCCACCTCTCGGGCGGTCAGGCACAGCGGGTGGCCCTCGCGCGGGCCCTGGCCGCGGACCCCGACGTGCTGCTGCTCGACGAGCCGTTCGCCGCGATGGACGCCGACGCCACCCCGACGCTGCGTCGGGTGCTGCGAGAGGTGTTGCGCGCCAGTCGATGCACGACGCTCATGGTCACCCACGACCGCGTGGACGCACTGTCGCTCGCGGACGACGTCGTGGTCCTCGGCGACGGACGGGTGGTCGAGGACGGTCCGGCGGCGTCCGTGCTCGCCACGCCGCGCAGTCCCTTCGCCGCCGCTCTCGCCGGTACCACCCTGATCCACGGGGTGTTCGGCGACGGAGACCATCTGGTGACGGACGACGGCGGCGAGGTGCACGGCGTCGCCGTGGACCATCCCGGCGCGGGACGTCCGGGCCTCGCCTCGATCGCGCCGGCCACCGTCGCGGTGTTCGCCGTCCGTCCGGTGGGCAGTCCGCGCAACGTGATCGCGGCGCGGATCGACCACGTGGACGCCGCCGGATCCGGGGTGCGTGTCACGGCGCGCACGCCCCTCGGCGCCCTCGCGGCCGACATCACGTCGGCGGCGGCCACCGACCTCGACCTCCGGCCGGGGACCGAGGTGTTCCTCGCCGTGAAGGCCACCGAGGTCCGTCTCTATCCGGCTCGCCGGTGACGATTGGGCGCGACCGTCCGGGGTACGCGAGAGGAATGACCACACCCGAGAACGACCACGACACACCGACTCTCGACGACGTCATCGCCCCGACGGAGACGCCGCACCCCGATCCGCACGAGCACGGCAAGATGCCGCACCCCGTCGACGACACCGAGCTCGAGGAGCGCACCGAGCACGAGCGCGAGGAGACCGGCGGCGCCTGACCGGGCACCCGTCTCGGCGGGTCGGGAGGGCGTCACACCCTCCCGGCCCGCCGAACCGTGTCAGACGCTCTGCAGCAACGTGAACGAGCGGTCGCGCACCAGCAGCGTCGTCGGCTTCTCCCCCACCTGCTGCTCGGGATCGCTGGAGAGGGCGAGCGTCCACGACTCGTCCGGCAGCGTGAACTCGACGGGCGTCTCGGCGGCGTTGAGCAGCCACAGGAACACGGTGTCCTCGGCGGAGGACTTGTAGAGGACGGCGAGGGACTTGCCGGCGCCGTCGTTCCAGTCCTCGTCACCCATGGCCGCGCCGTCGGCCCGCTGGAAGTCCACGGTGTCGCGGTCCCCGTCGGATTCGGCGTGGCGGTACCAGACCGGGCGCAGGCCGGGGTGTTCCCGGCGCAGCGTGATCAGTGCCGTGGTGAACGCGACCAGCTCGTTGTCGGCCTTCTCCCAGTCGTACCAGGAGATCTCGTTGTCCTGGCAGTAGGCGTTGTTGTTGCCGCCCTGGCTGCGTGCCAGCTCGTCGCCACCGAGGATCATCGGCACGCCCGCCGAGAGCAGCAGGGTGCCCAGGAAGTTCCGGCGCTGCCGGTCCCGGAGTGCGTTGATGTCCGGGTCGTCGGTCGGTCCCTCGGCGCCGCAGCCCCAGGAGCGGTTGTCCGATTCGCCGTCCTGGCTGTCCTCGCCGTTCTCCTCGTTGTGCTTCTCGTCGTACATCGTGAGATCGGCGAGCGTGAAGCCGTCGTGCGCGGTGACGAAGTTGACGCTGGCCAGGGTGGGGCGGCGGTCGTTCTCGTAGACGTCGGGGCTGCCCGAGACGCGTTGCGCCAGAGCGGGAAGCGCGCCCTCGGTGCCGCGCCAGAAGTCGCGCACGTCGTCGCGGAACTTGCCGTTCCACTCCGACCACCGGGCCGGGAAGCCGCCCACCTGGTAGCCGGCGGTGTCCCACGGCTCGGCGATGAGCTTGACCGGCGCGAGGACCGGATCCTGATGCACCATGTCGAGGAACGCCGAGTGCCGATCCAGGTCCTCGTCCTGACGGGTGAGGGTGCTGGCGAGGTCGAAGCGGAATCCGTCGACGTGCATCTCGGTGACCCAGTAGCGCAGCGAGTCCATGATGAGGGCGAGCGCGGCCGGGTGGCCGACGTTGAGGCTGTTGCCGGTGCCGGTGGTGTCGAAGTAGGCGCTGCGCTCGTCCGGCACCAACCGGTAGTGCGAGCCGTTGTCGATTCCCTTGAGCGACAGGGTCGGTCCAAGGTGGTTGCCCTCGGCGGTGTGGTTGTAGACCACGTCGAGGATGACCTCGAGCCCGGCGGCGTGCAGCGCCTTCACCATGGCCTTGAACTCGGTGACCTGTCCGCCGGTGTCACCGGTCGAGCTGTACTCGTTGTGGGGTGCGAGGAAGCCGATGCTGTTGTAGCCCCAGTAGTTTCGGCGTCCCTCCTCGAGCAGGTGGGAGTCCTGGACGAACTGGTGGACCGGCAGGAGTTCGACGGAGGTGATGCCCAGGCGGGTCAGCTTCTCGATCGCCGCCGGGTGCGCGAGGCCGGCGTACGTCCCACGGATGGACTCGTCGACGTCGGGGTCGAGCGCGGTGAAGCCCTTGACGTGGGTTTCGTAGACCACGGTCTCCGACAGCGGCACGCGCGGCGCCGCGTCGTCGCCCCAGTCGAAGTCGTCGTCGACCACGACCGACCGCGGCATGTACGGGGCGGAATCGGCGTCGTTGCGGGTCTCGGGCTCGTCGTGGTGGTGGCCGAAGACGGCCTCGTCCCACTCCACCATGCCCGTGACCGCCTTGGCGTACGGGTCGAGCAGCAGCTTCGCGGGGTTGTGCCGCAGTCCCTCGGCGGGGTTCCACGGGCCGTCGACGCGCAGGCCGTAGCGGGTGCCCACCGTCATCGGCACGAGGCCGTGGAACACGTGGCCGGTGTACTCGGGAAGCGGAGTCGAGTCGAGCTCGGTCCCGGACTCGTCGAACGTCACCACGGTGACGGTCTCCGCCGTTTCGGAGTACACCGCCACGTTGGCCGAGCCGTCGGACCGGAGGGAGACACCGAGGGGATACGGGGTGGAGGCACGGGAAGAGCGAACGGTGGAACTCACGGAGGATTTCTCGATTCATCGGCGACAGCACTGTGGTGGGACCGCAGGCTTCTACCCGCGACCGGGCGAGCCGAAACGGTTGACCGACCGTACGGGTGGGTAACGACAGGCCATGCCCCGCGCCCTGACGTTCCGGAGCGTGTGGCTCGAACTCCTCCGCTCACGCGTGGCCGTCCGCGCCGGCATGCGGCGTCGGATGGCGTCCCGCGACACCGCCCTCGTCGCCGCGGGCATCACGTTCTACGGCGGGATCGCCGTCGTGCCGATGCTGTTGCTCGGCCTGAAGGTGACCGCGATCCTCCTCGGGACGCCGACGGTCCTGCGGTACGGCGAGGCGATCGCCTCGCTGCTGCCGGATCCGGCGGGGGCCCCGGACGCGGTACGGGCGCTCTTCACGGCCGGGACCTCGATCGGGTGGGTGGGACTGCTGGTCGCGATCCTGCCCGCCACGTTCTACGGCGAGGGCATGCGCCGCGCGTTGCTGGTCTATTCGCCGCACGAGGAGACCTACATCGGTTGGCGCGGGCGCATCCTGTCCCTGCCCGTGCTGGTGATCACCCCGCTGCTGACCGTGCCGGTGCTGGTGGTCGGCAACGCGCTGGCGTCGATCGACGGCGGCCCCGCCGGGGCGGCCTTCCGGGTGTGGCTGGGGTTCGTGACCGTCTGGCTGGTGCTGTCCGTGCCCCTCGGGTGGACGTTCCGCGTGGTCGCTCCCATCGCGCTGTCCCGGCTGGCGGTGGTGGTCGGCACCCTCACCACGGCGTCCTTCGTCGCGGGCTTCCTGCAGGGCTACGTTCTGTTCCTGGCCATCCCGATCGACTGGTCCGGCCCCTTCGGCGGTCTCGAACCGGTGGGCGCCGCCGTCGCGACGGTGTTGTGGCTGTTCCTGCTGCACGTCGTCGTGCTGTTCGGGTGGGTGTTCACCCTCGAATGCGATCGACTCGTGGCGCGTCGTGACCGCGCAGACGTCGGCGCACCGTGAGCACCAACTGACCGAAGCCGATCACCGCCAGGGCTCCGGCGACGGCGGTGCCGATCAGCGCGAACGTCGTGGTGTCGGCGACGAACACGCAGCCGAGGACCGTCACCGTCACGGCGATGATCCGCGACGGCCGCTCCCACACGGTGACCACCCCGATGTCGTTCATCCCGGCCGACACCGCGCGGGCACGCAACGTCTCCTGTAGCAGCGTGAGGGCCGCGATCGCGAGAACCGCGGCCGGGGGTCCCCCGAGCACCACGAGAATGCCCAGGGCGGTCAGGTCGGAGATCCGGTCCGCGACCGAGTCCGCCACGTATCCCAGGGCGCTCGACCGACCGCGCAGGAGGGCGACCGCACCGTCGAGGCTGTCGGTCAGCGCGCTCGCGACGAGCAGGACCGCCGCCGCGACCGACGCCCACGGGCCACCGAGCGCGGCCACGCCGAGGGCGGCGATCGCCAACATCACACCGACGGTGGTCACCGCGCCGGGGGTGACGCGACCGCGCACCAGCGGCCGGGCCACGCCGTAGGTCAGGGCGAGCCATCCGCGAACCAGGACGGAGGACGCCACGTCGTAGTCACCGTGCAGCGCGGACCACGCGCGGAGATACCCGGCGCGGTCGGTCGGCGGCACGAGGTGGGCGGCCGACCGGCCGGATCGAGGGACGGACCCCGGCGCACCGGGGCCCGAGATCGCGTCGTGGTCAGTGACCACCGGGGTCCAGGAGGGACTTGCCCTCCGCTGCCTTGACGCGCTTGCGTTCGAGGAGGACCACACCGAGGCCGGCCAGGAGCAACACCGGGCACGCGATGCCCGTGATCAGCACCCAGCCCTCGAATCCTCCGCCGGCCGCGGTCAGGGCCAGACCCAGCGAGGCCAGGCCCAACGCCATGAGGACGTAGCCCGGCCAGTTGCGGCTGTCCGTGATGGCCTCGCCGGCGTGCGCTCGGATGGTCCGCACGTCGTCCTGAGGGTGGTCGTTCTCGCGCTCGTAATCGGGCACGACACTGTCCCTTCGTCGGATGTCACCACAGCACCGTCGGCTGCGGGGTGCCCCGGCCCGGATGCCGGGAAACCCGACGGAACGGGGTTCTCCGGCCACAGGAGGGGCGCACACGTCCTATTCGGACCCGGTCCGTCCGGGGTCGCCTTTCGGATCGACCCGGCCTGTGACCCCGACGACAGCCGGAGGGCCGGGGTCGACGGTCGGTTAGGGTCGGCTAATGCCCACGAACGCTCCCGCCGCGGCGCGGCCGACCACCGGCGGTCGGGTCCTGCGCCGCGCGGTACGGCGGCACCGGACACGCCTGATCGGGTCGTCGGCGCTGTTCTGTCTCCACCAGTTCTGCGAGACCATGGTGCCGGTCGCCATCGGCATCATCGTCGCCCGCGCCGTGGAGACCGGCGACGTGACGGCCATGCTGCTCTCCCTCGTCGGGCTCGCCGCGCTGTTCGTCGTGCTCTCCTTCGCCTACCGCATCGGCGCCCGCATCATCGTCGTCGCCATCGAACGCGAGGCCCATCTGCTGCGCGTCGAGGTCGCGAGCACGGTCCTCGACCCCCGCGGTCTCGACACCGACCTGTCCGCGGGCGAGCTGCTCACGGTGGGCACCTCGGACGCGGAGAAGACGTCGTGGATTCTCGACGTGCTCGCCCGCTCGGCGTCCGCGGGCACTGCGCTGGTGGTCACGGCCGTCGCGCTCCTCGTCGTCGACGTGCCACTCGGCCTCGCCGTGGTGATCGGCACTCCCCTGCTCCTGCTGGTTCTGCAGTGGTGCGCGCCCGTGCTGACCCGCGCGGCCACCGCCTCCCAGACCGAGATCGCCCGCGTGTCCGGCCTCGCCACCGACCTCGTCGGCGGCGTGCGTCCGCTCCGCGGCATCGGCGGAGAGGAGACGGCCGCGCGTCGGTACGCCGACGCCAGCCGACGTGCCCTCGCCGCCACCTTGCGGCTGGCCCGCGGCAACAGTGCCTACCTGGGCCTGTCGGCGACCGTCGGGTCGTTGCTGGCCGCCGCCGTCGCGGGTGGTGCCGGCTACCTCGCCCTCACCGGGCGCCTCACGCTCGGCGAGCTGGTCACCGTGGTCGGTCTGGCGCAGTTCCTGGTCGAGCCGTTGTCGTCGCTGTCGCGTCTGCCGGGGGTCACGGCCGTCGTGCGCGGGTCCGCCGATCGCATCGCGATCGTGCTGGGCGCCCGCCCCCTGGTGGCCACGTCGTCGGCGACGCGGCCCGCGGCGACCGCGGCGACGGGTGCAGGATCCGCACCGCATCTCGCCCTGCACGCGGTGGCGCACGGGTCCCTGCGCGGTGTCGACCTCGACGCGGCCTCGGGCGAGTCGGTGGGCGTCGTCGCCTACCGGCCGTCCGACGCCGAATCGTTGGTCGCCGTGCTGTCCGGCCAGATTCCGCACGACGCGTCGACCGGCCGGGTCACCGTCGACGGCACGGACGTGCGCGATCTTCCCCTCGCCGACGTCCGTCGCACCCTTCTGGTCGAGCCGCACGCCGCGGACCTGTTCGCCGGCACCGTGCGGTCGAACATCGCCGTCCGGTCGGACCCTGCTGTGACCACGAACCCTGCTGGGGGATCGAACCCCCGGACGGGCGCTACGGACGAGCACCGACTGCACTCCGCCGTCGCCGCCTCCGCGGTGACCGACCTGATCGACCTGCACGAGGACGGGCTCGATCACCCCGTCACCGATCGCGGCGCCAGCCTCTCCGGCGGTCAGCGCCAACGTGTCGCGCTGGCCCGCGCTCTGGCGGCCGACCCCCCGGTGCTCGTTCTGCACGATCCCACCACCGCCGTCGACGCGGTCACCGAGCACGCGATCGCCGACGGCATCCGCACCCTCCGTGACGGACCCGAGCGCACCACAGTGATCGTCACCACCAGCCCCGCGCTGCTCGCGGTGACGGACCGCGTCGTCGTCGTCGACGAGGGCCGCGTCGTCACGACCGGCACGCACCGGACCCTCGCGGCCACGGACGAGACCTACCGCGAGCGGGTGCTGCGATGACCGGCACCGGTCCGGACGCCACCGATCTGCTTCCCATCGCGTCCGGCGCCCGCTCCGGTCGGTTCCTGCTGCGGGAGCTGCGCCGGTACCGGCTCGCCGCCGTCGGTGCGGTCGTCCTCGGCATCGTCGCCGCCGCGGCGACCGTGGTTCCGGTGTACGTGTTCGGCGTTCTCGTCGACCGCGTGACCGAGGGCGCGCCGACCGACACGATCGTCGGGGTCGTGACGGTCATCGTGGTCGCGGCCGTCGTCGGCGGCGTCTTCACGGGCCTCGGCGCCTACGCGGTGGCCCTGCTGGGGGAACGAATCCTGGCGTCGCTGCGCGAACGCGTCGTCGCGCGCGCCCTCACGCTGCCGGTCGAGCGGCTCGACCGCGCGGGCCGCGGCGACCTGCTCTCCCGCGTCGGCGACGACGTCGCGGTCATGGCGAAGTCCCTGGGTGAGGTGGTGCCGCAGATCCTCGCCGCCGTTCTCCTGGTGGTGGTCAGCATCGCCGCGATGCTCGGAGTGGACTGGCGGCTCGGTCTGGCCGGCATGGTGGCGATTCCGCTCTACGTGCTGGCTCTGCGCTGGTACCTGCCCCGGTCCGCTCCCCTGTACGCGAGCGAGCGGGTCGCCATGGGCGAGCGGGCGCAGGCCCTGGTCAGCAGCATGCAGGGCGCGCGGACGGTCCGCGCCTACGGCCTGGAGTCGGACCATCTGGCGCGCATCGACGCGGCGTCCGGGCGGGCTCGGGACATCGCCGTGACCGTCTTCCGGCTGTTCACCCGGTTCGGCTCGCGCAGCAACCGCGCCGAGTGCGTCGGACTGTCGGTGGTCCTCACCGCCGGCTTCCTGCTGGTCCGCGACGGGTCGGTCACCGTCGGCGAGACCACCGCCGCCGCGCTGCTCTTCCACCGCCTGTTCAATCCCATCGGCATGCTCATGTACTCGTTCGACGACGTGCAGTCGGCCGGCGCGTCGTTGGCCCGCCTGGTCGGCGTGCTCGACCTGCCGGACGAGCGTCGTCCTGCCACCGCCGCACGGCCGGTCGACGGACGGGTCGAGATCCGCGGAATCCGCCATTCCTACGACGGGGTCCACGACGTGCTCCACGGACTCGACCTGACGGTGGCGGACGGCGAGACGGTGGCCCTGGTCGGGTCCACCGGCGCCGGCAAGTCGACGCTGGCGTCGATCGTCGCGGGCTCCTGCGACCCCACGGCCGGCGTCGTGCGCATCGGCGGAGTCGCGTTGCCCGACCTCGGCGACCGGGTGCGCCGGCACGTCGCGGTGGTGAGCCAGGAGGTGCACGTCTTCGCCGGGCCGCTGATCGACGATCTGCGCCTCGCGGCGCCCGCGGCGTCGGAGGACGACGTGCGGGCGGCGCTGGACCTCGTCGGCGCGGGATGGGTCTCGGATCTCCCCGAGGGCGTCCACACCGTCGTCGGCGAGGGCGGCCGTGCGCTCACCGCCGCGCAGGCCCAGCATCTGGCGCTGGCCCGGCTGGTGTTGGCCGACCCGGCCGTCGCGGTGCTCGACGAGGCCACCGCCGAGGCCGGGAGCGCCGGCGCCCGCGAGCTCGAGGACGCGGCGCGGGCCGCGACCCGTGGCCGCACGACCGTCGTCGTGGCACACCGCCTGACCCAGGCCGCGGCGGCGGATCGGGTGGTGGTGCTCGAGCACGGACGCGTCGTCGAGGAGGGCCCGCACGACGAGCTGGTGCGAGCCGGCGGCCGGTACCACGATCTGTGGTCGGCGTGGAGCGAGTCCCTGGCGGACCGTTAGGCGTCCGACGCCCGCTCCCGCGGCGCTCGCAGGACCGGCACCGATGCGAGCGCGGCGGGCACGGGCGCCCCGTCCGTGACCACCAGCGCCACACCGTTCGCGGCCGGATCGTCACCGCGTCGGAACCAGCACACACGCGAGAACGACGCCGCCTCGTCGCGCATCGCCGTCACGTCGGCGTCGGTCGGTTGCCGGGCGATCGACCCGGACACGATGCCGCGAGGCTCCGTCGCGGGCGGGAGTGCGTCGTCGGGCGGGAGCGCCGGGCGGTCGAGCAGCACCGCCACCCGGCCGGGGACGACCAGGGCGGCGGCCAGCAGCGTCCACCGATCGAGCGGCTCGGTGGCGTCGTCGCCCAGACCCCGAGCGAGTCGGCGCAGGGTCGACCACTCGGCCGCGCCCGGATCGAAGCGGTCCGCGGGGAGTCCCCACTCCCCGAGCTGCGAGACCGCCGCACTGGCGGTGGCGGGGTGGGCGGGCAGCGGCACGGGCCACCGCGGGTACGTCGAGCCGGGCCAGACGTAGCCGGTCGGCCCGCGCCACTCGACCGGGTAGAGATCCGGGCCCTTGTCCGCCAGGGCGCGGCGGTGGCTCGCGTGCACGGCGTCGTCACCGAGCCAGGGCGGAAGGTCCCCGGTACGCCGCAGCCCGTCGACGTCGGGCCGGACGCCCCCGGTGAACTCGAGCAGTTGCGCCTCGAGCGCCTCGGCGTGACCGCGGGCCGCCCACTCCCGGCAGGTCGCCACGCCGTAGGCCACCAGCGCCGGGGTGAAACCCCGCCACATGACCACCGCCGGATGGTTCTTCCAGCCGTAGCTCGGCCAGATCAGGGCACGCAGGATCTGGAAGGTCTCCACCCGCTGCTTGCCCAGCCGACGATCGTCGAGAAGCCGGGCGCTGCGGCTGAATCCGGGGTCGGGGAGGAAGGTCTGCATCCTCCCCGACTACCCGCGATCGAGCCCGTCGATCAGGACGGTCGGGCGGCGGGTGTGCGCACCACGATCGGCACACCCGGGAAGACGGCCGCCATCTCGGACCGCGACTTGCGCAGCGCCGCAGTGCCGTAGCCCTTCCGACGGTGTTCCGGGTGGATCCAGACGCGCAGGTCGATCTCGCCGCCGGTGAGTTCGCCGAAGACCAGACCGACACTCGTCTCGCCCTCGCGCGCGACGAACCACGCGGCCTGCTCCGAATCGGAACGATCACGCGCCGAGGCGATCTCGGTGTCCAGGTCGCCGGCGGCACCGCCGGACCCGTCGCCGGCACTGCCGACGTCGGCCAGGCGCGCCGCGAACAGGTCACGGTCGGCGTCGTCGGAGAACGCACGGAGGGTCAGCCCCTCCCCCGCGCTGGCGGGGCGCTCGGCGAGGGTGAAGGTGAGGCGACGATCCAGGTCCTCGAGTTCGGTGGCGTTGTGGCGCCGCGCGTCCTTGGTCAGCTGGTCGAAGGCCATGCCCATGACGGCTTCTCCCCCGAGGCGCGACGTCTCCAGCAGCGCGGCGATGGCGGTCACCGCCTGGTCGCGATCGTCGGCCTCGACGATGGCGTCCAGGACGTCGTGGCGGCGGTCGAAGGCAGCCAGCAGGGCCGCGGTGATCTCGCGGCGGGCGGCGGCACGGTCGTGATCGGTCACGGCGTGATCGTATGCGCTGCCGCGCCCAGTTCCACCAGAAGCACGCCCACCACGATCAGTCCGATCCCGGCGAGCATGCGTCGGGTGAGCGGTTCGGCGAACAGAAACCGCGACGCGACCGCGGTGAGCGCTACACCCGCCGCCGCCCAGATGCCGTAGGCGACGCCGAGTGCGAGTCCGGCACGCAGCGCGCCGAGCAGGGACGCGAACGCCACGGCGTAGCCGACGGCCACCACGACGTAGAGCGCGCGCCGCCCGCCCACCGCGCCGCGCAGGGACAGCGTTGCGGTCACCTCGAACAGAATCGCGGCGACGAGGTACGCGTACTGCATCAGGATTCGGCCTCCGCCGCAGGATGCGAGCCCGTCTCGACCAGCAGCACACCCGCGATGATGAGCGCGATGCCGCCCGCCATGACGAGTGTGAAGGTCTCGCCGAAGATCGCCCATGCCAGCACCGCGGTCAGAGCGACGCCACTGGCACCCCAGATGCCGTACGCGACACCGATTCCCATGCCCCGCTTCAGCACCTGCACCAGCATCACGAACGCCGTCGCATAGCCGATCACCACCACCGCGTACAGCGCCGGGACGTTCTCCGACCCCTTCATCGACAACGTCGCCGCGACCTCCGCCACGATCGCACCCACCAGGAACCACCATGCCATGGGCGGAACGCTATCCCGCCGCGGCGGCCCGGTGGCGCACCCACACGTTCGCTTCGACGTACACGGCCGTGCCGCGGACGACGTCGCAGAGCACCGGGGCGAGAGCACCCGGCACCTCGATCGGTCCGGATCGGTCGAACGGCAGTCCGGTCCACCGACGCCACTCGTCGAGCGTGCCGGCGATCACCATCGACCGCGGAGCGACCCCGGCGATGCGTCCGCCCGCACGGACGTGGACCCGGAGCCACGGGTCGACCGGCAGGCCGTCGTCACGCACGCGGGACGCGTACTCGCTCATCGGAACCTCGGGGTCGATCGGCCCGGTCGGTCGCACGGGGACGACCACCTCCGGCAGGCCCGCCCGCGCGGCGCAGCGTCGGAAGGCGCCGAGCAGCAGCGACGACAGTCCGTCCCCCTGCCGGTCCGGCCGCACCGCGATCTCGAGCGCGCAGAGCACCGTCGGGGCCACTCCCGCGAAGGACTGGGTGACGCCGAGTCGGATCGCAGCGTCCCAGCCGTCGGCGGGGAGGGCGTCCGGGTCGAGGCGAAGCGGAAGCGCGTAGCCCTTCCCCACGACCTCGTCGCCGTCGAGGGCGATCACCACGTGATCGGCGACGCGGGTCACGACGTCGGGCCGGTAGTAGAACGACGACAAGGAGTCCTGCAGCATGAATTCCGGCCACGAATCGGGCATCGACCACATCGAGTCGAACAGGTCGGGACGATCGGCCAGGGTCACCACCGAAACGGTCATCGCACCATTGTCGACGCCGCCGATTGGGGACGATCGCCGTGGGTATGTCGCACCGATGAGCGAGGAGCGACAGGTCCTCGCGGTCGGCACACTGCCCGACGGCACGCCCTTCACCGTGGGCAACGTCTGCCGACATCAACTGGCCACGCTCGGACGGGGACGGGTCACGGACCGCGGCTGTCTCGAATGTCCCTCACATAGAGCCGAATACGACGTTCGGACCGGGAAGATGGACACCGGTCCGCAAGGAATGGTCTTCGGTTTCCCGCCCTACTCCGCCGCGGTGCGGGCGATCGGGTCGCTGGTTCCGCTGTCGACGCGGCGGGTCTCACTGCTGGACGGGTGGATCTGTCTGGTCGACGGCTGAGGCTCCGAGGCTGAGGGGCGACGGCTGGGGCTCGGCGGGTGGCGCCGACCGACGCCGACCGGGTGCGTGCGCGGGCGACGAGAGTCGCCGGCACACGCACCTCGTCGAGTCGCGATCAGGACGCGATCTTGAGGAAATCCGTCAACGGCAGCAGGTTGCCGAAGTCGAAGTTGAGGAAGCTCAGGCCATTGAGGAAGCTGAACACGTATGTCTCCTTCTGGTGATGTCGCGATCGGTCTCGCGTGCGCCCAGTATGGACAGAATCCATTGCGTCGCTTCATTGTTCCGCCTTGTGAGTGATCACCGATTCCATTGTGGGCCTGCACATCGACCTGCCGACGCGGGACACGGGGCCGTCGCTACCCGACGTTCGGCGGCGTGACGTCGAACCACGGCATCGCCTCCTCCAGCTCACGGGCCAGGCGGAGGAGCTGCGTCTCCCCGCCGGGCGGGGCCACGAAGTGCGATCCCACCGGCAGTCCGGACGCGGTGCGGAACAGCGGCACGCTCAGGGCGGGCCGCCCGGTCAGATTGGCCGCCTGAGTGAAGGGCACCACGGACAGATTTCGCATCACGCCCGCCTCGACGGCCCCCACGCGGGCCAGCACCGACCCGAGACGCAGGGCGAGTGCCGCACGAGCACCGAGTCGTTCGGGCCCGGACGTCGCGAACTCGCCGATCCGCGGCGCGGGCGTCGCGGTGGTCGGGGTCAGCAGCAGGTCGAACCGACGGTGGAAGTCCGACAGAGCGCGAACGTGGTCGTGCCACCGGGCCAGCGCCGCGTCGTGATCGACGGCCGTGGTGCGTCGGCCCAGCTCGGCCATCACCATCGTGTCCAGCTCGATGTCCGCGGCCCGCGCCGATCCGATGGCGGCGACCTCGCTCGCGACGTTCACGAACCAGGGCAGCAGGAAATCCCGCGCCAGGGCCTCCTCGTCCACCGGCGGCGGCACGTCCTCGACGACGTGCCCCAGGTCGACCAACAGCGTGCGGGTGCGCCGGAGAGCGTCCACCACCTCCGGGTCCGGAGCGTCGCAGAGGGCCGACGTGCTCTGCATGCCGATACGCAGGCGTGGCCCGGGGGTGTTCAGCGCGGACAGATGAGTGTCCGGGAGGGTCGGCGTGACGTACGGCGCCGCCGGGTCCGAGCCTCGGAGGACGTCCAGCATGGCCGCGGAGTCCCGCACCGAGCGGGTCAGCACCCCGGTCACCGCGCCGCCGTGGAAGAACTCGCTGAAGCGCGGTCCGCAGGGGACGATCCCGCGACCGGGCTTGAGCCCGACGAGTCCTGAATAGGCGGCCGGGATGCGAATGGACCCGCCGCCGTCGTTCGCCCCGGCCGCGGGCACCACACCGGCGGCCACCGCCGCCGCGGAGCCACCCGACGATCCACCCGGCGAGCGGGTGGTGTCCCACGGGTTGCGGGTGGGCCCGAAGAGATCGGATTCGGTCACCCCCTTCGCCCCGAATTCCGGGACCGCGGTCCGTCCGATGACCACCAGACCGGAGCCCAGCCACCGCTGCACCACGGTGTCCGTTTCCGCGGCCCGCGCGTCTCGGTAGGCGCGTGACCCCGCCGTCTCGACCACGCCGGCCTGGGCCTGCGCGAGATCCTTGAGCAGGAACGGCACACCGGCGAACGGACCCGACAGCGCGGTCCGGGACCGGGACCGGGCGTCGTCGTCCTGCCACTGCACGACGGCGTTCAGCGCGGCATGGGTGCGGTGCGCACGAGCCAGAGCGACCTCGACCAGCTCGCCCGAGGTCACCTCGCCGTTTCGCACCAACTCGGCGAGACCCAGGGCGTCGTACCGGCGATACTCCTCGAACTTCACGTGGCCGACCCTAGAGCTTCGCGGACGGTCACGAGGCCGCCTCGCCGCCGCCCGGGATCCGTCCCGGTCCAGCCGGACAGTTCTGTGACGGCAGCACCCCGACCGACCTCCGGCCTGCCCGCAACACCCCGACCGGCCTCCGGCCTGCGCAACACCCCGACCGGCCTCCGGCCTGCCCGCAACACCCCGACCGCGGCGCCACCTTCGCGGTGGCCGAGTCGGCCGATCCGGCGCCGGGACTGTCCGACGTGGTCGACGGGCCGCAACGGGGGCTGATCGAGAACGCCACACCGCTGTCGCTCGTCCCGCGGCTCGCTGCTGCGATCGGAGATCCGCGGCCGGCCGCGCTGATCGGGTGGCTCAGCCGCCGATGCGCTGCGCGAACATCACGATGATGCCGCTGGGACCGCGCAGATAGGTCAGGCGGAAGATGCCGTCGTACTCCGCGATACCGCGGAGAGGGTGACACCCGTGCCGCGCCGCGATGGCGAGCGAGGCCTCGATGTCGTCGACCTCGAACGCGACTCGATGCATCCCGATCTCGTTGGGGCGGGTCGGTTCCGTCTCGATCGGCTCCGGGTGCCGGTAGTGGAACAGCTCGACACGGCTGTGACCGTCCGGCGTTTGCAGCATCGCGATGTCGGAGTGGTTCCCGTCCAGACCCACTGCCGTGTCGGTCCACTCGCCCTGCACCGTGTCACGACCCACGACCTCGAGGCCGAGGTCGGTGAAGAACG
Organism: Rhodococcoides corynebacterioides; assembly: GCF_019834675.1. Lineage (GTDB taxonomy): Bacteria > Actinomycetota > Actinomycetes > Mycobacteriales > Mycobacteriaceae > Rhodococcoides > Rhodococcoides corynebacterioides_A. The sequence continues at coordinate 19,400 of NZ_JABUBU010000019.1, read as the reverse complement.
CGACAGCGGCGTCGAGGTCCCGCACCGCGATCCCGACGTTGTCCATACGGGTCGGCATGACCGGCACGGTAGTCGGTTTCCGCCGCGTCGTCAGCGGAGTCGTGCGTAGGACTCGACGGCGTCGGCCGCGGTGTCGACACCGCCGTGCGCCCGGACGTCCGCGCGGATCTCGGCCGCGCGGGGTTCCAGATCGACTGCCCGCTCCACGGCGGCCCGGAGTGTCTCCGCCGTCACCTCGTCGAACGGGAGGTGGACGCCCGTTCCGATCTCGTCGAGCATCGCCGCGTTGGCGAATTGATCCACCCCCTGCGGAATGGCGACCGTCGGCACGCCGAACCACAGTGATTCGGTGCATCCGCCCATGCCGGCGTGGGTGACGAACACGCGCGCCGACTCGAGCACCGCCAGCTGCGGAACGTGCTCGTGCACCTGGACATTGGGTGGAATCGGTCCCAGAGCGGCAGGGTCGACACGACGCCCGATCGACATCACCACCTGCCACGGGGTGTTCCCGAAGGTCTCGATGCACAGCCGGTAGAAGTCCGGTCGATCGTTGTAGCCGGTGCCGAAGGACACGTAGAGCACGGGTCCCACCGGAGCCGACCACGTCCTATCCGCCAGGCGGGCGGGATCCAGGCAGGGTCCGACGAAGCGCACGGACTCACGGACGCGATCCGCGTGCGGCTGCATGATTCTCGGTACCAGGGACAGACAGTGCTCGGGATACGTGATCCAGTCCCACGGGTCGGCCTCGATCCCGTTGTCGCGCAACCATTCCGCGTACGCCTCGCGGTAGGCGACCCCGGTCGCCGACGTCCGCATCGGGGTGAGGACGTCGGCAAGATCGTCCTCGTAGCCGTCCCAGGCGACGTACGCGGGCGACAGCTGGACCGCGGGGACGCCGTAGCGGACGCCGAGCAGCGGTGCGGCCAGTCCGCCGATGTCGTAGAGCAGCAGGTCCGGACGATCGCCGTCGTACGCCGTCGTCAGCACGGGAAACGCGGCGATCGCCTCGTCGAGGAACACGTGCATCGCCGCAGCCGGGTCGTCCGGCCAGGTCTCCTCGCCTTGCGGGAGAAGCGAATCGAACGGCACCACCCGAGCGCCGGTCGGCTCGACGAGAGAGGCCAACGACTCCCCGACCGCGTAGGTGACTCGGTGACCCCGCCGCACGAGCTCCGCGATCACGGCGAGCGACGGATAGATGTGACTCGGGGCCGTGGTGCCGATCATGGCGATGTGCAGCGTCGCCGCCTCGGCCGGGCGGGCGGGGTGGACGGCCATCGGGCACCTCGCGGGGTGGGGGGAACGGACGCGTAGACCCTAGAGGCGACCCCGTGGCGCGTGCACGCGAATAATCGGGCGCACACGGACGATCGGACCGCTCACGACCCTTCGGCGCGGCGGCGCTCCCGCTCCACTCGGCGCTGTTCCTCGGCACGCGCCCGGCACTGGCGCAGGAATTCGGCGTCGGCCTGCGGACTCTGCGCAACGGCGCGACCGGGCCGGACGTCGTACTCCGCGAAGCCCGAGCGGGGTCGCGACGGCTCGCTACCGCCCCAGATCCCGGCGCCGATAGGCCTACCGACCGTCAGCCACAGTAGCGATCCGATCAGCGGAAGGAGCAGGACGACGAAGAGCCACGCCATCTTCGGCACGTGGCGCACACCCCCGTCGTCGGCCGTGATCACGTCGATCAGGCAGAAGACCAGCAGGGCCATCGTCAGCAGACCGAGATACGGCACGGCAGTCACCTCGTCGATTCGGAACGTTCGGTACGGAACCGCTCGCACTATACGGGCACAGCGTGAACCCGGGGAGTCGTTCGAGGGCGCCGTCAGGCTTCGTCGAGCCTCTCGGCGACCAGGACGAGCGCGGATGCGACCCGGCGCAGTCGATCGAGCACGTGCGGTGCCGTGAACACTTCCCACGGCACGGGCGGACCCGATTGCGACGCGACGTACCCGGCGAGGTCGGCGACAGTGCCGGCCACTGCCGCAGCGACGACGGCGCTCTCCGAGAGTGCGCTGTCGCAGGTGCAGTCGGAGACGGCCACGACCTCGCGAACCTCGGCAGCCACGGTGTGTGCCTCGCGGCGCGCGTCGTCGACGGTGAACCCGAGTTGGTCGTACCAGGACGCCGCGGCGCAATCGACGGCCCCACTGGCCGTGAAAAGCGCAGTCGACAGCGGCGACGAGTCCTCCGCGGTTCGCCGCACCAGACCCAGAGCCGCCGCGAGGGTGAGCAGGTCACGCGGACCGGGATCGTGCCACGGTATCGACAGCAACGACGCCGACGCGGCCGCCAACGGCACCGTCGCGCAGGTTCTGGACGCGTGGCACCGGTCGGAACGTCGGGCAGTCACCACCGCATTCGTGGGTGCCGAAAGAATGGATGGGTGCCGTTGTTCGGGTCACAGTCTCTTCCCGATCCGCTGGAACGACAACCGGGCCCGAGTCCACGGCTGGCGGCGCACGGGTTCTGACCTAGGCTCTCGGGCGTGACCGCGCCCGACTTCTACTCCGAACTGCGGGCCCTGCGACTCGAGCGGGTTCTCGACGCCTCGGTGGAGATCATCACCGATCGGGGCTGGGACGCCCTCAGCATGACCGAGGTCGCCAAACGCTCCGGAGTGCCCCGCCAGAGCCTCTACAAGGAGGTGGGTACCCGCACCGAGCTCGGCCGCGCCGTGGTCGATCGGGAGGTCGGCCGTTTCCTGGAGCAGGTCAGCAGCGGTTTCGCCGCGCACCCCGACAGCTTCGAGGACGGCATCTCGGCGGCGGTGCGGGGCGTCCTCGAACACGGCCGATCCAATGCCGCCCTGGCCGCCGTTCTGCGTCCGGGGCACGATTCGGGCCTGCTCGCGATGGTCACCGTCAATCCGGACGCCGTGCTGGGTCAGGCGAGCGCCGCCGTGGGCGCACTCGTCGGCGACCGGGCGTCCGAGGCGCTGGTCGACTGCGTGGTCCGGCTGACGCTGAGCCATCTCGTGCAGCCGACCGTGGACGTCGACGAGGCGGTCGACCGCATCGATCGGGTGGTCCGCAGCTTCGAGTGATTCGGCGAGAGTCACTGCTGCGCACCGCGATCCGGGGAACTAGAGGTCGAGCACCAGCTTCGAGGACAGCGATCGCGACACGCACGTCATCACGGTGTTTCCCCGCTCGCGCTCGGCACGGGACAGCACGGAATCGCGGTGGTCGGGGGTTCCGCTCAGGACGTCGGCCTCGCAGGTGCCGCAGATGCCTTCCATGCAGGATCCGATGACGTCGGCGCCGGCCTGCTCGACGGCGTCGAAGATCGTCGTGCCGTCGGCGACGGTGACGGTCACGCCCGTCCGCGCACACTCCACCTCGAACGACTCCAGGGCGCCGTCGGGCGCAGCGACGGTCCGGGCCGCGAAACGCTCGAGGTGCAGGGCCTCCCCCGGCCACGTGGCGCACCGCGTCTCGACGGCGTCGAGAAGAGCAGCCGGTCCGCAGCAGTAGACGAGGGTGTCCGGGCGCGGCTCGCCCAGCACCGTGTCCAGATCGAGGCGTCCGCCGCGCTCGTCCTTGGCCCAGACGGTCACCCGATCGTCGCCGTCGAACTCGTCGAGAAACGCCATCGACGACCGAGACCGGCCGACGTACACCAGGTTCCACTCGGCCCCGGCGGACCGCGCCGCGGCGATCATCGCGCGGATCGGCGTGATGCCGATACCGCCGGCGAGGAAGAGGTAGCGCTGCGCGGGAACGAGCGCGAAGTTGTCGATCGGACCACGAGCCCGGAGGGTGGAGCCCTCGACGAGCTCGTCGTGCACGTGCGCCGATCCGCCGCGGCCGTCCGGTTCCCGCAGAACGGCCACCGTCCACGATGACCGATCGGTGAGATCTCCGCACAGCGAGTAGTGCCGGACCAGACCGGGTTTCAGCGTCAGTTCGACGTGGGCGCCGGGGGTCCACGGCGGAAGTGCGCCACCGCCGGCGTCGGCGAGCGTGAGTTCGACGACGCCCTCCGCCGCCGTTCGCCGACCGGTCACGCGCAGGTCGAGCAGAGTCCGCTCGGCGCTGCGCCCGGTGCGCGGGGCCTCGGGTGCGGGTGCGCTCGCCGTGGATCCGCTCGCGTCGGGCGTGGCGCTGTTGCGGTCGGTCTTCGCGGCGTTGCGTTCGCGCCACGTGCCGTACTGCCGGCGCTCGCCACCCTTCGGAGTGAGCACCACGGACATCGAGCCGTAGCCGCGGACGAAGTTGGACTGCACCCGCGTCGGCTCCTCCACCACCTCGATGTCGTCGAAACGCGTCAGCAGCTCCTCCCACAGGATGCGCAGCTGCATCTCGGCCAGGCGGCTTCCCATGCACCGGTGCGTCCCGATGCCGAACGCGAGGTGATGGCGGGCGTTGCGCCGGTCGATGACGAAGTCGTCGGGGTTCTCGAACGTGCGCTCGTCCCGGTTGGCCGAGGCGTACCACATGACGACCTTGTCGCCCTTGCGAATGAATTGACCGTTCAGAACGGTGTCGCGGGTGGCGACGCGACGCATGTACGCCAGCGGCGTCTGCCACCGCAGGATCTCGTGCACCATCTTCGGGACGAGCGCGGGGTTCTCACGGAGGCGATCGAACTGCTCGGGGAATCGGTTCAGGGCCAGCAGTCCGCCGGTCATCGAGTTGCGCGTGGTGTCGTTGCCTCCGACCACGAGCAGCACGATGTTGCCCAGGAACTCCATCGGTCGGTCGATGAGGTCCTTCGTGTCCTCGGACAGTTGCATGAGGGTGATGAGGTCGTACCCCGGCGTCTCCCCCGCGGCCAACCGCGCGGCCTTGTCGTGCCAGAGCGCACTGAAGCTGCGGGCTGCCTCCGCCGCCGCCCGGTACGACGCATCGGTGTCCGTGGACCCGCCCGTCGCGGACGCGCTCGCCGCCACCAGGTCGGTCCACTCCACCAGCTTGCGACGCTCGTCATACGGGAAATCAAGCAGCGTGGCGAGCATGCGGGACGTCAGCTCGATGCTGACGCGGTCGACCCAGTCGACGGGCTCACCCACCGGGAGTTCGTCGAGGACCTCCGCGACGCGGGAGCGGATGAGCCCTTCCATCTCCTCCAGGTTCTGCGGTGCAACCACTCCCTGGACCGCGGCGCGCTGCTGATCGTGACGCGGCGGGTCCATGGCAATGAACATCTCGATGTCCAGACCCTCGGGCGGCGCACCGAGGATGATCTGCGGTTCGGCCGAGAACGTCTCGAAGTCCTTGTCGACGCGGACGATGTCGTCGTAGCGGGTCACCGACCAGAACGGCCCGAACGGACTGTCGGCCCGGTAGTGGACGGGTGACTCGTCGCGCAGCCGACGGAAGTAGGACTCCCACGCCCCTTGACGCCACAGGAACGGGTCGCTGACGTCGATGTCGGTCAGGTCGAGGCCCGCGACGTCGGGAATCGGCGACTCGGTGAAGTGCGGTTGCCCGTCGTCGACCACGAGGCGCTTGGCGCGCTGCCAGAGATGCAGTCCCTGGATCTGGCGTTCCATCGGGACCACGGCCTGAGCCTTCGTGATGATCGTGTCGCGAACGCGCATGACGACTACCGCCTCGGTGATGAGTTCCGTTCCTGGTGACAGAACTAAACCACGCGTATCCGAAGATGACAATAGGTGCTTATTTGTCGCACCCTTCGGGCCCCGGCGCGCAGCGCGCCTCAGTCTGCGCAGGTTGCAACATGCGCACGTCGAGGTGCGCTGCGCAGCGTCCTGCCCGGACGGCATCCAGTTCCCGTTGACGCCGAGTCAACGACTTGCGACGATGACGGTCCGGTACTCGGGTCTTCTCGGAGGTGTGCAGTGGGGGGCGGCGCTGACGTGTGGGACGGATACGGCGAACGCCTTCCCGGTGCGTTGCCGGCGAGCCGGTGGGAGGACCACGTTCGCGTCGTGGAGACGGCCTCCACTCCGGTGAGCTGCGTCGACCTCCCATGCGAGAATGCGCCGACGCTCGTTCTGCTGCACGGCATCTCGGCCGGGTGGCGGTGGTTCGCACACCTCTTTCCCGCGTTGTCGGAGCACTATCGTGTGATCGCGGTCGACCTTCCGGGGTTCGGTGCATCGCAGTTCTCGCGTCGCCACGTCACGTTCGACGGACTGGGCGACTCGGTCGTCGATCTGTGCGACGCACTCGACGTCGACGCACCCGTGGTGGTGGGCCATTCGATGGGCTCCCTGGTGGGGACGCGCGCGGCCGTGCGGCACCCGTCGCGGTTGGGTGGACTGATCATCACCGGCGGACCGATTCTCTCGCTGGTCCACCTCGTCCGGCGCCCGGTCGCCACGTTCCGGCGAAATCCGCGCTCGGTCGCCACCCTGGTCGCCGAATCCGCGATGGTCGGATTCCCGGTGCCCTCGTCGGCCGCCCGGTTCGTCGCCGAGTCGGAGCGCCTGCGCCGAGCGTTGTTGGGCGGCTTCGTCGCCCGGCCGGACCTGCTCGACACCGAGGTCGTACGCGCCACGATGCACGATCTGGGCGCACCCGCCACGTTCCCGGCCCTGGTCTCCGCCGTGACTCGCGATCCCGGCCGCGATCTCGAACAGGTGCAGTGCCGCACGCGGATCCTGCGGGGCGACGGCGACGCCCTGTCCCCATCGGGGGACGTCGAGACGTTCCTGTCTCGCGTCCCGTCGGCGGACGAAGTGCGGTTCGCCCACACCGGCCACTGGCCGCACATCGAGCGCCCGCGCCGTTTCGTCGAGGAGGTCCATCGTTTCGTCTCCTCCGACGACGTTGCCCTCGGCCCGGATCCGAGCCCCCGACGATGATGGACTGGCTCGACGCCGCGGAGGCACTCGTGTTGTCCCCGTGGCTCTACGTGATTCTGCTCGTCGTGTCGTTCCTGGATTCGTTCCTGCCCGCGATTCCCAGTGAACCGTTCCTCGTCGTCGCCGGGGTCGCCGCGGCGAACGGGGATGCGAACGTGGTGCTCGTCGTCACCGCGACGGCACTCGGAGCGTTCGGCGGGGATCTCGTGCCGTACGTCGTCGGTCGTGCTCTCGCCGAGCCCGCGTTGCGACGCCTACCACCCGGCACACGCCGCCGCCGGACTCTCGACTGGGTCGGCACCCAACTCGCCGACCGCCCCGGGCTGATACTCGTCACGTCGCGATACATTCCGGTCGGGCGCTACATCGTCACGCTGAGCGCCGGGATCAGCAGGCTGCCGTGGCGCATCTTCGGCCCCTACACCGCGATCGCGGTGGTCACCTGGAGCATCTACATCGTCATGGCCGGCTATCTCGGTGGACAAGCGTTGCAGGACAATGTGATCCTGGCCTTCTCGGTGGGACTTGCGGTGGCGCTCGCCGTCACGCCGCTCACGCAACTGGCCCTGCGGCGGACATGGGGTCGACCCCCGCGTCTCAGGGCCGGGGGTCGTCCACGGTGACCACGTGATTTCGATACGCCCACACCGCCGCCTGCAATCGCGACCGCACGCCGAGTTTCGGAAGTAGCCGGGCGAGATGGGATTTGACGGTGCCCACCTCGACGACCAACGCGGCAGCGATCTCCTCGTTCGACATCCCTTCGGCCAGGAGGAGCAGAATCTCCCGCTCCCGCGCGGTGAGGAGATCGAGTACCCGTCCCGCGACGCCGGCTTCGAGCGCACGGAAGACGTAGTCGTCGATGTCGAAGGTGGTCAGAATCAGCACCGGAATCCGCGGGTTCCCCGGCGACCGGAGCAACCCCAACAATCGCCGCAGGTCCTCGAGGACGGACGTGCTCTGAGCGCGGATGAGCAGTGCGTGCCGACGGGCGGCATCTTGGCATCGGCCGTCGCCAAACAGGTCGACACCGTCGGGGCAGAGCGAAATCACGCCACCCCGGTTCCTCAGCGAGCCCCGTGGTGACCATCTGGAACGCCAGCACCGGTACGAAGGCCACCAATGCTGCCCTGCTGGGAGCGGCGATCGCACCGCCCGAGAACGCCAGACCGGTCAGCAGCCTCGCAGCGGGAACCCCCAGCACCGTGATGGCATACCAGCGCGGCGCGACCTTTCAGTGCCACAGCCTCCTCCCCCATGCACGCAGACCGGCGCGGCCGTCGACCACGGCGGCCACCACGCCGCAGTGATCGGCCCGAGGTAGGCCCCGGGCAGTACACCGAGAATCTGGCTCGAAGGGTGCAACCCGGTGCGCACGATTCTCCGACGGACGAGGTGGTCGCTCGACCTCCTGTGCGCCGATTCCCACCTCACCGGTCGGCGTCGACCGCTCCCGGGAACCTCACAGCGGAGGGTCAGGGTCCTCCATGGTCACCCCGGAAGTATCGATCACATCGACGAGATCGACCGAGACGACCAGGAGCAACCGACATGACCGTTCCCACCCCCACGAACACCCCCCACGGACCCGCCTACGACGGACGCCTGCTCCCCCGCCCGGGTGAGGACGTCGTGGACCAGGGCGCCGGATTCGACGTCACCACCCTGATCAGCCGCCGCCGCGTTCTGAGCATCCTCGGCGCGGGCGCCGGAGCGTTGGCCCTGGCGGCGTGCTCGAACTCGTCCGGTGCCTCGACGGCGTCCACCGCATCGTCGGCCACGACCGCCGCGGCCGCCGGCACGGAGATTCCCGACGAGACCAACGGCCCCTACCCCGCCGACGGCAGCAACGGCGTCAACATCCTCGAGGAATCGGGGATCGTGCGGTCCGACGTCACCTCGAGCCTCGACGGCGGCACCACCGTCGCCGGGGTACCGCTGTCGATGACGTTCACCGTCACAGACCTCGCGAACGGCAATCGACCTTTCGAGGGTGTGGCCGTGTATCTGTGGCAGTGCGATGCCGCCGGTCTGTACTCGATGTATTCCGAAGGCGCAGAGGACGAGACGTACCTGCGCGGCGTCCAGGTCGCCGACGCCGCCGGCACCGTCACCTTCGACACCATTGTTCCCGGTTGCTATTCCGGCCGGTGGACGCACATCCATTTCGAGGTCTACCCGGACGTCGCCTCCGCCACCACGGCCGACAACGCGATCGCCACCTCGCAAGTCGCCTTCCCCCGGGACATGCTCGACGCGGTCTACCAGCTCGACACCTACCCGGGATCGGCGTCCAACCTCGCTCAAATCGGGACTCTCGACGACGACAACGTGTTCGGCGACGGATACGACCTGCAAATGGGTACTTTCACCGGCGACCCCACCTCCGGCTACGTCGGGTCCCTCGCCGTCGCCGTCGACACCACCACCGCACCGACCGCCGGCGCAGCGCCCGGCGGCGGTGGACCCGGCGGCGGATTGCCTCCGATGGGCGGTGGCACTCCCCCCGCCGGCGGCCCGGCCGCCGCACCGACCGCCTGACCCCACCCCACCCCACGACACTCGAAGGAAACACCATGTTGCACAACCTGACCGGCTGGCACGCGCTGATCGTCCTCGCGATCCTGTTGCTCGTCTTCGGCTCCACCAAGCTCCCCGCCCTCGCCAAGGGCGTCGGCCAGTCCCTGCGCATCTTCAAGGACGAGGCACGCGACACGTCCGCCGCCCCAACGGAGCGCGTGGCATCGGCCGACCCGACCGCCGACGACGGTGCGCCGGTTCCGATCCGACACGCGTCGTGACCACAGCCACCGCCGCGCGCGGCACCATGCCGCTCGCCGGGCACGTCACCGAGGCACGCCGTCGCGCGACCCGCGCGGCGGTGGCCTTCACGGTCGCTCTGATCCTCGGCTTCGTTCTCGCCGATCAGGTACTGGGCGTTCTCCGCGCCCCCGTGGAGGAACTCGCACAGTCCCGTCAGGCCAGCTTGAACTACGACACCGTCACCGGTGCCTTCGATCTGCACGTGCGGATCGCACTCGTTGCCGGCGTCGTCCTCTCCAGCCCGATCTGGTTGCGGGAACTCCTCGCCTATCTGACCCCCGGTTTCACCCGGCGGGAGAAGAGGTACGTCCTGGGGTTCTCAGCAGCCGCGGTGCCGCTGTTCGGCGCGGGGTGCACGTTCGGGCTGCTGCTCTTCCCACGCATGGTCACCGTCCTGGCGGGGTTCTCCTCCGACCAGGACAGCACCATCCTCGACGCGTCGTACTACGTCGACTTCGTCATGAAGATCGTCCTCGCCACCGGGATCGCCTTCGTGCTGCCGGTGATCGTGGTGATGCTCAACTGCCTCGGTCTCCTGTCTGCACACAGGCTTCGACGCAGTTGGCGCATGATCGTCGTCGTCATCGTCGTGTTCAGCGCACTCGTCACCCCTGCCGCGGACGTGATGTCGATGTTCCTCGTCGCGCTCCCCATGTCGGCACTCTTCGGCGCCGCCGTCGCCGTCACCACTCTGCGCGACAACCGAGTCCAACGACGCACCCGCGCCGTGACACTCACCGACCCGACACCCGTAGGAGGTCCGGCATGTTCGGTCTGACCCTCGAGAAGCTGTTCCTCGTCGCCCTCATCGCCGGCGTCGTCCTCGGGCCCGCCCGCCTGCCGGACTACGCCCGACACCTCGCCCGAAGTGTCCGCAGCCTGAGACAGTTCGTCGACACCACCCGCGCCGCGGCGGAGCAGGACCTCGGCATGCCCCTGCGGCGCTCGGAGTGGGAGTCGGTGAACCTGCGCCAGTACGACCCGCGCAGGATCGTGCGCGACGCCCTCGAGGAACCGTCGCCGGTCGAGACCACCGAGGGGGCAGCTTCGGTGCGGCCCGGGCAGAAATATGTCGTCACCGGAACGTCGTCGCACCCGATACGTGTCCCCATCGACGCCCTCGACGCGGACGACCTCCGACGCATCGCAGCATCACCCGACGGGAGCACCTCGACGCCCGAGTTCCCGCCTCCGGTGGCGGCGGACCGCCGCTGACCCCGTCCTCACCGGCGGTGTGCACCTCGCGTCAGGGGGCCTCGAGAGTCGATGCAGCTCGTCCTGCCGAGTCCCTCGGCACCAGCCGAGTCAGCTGCGTGACGTGCTCGGGGGTGAGGTCCGCGAGCGAATTCACCTGCAGCAGTTGCATGGTGCGGACGATCTCGTCGCGCAGGATGTCGATCATGCGGTCGACGCCTTCGCGGCCTCCCGCCATCAGGCCGTAGAGGTAGGCCCGACCGACCAGCGTGAAGGAGGCTCCCATCGCGATCGACGCGACGATGTCGGCTCCGTGCATGATTCCGGTGTCGACGGCGACCTCGAAGTCCGGCCCGACCTCCCGCACCACCGACGGCAGCAACTGGAACGGAACGGGGGCGCGGTCGAGCTGGCGCCCACCGTGGTTCGACAGGATGATGCCGTCGACCCCGCGCTCGGCAAGCTCGACCGAATCCGCCACGGACTGAACGCCCTTCACGACGATCTTGCCCGGCCAGATGCTGCGGATCACGTCGAGATCGGCGAAGGAGATGCTCGGGTCCATGGCCGAGTTCACGAGCTCGCCCACCGTTCCCCCGGTCGAGGACAGGGACGCGAACTCCAGCTTGGCGGTGGTGAGGAAGTCCCACCACCACCACGGCCGCGGAATCGCGTCGGCGATTGTCGACGCCGTCAGTTGCGGAGGGATGGAGAACCCGTTGCGCTTGTCGCGCAGCCGCGCTCCGGCGACGGGGGTGTCGACAGTGAACAGCAGCGTGTCGAAACCGGCGCGGGCGGCTCGCTCGACGAGCCCGAAGGAGACATCGCGTTCCTTCATCACGTAGAGCTGAAACCAGTTCCGGCCCGTCGGGTTGGCTGCGCGCACGTCCTCGATCGAGGTGGTTCCGAGAGTGGACAAGCAGAAGGGGATGCCGGCGGCCCCCGCGGCACCGGCCCCCGCGACTTCGCCCTCGGTCTGCATGAGGCGGGTGAACCCGGTCGGTGCGATACCGAACGGGAGGGACGACGGACCGCCGAAGACGGTGGTCGAGGTGTCGACTCGGGAGACGTCACGCAGGATCGAGGGGTGAAACTCGATGTCGCGGAATGCTTGTCGTGCTCGGGACAACGAGATCTCCGCGTCGGCCGCGCCATCGGTGTAGTCGAAGGCGGCCCGCGGAGTTCGCCGCTTGGCGATCTTGCGGAGGTCCTCGATGGTGAGAGCAGCGTTCAGCCGACGACGGCGCGGGTGCAGATCCGGCTTTTTGAAGGACAGCAGCTCGCGCAGTTCGGCAGGCTTGGGCAGTTGACGTTCGACGGGCATGGTCTCGATCCTCCCTCGTAGTGGAGCGGCGTGTCTGCGTACGAGTGGGGGTGTCGATGGAATCGTTGCCCCTGCGTTGCGAACAGGTCATTGATCGTCGGAGCGGACGCCCCCTGACAAGTGAACGTGTCGGAAGCCTGGATCGAGTCGGAGCCGCACCGCACGTTCTCGACGACGTCAGGTGTGGGTGCTCTCGTCGACACCTCGTATGGCACGCAGTGGGGCCACCGAACGCGTGATTGGAACGAAGACCGGCGCCTAGAATCGGATCGACAACGAAGTCAATGATTCGGCGGTATCCAAGCCGGTCGAACCAATACCACCGCGAAGGCCAGGAGGAGGTGATTCGATGGCTGGTCTCGCGATCGCTGGAGTCCTTCTCGCACTCGGGGTGACGCTGACCGTGCGCTCGAACCTCGAGATTTCACAGTCGAATCGGGGGTTCCGGCTGCCGATCCTGTTCGGCCGGTTCGCCGTGCGTCCGTCACGGGCCGTATTACGACGCCGGCTGCTGGGGGCTGTCGCGATTCTTGCTGGGGCGTGGCAGATCTTGGACGTCATCTGGAACGTACGACCAGGTTGGGCCATCGCAGCTTTCGCACTTTTCGCGACTGGCGGCTGCTTGCTACCCCCTCTTGTCGTGACCCTGCGCCACAACCGAAACCACCCGGCGGCCGAGAGTCGGCTGTAGCTTTCGAACAGTCGCAATCGCGTCACCGTCATCGTGCGCGAGGGCCACGTACGGCACTACTCCACGCCTGCCCGGACAGTCTCGTACCCCTTCAGCGTTTGTTGCAGCATCCGCTATTCATCTCGAGTTCCAGTCGCCTGCCGAGAACGTACCGATAGCCTCATCTCGTGCCGTCGACCATCCTCGCCGAGTCCGGCCTGAGTGAATGTCACCTCAGCCCGGGCTGCGTCGAGTCTTTCAATGAGTTCTTCGTAGATGTCGCCGTCGGTATCGTCGTGCTGCTGGCGTGGTTCATCGTGGGAGCGTTCGTCTCGATCGCAGCTCAGGGTCGCCTGACGGGGTCCGCAAAGGCGTTCGCTATCGGGTCCGCGTGGGTCGTGCCCGTCATCGGATCGGCGGTCTACATCGTTCTCCGGAAGTGTCGGCCCACCCGGCATCCCACCGCATCAGAGAGCCGGAGTGAGGACTGGCCTCGGTGGACCCGTCCATGAATCCGCGTGCTGACCGCCGCACAGACGGCGGGGCGTCCACCAGCGCGGACGCCCCTACTGGGTGCGCCCGTCGACCCGAAGGACCGGCAGCCACGTCGACAGCGTGGCGGCCAGTGTGTCCACCAGCCTCGGGCCGAACACACACGGCGACTGCTCCCACGGGTGGCCGAACGTCCCCTCGCTGAAGTCGGGCAGCACGAAGGTGTAGTAATCGCGGTCCGGGTAGACCGGCACCCTCCACGTGGCATCACGGGCAGACACATGCTCGGCGAGGTCGAGGCGGTAGCCAGGATGCTGCCAATCCAGCACCACGACCTCGGGAGGATCCGCTATGCCGAGCAGGCAGCGCGCAGTCTCCGCGTTGATCGCCTCCATGCGAGCAGCCCATATCGCGGGCACCGCGGTCGCGTCGAACCGCAGGTCGAACGTGACCGACGGCGCCGGCTCGGTGATCGCCGGCCAGGCGTCGGCGTGCAGACCCGGCCGGAGGGCGCCGAACGCGGCCCGGAACCGTGACCACGCCTCGTCGTCCTGTTTCCTGTCGAGGTACGTCCACCCGGGCGGTAGAGGATCACCGTGGTCGACGGTGCGGGGCGTCATGGGCTCGATAGTGCCGCACCGTCCTGTTGTCGGGCCCCGTCACCCATCGGCCGCACGCGCCGCACGGCGGTCGATCACAGACGCGACCACGGCTGCCGTCACACACGTCAGCGCAGCGAGAGTAATCGCACCCGAGCTCGCCGCGATAATGGTGCCGGCCTCGGGAAGCTCGATCGGTTCACCCGTGACCCACATGAGCACACCGCTCGGCCTTCTCCCCAACGCCGAGAAGCCCAGGACCGCAACCATCACCGGCAGCAGGATCCCCAGGGTCATGACAGAACGGTCCGATGCCGGCGTCGACAGGAAAGAATAAACGGCGGCCGCGGGGAGAACTGCGGCGTAGGCGGACCACGAAAGCGAAGCCCGCCGCCCGGGACGCGTTCAGAAACAGGTCCGACCAATTGTTGCCGAACGCAGCCTCGGATCGAGTGGCGGTTTCGGCCTGGTACAGGTCGATCGGCCGGGCATTGGCCAATGCCCACACGGCCACGAATGCACTACCGGCAATCGCGCAGAAACGGGCCAGGACCGGAAGCGACAGCGACACGCGGCCACCCTACGTCTCGGTTACACCAGCGCGGTACCACCGTCAGGCGCCCTTCCTCCCGGACTCGACAACGGAATCTTCCGATTCTCCTCATCCGCGAACAGCGATAAAGCGCGCACACATTTGCAGGTGAAGTGCTGAACGGCGAAGCCCCTTCGCCGAGCAATCGAGTGCGCCACGTCGCCCACCCGCATACGGTCATCGTCATGGGCAATCCGCGTAGTGCCGCGATCGGTCTTTATCTCCTGGCCGTGATCGTCCGCGTCCTGACGTGGTCGGGGACCTCGGCGGCCCAACGCAGCGCGGACGTCGTCCTGCTGCTCCTGGCCGGCGCCATCGTCGCGGCGATACTTTCCGTCGGGTACCGAAAGAACGAATCGTGACCGAATGGGTGGAAGTCCTGCGCGCCCTCACCAGACCGAACGCCGCACCGCTGCACGGGACCATCCGAGAAGACCCCGGTTTTCAGCGTGACCCGGTCACGTTCACGACCTCCGCGTACCGGCCGATGTTCGTCCGAGCTGTCGACGACTGCACCGTCTGGCTCCACGGCCCCGCAACGCGCGTGGAGTACGACGGAGCCCCCGTGTTCATCACCGACGGCACCACCGCCTGGGACTTCACCCCCGACCCGCAGCGCCCGTTGATGGGGCCGTCGGATCGGGTGCACTACTTCGGTAAGAATCAGTTCCTGATCAAGCGACGCTCGGCCGCGGAATGGGCCGGTGACGACTTCACCAGACCGACCGGGCCCATCACCGAAGAGACGTTTGTCGACCGTCGTTGTTGGACAGTCGAACTCGCCCCGCCCGAACGCAAGCCGCACCCGATGCGCATCTGGGTCGACATCGAGACGGGCCGCATACTCGGCTATCGCGTCGACGCGGTCGGCGTCGGCGCGCACTATGTCGACCTGACGGTCGGAGAGCCTATCGATTCCTCGATATTCGCCTGGAGCGGTCCCACACAGACGCAACGAGAGCGTCAGGACGAACTCCGTCGCTGCAGCGACGACATGAAAAGGCATCAGGCGCAGTGGTTTGCGGACACCGTGACCGCCGAGCGGCTCATCGCGCGCGTCCCCGTCGACTTCACCCCCACCACCGTGCCGGTTGCGGACGAAGCAACAGGCGCATTCGAGGGGCACAACGAGCACACCATGCTCGCCCGGAACCCACGGTCCCCCGACGGGAGCTGGGCACCCAGATGGGGCCCGCTGCACTACGTGTGGTCCACACCCGACTGGGACTGGGCGGCCGCGATGAACGAGGTCGACATCGACGACGACACCGTCCGGACGCTGCAGAACATCCTCCACCCGGGTGTCCCCGTCGACCGCCAGCGACGCATCGATCCACCCCGCCGCGGCCGAGTCGGTCGACTCTCCTGAGCGGCCCCTACGAGCTACCGTTCGCCTCGTCCGGGCCGACGGACCTGCCCAGCAGCGCTTTCAGGGGAACCTCGATCTCGCGGTCGTGAGTGCTGCGTCTCCTCGACGTGTGCCACCCCTGCGCCGCGGCCAGGACCGCACCCAACAGCGCCACCGCCACCACAGCAAATCCGATGCGGCCCAACATGATCAGTGATCCGACGCCGAGTAGCACCAGTGCTGCCACGCTTCCCCAGCGCACGGCCGGGCGCGGCCACAACGCCGGCACCGCACACAGCAACGCAGCGCCCACGACGACCGCGGTCGCACCCCACCCGACGATGTCGAGGGTGGACATCATGCAGGTGGCGGTGGCGTCGATGATCTCGCACGAGCTCACCTGGTACTCGCGAATCGACCCGGCGACGACACCCACCGCGGCGACAATGGCCACGATCGAGGCCAGCACCAACCACGCCCACCGCGCCGGTGCCCCGGCAGTTGACCTTTCGCCGTGCATCGCCGCTGTCATCGCCTCAGCCTAAGCCGGTGGCTGGTCGTCCTCGACCCAGTCGAGCCGCTCCCCGTCGGATTCACTCACCCACTGACGAACATCGTCGACGTCGATCCTCGCCACGTCGGTGAACCAGTACGTCTCGTCCGGCGCCCACCCGGCGATGACGCTCGCACAGTCGTCGTCGACCGGAATCTCTGTTGTCGCAGCAGAGAGGTATGCCGCCGCGGTGAGGTGGACACCGTCGTACACTTCGCCCACCCGCAGCCAGTCGGGGATGACCCACCGGCCCGCCCGACCAGTGGTGCAGTACCAGTCGTGGCGCTTCTGCGCTGTCACGTTCAAAGGGAACCGGCGGCACAACTGCGCCCACGCCAGTGGCCCGTCGACCTCGAACACCCGAGTACCCTCCGCGACAGTGACGCGCCGCGACACCGCTCGCGCCGGGTCCGAGCGGTCCTCGACGAACCACAACCCCGCAGGCGTCCCATCGGCCAACAGACGAGACGAACACAGCGTCGGCGGCGTCGACCACCACTCACCTCCGACGCTGGCGGTGGGATCCGTGGGCCGCTCCCGCGCCGCGCGCTCCTCCTCTGCCGCAGTGCGAACGGACCACTCGGACAACACCTCCGCCGCCGGCCGCCCCACCGCAGAATCGTCGAGAAGGTCCGCGTCACCGAAGCTCCGCCCGACCGCCCACTGCTCCGTGAGCGCCGCATCCGTCGACCACCACTCGGTCCACGGCGACTGCGCGACGTGCTCGGCGACCCGCCGCAGCGCACCCCGCACGGCATCGGTCGCGGCGAGAACGTCCGCGCCGTCCGGCTCCTGCCAGTACCGCGCGAAGTCCATCGACAACTCCATCGCTTGTCGTACCGCCGTCGCGGTCACCTCCGGCAGCACCACGCGGGAAAGTCGGTCCGCCACCTCCTCGGCGGTCACCACCGTCCGCCGCGCCTCCTCCGCACCGGGACCGAACATCACCACCCCGGAACCCCGATCGACGTCGAGGCGATACGCCGCCAGAAGCACCGCCCTGTGAAACGAGTTGTCCGACTGCTCCTCCGACAGCCGTTCCGCCGCGTCTGCGTACTCGAGCAGCAACCGTCGACCACGCGGACCCGCCAACAACGTCTCGACCACACTCATCGCTTCACCATCCCAGACAGACGACGACGGCCCCCACCGATTGCCGAGTCACTCGAGTCGCGCAGCGATACCCGCCACGTCGATCACCTCGGGTTCGGCCATCACGGGGCTGTCCGTACGGAACCGGCGCACCGCACCGTCGATGACGAACACCTGCCCGTCGGCGCCGGCCGCAACTCTCGGTGCGTGCGTCGACACCGGGACACTCGTCACCGGCTCGAGGCTGGCCGGATCGTGTCCGGGGTGCTCTATTCGCGGCCTAGAAGTTCCTCGCCCCCGCCTGCAAGGGGACCGTCCGCTCTGACATCTGCTTCACAGTGGTTGTCGGTGGGAGACGTTACAGTTCTGACGTGGACGCGATCTGGACCTTTCTCAGTCAACCGGGCTTCTGGTGGGGTGTCGTGATTTCTGGTGTGTTGACGGGGATTGTGGCGCCCCTCATCGCCAAGCGGTCGCTTCGTAAAAGCGATGAACGCAGGGCGAAGGTCGATACCACGATCCAAACGCGCAAGGAGGAACACGAACGCGAACTAGATCAGCAGAAGGCAGATCGCGAACAAGATGAGCGCAACAAAGCCATTGTTTTCGAAGCCGCAACGGACTACGCCTCCACGGTCGCTGATCTGCTGGTTAGCGCGATCGACGAGAAGAACATCTTTAACCTAATCAGGGACATGTTCCTGACCGAACAGGGGGCGACAGACCCAAATGCGATGGAGAAAATCGCGTTTGCGCAAACTCAAGTTTCTGAGTTGAAACGTTTGGGGCTGTCGCTCACCAACATCAAAATGTTCGCTTCGAAAGAACTGATGGATTCAGCAGTTCGGGTTTACAGCGCGATGCATTCAGTAGCGCAGTCTACAACAAACGCTCTGGCTAAGAAGGCGACCATGGATGCGGCAGCGGTCGAATTGGATCAGTTTGTCAATATCTTCCGCTCTGAACGAGGCTTGCCTGTGTATGGGAAGACCGACGCTGAGCAGGCGCAGGCGGGCTATCTCAAGACGCTGCAGGCACAGGTGGACATCTTCCGAGCTGAGTCCCGTGGAATGTCCCGAGATTCGGGCCTCCGCACCAGCCGGTAAAGAGACCGCCTCAATTTGGGGACTATCGCGTGGCGCCGCCGGCCGCGCTCGAGGCCCTCTCCAGCGCCACATGATCGAGAACGTTCGTTCGAGGACCTACGTTCTCGATACCCTGTACCGGCGGCCAGGGCCGACGAGGACGCGGTGCCGATCTGCCGGAGACCCTGCACTCCCCCGCACTATGCTGGCCCAGTGATGGCATCCGGGACGCCGAAATTCTCCTGGCGCAGTGAGGTCATCGGACCCCTTGCCGCCAGTGCGGCGGTTCTGGGCACGCTCGTCCTCGGTTTCTACGCGGCAAGATGGGCGGGGGGCCTCGCGCCGGATCTGGATCCTGGTTATGCCGTCCCCTCCCACCTTCGGCGAGGTGCCGACCTCCCGCCGCCGCCGACGAGCTATTGGGTCACTTGGTGTGCTCCGCCGATCGTCGTCGCACTACTCGGCGGTGCAGGCATGCTGTTCGCGGGGCGCATGCGCTGGATCGCCTTCGTCGGGGTGCTCACCTTTCTCGTCGGCTACGTTCCGTTCGCAGTCTTCTTCGTGTCACTCGACATCGGAGGCTTCGCACCCACCTGAAACGGCACCACCCCCGGCCGCCGATGGAATCCTCGAGGCGACAACGCCGGTCGTACCCCGAAGCCCTCCATGCACACCGCGTCACAGGCAGTGCAGCCGAGTCGCTCGGAGCTTGACCGGAGCTTGACCCGGTTTCCCGGACAGTTCGGGTTGGGTGTTCAGGCCACTTGTGAGGCGACCCGTCGATGGTAGGCGTGTTCGTAGTCCACTGGCGAGGAGTAGCCGATCCCGGAGTGCCGGCGAT
>NZ_JABUBU010000018.1 GCF_019834675.1 Rhodococcoides corynebacterioides | reverse complement strand
GCGGGGGAGGAGGCGGAGTCGTCATGGCTGGTCCCCTTCGGGCGGGATGGGCGCGACCGGTGGTCGGTCGAGATCGGGCGGTGCGGAGCAGTCGCCGGCGGGCAGAGCGTCACGGTGTCGGCCGAGGACGCGCGCAGCGGCAGTGAGCATGTCCGTGCCGTCGGCGAAGAGGCCCGAACCGGGCGCGGCGGCCAGGGCGACGGCAGTGGTGCCGCGCGGGCCGGTGAGCAGGCCGAACTGCCGGACCAGGTAGCCGCCGGACTCGTCCGGGCCCCACCCGCCCTTGAACCGTGCGGAGTCCAGCTCGCCCAGCCCCCAGCGTTGGTCACCGACGACGTCGCCCATCGCCTCGAGCACGCCGCCGGTGCCGTCGAGGCACGGCAGGTGGGCCCCGAATCGTGCGTGCCGATCGAGGGTCCACTGTGTCTGGCCGACGACGCTGAATCCCGAGCGCAGGCGCGTGCTCGGGACGTCGGTCGCGTCGTCCCCGGCGGACGCGAGGACGGCTTCGACGCTCGTCGCCGCCGCGTCGGAACCGCCGAGTGATTCCCACAGTCGATCGGCAGAGGCGTTGTCGGACTGCGTGATCGCGAGGACGGCGTCGTCGCTCGGTGTGGTACCCGATTGGGCGGCGAGCGCGAGCGGCACCTTGGCTGTCGACCACGCCGGCCCGACGGTCCACGGGCCGAACGCGGTGACGTCGTCGCTGCCCACGGGCGCCACGGCGACGCCGAATGCGCTGTCGCCGAGTGCGATTGTCAGGTCACGGCGCAGGTCGGAGGTCCAGTCGACGATCACGGCCGGTGCGGGCTCGGTGAGCACGACCGGGGGAAGGTCCGGGGTGGGCTCGACGGCGGCCGGCCGGTCCGCGACCGTCGGCACGGCGCACGAGGCGGTGAGCACGACGAGCAGAACCATCCCCGCCCTAGTAGACATGCACCACTGCGTCGTTACCGCCACGGCACGTGACGACGCCGTCGACGGTGCAGTCCATCGGATACCACTGCCGCGTCACCGGGCTCCAGGCGTCGACTCGGCGCGGCCGGCCGGGAGCGCCGCTCCCGGCGTACGCGAGTCGGACCTCCTCGGCGAATGGGCACGACGTGATCGTGGTGCCGGCCGCGGACGAGGCGTACGCACCGACCGCGCCGTAGACCGGTGGGCAGGGGGTGGCGCCGGCGGGCGGACGCGCGACCGTGGTGGTCGGCGCCGCCGTCGACCGGCGCGGAGCGGACACCGAGTACTGCTCGGCCTGCTCCGCGGACGCCTCGGTCGCGATCGGGGGAACGTTCTCGGCGTCGCCGGTGAGCATCGACCGAACACCCCACCCGAGCGCGCCCAGCGCGGCGATGGCCACGACCACCGCCAGAGCCGCGAGACCGGCACGCGCGCCGCCCTCCGGAATGCCACGACCACGCCGAGGCGGTTGCGGCGGCGGGGGCGGAGGCGCGTCGAACACGTGCCACGACGGCGGTGGTGGCGGCGGTGGAGGCGGGGGAGCCCCGGTCATACCCGCGCGGCCAAGGCGCGTTCGACCTCCGGGTCGCCGAGGCCGCGAAGCCACTCGAGCAGTCCCGGATAGCAATTGGGGTTGGCCGCCACCGCGGACCTCAGCGAAGGCTCGTGCTCCGCGATCTGCGACAGCACCGCCTGCGGGGTGGTGGGGTCCGACGCCTGCGCTGCGGTGAAGCGGGACGGAGCGGACAGCGGGACCGCCGGCGTAGGCGCGGGGATGACGATGGTCGGATCGGTGACCGGCGTCGTCGGCACCCCGGACTGGACGGAATGTTCGCGGGCGAACACGATGTCGGTCACCGCCCGCTTGGCCGCCTCGACCTTCCCGCGCTCCGACTTCGAGGCCGCGGCGAAGAGGACGCCACCGCCGTGGTTGCGGAAGCCGATGCCGAGTTCGTGGGCCGTGTAGAGCAGAAATGCTCCCAGTGCGATCACGAGCAGACCAAGCACAGCGAGCGCCGGGCTGAAAGCAGCAAGTCCGGCGGTCAAGTACAGGCCCATGATGACCCCGAGACCACCCTGGATGAGCTTCCGCGTCGAGAACGACTCGCCGGCGTTGATCTGGGAGACGTGACGCAGTGGGCTGGTCTGTTCGTTGTAGCCCCTCGGGATGATGCCGAAGATGGCATTGGGCTGACGCACGATGACCCGCCGGTCGGTGATGACCATGGTCGTCTTGAACTGCGTCAGGATGATGTTGGGGCTGAACTCTTCCGAGAAGCGCGCTCGCTCTCCGGGGGCAAGCGTGATGTCGGGTACCTGGTTCATGGCCGTCCGTTCTGTGTGTATCGACCGGAGAGCCAGTGTTTCCCGGCGGATCCTCGGCCACTATCGCCCGAACGAACGACACCCACGCACCGGTGGTTGCCGAGACGTCATCCGATCGAATCAATCTGCGGCACCGACACTGTCGCGAGAGCCCGGTCGTGTGACCATCGCTCGTGGCCTCGAACATTCCTGGCATGGGCTCCGTCGGCGCGGGGCATCCGGTATCGCGATCGACGCGCATCGCGGCCGTCGTCGTTCTGTCCGTGGCGGCCGTAGTCGGCTGTTCGGGCGGCACCCCAGCACCCGAGGATCCGGCGTCCGGCACGTCCGTCGCGCCCACCACGTCCGAGGCCATGCGGCCGACCGTGGACACGCAGACGTTTCAATTCTCTGCCGACACGTCTCGGTCCGGACGGTCCGAGCCGCTGCGTGCCGAGTCGACCGGTCGCCCTCCCGTGCAGGTCGAGGATTTCCTCGACGTCGGGGGCGGGGGCGTCGCCTTGACCTATGCCGACGACGCGCAGCCCGACGGCTCGCTCGGTCTGTCCTTCGACCTGTCGCGTGATTCGCGCTTTGCGAACGTCGGCGAATCGGTGCCGGCCGTCGTTGCACTGTCGGAGGGTGACGCGCAGGTCGAAGTGCTCGAGTCGACCTGGGACGCGAGTAGTCGGACCCTGACGGCCACGACCGACCACCTCAGCAAATTCTGGCCGGCCCTCCTCGACCCGAAGGCCGTGACCGACAGGGTGTCCGGTGCCGCACTCGGGTTTCTCCAGCAGGCGTCACCTCGGCCGGACTGCGTGGGACGGACCGCCGAGGTCGGCAGCACGACCTACAGCCTGGACCCACCCTTCACGGCCGAACACTGGCTGTGTCTCCGCGAGAACGCGGGCGCAGTCTCGATCGACGTGATCTCGAACTCGCCCAACGGGTGGACGGTGCAGTCGACGCCGGCGTTCTCGGCGCACCAGCCCGTCGTCGACCGGAGTCTGACGGGGCTGATCGACCTCGCGGCCTTCGAGACGGTCTTCGCCAACGCGTACGGCGACGGCTCCTATGTGGCGCCGGAGGGTTCGACGACGCTCGACTACGCGCCCGACCTACCTCCACAACGGTTGACGCTCCAGCTCGATCCCGGGATGTCGTTACTCCGCTCCTTGTTCCTCGGCGTGCAGGCCCTCTACCCGTCGATACCGTTCGGCGCAGTGAACGACGCCGCTGCCTGTACGAAGATTCTCGACGCCGCACGGGAGGCGATGGAGCCCACGGGCGTGGGGGCGGGGAACTTCCATCGTGAGGTCTCCGACTGCCTGTCGCTGTCCCTGGAATCCGGCGAGGCCACGACGAAGGAGGCCAGATTCGACGCGTCGCGCCTGTCCATCATGACGATGGTGCCGGACGCACTCACCACCCTGGCCGCGAACGTGCGCGGCGCCGTCGCTCCGTTCCTCGGCCAGGGCACGTACACCGTCAACGTGCGCACATCGCAGAACGCCGCCCCCGGCGCGGCGTCGAACGCGACGGTCAACCTCTCGACCAAGGTGACCGACAACGGCTGGGGAGTCGAGCTCGGTCCCAACCACTTCCGGGTCTCGGACCTCATGAAGAGAGATGGCCGGTTCTTCGCCGACACCAACTACGAGTGGACGATCAACCGGCCGGACGGCAGCGATCTCGGGTACTGCCAAGGCCATGTGCAGATTCTCGGGCCGAGCGGCGTCGAGGTCGCGCGCTACGACCAGACCGGCTTCGACCAGTGCCGAGGCGGCGGGACGTGGGGCACGAGCACCCGCATCTTCGACGCCGGGACGTACACCGTCAACCTCGAAATCCTGATGGAGAAGGGTCCGACGCTCAGGGCCTCACAGCAGTTCGTCGTGGACCAGTAGGTCCGTCATGGTGCAACCCCTACTTGACGTCGCGGACCTGAGGAATGGGGGGCACAGATTCCACCCTTTGACCTCTTCGCGCAACCGCGAAATGTCTACCCCATACGCGGTATCGACAGCACGTAGCTTGAGGTTGTATCTCAGAACGGCCGGGAGGACGTGCTCGATTCCGAGGTGAGAGCTGCCCAGCCTGTACGCGTCGACCACCGCACCCTCGCAGGTGAGTGGGACTTCGCCCGCCAATACTCCTCCGAACGTGCACGCCGTGTAGGCCTACCCGGTTGGCTCCACACCTACGACCACCACCGGCAACACTCCGCCATCGGCAAAGCAACGCCCATCAGCCGATTGACCAACGTCCCCGGGCAGTACAGCTAGCGCTGCCACCGCGCATCGAGCTGAAGCGCGCGTCTGTCGCTTCGCACTGGATGACTTGCCGCTATCTTGTGCAGCCACTGTGCTGTCAGGTCCCCGCGCTGCTTTTCAGGTAGTCCAATCGAACGACAGTCCGACCAGGCGACTTATGTCACGATTGCCATTCGTCAAGCACTATGTGGTTTGTGGTGTCGGGCTGCAGCCAGAGAGCGGAGTCGCCGGAATGCGAAATATGGTTCGACGGACCGCCCCCAGGCTCGCAAGGCATGGGCGATGCCTGGCGGCATCTACGGTTGTAGTCACAACGCTCTTGGCGACGGTCCCTGACGTTGCGTCCAGCCGGCCGAGTGGCGATTGTCCAAAAGTGTTCTTTCTGGGTGCCCGAGGATCGGGCGAGACGGTCGACATTGGAAAACCCGTGCACGACCCAGCGCACCTCGGGGGATCCGTCCGAGGGTTTTATGACCGGATCAAGGATGCAGTCGGCGAAGAACAAATCGAACTGATTCCGACGATGTACAGTGCGGCGCCTGTAGAAGAGTTGTTGAACTTTTCGGTCACTCCCAATCGCCAGATTCGAAACCATTTCATCGAGAGCATGGATCAAGGCGTCGAGGTGGTACTGAGGGACCTGTCTGGCGTCGTACGGCGGATCTCCGCTGGTGGATGCTCCAACTCACAAATTGTATTGTCCGGATATTCGCAGGGCGCGATGGTAATGCATCGCGTGATTCTGCAGCTTGTCAACGATCCCAACTCGAATCTGAGTCGCACGGTTTTCAAACACCTCACCGCGGCCTATCTGATTGCGGATGGTCATCGCGTTCCCAACGACAATATGAGGTATGAGGGGACTGCCATGCAGGGCGAGGGCGGGATAGCGCCCCTTCTGCCCCGATTGCAGAAATTCCCAATGTGGCTCTCGGACCGTATCTACAGCGTATGCGACTATGCGGACATAATCTGCTCGACTAACCCAACAACAATATATCTGCGGGATCAGCAGATTAAGAAATCGATTCCGGTGGTTGGGGAGGTCAATAACTGGGGAAACCAAAAGGTCGCTGACGGGTGGCATTGGTTGACTAACCAAAGGATAGAGCCTGTCAGGCCGTTGCTTGCACACGAGAGTTACGGGAAACGTGCTAACGCAGGCACAAGTGCCATCCGAATTGCATCCGCTATCAAAACTAAAATCGCAGCCTTGAAGCCCAGGGTGGGCTCGGGGCCTCCGGCCGGGGCGCCTCCGCCCAGGCCAACACCAACTCCACTCCCATTGCCACCGCCGGTTTCCGTCCCGAGAAATTTGGTCTGTCGCGATCTCCCGGGCGTTGTGTCCGATGTGCAACCGTGGTCCGGGTGTGCGCTCGCGAGGGACACGTCTTCAGCGATAGTTCTGTCTGCGCGGCCAGAAGTCGTACCCGCGGAAGTCCCGCAATTCTTGGGGGAGGGTCCGCTCGCTTACGCGGCGGACGGCTCATCGGTAATGCTGACAGTCAACGATGGCGCTACGGGGACAATCGCCGCCGACGGGCGTTCTACGGCGAATGTTGTGTTGAGTGGCGGATCAAGATTCGTCGGCGCGGTGTCGGTGGACTCCATACTCGACGCACGTCTCAACAACAGGTCATCAGCTAATGTGTACCTCTACGGAGGGCCCCAGGTCGACCTGATTATGAGCGAGTCCGCCCACGGATCGGTCGACGTACGAGGCGATTCACGTTTAACGGCGGATCTTCGAACGGGCCCGTCGTCGATAGAGGTGTACAACGCCACCGCATCGGTGACAGCATCCGGTTCCATCGTCAGTCTGTCGAGTTCCAGCGGCGCGTCCGCGACGCTGCGGGCGTCCGACCGCGCCGTCGTCAGCGGTTCGACATACAAGAGCACGTCCGACGTCGTTGCCTCCGGTTCCTCGGTGACCTACAGCGCGGGCGCAGGTTCCGCGTTGACGCTTTCCGCAGGTTCAGGTTCCTCCCTCTACGTGACAGCAGACGACGAATCTACTGTGACCGCGACGAGCAATGGAGCCAGAGCGACGATTCACGCACAGGACGGCTCGGCGGTGTCGTCGACTCTGTCGGGCACCGGCCACAACGCGAGGGCAAATATCAACGCCGAAGGGGGCGCGAAACTCGATGTGGACGTGACGAACGACGTCGCTGGTTGGCAGGTCGCTAGGGTTGACGCCAGTGTTCAAGGCCCCATCGACGTCGATGTTGACGTGGTCGGGGACGGTTCGGCCGCCGCCCTTCGGATTGGGCGTATTCCGTCCGGCGCCGACGATGTACCGGTCACGCCAGTGGTGACGATCCGTTCCGAGAACGGGGGATCGGTCACCGTCACCGCGTCCGCATCGTCCGGTCGAACGGCGGGGTTGTCCGGCGACTCCGCCATCTCGGCCTCGGCTACGGGAGCGGGTTCCTCCGTCCTCGTCGACGCGGCGGTCATCGTCGGCGCTCTGGCCCTGATGGCCGAGGAAGGTGGTCGAGCGTTCTATATCGTGGACGCCTTCGACGTGGTGACCTTCGGCTGTGAGGGTGGCCGGACCTCGGTGGCGACGGAGGCCGGCTCGTGTCAGAGCAACGGGTCCGTGGCCAGGTACCGCTATGCGGACGGACGTGAAGTCGTCGTCAACAAACCACCGTTCGAAACGGCACGTTCTGCTCTTAGCGACCCGGTCTTGAGTTCCGATTCCGGCCTCGGTCCCGATCCGGACCCCGACTCCGACCTTGATTCCGACTCGGCCTTGGGCGCGTATTCGCTGGCAGCAGCCAATGCGGGTGCAGGAGCAGGACCCGAGGTCCACGCCGGGGACAACTCGTCGAACCCGGACCCGGCGCCGAACAGTGCCGAGGCGGAGGGCGCGGATGAAGAAAAGCCTCGAGCGGGCTCTGCTCCCGGCGCGTCTGTCGCCGTACCCGATGCCGCCGCACCCGATCCCGCCGCGGTCGAGGAGGCGGAGGAGGTCGAGGCCGACCCGGTAGTCGAGTCTCCTCGACGAGCCGTCGATGACGACGCCGCAGAACCGGTTGAATCGGACGAACAGCGATGAACCGTGTCATCACGGTTGAGCTCCTAACTATGGGAGCCAGAAGACCCAAGGCCACGCTTCCGGGGGTCGTTACCGCGCACTTCGAAATCTGACGACCCCCGACACCCCCACCGACCTTGCGCCCATGTCCCCGAACCACTTTCGTGCATCCACGTCATTCACACCTACCTCACCAACCCGTTGACTGAACCCACCGGGAGGGCGGCATCCGGCCGCCCCGGGTCGATGGGGGAGAGATCAAATGGTGGGTTCGGCGATCGTGGCGGCCACGGCGATCACGGCGGCGCTGGCGGGTGGGGGATCGATCCTCCCGCCGGACATCCAGGGTGTGGTGGAGTCCGCCGAGGTGCAGGTGGACGAGTGCTCCCAGGCCGTGCTGTCCAACGGGATCGGCGCGGCGGGTCTGGGGGCGGCGATCGGGGCGTCGGGCGGATGGGTCGGGACGGCGGTCGGTGCCGTGCTCGGCGGGGCGGGTGGGGTCGCGGCGGGCATCGTCACCGAGTGCCCCCGCGAGATCGAGGGGAGGCCGGTGCCGGCACCCGACGAACCGCGGTCGGGCCACAAGCGCAATACGCGCAAGTGACGCGGAGTCGGCACCTGTTCGTGGCTGCTCTGTTCGCCGCCGCGGCGTCGGTGGGGTTTCTCACCGGCGCCGGGGCGGTGGCGTCGTGGTGCTTCGTCGGCGCGTCCGCGGTGTTCGTCCTGCGCGGCGTGCGGGCACGCACGTGATGGGTGGGGCGCCAGCGACGGCTGTGACTACGAACCGCCCGTCCTTGTAACGATTCGGTCCGGACACCGAAGAAACACTAGGGAACGGCGTCGGAAACGGTACCTTTCCCCGAAACGGAGTCCTTCACCACAGGAGATCGAGATGCGGCGTCCCCACGTCGGCCTGCGCGCGGCCCTTCTTCGTCGCTACCCGATGAGCCCGTGGCTCCATCTGTTCCCCGCCAAGCCGGCGCAGCAGGACGTCACGTCCACCACGGTGAACCCGCCCAAGACCACCCACGCGGCCTGACGCCCGGCGCGGCTACTGCAGCCGCGACTCCACCACCTGCTCGGCCAGGGTGACCACCGGGGTGTTGGTGTCCTGGGACAGCTTGCGCAGCATCTCGAAGGCCTGCACGGCGTCCACCTTGTACTCCGCCATGATCATGCCCTTGGCCTGACCGATGACGTCCCGCCGCGCGATGGCGCTGGCGAAGTTGCCGAACTGCTTGCTCGAATGCAGAGCCAGCGCGGCGTGGGTGGCGTACACCAGGCCGATCTCGGCCGACTCGGTGTCGAAGGCCCCCACCTCGTCCGCGAACAGGTTCAGCGCGCCCTGCGACCCCTGATGGGTGAACAGCTGGAACGACATCGACGACCGCGCCGGCGTCTCGGCGATCACGCGCGCGGAGAAGTCCGGCCAGCGCGGATCGGTCTCGATCTCGTCCACCCGCACCATCGGCTGCTCCCACGCCGCCTCGAGGCACGGGCCCTGGTCCGTTTCCTTCTGCAGCTGATCGAGCCGGTTCATCAGCGGATCGGTGGGGGACAGCGTCTCGAACGTCTTGTCCTTGCTCACCAGCAGCACCCCGGCGTACTGCGCCCCCGGAACGTGCTCGATCGCGCCGGCGGTGATGGCGTCGAGCACGCGGTCGACTCCACCCTCGTCGCCGACGGCGGTCGCGTGCATCTGCCGTGCCGTCTCGGCAATGGCGCGATGGACGTCGATCGTCATGGTGCTCCTGTTCCTGCGACGCAGCGGGTCCGCTGCCGGTGCTCATCTCACCATGACCTGTTCGGTGCAGCCCTGCGAACCAGACGAGCAGGAGGACGCCGGGAACCGTGCCGTATGTCCGGTTCTTGCGATTCGGCAGCCGATCGATCACCATTCCACGGTGTCGGAAGCCCCCACTGATCCCCGCATCACCGTCGTCGTCCCGACGTACAACGAGCGCGAGAACCTCCCCAAGCTCGTCGGGATGCTCGCTGACCTGCACCTTCCCAATCTGGGTGTGCTCGTCGTCGACGACGGATCGCCCGACGGCACGGGCGACGTGGCGGAGCAGCTCGGTCGCGACGCCGCCATCCCGGTGAGTGTTCTGCATCGCACCACCAAGGACGGGCTGGGCCGCGCCTACGTCGCCGGCATCGTCCGCGCGCTGGACGACGGCGCCGACATCATCGTCCAGATGGACGCCGACCTCTCCCACCCCGCCGAGGCCATTCCGCGCATGGTGGCCGAGCTGCGGAACACCGACGCCGCCGTCGTCCTCGGCTCCCGCTACGTCGCCGGGGGCGCCGTCGCGGAGGACTGGCCGTGGCACCGCAAGGCCCTGTCGAAGTGGGCCAACGTCTACGTCAACACGATCCTGCGCCTGAAGGTGCGCGACGCGACCGCCGGGTTCAAGGCGTGGCGCTCGTCCACCCTGCGCACCATCGACGTCGCCTCGGTGGGCAGCAACGGATACGCGTTCCAGGTCGAAATGAATTACCGCGTCATTCGGCATGGACTGCGCATTGCCGAGGTACCCATCCGCTTCGAAGAACGTGTCGACGGCACGTCGAAGATGAGCCTGGCCGTGCAGCTCGAGTCGGCCGCCGTTCCGTGGCGGCTGTTGCGCTCGAACATCGGCAAGTAGTCGGGCCCGAGCGGAGGGAGCGAGGCCGGGTGAATCCGGAACCCGAGGACTCCGAGGCGGCTGCGCAGCACCCCTCCTTCACCGGTGTGCGCAACATCGTGGAGGCCTGCGCGCGGCTGACCGAGGTCGACGGCGCGGCGGTGGCTCTGCTCGGGACCTCCCGCAACGTGCGCCAACTGGTCTACGCGACCGACCCGCGGTCGCTGCGGCTCGACGAGCTGCAGTTCACCGTCGGGGAAGGCCCGTGCGTCGACGCGCACCGGGACGATCAGCCCGTTCGGATCCACGACATCACCGGCCCCGAGGCCATGCTCCGCTGGCCCATGTTCTCCCACGGCGCGCGGGAGCTGGGGGTGCGCGGGCTGTTCGCCTACCCGCTGGGCGTGGACGTCCCGTTCGGCGTCCTCGAGATGCATCGCCTGACGCCGGGGGACCTCACCCCCACCGAGCACGACGCCGCCCTCACCTGCGCCGCCTCGCTCACCAACGGCATCCTGGCCACGTTCGCCCACCCGGCGTTCGCGGAACCGTCCGGCACACCCGCGTCCACCGACCCGTTCGACCGCACGTCCGTCTATCTCGCGGCCGGCATGGTCGCCGTCCAACTACGTGTCTCCACGGCCGTCGCGATGGACCGACTCCGTGCGCACGCATTCGCTCTCGACCGCAGCCTGATCGAGGTGGCTGCCGAGGTGGTGTCCCGCCGCCTCGCCTTCCGGGACGAAGGAGACCGATCATGACCACACCCGTCGTTCGGCTCGCTCTCGCCGACATCACCGCCACGCTGTGCACCCGGTTCGACGTGCTGATGCTGCTCGAGAAGATCGCCACCACCGCGCACGACGCGTACGGCGCCCGCGGCGTCGTCATCGGACTGCTCGACGACGGCGGCGAGCTGCACACCGCCGTCACCACCCCCGTCGCGCAGGCCGCCGTGCACGGCCCGCTGCTGACCGAGGGCCCGATCCTCGAGAGCGCGCGGGAGACCGCCGTCGCCGTGCTCGCCGACACCGGCTCGACGGTGCAGGGACGCTGGCGCACCTTCGCGGAGACCGCGCGCGCGGCGGGCGTCGGCGCCGTCCGTGCCTACCCCATCACGTCGCTGGGGGTGGGCCTGGGCTCGCTCGCCGTCCACGCGGCGCAGCCGTGGGACACCGACCGACCCGACGACGTCGGGGCGACGCTGGCCGACCTCGCCGCGTTGGCCCTCACCATCGGTACCGACGACGATCGCCGGCGTCGTCCGGCGGCGGCGATCCGTGAGGTGCTCAGCACCGCCGCCCGCCTCGCCGCGGCCACGGGCGTCGTCGCGGAGGTGTTCGGCGACGACGTCGGCGACGCCCGGGCGCGCCTGCGCACGCTGGCCCGTGCGCGGGGACTGTCCGACGCGGCCTACGCCGGCGCCCTGGTGGAGTTGCTCGACCGGATGCCGGAGCGGTTGGCCGGGAACCCGCTGTTCGACGAAGGCTAGTCGGTCGCGAGCCGGCTTTTCGCGGCTCGGCGCCGCGCCGCTTCGCGGTGTCCGAAGGTGGCGCCGAGGATCTGCTCCTGGTCGGCCACGGTGGACCCGACGGCCCCCGCGACGGTGCCGAGCGACGCCGCCAGCCACGCGAGCCGCACGTAGTCGAGGGCCTCGGCGTCGCGGTCCAGCTGCATCGAGAGGAACTCGGGGGAGATGACGACGGCCGACGCCGCGCCCACCACGACGAACAGCGCGGCGTACATGATCACCACCCCGGCGAGGACGGTGGCGAGCGTCGCCATGTTGTACATCGCGCGGTCGACGCCGGTCTGACGGCGAGTCCGCCGCTCCCACAACCCGTTCGGCAGGATCAGCCACGCCGTGATGAGGGCGACCGCGATCACCGAGACGCAGCACAGCCGCAGCACCGACATCGACGCCGCCATCTGCCAGATGCTCGAGTAGAAGACACCGAACGCGGACGTTGC
Organism: Rhodococcoides corynebacterioides; assembly: GCF_019834675.1. Taxonomy (GTDB): domain Bacteria; phylum Actinomycetota; class Actinomycetes; order Mycobacteriales; family Mycobacteriaceae; genus Rhodococcoides; species Rhodococcoides corynebacterioides_A. The sequence continues at coordinate 56,488 of NZ_JABUBU010000018.1, read as the reverse complement.
CGTCGCCGCCGCCAGCGCACCCGACAGTGCGGGCACCAGCCGCCACGGTCGGTTGGTGCGAATCATGCCTGCCACCATGCGCGTTCGGCCCAACAGTGCCGGGGCGAGCAGAATGTCGTGACCCGAATCGACGGACCAGTGCGCGAGACCCGTCGCGGGCGTGGGGTGATCGGGAGCGACGGAACTGCCGTCGTCGGTGTCGTCGTCACGTCGTCGCATCGACTCGATCGCGGTGAGCGCGACCGCGCCGGCGCGCCGCGCCACCGCCCGCGCCCCGAACGACGGCACGTAGATCACCACCATCGAGGTGCCGACGATCTCGGCGAGCACGGGGCGCGACCCCACTCGCCGCGGAATCTCCGAGACGCACAGGGTGATCGTGTTCGCGTTCTCGGATTCCCCGGATTTCGTGGAGCCGGTGTCGAGAAGCGACGCCCACGTTTCCATGTCCGGACGCCCGCTCTCGACGGGCGGCAGGGGCAGCGAGACCGACTCGGCATGCAGGACGGTGCCCGACGTCAGGCGATGCCCGTCCAGACGGGCGCAGATCTTGTCGGCGACGGCGTCGGCCAGACCCTGATCCGCGGCCACCCTGACGGTGCCGAGGTCGTCGTCCGTCGTCGTCCGTGCTTCCGCCGTGCTCACCCGCGTCGGCTACCCCCGCCGACTGCCGTGAAACTGGACGTTGTCTCGTCCCGCGCTCTTGGCCCGGTACATCGCGATGTCGGCGCGGTGCATCCCGAGGCGGATGGTGGACCGGACGTCCTGCTCGGCGACGTCACCCGGCGTCACCAACGACGCGCCCACGCTGGCGGTGATGGGTACCTCGTCGGCGGGGACGTGCAGGTGGTGCCGGGCGGACTCGGCGCGGTCGACCAGCTCGCCCGCGTCGACGTCCGTGGTGATCACCACCAGGAATTCTTCCCCGCCTCGCCGCGCGACCAGGCCGTCGTCGCCGACGAACGTCGCCAGCCGGGACGCGGCCAGCGCCAACACGTCGTCGCCGACGAGGTGGCCGTGCCGATCGTTGACCCGTTTGAAGTGGTCGAGATCGACGAGCAGGAACCCCAGGGTTACGTCGTCGTCGACCCGCCGCAGGACCATCTGCTCGAGGCCGCGCAGGTTGAGCAGGCCGGTCAGCGGGTCGGTCTGTGCGCGCCCGATCTGGGTGCGCAGGTTGCTGTGCAACGTGGCGGACGTCTGACTGATCACCGTCATCGTGCCGTTGACGGCCAGCCACAACGACACGCCCGCGGCGGCGAGGGCCAGGGTGTCCGCCGCCGGGTCCATCGCGGCGCGCAGCGTGATGATCAGGATGACCGCGGTCGTCGCCACGACGTGGAAGCCGACGGCGACGGACGTTCCGAAGAACGCGACGAACGACGAGACGACGGCGAACAACGCGCAGCCGAAGAGTGCCGTGCCCTGGTCCCGGAAGAGCAGCAGGAAGGCGGCGGTCCCGAGGTCGGCGTAGACGGTGAAGGCCAGGGCCAGGGCCGCCTGACGGCTGGGTCTGTTGAACCAGAGGAAGGCGGTGCGCGTGCGGTAGACGATCAGGGACACCGGCACGGTGCTGAGCAGGATGCCGACGGCGGCGATGCGCGGCGCGCCGGGCGCAGGCCCGGCCGGAGAGCCGAGAATCAGCAACGCACCGGGGAGCGCGAACGCGGTGATGAGCACGGCGATGCGCCGACGCACCAGGTCGACGATCGCGGGTTGGTCGGGAGTGTCCTTGGTGAACCGGCGATCCGCCGGCGGGGTCATCGCGAGGTCCTCCCGTCGTCGTCGGCGAGACGCTCGATGAGAGGCTTGGTGCGATAGGGAATGGCCTCCCGCATGATCACCGAGACGGTGGTGCGTTCGATGCCGGGCACCGCCAGAATGAGGCCGGCGACGCGATAGAGATCGTCCGCGTCGGTCGCGGACACCCCGATGTGGAGATCCGCCTCGCCGGACACCCCCACCACTTCGGTCACCTCGGGAATGTCGCGCAATCGATCGATGACGGCTTCGAGTCGGTGTTGATCGGTGACGGCTCCGACGTAGGCGCGCAGGGGATATCCCAGATCCCGCGGTGAGACCAACCGATCGATGCGGCCCAGCACCTGTGATTGATCCCAGCGTGCGAGTCTGGCCTGCACCGTGTTTCGCGCGAGACCGAGCAACGACGCCAGATGGACGCCCGTCGCGCGCGGCACGTCGCACAGGGTCAACAACAGCCGCGCATCGGTACGGTCCAGCTTGCTCACGGGGAAAACTGTCTCACAGCGGACGCCCGTGCTCGGGGGTAATGCGGCGGGAAAACAGGGCAGTTTCCGGTTATCGATGCGGGTCTCGGGGCCGGGTACCGACCGGTGTGCTCGAGGTGCCCTCACCCCGCGCAGTCGATAGGGTGAGCCGAACACGATCGAGTTCCGCGGCGTCACGCCCGTCCTCGACGCGGTGGGGAGACCCGGACGAGGAGCAGTCGGTGGAGATATCGGATTACGTCAGGATCCTGCGCGCGCGCTGGATCGTCATCGCCCTGACGACGGTCGTCGCCGCCGCCGCGTCCCTCGTGTTCTCGTTGGTCTCGACGCCCGTCTACGAGGCCTGCACTCGGCTCTACGTCTCCACCGGATCGTCGTCGTCCTCGGTCACCGAGGTCTACCAGGGCAACCTGGCCTCGCAGCAGCGCGTCGCGTCCTACACCCAGCTGCTCGGCGGCGAAGCGGTCGCGGCCCGCACGGTCGACGCTCTCGGACTCTCGCTCACCCCGGCGCAGCTGGCGTCGAAGGTGCGCACCACCTCCTCGCCCGACACCGTCCTGATCGACACGTGCGTATCCGATGCGAACGCCGTCACCGCCCGCGATCTCGCCAACGGCATCGGCACCACGTTCGTGGACTTCGTCGACGATCTCGAGACGCCGCCCGGTGGCGGCGCCGCACTGGCCCAGGTCAGCGTCGTCGAACCGGCGCAGGTGCCCGCCGCGCCGATCTCGCCGAAGACCACCCGCAACCTCGCGCTCGGTATCGCCGTCGGTCTGCTGCTGGGCATCGCCCTCGCGGTGATCCGCGACCGGCTCGACAACACGGTCAAGGATCGCGAGACGCTCGCGGGCCTCAGCGACAGTCCCGTGGTGGGCGTCGTGCCCTTCGACAAGACCATCAAGGAGGAGAACGCCCTTTCGTTCGCCGAATCCTCCTCCGGCACCGCCGAGTCGTTCCGCGAGCTCCGCACCAATCTGCAGTTCCTCGAGGTGGATTCGCCGCCGCGCGTGCTCGTGGTCACTTCCGCCGTTCCCGGCGAGGGCAAGACGACGACGGCCGTCAACCTCGCGCTCGTCCTCGCCGAGGCCGGGCACCGCGTCGTGCTCGTCGAGGGCGATCTCCGTCGGCCCCGCGTCTCCAAGTACCTCGGCCTGGTGGGATCGGTCGGACTGTCCACCGTCCTGTCCGGACAGGCCGACGTGGACGACGTCCTGCAGCCCACCAAGTTCCCCGGCGTCGACGTGCTCGCGTCCGGACCCCTGCCGCCCAACCCGTCCGAGCTGCTCGGATCCGAGGCGTCCCGCACGGTCATGGCCACGCTGCGCAGCCGATTCGACTACGTGGTGGTCGACGCGCCGCCGCTGCTGCCCGTTACCGACGCGTCCGTCATCACCGCCCACGCCGACGGCGCCCTGGTGGTCGCCCGCCACGGCCACACCAAGCGCGAGGAGATCATCCGCGCGCTGGGCAACCTCGCGCAGGTCGGCGCGCCCGTGCTCGGCGTCATCCTCACGATGACTCCCAACAAGGGGCGCAAGGACTACGAGTACCGGCACTACTACGAGACCGACACCACCCTCGCGCGTCAGGAAGCGCCCCTGCGTCCGCAGGCCCCCGCCACCCAGACCCCGCCGCCGGTCACGCCGCCGCCTGCGCCGCGCTCCGAGCCCGGTCCGCGTTTTCGCCGTGGAGCGTCGGTGCCGCGCGATCGGTCCTGACGGATTGGCTGTTTGCGTCATCTGATCCGGATGTCGCTGCCCCGCAACGCGGGTGCGCCGACGAGGGTGGTCCAGCCCGGCACGTCCCGCGGGTCGAGGCCGCTGCCCTCGCCGTAGACGACGGCGAGGGTGTCGCGCTCGATCTGTGATCCCGCGTAAGACGCGGGCAGCGGGGAGAGCTGCGGGGCGGTCACGGTGGCCACGGTCGCCGGCCCCGGGTTGCGAGACGGCACTGCGTACGAGCCGTCGTTGATGCCGCTGCCCGGGTACTGGGGAAAGAACTTCCCCGGGGTGGTGACGTCCTCGTAGCAGGCGCCGGGGCGGTCGTCGAAGAGCCGCGGCTCGTCCTGGTTCGGCAGGTAGCGGCCGCGGGGGTTGACGAAATTGATGGTGCCGCGCGCGCCCGGATACGCCTCGTTCACGCCGAGAATGCGCTGCGCCTCCGGGTACAGGGCCGCGAACTTCGGCAGCACGCACCCGATGGTGGGGGAGAACTCCGCCAACAGTTCCACCGCCTGCCGCGAGTCCGCGGCGAACGAGACGACGGACTCGGCGTTGGCGGCCACCAGGTCGGCCAGCGATCCCGACGACGATGCTGCGCTGCGCAGCAGGGTGTCCACCTCGGCCTGCCGTTCCACCACCGTTCCCGTCGGAATGCGCAGATCGTCCAGGGCGGCCACCAGATCCGGGGCCGCCGTGGAATAGGTCTGCGACAGATCGGCCAGGCCGCGCAGATCGGCGCGAATGGTCGGCACCTCGGCCGCCAGCTCGGTGACGATCGTGTCGAGCCGATCCAGGGTGCGGCCGAGCTTCTCGCCGTTGCCGTCCAGCGCCGACGCCAGCGCGCCCAGCGTCGAGGACAGGTCCTCCGGCGGAATCGCCTCGAGCAACGGCAGCACCGAATCGAGGACGCGGCCCACCTCGACGGCGTTGCCGCTGCGGTCCTGCTCGATCTCCGCGCCGTCGGTCAGGCCGGTCGACCCGGGGTTCTCGGGAATCTGCAGGGCGACATAGCGTTCGCCGAACAGCGTCTTGGGCAACAGCCGTGCCGTCACCGACGACGGAATACGTTCCGCCTCAAAGGGATTCAGGGCGAGGGACGCGACCACCCGGCCGTTCTCCGTCGTCGTCTCGCGGACGTCGCCCACCAGGACGCCGCGCACCTTGACGTCGGCGTTCTGCGGGAGGGCGTTGCCGGCGTTGTCGAGCACCAGACGCACCCGGATCGAATCGTCGAACGCACGCGCGTACTGGGCGGTGGTGAAGCCCACGAAGCCCGCCACCGCCAGGAAGAACGCCAAGCCCGCGAGGCGACGTTTCACCATTGCGGAATGGTAGCCCGAGGGGGCTCGGGAAAAGGGCTAAATGTCAGCGCGGAGTGCTGGATTCCGGGTCGGTGAACAATGCCTCCAACGGCGTTTCCGGCATGGTGATGCCGCGCGACGCCGCCAATCCCAGGATCTGGATCCACACGGTGTCGGCCAGGAATTCGATCACCTGCTCCAGGCTCACGCTGTTCGGCCCCTGCGCTTCCCACGCGCGCACCGACGCCATACAGCCGGAGATCAGGCCCGCCACCCAGGGGCCGGTGAGCCGCTGATCGTCGGTGTCGAGTTCGGCGCCCACCAGCGCGAGGAATCCGTCGACGGCGAACTCGATCAGCTCCGCGATGCGGGCGATCACGTCGGCCATCGGGTTCTCCGTCGCGCCCGGCACCGCACGCTCGGCGAAGCGCGTCCACGACGGGTGCGCCACCGACCACCGCACGTACGTCTCGACCACCCGATGCACGGCGGTGCGGGCCTGGCCCTCGAGGACCACCGCGCGGCTCAGCTCCGCCTGCAACCGGTCGCAGATCTCCCGCTGAATGGCCACGTCGAGGTCGGTCTTGTCCTCGAAGTAGCGGTAGATACCCGTGCGGTGGATGCCGGCCTGGTCCGCGATCTGCTGGGCGGTCACCGACCCGCCCGGATCGTCGTTGCGGTCGAGCACCGCCAGCGCAGCGTCGATCACCTGCGCGCGCCGGTCAGCGTTGTGCTGCTCCCAGCGCCGTTTGCGACCGTCGCGGGGAGGGTCGGCAGGCGGAGGCGTCTTCTGGCTCATGTGGCCAGAAGTGTCTCACGCCGGGACGACGCCCCATGCTCGCTTCCGGCGCGGCGCCTCGCGGGGTGCCTGGGCCCGTGCCTGCTCGTGCGGGTCGGTGAGCTTCACGCGTGGGCGACCCTCGGTGGCTCCGCGTGCGATCTCGGCCGCGTCGAGTCGGCGCCAGGCGTCGAGGCCGACGCCTCGGGTGGGTGGGGTGGCCGGGGTGTCGGTGGTGTCTGTGCCGTCGAGGTCGTCGAGGATCGACTCCACGGTCTCCTGCGCGCACGTCTTGTTGGTCCCGATGAATCCGCGCGGCCCGCGCTTGACCCACCCCGCCACGTAGAGGCCGGGTTCGACGCGGCCGCGATCGTGGCGGGCGATCCCGGTCGCGGGATCGGTGGGGAGGCCGGTGGTTCCCGATCCGCGGAAGCCGATCGCGCGCACGACGAGACCGGTGTCGACGACGCGGGTGGTGCCCGTCGGGACGCCGTCGGCACCGGTGCGGGCGATTTCGAGGGCGACGGTGCGGCGGTCGCCGATGATCTCGACGGGGGCGGCGTGGAACTCGAGGACGATGCGCGGGCGGGTGCCGGTGGGTGTCGGTCGCTCGGCCAACTCGCGCAGGATGAGGGTGTGGCGGTCGGTGCCTGTGAGGGTGCTCGGATCCGCGTCGACGACGACGTCGACGTGGGTGGCCTGTTTCAGTCCCAGCAGCTCCGGCACGGTGAACGCGGCGTTGGCGGGGCCGCGGCGGCCGAGGATGCGAACCTCGCGGATATTGCTGTGTCGTAACTGGTTCAGGGCGTGCGGGGCGATGTCGGTGTGCTCGGCCAGCCACTGCGGGTCGCGGGTGAGCATGCGGGCGACGTCGAGGGCCACGTTCCCGTTGCCGATCACCACCGCGCGCTCGTGGTGGAGCGGGACGGTGAGCTCGCGCCGATCCGGGTGCCCGTTGTACCAGCCGACCAGGTCGGTGGCGCCGAGCGACCCGGCGAGGTGCTCGCCCGGGATGCCGAGCGTCCGGTCGTGCGAGGCGCCGACGGCGTACACCACCCCGTGGTACTCCGAACGCAGTTGCGCGAGAGTGACATCCGTGCCGACGTCGACCCCGAGGCGGTAGCGGAACCCGGGCTGCGACTCGATGGCGGCGAACAGTTCCGTCACCCGCTTGGTCGATCCGTGATCGGGCGCGACACCGTGGCGGACCAGCCCGTACGGCGTGCGAAGGCGGTCGTACACGTCGACGGTGGTGATCTCCGGATGGCGGAGCAACTCGTCGGCGGTGTAGAGGCCGGCCGGGCCGGCGCCGATCACGGCGATGCGGAACGGGCCCGGCCGGCGCAACCGGCGCTGCGTCGGCACCAGCGCGAGCGGGGTGCGGTCCTCGTGCGGATTCCGGTGGTAGTACTGGGCGTTGAGCTCGAGGAACGGCAGCTCGGCATCGGTCAGGGTGGTGTCCGGCTTGATCGCCCCCACCGGGCACGCCGTCACGCACGCACTGCAGCCGACGCAGGTGGCCGGGTCGACGAACAGCATCTCCGCGGTGCCGAACCCCGGCTCACCGGGTGCGGGATGAATGCAGTTGACCGGGCACGCCACCACGCACGAGGCGTCGGCGCAGCACGACTGCGTGACGACGTGCGGCATCAGGCCGCCGCGGACGCGGGCTCGCTGCGGAACCGCGAGGGCCGGCCGTCGATACCCAGCGCGCGCCACACGCGTCGGGACACGGGGTTCATGAGCTCGAGGTCGTCGGCCAGCATGCGGACGTCGCCGAACATGTCGCGCAACATCTTTCGCGACTCCTCGCCGTCCCACCACACCTCGTCGACCACGTGATCGGGGATCTGCAGATCGCGGCGCATGGCGGGCGACGGCTTGATGATGGCGTCGCACAGCACCCGCATGATCACGGGCATGACCACGGAGATCAGCCCGCGCTGCGCGCGGTTGAGGCGCGGGGCCTTGTGACGCAGGTACTGGTGCGCGAAGCCGATGTGCCGCGCCTCCTCCGCCACGTGGATCTGCATGATGCGGGTGATCAGCGGGTGCCGGTTCTCCCCGCTGCGCAGGATCGCCTTCTGCACGTGGTCGATCGGCTCCTCGCCCGCGAGCACACCGACGAAGAAGCCGAACGACAGCGGACCCGCCGCCAGCGGCATGATCGGCGCGAGGGCGCGGAACCAGCGAGGGCCGCCGTCCACCTCGATGCCGATGCGGTTCACCAGCTCCTGGAACATCTGCGTGTGGTGGCACTCCTCCGTCGCTTCGTGCGTGGAGTAGCGGAACTCGGCCTGTCCGTTGGGGAGGCGGAACGCGTAGTTCATCAGCCCCGCGATGAGGATCTGCTCGAACTGCAGGCCCACCTTCATGATGTTCGCCTGCCGGTACATCCCGATCTCGATCTGCCGCTCGACGCTCTGCGACCGGTACCAGTCCGTGGCGCCGAGGGGGTCCGCTCCGGGGAGGATCCAGCGCGGATCGTTCGGGATCACCGCGTACTCGGGGTCGTCCCAGGGGATGTCGGTGAAGGCGTCGAAGTGTCGCTCGACGGACGCCTCGGACAGGATGCGCAGCGTGTCCTGGTAGGCGGTCGGCTCGTGCAGAGCGGTCATGGTGGGGTCCTCCGCGGGCAGCTGGGGTGTGTGCAACAGCGTGTTGCAGACAAAGTTAGTGCAACTGCCTGTTGCAGACAAGGGGTGGGGTGGGATTCGGCCGCGGTTCGGGGTGGTGCGGTGCTGTGAGCAGGGGTGATCGCCCGTCGATCCGCTGCAGTTCCAGGGGTCCGCTGGTGTTGCAGTCGACGCGAATCACTGAAAGTCGCGCGGATCCGGCTGCGCTGCGCCGCGGGCGGTCGCCGGGTCGACCCCCGGCCCTGACCGGGCGGAACCGTCCACAAGTGCACCCGATCGACGGGATCCCGTCCCGTCGGCCGAGTTGTGGACCCTCGCGCCCGCCCACCCGCTGGAGCCGCGCGGCGGGGTGCCGATCGGGCGGCTGCCGGCAGGCCGGGCCACGATCCGCTGCAGTTCCAGTGGTCCGCTGGTGTTGCAGCAGACGCGGATCCCTGGAGGTCGCGCGGATCCGGCTGCGCTGCGCCGCCCGCCCCCGCAGCCCGGCGGCACTCCGCCCCCGGTATCAGGCCTCCGGGTGGGTGCGCCGCCCGATCCGCTGCAGTTCCAGGGGTCCGCTGGTGTTGCAGTCGACGCGGATCCCTGGAGCTCGCGCGGATCCACCCGCGCTGCGCAGCCCACCCGCAGCCCGGCGGCACTCCGCCCCGGTATCAGGCCTCCGGGTGGGTGCGCCGCCCGATCCGCTGCAGTTCCAGGGATCCGCTGGTGTTGTAGCCGACGCGGATCCCTGGAGCTCGCGCGGATCCGGCTGCGCTGCGCAGCCCATCCCCGCAGCCCCGCCCTACCGCCCCCGGTACCACGCCTCGAACAGCGGCTGCAGATTGTCGGCAATGGCCTCACCCACGGCCTCGAAGACGGCGGTGTCCTGGCCGATGGGGTCGTCGATGTCGAGGTCGGTGACCGGGGAGGCGGCGCGGGCGGAGAACCAGGCCGTCGGGTCGACCACCCCGGTGCGGCGGGCGAACTCCGCGGCCTCACGGAGGGTGTAGGTGCGGCGGAGGGTGCGCGGCGCGACGGTCAGCACCTCGTCGCGGTGGCCGGCGGTCATGGTGATGACGACGTCGGCGTCCGTCGCGATGGCGGGGGTGAGGCGTCGGGCGGCGAAGCCGGTGGGGTCACCGCCGAGCGATTCGAGAACGGCCGCGGCGTGGGACTCGACCCCGTGGCCGACGACGGCTCGCACCCCCGCGCTCGAGGCGGTGACGTCGACGCCGAGTTCGTCCGCCCAGGCCGTGGTGAGCCGCTCGGCGGTGGGGGAGCGGCAGATGTTGCCGGTGCAGACGAAGAGCACGCGCATGCCCGGAGTGTAGGGCTCCGGGTCAGGCGACGTCGTCGTACGACCGCGGGTGCGCCGCTCGGGCCGGGGGAACGACGGCACGGTTCGGACCGGGCGGGCAGTGCACGACGCCCATGCGGTCGCCGCCGCCGCGTTTGACGTCGTACATCACGCGGTCGGCTCGGCGGAAGAGGTTCTCGACGTCCCGATGGTCGCGCCGGAACTCGGCGGCGCTCTGCCAGGCGACGCCGGAACTGGCGGTGATCGGGACGGTGTCGGCGACGCTGTGCACCGCGTCGTGCACCGCGGCGAACCGATCGGGGAACGACGACGCGGGGACGGCGGCGATCACCCCGAACTCCTCGCCGCCGAGGCGCGCGACCACAGCCCATCCGTCGGTGGCGGCCCGCAACCGGTTGCCGACGCGGCGGAGGACGTCGTCGCCCCCGGCGTGGCCGAGAGTGTCGTTGACGTGCTTGAAGCCGTCGAGGTCGATGACGAGAGCGGCGACGACGTCGTCCTCGGCGAGCGGCATGTGACTGTGCGCGGTGACCACCTGGTGCAGGCCGCGACGGTTGAGGACGCCGGTGAGGGGGTCGGCGGCGGACCGGTACGCGTCGTCACGCAGGTGGAAGAGCGGCACCTGCGACATCAGCGGCATGAAGAAGAACAGCGCCGACTGCACCAGCAACTGCACGATCAGCAGCGCCAGGTCCGCGCCCGGACTGGTGGCCGCGATGATCAGCAGGAGCGTCGACGCGCCCACGGTGCCGCCGACGTGCAGCAGCAGCGCGCGCATCGGGAGGAAGTGTCCGCAGTAGACGCCCACGACGAGGAACGCGGTGGACAGGGTCAACGCCGTGGGGGCGTCGGCGATGGAGATCAGCGCCCCGAGGATCAGGGCGTCGGCACCGATCACGAAGAGCACCGACTGGCGATACGTCGGCCACGGCCGCAGCAGCCACAGCGCGCACACCACGGCGCCGCCGATCATGCACGCGATCATCACGGCCGACTCGAGGGGACCGGTGGGGCCGATCGGACTGAAGAACAACAGGCCGCCCGACGCCACCATGATGGCGACGAGACCGGCGATGCACCGGCGGTACGGATCCAGGAGGCCGTGGCGCTGCATGTACTCGGGGAGCGCTGCGTAATCGAACGGCAGACGTCGCCAGCGAGCCAGCAGACGGAACATGGCAGAACTCCCGAACCCAGGGTGCGCACAGCGCGACGAGTAACCCGACTCCGCCCGAAGCGTACCGAAACCTGACAGTTGGATCGCTAATCGGGGAAAAGCGTTACACGCGCGCACGCGGTCGTGGTGCAACCGCCCGCGGGCGGGGTACACACCCACGCACCGTCCGCGAAACCGAGGAGGATGACCAGGGTGACCGCCCAGCAGACCGATCCCGAGGCCGACCGGCTCCCACGTCGTCGCCCGTCCGTCGTCGTCGTCGGGGGCGGATTCGGCGGGCTGTACGCCGCCCGCCGCCTGCGCCGGATCGACGGCGACGTCACCCTGCTCGACCGCGGCACCTCGCACGTGTTCCAGCCGCTGCTCTACCAGTGCGCGACGGGCCTGCTGTCCGAGGGCGCCATCACCTCGCCGCTGCGGCACCTGCTGCGCAAGCAGAAGAACACTCACGTGGCGCTGGGGGAGGCGTCGGGCATCGACCCGGAGAACCGCACCGTCACCGCGACGCGCATCGACGGGTCGACGTTCGAGCTGCGCTACGACCACCTGGTGGTCGCCGCCGGCATGCGGCAGAGCTACCACGGTCACGACGAGTTCGCGCAGTACGCGCCCGGCATGAAGACGGTCGACGACGCCCTGGCGATCCGTCGCAAGCTCATCAGCGCGTTCGAGATGGCGGAATCGCTCCCCACCCCCGAGGAACGACGCCCGTGGCTGACGTTCGCGGTGTCCGGCGGCGGCCCCACCGGCGTGGAGATCGCCGGGCAGATCCGTGAGCTCGCCACCCGCGCGCTCGAGAACGAGTTCCGCGCGATCGACCCCGGTGAGGCGCGGGTGCTGCTGTTCCACGGCGGTGACCGGGTGCTCGAATCGTTCGACGCGCGGCTCTCGGCCAAGGCGCAGAAGACTCTCGACGCGGTGGGCGTCGAGACGCACCTGGGCGTCCACGTCACCGACGTGCGTGCCGACGCCGTCGAGGTGACCACCAAGAAGGACAAGAAGGTCACCACCTACGACACCCGCACCGTGCTGTGGACCGCGGGCGTCGAGGCCGTGCCCTTCGCCGCCACTCTCGCCCGCGCGCTCGGCGTGCAGCAGGACCGCAGCGGCCGCATCCCCGTCCAGCCCGACCTGTCCGTCGCCGGTCATCCGAACATCTACGTCGTGGGCGACGTCAGTGCGCTCAACGATCTGCCGGGCGTCGCCGAGGTCGCGATGCAGGGCGGCCACCACGCCGGCGCGATGATCGCCAAGTCGCTGCAGGGCGAGCGTCGCTACTCGACCCCCTTCAAGTACCGGGACCTGGGCTCGGCCGCGTACATCGCGCGTCGCCACGCCCTGCTGCAGGCCGGCCCGATCCAGCTGTCCGGTTTCGCCGGGTGGGCGGCGTGGGGCGCGATCCACATCGCGTTCCTCTCGGGCCGACGCAACCGGGCCGGCACCTTGATCAACTGGGCGGCGACGCTGGCGTCCGGGACGCGTCGGGAACGCGCGGTGACCTTCGGCGATCCCGAGACCGCACGCCAGCCGTACACCTGAGCCGAACCGGGTCAGCGGTTCGCCGGGTGGGCCGAAAACCGTCCGGGTGACGCTCAGGCGGGAGTTTCGTTACACTCTCGACCGGTAAGCAGCGCCCGCGGTCGGGTCCGCTGCACGCGAACTGCTGAAGGCGGCTGATGAGCTCGGTTCTCGGTGTGTCCGTGGGCACCAGTGCGGTGCGCATGGCCAGTCCCGTGCGCGAGGTGCACGCGGGCGCGGCCGCGCGCTTCCGGCACCGGGTCATCGACACCACCTTCGACCCGGCCGAGCAGCTCGCGGCCCAGTCCATCGGCGAGGTGCTCGCCGATCCGGGCATTCCCGATCCCATCGCCGCCACCGGCGTCGCCTACCGCGACGACGCGCAGGCCGGCGCCGTGGCCAAGGCGATGGCCCGCCAGCACATCGCGAACTACCGCCTGGTGCCCGAGGTCCACGCCGCGATCAACTTCCTCCGCACCACCGGTGACCTGGACGGTCTGCACACCGTCGCGTTGTACGACCTCGGCAGTTCCGGCCTGTCGGTCACCGTCGTCGACCTCGACACCGGCGCGGTGCTGGCGTCCGAGCGCAGCTTCGTCGTCAGCGGCAACCTGTTCGACGCCCTAATCCGCGACAACCAGATCGGTCGCCAGCAACCAGGTGCCGACGGCGTCGACGAGCGGGAGTTCGAGGCCCGCTGCCGGGTGGCCAAGGAGCAACTGTCCGCCAACGGCGCCGTGTGCATCCCCGGGATGGGCGGCCTGATCCTGCTGTCCCGCGAGGCGTTCGACGCGATGGCGGCGGTGCCCGTCGAATCGTCGGCGCGGCTGACCCGCGACGTCGTCGCGCGCGCCGGACGGCCGGTCGACGCCCTGGTCCTCGTGGGCGGCGGCGCGCGGATCCCGCTGGTGCAGGAGACCCTCGCGTCGTGGGTGGGGCTGCGCACCATCACGCCCGACGAGCCCGAGCTGGTGGCCGCCAAGGGCGCGGCCCTGTCGGCGACGCCGGTGGAGAACGCCCCGACGCTCGCCGCCCCGCCGGTCTCGGCTCCCGCCCCCGTCCCGCCGGCGTCGGCTCCCGTCCCCGATTTGGTTGCGCCCCCGCAGGATCCGGCGCCGGTCGAGCCGACCGCTGAGGTGCCCCGGCCGAACGAGATGGCCTACAGCGAGGTCGCCGACCCGCGCTCGGCGGAGACGCCGGCCTGGTTGTCCGGGGACAGCGGGGTGACGTCGTCGGACGGGTATCGACGACGGTCCAAGGTGCCGTTGATCGCCGCGCTGGGCCTCGCGATCGCGGCTGCGGCCGGTCTCATCCTCGGCTACGGCGGCACCACCGCGCAGCCGGTGGACGACGCGTCCAGTGGGTCCGACACGACGTCGACCACGACGGCCGTGACCACCACCCCGCGGCCCACGACGACCACCACCACGTCGCCGCCCCCGTCGTCGACGACCACGCCGCCGCCCGTCGTCGAGGACTCGGCGCCGGTGTACGACGAGCCCGCTCCGGCTCCGGCGCCCGCGCCGGCTCCGCCGCCGCTGATTCCGGGTCTGCCGCAGTTCCAGCTGCCGCCGCCGATTCAGTTGCCCCCGTTGGTGCTTCCGCGGTTCTGACGCGACTGGGCGCAGTCGCTGCGATCGTGTCATCCGACGCGAGCGCCGTAGCCCCCCGACGACGCCACCGACGAGGTGGCGCCGCTGCTACGGCGTTCGCGCCGGTGTGCACTCGCTGTCGAGTGCGGCCTTGAGGTATCCGGCGGTCTGGTAGACGTAGCTCCACGCCCACTCGGCGACATTCTGCGAGGTGGGGTTGGCCACCATGGTGACGCGACCGGAGAAGCACTGCTCCACGATGTAGCGCGCGCGGGACAGGTGCGGGATGTAGGTGACGACGATGATGTGGTGCCAGTCGTTCTCCGCGGCCAGCGTCGCGATCTCCTCGGCCTCACCCTTGGTGGAGTAGGGGTCCGGGAGGAAGCAGCTGACCTTCACGGAGTAGTCGCCGTCGCAGATCTGTTGCATGCGAACGTCGTCCGGCCCGACGGAGTTGGACAGCACCACCTGCGGCGCGTAGCCGCTCTCGGCGAGATCGATGCCGTAGTGGAAGCGGGCGTAGGGCTCACCGCCGAGAACGACGACGGCGTCGGCGGGCTCGGGGGAGTCGACTTGAGGGTGGACGTAGACGGGCCAACCCGCGAGAACCAGCAGCGCGAGCAGAGCCGTGCACGCCACCACGAGGCGGCGAAATGTCATGGCCGATCAACCACCGGTCCGCCGGAGCACGGCCATGACCGTGCGCAGGAGAATCTTCACGTCCAGCCAGAGCGACCAGTTCTCGATGTAGTAGTTGTCGTAGAGGGCGCGGTCCTTCAGCGACGTGTCGCCGCGCAATCCGTGGACGGCCGCCCAGCCGGTCAGACCACCCGGAACACGGTGCCGCGCACTGTAACCGGGGATCTCGGTGGCGAACTTGTTCACGAAGTGCGGGCGCTCCGGACGCGGACCGACCAGGTCCATGTCGCCCTTGACCACGTTCCACAACTGCGGGAGCTCGTCCAGCGACGTCTTGCGCAGGTACCGGCCCAGTCGACCGATGCGCTGGTCCTGCGAGATGTTCCACGTGGTGTCGGACTCCTCGCGGGACTCCGGCTTCATCGAGCGGAACTTCAGGCACTCGAACACGCGGCCGTCCGCCGTGACGCGGATCTGCCGAAACAGCACGGGCGCCGAGGGATCGCTGATCCGTACGGCCAGCGCCACCGCGATCAGCACGGGCGCCAGCACCACCATCGCGAGGGCGGCGAGGATGCTGCTGAGCACGCGCTTGACGCCCCACGCGAGGGACCGGTGGACGTCCCGCCGGATGCGCACGAGGGGAATGGCGTGGAGGCGATCCATGTCGCCGGTGACCGACACGAACTCGAAGAGCCGGGGGACGACGAAGATCTCGCAGTCCATCCGGTCGCACTCGCGCAGCAGGGTGAGCAGCGCGGACTCGCGCATGGCCGAGAACGCGATGACGACGGTGTCGATCTGGCGCACCGAGATGTAGGCGCGCAGCTGGTTGGCCAGCGGCTCCACCGGAATGTGGCTGGCGACGATGGCCGGCATCGGCGAATCGTCCAGCAGCGCATGGGGAGCGAGACCGTGCTCGGGGTAGGCCTGCATGCTCTCGACCAACTGGCCGGCCACCATGCCGCTGCCGATCACGACGGTCCGGCGCTGGAAGCGTGCCGACCGGCGCAGGCGCCGGGTGACCACGTAGGAGAGCTGCCGCGCCACGACCATCGCGGCGAGCACGGCGCCCGCGACGCCGGCGGCGCCGCCGACCGACGTGCTCGGGGCGGTGATGACGACGGCGATGAGCGTGACCACGGCGACCGTCGTGGCCATCCGCGGGAGATCGTCGAGGGCCGACAGCGTCAGTCGCTGGCGACGCTGGTGCGGGAACACCACGGCCAGCACCACCAGGAAGGCGAGAAGAAGGTTGTTGCCCGCGAACGGCACCACCGCGAGCGTGGCCGTCAGCGCGGCCGTCTCGAGCAGCACCCCGAGCACGCCGTTGAGATGGAGGGCGAACCACCGCGTCCACCGGCTGCGCGGCGCGGGCATGCCCGGGCGCAGGGGGATGGGCTCCGCGACCCGACGGTCCTCGCCCTCGCCGATCTCCGGCAGGGGTGAGCCGAGCCGGTGCGTCGCGCGGTCCCGGCCGGCGGGATCGGTACGCGTGGTGGGTGCGCCGGGTGCGGCGCTCTCGTACCGGGCTTCCTCGGCACGACGGGCGAAGCGCGGCAACAGGTTGTCCGGCTCGAAGGTGGCGCGGCCGGTCTCTGACTCGGCGTCGGCGGCGGAGTCGGAGAGACGGATGGGCGTGGTGTCGGAGTGCGACGTGGTCATCGACGGCTTCCCGGCACGGCGACGGCCGAGGTGTCCAGGCCGCCGCGGCCTTCCTGCACGCGAGCGAGTGCAGCGCGAATGGTGGCGATCGAGGAGAAGGTGGACTTGCGGAGCAGCGCGTCCGGGAACTCGACGCCGATGGCGTCCTCGAGGTCGACCAGCAGGGCGACGCTGGCGTGCGAGGTGAGACCGGCGTCGAACAGATCGTCGGTGTCCGCGAGCGTCCAGGCGTCGACGGGAAGTCGACCCGCGCGCTGCAGCGAACTCCGCACGAGGTGATCGTGGGAGGCAGCGGGGGCGTCGTTCGGTGCGGGCGCCGACTGCGTCACGGGGCTCACTCCTTGCCTGCGAAGTACCTGGGACCGTGAAGGTCCGCTGATCGGATCCGCCCGCCGACGGCCGTCTGCGCCCCGCGGCGACACCCGTCGACGACCGGTGAGAAACTGATGCGGTCCGCTGCTGCGGAGCGCCTCGGTCGTCACGGGGAACTATATACGAGTCGTTTCCATACCGCACGAAGGTTTCCGGCCCCGAGAAGGAACCGATACGCTGTCGAGGTGTCCGTTGTGTCCGATCTTCACCGCATCCGCCGCGCCTTCGGCGAGTCAGCCGCTCCGTGGGCCGTCGCGTCGCACGAGATGGGCGATCACCACTGGCTCGCGTTCAGCGGTGCGCAGCAGATCGACTACAACATTGCGCTGGTGCACGGCGGTGACGTGCGCGTTCTGGTCACCGAGGCCAAGGACGCGCTCGCGAGCCTGGGCGTTCCCGGTCTGATCATGCTCGCCGGCGAAGGCCTGTCCGGCGCCCAGGTGTTGGCCGACGCGGGGTGGGTCGCCGCGCGCGCGATGCCGCTCATGCGGCGCGCCGCCAACGCGGGTGTCGCCGCCGACAGCGTGCGCGAGATCACGCCGGCGGACCTGCCCCGAACGCGCGAACTGGCCGCCGACGCCTTCGGGCTCGGCCGCGATCTGGCCGGGGCCGTCTTCACCGAGGATCTGCTCGCCCGCGACGACGTCGTGTTCGGCGGACTGTGGGAGGACGACGCGATGGTGTGCTGCGGTCTGCTGTGCCGGGCCGAGGGCATCTCGGTGGGATGGACGCTGGCGACGGAGCCGTCGCGTCAGCGGCACGGTCACGCCACCCGGCTGGTCGCGGGCGTCAAGCACCTCGATGCCGGCGTACGCGGTCCCACCGAGGATCTGTGCCTGGCGTCGATTCCCGGTGCACCGCTCTACGAGCACATCGGATTCGAGCGTCTCGAGCACTGGCAGGTGTGGACGCGGCCCCGCTGGATGCTCGGAGCGTCCTGACCGCCCGCCTCGGCCGATCTCGGTAAGTTTCCGGCTCGCCCCGGCCGAAACGGGGCGCAGGTCCGGCGCAGCGCGAGTTGTCGATCGCGGCGGTCGGTCTGTTTGCGCCGCATGTGTTTTCGCTCATAGCGCGTTCGGCGAGTCGCGCGCCGACGCCGTCCGCCCGGTGCTTGTCTGTGCCCGGGGTGAACGGGGGCTGTGGCATCCCGATCGGGTGAGCGAGGAGATTCCATGGTGGGTGCAGGGCGTACGGACAGGATGGGGCGTCGGTCGCTGCTCGTCGGCGGCGTGGCGGCGGGGGTGGGCGCGGCCGCCCTGGTCGGCGGCGCGTCGCGCGATCCGGTGGCCGTCGAGATGACCGCGGGCGAGACCGATCCCGGCTCGCTGCTCGGCTGGGTCAGCGTCAAGGCGGCACCGTTCAACGCGCAGGGCAACGACCAGGCGGACGACACGGCTGCCATCGCGGCGGCGTATTCCGCAGCGCAGCAACAGCGGCGGCCGCTGTACTTCCCGCCGGGCGAGTACCGGGTGCGCTCGCTCCCGCAGTTCGACAACTACGCCACCGTCTTCGGGGCCGGCGCGGATCTGACGACGATCATCCACGCCTCGTCCGGCGCGCTGCTGACGCTCGAGGACAAGCAGCGGGTGGCGATCAAGAACCTCGGCATCTTCTCGCTGGACCCCAACTCGACGGCCGTGGTCCTCGACCACTGCTTCCGGTGCTCGTTCGACTCGGTGGTCTTCCGCGGCAACCACACCTCGGGCAGCCACCCGAAGTTCCTGCCGCAGCGCGGCCTGTCGCTGATCAACAACACGGGCGGAACGTCGTTCGTCAACTGCGACTTCAACAACTACGGCACCGCGATGTCCACGACCGCGATCCAGTCCTACATCACCAACTGCAAGTTCACGACCAACTGGGTCTCCCTGCTGGGGACGGGCAACAACTTCGCGTCCGGAATGTCGCTCACCAACGTCGAATTCACCTCCGACATCAACCCGAAGACGACGTCGGTACACCTGTTGGTCGACGGGCGCGCGAACGACTGGTGGCTCACCAACGTCTGGTTCGAGGGTGCGGCCACGGCGCTGCAGATCGGCAAGTCCGGCGTGGGCGGGCCGTCGCAGTTCGGCATGGTCAACTGCAAGGTGGCCGCCCGCACCGTCGGGCTGGACCTGCT
The DNA here is from genome assembly GCF_019834675.1 of Rhodococcoides corynebacterioides. Classification (GTDB taxonomy): domain Bacteria; phylum Actinomycetota; class Actinomycetes; order Mycobacteriales; family Mycobacteriaceae; genus Rhodococcoides; species Rhodococcoides corynebacterioides_A. The sequence continues at coordinate 37,418 of NZ_JABUBU010000018.1, read as the reverse complement.
GCACTGCCGCCAGCCCTACCTGGCCAACGTGGCCTTCGACCCGGATCAGCAGTCGACACCCCGCCTGATCCGCATCGACCCGACCAACGTCCCGGAGGGCACCGCCGTCAACCTCATCACCAGTCAGGGCGCGGACTTCCCGCTCAACACCTTCCCGCGGGGGTGGTCGGTGCAGGGCCGCGGCAAGACGGTGTCCGCCGGCGGGGGACCGATCGTGACCTCCCCGGACGGCAAGAGCTGGCGGCTCACCATCTCCAACTCCGGTCAGGTGACGGGGCAGAATCTCGGGGTCATCTGAGCCGAACCTACGGCCGGGTGCGGCCGAGGGAATCGGTGCGCAGCGCCCCGTCCGTCCCGACGACCAGGCGCCAGTACCCGCCGTCCGAATCCTTCAGCACCACACCGGCTTCGGGGTCGTCGGACACCCACGTGCCGTCGGGACGGACCACCGCGGTGGTGCGTCCGTCCCGCTCGGTGCGGATCAGATCGTCGGTGCCGGTGGCGCGCGCGACGACGGTGCCGCTGTACGTCGCTCCCGCGGCGGCGCCGCGTCCGATCACCGTCCAGTCGGGCGGGAACGCCGCGAAGTCGACGTCGTCGTTCGCGCCGGAGATCAGGTTGATCGCCGTCCCGGTGGGGGTGTGCACCGGGTCGATCACCACCTCGGCGGGCGTGCTGTTCGGATCGGGATCGAGAATCACGTTGGCCAGGTACGGCTGTCGGCAGTAGCGCAGCTCGATGCACGTGGTGCGCGCGGCCACCTTGCAGTTGACCATGCCGAACTGCGACGGCCCGCCGACGTCCGGGGACCCGACCGAGACGGCGACGTCGGAACCCTCGAACCAGACGTTGGTGAGCCACCAGTCGTTGGCGGGTCCGTCCACCACCAGGTGCTTGTCGGTGGTGTTCCGATCGTTGTCGGAGACGAACTCGACGTTGGTCAGCGCCAGCCCGGCCGTGAAGTCCCCGCCCGTGCCGAGGACGCCGACCCGGTTGCTGGTGAACTTCGACGCCGTGACGTAGTTCTGGATGGTCCGGGTGGTCAGGCCGATCCCGAAGTTGTTGATGTCGCAGTTGGTCAACGTGGTGCCGCCGGTGTTGTCGGACAACACGATTCCCCGCTGCTCGACGAACTGCGGGAACGTCGCCGACGAGTGGTTGCCCCGGATGGTCACCGAGTCGAAGGAACAGCGGAAGCACCCGGCCAGGACGATGCCGGTGGCCGTCGGACCGGTCAGGAAGAACCCCATCCGGCGGAAGTTCACCCGCTGGGCGTCGCGCAGCTCGATCAACGTGCCGTTCTGCTCGTACAGCACGGTGGTGACGTCGGCGCCGTCCCCGGACAGGGTGGCGTAATCGGGCATGGCCGGCCACGACGTCACGCGGTACGTGCCCGTCGGCAGGTACACGGCGGTCGGCCCGGTCAGCCCGTCGAACGCCCGCGCGATCGCGGCGGTGTCGTCGGTGGTGCCGTCGCCGGTGGCGCCGAAGTCACGGACGTTGCGGGCCGCGGGGGCGTCGCCGATGGAGGCGTTGGCGAATTCCGCCGGGTCGGACCCGCCGGCGCCGTCGTCCCGCGCACACGCCGCGGCCACCAACGGCAGCGACGCGGCTCCGAGGCCGCCGAGCAGCAACCGCCGGCGATCGAATCCGGAGTCGGTCATGCGGAGAGCGCCCCGTCCCGCTGGTCCTCGGTGACCGACAGCGCCCGCAGTACGGCATCGGTCACCGCCCCCCGGAACGTGTGGTGGAAGCCGGAATGGTCCCCGACCCCCACGGCGACGACGGACGGAACCCGGCCACGGCGCGCGAGCCGGCGCATCCCCTCCTCGCCGCGCTGGTCGACGAACCACCGATGGTCCGCGGGCGCGAGCACCACGGTGGTGTCCACCCCGCGGGCGACGAGCGTGCGCAGCAGCACCTCGGGCACCTGGGTGATGCCGCGGCGACCGAGCAGCAACCACGCCGGGTACGGAAGATGCTTCTGCAGCGCGAACTTCACGCGCGCCCGCGGCGTCTTCTGCCACTCCGGATCGGTGCGGGGCACCCCCATCGTCGCCGGATCGACGGCGCCGACCGCCGATTTCTTCTGCCGCCAGCTCCACCCGATGGCGTTGACCAGGACCACGGACCCGGCCCCCGTGCGACTCGCCGCGTACGCCGCGTTCCACGACCCCGAGCAGATGCCCGACAGCACCACGCGGCGGGCGTCGTCGTGCGCCGCGCGGGTCGCGGTCACGACGTCGTCGGCACCCTCCGGGGAGTAGATCGGGGTGTGCTCGTTCGCGGTCACCGGACCCGTCTCGCCGGCGCCGCGGCGGTCGTAGCGCAGCGCGGTGCGGCCGGACGAGGCTGCGCGACGGGCGGAGTCGACCCACAGGCGCGCCGGCCCGATGCGGGTGTCGTTGGCCGTCGCGCAGAACACGACGGCCGACTCGGCGTCGCGGCCGTCGCCGGCCCCGTCCGGTGTGGTCCGGATGGCGAACAGGCCGTGCTCGCCGAGCGACTCGATGGTCTCGACGACGCTGCCTCGGTCCGTCGGCACGGTGGCGGTGCGGCGCGGGGTGAAGGACACGGCCGCGGACGGCTCGGCGTCGTGCACCTCGTCGAGGGCGGTGACGACCAGGCGCACGGCCTCGGCCGGGATCGGCACGAGAAAGCTCGCGGGCGAGACGAAGTCGGCCATCGGACCCACGTCGAGCACGCGGGCGTCGGCCGCCGCGAGGATCGAGGACAGCCGCGTTCCGGCGCCCCCCTCCCGCACGGCCGCGATCCAGGTGCCGACGTTCGGGGCACTCGCGGTCAGGCTCAGCGCGGACAGGTCCGCGGCGGCTTCCCGCGCGAGGGTCTGGCCGATGGTGTGGAGGTCGCTGCTCTCGCTCGACGTCGGATCCGAATCCGACCCGACGCCCAGGCGGTAGAGAGCCTGCTGCTCGCGGACGTACCCGCGCCCGCGCGCGATCGGATCCCACAGCACCACCGCGTGCAGGGGTCCGAGGTCGGCGGCGACGTGATCGAGCAGCAGCGATCCCGCCCGCAGACCGACGGCCGACACCACGGGGCACCCGAGACCGCGGAGCAGCTCGACGCCCTCGACGATGCTCGACGACCACCGCGCGAGCGCGTCGGGCGCGTCCTGCTCGCCCGCCGAATCACCCACGCCCGCATAGTCGAACCGCAGTACGGCGAACCCGGCCGCCGTCAGCTCCTGCGCGAGGAACTTCATCCCGCGGTAGGTGTCCACGTGTTCCTTGCCCATCGGCGGGCACAGCAGCACCCCGGCGCGTGCGCGTCCGTCGTCCGGGAGGTGCACCACCCCGAAGAGGGGGCGATCCGCTCCGCCGAACCAGGTCGGTGACGTGCTCATGGACGGAAGACTCCTTCGTGGTGCGCCCGGCTGTCCGTGGTGTCGGTGTCGGTGTCGGTGGTGGTGTCGGTGGTTGCGGTGGTGCTTCTCGAGCCGGAGCCGCGGTCCGCCTTGTCCCGCCCTCCGACTCCGCGCGAGCGCATCCGCTGCAGCGACGTCGACGACGGCGCGGTCCGCTTGGGTGCCACGCGGGTGGGGGCCGACTCCTCGGGCTCGTCGACCTCGCTCGCGCCGGCCGGCTCGTCGTCGGTCGCGGCGTCGGGGGTCCCGGAAGTCTCGGCAGTGTCGGCGGTCCCCGGCGTCCCGTCGGGATCCGACGCCGAGGCCTCGGGCGCGACCGGCTCGTCCGAACCGGCTGCGCGCTCCACGTCGTCACGCCCGTGATCGACGACGGTCAGTCGATCCGTCACGGCGTCGGCGGGCGACCCGGCGTCGCGGTAGTCGCGGTCACCGTCCCACTCGTCGTCGCGCTGGTCGTACCGGTGGTCCCGGTAGTGGTCGGTGTCCGACCCGCCGTCGTACCGCTCGGTGCTGTAGGCGTTCTCGTCGGGCGTGGAGTCGGGCGCGGGCGTGGCCGGTCGGCGCACGGCCGGTGCGGGCGGGGCCGCCGGCGTCGCGGGGGACAAGGTCTCGGCCGCGGCGTCCGGTCCACGACGACGCAGCAGCGACGGCGAGAAACGGCTGGTCGGGCGGTGGGGCACCAGGATGGTGCCGGCCACGGACGCGCCGATGTCGCGCAGCTCGGTGAGCACCTCTTCGAGGTCGGCGACCGTGGTGGTGCCGGCCTCGACGACGACGACGGCGTGGTCGGCGTGGGCGGCGAGCGCGAGAGCCTCGGTGCCGTCGGCGGTTCCGGTGGCGTCGACCAGCACGTAGTCGTGATCGCCGCCGAGGTCCTGCAGGATCGTGGCGAAGCGGGGGGAGACGACGAAGGTGGCGGTGTCGTCGTCCACCCGGCCGAGCGGCAGCACGCGCAGCGCGTCGACCTGCGTCGGGCGGATGAGGTCCGCGGCCGAGCGGCGGTGGTGCGCGAGGTCCGCGACGCCGGGCATCGGAGACGGACGCATCCGGGACGAGATGCCGCCGCCGGAGGTGCTGGCGTCGACCATCAGGGTCGACTTGCCGAGCACGGCGAGCGCGCGGGCCACGGGGAGCACGGTGTCGGACGCCCCCGCCGAGCGCGGGCGCGACGACGCGGCCGTCGACCCGACGAACACCACGACGCGCGGAATGGACTCGGCGAGCACACCCTCGAGCCGGAGCGCGACCCGTCGGGTGTCGGTGGTGCGGGAGGACGCCTCGACGCCGCCGAGGAAGTGCGTGGTGCTCAGCGCCGCGACCTGGCCGGTGGTGCGGATGCGCTTGTCCAGCCGGTCGCGCAGGAACGCCACACCGCAGCCGAGCAGCAGGCCGACGATCATGCCCGCGGCGAGGTTCTTGGTGGGGGCGGGCCCGGCGGACGCCGACGGCGTGGTGGCCGGGTCGATCACGGTGACCTTCGCGGCGGGCGCGGCGCCCGCCTGGGTGCTCTCGAGCTCACCGACGAGGTCGCGGAACTTGGCGACGACGAGGTCGTTGATCACGCGCGCCTGGTCGGGAGTGTCGGCCGAGACGTCGACGGTCATGATGACCGTGGCGGGTGCGAAGGTCGCCGTGGTGCGGGAGGCGAGTTCCTCCGGCGTCGTGTCCAGCGAGAGCTCGGTGATGACGTCGTTCATCACGCGATCGCTGGTGACCAGGTCGACGTACGACGTGATGCGTTGCTGCGCAGCCATTCCGCCCTGGTAGGAGTCGGCGACCGACGTGCCCGTCGCCATGGTCACGTACATGCGGCTCTGCGCGGTGTACGAGTAGGTGAGCGACGACGTGTAGGCCGCTCCGGCGACGATGCCGGCAACGACGCACGCGAGGATGATCATCCAGCGTCGTTTGGCGATGTCGAGGTAATCGTTCAGACCCATGATGGCGATCCTTTGCGTCGACTGTCGATGTCGGGGTAGTCGAATCGGGTGGGCGGTGGTACCGCCCGCGACTGTCTGCCGTACTCCCCGACCACGAGCGTCACGATCCAGACCAGGATCGCGAGTTGGAGCGATTTGCCGAGAGATTCGGTGGTGCCGAGGATTCCGCGCTCGAAGAGCACCGGGTACTCGATGAGCGTCAGCCCGAGGACCACCAGGACGAAGTGGCGCGCCGTCAGCATGCGCACCGCGACCAACACCATGACGAAGGTGAAGGTCATGGAGACCGCGACCCCGGTGTAGCCGCCGAGGACGAAGCCCTCGCTGACGTTGCCCTCGGCGAGCGAGACCGAGACGGTCCGCATGTCCACCGAGGATCCGCGAACCTGTTGTGCCCAGGCGGTTCCGGACTGGAACTTCTCCGCACCCAGGATCTGGGAGGGGATGAAGTTGAGGACGGCGTTGCGCACCACGTCGAGGTGCGAGATCCACTCCCGCCCGTTCATGAAGTACGCGTCGGTGGCCGCCTCGAGGAGGTCGAACCGGCGCAGGATCGGCAGGAACGGCTGCACCGACGCGGGGTAGCTGGCCTCGGCGAGGGCGCTGATGGCCTCGGTCTCGGGGTCGACCTTCAGCGCCTGCAGCAGTCCGAACGCGCCGATGGCGGTGACGGAGATGCCGGCGACGCCGAGCACCGTCGCGCGGGTCCACCCGATGAACGCGAAGCGCACCGCGACGGCGAGCGCCGCGCCCATGACCGGAGTCTTCGACTCCACGATCACCGTCCACACCAACTCCATGCCGAGCAGGAAGCCGAGCAGAACGGTGGTCCGCTGCCACGTCGCGGGCCGCGCGAACACGATGATTCCGAGCGCGCCGACGGTGGCCATGGTGGCGGCGAAGTCGAGCAAGGGGTTGGCGCTGGTGACCTCGCCCGCCGATCCGGCGCTGCCGGTGGCCCAGGAGACGAAACGCCCGCCGAGGCCCAGGACGTAGACGACGGCGAGGCCGCGGAAGAAGTCCGGGTCCGCCGTCGGCGCCAGCGGGGACCGCGGAACCGCGCCCCGCGAGCGCTGCCAGATCACGTACGCCACCACCAGGGCGACGTAGAACCAGAGCCCGAACATCACCGGCTTCAGCACCTCGGCGATGCCCTTGTCGTAGCCCATGGTGGCCAGGCGCGGATCGGCCAGACTGTCGGCGAACTGCGGTTCCGGCAGCACCCAGAGCAGCACGATCGGGCGGGCGACGTAGCTCAGCGACCAGTACGCGACCTGCGCGACCACGAAGACCCGCGCGACGCCGCGCAGGTGCAGGCCCGCGATCAGCAGGGCCACCAGGGCGAGTGCCGTCACCACGACGGACGTCGCGGCGGTCATCGGAGTGCCTCGACGATCTGCCGGGCCCGGTCGACGTACGCGTGACCGTCGGCGACGATGCGGGCGCGGCCGCGCTCGGCCATGTCGCGGGCCTTGTCCGGCTCGGTCGCGGTCCACGCCAGGATCTCGGCGAGCTCGTCCGGGGTGGAGAACAGCCGGCATTCGGTGCCGTCGTCGAGCAGCCGGGCGTGCTCGTGCGTGCGCTCGCCGACGAACAGTCCGCCCGCCGCGGGCACCTCGAAGGTGCGGCAGGTGTGGGTGTCGCGGTTGTCGGAGTTGAGCAGCACCAGATTGGCGCCGATCGCGGCGACCGCGTTGGAGAACTCCTCGCCGTAGACGGGGCCGCCGAGGTGCGCCGCGGTGGCCCGCAGCGCGGGCACGCGCCGCCAACCCGGCCCCAGCACGGCCATGCGCGAGCCGTGGGTGCGGGCGAGGTCGGTGACGAAGTCCCGCCGGTCGGGTCGGCACGCGCCAACGAACCCGACGGTGAACTCCTGCGGGGACCGGCGCGCGGTGGGCCGGTGCCACGCCGGGTCGTAGGCACTGAGGACGAACAGCGTCTCCCGCGCGCCGCGCTCGGCGAGCTCGGGAACGTTGTGCTCCTTGGTGGTGATCACCAGGTCCCAGTCCCGCTCGCGCCGCAGGTAGTCCGGCGTGGTGTTGTACGGGTTGGCGACGTCGTCCGGGCTGTAGTGCACGTGCAGCGCGGCGGGCAGCGCCAGCAGACGGTCCTGGTCCAGATGGACCGTGCGGAAGCAGAACAGCATGTCCGGACGGAACTCCGCCGCCGCGGCGTCGATGCGGCGGTGCAGGTCCGCGAGCACCCACGGCGCGCGGCCCCGACCGAGCTTGGCGTACACCCACGGCGGGGTCAGCCGGGTCGGCAGGGCGACGGGCGTCGTGTCGATCACCAGGACGTCGTGACCCGCCTCGCGGAACCCGTCGGCCATCGAGCGGGCGTTGCTGCCCACCCAGTCGTCCCCCAGGAAGAGAATCCTCATCGCTCGACCCCCTGCCGGACGGCGAGCGGCTCGGTGACGGCGTCGCTCGCCGCCTTCAGGCGGAGTTCGCCGCGGCGCCGCAGCATCCGCACGCGCACCAGATACCAGGTGGCCACGGCGATCTCGCAGATGAAGGTGCCGAGGACCAGCGCCCACACCGACCCGGTCGCGATGGCGGCGAGCAGCGCACCGCCGGCGAAGATCGCCCCGACGACGGCGCCGATCAGCGTGCCGCGGGTGTCCTGCTGCACCGGGAGAACGGCCGTCGTGACGAACGACGTGAGCGCGGTGAAGGGGAGGATGAACACCTGCACCCGCATGATGTGCACGGCGTCGGTGAACTCGTCGCCGAAGATCAGCGGGATCACCCACGGGGCGGCGATCCACAGGGCGACGGACACCGCCGCGGCGATGGCGACGGTGGCGCCGAGACCACGGAACGCGTTGCCCCAGAACTGATCCTCGCGTCCCCGCGCGAGCCGCGGCAACAGTCCGTAGCCGATGGCGTCGAGCAGCGACTGGAACGCCCGCACCAGCCGGTCGCTCGCGGAGAACAGGCCGAGCGACGCCGCGGAGAGGGCCACCGAGTAGAAGCTGGCCGCGCCCTGTCCGTAGCTGGTGATGAGCAGCCGCGAGGTCAGCACGGGCGCACCCATGCGCACCATGGCCAGGACGCCGTCGGGACGCGACGGTCGACCGTGCTCGCTGAGCGTCAAGCGCCAGGTGAGCACCACGTTGACCAGCGTCGAGAGCAGCAGGCAGATCATGGCGACGGACGCGCTGGGGAAGTGGGGCAGCAGACCGACCAGCAGCACGAGGTAGAGCACGCGGCCGATCGACTGGTACACCACGCCGATGCCGAACCTGGCCTCCGCCACCAGAACCCAGTCGTCGCCGAACGACGAGACGCCGCCCGCGAACAGGCCGAGCAGCACCATGTGCAGGTGCACGTGCGCGTCGACGAGCATGCCGAGCAGCAGCGCGACCCCCATGGTGGTCAGCACCCCGGCCCGCAGCGCCAGGTAGTTGCCGCGGAGGCGATTGACGTTGTCGCCGTTCATCATCGCGGCGAGGAACGTGGTGATGCCCATGTCCACCAGCAGCGCGCCGATGAAGTACGCCGACATGCCGATGGCGAGCAGGCCCAGACCCTCGGTGCCGAGGATGCGCGCGGTCAGGGGCAGCGTGACGATCGTGACCAGGTACTGCCCGTACTTGCCGAAGCTGACGAAAGCGATGTCGCGCACCGCGGCGAGGCGCGGCGGCACGCGCAGCCGACGACGCGCTGCGGGCTCGGCCCGGCCGGTCGGATCGGTGACGATGCGGTCGGTGGCGTCATCCCACACGGGACTCCCCTTCCGCGTCGGGTGTCGAACGCCCCGGCAGCGCGCGCACGGGCGCGGGCTCGCCGACGATGCGGGCGAGGAAATCCTCGACGGCACGGGCGGATTCGGCCACGTCGAACCGGGCGGCCCGCGCCGGCGCCGCCTCCGCGAGCCGGGTGCGCAGACCGCGATCGGCGACGAGGCGGTCCAGGGCCTCGGCCAGCACGGCCGGATCGCCGGCGGGCACCAGCACGCCGTCGACGCCGTCTCGGACGATCTCCGCGGGCCCACCGGGACCGGACGCCACGACGGCGCAGCCGGCCAGCATGCCCTCGACGATCACCTGACCGAACGGCTCGGCCGTGAGGGTGCAGTGCACCAGCACGTCGGACCGACTCATGTACTCGGTCGGATCGTCGACGTGCCCGGTGAACACGACGGGGACGTCGAGCGTCGCCGCGAGGTCCTCGAGCTCCGCGCGGTAGGGCTCCTCGCCGAAGAACGTGCCGCCGACCAGGTAGACCCGCTCGGGCCGAACGGTCATGCGCGCCAGCGCGTTCAGCAGCACCACGTGGCCCTTCCACGGCGTGAGCCGGGCGACGAGACACAGCACGGTGCGCTCCGGCGTCGCCTGCGCGCGGCGCAGCGGACTGCGCTCGGCGGGGTCGATGCCGGGGTACGCCACCACGGACGGGCGACCGCGCGCGGGCAGCGACTCCAGGGTGGACAGGCTGTTGGCGACGAAGCCCGCGCACACCACCCGACCCAGCAGACGCAGCACCGCAGACAGCACGGTGCCGAAGTACTCGGCCGAGATGCGATCGTGCGAATGCCACACCAGGGGGATACGAGCGCGTCGCGACGCGACGGTGCCCATCAGCAGCGCCTTGGTGGACTCGGCGACGAGGACGTCGGCGCCGCGATCGCGCGCGACGCCGCCGACATCCCAGCCGAGCCGGACCAGTCCGGTCACGCCGCGCAGCACCCGCGCCGGCGACAGGCCGCCGATGGTGACGGTGCGGCTGTCGAAGGCGCCGTCGACGACGACGGTGTCGATGCCGTCGGCGCGCACGCGCTCGACCATGGGGCCGTACTCGGTGAAGGCCACCGTGACATCGGTGTCCCGCATGGAGCGGACCAGTCGGTGCAGGGCGATCTCGGCGCCCGACGGGGCCGCGGTGTGGGCGAGGAACAGTGCTCGGGTCACGACGCCACCTCCCGGTAGAGATCGACGTGGGCAGCGGCGGCGGCGTCCCAGGAGAAGCGCTCGGCGTGCGCGCGGCAGGCCTCGGCGCTCGGGACGACGCCGTCGAGAGCGGTGACGAGCCGGGCCGCGAGTGCGTCCGCGTCCCCGGCGGGAACCACCAGCGAGGGGTCGAGACCGGCGACGGCGTCGGGCAGGCCGCCGCAGTCGGTGACCACGGGCGGGCAGCCGACGGCGCACGACTCGAGGGCGATCAGGCCGAACCCCTCGAGCGCGACCGTGGGGACCACGGAGACGGTGGCGGCGGCGTACAGCGCGCTCAGCCGAGCGTCGTCGACCCGGCCGAGGAACTCGACGGACGACGACGCGGGGGACGCCTGTGCGCGCGTGCGCAGCGCCGCGTCCTGCGTGCCCTCGCCGACGATCAGTAGCTGCGCGTCGGGATGCGCCGCGACGACCGCGGGCCAGGCGTCGATCAGGCGGTCGATGCCCATGCGGTTCTCGAGCCGCCGCACGCACAGCACCGTGGGGCGATCGGACCGGCGTTCGGCCGGGACGGTGAAGCGATCCAGGTCGACGCCCGGTGCGATCACGCGGATACGGGCGTCGTCGACGCCGTAGTCGGTCCGCAGCAGGCGCGCCGAGTGATCGGAGAGGACCACGAACCGGTCGATGTCGAGGAAGCGCAGCCGCTCGACCCAGTACTTGGCGCGCACCGCCGCCGGGCTCTCGCCGGACGCCGCGCTCTCCGCGGCCCACGGGCCGTGGAAGTGGGCGACCGACGGCAGCCGACCGCGACGGCCGACGGCCGGGCGGCCGAACAGACTGAAGTGGCGGTCGACGACGGTGGACGAGCTCAGGCCGCGATCATCGCGGAGCGATGTCCACACGCGAGCCACCGTGGAGCCGGAGCTGGGCCCCCACGAGTGCCCACCAGCGGCCGCGCTCCCGAAGGCCGAGGCGCTGACGCGGACGTCCGACCGGCTGTGCAACGCCTGGAACAGGTCGGTGAAGTAGCGGTTCAGTCCGCCCGGGCTGGTGGCGAACCAGTCCGCACCGGTCATGTGTACCTGCACCGTCGGTGTGGCCGTCACGGATGCGGAGGTCATCGGGGTCCATAGCCTTCCTGTCTGTCGTCGGTGTGCGTCCTTGCTCGGACGCACACGGCGTGGTCGCCTGCACCGCGGTTTCTGTGACGTGGAACCAGAACGAGTCCGATTCCGGGGTCGGATGCGGGCAGTGCCGGCAACGGGGTGCGCCCCGCCCGTGACCCGCTGCTCCGGCCCCGCTCGGAGCAGCACGTTCGGGGCGTGTGATCGACGACGTCGCCGCTGTCACGGCCTCGACGACCCGGTCGCGCTACGCACTACCAGGCAGTAAGGTGTGATCCGGTCGTGTTTGTGACCGAAAACGACGTCGCAGTACCCTATTGCTGGCTTTAACATACCGGAAGAATCTTTTGTCCGCCATGACGCTCGGAGAGACCGCTTTGCCGGTCGCCCGCCGAGCACCGGTCCGGGAGAGTTGTGAGAGATGACAACGCGAGTGGAGTCGCGCTGATGCGAGAGACGGTCGACGCACCGATCGACGCATCGGCCGATGCCCCGGCGCTCTCCGAGAGCTCTGCCGTCCCGGCGGGTGCGGGATCCGACCGGCTCGACTGCGCCACGGTGGTGGTCCTCGACTTCGGACGCACCGGAACCGACGTGACCGTCGTCGGGGTGGACGAGGACCGCGTGGTCGACGAGGCGCGGTGGACCGCACCCAGCGGCGACGCGTCCGACCTGATCGTGCTCGACCATCTCCGCGCGCAGGGCATCCTGGGACCGCGCGAGGGCGACCACGAATCCCCGGAGATCCTCACGTTCTGCCGCTCGGTCAAGGAGTCCCTGTCGACGGCCACCGCGGCGAGGACGCCCGCGTCCGGTCCCGACGGGCCCGTCACCCTCATCACGCGCGCGGACTTCGAGGCCGCTCTCCGACCGACCGTCGAGGACCTGCTGGACGGGGTGGACGCGCTGGTGCGCGGGGCCGGTCGGGAGCCCGAGGCCGTGGTGCTCACCGGCGGCGGTGCGACCGTGCCCCTGATCCGTGCGTTGGTGGAGGACCGGCTCGGTCCGATTCTTCCGGAGGCGTCGGAAGCAGTGGGGTCGTCGGAGGCCCTGCGGGCGTCGGGGGAGTCGGGGGACTCGGGGGCGCTGGAGCTGGTCGGGGGGAGTGCGCCGGACGAGACTGTCGAGAAGACCGAGCCGGCGCCGCACGAACCGGCGCCTCACGAACCGGAGCCGGAGCCGACTTCGGCCGCGTACTCGGCCGTCGAGCGTGTCGAGCCTGTCGCCCCCGGCGACCGCGTTTCGCCCGACGACGCCTCCTGGGACCTGCTCGACGAGCCGGCGCCCGCGCCGGAACGACGGCGGCTGCTGACCGTCGCCCTGGTGCTGGCGTTGATCGTGGTCGCGGTCGGTGCGGCCGCGTGGGCGTACCTGGGCACGGCCGCGCCGGCAGACGGGAGCGACGGCACCGCGCCCGCGCCGCCGTCGCTGTCGGAGTCGGCGGCGCCGTCCGGGTCCACGGCGGCCACCACCGGCGCGCCGGACGACGAGGACGCCGAGGACGCCGACGGGGACGGCTACCCGGACAGTTGGGGCGATGCGATCGTGCCCCGGACGGACACGCTCAACTAGGGCTCACAGCCGAACCGCGCAAGCCGAACCGCGCATGCCGAACGACGAGTGTCGGGGGACACGACAGAGGAACGAGGACAGACGGTGCACACCACGACCCCCCTCCTGGCCGGTCTCGACCCGCGGACGTACCGACCGCACGCCGTGCACACGACGGACCGCATCTGGTCGGAGACCAACTGCTACGTCGATCTGTGGATCGAGGTGCTGCACGCGTCGGACGTCGATCCCGTCCCGGCGGCGTCGTTCGTCCTCGGCGCGGGTTTCGACGGTCGCCAGTGGGACTTCGTGAAGTACCAGCCGGAGGACCTGCGGCGGCTGCACGGCATCGAGGTGAACGAGATGAACGTGTGGAAGCCGTTCGCGGAGCACCTGATCGAGAACATCGAGGACGGGGTGGCCAGCACGGTGGAGGTGGACGCCTTCCATCTGCCGGACACCGCGGGCGTCTCGTATCGGCTGCAGCACACCAAGACCACCGTGGTGCCCACCCGCATCGACCGGGCGGCGCGCGAGATGGACTACTTCCACAACGCCGGGCTGTTCCACCTGTCCGGTGACGACTTCGACGGGGTGCTCGGCCTCGCCGTCCCGGACGGGGCCGTCGCCCTTCCGCCGTACCTCGAGCGGATCACCGCCGAGGACGGGGAGATTCGCACCGATCCCACCGAGGACGATCGCGATCTCGACGTCGCCCGCACGCACCTCCGACGCGCCGGGACGGACAACCCGGTGGCGGGGCTGGCGCAGCGGGTGGTCGACGACGTGGAGTGGATCCGCGAGGCCGGTCCCGACGCGTTCCATCTCTGGTCCTTCGGCACCCTGCGGCAGTGCGGGGCCACCGCGGAACTCGCGGCCGATGTGGCGACGTACCTCGAGGGTCGTGGCGTCCACGGCGCCGGCGCCGCGGCGGAGCCGTTCCGGGCCGTGGCGACGGGCGCGAAGTCGGTGCAGTTCCGCATGGCCCGCGCGGCGCGTGGCCGCGCCGTCGACCCGCGAGAGCCGTTGGACGCCATGGCCGCACAGTGGCAGCAGGCCGTCGACACGCTGCGCGCCGCGCTGTGACCACCGGGCTCGTCGCGGCGGAGTGGACCGTCTGCCGGACGGACGCCGGCGCGGTCGACGTGCCGCCCGGCCCCGAAGTGGTGCGATACCCGGCGCGCGTGCCGGGGACGGTCGCCGAGGCCCTGCGCGACGCCGGCCACCCGGTTCCCGCGGCCGACGACCTCGACGGCGCCGACTGGTGGTTCGAGACCACGCTGACCGTGACCGCGGAGGCGACGCGGCTGGAGTTCGACTCCGTCGCCACCGTCGCGGAGGTTCTGGTGGACGGTGAGCGGCGGGCGTCGAGCACCTCGATGTTCGTCCCCGTCGTCGTCGATCTCCGCGAGTTCGCCGGCCGCACGGTGTCGGTGGCGGTATGCTGTCGAGCGCTCACCCCGTCCCTGCGCCGGCGTCCGCGCGGGCGGTGGCGCTCGTCGATGATCGCGCAGCAGGGGTTGCGCTGGGTGCGGACGACGATGCTGGGACGGGCGCCGGTGTTCGCCGGTGCGCCGGTTCCGGTGGGCATCGTCCGCGACGTGCACTTGGTCCCGGCGACTCCCCGCCTGCACGTCCGGGGTCGTGTGGTGGACGGCCGCTGCGAGATTCACGTGACCGGCCACGCGGAGGCCGACGTGACCGTCGCGATCGGGGGCGACCGCTACCCGGTGGCCGTGAACCCGTCCGGCGCGGTCGACGCCGTGGTCGAGGTCGGGGAGCGCGAGCGTTGGTGGCCCCACACCCACGGTCGGCCCGTGCTGCACGACGTCACCGTGGAGTCCGCCGGTACCCGCGTCACGACGCGCGTGGGGTTCCGCTCCGTCGAGTTCGACCCGCCCCGCGCCGGAGAGGCATTGCGCGTCAACGGCATTGTCGTCCACGCGCGCGGCGGCTGCTGGGTCCCGCTGGACCCCGTCTCGCTGCGCACCGACTCCGCCGCCCTCGAGGCCACACTGGACGACGCGATCGCGTCCGGCACCAACCTGATTCGACTGACCGGCACCATGCTGTACGAGACGCCGGAATTCCACGCGCGGTGCGCCGAGCGCGGCGTCATGGTCTGGCAGGACGTCATGCTCGCCACCGTCGACCCGCCGGACGACGACGACCACGCCGCGCAGGTTGTCGCCGAGATCCATGCGGCCCTGGCGTCGTCCGGGCCCGCCACCGTCGTCGTCAGCGGGGGGAGCGAGACCTACCAGCAGCCGACCATGCTGGGTCTCGCCGCCGACGATGCCCGTATCCCCCTGCTGGACACGGTGATACCCGACCTGCTGGCGTCGTCGTATCCCGATCTGGCGTACGTCCCGTCGTCACCGTCCGGTGGGGACCTGCCCACGCACGGGCGCGCGGGCGTCGCGCACTGGTTCGGGGTGGGCGGCTACCTCCGGCCGCTGTCCGACGTCCGGACGGCCGGGGTGCGCTTCGCGGCCGAGTCGCTCGCCTTCGCGATTCCGCCCGAGCGACGCGCGGTGGACACGCACTTCGGCTCCGCCCACCCCGCCGGGCACGATCCCCGGTGGAAGGCCGCGGTGCCGCGCGACCGGGGATCGTCGTGGGACTTCGAGGACGTGCGGGATCACTACGTACGCACCCTGTTCGGCGTCGAGCCGTCGCTGGTGCGCCGCGACGATCCGGAGCGGTACCTCGACTACGGACGGGCCGCCGTCTGCGAGGCCACGGCGGCGGTGCTGGGGCACTGGCGCCGCCCGGATTCCGAGTGCGGCGGGGCGCTGGTGCTCACGCTGCGGGATCTCATGCCCGGCGCGGGTTGGGGGTTCATCGACTCCGACGGGGGAGTGAAGGCCCCCTGGTACGTGCTGCGCCGAGTGCACGCGCCCACCACCGTGCTGGTGTCCGACGAGGGGATGGACGGGCTCACCGTGCACGTCGTCCACGACGGGCCCGATCCGTTGCGCGCCGCGGTGGAGGTCCGCGCGGTGGGGCGCACGGGCACGGTGGTGGCCGACGGGACGTGGCCGGTGGACCTGCCCGGGCACGGCAGTGCCGGCACGTCGGTCGACGCGATCCTGGGCCGCTTCACCGACGCGACGCACGCGCATCGCTTCGGTCCGCCGGTGGCGGACGCGGTGGTGGTGAATCTGGTGCAGGACGGACGCACTCTCGCACGCTCGGTCACGCTGGTGGGCGCACCAGCCCTGCCCGTGCAGAACTCGGTGGGGCTGTCCGCCGCGGTGGAGCCGTCCGAGGACGGCGCGTGGCGGCTGGAGATCACGGCCGAGTCGGCCGCACAGCACGTGTGCGTCGACGTCGACGGTTTCCGGCCGTCCGACAACTGGTTCCACCTGGCGCCCGGTGTTCCGCACACCGTGACGCTGGTGCCGACCGGACGTGCCTCCGCACCGCGGGGGCACGTCCGGGCGATCAACAGTCTGACGCGAGCGGCGATCAAGCCGGCCTGAGGGCCTCCGGCCACCGGGTGACGTCGAGCCCGTGGGTGCGGAACATGGCCAGCGCGATGCGCTCCATGCCGAACCCGACGCAGGCACTGTGGGCTTCCCCGCCCTCCGCGGTGCGGATGTCGAAGGTGTGGCCGAAGTGCTCACGGTGGCAGTTGCAGGACACCACGGCCGTGCCCTCGTCGAGGTCGCCGTAGAGCCGCACCACCAGCTCGGTCTTGAGGTTCTCGTTGCGCTGGTTCGCCGCCAGCATGCGGCCTGCGCGACCGAAGAACGGATCGTTGGCGATCACCGGTGAGGCGTCGAGACCGAGCTGCTCGAGGACGGCCTGTCCCCGCTCGATCCACGACTCCCGGTGTTCCACGGCCTGATCGGGGGTGCCGACCTGGACGAACTCGTGCATCCGGAACGCCTGCATGCGTGCCGGGTCCACCGCGGGCTCGTGCCGGAAGCAGTAGCCGTAGACGTCCAACGTGGTGCCGCCGGCGGGGAGATCACCGGTGAGCATGGAGTACGCCGGGTGGCATGCCGCGGACACCAGCATGGTGCCGGCGGAGTCCAGGAAGTGATCCCAGTCCTCCCCGGCCGAGCGCGCCGCCAGCAACTCCGCGTGCGCGCGGTTGTCGCCGGAGAACGTGGTGATGGCTCCGGTGAGGTTGGGGAACGACGCGATGTAGTCCGTCTTCTCGAAGGACTCGCGGGGGAAGACGGGCGGGAACCGGAAGCGCTGCGCGGAGCTGCCGTGGGCTGCGCGTCCGGCGGCGCGGACGGCGGTGTCGATGACGTCGATGACGTCCTCGAACACCCCGGAACGTCCGTAGAGGCCGTCGAGCGAGCTGCGCACCAGCAAGCCGGCGTCGACCAGCCGGTCGCGGAACTCCGCGCGGGCGAGATCGAGATCGGACAGTGCGGTCTCGCGGTCGAGGGTGGAGGTCATGTCACAGCCCCCCGCCCGGCACGCCCTTGTGCACCAGCGTGAGCTGGGCGTTGTGGGCCAGGATGCGCTCGTTGCTGACCATGATGGCCGAGCCGTGCGAGTCGCGGAGGTGACGGCTCATCCGCAGGTCACTGTCCTCCCGGTAGCCGGCGATGCCGCAGATGAGCAGCGCGCGGGCCACGATGTCGATGAGCAGGTTCGACGCGGTGACCTTGACCGAGTTGATCGACAGCGCGAACCCGATGGAGCCCAGGAACCGGGCGTCGTCGGCGTGCGCGTCGAAGGTGGTCGCCGCCGTGTGCACGGTGTCGTGCAACTGCTGGTGTACCACCATGAGCTCGGCCAGGCGGGCCGCCGCGGGCGGCGTGACGCCCGGCGTCTTGCGGGCGGCCTTCTGCACCGACGTCCGAGCTTTGCGCACGGCGGCGTCGGCGATGCCCGTCCACGCGCCGCCCCACAGGACGTGAGCCGACGGCAGCATCGACTGCGCCGAGATGTCGGCGTAGGGCGCGGGGACCACGTGCTCCGCCGATCCCGTCGCGTGCAGCATGAAGCCGGGGCTGCAGGTGCCGCGGAAGCCCATGGTGTCCCAGGTGCCGGTCTTCTCCAGCGTCAGGTCCTCCCGCAGCGCGGCCACGAGCACCTGATCGCTGGGGGCACTGTCGACGGAGCGGCGCGCGGTGACCAGTACGACGTCGGCGTACTCGCCGTAGGAGATCACGGGCGCGTTCTTGGTGAGCCGGTACCGGTCACCGTCGTACTCCACGGCGCAGCCGCTGGTGCGGACGTCGCCGCCGATGTTGATCTCGGTGGTGGCCGACGCGACCAACAACTGCTCGCTGACGATGCGACGCAGCAGGTCGGCGAGGGCGGGCGAGGTCAGCCCGTGGCGCGACAGGCTCAGCACCTGCGTGTGGTGCATCGCGAAGATCATGGCGGTCGAGGCGCAGGCGCCGCCGAGAGCGCGGGCGACCCGCGCGAGGTCGGTCAGCGAGTAACCGCCGCCGCCCAGCGAGGCCGGGATCGACGCGGACAGCAGGCCGGCGGAGCGCATCGCCGCGACGGACTCCGCAGGGAAGCGGGCGTCACGGTCGACGGCGTCGGCGTGCTCCGCGGCGACGGCGACGACGTCCTCGACGGACAGCGCGTGAGTGGGGCGTTCGAGGGTGGTCACGGGCCTACTGCTCCAGCGTCGCGAGCGCGTCGGCGATGGCGGTGATGGAGGAGAACGTGGCCTTCTGCAGCAGCTCGTCGGGGAACTCCACGTCGAACTCGTCCTCGAGGGCGATCATGACGTTCACGCTGGCGTGCGAGGTGAGACCGGCGTCGTACAGATCGTCGTCGTCGGCCACGGCGTCGACCGCCACCGGGAGCTTGCCGTGGGTGGCGAGGATCTGCCGGATACGGTCGACGTCCAGTGCGGCGGTAGTGCTCATGCGTCGGTCCTTCACGTGTCGATGGTTTCTGCGGACGGAATCCGTCGCGCAGGGTCCCCAAACCCTCGGGAAACAATACACGAGTTTGTTTCGGTCCCTATGGCGAACCACGAGACGGATACCACACCGCTCACTCGGCCGCGTGACGGCCCGTCGTCCGCTTGGCTCCCGGCGCGCGGCCCGGCACGCCGCTCCCGGCCCGGCGCGGCGGCCGGGCGAGCACCACGGCGATGGCCGTGGTCAGCGGGACCGACAGCGCCAACGCGGTACCGCCGACGCACGATCGGACGATCTCGATGGCCACCGCGTCGCCGGTGATGACGTCGTGAATCGACCGTCCGGCCACCGAGAACAGCAGGAGCAGCGGCAGCGCGCCGCCCGCGTACGCGAGCACCAGGGTGTAGACGGTGCTTGCGATGTGGTCGCGGCCCACCCGCATCGCGGAGGCGAAGATCGACCGCCGGGACGCGTCGGGATCGAGCGAGGCCAGCTCGAACGCCGCGGACGCCTGGGTGATCGTGACGTCGTTCAGCACGCCCAGCGACCCGATGATGAAGCCCGCCAACAGCAATCCGGTGATCGAGACGTGGTCGAGGTACGCCTGGACGTCGGTGTTCTGCTCCTCCGACAACCCGGTGACCGACGTCAGACGGATCGCGCCCTCGGACAGGACGGCGGCGATGCCCATCGAGACGACGGTGCCGAGCAGCGCCGACGACGTCCGCAGATTCGGTCCGTGCGCCAGGTACAGCACCCCGTACAGGATGACGGTGCCGCCGACGAGGGCGACGAGGATGGCCGACTGCCCGTCGAGGATGGCCGGCAGGACGAAGACGACGAGCACGCCCAGCGCGACGCCCAGACCGATCAGCGCGCGCAGTCCGCGCCAGCGTGCGACGACGCAGATGACGACGGCGAAGATCGCGGCGACCAGGGCGAGCGGCAGGGTGCGCGAGTAGTCGTCGAAGGCGTAGATCGCGGTGCCGGTGTCGTCGGTACCGCGGACCAGGCGGATCTCCTCGCCGACCCGCAGATCCGGGGTGCCCGGGCCGGGCGTGATCTCGAGCAGCGTGCGGGTGCCCTCGTTGGTGCCGGTGTCGATGGTGACGATGCTGCGGCGGCACTCGAAGCCGGACACCGTCGGCGGGGTGGGGGAGCCGGCGAACACGCGGCCGTTCGACGGGCTGCCGCACGGGCCGATGTCCTGGGACACCACGGTGCCGTACTCGGTGCTCACGGCGCCGCCGGTGGAACTCTGGAACGGGGCGGGGACGGCGACCTCACGTCCGCTCGGCCACAGCAGGATCATGCCGACGACGGCGGCGAGTCCGATGACGGTGAGCAGTCCGATGACGACCCGAGCGGCGGTGCGCCCGATGGGGGCCGGGCCGGAGAAGTGATCGTGGCTCACCGGGGGGAGCCTACTGGTGATCGGTCGGCCGACGTGCGGACGAAAGCAGGTGGCGGGAGAGCAGGGGGGGGTGTCTCCCGCCACCGAACCGTGCGACCCGCCGGGGGGGTGGGGGGCCGAGCGGCGCTTTCGGAATCCCGAAGGACTCGCTCCACAATCTACCCCTGCGGTCCGACATCAATCGTCACGGGGGTGCAAAGAATTCGCCGCGCGTTGTGATGTGTCACACAACGGGTGCGGGGACGGCCGTGATGTCGGCACGAATGCGGTCGCGGGTGGCCGCATCGGCGAACGACGCGTCCACGGCCGTGCGGGCGGCGGCCCGCAGCGCCTCCGCGTCGAGTCCCAGCGCATGGGCGGCGAGGTACTCCCGGGTGAGGTCGGTGCCGAACATCGACGGATCGTCGCTGTTGATCGTCACCGGGACACCCGCCTCCACCAGCAACGGCAGCGGGTGGTCCTCGAGCCGCGCGACCACCCGCGTGCAGAGGTTCGACGTCGGCGACACGTCGACCGCGATGTCTCGCTCGGCCAGATACGCCATGAGGGCGGGATCGGCGGCCGCGGCGATGCCGTGCCCGATGCGCTCGGCCCCGAGATCGTGCAGCGCCGACCACACCTGCTCCGGCCCGCCCGTCTCGCCGGCGTGGGGAATCGAGTGCAGGCCGTGCGCACGGGCGCGGGCGAAGACGTCGCGAAACGCCGCCCGCGGAACCTCGACGCCGCCGATACCGAAGCCGACGACGGAGTCGGTGCGGTGCGCGAGCACCGCGTCCAACGTGCGCTCGGCCGCGTCCACGCCGAAGTCGCCGGGAAAGTCCGGGATCCACCGCGCGACGATGCCGGACTCGGCCTCCGCGCGTCGTCGTCCCTCCTCGAGGCCCTCGAACACCGCGGCCGCGTCCACGCCGCGCATGAGGTGGCCGAACAGGCTCACGTGCATCTCGGTGTAGGGCACGCCGTGGGTCGCGAGCGCGATGAGGCTGTCGTACGCCAGACGGGCGAAGTCCTCGGCGTCCCGCAGCACCCCGATCGACGTCAGGTACACCTCGATGAAGTGCGCGAAGTCGCGAAAGGTGAACCAGCGCCGCAGATCCTCCTCGGTGCGGGGGATCTCGGGAATGTCGTGCCGGTCCGCCAGAGCCTTGGCCGTGCTCGGCCACATCGACCCCTCGAGGTGGACGTGCAACTCCACCGTCGGCAACGCCCGCACGAAGTCCTCGATCGTGCGGGGCGCGTCCGTCATCCGCTACTGCCGGTAGGAGGAGAGGAAGTTGCCGAAGCGCTCGATGGCCGTCGACAGATCCCGCGCCCACGGCAGCGTCACGATCCGCACGTGATCGTGCGCCGGCCAGTTGAAGCCGGTGCCCTGGACCACCAGGATCTTCTCCTGCAGCAACAGGTCCTGGACCAACTTCTCGTCGTTGTGGATGTGGTGGACCTCGGGGTCGAGGCGGGGGAACGCGTACAGCGCGCCCCGCGGCTTCACGCAGCTCACCCCGGGAATCTCGTTGAGCTTGGACCAGGCCACGTCACGCTGCTCGAGCAGGCGACCGCCGGGGAGGATGAGGTCCTCGATGCTCTGATGGCCGCCGAGCGCCACCTGAATGGCGTGCTGCGCAGGCACATTGGGGCACAGGCGGGTGGAGGCGAGCAGGTTCACGCCCTCGAGGAATCCCGCGGCGTGATCCTTGGGGCCGGTGATCGCGAGCCACCCGGCGCGGTAGCCCGCCACCCGATACGCCTTGGACAGACCGTTGAAGGTGAGGCACAACAGATCCGGCGCCACCGACGCCATCGAGACGTGCTGGGCGTCGTCGTAGAGGATCTTGTCGTAGATCTCGTCCGCGAGCAGCAGCAGACTGTGCTTGCGGGCCAGGGCGGCGATGCCCTGCAACACCTCTCGCGAGTACACCGCGCCGGTGGGGTTGTTGGGATTGATGACCAGCAGCGCCTTGGTGCGCGGAGTGATCTTCGATTCGATGTCGGCGAGGTCGGGGTTCCACCCGTTCTCCTCGTCGCACAGGTAGTGCACCGCCCGTCCGCCGGACAGCGTGGTCATCGCGGTCCACAGGGGGTAGTCCGGCGCCGGGATGAGCACCTCGTCCCCGTCGTCGAGCAGGGCCTGCATCGTCATGGTGATGAGCTCGGACACGCCGTTGCCCAGGTAGATGTCGTCGACGTCCAACTCGGGAAAGCCGTCCACCAGCTCGTAGCGAGTCACGATCGCCCGCCGGGCGGACATGATGCCCTTGGACTCGGAGTAACCCTGGGCGTAGGGGAGGGCGGCGATCATGTCGCGGACGATCACGTCGGGCGCCTCGAAGCCGAACGGCGCCGGGTTGCCGATGTTGAGCTTGAGAATCCGGTGACCCTCGGCTTCGAGCCGGGCGGCGTGGGCGTGCACGGGCCCGCGGATCTCGTAGAGAACGTTCTGCAGCTTGACCGACTGGTCGAGGCGACGCGTGGCGCGCCGCGACGACCGGTCCGTCGCCGGGCTCTCGGCCGGCGCAGCGAGGTCGACGTCGTGCGATTCCGTTGTGCTCACGACGTCCATCTTGACACCGCTCCCGCCGGAAGTGGACTGCGCGGGTGTGGACCACTTCCGGCGGGTGAGATCAGTCGTCCGTGGACGCGGCCTTGCTCGCCTCGGCGACGTCGTCCAGGCGCTCGGCGTCCTCGCGCTTGGCCTCGGCCTCCTCCAGCTTGCGGGCGGCCTCGTCCAACTCCTTCTTGCGAGGCGCCTTCTTCTCCTCGACGCGCCGCTCGACCTCGTCGAGCTTGGCCTCGCGCTCGGCTTCGGCCGCCTCGATGCGGCGGTCGGCGATCTCGTCGGCCCGCTCCTTGCGATCCTCGAGCCGCGCCGCCGCCTGCTTGCCGGCCTGCACCTTGGCGTCGATCTCGTGGTCCGCGGCCTCCTCGAGGTCGGCCTCGGCCTTCTCGCGTGCCTTCGCGGCGTCGGCGGTGGCGGTGTCGACGCGCTGCTGCGTGCGCCGGGCCGCGTCGGCCCGTTCCTTGCGCGCGCGAGCCTCGAGCTCGGTCGCCTTGGCCAGCTCGGCCGCCGCGGTGCGCATCTTCTCGCCGCGACGGGCGAGGTCGGAATCGCCGAGCAGGGCGCCGACCGTGCCGTCGAGGCTGCCGACCACCTGCTCGTAGGTCGACCGCACCTGACCCTGGCCGTCGAGCCGACTGACCACCGTCGCCTCGAACACCTGCAGGGGCAGGCGGGCGATGTTGTACTGCAACCGCAACACTCGGCGCGGCAACGACATGCTCACTGCTGATCTCCGTTCGTCTCGAGGTCGCGCTCCGCCTGCGCGGCGCGTTCGCGGGCCTCGGCCGCCTCGCGCTCGAGCGCGTCGGCCTTGTCCAGCGACTCGTCGTAGTCCTCGCGAGCGGCCGAGATCTCGTCCGCCGCAGCGTTCTCCGCGGCGCGACGCGAGGCGTCGGCCTCCTCCATTCGGCGCTCGGCCTGCGTCTCGGCCGCGATGCGTGCCTCCTTGGCGCACCGCATGGCGTCGGCCTCCGCCTCCTGGTGCTGACGGAGCCGATCGTTCTGCGCCGCAGCCTCGTTGGCGTCGGTGCGGTCCTCGACCTCCTGGCGGGCCACGTCCGCCTCGGCTTCGGTGGAGGCGATGTCCTGCTCCGCCTCCTCGATCTCGAGCGAGGCGGCCGTCTCGTCGGCTTCCGCCTCCCGGCGCTTCTCGGCCTCGGCCTGCTGCAGGCGTCCGCGGTCGGCCAACTCGTCGTTGTCGACGATCGCGCCGGCCACCTCCTTCACCCGGCCGGCCACCTTGTCCACCAGATCACGTCGTGCGCTCGAGGCGGCGCCGTCGTCGTCACTCATCGATTCCCCTTCGTCGGTAGGAAAATGCGTGCACGGTGGTCGATCACCGGGGGTCGGTGTTGGCCAGCGCGCGGAAACCCTTGGCGCCCGCGCGATCGACGCCGGCCTTGACCAGGCCGAACACCAACCCGTGCAGGGCCGCGGCGATCAGCACCTCCCGGTTGGTGCGAGAGAGGTCCTTCGGATCGGGCATCTCGGCGTCGTTCTCGCCGACGCGCTTGTAGATCTGGTTGAACAGCTGCCCGGCCAGGACGCCGCCCAGGATGCTGGTGGCGAGGGAGAGCGGCTTGTAGAAGGCCTTGGACGTCGCGCTCATGCGAGCACCCTCCGTTCCTTGCGGGTGCGTCGGCGGCGGATCACGAACACCAGGAGCAGCGCGCCCGCGACACCGGCGAGCGACAGTCCCGCGGTCTGCGGGTTCTCCTTGACGGCGCTGACTCCCTCGCGGGCGAGCTCCTGCGCCTTCTCGGTCTGCTCGCGGGTCGCGGCGGACACCCGCGCGGGCACGTCGACCTTGGCGGCGAGCGCCTCGACGGTCTGCGCGAGTTCCTCGCGCTGCTGCTCCACCGGGGGCGGAGTGTCCTCCGGCAGTGCGTGTTTCGGTTCCCTGGATTCGGTCACGAGAGCTGTCCCTTCCGGGCGGCGTTCACGGTGTCGACGTCACGCTGCACGCTGGCCACCGTGGCGGCCGGCGCGGGCGGAACGGCCTTCTTGGCCTTGGACGCGCCGACGGCGGCGAGCAGGCCCCCGACGACGAGGAGCACGACGGCGACGATCAGCGCCGCCAGCCAGGGGTCGAGCGCGGTCGCGAGGCCCAGCACGGCCGTCGCGACCAGGGTGGCGGTGCCCAGGAACAACAACAGCGCGCCGACACCGGAGATGCCGATGCCGACGCCGAGCTTGGTGCCCTTGGACTTGACCTCGTCGAGGGCGTTGCCGACCTCGGTACGGACGAGGGTGCTGACCTGCGTCGTGAGCCGCTCCACCAGCTGGACCGTGGAGAGGTCCGCCGGGGAGCGATCGGGTGGGGTTCGATTATCGGGCGCTGGATGCATCTGCCCGAGTTACCCGTGACCCGGGTGGGTGAAACGACGGCTGAGCACCCGTGCGTACGACGATGTCGCGGGGGCAGAATCGGGGGCATGTGCGGTCGCTACGCCAGTACCCGGTCCGACGACGACCTGTCCTCCATCTTCGACGCCGTCGTGCGGCTCGGCGATCCGCCCGAGCCGTCGTACAACGTCGCCCCCACCGACCCCGTGCGCATCGTGCTCGACCGCGACGACGACCGACAGCTGCGGACGGTGCGGTGGGGCCTGGTGCCGTCGTGGGCCAAGGACAAGAAGATCGCCAGCCGCCTCATCAACGCGCGGTCGGAGACGGTCACCGAGAAGCCGGCGTTCCGGAAAGCGGCCGCGCGGCGTCGGTGCCTGATCCCCGCCGACGGCTACTACGAGTGGGAGAAGCGCGAGGGCGCCAAGGTCCCGCACTTCCTGCACACCGACGGCGTGCTGGCCATGGCCGGGCTCTACGAACTCTGGCCGGACCCGAGCCTGGACGACGACGATCCGAACAAGTGGTTCTGGTCAACTACCGTCCTCACCACCACGGCCACCGACGCCCTCGGCCACATCCACGACCGATCGCCGGTGGTGGTTCCCGACGCGCAGTGGGCGGACTGGCTCGACCCCGAGCTCACCGACCTCGGCGGCGTCGCCGACCTGCTCGCGTCGTTGCCCGAGCCGCACCTGACGCCCTACGAGGTGTCCACCGCCGTCAACAACGTGCGCAACAACGGCCCGGAGCTGTTGGCGCCGGTATGACCGCCGGGGAGGCCCTCCTGGTGGCCGGGATGCTGCACCTCGGGTTCCAGGCCACCGTCACGGGCGTCGTGTATCCCGCGTTGGCGGAGGTCGGCGACGACGACTGGGCGCGGGCGCACGACGCGCACTCGCGGCGCATCACCCGTCTCGTCGCGCCGGTCTATCTGCTCCTCGCGGCCGCGTGCCTGTGGGTGCTGATTGCCGGACCGTACGACGCGCTGCTGCTCGCGTCGGTGGCCGGTGCCGCCGTCGCCGGCGTCACCACGATGGCCGTCGCCGCGCCCACGCACGGTCGGCTGGGACGGGGCCGGACGTCGTCGTCGCTGCGCAGGTTGCTGGTCGCCGACGTGGTGCGGCTGGTCGGGGCCCTCGTGTGCGCGGGGTGTGCGCTGGCGTGGTTCCTCGGCTGAGATCCGTTCGGTCGAGCGATGCCGCGACGGGGCGCCGGTGGGCATACTCGGGGGCGTGACCTCGTTCGAGCATTCCGATTCCGTCGTCGTCGAGACGACACCCGACGCGCTGTACGCCCTGGTCTCCGACGTCACCAGAACCGGTGAGTGGAGCCCGATCTGCCAGGCCTGCTGGTGGAACGACGACGCCGAGGCCGGCCGGGTCGGGGCGACGTTCACCGGGCGCAACGTCACCCCGGACCGCACCTGGGAGACCGTGTCGACGGTGACGGCGGCCGAGCCGGGGCGCGAGTTCGGGTGGGTGGTGGCCGAGAAGGTCGTGCGGTGGGCGTACACCCTCGAGCCGGTGGGGTCCGGCGCGACGCGGCTGACGGAATCGTGGCACTTCACGCCCGAGGGCATCGAGTTCTTCCACGACAAGTACGGCGACGACGCCGAGCGGGAGATCGCGGCCCGCCGCGACGCCGCACTCAACGGCATCCCGCGCACGCTCGCCGCGATCAAGCGCATCGCCGAGTCCTGACGGGCCACGGGTCGATGACGGGGGATCGGCACGCGGTGGTGGTGGGCGCCGGGATCGTCGGGTTGGCGACGGGTCGAGCGCTGGCGCAGCGCGGCTGGCGAGTCACCGTACTGGAGAAGGAGTCTCGCGCCGCCGACCATCAGACGGGCAACAACTCCGGAGTGATCCACTCCGGCCTGTACTACGCGCCGGGCAGTCGCAAGGCGACGCTGGCCGTGCAGGGCGCGGCGACCATGCGGGACTTCGCGCGGGAGCGGGGGCTGCCCGTCGAGGTGTGCGGAAAACTGGTGGTGGCCACTGATTCCGGCCAGCTGCCGGCCCTCCACGCGCTCGCCGAGCGGGGCGCCGTGAACGGTGTGCCGTGCCGGCTGGTGTCACCCGCCGAGGCGCGGGAGTACGAGCCGCACGTTCGGGCCGTCGGCGCCCTGCGGGTGGAGACCACCGGCATCGTGGACTATCGCGCGGTCTGCGAGGCGTTGCGGTCGGACATTCTCGCCGCCGGTGGTGAGGTGGTGTTCGGGGCCGAGGTGGTGGCGGTCGAGGGGCGGGCCGAGGTGGTTGTCCGGTCCGGGCCGGTGGTGCGGGGGGACGTGTTGTTCAATTGTGCTGGGCTGCACAGTGATCGGATCGCGCGGCTCGCCGGCGCCCGACCCGCCGTCCGCATCCTCCCGTTCCGCGGTGAGTACTTCGAACTGGCGCCGCAGTACCGGTCGCTGGTGCGCGGGCTGATCTACCCGGTGCCGGATCCGTCGCTGCCGTTCCTCGGTGTCCACCTCACCCGCATGATCGACGGCAGCGTCCACGCCGGCCCCAACGCCGTGCTCGCCCTCGCGCGGGAGGGGTATCGCTGGCGGACCGTGAACGCCCGCGACCTCGCGGACGCCGCCGCCTGGCCCGGCCTCTGGCGGCTGGGGCGGCGGTACTGGCGCACCGGGGTCGCCGAGGTGGCCCGCTCGATGTCGCGGGCCCGGTTCCTCGCGAGTCTGCGCGAGCTCGTCCCCGACCTCCCCGACGACAGCCTGGTCCCCACCCACGCCGGCGTCCGCGCTCAGGCGGTGCATCGATCCGGCGCGATGGTGGACGACTTCTACTACGAGCGGCGCCCCGGCCAGGTGCATGTGCTCAACGCCCCGTCCCCCGCCGCCACCGCCGCCCTGGGTATTGCGGAGGAGATCGCCGCGCAGGTGGGGTGATGCCTGAGTGTTCACAAGTCGGTCGGATCGCCGGGAACCCGCCAGTTGGAGGCACTTGTGTGCGCTGGTGCAGGCCCTGAATGCCGAACACCCCCTGCCCGACGTGCGGGAGGGGGTGTCGGGTGAGCAGGGTCAGGACTTGCGGCCCGGAGCCTTCGCGCCGGACTTGAAGCCCAGGCCACCGGCCTTGGGCTGCGGGGGAGCGGGGCGCTCGGTGCCGTTGGACTCGGCCGCACCGTTCGACTCCGCGCCGTTGGATTCGGCGCCCGCGGACGGGGTGGCCGACTCGGGCTCGGCGGCCGACCCGGACTCGGCGGCCGGCTCGGACTCGGCGGTGGGCTCCGGCTCGGGCTCGGGTGCGGCAGGCGCACCGGGAGCCTTCGCGCCGGGCTTCTTGTAGCCCGACTTCACCGCGAGCCCCTTGGCCTTCACCGTGGGCTTGACCTCGGCGGGGGCGGCGGAGGGCTCGGGTGCCGGTGCCTCCGACGCAGCCGGTGCCTCGGGTGCCTCCGGAGCCTCGGCGGCCGGCTTCTCCGCCGGTGCCGGAGCGGACGCCGCCGAACCCGGAGCCTTGGCGCCCGGCTTCTTGAACCCGGACTTCACCGCGAGCCCCTTGGCCTTGACGGTCGGCTTGACCTCGGTGGCACCCGACTCGGCCGGTGCCTCCGCGGGTGCCGCGGACTCGGCCGGTGCTTCCGCAGGTGTGGACTCTGCCGGCGCAGCCGCGGCCTTCGCACCCGGCGGACGACCCTTGACCTGCAGACCCTTCGCCCCCGGAGCCTTGGCCTTCCCGGCCATCCCCAGCCCCTTGGGCTTGGCGGCGGGAGCGGTCGGTGCGGCAGACGCATCGGTGGCGTCGTCACCGTCGGCGTTGGGCGATTCGGCGGGCTTGGCCGAACCGGGGGCCTTCGCGCCCGGAGCCTTCGCCCCCGGCGCCTTGGCCAGCCCCTTCATCTTCAGGCCCTTGCCCGAGGCGGTGGCGGGCGGCGTCGCACCCTCCGCGGCGGCCTCGACCTCGGACACGCGGCCCTTCTCCTCGGCTGCGGCCTTGTCCTCGGTGGCCACGGCCTCGGCCTTTGGGGTCTCCACCGGCTCCTCGGCGGGAACGACCTTCGGCTTGGCGCGCGGGATCACCTTGACGTTCTCCCCGAGCTGCTGCGGCTCGAGGCGGGTGATGGAGCTGAGCAGCATCTGCGAGACATCGATGACCTCGACGTTCTCGTTGGTGCCACCCTCCTGGCGGGCGGTGACGCCGTCGTTGAGCATGACGCGGCAGAAGGGGCAGCCCGTGGCGATCTTCGACGGCGCGGAGCCGTTGGAGCCGAGGGTGTCCAGCGCCTCGTCGACACGGTCGATGTTGATGCGCTTGCCGATCTTCTCTTCCATCCACATGCGGGCACCACCGGCGCCACAGCACATGGAGCGCTCGCCGTGACGCGGCATCTCCTTGAGCGTGGAGCCCGACGCCGCCATGAGCTCGCGCGGCGCGTCGTACACCTTGTTGTGGCGGCCGAGGAAGCACGGATCGTGGTAGGTCACGTCCTCTTCGACGGTCGCGACCGGGATCAGCTTCTTGGCCCGGACCAGGCGGTTGAGCAGCTGGGTGTGGTGGACCACCTCGTACTTGCCGCCCACCTGCGGGTACTCGTTGCCGAGCGCGTTGAAGCAGTGCGCGCAGGTGACGACGATCTTGCGGCGCGACTCCTCGACCCCCTCGAACACGGAGTTCAGGGTCTCGATGTTCTGCATCGCGAGCTGCTGGAACAGGAACTCGTTGCCGGCACGACGGGCGGAGTCACCGGTGCAGGTCTCTTCCGCGCCGAGCACCATGAACTTCACCCCGGCGGTCGCGAGCAGCTCGGCGACGGCCTTGGTGGTCTTCTTGGCGCGGTCCTCGTAGGCGCCGGCGCAGCCGACCCAGAAGAGGTACTCGTAGTCCTCGAAGCTCTCGGCGTCCTGACCGAAGACGGGGACGTCGAACTCGAGCTCGGAGATCCAGTTGGTGCGGGCGGAGGCGTTCTGGCCCCAGGGGTTGCCCTTGTTCTCGAGGTTCTTGAACAGGCCGGCGAGCTCCTGCGGGAACTCGGACTCGATGAGCACCTGGTAGCGACGCATGTCGAGGATGTGGTCGACGTGCTCGATGTCGACGGGGCACTGCTCCACGCACGCACCGCAGTTGGTGCAGCTCCACAGCACCTCGGGGTCGATGATGCCGCCGAGCCCGCCGTCGTCGAGGGAGGTCTCGCCGACCAGGGGACGCTCGGCCTCGTCCCGCGCGGACTGCGGGATCTTGTTCAGCTTGGCCTCGTCCGGCGTGCCGTCGGCGTCGACCAGGCCGACCTCGTCGCCGCCCATGTCCTTGCGGCCACCGGCCAGCAGATACGGGGCCTTGGCGTTGCCGTGGTCGCGGAGCGAGGTGATGAGCAGCTTCGGCGACAGCGGCTTGCCGGTGTTCCACGCGGGGCACTGCGACTGGCAGCGACCGCACTCGGTGCAGGTGGTGAAGTCGAGCCAGCCCTTCCAGGAGAAGTCCTCGATCTTGCCCGCGCCGAACGCGTCGACGTCGGGATCGGCGTCCTCCATCTCGAGGACCTTGCCGCCGGACATCATGGGCTTGGCGGCACCGAGTGCGACGCCGCCGTCGTCCTCACGCTTGAAGTAGATGTTGAAGAAGGCGCTGAAGCGGTGCCAGGCGACGCCCCACGTGATGTTGCGGCCGACGATGAGCAGCCACACCATGCCGGACATCAGCTTGACGAAAGCGAAGACGGACACCAGGTTCGGGCTCGCGGGCAGCAGCTCGGCGAGGCGCATGGTGAAGAAGTCGGTCCACGGGTTCGAGTGGCCGTAGGTGGCGATCTTGCCGGCCTTCACGAAGATCATGCCGAGGCCCTCGATGAGGACGACGGCCTCGACGAAGTACGCCGCACGGAAGTTCGAGCCGGAGAAGCGGGACAGCCGCTCAGGGGAGCGCGGGTGATTGCGCTGGCGGATGACGATCAGGGTGGTGATGCCGATGACGGTGCCCAGGCCCAGCAGCTCGTCGATCAGGTGGTAGACGGCGGTGTCACCGATGAGCGGCCAGTGGAATTCCGGGTCGAACGTCTGCCCGTAGGCCTCGAACCAGACGATCGCGCCGAGCATGAAGCCGACCATGACCAGCCAGTGCGCCCAGCCGACGGAGCGGAACTTGTTCATCCGCGTGTGTGCGGCGAACTCCACCACCATCTGCTTGAAGCGCGGGACGAACGGCCGCAGGCGTGTGCGGTCCGGTTGGCCCAGCGCGATCGAGCGCACCATGAGGATGGCGCCGCGGAAGAAGTACGCCCAACACACGATGCTGAGCAGCGCACCCACGGTGCCCAGCGTGATCGTCAACGCGTTCATGACGCCGCCTTTCGTTCGACGGCGTGGCCGCCGTCGTGTTCTCCCGACCGACGCGTGACGACGCGAGGGGCTGTCTCGCGACGTGCGTTCGGTGGGCGTTCGCTACCGAAGAGTAACAAGCCCGAGGCTACCGGCCGGTAACTTCTCGGTCGAGAGGGGTTCCCGCAGGTGGGGTCCGTGGACCGTTGCCGACGAGAGTGTGACGACGGCTACGTTAGGCGCGCGGTACGACAGCGGTGTGCGAAGGTCTACCTAACACGCCCGCGAGAGTGGATGTGGTCTCGAATGCGGACAAACACGCCGCAGACGCGTACTAGTTGTTATTCTTCCCAAGCTCGAACTGCAGCCGTGCTGATGTGCTCGAAACCAACCGTCGATTCGGTTGTGTCGGCGGTAACGGTTACAGTGCACGGGTCGGGGCCCGACACTCTCTCCTTGAACGAACGGAACATAGATGAACCTGCGTCGACTCGTAGCGACCTCCGCTATCGCTGTTGCCTCCCTCGCGGTGTGGACCGGAACTGCCTACGCAGAGCCCACCACTCCGGCTCCGAGCACCACCGAGGAGAACTCGGCGATCAACTGGGCCACCCGTGTCGAAAACGGTGGCGTGATCACCACGGTCGACGCCGGTCTCTTCCGCGCCTCGGACGACGACAAGTCCGTCGTCCTCGAGGACAACGAGGGCAACGAGGTCCTGAGCCTGCCCCTGTCCTTCAACCTCAACGGTGTCGAGTTCCCCTACGGTGTCGAGTACACCGACGAGGGCCGCACCGTGAAGCTGATCCCGAACCTCGCGGCTCCGATCGGCCTCGAGCCTGCTGCCCTCGAGCAGAACGTCGCGTCGCCGGCCGAGAACCTCAAGGCCGAGCAGGCGTTCCAGAGCCAGCTCGCACTGGCCTCCGCCGTCGGTGGTCTGACCGGAACGATCATCGGTGCAGTTGCCGGTGCGGTTCTCGGCCTGCCGCTGCTGGGCGCCGGCTCCGTGATCACGATCCCGATCGCCGGCGCTGCCGGTGGCTTCATCGGCACCCTCGTTGCGGGTGGACCGACCCTGGTGGTCGCGGGTCTCGATCTGCTGAACACCTACAACGCTGCCCCCGGCACCACGAAGTTCGCCAACTGATTCACCCAGCACATCCGGCCGTCGTCTGACGGCTGACACGTCGATCCCCGCACAGCCCGGTTTCGGGAGGTGCGGGGATCGCGTCGTTCCGGGGTGTTCGCCCACGGCCACGGTCGACCACGGTCGACGGCCGGACGCAATCGAACGAGTCCGGATACGACGATGCCCGGCCGCGCGTGCGGCCGGGCATCGTTGGTGCGTGGGAGGGTCAGAAGTACGGCAGGGTCGCGCTGAGGAAGATCAGGCCGGCGACGATGCCCACCGTACCCGCCGCGACGCCGATACCGGCGTCCATTCGGTCGGCGTCCGCGGTGCGCAGGGCGACGGCGCCGAAAGCAAGGGCGCCGACCCCCAGGACGAGGCCGAGTCCGAACGCCCAGAACGTCACCACCGACAGGGCGCCCAACAGGAGCGAGGCGTCGGCGTGATGGCCGTCGAGTCGACGCCACCACTGCACGAGGGTCGACGGCTGGGCGGACGTCTCGGCGGCGCTGTCCGGCGACGGCGCGTAGTCGACGGTGGGGGCGCTGTCGGAGACGGTGCGGTCGAACGGAACGGCCGAGTCGGCAACGGTCACGACGCACCCCCGACCGGTGTGACGGTCGACCCGACGACCTGGCTCGGGTGTGGTTCTCGGCGCAGCACAGCAGAACACCTCCTCGTGAGTGTGCGGACAATCGAAGCTCGACGACGCCGGATGGACGACGGAGCGACTGCGCATTTCGATGTTACCACTGGGGCGGATGTGGTTCGGGTCACCTCGACTCGGTTGAGGAGTGTAAGCCCTGCGCCGCAACGTTTTTGACCGCGAAACGACTGCGGCCCCGCAACCGAGTGGTTGCGGGGCCGCTGTGCGTTCGTCGATCAGCTCAGCACGCCGGCGTTGCTGACGATCTGCACGATGTATGCGATGACGGTGTAGCCGAGGCCTAACAGGGCGCCCATGGATTCGCTTTCTCTCGAACGGTCGCGCACCACCCCGAGGGCGCGGAGGCGAGTGCCTCGGGCCGGTACTTTACCGAACACATTCCGATCGGTCTCGTGCTTGGTCACGATGTGCGCAGGCGCAGCCCGGGATTGTCCTCGAGAATCTTCGACACGGGCGTCGCGAAGAGTTGCGGCCCGGTACCGGACACGAACGCCACGGCGTCGGCCACCGCGCACTGGCCGTACTGACCGACGTTGGAGGCGCTGGCCACGCCGACGGCGGCCGTGCCGGACATCAGCGGTCCACCGCTGTCGCCCTGCAGCGCGCAGATGTCGGTGACGAACGCGTCGCGCAGCACCCGCGAGCCGACGTCGACGGTCCGCCCGACGGCGGTCACCGTGCCGCAGGTGTAGCCCGTGGTGGCTCCGGCCTTGCACACCGGCATGCCCACCACGGGGTCGACCACTCCCGTGACGTCCAGCGGTGCGGCGCCGGGCACGCGAATGTCGTTGTTGCGGAACCGGTCCGCGACGTCGTCGTCCAGGCGGATCACCGACCAGTCGTGCCCGTCCAGCGACCCTCGGGCGACCGTTCCCACCGGGGAGCCGTCGAGGCCGGCGACCCGCGAGGCCCCGGCGGTACCCGCCGCGGCGAGGTTCGGATCGCAGTGCCCGGCCGTCACCACCACGGCAGCGCCGGAGGCGTCGATGCCGTTGAAGCCCACCGAGCACCGCAGTCCACCGGTGTCGGACGACGCGACGATGCCGTCGCCACCCGACGACACCGCGTCGGCGATCGATCCGGCGGCGAGGGTGTCGGGTGCGGCGGCGGCCGTGACGGCGTCCCGCACGGCGAAGCCCGCGTGCTGCGCTGCGGCGCGCGCAGCACCGGCAGCCGAACCGGGAACGAGGTCCACGACCCCGACGCCGGACGGGTCGAGATGCACCCCGGCCACGCTGTCGGCGAAGTCCGCGCGGGCGCGGTCCGCGAAGGAGGCGAGGTCCGCGGCCACGGCGGAGCGCTGCGACCAGTCGGCGACGCTCAGGCCGAGATCGCGCTGCAGGGCGTCGGCCAGCGGCGCGTCCTGTGCGGCGGCGGTGGGAGCGGACACGAGGGCCGCGCCCGCGAAGACGGCCGCGACGACGGCGGCGCGCACCGTCACGACGTCCGGACCGTGGTGCCGGAGGCGGCGGCGACCGCGTCGATCGGAATGCCGAGGCTGGCCGTGCCGCCGTACTGCGCGAGGGCAAGGTTGGCCTCGCCGCAGCTTGGGGCACCGCCGCTGTTGGAGCCGCTGGTGATGCCGAGTGCGAGCGTGCCGGTGACGATGGCGCCGCCGCTGTCGCCCGCGAGAGTGCAGGCGGTGCTGGCGAATCCACGGATGGTGGCCTCGGTGCCGTCGCCGAGAACGAGCTGCGTCTCCACCCGGTCCGCCGCGATCACGCCGCACGTGAACGAGGACGCCTGGCCCGACTTGCACACGGGCGCCCCGATCACCGGTGCCGCGGTACCGGTCACGGTGAGGGTGGCACCGCCGGCGCCGCGCACGGCCGGCCGGTCGAGTCCCGCCGCCACACCCGCGTCGTCGAGCGCGATGACCGACCAGTCCAGGCCGTCGCGGCCGCCCACGGCGGATCGGTCGAACCGTCCCACGGGCACGCTCGCCCGCACGTCGGTACCGGACGGGAGGTACACCTGCGCTGCGCCGTCCGGACCGGGTCCGGGATCGCAGTGGCCGGCGGAGAGGCTGACCGGGCGGCCCTCGGCGTCGGTGGCCCCGAAGCCGAAGGAGCAGATCTCGATGCTCTCGAGCGGAGCGGTCGCCAGGTTCTCCGACGAGGTGACGTAGTCGTCCCCGCCGGTCACCGCGGGAGTGCCGCCGGGCGCCGGTGCGGGCGGCGAGAGCACCACCTGCAGGTTGGCGATGGCCGTCGGGAGGTTCAGCGCCCGCCCGACGGGACTGTTGGCGATGTCGACCACCACCTTGCCCTGCAGCACGTCGACCGCCGCGGAGTTGATCTGCGACGACACCTCGCGCGGCAACGCCGACACCCACCGACCGAACTCGGCCAGCGACGCATCCAGGCTGTCGGCGGAGACGGGCGACTGCCGGCTGCGGAACCCGTCGTCGGCCACCCGCGCCGCTGCCTCGGTGGTGGTCACCGCGACCACCGGGACGCCGTCGTCACCCATCCACGCGCCCGCGAAGTCGGCGGGGTTCTGCCGACGGAAATCGTCGGCGTAGGAGCGGAGTTGCTGCGCCGCGGCCGCGCGGTCCAGGTACTCCTGCGGACTCAGCTTCAGGTCGCGCTGCACCGCCGCGACCAACTCCGCCGGGAGACGATCCGCCTCCAGCTGGGCGGGCCCGTCGTTCGCGGGCGCCGCGCCGGCGAGACAGCGCCGGTGAGGCCCATCGTGACGACGGAGGCGCCGAACAGAGCGGAGAACCGAACCAGGGCAGAGTGACGCATGAAGTCCTTTCGGGGGTGCGCGCGGCGACCGGTCTCGGCCGCGGGGCGCACAGGAGCCTAGGGCATCGAGATGAGCGAACCCTGTGAGCCGTGAGGTCGGTCAGGGTGTGGCCGTCACCCGGCTCGTGGTGGTGGCCGGCGCCGACGTGGTGGTCGGCGTCGCGCTGCTGCTGGGGGCGGGCGTCCGCGGGATCGGGAGCGGGAACTCGGGCAGGTCCGGCAGCTCCGGGAGGGTGAGCGGTGGCCACTGCGTGTCGGGAAGCGCGGGCAGCTCGGGCACGTCCGGTACGACGGGGGCCGGGACATCCGTCGGGCCCAGCGGCGCGGGGACGGTCGTGCTCTCCTGCGGCTCCGGGGTCTCCTCGGGCGCGGCGTCGGGGGCGGGCTCGGGCACGAGGCCGGGCTGCGTGGTCGGTGCGGTGGAGTCGGTGGTGCCGACCTCGGCGCCGTCGTCGACGGGCGAGGTGTCGACCGGCGGCACGACGTCACGGGCACCGGCGGGTTCGACGTCGCGCGACTGCTCGAGGTGCGTCGCGGCCGTGGCCCCACCGATCAGGACGACCAGGGCGGCGGCCGCCGCGGCGACGGCGGCGCGGGTGGGCGCCGGTGCGCGGCGTCGCCCGGCGGACCGCGACGAGCGCGGCTGCGCGGTCAGGGCGGATCGGGCCGCGATCTCGGGCATCGGGGACGACGCGGGACGCAGCGTTCCGACGAAGCCCCAGTGATCGAGGCCGTCACGCAACGCGTCGACGGCGGCGGGCGGCAAGGATGCGGGGTGCAGCACGGTGACCGCGGTGTCGCGGGGGAGGACGTGCAGTTCGGTGACCGTGGCGACGACGGAGACGACGAAGCCCGCCGCGACGTCCTCCGGCCGCGCCCGCAGGCCACGCACGGATTCCGCGCCGCGGCCGAGGTCCGAGAGAAAGCCGGTGAGGCCCGTCGATGTGGCGGACACGGAGCCGTCGGAGTCGATCTCGGCCGCCGTGGGGCACCGGAACAACTGGGCCTCGTCACCGTCGATCCGCGCCGCGACCACGGTGTCCGGTTCACCCAGCGCCAGTGCCAGTTGGGCGGAAGCGCCGAGGCCGCCGCCCTCGTGGATGGTTCGGCGCCTGGTCACAGCTCTCGTCCCCCTCGGCGAGTCGTCTCGGTCCGGGATAACAGAACGCCCGGTACGCCCACCCTATCGGCTCGGACCGACAGCCGCCGAACGACGGGGCAGCCCCGGGAACATTCCCGAGATCTTCGCCGTCAGGTGCCCGCCGCCCCCGAACCGCCGTCGGTCTCGGACTCGCCGTCGGTCTCGGTGCCCGGATTCGCGGGCTCGTCGGGGCCCGGATCGGTGTCGCTGTCGGGGTCCGTGCCGGTGCCGGTGCCCGTGCCCGTGCCCGTGCCGGTGCCGGTGTCGGGATCGGTCACGACGGGATCCGGTTCGTCCGGCGGCGAGGCGTCGACGGGCGGGCTCGCCGGGAACACCCGCGGCGGCGCGGGGACGACGGGGGCGGGAGCCGGCGCGGGTGGAGGCGCCGGTGCGGCCGGGGCGG
>NZ_JABUBU010000017.1 GCF_019834675.1 Rhodococcoides corynebacterioides | reverse complement strand
CGGCTGACGTGTCAGGTCGACCGCGCGCCGGCGGAACTCCTCTGGATGTGCAGCGGGCATGGCTCGGACTCCTCTCCTGCAGCAGCAACGCTACAGATCAGGTGTCCGGAGAACCGGGTCAAGCTCCATCCAGGCTTCGGCCAGCGTGGTTCCTGCCAGTGCCACCGCGGTCGCCGCCGCGGTGGTTGCATCCATAATCGCAGCTATCCTTGCTATGCAGACGCATCAACAACCGCAATCCACCTCGTGATGATGGGTTCGGCACCCCCTGTTCGGCGCGTAGCGGCGGCAGCAGGCAACTCTTGGTGGTGATGAACCAGGACCTCCTAGAGGTGTGCACCTTCTCTACTCATAAACGAATAAGATGCCCTTATGAACTCTGAGTCTGCGGTGGTTTCGGAATCGTCCGGGGTGGTCCGTGCTGATCGCGACCAATTTGCAGTGGCGACCACGGATGCCAATGTTCTAGATGTAACCGCAGGTGGCTCGTTAATCGAGGTGGGCCCCGGATTTGTATCGGTCTTCACAGGTGTCTCTTACGGCCCGGTACATGTGACGCTGCGCGTGCTTGCAATCGAGCCGTCCGCAGTTGACGAGTCGTGGGAAGTCGTCGAGGAAGCCGTTGTCGAGGCAACATCGCCGATGTTCGCGCAAAACCTAGACGGCAAGACCAATTCCGAAATCGCGGCGATTCCGGCGGGGTCGTATCAAGTCCGTGTACATGCTTCGGGCAGAGACGAAGCAACATCCCTGGAGGTCAGCGAACCCACCGAACGCTATCGTTTCGATTTTTGGCCATACTCTGGCGGTGACGGTACGGCGGTTGCGACTCTGGTGAAAACGGATCGCGCTTGGTCGATCGACCATGCGGGCGGCGATGCAATTACTCCCGATTACACATGTGTCTACGCCCATGATGCATTGGGCGGTCATATGAGGGTCCCAATCGACTCTGACGAGGCCCGGAAAGAAATCGAGCTCAAAAAATTCGCTGGTGGATTGGATTTCGACGGCTGGTCAGCTACTGATTCAGGTGAAGCCAAAAAGGTTGCTTATCTTGATCCCGGTGTGGTGACTTGGTTATCGCACCAAACATCGACCACTTTGGCCCAGTTCAACACAGTGTGCGTCAGAGAAGCTATCGCACAAAGCGGTTTGGATCGGCACCGTTGGGTAGTCGAGTTGGTGGAGCAAGCACTCGCGAGTCAACGGATCGGCGACTACTACGACATTGTTAGAGGGGTAGAGTCCGATCCGCGTATACCCAAGCGTATTGTCCCAGGTCTACCCGGCAGCTTCGAGGTCGTACAACAACACGAGGCGGTCAAGACCTTAGCCGGGTTCTTCGACGCGGCCATGGTTCCCTACCCCACCAATGAGACCTCCCCGCTAGCTAAGTCTTTGGAGTGCTATTGGTATGCACTCGCAACTTTTGGGTTCGACAACTACAGGGCTCTTATATCGAAAGTAAGGTCACGTTTCAGCATTCCGATAAACCAATAAGCAAGCTGACCGACGACATCGACGGAACCGCCATCGCCGACGGCACCGGAGAATCGATCAGTTTCTCCGTCAACGGCGTCGACTGCAGCATCGACCTCAAGGACAAGAACGCCACCGAGTTCCACCGCAAACTCGACTATTACATCCAGCACGCCGAACGGGTGGGCGGCCGCAAGCGCAAGACCGCCACCCCCAAGCCGCCCGCAGCGACCGAATCGACGCCGCCCACGAAACGAGACCCCGCGCAGACCCGCGCCATCCGGGAATGGGCGAACGCCAACGGTTACACCGTCAATTCCCGCGGCCGCATTCCCGCCGAGATCGTCGAGGCCTACGACGCCGCGAACTGACCCGGACGACTGCGACCGCTGAACCCAGCGCGGGTGGCCCGGTCAACGCGCGCTCAACGCCCCGGTGACCGTCGTCAGCTCCGCCGCTGCGCGCCGTAGATGCAGCACGGTGGTCTGATCGGGCCCGGCCTCCCACGGCACCGGTGGCCCGGACCGCGCCCGCAGGTACCGCACGATGGATTCCACGGTGTCGGCGACCGCGGCGGCGAGCACCCGATACCCCGCGGCCGGGTCCTCGCAGGTGCAGTCGGCCAGCTGCAGCACGTCGCAGAGGTCGTCGAACGCGGCCCGCGCCTCCCACGACGCGGTGTCGGCGTCGCGGCCAAGCGCGACGTACCAGCTCTCCGCGGCTCGGCACACCTGTGTGCGGGCGGTGTCGAGCGCTCCGGCCAGCACCGGGTCGGTGTCGACGGTGCGGTGCACCAGTCGCAGCGCGAAAGCCACCGTCTGCACGTCCGCGGGGGTGAGGTCGTCCCCCCACGGCACGACCATCAACGCCGCGGCGGACGCCGCCACAGCTGCGGTGTCGCACCGGGCCGGTTCGGTGTGCTTGGTCTGCATCGGTCGCCCCCCTTTGACGTCGGCCGTCGTGGTCATTGTCGTTGATCACAAGATTTCTGCTCTGGATGCGGTGATCGACCCTGTCCACGACCGGGCGGACGGATCCGCAGGTGTTGCCGCCAGGCCGGTGAGGGTTTGCCTGCGGGTGTCACCGGCCGCCGCGGTCGATGCTCCGGTCGACGTCCGTGCCGCGCTCCCCCGAGGTCGCTTCCGGTACACCGGTCGGTGACCGCATCGAGGTGGCGTCCAGAGCGGCGGAGTTGGCGGTGTCGGTGAGCAGGTGCGCATCGACGGCTTCACCGTCGACGCCGGCCGCGGTCAGGGCCGAGGCGGTATGGGCGCGGCGCTGTGGGGTGTCCCAGTCGATGCGTGTGAGCGGAACCGCCGGTTCCTCTGGGGGCGTGGCGGCGCCGTCGCGGTCGTCGGCGACCCCTTCCGGTCCAGTTTCGTCGAAGACGGTCTCGCGTCGGGCACGGTCGGCGAGTTCGCGTTCGACGGCCGCTGCCACCGCGGCGGTGGCCACGGTGTCGCGCAGCTCGGGGAGATCGACGCCCTTGTCCAGCCGCAGCCGCTCCTCGATCGAGGTTGCGGCGCGATCGGCTACGGGCGAGGTGTCCTTCCACGTGTGGGCGACACGAACGACGTCGACGATCTGTTCATCGGTGGCGGTGGCCCACCATCGTCGGTCGCTCGCGCGCTGGAGGACGGCTTCCGCCGACCGCCGCTCGGCGGCCAACCGCGCAGCGAGGGATCGGGCGCGGGCATCGGAGGCGGCGGCCGCGACGCGCAGATTCTGCTCGCGGCGGCGGGCGAGGGCTTCGGCAACCTGCATCGCGACCTGCAGCGAGGTGCGCAGGACCATCCCGGTGTCGCGGGAGAGGGTCTGATGTTCGTCGGACATGCGGAGCCTTTCGGGTCGTTGGGCTGGCGGGGGTCAGGAGCGCTCGGTGGCGGGGTGGGCGTCGTCGAGATTCAGCAGCTCGGTGGGGATGTCGATGCTCGGGAGTGGGTGCACCTGCCGGTGGTGGGGGGTGCAGTCCTTGAAGGTGCCGTCCGGGGAGAGCAGTTTGGCCATGTGGTGGTCGGCGTGGTCTTTCCACCACACGCTCATCCCGGTGGCCGGATCGAGCCGCAGGTACTCCCACGCCCGCCACAGTGCGTCCACTCGTGCCCGCGCTTCGGGGTGGCAGAACCAGCTCGGGCACCACCGCATCGCCGGGTAGTCGACGGTCTTGCGCCGGTACGCCGGGGCGAGGAACTCGGTGAAGAACCGGTAGGCGTTGGGGTAATACGGGCCCACCTCCCCAACGCTCCCCCGCTCCCCCGGTTCTGCCTCCGGTGTCGTCACCGCGGTCAGCGCCCGCCGGACGGCGTCGGCGAGCGCGGTGTGCAACTCGGGGGTGAGCATTTCCTCGAACTGGGCTTGCGCGATCGCCTCCGCTTCGGCGGCCAGACGCACACCGACAGCACGCTCGACCAGCTCACCGAGCTGCCCGCTCAGCGGCGCCGCGTCCAATGCCCCGGGCCGTGCGGACGCGGTGTCGAGGTCGGTGAGGTCGAACTCGTCGCTCACGACGCCGTCTCCAAGGCCGGATATTCCACCGCCGCCTTGGGCGGCCGCGGCAGCAGCGAAGACGTGTCATCGGGCTCGGGGTCGTCGTCGTTGCGGGCAACCGTCGGATCCTGACCGGCGCGGATCTTCGCTGCCGCGACCTCCGCCGCGAACGGGCCGGTGTACCAGGGCATCGTCTCGAGTACGACCGGGGGACATTTCGCCGACCGCAGCACTGCCCGACCGGCGGGCATCGATTCGAGGTCGCCGGCCTCCAAGGTGCGAACCTTCTGGCGCTGCTGCGAGGTCGACCGACCCTATGTTCCGACGAATTTCCCTTGCCGTCCATCCCGCGTCACACCTACCATCGGGGTATGTCGCGCATGCTCGTAGTTCGCCGCCGCAGCGGGGTCTGATTCGGACCGACCCCTCGCTGCGGGTCGAACGAGCGCCCAGTCGGTCCACCTCTCCCTCTCGGAAGTGAACCGATCCCATGAGCATCAGCGCAGACATCCCCGGCATCGCCCTCGCATCGTCGTCTCACTCGGGGGCTTCCCCGAAAGCCCCCACGGCCGTCCGTTTCGGCTCGCTGCAGATCTCCGGCCGCCGCGCCGGCCGCGCCGACTACACCCTGACTCTCGCCGTCGGCGACGCCATCCTGCGGGACACCGTGCGGACCCACGGACCGGCCGACGCCGTCACCACGCTGCTGTACCGCGCCGGTATCCGGCTCGAGATCCACGAGTTCCACCAGCGCACCACCGCGGCGGGCGTCGTCACCGATCTGCGCGCCCAGCAGGATCGCCGCACGGAATGGGCCACCGGCATCGGACCGGACTCGGCGGAGTCGACGGCTCGCGCTCTGGTCGCGGCCGCCAACCTCACGGCGTAGTTCTCAGCCTCACGGCGTAGTTTTCAGCGCCCCTCCGCGAACAGTCGGGCAAGGGCCTCGTCCCACTCGCGATCTCGGCGTTCGGCGTAGCGGCGGGTCGCGGCCCCGCGGATCGTGAGAAGGACGATGCCGGCGGCGGTGAGCACGAGCACGGTCAGGAACGCCCCGGCGACGACGGTGTCGGCGTGGCTCGGCGGCGGGGCCACGCGGTTGCCGGCGGCGTCGACCGTGATGGAGACGCCGGTGCCGGTCGGCGTCCGAGGCGGCACCGCGACCGTGCCCTCGTGCTCGCGGCCGTCGAGCGTCCACGTCGCGGGCGTCGCGAGCGAACTCGAGGCGCCCGAGGTGACGTCGGCTGCGGTCGTTGCCGACGGCGCTTCCGCGGTGGTGGTGGCCTCGACGGTACGCAGGTTCGCGGCGGCGGCGTCGGCTGACCGGGCCAGCTGGCCGTAGCCGAAGACACCGAGAACGACGGCGAACGGTACGACCAGCAGGAACATCGTCAGCGTCGTGCGGTGCACTCGGGCCTCGGCTCGGTCCACGGGCCGTACCAGGGGATTGTCGGCTGCGTGCACCGGGCGCATCTGTCGGCTCCTGCGCTTCTGCATGTCGCTCACTGGTGGTTCCCTTCCCCTCCGCCGACCCCCGAGCCGCCTCTAACTGTTCTTCGGTGTTCCCCCTCCGTTCGGTGTGCAGTCCTCCCGCGGACTGTGGAGTCGCACACGCTGCGGGACCGATAACTGTTACCGTGTGTCATAGAAAATGCTCGACGAACGAGAGTCCACGGAAGGGTTCCGCGATGCCGGCCACCGAGCGATCGACCGTCTCCCGCCCCGGCGTCGACCTGGCGGTGTTCGTCACCGGTCGCCGCGACGGCCCGACCGTCGTCCTCATGCACGGGTGGCCGGACACCCACGAGTTGTGGACGCACGTCGTCCCGCTGCTCGCCGATCGGTTCCGGGTCGTCACCTACGACGCCCGCGGCGCCGGCGCGTCGACCACCCCGCCGCGCACGCGTGACTTCCGCCTGCCCGAACTCGCCGCCGACCTCCGGGCCGTGATCGACCACGTCTCCCCGACCGCCCCCGTGCACGTCCTGGCGCACGACTGGGGCGCCGTCGAGGCCTGGGAAGCCGTCGCCGAGGCGGACGCGCCGACCCGCATCGCGTCGTACACCTCGGTGTCCGGACCCAACCTGGATCACCTCGGCCGCTGGACACGCTCCCGCCTGCGTCGGCCGCACCCGCGCGGGCTCCTGCAGGTGTTCGCGCAGGTCCGCGCGTCCTGGTACACGGTCACCTTCCACGTGCCGCCGCTGGCGCGGGTGCGGATGTGGCGCATGAAGCGGAAGGGCTGGACGCAGTTCGTCGGCGAGTTCTCCGGCGTGCCGGCGGCGATGGCGGTCGAGTCACCGACCCTGCTCGACGACGCCTGGAACGGCCTGCGCCGCTACCGCGCCAACCTGATCCCCCGGTTGGTGCGGCCCCGGCGGCGGTACGTCGACGTGCCGGTGCATCTGATCGTGAACACGCGCGACGCCGCCGTCCGCCCGTTCCACTACGACGACACCGCCCGGTGGGTGCGGGACGTCTCGCGCACCGAACTCGACGCGGGCCACTGGTCGCCGCTCTCCCATCCGTGGGACATCGCCCGCATCACCGCCGCGTTCGTCGACAGCGTCGAGTCCGACCGCACCGTCGAGGCCGACCGCGCGGCGGAACCGGCGAGGCTCGCCTCCCGCTAGGTCCCGTCGACGTACACCCACCGCCCGTCGAGGCGGGTGAAGGTGCTGGTCTCCGCCAGCAGCCCGGACCGTCGGCCGTCGCGGAAACCGGCCTCGAATCGCACCGTGCCCTCGGTGTGGAACGGACCGCCGGCCGTGGTCGACAGGATGTCGAGCGACGTCCACACCCGGCCGTCGTCGCGGTCGAGTGTTCTCGGGCGGGTCGACGGGTGCCACGTCGCGAGCAAGTGCGCGGTGTTCCCCGTCGCGAAGGCGGTGAAGCGCGAGCGCATGAGCCGCTCGGCCGTCGGTGCCGCGCGCGGGTCGGCGAGCACCGGGCCGCAGCACGCGGACATCGGTCGGCCCGAGGTGCAGGGGCAGGAGTCGGGCCGACGGGTCACGGACGCCATCCTAGGGACCCGACGCGGCGGGGTCGCACACGACCACAGGTCGATATATCACTTTCTCGCATCGATCCTAGAGTCCGATATACGGCCCGACAGACCCCGGGGCCACGACTACAGTGGCGCCATGACGCTGTCGGACAGTTGGGCCAGCAAACAGGCCACGGTCACCCGAGTGGGGGCCGCCGAGGCCGTGCTGCGCGAACTGCGCTCGGCCATCGAGGGCGGCGAACTCGGCGTCGGTACCCGCCTGCCGTCGGAGGCCTCGCTGGCCACTCGATTCGGCGTCAGCCGCTCGGTCGTGCGCGAGGCACTGCGCTCCACCACAGCCCTCGGGCTGACCGAAACTCATACCGGCAAGGGCACATTCGTGGTCTCGACGCGTGTCGAGGCGGACGCCGTCTTCGGCAATCACTCCGCCGAATCCCTGCGCGAGGCCCGCCCGCACATCGAGATCCCCGCCGCGGCCCTGGCCGCC
This sequence comes from Rhodococcoides corynebacterioides, assembly GCF_019834675.1. Taxonomy (GTDB): domain Bacteria; phylum Actinomycetota; class Actinomycetes; order Mycobacteriales; family Mycobacteriaceae; genus Rhodococcoides; species Rhodococcoides corynebacterioides_A. The sequence continues at coordinate 66,566 of NZ_JABUBU010000017.1, read as the reverse complement.
CAGCGTCGCTCGGACGACGACGTCGACGCCCTGCGCGCACTCCTGCGGCGGATGGAACGCGAGAGCGACCCCAAGGAGTGGGTGCGGCTCGACGGCGAGCTGCACCTGCGCATCGCCACCGCCAGCGGGAACGACGTGTTCTCCGCGGTGCTCACGGAGATCAGGGAGGCGCTCGCCGGCCAGTCCGAGCGGGTCAACCTGCTCCCGGACCGCGTCACCGCCTCCAACGCGGAGCATCGCGACATCGTCGACGCCATCGCGTCGGGCTCACCCGACGCCGCCTCGGAGGCGATGAGCCGCCACCTGCGGCGCGTCCAGGACGCGTTGGGACAGCTCAGCACCCGCTGATCGGGAGGGTTGACGCCATACCCCTGGGGGGTATCCTGAGGACATGACCACCACGAGCATCACCGTCACCGGCATGACCTGCGCCCACTGCGTGAACGCGGTGACCGAGGAGGTCGGCGCTCTCGACGGCGTCACCGGAGTCACCGTCGATCTGGCCACCGGCCGGGTCGACGTCGAATCCGCCGCCCCCGTGCCGGCCGACGCTCTCGCCGCCGCCGTCGACGAGGCCGGATACGAGATCGCGCCGTCGTGACGACGACGTCGACGTCCCCGGCCGTCGCGCCCGTGATCCGCCTCGACATCGGCGGCATGACCTGCGCGTCCTGCGCCGCTCGGATCGAGAAGAAGCTGAACCGACTCGACGGCGTGACGGCGACGGTCAACTACGCCACCGAGCAGGCCGTCGTCGAGACCGCCACCGCGACCACCGACGAGTTGGTTGCCACCGTCGAGAAGGCCGGCTACACGGCGACCGTGCCGTCGCCCGATCCCGAGCCGGACGCGGCACCGCAGCCGGCGGCCGACCCCCTCCGCACCCGGCTGGTGGTCTCCACCTGGCTCACCGTTCCCGTCGTCGCGATGGCGATGATTCCCGCCCTGCAGTTCCAGTACTGGCAGTGGCTCTCCCTCACGCTGGCCGCACCCGTGGTGGTGTGGGGCGGGCTGCCGTTCCACCGCGCCGCGTGGACCAACCTCCGCCACGGCGCCACCACCATGGACACCCTGGTGTCGGTGGGCACGCTCGCCGCCTTCGGCTGGTCGCTCTACGCGCTGTTCCTCGGACACGCCGGGATGCCCGGCATGACCCACGCCTTCCGGTTCACCGTGGAGCGATCCGACGGGGCGAGCAACATCTACCTCGAAGCCGCCGCGGGCGTGACCACCTTCCTGCTCGCCGGCCGCTACCTGGAGGCGCGCTCGAAGCGCAGCGCCGGCGCGGCCCTGCGCGCCCTGCTCGACGTCGGGTCCAAGACCGCCACCGTGCTGCGCGACGGACGCGAGACCACCGTGCGCGCCGACGATCTGGTGGTCGGCGACATCCTCGTGGTGCGTCCCGGCGAGAAGATCGCGGCCGACGGCGTCGTCGCGGTGGGCACGTCGTCGATCGACGCGTCGGCGATCACCGGCGAATCCGTCCCCGTCACCGTCGAGCCCGGCGACGCCGTCACCGGCGGCACCGTCAACGTGGGCAACGCCCTCGAGGTCACGGCCACCCGCGTCGGGTCGGACACCGCGCTGGCGCACATGGCGCGCATCGTCGAGGACGCCCAGAACGGCAAGGCCGACGCGCAGCGCCTGGCCGATCGGGTCTCGGCCGTGTTCGTCCCCGTCGTCATCGCGATCGCCGCCGCCACGCTGCTCGGCTGGGTGCTGCTCGACGGCAGCTGGTCCGCCGCCTTCACCGCCGCCGTCGCCGTGTTGATCATCGCGTGTCCGTGCGCACTCGGGTTGGCGACGCCGACCGCGCTGCTCGTCGGCACGGGCCGCGGCGCGCAGCTGGGCGTGCTGATCAAGGGCCCCGAGGTGCTCGAGCAGACCCGTCGGGTGGACACCGTCGTCCTCGACAAGACCGGCACGGTCACCACCGGCGTCATGACGGTGCGGTCGGTGGTCACGGACGGAGCGGACACCGACGAGGCCGACGTTCTCCGCCTGGCCGCCGGCGCCGAGTCCCGTTCCGAACATCCCGTCGCCCGGGCGATCGTGCGTGCCGTGGAGTCCGTCGATACCGCCGTCCCCACCGCCGTCACCGATGCCGAGAACCTGCCCGGCCTCGGGGTCCGCGCGACGGTGGACGGCCGCCGGGTCACCGTCGGACGCCCCGACCTGCTGGGCGCGCTGCCGACGACCCTCGCCGACGCCGTCACCGCGGCCGAGACCGCCGGTGCCACGGCCGTCGTCGTCGCGCTGGACGAGCGGCCGCTGGCCGTCGTCGCCGTGGCCGACACCGTGAAGGACACCTCCGCCGAGGCGATCCGCGGGTTGCGGGAGCTCGGACTCGAGCCGATCCTGCTGACCGGCGACAACGCCGCCGCCGCGCACGACGTCGCGACACGCGTGGGCATCGACCGCGTCCTGGCGGGAGTCCTGCCGGAGGGCAAGGTGGCGGCGATCGCCGACCTGCAGCGCGAGGGCCGGGTCGTGGCGATGATCGGCGACGGCGTCAACGACGCCGCGGCCCTGGCCACCGCGGATCTGGGGTTGTCGATGGGCACCGGCACGGACGCCGCCATCGAGGCCGGCGATCTCACCCTGGTGCGCGGCGACCTGCGGACGGCCGTGGACGCCGTCCGCCTGTCGCGGGCGACGTTGCGGACCATCCAGGTCAACCTGTTCTGGGCCTTCGCCTACAACGTCGCGGCGATTCCGTTGGCCGCCGCAGGCATGCTGAACCCCATGTTCGCGGGCGCGGCGATGGCACTCAGTTCGCTGTTCGTGGTGACCAATTCGCTGCGGCTGCGTCGGTTCCGATCCGCGGTGCCCTCGCCGTCCGTTCCCCCGGCGGTGCACGCCCGAGCGGACTAGTCTCTCGCGCATGACCGTGACGCAGGACGGTGCGCGGCGGGCCGCGGCGCCGCACCGGGCCGACGAGTTCATGACCCTCGCCGAGCCGCACCGGCGCGAGCTGCTCGCACACTGCTACCGCATGACCGGGTCCATCCACGACGCCGAGGATCTGGTGCAGGACACCTTCGTCCGCGGGTGGAAGGCCTACGGGAACTTCAAGGGCGAATCGTCGCTGCGCACGTGGCTGTACCGCATCGCCACCAACACCTGCCTGACGTCGCTGGAGGGTCGGGCGCGTCGGCCGCTGCCGTCGGGACTGGGCGCGCCGTCCGCCGACCCGTCCGACGAGCTGGTCGAGCGGCACGAGATCGCCTGGCTCGAGCCGTTCCCCGGCCGCGAGTCCGACGACGATCCGGCCACGACCGCGGTCGCGCGCGACTCCGTTCGGCTGGCCTTCGTCGCCGCGCTGCAACACCTCTCGGCCCGTCAGCGCGCGGTGCTGGTGCTGCGCGAGGTGCTGCAGTGGAAGGCGGCCGAGGTCGCCGAGCTCCTGGGCACCTCCACCGCGGCGGTCAACAGCCTGCTCCAGCGCGCCCGCGGTCAGATCGAGCAGATCATGCCCAGCGAGGACGACGTCGACGAACCCGAATCACCGGAGACGCGCGAGCTCCTGCAGCGCTACGTCGAGGGCTTCGAGACCTACGACATCGACGGCATCGTCAAACTCTTCGCCGCGGAGGCGATCTGGGAGATGCCGCCGTTCACCGGGTGGTACCGCGGGCCGGCCGACATCGGCGGGCTCATCTCCACCAAGTGCCCGGCCACGGGGCCGGAATCGATGCGCATGGTGGAGACGGTCGCCAACGGTCAGCCGGCCTTCGGGCTCTACATGCTCGGCGAGGACGGCGTGCACCGCGCGTTCCAGCTGCACGTCCTCGAGATCGTCGACGGCCGGGTGGCACACGTGGCGTGCTTCTTCGACCTCGACCTGTTCGAGCGGTTCGGGCTGCCCGCCACCTACCCCGGCTGACCGTCGGGGTTAGGTGGCCGGCCCGGGTCGGGCACGGGTCAGGCCACGGCGGCGTGCAGGTGCTCCTGCGCGAGCAGGCGGTAGGACTCGAGCCGCTCGTCGGTGTCGTCGATGCCGCTGGCCACGATCACCTCGTCGACGCCGTGGCGATCGGCGAACTCCGCGATGTAGCGCGACGCCTCGGCCGGCGTCCCGACGGCGGTGAACCTGGTCATCCCCTGGATCTGTCGCCCGGCGGGGGAGTCCATGATCATGTCCACCTCCTCGGGCGTGAACGTCTGCCCGCGCCCGACCATCTGGACGACCCGGCGACGGATGCCCTGCTCGAGCAATTCGTGGGCCCGCGCAGCGTTCTCGGAGACCACGGCGTTGACCCCGGCGATCACGTAGGGCTCGGCCAGTGCCGCGGACGGACGAAAGGTCTCGCGGTAGACCGACACGGCCTCGGCCAGCGAGTCGGGCGCGAAGTGCGAGGCGTTGGCGTAGGGGAGACCCAGGTGCGCGGCGAGCTGAGCGCCGAACAACGACGATCCGAGGATGTACAGCGGCACATTGGTTCCGGCTCCCGGCACGGCGGCCACACCCGGAATCCGGCTGGCGCCGGCGAGGTACGCCTGCAGTTCCAGCACGTCCTGCGGGAAGCTGTCCGCCGACGACGGATCGCGGCGCAGCGCCCGCATGGTGTTCTGATCGGATCCCGGCGCGCGGCCGAGACCGAGGTCGATGCGACCGGGATGCAGCGTGGCGAGTGTGCCGAACTGCTCCGCGATGGTGAGCGGGGAGTGGTTGGGAAGCATGACGCCCCCGGCGCCGAGACGAATCGTGGACGTGTGCGCGGCGACGTGCGCGATCACCACCGACGTCGCCGACGACGCGATCGACGGCATGTTGTGGTGCTCGGCGTACCAGACTCGCCGGTAGCCCGACTCCTCCGCCGTCCACGCGAGCGCCACGCTGGCGGCGAAACTGTCTGCGGCCGTGCGGCCTTCGGCGATATGAGCAAGGTCCAGGACCGACAACGGGACGACCACGACGACACACCTTTCGATAGCGACTGACCGTGGTGCAACCACGACGCCGACGAGGTTGTTCCCCGGACCTACCGGCCGGTTCCGGTGTGCCCGAATCGCCGACGATAAACCCGCACTCGCATTGTTCCGGACACCATGGATAAACTCCGGGTCGGAACCGCATTTCACCGTGGCGGTGAGTGACGGGCCGATGAGTCCACCGCAGCGAACAGAGGGGCCGTCATGGCAAAGCAGGTCTACGTGGAATTGGTCGACGACATCGACGGTTCCCCCATCAAGTCCGGTAAGGGCGAAACCATCGGATTCGCGGTCGACGGGGTCGATTACGAAATCGACCTCGGCACCAAGAATGCCAAGGAATTCCGGAAGCAACTCGATTACTGGACCGGTTACGCGACCAAACTGAACGGTCGGACCAAGAAGGCGACGGCGAAGAAGTCCTCGACCGCGACTCCGGCTCGGGATCCGCTGCAGACCAAGGCGATTCGCGAGTGGGCCGCACAGAACGGCTACACGGTCTCGGCCCGCGGACGTATTCCCGCGGAGGTCGCGGACGCGTACAACGCCGCCCAGTAGTTCGCCCGGTCGTTCGCCCGGTCCTAGGCTCAGCACAATTCGGGGCCGGTCCCGCAGCGGCGGACCACCACGCGCCCGATCAGTCCGATTCCGACGACGGCCGCGCCGGCCCCAACGGACGCCGGCGGCAGCGTCACCACCAATGCGCCGCAGCCCAGCAGTCCGACCCCCTGGAGAATGCGCGGGTAGCGCCGCGCGGCCCCCCGTTGCCGCGCGGCCGCGATATTCGCCACCGCGTAGTAGAGCAACACCCCGAAGGACGAGAATCCGATCATCTCGCGGATATCCACGGTGGCCGTGAGCACGACGATCACCGCCGCGACGACGAGCGTCGCCGTCCGCGGGGTCGACCGCGCGTCGTCGATGCGCGCCCACCGCGTCGGGAGGTCACCCTCCCGCGCCATCGCCAGCGTGGTGCGCGACAGCCCCGCCAGCAGGGCCAGCAACGCGCCCGCGGACGCCAGTACCGCGGCGCCCCGCACCGCCGCGTCCAGCGCGGGGTGCCCCAGCTCGGCGACAGCGGCCGCCACCGGCGCCGGAGACGCGGCCACGCCGTCGGCCCCGAGGACGGCGAGCACGGTCACCGCGACGGCCGTGTAGGCGACGATCACCACGGCGAACGCCAGCACCACGGCTCGCGGAACGGTGCGCGCCGGATCGCGCACCTCCTCACCGAGCGTCGCGATGCGCGCGTACCCCGCGAAGGCGAAGAACAGAATCCCCGCCGCCCCCAGCACCCCGCCGAGACCCGGCCCGCCCGACGGGACGACGGCGGCCAGGTCGGGTGACGACGCCGCGCCCGCCACCACCACGGCCAGCAGAATCGCTCCCACGATCGCGACGACGACGCGGGTGGCGAGCGCCGTCCGCGTGATGCCGGCGAGGTCGATCGCCGTGACCACCAGCACGACCAGCACGGCGACCGGGCGGGCGTGGTCGGGCCAGGCGTAGGTGCCGACGGTCCAGGCCATCGCGGCGCAGCTCGCGGTCTTGCCCACCACGAAGCACCAGCCCGCGGCGAACCCCCACCACTCGTTCAGCTCGGCCCGGCCGTAGGCGTAGACACCGCCCGACGTCGGATGCTGCGCCGCCAACTGGGCGGTGGACGTCGCGTTGCAGAACGCCACCACCGCCGCGACCGCGAGGGCGGGCAGCAGCCAGGACCCGGCGGCCGCCGCGGCCGGACCCAGCGCGGCGAAGATCCCCGCCCCGATCATCGATCCCACCCCGATGGCCACCGCGTCGAACGTTCCGAGTCGTCTCGCGAGCGGCACGGCCGTCACTCTAGGGGGGCGGGGGACGACACGCGTTTCGATGAATGGCGATTAACCGAAACCGGCCCGCCGCAGGGTGCGCTGCATTAGCGTCGGTCACACCGCTGCCCGCTGCGCCTATCCCACCCCACCCGGAGGAACCCGTGTCCGAGCCGTCCCTGTCCGCCGGTGAGACCACCACGCCGCTGCTCACCGACACCATCGGTGACGACTTCGACCGGACCGTCGCCCGCGTCGGGACGAACGACGCGCTGATCGACCTGGCGTCGGGACGTCGGTGGACGTACGAGGAGCTGCGTCGGGACGTCGACGCCGTCGCCCGCGGGCTGCTGGCCGACGGGGTCGCGCAGGGTGATCGCGTCGCCGTCTGGGCACCCAACCGACCCGAGTGGACGATCCTGCAGTACGCCACCGCCAAGATCGGCGCGGTGCTGGTGACCGTCAACCCGGCCTACCGCGCGCGGGAGCTGCAGTACGTGCTGACGCAGGCGCAGGTGTCGATCCTGGTGGCCGTCACCGCGCACGCGACCAGTGACTACGCCGCGATGATCGAGGAGGTCCGCGGCGACTGCCCCGACCTGCGCCGCGTGGTGTTCATGGACACCGACGACTGGGCCGCGGTCGCGCAGGCGGGGGAGGCGGTGTCGGCGGAGCAGCTGGCGACCCGCTCGGCCGAGTTGACCGCGGACGACGCGATCAACATCCAGTACACCTCGGGCACCACCGGGTTCCCCAAGGGCGCGACCCTCAGCCACCGGAACATCCTCAACAACGGCTATTTCGTCGGCGAGCTCTGCCACTACACCGAACGGGACCGCGTCTGCATTCCGGTGCCGTTCTACCACTGCTTCGGCATGGTGATGGGCAATCTCGCCTGCACCTCGCACGGTGCGGCGATGGTGATTCCGGGTCCGTCGTTCGACCCCGCCGCGGTGCTGCGGGCGGTGACGGCGGAGCGGTGCACGTCGCTCTACGGCGTGCCGACCATGTTCATCGCCGTCCTCGCCGCGCTCGACGGTGCCGGCGACGACGGTGCAGCCGACCACGACCTCGGCAGCCTGCGCACCGGCATCATGGCCGGCTCACCGTGCCCCACCGAGGTGATGAAGCAGGTCATCGAGGTCCTCGGCATGACCGAGGTGTCCATCGCGTACGGCATGACGGAGACGTCACCGGTCTCGCTGCAGACCCGCTCGGACGACACCCTCGAGCAGCGCGTGTCCACGGTCGGCCGCGTCGGACCGCACCTCGAGGTGAAGATCGTCGATCCCGTCACCGGGGAGACGGTGCCGCACGGCGAGCCGGGCGAGCTGTGCACCCGCGGCTACTCGGTGATGCTGGGGTACTGGAACAACCCCGAGAAGACCGCCGAGGCCATCGACGACGACCGGTGGATGCACACCGGCGACATCGGCGTCATGGACGACGACGGCTACGTCGCCGTCACCGGCCGGATCAAGGACATGGTGATCCGGGGCGGCGAGAACATCTACCCGCGCGAGATCGAGGAGTTCCTCTACACGCACCCCGATATCCTCGATGCGCAGGTGGTGGGCGTTCCCGATGCGAAGTACGGCGAGGAACTGCTGGCCTGCGTGCGGCTGCGGGACGGGGCGACGACCCTCACCGCGGACGACCTGCGGGAGTTCTGCCGCGGACAGCTGGCGCACTACAAGATCCCCCGCTACGTCGAGGTGCTCGACGAGTTCCCCATGACGGTGACGGGCAAGGTCCGCAAGATCGAGCTGCGGGAGCGGTTCGCGCGCTGATCAGGCCCGGAACAGCATGGTCTCGGCGGTGAGGCCGGGCCCGAACGCCATCGCGCAGCCGCGACCGGTGTCACCGCGGTCCATCATCTCCTTCAGCACGAAGAGGACGGTGGCCGAGGACATGTTGCCGTAGTCGTCCAGAACCTTCCGGGACGCCGACAGCCGGTCCGGCGTCAGCTCCAACGCGCCCTCCACGGCGTCGAGAATGGACCGGCCGCCGGGGTGGATCGCCCAGAGGTCGATCGACGACGCCTCCGAGCCCGCGAGCACCGTCTTCATCGTGGGTGCGTCGAGCGCGCGTGACAGCGAGCCCGGCACCTTGCCGGACAGCACCATGTCGAAGCCCATCCCGCCGATCCGCCACGTGATCAGCTCGCGCGAATCCTCGATCATCAGCGCCTGGAACGACTCGAGGGCGAGACCCTGCTCGTCGGCCGTCACCAGCACCGCCGCCGCGCCGTCGCCGAAGACGAGGAACGAGAGCATCGTCTCGAGGTCCTGCGTGGACTGCATGTGCAGCGAGCACAGCTCCACGCTGACCACCAGGACACGCGCGGTCGGCTCGGAGCGCACGATGTGGTGCGCGAGCTTGAGTCCGTTGATCCCGGCGAAGCACCCCATGAAGCCGACCTGCGTGCGCTCGACCGTGGTGGGAACGCCGCACCGACGCATGATCTCGAAGTCGATGCCCGGCGCGTAGAACCCGGTGCAGGTCAACACGATCAGGTGGGTCACGTCCGCCGCCCCGGCCCCGAGCCCCAGGCCGTCGACGGCCCGCACCGCGAGATCCGGTGCGCTGCGCTCGAACTCGATCATGCGGGTCTCGGTGTCGACGGCATTGGGGTCGTCGCCGTAGAAACTCGCGACCGACGGGAACGCCGCCCACCGATGGCTGATCTGCGCGCGCTCGGCCATCCGACGGAACAGCAGGTGCTTGCGCCGTTCGGCGAAGGAGTTCTGCGCGTACGCGACGAAGTCGTCGTGCACGTCGTACTCGGGTACCGCGGTGGCGATCGCGTTGACGTAGGCGGTGGTGGGACTCACCCCAGCGGGGTTCCCGTCCACCGGATCGCCAACCACCGCGACAATGGTGGGTATGCGCATCGAAGACCGTGACTGGGTGGAGAACGCGCTGCGGATCGTCGAGGCCGACGCCAACCGCAGCGCGGACACCCACCTGCACCCGTTCCCGCTGCCCGCGTCGTGGGGGATCGACCTCTACCTCAAGGACGAGTCGGTGCACCCCACCGGTTCGCTCAAGCACCGCCTGGCGCGCTCGCTGTTCCTGTTCGGGCTCGCGAACGGCGACATCGGCCCGGACACCACCCTGGTGGAGGCGTCGTCCGGGTCGACCGCGGTGTCCGAGGCCTACTTCGCGCGACTGATCGGGCTGGAATTCGTCGCCGTGATGCCGGCGTCCACCTCGCCCGCCAAGATCGCCCTCATCGAGCGGTACGGCGGCATCTGTCGCCTGGTCGAGTCCTCGGGCGCGGTGTACGACGTCGCGGAAGAGCTGGGCGCACAGGAGAACTGGTTGTACCTCGATCAGTTCACCAACGCCTCGGTGGTCACCGACTGGCGCGGCAACAATTCCATCGCCGCCTCCATCTTCGATCAGATGTCCCTGGAGCGGTTCCCCGTGCCGTCGTGGGTGGTGGTCGGCGCGGGCACCGGCGGCACGTCGGCCACCATCGGCCGGTACGTGCGCTACCGCCGCGTCCCGACGCGCGTCTGCGTCGTCGACCCCGAGGGCTCCGCGTTCCATGACGCGTGGCTCACCGGCCGACGCGACGTCGTCGGCACCGGGTCGCGCATCGAGGGTATCGGTCGCCCGCGCGTCGAGCCGTCGTTCGTCCCCGCGGTCATCGAACGGATGGAGCGTGTGCCCGACGCCGCGTCGGTCGCCGCGGCGCGCATGCTCGGCCGGGTCACCGGACTCCATGCCGGCGGGTCGACGGGGACCAATCTGATCGGCGCGTTTCGGCTGGTCTCGGAGATGCGCGCCGCGGGGGAGCGGGGCAGCATCGTCACCCTGCTCTGCGACGGCGGGGAGCGGTACGAGCACACCTACTACGACGACGCGTGGGTGGCCGAGCGTGGGTGGGACCTCGCCGCCGAGCACGACCGCATCGACCGGTTCCTCGCCACGGGCGAGTTCTCCGGCGCGTCGTGAGCGCGGACTAGCCTGACGTCATGGCCGAGAACGAGAATTCTTCCTCAACTGCGTCGTCCGAGCCCACGTCGTCCGAACCCAAGGGCGGCCGTCCGGGTCCGGCGGACCAGGGCGGCGCCGGCGGCATGGCGACCCGGGAGAACGCGCCCGAGGTGGCCGAGACCGAAGCGCGCGAAGGCACCGACTGACGTGGTCACCATCGGCCGGGCGACGGTCCGGGACGCCGATCCTGCTGTGCTGTACCGCATTCTGCGTCTGCGGACACAGGTGTTCGTCCACGAGCAGCGCATCGTGGACGAGGAGGAGATCGACGGTCGGGACCTCGAGGACACCACCACCTTGTTCTGGGTGGAGGAGAACGGGGAGGTCCTGGCCACCCTGCGACTGCTCCAGGACGACACGCCGGCGCATGTCGGCCGCGTGGCGACGGCGCAGCAGGCCCGCGGCCGCGGTCTCGCGGCCGACCTGGTGCGGGCCGCACTCGATCACGCAGGGACCGACGTCGCCATCTCCGCGCAGGCCTACCTCGAGGGTTGGTACGGGCGCTTCGGGTTCGTCCGGACGGGGGAGAACTACCTCGAGGCGGGCATCGACCACGTGCCCATGCTGTTCACGCGACCGTGACCGTCACGATCGATTACACCGGCGGAACAGCTCTCGTCACCGGACGGGATCTTTCGGGCACCCGCGCGGGACGCTGAACCCGGGTTGCCGCTTTCGTTTCTTTCGATTTATGCTGAGTCATGACCGCATTGATGACACGCACCGTTCTGCCCTCCCCTGCGGGTGACCGAGATGTTCTCGATGCTCTCGGCGTAGCACTGTCCGGCGATCACGAGGTCTACGTGTCCGCAGAAGGCGAGTCCGCCGGCGTACGTCTCCCTGACGAGCTGCGTGCCGTCCTCGTCGACGCGGTGGCCGCATTGGCACGAGGCAACGCCGTCACTGTCGAGCCTCACCGCACGGTTCTGACCACGCAGGAAGCTGCGGACCTGCTGGGCATCACTCGTCCGACGTTCGTGCGGCTTCTCGATGCAGGGAGGATCCCGTTCACCACGCCCGGGAGGCACCGCCGTGTCGAACTCAAGGACGTGCTCGCCTACCGCGACGACCAGCAGGCCACACGGCGACAAGCACTCGATGCAATGGCAGCTCAGGCCACACCGGACCCACAGGACGCGGTCCGCGGCCCCATCACCACACGCTGAACCGAGACCTGCTACCGATGGCAACGTTCCGTGTGGTCCTCGATGCATGCGTCCTGCTGCCGCAGACACTGTGCGATGTTCTCCTCAGCATCGCCGACGCAGACCTGTTTCGACCGCTGTGGTCCCCCGACCTCCTCGATGAGGTCGAGCGCAACCTCTCCGGACCCCGGTTCCGGAAGACGCCCACGCAAGCGGCCCACCGCGTAGCAGCAATGCGCGCCGCCTTCCCACTGGCAGAGGAGGAGACACGGGGCTACACCGAGTTGATCGCAGCCATGACCAACGACCCCAAGGACCGGCACGTCCTGGCCGCCGCGGTGCGCGCCAACGCCGCAGTGATCGTGACCTCGAACCTCGAGGACTTCCCCGCCGCCGCGGCCGACCCGTTCGACATCGAGATCCTCGGCCCCGACGACTTTCTGTGCGACCAGCTCGACCTGGATCCCGACACCGTGCTTCACGCCCTGAACGTAATGTTGGAACGCAACCGCATACCTCCCCGAGACTTGGTCGAGCTGATCGATTCCCTCCGGGAGCAGACGCCGCAGTTCACCGCCGCCCTACTCGACATGCTCCGACCGGACGGTCCCGCAATCAGTATCGAGAACGGTGCGGATCTACCGGAACTGTCAGACGAACAGATCGGTGCGATGCCCGAGGATCAGCGTGCCGCGTACCTGCACCTACGCGACAAGGACCCGGCGGAACGGGCCCGCTTTCTCGGGCAGATTCCCCTGGTCAACGCCGCGTGGGACTTCCTGTATACCGCCTGCAGAGACGGCGACCTCCGTGCTGCGTGGCCGAGTGTCGATCCCGACTATCGGATCACTCTGACCACCCGCTGGGTGGACGACAACGCAGCAGCCATGACGGTGGATGGGTGGGACCATGATGCCGTCGCCCGCGCGCTGGCCGAACCGACCCCTGCACACCCACTCTGGGTTCATTTCGAGCGAGTGCATGTTCGCGGCTTTCGCGCCGCACTGCCGGATCCGGACGACTGGGGAATCGGAGCGCACACCCGCCTCCTCGGACCGAGCCTGGAAGCACTCTTTCTGCACGACACCTCCGCCCTTGCCGACGGCGTGTGGCATCCGAACCAATTGAGCTTCATCGTCCCGCTGGTCATGCACCACCGCGACGGCCGATGGATGCTCCATGCTCTCGGACAACAGGACGCCCCACCGATGGACGAACTTGCCACATTCCAGTCCGGCACGGACGACCATTGAGCAGAACACCCAGCCAGAACCCGGCAACGGTCATCGCGGCCGCACCGACCCGCGAGGCCCGCTCTACGAGAGGTGGTTCAGCAACGCCAGGATCTCATTGGATTCGTCGATCAGCCGTGAGTCCCGTTTCGAGATGAGCAATTCACTCATGCCAATCCCGCCGTCAGAGCCAGGGCGGTGACGACGGCCATCGTCACCAACCACAGGTCGAGACCTCGGGTGACGCTTGCGATGAGCGAGACCGGTAGCAGGCCGAATGGGCTGTCCACGACGGGGCCGCCGAAGTCGACCGGCGGCCGGGTCGCGGCGCGTAGCGCGGATCCCGCGAGCCCCGCCGCGATGAGCATTGCCATCCCCACCGTGATGGGTGTCACCAGGCACATGAGCGCAGCCCAGACGATGGCGGCGAAGGTGGGGACGACCGAATGCACGAGATACAGGTAGCGGTTCGAGTGCGCGAACAACCTGCGCAGCGCCGGGCTCGTGTGGACCTGCCGGAGCCCCCGAGCGAACGGCGAGACGGCGGTGTACCCGAACCCGACCGCGGCGAGCAGTCCCAATAGCGGGGAGACCCCGAACCACAAGGCATGGGCGCCGGCGGCGACGATGACCCAACCAAACACCCAACCGGGTCGGCGCAGCGGCCGCGCGAGGTCGAGTCGCACGAGTGCAAGAGCAGTGGACTCGGGCAACCGGACACTGCGGACGCAACCGACCCGCCGCCACCACCGATCCTCGATGACCCCGAAGAGCAGCGATCCGTCCATCCACTGCAGGCTCGCCCCTACGGCCGCCGCAGCCGATCCCGAATCGTCGAGAGCACGGCGGGTGATGCAGTGCAGACGCGAACCTGCGACAGCACTCACTGCGAGCGCCAGGACCGCGAGCGCAACGCTCACCAACCAGACCCCGGGGTCCGCTGCCGCGGGCACGGACAACGGCGACGGGTGGTGAACCGCGATCGCCGCGGCCACGGTCGTCAGAGACCCCCCGATCGACGACCACCTGACGACACTGTCGCCGGAGACCGGCAACGACTGGATGATCACCGCGGCTGCTACGACGATCATCGACGCGCAGCCGACGATTACCGCCGTCAGGGACGCGAGGACGCTCAGCGGAGTCGTCGCTGCGAGCCAGGTGGGGCCCGACGTAGAAACGAAGACGGCAGCGACCAAGCCGACGAAGCGGCGCCTCAGGACTAGGCCGCGGCCCGCGGCCGTCGAGACGATCAGATCCGAGAACGGCTTGCTGGCGGCGAGAGGCCCGACGACCGCGAACGACGTCAGCATCACGGTCAGGAGTGCGGCGAGCACGAGAAGCTCCGGAAGGACACCGACGGTGACCGCGCGGTGCGTCATCAGATGAACGAAGCCCCGGTACCCCTGGATCGCGACGCCGATGAGGACGACGAACACAACGGCGTTCTCCCCGATCGTCGTCAGCGGCCGTGTCGCGGGGCGCCCCGCGCTTCGGCGGCGGGCACGTCGGAGCGCGGCGCTCGGTGGTGTCGGCGCGGGTGCCGTGTCGGGTTCGACGGTGGACGCGACGATCACTGACCCAGCTCGATCGTCGTGCCGGCGATGGAGTCGGCCAGTGCGCTGTCGTGGGTGGCAGCGAGGACGGCACGTCCGGCCGCGACGAACTCGGCGAGGGTGTCCGCGAGCCACGCACATCCTTCGGTATCGAGATGCCGTTCGGGTTCGTCGAGTACCAGCAGCTCGAACGGTCGGATCATCGCCATCGCCAGTGCCATCCGTTGCCGTTGGCCACTGGACAACGCTCCCGGGAGGGCATCTGAGACGGCGGCGAGACCGGACCGGTCGCACCAGTGCAGCGCCGCCTCGTCACTGCCCCGCACCCCGTTGCACACGGCGATCAGTCGAAGGTGCTCGATGACGCTGACATCGGAGAAGTACGAGTTGGAGTCCACCGCGGCAGAGACCGCGCCACGGAATGCGGCGTCGGTCTCGCGACGGGGGTGGCCTTTCCACGAGATGGTTCCGGTGTCGACTTCGTCGGCACCGAGGATGCAGTTGAGCAACGTGGACTTCCCGGATCCGTTGTGGCCCCGCAGCCATGTCACCGATGCCGACTCGAGATCGAAGCTCACGTTGTCGAAAACCGTTGTGCCGCTGTAGGCTTTCGATACGGACTCGACAGCCAACAACACGTCGTCACCGTGGTTCACGGCACCATCTCCTAACATTGCCCGACTCGAATACGGTGTCGGCGAGATCGAAGCCGGTTCGTCCGCTCAGGTGAATGTGTCGAAACTTGGCGCAAGAGCGCGCATCCGAGATCACCGTGCGATGACAGTTCGTGTCGGTAAGTACAGACCACACGCTACGAGACGGGGTGCACGTCGGCAACAGCTGCGACGAAGTGGGCGATTTGTCCCAGTCTGCGTTGAGTGCGCGTTGGCTCGCCACGTCAACGCTCCCGCGGCTACGACGGGGAGGCGGCGGGCACCGGTGTCACGGTGACCTACGCCATCGTCGGGCCCACCCCGTCAGGCGCGAGGCCAGTCGGCGAGTTCCGCAGCGACGGCGGCGGTGCTGCGCAGGAAGTCGAGCAGCAGGGCATCGGGATCGTCGGCCCGACGGACGTCGGCGTAGGGCAGGACGAACTCGCCCAGAGCGGAGTCCCAGCACGCGGCGGCCGGGCTCACGGCGGCCTCGGCGAACCCGTCGGGCTGCGGGTAGGCGTAGGAGTAGAACACGCCTTCCGACGCGCCGCCGGGCCAGTAGCCGGCGCTCGAGAGCTCGGCGCGGTACGCCTCGTGCATGACCCAGTCGGGGCAGTTGGGGATGCCGCCGGGATGGGTGGGCGCGGGGCGACCGGAGAACCGCGTGACGGCCAGATCGAACGCGCCCCAGAAGAAGTGCGACGGACTGGACTTGCCGTCGAACTCCGCGCGGAACCGGGAGAAAACCCGATCCGCCGAGACCAGGGAGCGCCAGAACCGGGTGACCGCCTCGGCGTCGTAGCTCGCGTGGACGGTGTCCTCGGCGAAGGGGACGGCCGTCTCGAGTTCCACCGGCACGGGGCGATAGGTGACCTCGACGTCGAGAGCCCGCAGCATCGCGTCGAACTCCCGGTGGAAGTCGGCGACGGTCATGGGGCGCAGGTCGACGCGGCGGGTCTCGCCGCGCGTCGTCGTGGCGATCAGCGCGTGCTCGACGAAGTCGAAGCGGATCTCGAGGCCGCCGTCGCGGTACGGCATCAGCGACGTGGTCAGACCCGTCGCGTCGACGTAGAGGGTGACGCCCCACCAGTGGTTCACCGGCGGCGCGAGCGCCATGCGCACCTTGCCGACGATCTGCGTCCACATCTGCAGGGTGTCGCGGGTGTCCTGCCAGGACTCCACCTCGAGCGCAGGCCAGAATTCGTTCGTCACACCGCGAATCCAATCACGGTTCGGTGCAGAAATCCCCCGTGGGCGTGGAGAACTGCACCGAAGATCCGGGCCGGTCCGCTAGCGTCGGGCAGGTGACGGACGAGTCGGTGACGGTGCTGGTCTACAGCAGTCGCGCCGAGACGCGCGCGCTGGTGCACGCCGCCCTCGGCACCCGGCCGCACCCCGATCTCCCGCCGGTGACGTATCTCGACGTCGCGACGGGCCCCATGGTGGTCCGGCATCTCGACACCGGCACCGTGGACCTCGCGATCCTCGACGGCGAGGCCGCACCGGTCGGTGGCATGGGGCTGGCCAAGCAGGTGCGCGACGAGGTCGAGGTCTGCCCGCCGCTCCTGGTGCTCACCGGTCGGCCGCAGGACGCCTGGTTGGCCGACTGGTCGCGGGCGGACGCGGTGGTCTCCCACCCTATCGACCCGTTCGAGCTGGGCCGCGCGGTCACGGCGCTGTTGCGACAGCACACCTGAGCACGCTGTTGCGACAGCACACCTGAGCACGCTGTTGCGACAGCACACCTGAGCACGCTGTTGCGACAGCACACCTGAGCACGCTGTTGCGACAGCACACCTGACGCGTCGGCTAACGGCCCGCGCGAAGGTCACGATCCGACGCCGCCGGCGAAACGGAGTGGTGAAACCGAACCGCCCGCGACGGGAACGTCCTAGTGTGTGACTCGGATCACGTGAGAAGAGGTCACCACCTTCGACACGGGCAGGAGTGAGCGGTGAACGCCGACGCATACGTTCCGATTCTGGTTCTCGGTGCGATAGCCGTTGCGTTCGCGGGGTTCTCGGTGTTCGTGGCGTCGGCGGTGGGTCCCCGGCGGTACAACCGGGCGAAGCTCGAGGCCTACGAGTGCGGCGTCGCGCCCACTCCCCAGCGCCCCGGCGGCGGCCGATTCCCGGTCAAGTTCTACCTGACCGCAATGCTTTTCATCATCTTCGACATCGAGATCGTCTTCCTCTACCCCTGGGCCGTGCATCTCGAGGCACTCGGCGTGTTCGGGTTGCTCGCCATGGGGTTGTTCGTCGTCAACGTCTCCGTCGCCTACGCGTACGAGTGGCGACGCGGGGGTCTGAGCTGGGACTGACCGGGACCGAGCTCGGGTCCGCGACGGGTCCGTGAAAGGTGAGGTGCGCATGGGTGTCGAGGAGAAGCTGCCGAGCGGCTTCCTGCTGACCACCGTCGAGGGGCTGGCCGGCTTCGCCCGCAAGGGGTCGCTGTGGCCGGCCACCTTCGGACTCGCCTGCTGCGCCATCGAGATGATGGCCACCACCTCGGGCCGCTTCGACCTCGCCCGGTTCGGCATGGAAGCGTTCCGCGCGTCGCCGCGCCAGGCCGACCTCATGATCGTCGCCGGCCGGGTCAGTCAGAAGATGGCGCCCGTCCTCCGCCAGGTCTACGACCAGATGGCGGAGCCCAAATGGGTTCTGGCCATGGGGGTCTGCGCCTCCTCGGGCGGGATGTTCAACAACTACGCCGTGGTGCAGGGCGTCGATCACGTCGTCCCCGTCGACATCTACCTCCCCGGCTGCCCGCCCCGGCCGGAGATGCTCATCAACGCGATCCTCACCCTGCACGCCTCCATCGCCCGGATGCCCCTCGGCGTCGACCGGGAGCGGGCGGTGCGGGAGGCGGAAGCCGCGGCTCTCTCGGTGCCCGGCACGGACCCGACGTTCCTCGACCTGCCGGCGGTCCCGCGGTGACGGGCCCGACCGGCCCCACCGGCCCCACCGGGCCCGCCGCCCCCGTGACACCGCGGGGCATGTTCGGCGTGCGCGGCTCCGGCGACACGTCCGGTTACGGACGCCTCGCACCCCCGGCGCCCCGACACGACACCGCATCTCGGCCGTACGGCGAGCCGTTCGACACCGTCATGGACGCCCTGGAGGGGGCGCTGCAGGAGGCGCTGGGACCCACCGCGACCGACGCCGTCGAACGCGTCGTCGTCCACCGCGGCGAACTCACCGTCCACGTCGCGCGCGACCGTCTGCCCGCGGTGTTGTCCGCGCTGCGGGACACCGACTCGCTGCGGTTCGAACTCTGCCTCGGGGTC
This sequence comes from Rhodococcoides corynebacterioides, assembly GCF_019834675.1. Taxonomy (GTDB): domain Bacteria; phylum Actinomycetota; class Actinomycetes; order Mycobacteriales; family Mycobacteriaceae; genus Rhodococcoides; species Rhodococcoides corynebacterioides_A. The sequence continues at coordinate 47,943 of NZ_JABUBU010000017.1, read as the reverse complement.
AGCGGCGTCCACGTCCCCGCCGACCCGGGCCGGGAACTGCACGCGGTCTACCACCTCTCCTCGATCACCCACGGTCGCCGTGTGCGCGTGGAGGTCTCGGTTCCCGACGCCGATCCGCACGTGCCGTCGTCGTGCGGGATCTATCCGACCAACGACTGGCACGAGCGCGAGACGTACGACTTCTTCGGCATCGTGTTCGACGGACACCCGTCCCTGACGCGCATCGAGATGCCCGACGACTGGGAGGGACATCCGCAGCGCAAGGACTATCCGCTGGGCGGCATCGACGTCCAGTTCCACGGCGCCACGGTCCCACCCCCCGACCAGCGGAGGTCCTACTCCTGATGACGACGCAGCAGGCCACCGGCACCGCGGGAGACACGAGCGCCGACACGAGGACCGACACACGGCCCGAGCCGACCGTCTACACGGCCGGCGGGCAGGACTGGGACGAGATCGCCGACCTCGCGAGCTCCGCCGGGGACGAGCGCATCATCGTCAACATGGGTCCGCAGCACCCGTCCACGCACGGCGTGCTGCGGCTGATCCTCGAGATCGAGGGCGAGACGGTCACCGAGGCCCGCTGCGGAATCGGCTACCTGCACACCGGGATCGAGAAGAACCTGGAATTCCGCACGTGGACGCAGGCGGTCACCTTCGTCACCCGCATGGACTACCTGTCGCCGTTCTTCAACGAGACGGCGTACTGCCTGGGCGTGGAGAAGCTGCTCGGGATCACCGACGACGTCCCCGAGCGTGCGTCCGTGATCCGCGTCCTGCTGATGGAGCTGAATCGGATCTCCTCGCACCTCGTCGCTCTGGCCACGGGCGGCATGGAACTCGGCGCGGTCACGGCCATGCTGTTCGGCTTCCGCGAGCGGGAGCTGATCCTCGACATCTTCGAGACGATCACCGGCCTGCGGATGAACCACGCCTTCGTCCGCCCCGGCGGCGTCGCGATGGACCTGCCGAGCGACGCGGTCCCCAAGATCCGAGAACTGCTGACCCTGTTGCCCGTTCGCCTACGCGACATGAGCGCGATGCTCGACGACAACCCCATCTGGAAGGGCCGCACGCGCGGCATCGGTTTCCTCGACCTCACCGGGTGCATGGCGCTCGGCGTGACCGGGCCGTGCCTGCGGGCCACCGGCCTCCCGTACGACCTGCGCCGCGCCGAGCCGTACTGCGGCTACGAGAACTACGAGTTCGACGTGGTCACCGAATCCGAATCCGACTGCTACGCCCGCTATCTCATCCGGGTGGACGAGATGAAGGAATCGCTGAAGATCGTCGAGCAGTGTCTGGACGCCCTGCGTCCCGGGCCCGTGATGGTCACCGACCGCAAGGTGGCGTGGCCCGCGCACCTGGTCTCCGAGGCCGACGGGCTCGGCCAGTCCCGCGACCACGTGCGCACCATCATGGACGGGTCGATGGAATCGCTCATCCATCACTTCAAGCTGGTCACCGAGGGCATCCGGGTGCCCGCCGGCCAGGTGTACTCCGCAGTGGAGTCCCCGCGCGGCGAGCTGGGCGTGCACCTGGTCTCCGACGGCGGCACCCGCCCGTACCGGGTGCACTTCCGCGACCCGTCCTTCACCAACCTCCAGGCCGTCGCGGCCATGTGCGAGGGCGGCATGGTCTCCGACGTCATCGCCGCGGTCGCCAGCATCGACCCCGTCATGGGCGGGGTGGACCGATGAGCGGGCGCGAGCCGGTCCTGGTGCCGTTCGGTCCGGCCCCCGCGGAGCGCGTGCAGCTGGTGCAGCCCGGCGCCCGGCGGACGTATCCGCCCGACGTGCGCGCCCGGCTCGAGCGGGACGCGGCCACCGTCGTCGCGCGCTACCCCCGCCCCCGGTCGGCGATCATCCCGCTCCTGCATCTGCTGCAGGCCGAGGACGGCTACCTCACCCCCGCGGCGATCGACTTCGTCTCGCACACCCTCGATCTCACCGGAGCCGAGGTGGCCGCCGTCGCCACGTTCTACTCGATGTATCGTCGCGAGCCCACGGGCGACTACCTGGTGGGCGTGTGCACCAACACCCTGTGCGCGGTGATGGGCGGCGACGCGATCCACGCCGCGCTCACCGAGCATCTGGCCGACGATCCGGGTGCGGTCACCCTCGAGCACATCGAGTGCAACGCGGCCTGCGACTACGCGCCGGTGATCATGGTCAACTGGGAGTTCTTCGACAACCAGACACCGGAGTCGGCGCGCACCCTGGTCGACGACCTGCGGTCCGGACGCCCGGTCACCCCCACCCGCGGCACCACGCTGTGCACGTTCCGGGAGACCTCCCGCATCCTCGCCGGATTCCCCGACCCGCGGCCGGGTGCCGACGACGCCGCCACGGCGGGCGAGGCGACGCTGGCCGGACTGCGGGTGGCGCGCGAGAGCGGCCTGTCCGCACCGGATCCGGCGCGGCCCGGCCCGTCGACACCGCCGGAGCCACCGGACGTGGCGACCGATTCCACCCCCGACGAGCCGGCGCCCGCGCCGTCCGCCGACGTTCCCGGGAAAGGGTTGCGATGACGCTCACTCCGGTGCTCAGCCGCTACTGGGACCACCCGCGTTCCTGGACGCTCGACACCTACCGCGAGCACGGCGGATACGACGGGTTGGCCGCGACTCTGGCCCGGACGCCCGACGAGGTCATCGCCCTGGTGAAGGACGCCGGGTTGCGGGGTCGCGGCGGGGCGGGGTTCCCCACCGGCGTCAAGTGGAGCTTCATCCCGCAGGACGGCCCGACGCCGGCGGACCAGTCGGTGCCGCACTACCTGGTGGTGAACGCCGACGAGTCCGAGCCCGGAACGTGCAAGGACATGCCGCTGCTCCTGGCGACTCCGCACGCGCTGATCGAGGGCATGATCATCGCGGCGTACGCCATTCGGTCCTCGCGCGCGTTCGTCTATCTGCGCGGCGAGGTGGTGCCGGTTCTGCGTCGCCTGCAGACCGCGGTGGCGGAGGCGTACGACGCCGGCTTCCTCGGCACCGACGTCCTCGGCTCCGGGTTCGACCTCGAGCTCGTGGTCCACGCGGGCGCGGGTGCCTACATCTGCGGCGAGGAGACCGCGCTGCTCGACTCGCTCGAGGGCCGACGCGGCCAGCCCCGGCTGCGTCCGCCGTTCCCCGCCGTCGCCGGTCTGTACGCGGGCCCGACGGTGGTCAACAACGTCGAGTCGATCGCGAGCGTGCCGTCGATCCTGGCCAACGGGGTGGACTGGTTCCGTTCGATGGGCAGCGAGAAGTCGCCCGGGTTCACCCTGTACTCCCTCTCGGGCCACGTCGAGCGGCCCGGCCAGTACGAGGCGCCGCTCGGCATCACGCTGCGCGAGTTGCTCGGTCATGCCGGGGGCGTGCGCGCCGGGCACGAGCTGAAGTTCTGGACGCCGGGCGGGTCCTCGACGCCGATCTTCACCGCCGAGCATCTCGACGTGCCGCTGGACTACGAGGGGGTCGCCGCGGCCGGGTCCATGCTGGGGACCAAGGCGTTGCAGGTCTTCGACGAGACCACGTGCGTCGTCCGTGCGGTGCGGCGGTGGAGCGAGTTCTACGCCCACGAATCGTGCGGCAAGTGCACCCCGTGCCGGGAGGGCACCTACTGGCTGGTGCAGATCCTGGCGCGGATGGAGGAGGGCACGGCGTCCGAGGACGATCTGCAGAAGCTCCTGGACGTGGCCGACAGCATCCTCGGAAAGTCGTTCTGCGCGTTGGGCGACGGCGCGGCGAGCCCCATCGTGTCCTCGGTGAGGTACTTCCGCGAGGAGTACCTCGAGCACGTGCGCGGCGGCGGGTGTCCGTTCGACCCCCACGCCTCGACCCTGATGGCCGGAGTACCGGCATGACCGCCGCGCCCGAGACCCGGACGGTGGACCTCACCATCGACGGCGTCCCGATCAGCGTGCCCGCGGGCACCCTCGTCATCCGCGCCGCGGAGATGCTGGGCATCACCGTGCCGCGGTTCTGCGACCACCCGCTGCTCGATCCGGTCGGGGCGTGCCGGCAGTGCCTCGTGGACGTCGAGGGGCAGCGAAAGCCGTTGGCCTCCTGCACCACCACGGTCAGCGACGGCATGGTGGTCCGCACCCAACGCAGCTCGGAGGTCGCCGAGAAGGCGCAGCGCGGGGTGATGGAACTGCTGCTCATCAACCATCCGCTGGACTGCCCCATCTGCGACAAGGGCGGCGAGTGCCCCCTGCAGAACCAGGCCATGTCGACCGGCCGCACGGAGTCCCGCTTCACCGAGACCAAGCGTACGTACCCGAAGCCCGTCCCGCTCTCCACCGAGGTACTGCTCGACCGGGAGCGGTGCGTGCTCTGCGCCCGCTGCACGCGCTTCTCCGAACAGGTGGCGGGTGATCCGTTCATCGATCTGCTGGAACGCGGTGCGCTGCAACAGGTCGGCATCTACGGCGCGGAGCCGTTCCGCTCCTACTTCTCGGGCAACACCGTGCAGATCTGCCCCGTCGGGGCGCTGACCAACACCGCGTACCGGTTCCGGGCGCGGCCCTTCGATCTGGTGTCCACCCCCAGCGCGTGCGAACACTGCGCCAGTGGCTGTGCGCAGCGCACGGACCACCGCCGCGGCACGGTCCTCCGGCGCCTCGCGGGCGACGATCCCGAGGTCAACGAGGAGTGGAACTGCGACAAGGGCCGGTGGGCGTTCGCGTACCTCACCGAACCGGACCGCCTCACCACCCCGCAGGTGCGCGGGCCGGACGGCGAGCTCGTCCCCGCGTCGTGGCCCGAGGCGCTGGCCGTCGCCGCCCGCGGGTTGGCCGGGGCGCGCGGCGACGCCGGCGTGCTGGTGGGTGGGCGGTCGACCGTCGAGGACGCCTACGCGTACGCGAAGTTCGCGCGGGTCGCGTTGGGTACCAACGACGTCGACTTCCGGATGCGTGACGTCTCGGACGAGGAATCGGAGTTCCTCGCCGCCCGCGTCGCCGGACGCGGACTCGGGGTCACCTACGCCGATCTCGCCGCCGCACCGGTCGTCCTCCTCCTCGCCCTCGAACCCGAGGAGGAGAGCCCGATGATCTTCCTCCGTCTGCGGAAAGCGGTGCGCACCGGTCGTACTCGCGTCGTCACCGTCGCCTCGCACCGGTCCGACGGGGCGCGCAAGCTGTCCGCCGACGTCGTGCGGGCGGTGCCCGGCGCGGAGGCCGACGCCCTGCGTTCCCTTCCCGACGACGTGCGGACGCTGCTCTCGACGCCGGGTGCGGTGATCCTGGTGGGCGAACGCGCCGCGGCCAGGCCCGGTCTGCCGACCGCCGCGGCGGAGACGGCCGACGCCACCGGTGCGGCCGTGGCCTGGGTCCCCCGTCGGGCCGGTGATCGCGGCGCGCTCGACGCCGGCGCCCTGCCCACCCTGCTGCCGGGCGGACGTCGGGTCGACGACGACGACGCGCGTCGGGCGGTGGCCGCCGCGTGGGGCGTCGCCGACCTGCCCTCGACACCGGGACGCGACACCGCCGCGATGGCGGGCGCGTCGTACTCGGCCCTGGTGCTGGCCGGGGTGGACGCGGCCGACGCTCCCGATCCCGACGCCCTGCGGGGAGCGGTGGACCGCGCGGGATTCGTGGTGGCGCTGAACATTCGACGGTCCGAGCTGACCGATCGTGCCGACGTCGTCTTCCCCGTCGCACCGGTGACCGGGAAGGCCGGGACGTTCGTGGACTGGGAGGGGCGCCGGCGCGCCTTCCCGGCGGCACTGCCGGTGGCGTCGGTGCTCCCGGACGGTCGGGTGCTGGACGCGCTCGCCGCCGCGATGGGTCATGCGCTGGGAACCAGCGATCCGGCGTCGACGCTCGCCGAGCTCGACCGGCTGGGGTCGGACCCCACCGACGGACCGACGGTCGCTCCGGTGTCACCCCCGCGTCCGGCCGTCGCGGCCGTCGCGGCCGGCACCGCCGTGCTCGACGGCTGGCGGATGCTGCTCGACGACGGGCGCCTGCAGGACGGGGAGGACGCCCTCGCCGGCACCGCGCGCACCCCGGTCGTGCGGATGTCGGAGGCGACGGCCGCCGAGGTGGGTGTCGGCGACGGCGATCCGGTGACGCTGTCGACCGATCGCGGCGCGGTGACGTTCCCGCTCGAGATCACCGACATGCCGGACCGCGTGGCGTGGGCGCCGTTGCACACCCCCGGCGCGTCGCTCCGGAGCCGTCTCGGGGTCGGCCCCGGCGCGACGGTGCGGGTGACAGGAGGCGACCGATGACCACGACGTCCCCCGATCTGTCCGTGTTCGGTGTCGACCCGATCTGGTTGATCGTCGGCAAGGCGCTGGCGGTCTTCGCGTTCCTCGTGCTCACTCCGCTGGTCTGCATCTACGCCGAGCGGAAGGTCATGGCGTGGATGCAGATGCGGGTGGGGCCCAACCGCACCGGTCCGTGGGGGCTGCTGCAGTCGGTGGCCGACGGCATCAAGCTGGCCCTCAAGGAGGGGCTGACCCCGGCGGGGGTCGACCGGCCGATCTACCTGCTGGCGCCGGTGATCTCGGTGGTCCCGGCGTTCATGGCGTTCGCCGTCATCCCGTTCGGTCCGACGGTGTCGGTGTTCGGCCACGTCACGCCGCTGCAGCTGACCGACCTGCCGGTCGCGGTGCTCTACGTGCTGGCCGTGACGTCGATCGGGGTGTACGGCATCGTGCTCGCCGGTTGGTCGTCGGGATCGACCTACCCGCTGCTCGGCGCGCTGCGCTCCACCGCGCAGGTGATCTCCTACGAGGTCGCGATGGGCCTGAGTTTCGCGGCGGTATTCCTGTTCGCCGGCACCATGTCCACCTCCGGCATCGTCTCCGCCCAGGAGCGCCTGTGGTTCGTGGTGATGCTGCTGCCGTCGTTCCTCGTCTACGTCGTCTCGATGGTCGGCGAGACCAACCGGGCCCCGTTCGATCTGCCCGAAGCGGAGGGCGAACTGGTGGGCGGCTTCCACACCGAGTACTCCTCCCTGCGGTTCGCGATGTTCATGCTGGCGGAGTACGTGAACATGGTGACGGTGTCCGCCCTGGCCACCACGCTCTTCCTCGGCGGCTGGCGAGCGCCGTTCCCGATCAGCGTGTGGGACGGGGCGAACCAGGGGTGGTGGCCGGTGCTCTGGTTCACCATCAAGGTCTGGGCGTTCCTGTTCGTCTTCGTCTGGCTGCGCAGCACCCTCCCGCGTCTGCGGTACGACCAGTTCATGGCCTTCGGCTGGAAGGTCCTGATCCCCGCGGCACTGCTCTGGGTGATGGTGGTGGCCGTGGTCCGCGTGCTGGTGGCGGATTCGCCGCACACCCGGCCGGTGACCGTCGCGGTGTCCCTGGTCTTCACCCTCGCGTTGGCTCTGGTGCTCCGCACCCGCCTGCGTCGTGCGCGTCTGCCGCGGACGGAGGCGCAGTCGGGGGCCGCGCCGCCGTCGTCCGACGCCGCTGACGGGGGATTCCCGGTGCCGCCGTTGCCGTCTCGGGTCGCCCGAACACCCGCAGTTCGAGAGACGGAGCGAGCAGATGTCCCCTGACGGACCCGGACCCCTCGCCGGCTTCGGCGTGACCTTCTCGACGATGTTCAAGAAGGCGCACACCGAGTCCTACCCGGAGGAGAAGCGGCCCACCGCGACTCGGTACCACGGGCGCCACCAGCTGAACCGCTACGCGGACGGGCTCGAGAAGTGCATCGGCTGCGAGCTGTGCGCCTGGGCGTGCCCGGCCGACGCCATCCACGTCGAGGGCGCGAACAACACCGAGGCGGAACGGTTCTCGCCCGGCGAGCGGTACGGGCGCGTCTACCAGATCAACTATCTCCGCTGCATCGGCTGCGGCCTCTGCATCGAGGCCTGCCCCACCCGCGCGCTGACCATGACCAACGAGTACGAGATGGCCGACGACAACCGCGAGGACCTGATCTACGGCAAGGACAAGCTGCTCGCCCCACTCGACGACGGCATGGAGGCACCGCCCCACCCGATGGCCGACGGTGCCACCGACGAGGACTACTACCGCGGAACCGTGCGATGACCGGCGAAGAGGTCACGTTCTGGATTCTGGCTCCCCTCACCGTGATCGCGGCGCTCGGCGTGGTCGCGTCCGCGAAGGCGGTGTACTCGGCGCTGTTCCTGGCCTCGACCATGGTGATGCTCGCCGTGTTCTACATCGTCCAGGGTGCGGTGTTCCTCGGCGTGGTGCAGATCGTCGTCTACACCGGCGCCGTGATGATGCTGTTCCTCTTCGTGCTCATGCTCGTGGGTGTCGACACCTCGGACACTCTGACCGAGAACCTGCGCGGCCAACGCGTGGCGGCAGTGGTGGTCGGACTCGGCTTCGGTATCCTGCTGATCGGCGGCCTGGGCAACGCCTCGCTCACCGGGTTCGGTGGATTCACGGGCGCCACCGGCGGGGGCGCGGGCGTCGGCACCGTGGAGGCTCTGGCCGAGCTGATCTTCGTGCGCTACGTCTGGGCGTTCCAGCTGACCGGCGCCCTGCTCATCACCGCGACCATCGGGGCGATGGTATTGACGCACCGTGACCAGGTGGGCACCGCGAAGACCCAGAAGCAATTGTCGCAGGAGCGGTTCCGCCGCGGTGATCGCGTGACGCCCCTGCCGAGCCCCGGCGTCTACGCCCGGCACAACGGCGTGGACCGGCCGGCGCGACTGCCCGACGGCACCCCGGCGCCCACCTCGGTGGGGCGACAGTTCCGCACCTCGACCGACACGGTCGCCGACCCGGCGGACGGGAGGCAGCCGTGAATCCCGACCACTACCTCTACCTCGCCGCGGCGTTGTTCACCATCGGCGCGTCCGGAGTGCTGCTGCGCCGCAACGCCATCGTGGTGTTCATGTGCGTGGAGCTGATGCTCAACGCGGCCAACCTGGCCTTCGTCACGGTGGCCCGTACCCGCAGCGAGGTCGACGGCCAGGTCTTCGCCTTCTTCACCATGGTGGTCGCGGCCGCCGAGGTGGTGGTGGGCCTGGCGATCATCATGGCCATCTTCCGATCCCGTCGCTCCGTCTCGGTCGACGACGACAGTCTGCTGAAGTTCTGACGTGGGCACGTCGCTCGCTCTGCTCCCCGGCCTCCCGCTGCTCGGCGCCGCGGCGCTCCTGCTAAGTGGTCGTCGGACCGACCGGTGGGGCCACGTCCTCGCCACCGCGCTGGTGTTCGCGTCCTTCGGGCTCGCGGTGGCCGCGTTCGTCTCGATGCTGGATCGACCGGTCGACGAGCGGCGCGTCGGTGCCGTCCTGTTCTCCTGGGTCCCCGCGCCGAACCTGTCGGTCGACGCCGGCCTGGCCCTCGACCCGCTGTCGATCTGCTTCGTCCTCCTCATCACCGGAGTCGGCGGTCTGGTCCACGTCTACTCCATGGCCTACATGCGGGACGACCCGCACCGGCGGCGGTTCTTCGCCTACCTGAACCTGTTCGTCGCCGCGATGCTCGTCCTGGTCATGGCCGACAACTTTCTCGGCCTCTACCTCGGGTGGGAAGGTGTCGGCCTCGCGTCGTACCTGCTCATCGGGTTCTGGTCCCACAAGCCGTCGGCGGCCACGGCCGCGCGCAAGGCGTTCGTCGTCAACCGCGTCGGCGACATCGGGCTGGCCGTCGCCCTCATGATCATGGTCGCCGAGGTGGGGTCGGTGTCCTACGACGCGGTCTTCGCCGCCGCCGGCACCGAACTCGGCCAGGGCACCACGACGGCGCTCGGGTTGCTCCTGCTCCTCGCCGCGTGCGGTAAGTCCGCACAGGTGCCGCTGCAGTCGTGGCTCGGCGACGCGATGGAGGGCCCCACCCCGGTGTCCGCGCTGATCCACGCGGCCACCATGGTGACGGCCGGGGTCTACCTGATCGTCCGGTCCGGCGCGATCTTCGAGGCCGCGCCCGCGGCGCAGACGGCGGTGGTGGCCGTCGGCGCGGTGACGCTGCTGGCCGGCGCGATCATCGGCTGCGCCAAGGACGACATCAAGAAGGCACTCGCGGCGTCGACGATGAGCCAGATCGGCTACATGGTCCTCGCCGCCGGCCTCGGTCCCGCCGGATACGCCGTCGCGATCATGCACCTGCTGACGCACGGCTTCTTCAAGGCGGGCCTGTTCCTCGGCGCCGGGTCGGTCATGCACGCGATGAACGACGAGACCGACATGCGACGCTACGGCGGGCTCGCACGCGTCCTCCCCGTCACCGCCGTCACGTTCGGACTGGCCTACCTCGCCATCATCGGCGTGCCTCCGTTCGCGGGGTTCTGGTCGAAGGACGGCATCATCGAGGCCGCGCTGGACGAGGGCGGAGTGCGGGGCGTGCTCCTCGGCGGCGCCACGATCCTCGGCGCCGGCATCACGGCGTTCTACATGACGCGGGTCGTGATCCTCACCTTCGGCGGCCGAGCCCGCTGGAACGCCGACGGGGTGCACCCCCACGAGGCTCCCGCCTCGATGAACGCGCCGATGGTGATCCTCGCGATCGGGTCCGTCGGCGCCGGAGCCGTTCTGGCCGTGGGGGATCGGCTCTCGGGGTGGCTGGCCCCGGTGGTCGGCGAGCACGAGCCCGCGCACCTCGTCCCCGTCTGGGTCGTGACCACGATCGTCCTGGTGACCGTGGCGGTCGGCGTCGGACTCGCCGTCCGGCAGTACGCCCGCCGCGACGTCCCGGTGACCGCTCCGACCGGGAACCGCCTCACCCGCGCCGCCCGTCGGGACCTCTACGGCGACGACCTCAACGAGGCGATCGCGATGCGTCCCGGGCAACGCCTGACGGCCGGCGTCGTCCGGCTCGACGAGGTGGGCGTGGACGGTGCGGTCGGCGCCGTGACGGCCACCGTTCGGGCGGCGTCGGAGCGACTCCGGCTGCTGCAGAACGGATTCGTCCGCACCTACGCGCTGTCGATGTTCGGCGGCGCCGTCCTGGTTCTCGCCGTCACGCTCGCACTCGGATCGGGGTCGTAGATGCTCACCGCACTGTGGGTCCTGCCGCTGCTCGGCGCCGCGGCCGCTCTGGTCGTCCCGCGCGGGTCGGCGGCCGCGGCCAAGGTGGTCGCCCTGGTCGTCTCCCTCGCCGCGTGCGCGCTGTCGGTGGTGGTCGCGGTGCGGTTCGTCCCCGGTGCGCCCGGCTACCAGTTCGTCGAATCGGCCACCTGGATACCGCGATTCGGCGCCGGATACGTCCTGGGGATCGACGGCGTCGCCCTCACCCTCGTGCTCCTGACCACGGTGCTGGTCCCGCTGCTGCTGCTCGCCGGGTGGCGGGACGTCGCGCCGACGAACGACGACCACGGCGCGGCGTCCCGCCGCCCGCACACCTACGTGGCGCTCATCCTCGTGGTCGAGTCGATGGTGCTGGTCTCGCTGCTCTCCCTCGACATCCTGCTGTTCTACGTGTTCTTCGAGGCCATGCTGGTGCCGATGTACTTCCTCGTCGGCGGCTTCGGTCCGCGAGTCGGCGCCGCACGGGCCGCCGCGGTGAAGTTCCTGCTCTACAACCTCGCCGGTGGCCTGGTGATGCTGGCGGCGGTCATCGGCCTCTACGCCGTCACCGCCGCCGAGGGGTCACCGTTCTCGGCCGGGACGTTCGACGTCCGCGCCATCGCCGACGCCGCGTCCACCGGTGACCTCGGCGCGAGTCCCGGCGTGATCAACGCGATCTTCCTCGGCTTCCTGGTGGCCTTCGCGGTCAAGGCGCCGCTCTGGCCGCTGCACACCTGGTTGCCGGGTGCGGCCGTCGAATCCACCCCCGCCACAGCGGTACTCATGATGGCCGTCGTGGACAAGGTGGGCACGTTCGGCATGCTGCGGTACTGCCTGCAGCTCTTCCCCGACGCCTCGGCCACGTTCGCGCCGTGGATCGTCGGGCTCGCGGTGATCGGAATCGTCTACGGGGCGATCCTGGCGATCGGCTCGACGGACATGATGCGCCTCGTCGCCTACACGTCGATCTCGCACTTCGGGTTCATCGTGCTCGGCATCTTCGCCCTCACCGCGCAGGCGCAGGCCGGTGCCACGCTGTACATGCTCAACCACGGCATCGCCACGGCCGCCCTGTTCCTGGTGGCCGGGTTCCTCGTCGCGCGTCGGGGGACCGCCCGGATCGCGGACTACGGCGGAGTCGGCCGCACCGCACCCGTCCTGGCCGGCACGTTCCTGGTCGCCGGCCTGGCCACGCTGTCCCTGCCGGGCCTCGCCCCGTTCGTCAGCGAATTCCTGGTCCTGGTGGGTACGTACGCCCGGTACGAGGCCGCCGCGGTGGTCGCCGCCGTCGCCCTGGTCCTGTCCGCGGTGTACATCCTGTGGCTCTACCAACGGGTCATGACGGGACCGACCACCGAGGCGGACCGACGCATCCGTGACCTGGTTCCGCGCGAACTCGTCGTCGTCGCACCGCTTCTCGTGCTCGTGATCGGCCTCGGGGTCTATCCCAAGCCCATGCTCGACGTCATCACCCCGGCCGTGGACCGCACGTCGGTCCAGCCGGCCGAGCAAGGAGTGGCAGCCCCGTGACCGTTCCGACTCCGTCCCTCGAGTACGCCCTGCTGTCCCCCATGATCATCGTGCTGGGGGCGGCCGTGGTCGGCGTGCTGGTCGACGCGTTCGTCCCGGCCGCGGCGCGCCGCCGCGCCCACCTGATCCTGTCCCTCGGCGCGCTCGCCGCGGCGCTCGCGGCCGTCGTGGGACTGGCCGGCGCCGAGGACGTCGTCGTCGCCGGATCGCTCGCCGTGGACGGCGTCACGCTGGTCCTGCAGGGCATTCTCGTGGTGGTCACCGCCGGGGCGATCGTGCTGGTCGCGCACCGCACCGTCGAACACCCGGAGACCGACCGCGTCGACGCGTTCACCCCGCAGGCGTCGGTGGTCCCCGGCAGTCTCGCGGAGGCCCGCGCGGTCACGGCCCGCGTGACGCGCACCGAGGTCTACCCGCTCACGCTGTTCGCCGCCGGCGGCATGATGGTCCTGCCCGCCTCGGCCGACCTGCTGACGATGTTCGTCGCCCTCGAGGTGCTCTCCCTGCCGCTGTACCTGCTCTGCGGGTTGGCCCGGCGGCGTCGGCTGCTCTCCCAGGAGGCCTCGCTCAAGTACTTCCTGCTCGGCGCGTTCTCGTCGGCGTTCTTCCTCTTCGGTGTGGCCCTGCTCTACGGGTACGCCGGCACGGTCGACCTGGCCGGGATCGCGGCCGCCGCCGAGTCCGGGCAGGCGACCGACCCCCTGCTCGGCGTCATGGGCGTCGGGCTCGTCGCCGTCGGTCTGCTGTTCAAAGTCGGTGCGGTGCCGTTCCATTCGTGGGTTCCCGACGTCTACCAGGGCGCGCCCGTCCCGGTGACCGCGTTCATGGCGGCGGCCACCAAGGTGGCCGCGTTCGGGGCGCTCGTGCGCGTTCTCGTGGTCGCCGCCCCGGCGCTGGAGGACCAGATCCGGCCGATGCTGTGGGCGGTGGCGATCGCGACGATGGTGGTGGGCGCCGTCGTCGCCGTCACGCAGACCGACGTGGTCCGCATGCTGGCGTACTCGTCCGTCGCGCACGCGGGGTTCCTGCTCACCGGCGTGGTGGCGGGCGAGGCGGGCATCGCCGCGACCCTGTTCTACCTGGCGGCGTACGCCGTGAGCACGCTCGGCGCGTTCGCCGTGGTGTGCGCCGTGCGTGACGGCGGCGGTCCCGCCACCGCCGTCGACCGGTGGGCCGGGCTCGGCAGCCGGTCCCCGCTGCTCGCGGGCGCGTTCGCCCTGTTCCTGCTGGCCTTCGCCGGCATTCCCTTGACCAGTGGTTTCACCAGCAAGTTCGCCGTGTTCGAAGCCGCCCTGTCGGAGGGCGGGGCCGCGCTCGTCGTGGTCGGCGTGCTGTCGAGCGCCGTCGCCGCGTCGTTCTACGTGCGGGTGATCGTGGTGCTGTTCTTCACCCCGGCGCAGGACTCTCCGCCCACCGTCGACGCCGGCCCGGGGGTCGGCGTGGTCGTGGGCGCGGCCGCCGTCGTCACCGTGGCGCTGGGTGTGTTCCCGCAGCCCCTGTTGGACCTGGCGGATCGGGCGGCGGCGCTGCTCGCGAGGTGACAGGCTGCCGATCATGACCGTCTCTGCGCCCCACCGCGACCGGGTCGACGCCACCGCGCTGCGCACCGCGTTCGCCGCCCGGCTGTCCGCGCTGTACAGCCGGGAGGTGCCCGCGTACACGACGCTGGTCGACGTGGCCCGCGAGGTCAACGCCGACGTCCTGGCCACGCGCGGCGAGGACGCGGAACGGCTCGGGTCGATCGAGCGGGTGACGGCCGAGCGGCACGGCGCGATCCGGGTGGGCACGCCGGCGGAACTCGCCGCCGTGGCCACGGTGTTCGGGGCCATGGGCATGCATCCGGTGGGGTTCTACGACCTGCGCGAGACGGCCGCGGCGGTGCCGGTGGTCTCCACCGCCTTCCGACCCGTCGCCCGAGACGAGCTGGCGCGCAATCCGTTCCGGGTGTTCACTTCGCTGCTGGTGGTCGACGATCGGCGGTTCTTCACACCCGACCTCACCACCCGTCTCCGTGAGTTCCTCTCCCGCCGAACGCTGTTCGCTCCCCACCTCGTGGACCTCGCGCGGCGGGCGGAACGGGACGGCGGGCTGGACGCCGACGACGCCGAGGTCTTCCTCGTCGCCGCCACCGCCGCCTTCGCGCTGTCCCCGGATGCGGTGGATCGCGCCTGGTACGGCGAGCTGTCGCAGGTGTCGTCCGTCGCCGCGGACATCGGCGGGGTCGGCAGTACGCACATCAACCACCTGACGCCCCGCGTCCTGGACATCGACGACCTCTATGCGCGCATGCAGGCGCGGGGGATCGAGATGATCGACGAGATCCAGGGCCCACCGCGGTGGGGTGGGCCGGACCTGCTGCTCCGCCAGACGTCGTTCCGCGCCCTGGCGGAACCGCGGCGGTTCCGCGAGGCGGACGGGAGCGTCACCGACGACACTCTGCGCGTGCGCTTCGGCGAGGTGGAGGCACGGGGTGTGGCCGCCACCCCGCGTGGCCGCGCGCTCTACGACCGCCTGCTCACCGAACCCGGTGACGCCGCGGCGACGTGGCGCGCCGCCGCCCCCGCCACCGAACGCGGCATGCTCGACGCCGACCTCGCCTACTTCACTCTCGCGCCCGGATCGGAGCGGCCCGACGGGCCCGTCCCGACCACCGTCGCGGAACTCCTCGACGGCGGCTGGGCCGTCGCCGCGCCGATCGTCTACGAGGACTTCCTCCCCGCGTCGGCCGCCGGCATCTTCGCCTCCAACCTCACCGGGTCGAGCCGCCGTGACGACGAGTCCGACGGCGCCGCAGTCGATCTCGCGTGGCTCGAGGGTGCCGCCGGTCGGACGATCCACGACCCCTACGCGCTGTACGACGCCGAGCGCGCCGCCTCGTTCGACGCCGTCACCGCGCACTGGGGGCTGCCGACCACCCCGGTACTGCCGGGAGATCGGTAGCGGGGGGTCAGCTGAGCGCCGCCACCACCCGCTCGGCCAACGGCGCCGTCGAGGCCGGGTTCTGGCCGGTGTAGACGGTGCGGTCCACCACCACGTGCGGCGACCACGCCTCGCCGGAGGAGAACGACGCGCCGCCCTCCCGCAGCCGGGTCTCGAGCAGCCACGGCGCCTTGTCGGCGAGCCCGGCCTGCTCCTCCTCGGTGTTGGTGAAGCCGGTCAGCTCGTAGCCGGCGAAGGGCCACGAGCCGTCGTGCCGCGTCGCGGCCAGCAGCGCAGCGGGTGCGTGGCAGACGGCCGAGACCACCTTGCCGCTGTCGAGGAACTCGGTGACCAACGAGCCGAAGACGGGGGAGACCGCCAGGTCCTCCATGGGGCCGTGGCCGCCGGGGACGAACACCACGTCGAACGACGACGCCGTCTGGTCCTCGAGCTTCGCCGGCGCGGCGAGCACGTCGTCGATGTCGGCGAGGTACTGCTTCAGTTCCGCGACCTTGCTCTCGTCGCCACCGTTGGCGTCGACGGCGAGCGAGCCCTGGTCGACGGTCGGGCTAACCCCGCCCGGGGTGGCCACGACGACGTCCCAGCCGGCGTCGACGAACGTGCGGTGGGAGGCGACCAGTTCCTCCGCCCAATAGCCGGTGGGGTGCGTCGATCCGTCCTTCAACGTCCAGTGGTCTGCGCCGGTCACCACGAACAGCAACGTCGTCATGGAATGGGTCCTCGATCCGTGAAGAAGAAATGGGGGAACCCTGCCCGCATACCCACAATCCGCTGCCGGGGAACGCGCGGGCGCCGTCGGACGTTGAACGGGGACCGAGAACGGCAGATCCCGATTCCCCCGGAAGGTGCACCATGAGCGGCAACGGACAGTTCGGCTTCGATCCCGAGGACTTCGAGCGCGTCGCGCGCGAGGCGAGCGACGGGCTGCGTGACCTGCTGGGCCAGGCCATGCGGAACGCGGGCACCGGCGGCAACCCGCTGGGCAACCTCGCCAGCATGTTCACGGCCACCGGGGCCCCCGCACCCGCGCCGACGACCACCGGCGAGAAGGGCGACGGCGTGTGGGTGATCTACACGATCGACGACGACGGTTCCGCCGGCATCGATCAGGTCTTCGCCACCGAGCTCGACGCGCTGCGGGCGCACCGGGACAACGTCGACCCGTGTCGCAAGGTGCGCTTCCTTCCCTACGGCGTGTCCGTGGGCGTGCTCGCCGCGGGCATCGACCCCGGCACGGACTGAGCCCGGCGCGCCGGTCGGCCCATCAGCCACACCGAGAGCTGCACCAGCGGGCCGATCGCCAGCGCGTAGAGCACGGTGCCCACGCCGACGGTGCCGCCGAGGACCCAGCCCACCGCGAGGACCGACACCTCGATGCCGGTGCGGATGACCCGCACGGACCAGCCGGTGCGCCCCACGATGCCCGTCATGAGGCCGTCGCGCGGGCCCGGGCCCATGCCCGCCGAGATGTACATCGCGGTGGCGACGGCGTTGATCGCGACGCCTCCCACCAGCAGGGCCGAGCGCACCGGGAGCGCGGCGTCGTCGGGCAGCCAGGCCGACGTCAGATCGACCGACACCGCGATGACCGCGATGTTCGCGACGGTGCCGACGCCCGGTCGTTGGCGCAGCGGGATCCACAGCAGGAGGACGACGGCGCCCACGCAGGCGGTGATCGTGCCGAAGCTGGCGCCGGTGCGGTGCGCGAGACCCTGGTGCAGGACGTCCCACGGGTTCAGGCCGAGGCCGCCGGCGATCATCATCGCCATCGAGAACCCGTACAGGAACAACCCGACGAACAGCAGGGTCAGTCGCGTCGGGAGCGACCCCGTCGAGATGTGCATACCGCTCAGTGTCGTCCTCGTCGGCCGTGCTGTCTGCAGGCCACCCGCCGAGAGTGGACCGGTGATGCCCGGTCGTGAATACTGTGCGAGACCACAAAGGCTGAGCTGGGAACAACTCGCCCGTCAGCAGTGACGGCCGAGGACCGGGGGTTCCTTCTCGATCGAAGGACTCCCGATGCCTGCGCCGAAGGTGCCGCTACCGCCGATACCGCGATCGATCCTCGATCCGGCGTCCGTGGCCGCCGTCGTCTTCCTGGCCGCCCTGCTCGGCATCCACACCCGACCGCCCGGACTGCTGGCGTCGATCTGGTTCGCCAACGCCGTCGCCCTCGCGCTCGTCGTCCGCTGGCCGCACTACCTGCGGGCGACGTCCGTCGTCGCCCTCTTCGTCGGATGCGTCGCCGCCGATCTGGTCAGCGGAACCGACCCCTACGCGGCGGCGGTGCTCAACGCGGCGAACGCCGTCGGCGTCGTCGCCGGAGCCCTGACCGTGCGTTGGCGTCGGTCCGAGCCGCTCCTGCTCACCGGGTCGCCCGCGTTCGCGCGGCTGTCGATCGGCATCGTCGTGGCGTCGATCACCTCCGCCACGATCGCGACGGTGCTGTCGGGGTTGTTGGTGGATGTCACACCCACGGTGTCGCCGACGGCGTGGTTCTCGTCCGAGTTCGTCAGCTACCTGCTGGTGACGACGATCCTGCTGTCGGTCCGGTCGGGCGGACCGTGGCGGCCGCCGTCGCCGCGGGTGTTCTCGTCGGTCGCGTGGACGGTGGCGGTGCCCATCGTGGTCGCCGTGACCCTGATGATCGCCGGCATGGTGGCGGACGGCCCGCTCCTGGTGGCGCTGCCGCTGCCCGCCCTGCTCTGGTGCGCCACCCGAATCCCGTTTTCCGGTACCGCCCTGCTCACCGCGTGCTGGGCGGGGTGGAACCTGTTGATCGCCGGGCGCGTGGGTGTGCTGGGGGCCGGGGAGGCAACGCAGAGTCCCGTCGCCACCCTGTCCGTGGCGCTGGTCGCGCTCGGTCCGTTGCTCGTCGCGGCGGTGACGCTGGACCGGATGGCGGTTCAGAACAAGCTGCACGAGGCCCTCGAGTACGACAGCCTCACCGGCACCCTGTCGCGCGCGGCGTTCCTCCGACGCAGTCAGCGGCGCCTCAACACGCTGGTCGACGGCGCGCAGCCGGTGGCCCTGCTGATGCTCGACCTCGACGACTTCAAGACGATCAACGACACCATGGGGCACGCGGCGGGCGACGTGGCTCTGGTCCGCTCCGCCGGCTGCATCCTCTCCGCCCTGCCCGACGGCGCCGTCGCCGGGCGCATCGGCGGGGAGGAATTCGCGGTCCTGCTCCCGATGGCCGACCACGAGGACGCCACCGCCGTCGCCGACACCATTCGCCGCGACCACGAACGACTGCACCTGCTCAGCACCCGCACCGCCACGGTGAGCATCGGACTCGCCTGGGCGCCCGCGGCGCCGGCGTCGGTGTCCCCGCTGCTCGACACCGCCGACCGCGCGCTCTACGACGCCAAGCGCGGCGGCCGCAACACCGTCGTCGCGGTGACCCTGACCTGACCCGAACCGCACTACGCTGCAGGTCATGGCCGAGTGGGACGACGTCCGCCGGATCGCGCTGTCGCTGCCGGAGACCGACGAGCACGCCTCGTACGGTGGCGCGCCCGCGTGGCGGGTGAAGGGCAAGTCGTTCGTCTGGGACCGCCCGCTCGGTGCCGCGGATCTCGACGAACTCGGCGACGACGCCCCGACGGGTCCCGTGCTCGGCGCCCGCGTCGCCGACGAGGGCGAGAAGCGGGCTCTGATCGACGACGACCCCACGGTGTTCTTCACCGTCTCGCACTTCGACGGCTACGCGGCGGTTCTGGTGCGCCTCGAGGCCGTGTCCCCGACCCTCCTGCGGGAGGTGGTCGTGGAGGCCTGGCTGGTGCGCGCACCCGTCCGGCTACGCCGCGAGCACGAGGACGCCCTGGTGCGGAGACTCGCTACCGGTCGAAGGCGAGAATCGCCTCCTCCAGAGTGATCACGTCCGCGTACTTGGCGCGCAGGTCGAGCAGATTCGCCTCGTGCATCCCGCCCGCGCGGTCACCGCACGCGTCGGCCACCACGCGCGGCCGGAACCCGTGCTGCAGCGCGTCGGTCGCACTCGCGCGCACGCAGCCGCTGGTGGTCAGACCGCAGAGGTAGAGCGTGTCGACGCCGTCCGCGGTCAGGGTGGCCGCGAGCGAGGTGCCGAAGAACGCACTGGCGTACTGCTTGGTCACCACCACCTCGCCGGGGAGCGGAGCGGGCTCGGGCGGGAACTCGGCCAGTGCCGAGCCCTCCTCGAACACGCTGAGGGACGGTATCTTTCGCGTGAACAGACCGCCGTCGACCCCGCCCTTGCCGTAGCTCACCCGCGTGAAGACGACGGGCACGTCGCGGCCCCGCGCCGCCTCCACCAGGCGCGCCGCCGCGGCCACCGCGTCGTCCACCGGCGCCCGCATCGGCGACGAGTCCACCAGGTAGGCCTGGACGACGTCGATCACCAGCACCGCCGCGCGTCGGCCCGGCCCCAGCTCACCACCGAAGCCCGACGCGCGGTAGGACTCCATCGGCTCGCTCACGCGCGCACCGCCTTGCGGACGTTCACCGGCGGACGCGGGGCGGGCAGGCCCGTCTCCTCCTCGCAGCGGGCGAGGATGTCGGCGATGTCCGGTCCCTTGTCGAACACCGTGGTCTCGCCGCGTGCCTCGACCAGCTCGGCACGACGCGCCGTGGTCGCGTCGACGTCGACGGTGCCGGCCGCGTCGCACACGACGCCGTAACCCGACGCCGCCCCGTCCGGCGTGATCAGGCCGCGACGGACCTCGAGGGCGACGAGCTCCGCGTCCCGTTCGGTGGGGTCGCCCCACCCGCCGCCGCCCCACGTCACGAAGTGCAGGACGTCGCCCCGCGCCACCGGGACGTCGTGCACCTTGCTCGCCAGGATCTCGGTGGTGCCGTCGGCACGCTCGATCCACTTGCGCCCGCGCGCACCGGGTTTACCGCCGTTGACCCCCCAGGGGTAGGTGAGCCAGCGGTCGTCGTGGATCGCGATGGTGCCCGGCTCCTCGAACCGGTACGCCACGTCCACCCCGTTGCCGCCGCGGTGCAGACCCGCACCGCCGGTGTCGGCGATGGTCTCCCACCGCTCGATCCGCAAGGGGTAGTAGGACTCCAGGTACTCGCACGGGATGTTGACGAACGACGGCCACAGCGAATGCCCGTCCGGACCGTCGCCCATCGGCCGACCGGGGATGCCGCCGAATCCGATGGAGTACAGCTGGAACCACTCGCCGTCGCGCGCCCCGCCGTCGTAGTGCCCGGAGTACATGAAGTGCGGGGACGAGGAGAAGCCGGCCGCGTTGAGGATGCTGGGGTTGTTCTTGCCGAGCAGCCCGCCGAACAGGTCGAAGACGCGCCCGATGCCGTGGTTGCGGCCGTTGAGCGCCGCCGGGTACCGGGGTTTCCAGAACGAGTCCTCCGGGATGGTGACGTCGATCAGCGGGTAGAAGCCGTCGTTCCACAGGATCTGGGGATCGGCGACGGTGATCACGTAGATGCCGAAGAACATCCGGACGAGATTCTCGTTGATGAAGTAGTTGATCGGCCCGACGGCCTGCGGTGCGTTCTTCGAGAAGTCGAGGTGGATCTTCTCGCCGTGGCGAGTCAGCTCGATGGTGAGTTCGTAGGGGCCGTAACCACATCCGTCGTCGCAGATGAAGTCGGAGAACTCGATGGTCTCCCCGTCGACGAAGAGCGTGGCCAGCAACACCTTCATCGCCTGGTAGTTCCGCTCGAGCAGCGCGTCGAGGGCGGAGAGGTAGACGTCGACGCCGAACCGGTCGCACAGCTCGACGATGCGCCGGGCCGCGGTGCTGCACGCCGCGACGAGTCCGTTGAGGTCCGCGCGGTTCCAATCGGGCTTGCGTACCTGGTTGAGGATGATGTCGAGTGCGGTGTCGTTCATCTCGCCGGCGCTGTAGAGCTTGAACGGCGGAATGATCACGCCCTCTTCGTAAATGGTGTGCGCGTCGGTCGGCATGGACGACGGCGTCTTGCCGCCCACGTCGGACATGTGACCGAACATCGACGACCAGCCCACCACCCGGCCGCTGTGGAAGATCGGCATGACGATCAACCAGTCGTTGGCGTGACTGATCGCTGCCCCGCACGCGTACGGGTCGGAGGTGAGCAGGATGTCGCCCTCGCCGACGGTGCCGTCGAAGTTGTCCAGGAAGTCCGGGACGGACAGCCCGAACTGACCGACGACCATCTTGCCGCTGGGGTCGGCGATGAGCGGGAACTCGTCGTGCTGCTCCCGGATGCCGGGGGAGAGAGCGGTCCGGAAGAGGACTTCGTCCATCTCCGCGCGGGCGTTGCGCAGCGCGTTTTCGATGATGTCGAGGGTGATGGGGTCGACGGGAACGGTGGTGAACGGGGTCTGCGAGGTCTCGACGATGGTAGCCATGGTGGATGCTCCTGATCGGGTTGCGACTCAGCGCGATTCGGGTCCGGCGTGATCCACCGGGGCGAGGAGAAGGCTGCCGCTGGGATGCACGGTGGCGGCGTGTCCGGACAGGACCAAGGTGGTCGAGTCCATCTCGGTGATCACGGCGGGCCCCGTGACGACGTGCCCGGCGAGCAGGCGTGTGCGGTCGTGCACGGGGGCGGTCACGAACTCCCCGTCCATCCAGACCTCGGTGGTGGACACCGGTTCCGGGTCCCCGGTGGCCTCGGCCAGCGGGGCCACCGTGACGTCCGGCCGCGGCCCGCTGACCGTGACGCGGAGGTTGATCACCTCGCGCTCGTTCTTCAACAGGAACGAGAAGAGCCGCTGGTGCTCGGTGTCGAAGGACTCACCGAGGGTGCTCAGCAGTCCCGGACGGTCCAGCGCGGCCGCGTCGACGTCGACCGGGATCTCGAAGCCCTGGCCCTGGTAGCGCAGGTCGACCTGGTACTTCGCGGTCTGCTGCTCCGGTGGCACCCCCTCCGCCGAGAGCCGCTGCGCCGCCGTCTCGGCGAGATCGCGCAACGCGCTCGACAGGTCGTCGTCGGTGAGGTCGGCGAACGCGCGAATCATGGTGCGGGCGCTCTCGTCTCGCACGCACGTCGTCGCGTCGCCGTAGGCGCAGAGCACGCCCGGGGACGGCGGCACGATCACCGGCCACGAGCCGGTGAGGCGGCCGAGGGCATTGGCGTGCAGCGGACCGGCGCCGCCGAACGACACCAGGGCGAAGTCCCGGGGGTCGTAGCCCTGCTGCACGCTCACCAGACGCAGGGCGCCGAACATGTTCTCGTTGACGATGTCGACGATGCCCGACGCCGCGGCCTCGGGGCTCTCCAGACCCATCGCGTCGGCGATGGTGGCGACGGCGCGGCGACTGGCCTCGACGTCGAGTGCCACCTCACCGCCCGCGAGCGCACTCGGCAGGTAGCCCAGCACGACGTTGGCGTCGGTCACCGTGGGCGCGGTCCCGCCGTTCCCGTAGGCGGCGGGGCCGGGATCGGCGCCGGCCGACTGCGGACCGACCCGCAGTGCCTTCGTCAGTTCCGGGACGTGGGCGATGGAGCCGCCGCCCGCGCCGACGGTCCGCACGTCGACGCTGGTCGCCCGGACCGCCAGGTCCCCGACCTTGGTCTCCCGTCCGATCCGCGGCTCGCCGCCGAGCACCAGCGCGACGTCCGTCGACGTCCCGCCCATGTCGAACGTGAGGAAATCGGTGTAGCCGGCCTGCTCGGCGAACCACACAGCACCCGTCACGCCGCCCGCCGGACCCGAGAGCAACAGGGACACCGGGTCTTCCGCGGCCTTGGCGGACTGCACCAGACCGCCGTCGCTGCGCAGGATGGACAGGGGAGCGGTGATACCGCGGTCCCGGAGCGAGGTGTCCAGGTTGCGCACGTAGCGCGAGACCTCGGGCTGGACGTAGCTGTTGGCGACGGTGGTGAGCGTGCGCTCGTACTCCCGCATCTCGGGCAGGACGTGGCTGGACAGCGACACCGGGATGCCCGGCAGTTCCTCCGCCGCCCAGGCGGCCACCTGCTTCTCGTGGGCGTCGTTGGCGTAGGCGTTGATGAGCGAGACGGTCAGGGCCTCGATGCCGGCGCCCGCGAGGGTGCGCAGCTGCGCCCGCGCCTGCTGCTCGTCGAGGGCGGTCACCTCGCTGCCGTCGGCGGCGATGCGGCCGACCACCTCCACCGTGTTCTCCAGTGCGGCCAGGGGTTCCGGCTTGGGCCAGATGATCCACCCGGCCAGTCCGCCCGGCACGAACGATCGCGCGATCTGGAGCACCTGGCGAAAGCCGTCGGTGGTGACCAGGCCCACCCGCGCGCCGCGGCCCTCGAGGATCGCGTTGGTGGCGACGGTGGTGCCGTGCAGCACCTGGCCGACGTCCGACGGGTCGATGCCCGCCGCGTCGCACACCTTCGCGATGCCGTTGAGGACGCCGACGGACTGATCCGCCGGCGTCGACGCCGTCTTGGCGCGGTAGGTGGTGCCGGTGGATTCTTCGAGCAGGAGCACGTCGGTGAAGGTGCCGCCGACGTCGACGCCGAGTCGATAGCGCATGGGGGGTTCTCCCGGTTTCCGGTCTCGGGGGTGGTCAGATGGTGCCGCGGGCGGCGAGAGCGTCGCGGTCGGCGTCGGACAAGCCGAGCAGACGGCCGTAGACATCGGAGTTGTGTTCGCCCAGTTCGGGTCCCGCGTGACGGACCGATCCGGGAGTGTCGCTGAGCTTCGGCACCACCCCGGCCATGGGGATGTCGCCGAGTTCGGGGTGGGCGAGTCGGACGATGGCCTCACGCGCGGCGAAGTGCGGATCGGCGAACATGTCTCGCGCCGTGTAGATCCGGCCGGCGGGCACCCCGGCCTCGTGGAGGATCTCGAGCACGTCGTCGGTCTTCTGCGCGGCGGTCCACTCGCCGATGACGTCGTCGAGTTCCTCCATGTTGACCCCGCGCGAGGCGTGGTCGCGGTACTTCGGGTTCTCGATCAGATCGGTGCGACCCATCGCGGTCGCGAGCCGGGAGAACACCGAATCCTGGTTCGCCGCCACGAGAATCATCTCGCCGCCCTCGGTGGGATAGACGTTGCTGGGGGCGATGTTCGGCAGGACCGACCCCGTGCGCTCGCGCTGGTAGCCGCCGATCTCCCATTCCGGCAACAGCGACTCCATCATCGCGAGAACGGCCTCGTAGATCGCGGAGTCGACGAGCTGGCCACGCCCGCTGCTCTCGCGGTGGTGCAGGGCGGACAGGACGCCGATGGTCGCGAAGACGGCGGCGAGCGAATCACCCAGCGAGATGCCCGCCCGCGACGGCGGCTGATCGGGATTGCCGGTGACGTACCGGATTCCGCCCATGGCCTCGCCGATGGAGCCGAAGCCGGCCCGCGGGGCGTAGGGGCCGTTCTGGCCGTATCCGGTCACCCGCGCCATGATGAGCCGCGGGTTGATCTCGCGCAGTTGCTCGAAGCCCAGCCCCCACCGCTCGAGCGTGCCGGGGCGGAAGTTCTCCACCACGATGTCCGCGTCGGCGATGATCCGCCGCGCCAGGTCCTGTCCTTCCTCGCTGCGGAGGTTGCAGGTGACCGACTTCTTGCCGCGCGCCACCACCGGCCACCAGAGCGAGCGGCCGTGGGGCTTCTCGCGGCCCCACTGGCGCATCGGGTCGCCGACGCCGGGGGCCTCCAGCTTGATCACCTCCGCGCCGAAATCGGCGAGCAGCTGGCCGCAGAAGGGCCCGGCGAGGAGCTGGCCCATCTCCACCACGCGAAGGTCGGACAGGGGGCCGGGGGAGGGTTCGGTCATCGTCGGGGCTCCTGGGTGGTGTCGGGGTTCTCGGGGGGTGCGAGGGACTGCAGCAGAACGTGTTTGGCCGCGCGAACGTGCGCACGCATCACGGAGTCGGCCCACGTCTCGTCCCCCGCGCGCAGCGCCGCCACCAGGTCGCGGTGGTGAGCGTGGCTGCGCGCGAGGTCGCCGGGCGCGTAGCGGTGGAACGTCCGCATCACCAGCGGGAGTTGGATCACCGCGCCGAGCATCGAGATCAGGCGGCTGCTGGCCGCGGCGGTGCGCACGATGGCGTGGAACTCGTCGTTGAGCTGCGCCATGAGGTCGAGCCGCTGCTCGGCGCCCTGCGCGGCCGCGGCTTCCATGAGGTCGCAGAGTTCGGCGAGCCGGTCGAGGTCCTTGCCGTCGATGCGGCGCGCCGCGCGGGACGCCGCCATGGCCTCGAGGTTCATGCGGAGGTCGTAGATCTCGTCGAGGTCGTCGGCGGTCCAGGACCGCACCCGCGCCCCGCGGTGGGGGAGCACCTCCACCAGACCTTCCATCTCGAGTCGACGGAGGGCTTCTCGTACCGGCGTGCGGGACGTGGCCGTGAGCTCGGCGATCTCCACCTCGCCGAGCCGGGACCCCGGCTCGTACGAGCCCGCGACGATGCCGTCCCGGAGGTGCGCGTACACCCGATCCACTGCCCTGGTCATCGATCGATCCGCCTTCAAGGTCGAGGATTGTTCACAATGTAGGGCCACAAATCGGCCCTGTCCCGGTTTACGGCGATATTCGCTCCGCTATTGCATGCAACCGATGCAAGGTGGACCATCGACGCATGACTGCGGTGGAACTGGTGGAAGTCGGCCCGCGCGACGGGCTCCAGAACGAGAAGACCGTCCTGTCGGTGGAGCAGAAGATCGAGCTGATCGTGCGCGCTCTGGACGCCGGCGTCCGCCGCGTCGAGGCCGTGAGCTTCGTCAATCCCGCCCGCGTGCCGCAGATGGCCGGCGCAGAAGACGTGATGGCCGGGCTCCCCCGCGACCGCGGGGCGTCGTACATCGGGTTGGTGCTCAACCGGCGCGGGCTCGACCGCGCTCTCGCCGCCGCCGTCGACGAGGTCAACGTGGTGGTGGTGTCCACCGAGGAGTTCAGCCGTCGCAACCAGGGCTGCTCCGTCGACGAGGGCATCGCGGCCGCCGTCGACATCGTGCGGGACGCCCGGGCCGCAGGGCTGTTCGCGACGGTCACCGTGGCGGCGTCGTTCGGCTGCCCGTTCTCCGGCGAGGTGGATCCCGCGCACATCGGCCGGATCCTCGCCCGGGTCGCCGAGGCCGAGCCGTCGGAGATCGCGATCGCCGACACCATCGGCGTCGGCGTTCCCGCACAGGTACGCACGCTGGCCGAGGTCGCGACCGCGAACGCCCCCGGCGTTCCGCAGCGCTGGCACTTCCACAACACCCGCAACACCGGCTACGCCAACGCCCTCACCGCGCTGGAGACGGGAGCCGCGGCGCTGGACGCCTCGATCGGCGGGTTCGGCGGCTGCCCCTTCGCCCCCGCAGCGACGGGCAACATCGCCTCCGAGGACCTGATCTACGCGCTCGACCGGTCCGGGGTGCGCACCGGCGTCGACATGGGCCGGTTGGTCGACGCGGCGGGCTGGTTGGGCTCGGCCCTCGGCGAGGACGTGCCTGCCCTGCTCGGCCGGGCGGGCGGCTTCCCGCGCGCCCTCGAGTAGTCCTGGCTCTGCGTGGCTACAGTCCGAAGATGACCGACACGCGGACCCTCCGAGCCTCCGATGACAACGTCCTGGAAGTACGGACCGGCGTCACCGGCAAGGCGTCGTCGATGGGGCATCGGTTGACCCTGGTGATGCGGGAGTGGACCGCCACCGTCTCGGAGAAGGCCGGCGAACTGGTCGGGGTGGACGTGACGGTGGACGTGGACTCGCTGACCGTCACCCACGGCGAGGGCGGGGTCACGCCGATGTTCGGGCCGGAGAAGGCCATGGCCCGGTCCAACGCGCTGAAGACGCTGCACAGCAAGGACTTCCCGACCATCCGCTACGTCAGCACCGACGTCACGGGCACCGACGAGGGCTACCGGCTGACCGGATCGCTCACCGTCCACGGCACCGAGCGTCCCCACACCGTCGACCTGCGGGTGGCGCGGGTGCAGGAGCAGTGGCGGGCGTCCTTCGAGACCACGGTGACCCAGACCGACTTCGGCATCGAGCCCTACTCGCAGATGTTCGGGGCCATGAAGGTGGTAGACGACGTCGTGGTCACCTTCGACGCGGGGTTGTGAGGGCGCTGCTCGAATAGTGGATCCTTGGCCCCGCTTTCCGGGGCGTGGTTTCCACGATTCGGAGGGACTTGCCGAGCTTCGCGGCGGCGGATCTGGGCCGCAGACGCGCTGCCGGTGACTGTGCCTCGACCGCGCGACCCCTTCAGCACCAGTAGGCCCTCCGCAGTAAGACGCCCACGCCCTTGACAACCGGCGTTCTGAAGGTAGAGGAGCCCACCGACCTCATTTCGAGTATCGATTGTCTCGGCGGTTGCCGTCGTTTCGACACTGACCGGGTCGAGGATCGGCTCCAGGATGGGTGCGCCGAGCGTTGCCAGCAACACAGCAATCGTCTCGAGAAATTCGTGGCAATCGGCTTCTAACGGCTCGGGCGTATGGGGATTCGACGCCTGGTTGCCGTTCACGAGCTGGTAGCGACCCGCTTTGGTCGCCCGATCGATCGACAACCATTCCAGATAGGAAGCGTGGGTGGATGTCCACTCGTTCGTCAGCGAAACCGCAACCATCGAACGCGTCCAGAAATCTTTGCTCTTTGCGTGCTGTTCAGTCGTTCGCCGACGTTGCCCGTCTGACCGATGTAGGACTGCGCAGCGTTGTCCAAGTCGGAGCCGAACAGGAAATAGACCCCGACCTGTGCAGATTCCGGCCGCCTGAGAAAATCGCCGAGTAACGGGCGAGGGATTTCGAAAACACGGACAGTACGCGTCGTGATGCTGGCGATACGCAGCCCTGCCGGACTGCCCGAAGGCAGGTAGATCTGGATTGTTTGTGCGCGCGCCACGCTCATCTGATTCCGTTCCATTCTGTGACGGTTCGAACCAGAACCCACGCATTCCCGTGCACCTCATACTTCGCGATTACTCTGATTTCAGTACATCAGCGACGGCGTTTTCGTCCCCGCGGACCGATGACCTCGGAAGCCTCTGGATGCAGTCGACGATAGGCGTCTATGACGTCCTGTAACTGGTGTTCCGGGCGCTGTGGGTCTCGGTAGCGCGTGTCGCCGACCGAACCACGGTATTCCTCTGCCAGTCGCCGCATCTCGAGCCGGTCTGCTGCTGCATCGGGAACAACGAGATCGCGCTCGGTTCCCTCCGCTTCGTTCGTGAGTCCACGACCCTCCGCTTTGAGGTCGTCCCAGTATTTGGGGTTCGAGATCGGTCGGCTCATCAGTGACTCCTCTACCCCCGCGCCATGTCCACGAACCGCGACAGATGCAGCTGGTGGGCCACGGTGATGGTCGCCGTCGGGCCGTTACGGTGCTTGCCCAGGATCAGGTCCGCCTCACCGCCACGCGGATCGTCGCGCTCGGTGGCGTCGGGACGGTAGAGCAGGATGACCATGTCGGCGTCCTGCTCGAGGGAGCCGGACTCGCGAAGGTCGGACACCATCGGCTTCTTGTCGGTGCGCTGCTCGGGACCACGGTTGAGCTGACAGATCGCGACCACGGGGACCATGAGTTCCTTGGCCAGCAACTTGAGCGAACGTGAGAAGTCCGAGACCTCCTGCTGGCGCGACTCGACCTTCTTGCCGGACGACATCAGCTGCAGATAGTCGATGACGATCAGCTTGAGGTCGTGCCGCTGCTTGAGCCGCCGGGCCTTCGCGCGGATCTCCATCATGGTGAGGTTCGGCGAATCGTCCACGAACAGCGGCGCTTCGCTGATCTCGCTCATGCGGCGGGCGAGGCGCGTCCAGTCGTCGTCGGTCATCTTGCCCGAGCGCATGTCGCCCAGCTTGATCTTCGCCTCGGCCGAGAGCAGGCGCATCACGATTTCGGTGCGGCTCATCTCGAGGGAGAACATGACACTGGCCATGCCGTGCTTGATGGAGCACGAGCGCATGAAATCCATACCGAGAGTGGAGTTGTGCGTCGGCACCATCGACCGGCCCGCGAGGTAGAGGTGGTCGGCGTTGTCGACCTCCACGCACCGCACCGGGACCGACTCGATCTTCCGGACGGCCGTGATCATTCGACTCGACGACCGCGCTGTACCGACCGCCTTGCGGCGCTGCTTGTGCAGCACGTCCTTCCGCGTCAGCCCGAAGACCTGCTCGTCCGTCGCGAAGGTCAGCGTGAACGCGGTCGACGAGGACTCGCGTCGACCCTTCACCGACTTGGTCGCCAACTGAACGCGGTACCCGAGGCTGACGATCAGCTCGGCGACGTCCGTCGCGAGCCGCTCGTGAGTGACGCTGAACTGCACGCTCCCACCGCCGGTCACGGTTCCGTCCGTGTCCAACAGGCCGGCCAGCAGGGCGCGGCGCTGCGCCTCGGACGCGCGCAGGTACTCGATCGGGATGTGCTTGGTGTTCAGGACCCCGACGGTGCGCAGCGCAGTCTCGGGCTCCACCGACCCCTCGCTCTCGATGCGGGCGATGATCTCGGGATCGTCCGACGTGATCTGCGCGCACGCACTGGTGCCGTCGCCGAGCCAGGCACCGAGCGTGTAGGGCGGGACCAGCAGGTCGGCCTCGTCGAACTGCAGCGGCGCAGTGTTGGTCACCGAGTGGTTGGTGCGCCCGTCCTTGGTCGCGCACCGGACGGTCGCCGCGATCTCCTCGGTGGTGCGTACCTCGGCGAACGTGCGCTGGTTGCGGTAGCCGTTGTACTGCGTTGCCGCCGCCTGCGCGGACTTGCGCGACGCACGGGTGTCGGTCAGCCACTGGTGTTCCGCGTCGGCGACGATGACCGTCCCGTCGGAGAACTCCACCTCATAGCAGGGGCGACCGACCATGACGTCCGTTGCAGCGACGACGCGTGTCGCGCGGCCCGACGCGTCGATCAACCGATCGCCCACCTCGACCTCGCCCATGGTGGTCCAGCCCGTCGGGGTCGGCAGGGGGGTGTCGAGTGCGAGGGCCTTTCCGACACCCGGTCTCGCCGCCACGATGATCATCTGCCCCGGGTGCAGACCGTTGGTCACCTCGTCGAGCTCGGTGAAGCCGGTGGGCACACCGTTGGAC
The DNA here is from genome assembly GCF_019834675.1 of Rhodococcoides corynebacterioides. GTDB lineage: Bacteria > Actinomycetota > Actinomycetes > Mycobacteriales > Mycobacteriaceae > Rhodococcoides > Rhodococcoides corynebacterioides_A. The sequence continues at coordinate 17,616 of NZ_JABUBU010000017.1, read as the reverse complement.
ATGCCGCCGCGGCTGGCGATGGAGTCGATCTCGTCCATCGTGGGCTGCAGCAGCTCCTCGAGCTGCACGAAGTCCTCGGCGGTACGGCGCTCGGTGACCTCGTACACCTCGGCCTGGGCGCGGTCGACCACCTCGGAGACGTCCTGACCGTCGGCGCCGGCGTAACCGAACTGCACGATGCGCGTGCCGGCCTCCACCAGCCGCCGCAGGATGGCCTTCTCGACGACGATCTCGGCGTAGAACGAGGCGTTGGCCGCCGTCGGCACCGTCTGCGTCAGCGTGACCAGATAGGGCGGTCCACCGATGCGCTTGAGTTCCCCGCGCCGCTCGAGCTCGGCCGAGACGGTCACCGGGTCGGCCGGATCCCCGCGGCCGTAGAGGTCGAGGATCGCGTCGTAGACCATCTGGTGGGCCGGGCGGTAGAAGTCACCGGGCCGCAGGATCTCGAGCACGTCGGCGATGGCGTCCTTGCTCAGCAGCATGCCGCCGAGCACGGACTGCTCCGCGGCCATGTCCTGCGGAGGCTGGCGGCCGAAGTCCTCACCGGGCGGCTCGGACGGGCCGGAATAGTCGCTCGACCCGCGATCGTCCACCACAGCCACAGATATTCGCCGCCTTCTCGCTCGTGCCGACGGCCGTCACCGGACCGTCGAATCCCGCGGGGTGATGCCCCGGAGATGTCTACCTCGGCGCACCGACAGGACGACCCGATCCGCGGCCTCGAGATCGATGCCGGAGGGACGTTAGGGGCTCGAATCGGGTCGCGCAAAAGCGCTTGTGGACCGACCCGGGGATGGACTGTGCAAACTGCGGGACGCGGTGTTGACCATCTGTGGACAACCTGGGGAGCACCGAGAAAGTTTCAGTGGAAACAGCAGGTCAGAGGCTGTTCATGAACTTTCTTTCCTGGGGATCGACTCGGCGTCGGCGTGTCCACGGGAGTTGACAACTCGGGCGTGTCGGGTCGCGCGGGACCGGAGTTATCAACATGACGTGGCTCACACCGACGGAATTCGAACGTTGGCCTCGTTTTCGCGACTTAGTCCGGGCACGACGACGCCCCGGCCCGCCGTGGAGGCGAACCGGGGCGTCGTGCAGCGCTGGGCGCGGACCTAGGAGGCCGTGACCTCGAGGTCGAACGCAGCGGTGACGTCGGGGTGCAGCGCGACCGTGATGCGGTGCTTGCCGACGGACTTGATGTGCGACTTCGGCAGCTCGACGCTGCGCTTGTCGACGGTGGGGCCACCGGCGGACTTGAGCGCGGCGGCGACGTCGGCGGCGGTGACCGAGCCGAAGAGCTTGCCCGAATCGCCGGCGGTACGCACCGTCAGCGACACCGAGTCGAGGCCCTCGATGGCCTGCTTGAGCTCGTTGGCGTGGTCGAGTCCGCGCACGGCGCGGGCTTCCTGCGCACGACGGATGCCGTCGACCTGCTTCTGCGCGCCGCGGGTGGCCACGATGGCCAGGCCGCGAGGCAGCAGGTAGTTGCGGCCGTATCCGTCCTTGACCTCCACGGTGTCGCCGGGCGCACCGAGGTTGTCGACATCAGCGGTGAGGATGAGCTTCATGGTTTCCCTTTCCCCTTATCGCGCAGTCGCGGCGTAGGGCAGCAGGGCCACCTCACGCGAGTTCTTGACTGCGATGGCGATGTCCCGCTGATGCTGGACGCAGTTGCCGGTGACACGACGAGCGCGGATCTTGCCGCGATCGCTGACGTACTTACGCAGCAGCGTCGTGTCCTTGTAGTCGATGGACGTGTTCTTTTCCTTGCAGAAGGCGCAGACCTTCTTCTTGATCACCTTGTCGCGCAACGGCGGTTTGGGCATGGTCGATCTCCAGATCAGATGTGATGCGTGTGTTGGGGTGCCGGTCAGAACGGCGGTTCGTCGTCCCCGCCACGGTTGCCGCCACCGAACGAGCCCGATGCCTGCGGGGCGCTGCCCCACGGATCGTCGTTCTGCGAGCTGCCACCGGACGCGGGACGAGGCGATCCGCCCGACCCACCGGAGGAACCGAACCCGCCTCCGCCACCGCCGCCACCGCGACTGACCTTGTTGACCTTGGCCGTCGCGTAGCGGAGCGAAGGGCCGACCTCGTCGACCTCGAGTTCGACGACAGTGCGCTTCTCACCCTCACGCGTCTCGAAGGAACGCTGCCGGAGCCGGCCCGTGACGACCACCCGAGCGCCGCGAGTCAGGGACTCGGCGACGTTCTCCGCTGCCTCACGCCAGATGTTGCAGCGGAGGAACAGCGCGTCGCCGTCCTTCCACTCGTTGGTCTGGCGATCGAAGGTGCGGGGGGTGGACGCGACGGTGAAGTTCGCGACCGCCGCACCGGCGGGGGTGAATCGAAGTTCGGGATCGGCCGTCAGGTTTCCGACGACGGTGATGACGGTTTCGCCTGCCATGATTCCTCTTTCTCGTACCTCGTCAGTGCCTGCAGTGTCGTGTCCGCCGCCAGCCTAGGGGCGGGCGCCGACAAGGAAGGTCACTTGCCGCGGCGGAGAACCTTGGTGCGCAGAACGGACTCGTTCAGGCCCAGCTGACGATCGAGCTCGGACACCGAAGCAGGCTCGGCATCGATGTCGATGACGGCGTAGATACCTTCGGAGTGCTTCTCGATCTCGTAGGCGAGACGGCGCTTACCCCACACATCGACCTTGTCGATCTTGCCGCCGTCCTTGCGGATGACGTTGAGGAACGTATCCAGCGACGGGGCGACGGTGCGCTCGTCCAGGTTGGGGTCGAGAATGACCATCAGTTCGTAATGACGCATGAGACCTCATCACCTCCTATGGACTGTGAAACGGTCACGGACGATCCGTGACAGGAGGGTCGTTGCGTCAGCAACCTGCCCAGGGTACCTTCCGCACCCACCGCCGACGAAATCCCGCCCGAGCGCCCCGCCCACCCCCGCCCTAGGGTGAGGTCATGGAGACCGGTCGCCGCGCGAGTCCGCTCGTGGCCGCGTCGGTCACGCTCGTCGCCCTGGTCACGATGGCGCTCGGGTATCTCAACAAGGCGCGGTGCGCGGGTCCGCCCTTCGACGCCGCCGGGCGTAGCGAGGCGTTCGACCGCATCAAGGACGCCACCGTCTGCTATTCCGACATCCAGTTCCTCTGGCTGGATCGGGGCATCGACCAGCACCTGTTCCCCTACGTCGGTGGGGCGATCGCACCCGACGGCACCCTGACCGGCGGCACCGTCGAGTACCCGGTGCTCAGCGGGCTGCTGATGTGGCTCGGCGCCCTGGGCAGTCACACCGACGCGGAGTTCCTGGCGTGGTCGGCGGTCCTGCTGGCCCCGTTCGGCGCGGTGACGGCGTGGATGCTCGGCCGCCTGACCGGCCGCGTCGCGCTGATCTGGTCCGCCAGTCCCGCGCTGGTGCTGTACGCGTTCCACAACTGGGAACTTCCCGTCGTCGCAACGACGGTCGGCGCGGTCGCGGTGATGGCGACGCGACTCCCGCTGCGGGTGCGCGCGGTGGTCGCCGCCGTGCTGCTCGGGATCGGCTTCTGCCTCAAGCTCTACCCGGGCGCGTTCGTGCTCCCGCTGGCGGCCCACGTCCTGTACGCGAACGCGAGCACGGGCCGACGCGACGTGCGCGGCGCGCTGGGCGTCCTCGCCGCGGCCGGGGCCACGGTGGGGGCGATCAACGTGCCGTTCGCCGTCGTCGGCTTCGACGGATGGCGGGCGTCGTTCGCCTTCCAGGGACTGCGCCGGGTGGACATCACCACCAACTCCGTCTGGTACTGGGGCGTGCGGTATCTCTTCGAGACCCCCGGCGCGACACCCGAGGTGAGCACGGCGGCCGACGCCGCCTTCCAGTCGGCGGTCGACCTGCTCTCCCCCGTCCTGGTCCTGCTGTCCTTCGCCGGCGCGCTGTGGTTCGGCCGTCGTCGACTCGCCGTCGTCGGGACGTACCCGTGGGTGCAGACCAGCGCGGTGATGCTCACGGGGTTCCTGCTCTTCCACAAGGTCCATTCCCCGCAGTACACCCTGTGGATCCTGCCGTTCTTCGTGCTCCTCCGCGTGCCCTGGCAGGTGGTCGGTGCCTATCTGATGACGGACGTCGTCGTGGGCGTGGGCGTCTTCCGCTGGTTCGCGGCCCTCGCCGCCGGCACCGACGCGTCGGCGGAGGAGAGCCTGGTGGTGCTCGGCGTGTGGGCGCGCACCGCGCTGCTGCTGGTCCTGCTGGTCGTCTTCGCCCGCGCGGCGGTCCGGACGCCCACCACTCGCCGCGCACGGCCGACCGCGCGACGGCTCGAATCGGAGGAGGTACCGGCATGAGCGACTGGATCGAGCACGAGACGTTGCGGGGGACGCACGTCGTTCTGGAACCGCTGACCGACGGGCACGTCGACGACCTCGTCGCGGCCGCCGACGACGAGCGCATCTTCCGGTGGACCAGCGCACCGATCAGGACGCCCGACGACGCCGCCGCCTACATCGAGGCGGCGCTGGCCGACCCGACCCGGCAGCCCTTCCTCCAACGCACCGCGGACGGCACCCCCGTGGGCACGACGTCGTACTACCTGATCGACCCGGCTCACCGGAGTCTCGCGATCGGCTACACCTGGCTCTCGACGACGGTGCAGGGCACCGCGGTCAATCCGGAGGCCAAGGTGCTGTTGCTGGACCGCGCGTTCAGCCGCGGCGCAGTGCGCGTGGAATGGCACACCGACGAACACAATGCCCAATCCCGCGCCGCAATTCTTGGGCTGGGCGCGCAGTTCGAGGGACTGCTTCGTAAACATCGGCAACGGTCCGACGGGTCGTGGCGCACCACCGCGCTCTTCGCGATGACCGACGACGACTGGCCGGACGCATGCATTCGATTGAATGAAAAGGTGCGAAATCGGTTTGACCGGCCCAGAAATGGTGACAGACCAACCGTTCCGATGCCATGATTCTGCGAACCGGGCAATCGCCCGGTTTTCGGATACGCGTCTCGTCGGGGGAGGCGTGCCGGCATGGAGGCGTGACTCATGGCCACACTCGTCTTCGATCGACCGCCAGCAGCCGACATCACGGCGCTCACCTCTCGACCGAAACTCACCGCACGCGAGATCGAGGTTCTCCTCGCCTGGTTCCGCAGCGATTCCAAACCCGCTGTCGCGCGGACCCTCTACCTGTCCCTCGGAACGGTCAACACGCACCTGACCCGGATCCGTCAGAAGTACGCGGCCGTCGGGCGTCCCGCGCCGACCAAGGCGTCCCTGGTGGCGCGGGCGCTGCAGGACGACATCGTCGCCCTGACCGACCTGTAGCCCGGGCGGATCGACCGGTCAGCGGGGGGAGCGGAGCGCTCCTCGGCCGCACGGCGGGGCGTAGTCCACGCCCGGCAGCAGGCCCGCCCACTCGGGCTCGGTGACCAGCGTTCCCGCTCGCGCACAGAGGTTCTCGATCGCGGCCTCGGGATCGATCGTCCACTGCCGCACGGTGCCACCGACCCCGCCCGCCACCACGGTGTCGGCACCCACGAAGACCGCGTCGTAGACCCGCTCCCCGGTCGCGCTCAGGGCGGCGAAGGGCTGCGGCGCGGTCGGATCGCGCACGTCCCAGATCCACGCCGAGTCGATCGACGTGCCCCCCACCAGGCGTCCGTCGTCGGCATCGAACGCCAGCGAGTACACCTCGGTGTCGGCGCCGGTCGTGCCGAGCACCCGCAACTGCGCCGGATCGGTGGCATCGACGAGGGTGACGGTTCCGTCCGCGGTGCCGACGGCCAGCACCGACCGGTCCGCCGACAGCGCGACCGCGTTGCCCGCGGCCGGCAATCCCGTCAGCTGTCCGATCCGCACCGGGCGGAGCGGATCCGTCAGGTCCCACGTCTCGACGGCAGCGGCCGACGTGGCGACGTGCACGACCGCGCGGTCCGTCCGGAAGATCGACAGCGACGGCAGACCGGTCACCGTGAACGTCGACACGGCGCGCGGGGCGGCGGGATCGGCCAGATCGAGGACCGCGACGTCGGGCGCGTCCTGCTGCGAGAGGAGCAGATACCGGTCGTCGGCGGTGAACGCGAGACCGCCGACCAGCAGGGGCACCACGCCGTCGATCGCGCCGAGCCGCACCGGGCGGGCGGGATCGGTGACGTCCCACGTCTCGACGCCACCGGTGCTCGTGCCGACCACCGCCGTCGAGCTGTCCCAGCTCAGCGCCGACGCACCGGTGTACACCACCCCCGGACCGGGACGCAGCGTCGCCGGCGTCGGCTCGACGCCACCGGCCCCGGCCCGCCACACCACGGCGCCGTCTCCGCGCTGTCCGACACCGGCGAGCACCGACGGGCCACCCTGCCGGTGGACCAGGGTGAAGACGCTGGCCGTCGGCCCCGGCAGGTCGGGACCGGGGACGCGCCATCGCCGGGTGGTCCCACCTCCGTCGGACGTGATCAGCGATCCGGTGCCGCCGAACGCGACGCTGCCGACCACCGCCGGACCGGGGAGAGTCGCCACCTCGTCGTCGGTGCGCGCGTTCCACACGACCGTCGACGCGTCCGAGCTGCCCGCGGCGAAGAACTGCCCGGTGCGATCGAAGGCGACCGTCGTGACGTAGCTGCCGAACTGTCCCAGGGGCGCGAGGTCGGTGAGCCTGCCGTCGCCGCCGAGCGTCCACCGCCGGACCTCTCGCCCGGTGGTCCCCGCCGCCAGCGTCGTTCCGTCCGGCGCCACGTCGAGATCGAGATAGCGGTAGGTGGAGCCGTCGAACGGGACGGCGAACAGGGCCTCGCCCGAGTCGGTGTCCCACACGGTGAGTGCGCGCCCGTTCCCGGCCCCCACGAGGCGACGACCGTCCGGCGTGTAGTCCACGACGGTGTTGCCGGCCCCGGGGACGTCCAGTCGCGTCGGCGGCGCCGGCGTCTCGTACGACCACCGCAGCACCGTCGACGTCGCGGTGCCCACCGCCAGCTCGGCGCTTCCCGGCCGGAACACGATCGACTGCGCCGTCGTGTCGAGGGGGAGCGTCGCGATCCTGCGCGGCCCGCCCCGCACCGAGACGTCGTACACGGCGACGAGCGTGGCGCTGCCGACCGCGACGCGCGTTCCCGACGCGTCCACCGCGAGGGACTGCACGGGCCCGGCGTCGGTGGTCACGCGCGACGGCGGGGCCTGCGCGAACGCGCTCTCGTCGTCGGGGTCGCCGCGATACAGGTCCACCGAACCCGAGGAATAGCCCACGGCCAGAACGCGTCCCGCCTCGTCGAGCACGGACTGGGTGGGACCCGCCGGGCCGACGACGCGCGTCGGGACCGCCGACGCCGTGGTGTCCAGAACCGCCGACCGGGCGTCGAACGACGGGTCCATCTCGTACGCGGCCACCGCCAACTGCGCCGACAGTGCCGGATCCTGGTCGCGGAGTCGCCGTGACTGCGCGAGGACGACCCGCGCGTCCGCGACGGCCCGAGCCTCGACCGCGTCGTTGCGTTCGGACACCGCGCGTGATCGCGCCGACACCGCGAGCGTCGCCGCGGCCACCGCCAGCACCGTCATCACGGCCAGCGCCGAGGTCAACGCCGCCCGCACCCGGGCCCGTCGGCGACGCGCGTCGGCCGTCCGGCGATGCTCGGCGGCCGATTCGGTGACGTACTCCGTCTCGAGCGCGTTGAGGTGCTCGCGACGCCCGCCGGTGGCGAGCAGCGACTCGTACAGCGCCGACCGCGTCTCGCTCAACAGCTCGCCACGATCGCGGCCCGTCTCGTCCCATCCGCGCGCGTACTGCGTCAGCGTGCGGTGATGCACCACCCACGCCCGGTGGGCGTCGATCAGTTCCGCGAACCTCGGCCACGTGGTCACCAACGCCTCGTGGGTGATGGACACGAACTGCTCGTCGACCGTCAGCAACCTGGCGTCGGTGAGATCGTCGACCACCTCGGCGGCGACGGCCCCTACCTCGGCGAGGGGGACGAGACGACGCGTCACGGTCGGGCCGTCGAGGTCCACCAGTCGCAGGAGCAGACGCTCGGCGACGGCCCGCTCGTCGGCGTCGTAGGCGCCGAGCACCGCTTCCGCCGTCTGCTCGACCGCCGCGGCGATCCCCCCGGTCGCCCGATAGTCCGCGACGGACAACACGGACGTGCGCGCGCGCTCCCAGGTCGCGAGAAGGACGTGCGAGAGCAGGGGGAGCGTCGACGGCGACAGTCCCTGCTGCGATCGCACACCCAGTTCCGCGAGCAGCACGTCGACCAGCGCGGGGTCGAAGCGGGCGCCGGCGGTCTCGGCGGGAGCGGTGATCACCCGACGCACCCGCTGCTCGTCGAGCGGCCCGACGACCAGCGGACCCGACGAGAGCACGGCCGCCATCGTCGGCTCGGTCAGGGCGGACGCGTAGAAGTCCGCGCGCAGCGCCACGACCGCCACCACGGGGTGATCGGCGTCGGTGGTCAGGTTCTCGAGGCGGTCGAGGTAGCGCCGGCGCTCGCTCGCGTCGAACGCCTCGCCCCACAGTTCCTCGGCCTGGTCGATCACGACGACGTCCGGACGCGCATCGAGGTCGCGCAGGTCCCGGAGGTCGTGGAGATCCCGGAGGCGCGACGGCGTGGTGCGCACCGCCGTCCGCGCACCGAGGTCGCCGCGCTCGATCCGCGCGAGCAGGCCGGCCGACAGCAGCGACGACTTCCCGGCACCGGACGCTCCGACCACGGCGAGGATTCCTCCGCCGGTCAGCAGCCGAACCCGGTCGAGCAGCGCGTCGGTCTCGTCCGCGCGGCCGTGGAACCACCGGGAGTCATCGACGGAGAAGGCCGCGAGACCTCGGTAGGGCGTCGCCGCCGCCCGCCGCTGGGTCGCCCGCCGCACGCGCAGCACCGCCGCCCACCAGGCGTCGGCGTCGTCGGGGGCGACCCCGCACGCATCGAGCACGCGACGGAAGGAGTCCTGGTTGCTCGGCGTCGGAACGTGCTTGCCACTGAACCAGCCGCCCACCGTCGCCAGGCGGACGTCGGCGCGGTCGGCGATCGCCCGCACGGTGACCCCGCTCGACTCCCGCAGGCCCCGCAGGGCGTCCGCGAGGTCCTCCCGCGACTGCACTGCCCCCGGATCCCGCCCGGCCCCCCAGCTCATGTCGCCGACTCTAGGCGCAGGTCGGCGGCGGATGCGCGTTCGGAGTTCGTTCGGACACCGCGCCTCGGCTGGTCGCGGGACCAGCGCGCAACGAGCATCGAGACCATGCGCCAGCCTGCGGATCCCGCCGCGATTCCGTCCCTCAGCGATCGTGAGGTCGAAGTCCTTCTCGCGTGGTTCGCGGCCGACTCGAAGACCGACACGGCGCGAGCCCTCTACATCGCGCCGTGCACCGTGCACACCCACATCACGCGAGTACGGGCGAAGTACGAGGCGGTGGGCCGCCCGGCACAGACGAAAGCCGCCCTGTTCGCACGCGCGATCCAGGACGGCTTCACGTCCGTCGAGAGTTGGTGAGCGGTCAGACGTTGACCTTGGCCTCGTCGGCGTGGCCCTCGGCCGCGAGTCGACGATTGCGTCGGATGCTGGACAGGAACGACAGGCCGATCAGCACGACGCCCACCAGACCGGTGACGATCTCGTTGATGTGCACGCCGATGGACACCAGCAGGATCGCGGCCAGAGCGCCGATGGCCCAGTGCGCACCGTGCTCGAGGTACACGTAGTCGTCGAGCGTGCCCTTGCGCACCAGGAAGACCGTCAGGGAGCGGACGAACATCGCACCGATGAAACCGAGGCCCAGGGCGATGACGATCGGGTCCGCCGTGATGGCGAACGCGCCGATGACGCCGTCGAAGCTGAACGACGCGTCGAGCACCTCGAGGTAGAGAAAGAGGAAGAAGCCGGCCTTGCCGGTCGCCTTGGCCAGATCGGACGGACCCGACTGTTCCTCCTCGTCCTCCCCGGGGACGTGGAAGAGATTGCCGAGGCCGTTGACCGTGATGTACGTGATCATGCCGAGGACACCGGAGACCATGACCGTCGAGATCTTCTCGTCCTCCGCGAGGAACTCGGCCGCGAGCACCAGCGAGACGCCGGCGACGACGACGGGCAGCATGTCGAGCTTGCCCGCCTTGGCCAGCGGCTTCTCGATCCACGAGAGCCAGGTGTGCTCGCGCTCCTCGAAGATGAAGCCGAGGAACAGCATCATGAGGAACATGCCGCCGAACGCCGCGATCTGCGGGTGCGCGTCGGTGATCAGCGTCTCGTAGGACGGGCTGCCGTCCGGGAAGTACGGGGCGTCGTCGGCCGGGGGGTTCAGCGCGAGGCGCATCGCCTCGACGGGCCCCAGCCCGGACGCGGCCCAGACGATCACCAGCGGGAACACCAACCGCATGCCGAACACGGCGATCACGATGCCGATGGTGAGGAAGATCTTCTGCCAGAAATCGCTCATCCGGCGCAGCACCGTCGCGTTGATGACGGCGTTGTCGAACGACAGCGACACCTCGAGGATGCCGAGGATCACCACCAGCGCGACCGCTTGCCAACTGCCGTAGACGAACGCGACGACGATGGCGAGCGCCGTGATGGCGAACGACCACCCGAAGATTCTGAGCACCGATCCTGGCCTTCCTGGTGGCGTCGACCCCGTGCGAGCCGAGCCTGACACGAATACTGCCCGCCACCCGTGTCGGATGGCGGGCAGTTCGAGCGTGACGAACGGGGCGAACGCTCCGTCCGTGGCTGGACTCTACTCCCGGTGGGGTGGGGTCACCCCCGGCGCGAGGGGGATCAGACGTTCACGCCGAAGTCGCGGGCGATGCCGGCGAGACCGGAGGCGTAGCCCTGACCGACGGCGCGGAACTTCCACTCGTTGTTGTTCCGGTACAGCTCGCCGAACACCATGGCGGTCTCCGTCGAGGCGTCCTCGCTGAGGTCGTAGCGGGCGAGCTCGGAACCGGTGGACTTGTCGACGACGCGGATGTACGCGTTGCGCACCTGGCCGAAGGACTGCGAGCGGGCGTCGGCCTCGTAGATCGACACCGGGAAGGTGATGGTGTCGATGTTCGGCGGCACCGCGGACAGCTCGACGTTGATGACCTCGTCGTCGCCGTCGCCCTCACCGGTGGTGTTGTCACCGATGTGCTCGATCGAGCCGTCCGGGGACTTGAGGTTGTTGAAGAAGACGAAGTGCTGGTCGCTGACGACCTTCTTGTCCGTGCCGAGCGCGATGGCGCTGGCGTCGAGGTCGAAGTCGGTGCCCGTGGTGGTCCGCACGTCCCATCCCAGGCCCACCGACACCGCGGTCAGGTTCGGTGCCGCTTTGGTCAGGGAGACGTTGCCGCCCTTGCTCAGGCTGACGCCCATGATGCTTCCTCTCGTCGATGCGTTCCGTGTCACCCGCGCGGAGTCACCCGCTCGGTGACCCTCGCCGGGTGGATCCTTCTGCACGTTCATACCGCCAACGACCGACGACGCACACGCGTTCCCGACGGACGGCCGTAGGATCGTGACCGTGACTCACCGGTGGCCCGGGCGGCTCAGCCGTTCGACCGCCCGTGCGGAGGCGGTCGCCGACATTCGCAGCGACACGGTGCGCTCGTTCCTGGACATGGACACCCGCCAGAGCATCGCGGCCGGCGGTGTCCACGCGCTCGAGAAGCTCGGCCGGGCCGAGGACGCCCTGCGCGAGCGGTGGCGGCGGGTCGAGGAACAGTGCTTCGCGGCCGGCGCCACCTACCTCGCCGCGACGGAACGTCCCGAGTCCGACGCGTCCGAGGAGGCCTGGTCCGCGTTCGCCGCGGCGATCGCGCAGCTCGCGGCGGCCAGCGCGGCCGTCGACGAGTTCTACGGCGCGTACCGCGGCCGGCTCGAGCACGCCGTCGCCGAGTACGCCGCCGTCCCCCGGCTGGCCGCCGACGCCCGGCGGACGGCGCAGGACGCGGCCGGGCGGGTGGACGGCTCGCAGCCGTACCACCGGTTCCCCTCGGTCCGCCGCGCTCTCGGCGAGGTCGACGCCGCCCTCACCGCGCTGGCCCGCGCCGAGGCCACCGGCCTCGGACCCGACGTCGTCGCGGCCGCGGCCTGCACCCGCGAGGCCGCCGACGCACTGCGCAGCACGCTCGCCGACGCCCCCGGTCGCGCCGACGCCGCCGCCAAGGCCCTGGCGTCGGTCCGCACCCGGCTGCAGGCCGTCGGGACGCGGGCGGAGAACATCGCGCCGGCGTACTCGGCGCTGCTGCGCGAGTTCGTCGCCGCCGGGTCGGCGGACCTGACGGGCGCCCGCGAACGCTGCGAGGAGCACATGCGCGCCGCCGCCGCGGACATCGACGCCGCGACCGTCGCTGCGCGACAGGGGGATCCGGAGGGCGCGCTCGACCACATCGGGGTCGCGCGGCAACACCTCGCGGACGCGGAGGAGGACGTCGACGCCGTCACCGACCGACTCGCCCGGCTCCGGGAGGTCCGCGACCATCCCGATCGCGTCGAGCAGGGCGTGCGTTTCCGATTGCGTGACGCGCAACTGCTGGTGGTCGACCGCGGCCGGGTTGCCGAGTGGGGATCGGTCCTGGATGCTCAACTCGCGCGCCTGGAGCGCGCCGGCGATCGACTCGCCGTCGGCCGCCCGGACTACTGGGCGTATCTGCGTGAGCTGGACGCCATCGACGCGTTCGTCGCGGGTGTGATCGACCGCGTGCGCGGCCGCCGCACCTGACCATCGATCGAAAGGCACACCGGTGCAGCACTTCTCCCACCTGGACGACGACGTCCGGGCGCGGCTGTTCGACCGTCCGCCCGCCGACGTGTCCGCGGACAGCGACGTCGTCGACCGTGCGCTGGCCCTCGGCGCCACCCTCTACGCCCCCGCCACGCGGACCGATCTGGCCGACACCGTCCGGCGCCGGGCCGCGGACGGGGTGCGGTCGATGGTGCTCGACCTCGAGGACGCCGTCGCGGACCACGACCTCGACGGCGCGCGACGACGGGTGGTGGACGCGGTCCGCGATCTCGCCGGCGATCCACCCGACGCGGCCGTCTTCGTCCGCGTCCGCACGATCGACGACATGCACCGGGTCTGCGACGGAATCGTCGGCGCCGCAGCGTCGCTCGCCGGGTTCGTGCTGCCGAAGTTCCGCCCCGCCGTCGGCGACGAGTTCCTCACCGCGGTGTCCGAGCGCGCCGCGGACCTGGGCGTGCCGTTCGGGGTGATGCCCGTGGTGGAGACACCCGAGGTGGTACACCGCGAGACCCGCGACGAGGAACTGTCCGGCATTCGCGAGGTTCTCGGGCGGCACCGTGACCGGGTGCTCGCGGTCCGGATCGGCGCCACCGACATGAGCGGACTGTTCGGCATCCGCCGCGACCGCGACCTCACCATCTACGACGTGCGTGTGGTGGCGGACACCATCGCGGCCGTCGTCAACCACCTCGGCCGCACGGACGGAACGGGTTTCGTGGTCACCGGCCCGGTGTGGGAGTACTTCGCCGACCACGAGCGACTGTTCCGACCGCTCCTGCGCCAGACACCCTTCGCCGAGCACGACGCGGTGCGCTTCCGAACGCACCTCGTGAGCCGCGACATCGACGGACTCCTCCGCGAGGTCGCCCTCGACCGGGCGAACGGCCTGCACGGCAAGACCGTCATCCACCCCACGCACGTCGCCGCCGTCCACGCCCTGTCGGTGGTGACCCGCGAGGAGTACCGCGACGCGTGCGACGTCGCGGCCGCGTCGGGCGGCGGCGTCCGGGCGTCGGACTACCGGAACAAGATGAACGAGTCGGGGCCCCACCGCACCTGGGCCGAGCGCACCCTGCGCCGAGCACACGTGTTCGGGGTGACCGCCGACGGCGTCTCGTTCGTCGACGTGATGCGGGCGCTCGTCGTCCCGGAGGGGGAGCGATGAGCACCGCTGCGAGCGGAACGCCCTGGGCCACGGCCGAACTGGGGCTGCGCGTCGAGCATGTCGACTCGCCGGTCGGTCTCCGGGTCGAGGAATTGGTCGAGCCGGGACTGCGCCGCAACCCCAAGCGCGCCCACCTGCTGGTCTCGACGGTGCTGGGCAAGCACATCCCGTGCTCCCCGGACCGGGTGATCGAGGCCGCCGGCCTGCTCGCGGACCGGTGCGCCGCCGTGCTGTCGGACGTGCCCGGTCCGGTCGCGGTGTTCGGATTCGCCGAGACGGCCACCGGTCTGGGCCACGGCGTCGCCACGGCACTCGACGCCGCGGCCTACCTGCACTCGACGCGCCGATCGGTGCCGGGGTTCCCGGTGGTCGGCGGGTTCGAGGAGGGGCACTCGCACGCCACCGATCACGCCCTGGTGCCCACGGACCTCGCGGTCGACCTGCCCCCCGAGTGTCCGCTGGTGCTGGTGGACGACGAGATCTCCACCGGCGCCACGGCTCTCGACGCCGTCCGTGCGCTGCACGTGCTGTCCCCACGGGACCGCTACGTGGTCGCCTCCTTGGTCGACATGCGGTCCGACGAGGACCGCCGACGGCTGTCCGAGGCCGCCGCGGCGCTCGGGGTGCGCATCGACTCGGTGTCCCTCGCCACCGGCCGGGTCACGACGCCCGACGGACTGACCGACGCGGTGGCCGCCCTGCCGCCGACTCCCGACCGCGACCCGGCACCCCGGCGGGGAACGACGCGTCGCGTCGACGTCCCCTGGCCGGACGGCGTGCCAGACGGAGGCCGCCACGGCTTCCGCGCGTCGGACCGACCGGCCTTCGACGAGGCCGTGGACCGGGCCGCCGAGGCCCTGGGACCCGCGCTCGGCGACGGGCCCGTCGTCGTGGTCGGGCACGAGGAGCTGATGTACCTGCCGCTGCGCCTGGCGGAGTCGCTGACCCGCGCCGGTGTGCACGCCCTGTTCCAGACGACGTCCCGATCGCCGGCCTACGTCCGCGACGATCCGGGCTACCCGCTGCGACGCGGGTGGTCGTTCCGTCCGCCGGAGGGCGGCGACGGGCGTCGCTACCTGTACAACGCGTCGGTGTCCGGACGCGACGCGACGGTGGTGCTGGTGGTCGATCCGCCCGCCGACACCGAGCACCTCGTCGCCGAGGACGGCGTGGTCGACGCGTTGACGGCGTCGGGCATCGACGTGGTGGTCGCCGTGGTGGCGACGGACCCCGCCCACCTCACCGCGGACCGGCGCTCGTGACCACCCCGCTGCACGGTCCCGAGTTCTCCTCGTACGCCGCCGACGAGGTGTCCTGGCTGCTGCAGGACCTGTCCCGGGTCGACCTCGAGGCGCCCACCGCCGAGCGCGAACGCAGGATCCAGTCCGGCGCAGCCCATTACGCGGAGTCACTCCCTGTCGAGTATCAGCCCGACGAGCAGTACCGGGCCCTGTTCGAGAGGGTCCTGGCCGAGAGCGCCCCCCGGCTGGCGACCGCCGTGGGCATCGTCACCGAACTGATTCGCGCCGAACGCGGCCCGCACCCGGTGGTGGCCTCGCTCGCGCGTGCCGGCACGCCCATCGGCATCCTGATCCGGCGCTGGGCCCGCCACGTGCACGGCGAGGACTGGCCGCACTACACCGTCTCGATCGTGCGTGGTCGCGGAATCGACAGCGCCGCACTGGACTACCTGAGCCGGCACCACGACCCGTCGTCGGTCGTGTTCGTGGACGGGTGGACGGGCAAGGGCGCCATCGCGCGGGAACTCACCGAGGCCCTGGACGCGCACGCCGCGGCCGGGGGAGCGCGGTTCGACGACCGACTCGCGGTGCTGGCCGATCCCGGTCACTGCGTCACCACCTACGGCACCCGGGACGACTTCCTCATTGCCTCGGCCTGCCTCAATTCGACGGTGTCCGGTCTGGTGTCCCGCACGGTGCTGAACGATGCGCTCATCGGCCCCGGCGAGTTCCACGGCGCCAAGTTCTACGCCGAGCTGGCCGACGTCGACGTCTCGAACCGATTGTTGGACAGCGTCTCCGCGTGTTTCGACGACGTCCGTGACGCGGTGGCCGCGGGCGTGCGGGACGTGCTGGCGAGCGACCGCACGCCCACCTGGTCAGGGTGGCGCTCGGTCGAGGACGTGCAGCGCCGGTACGGCATCGCGAGCGTCAACTTCGTCAAACCCGGTGTCGGGGAGGCCACGCGGGTACTGCTGCGCCGCGTGCCGTGGCGGGTGCTCGTCCGTGACGCCGACGCCCCGGAACACCGCCACATCCGCCTGCTGGCCGAGGCACGCGGGGTCCCCGTCGACGTGGTGCCGGACCTCGCCTACTCCTGCATGGGTCTGATCAAGGAGATGACGTGACCGTGCTGATCGCCACGGACCTCGACCGCACCATGATCTACAGCGCCGGCGCACTCGCGGAAGGATCGAGCCCCGCCGGCACCGTGTGCGTCGAGCATCTCGACGGACAGCCGTTGTCCTTCATGTCCTCTCGCGCCGCCGAGCTGCTCCGGGCCCTGACGCGGACGGCCGTCGTCCTCCCCACCACGACGCGCACGGTCGAGCAGTTCCGCCGCATCGACCTGCCCGGCGCACCGTGGCGGTACGCCGTCACCAGCAACGGCGGCACCGTTCTGGTCGACGGCGAGCCGGACCGGGCCTGGCGCGACGGCGTCGACCGGGCCGTGCGCGACTCCGCCGCCTCGCTTGCCGACGTCGGCTCCGAGCTCGACCGACTCGGCGAGCCCGACTGGATTCTCAAGCGGCGCACTGCCGACGACCTCTTCTGCTACCTCGTGGTGGACACCGCCGCCATGCCGTCGTCGTTCGTCCGGGACTGGGGACACTGGTGCGCCGAGCGCGGCTGGAACGTCTCGCAGCAGGGCCGCAAGGTCTACGCGATGCCCGACGCCGTCTGCAAGTCCCGCGCCGTCGCCGAGGTCCGCGCCCGCCTGATCGCCGACGGCGTCCTCCCCGACACCGCACCGGTTCTCGCCGCCGGCGACGGTGCGCTCGACGCCGAGATGCTCCGCGCCGCCGACGCCGCCGTCCGCCCCCGACACGGCGAACTCGAGGCGCTCGGCTGGGAGTGTCCGGGCCTCACGGTGACCGCTGCCGCGGGCGCCACCGCCGCCGAGGAGATCCTGCGCTGGTTCGCGAACCGCATTCCGACCGGCGTCGCCACGTAGGCTTGGGCACCACGACCGCGACCAGGTAGGAGCACCGTGTCCACACCGCTGACCAAGGGCCAGAACGCGCCGCTCACCACCGCCGGCGTACGCGTCGGCGTCCAGCTGAGCGCACCGGCCGACATCTCCGCCCTGCTCGTCACCGACGCGGGCACCGTGCGCAGCGACGCCGACTTCGTCTTCTTCAACCAACCCACCGGGCCCGGCGTGCGTCTCGACGGAACGCAGGTCGTCGTCACCACCGCCGACGTCCCCGCCGACATCGCCCAGATTCGCGTCGTCGTCACCCTCGACGACGACACCGCCACCTTCGGACGATTCGACGCGCCCACCGCCGTCGTCCTCGACGGGTCCGGCGCGGAACTGTTCAGCTACCGCATCGACGGATTGTCGTCAGAATCCATCGTCATCGCCCTCGAGCTCTACCGCCGCGGCGACGGATGGAAGGTGCGCGCCGTCGGGCAGGGTTACGCCGGGGGGTTTGCGGCGCTGGTCCAGGACCACGGGGTGAGTGTCGACGATGCGCCGGCCGCTCCCGCGCCCACGCCGCCGCCCACTCCCACGCCGCCGCCTGCGCCGACGCCCCCGCCCGCTCCCACTCCCACGTCC
>NZ_JABUBU010000016.1 GCF_019834675.1 Rhodococcoides corynebacterioides | reverse complement strand
CCCTTCTCCTGTTCCCCTTCCCGCCCCCCTTTCCGGTTCCCGCGCTGCGGTTCTGCTCCCGCGCTGGACATGGGCAGCGCGGGAGTCGGACCGCAGCGCGGGAAGGTGCGGGCCCGCCGCGCTTGTGACGGATGTGACATGAGTGCACTCGGCCCCGGCGCGTCGGCGTGGCGTGTCGCGGCGCCCCCACTACGCTGACGAGCGAATCTCACACGAGTGTCATTCGGCGGCAGGAGGTGGTGTACGTGCCCAATTCGGTGATCTGGATCGGCCTCGTCGCCATCTGGCTGTTCGTGCTCGTTCCCATGCTGGTGAAGTCGAGGCCTCGTATCCGCCGCACCACCGACGTCGCACTCGCCACCCGAGTGCTGCACCGCGGCGGGGCGGTGCTGCGTGGGGAGCGCGGACCCGCCGCCGGTCATCGCAGTGACCCGGACTGGGAACCCACCGACGTGCACTCCAGCGATGTCCGCGTCTCGGACGACCACACCGACTCGCCCGATCCGGAGGAAGCCATGCAGACCGACGATCACGAGTCCGAGCACGACGACGACGAGTACTTCGCCGACGACTTCGTGCCCCGGCGCCGCGGCCGCGGCGGCTTCGATCCCGAGGCCGACGCCATCGCTCGCGCCGCGCGGTACTCGTTCCGTCAGCGTGCGGTGCTCGGCTCAGTATTCGTCATCGCGATGTCCGCAGCGCTGGGTTTCCTTGCAGCGCCGCTGTTCTGGTGGGTCTTCGGCGTGACCGTCGTCGGGCTGGCGGCGTACCTGTTCTACCTCCGCCGGCAGGTGCGCATCGAGGAGGACATTCGCCGTCGCCGTATGCAGCGCCTGCAGCGCTCCCGCCTCGGCGTCGAGTCGGCCACCGATCCCGAGCTGCGCCTCACCCCCGAGCGCCTGCGTCGCCCCGGCGCCGTGGTGCTCGAGGTCGACGACGAGGACCCGGCGTTCGACCACCTCGATCACTACGATGAGCAGGTGGGTGACGAGCATCTCGACGTTCGGATGCGCCGGGCGGCCGGGGAGTAGGGACTCGTTCCCGCGCGGCCCGAGCGGGCTGCTAGAGTTCTTCACGTCCGGTTCGCCGGGCGGAAGTACCAGGGGCTGTGGCGCAGTTGGTAGCGCGTCTCGTTCGCATCGAGAAGGTCAGGGGTTCGATTCCCCTCAGCTCCACCAAATGGTTACTACTCAAACCCCCGTCACGAGAGTGGCGGGGGTTTGAGATTGAAACGGGCCCTCCGGGGCCCGTTTCGCGTTTGGGGGAGTCGATGGCGGCCAGATGCCGGGCGCCGTTCAGCGACCGGCTGAAGGCTGTGCGCTCGACCTCAATGGTAGACGCGTCGGCGTCCTCGTCCTCGATGGCGTCGATGTAGATCCGGGTGAACCAGGCCTGGTTGTAGTGGCGGCGGTCGCTTTCGCTGACGTTCCGCTACATCCGCCCGGGATCGGCCATGAGGTCGAGGACAGCGTCCAGCGTGGCGTCAGAGTCGATCCCCGCTTGCGTCAGGCTGGCGAGTTCCCGTTCGAGGCCGGCGAGCTGGCGCGTGAGCTGATCCTGCTTCTTGCGTGCGATGTCGCTCGGAACGGTGCCGTCGAACGCGTGCTCGGCCCACTTCTTCCGGTCGCGGTGGATCTTGTCGATCTGCCGCTTCATGTTCGATGTGTAGGTTGCCGCCTTGCTGCGAAGTGTGGCGAGGTTGCCGTGGAGGCGCTCTCGCACTGCGGGTAGCGACCGGGAGTGCCACGGTTCGTGCTCGCCGTCCCACTGCGCGAGATGGCCTGCTCGACCTTGTTCAGCCTCAGAAGGGGCGCTTGGCAGTCGGTGGACTTCGTGTGGCGTCCGGAGCAGGCGTAGTACTCGTAGCGCCCGCCGCGCCGTCCGGTCGTGACCATGTAGAGCAGCCGCGAGTAGCAACGGCCGCAGTACAGCGAGCCGGAGAGGTAGTGATGGTGCTTGCGTTCCCGGTTCCCGTTGGCGCGACGACTCGTCAGCTTGTCCTGCACTCGTTTGAAGGTCTCTTCGTCGACGAGGACCTCGTGGGTGCCGGGGTGCTCGACCCCTCGCCAGGTCACCTTTCCGGTGTAGAAGCTGTTGATCAGCAGGCGGTGGACATTGCTGCGCTGGAGTGGCCGCTCGGGCTGCTTGGGCGTTGCTCGCTGGACCAGGCCACGGTCGCGCAGAAGGTCGGTCAGCGTCGTGAGGGTCATGAAGCTTGACCCGGTTTCCCGGACACCTGATCTGTAGCGTTGCTGCTGCAGGAGAGGAGTCCGAGCTATGCCCGCTGCCCATCCCGAGGAGTTCCGCCGCCGGGCGGTCGACCTGACACGTCAGCCGGGGGCGAGTGTCATGCGCATCGCGTCCGACCTCGGCATCAGTGAGTCGTGTCTGCGCAGGTGGATGAAACTCGATGACGTCGATGCCGGCCGCGTCGACGGTCTGTCCACGAGCGAACGCGCCGAGCTGGCACAGTTGCGCCGAGACAAGAAGCGCCTCGAGACCGAGGTCGAGATCCTCAAACGCGCAAGCGCCTATTTCGCGCGGGAGAACATCCTCCCGAAATAGGGTTCCGGCTGGTCCACGAATTGGCTGCGGACGGGTTTCCCGTCGCGGTGACCTGCCGGATCCTCGAGGTGTCGAGATCCGGGTTCTACGACTGGCGACATCGACCACCGTCCATGCGTGATATGTCGGATGCACTGTTGGCCAACAGCATCCGTGATATCCACCAAGGCTCACGCGGGTGCTACGGCGCGCCGCGGGTCCACGCCGAACTCCGTCTCGACGGTGGCATCTCGGTCGGACGCAAACGTGTCGCACGGGTGATGCGGCTACTCGGCGTTGCTGGTATCGGTGCCCGCCACAAGCGTCGCCATCGACCCGCACCAGCGGTGCACGACGATCTCGTCGCCCGCCGGTTCGTCGCCGAGCGGCCCGATCAGATCTGGTGCACCGACATCACAGAACACCCCACCGGCACGGGCAAGGTGTACTGCTGCGGGGTCCTCGACACATTCTCCCGGCGCATCGTGGGGTGGTCGATCGCCGATCACATGCGTACCGACCTCGTCGTGGATGCACTGCAGATGGCGCTGTGGCGCCGCCACCCGGAGGCCGGGACGATCATGCACTCGGACCGCGGATCTCAGTACACCAGCTGGGTTTTCGGCCAACGACTGCGAACGGCAGGACTGCTCGGGTCGATGGGTCGGGTGGCCTCGAGCGTCGACAACACGATGATGGAATCGTTCTGGTCGACGATGCAACGCGAGCTGCTCGACACCCGATCATGGGACACCCGAGATCAGCTCGCCTCCGCGATCTTCGAATGGATCGAAGCCTGGTACAACCCGCACCGCCGGCACTCCGGGATCGGCTACTCCTCGCCAGTGGATTACGAACACGCCTACCATCGACGGGTCACCTCAGACGTGGCCTGAACACCCAACCCGAACTGTCCGGGAAACCGGGTCAAGCTCCTGTCGACTACTAACTGCAGTACGGGTCGCCCCACCTTCGCGAGCGTCTATCGCTCATGATGCGCACTCCCAGACGCTCGTAACGCTGGGGCGGACTGGGGTGGCCCGGCTCGTGCCGAGCTTGAGCAGTCCTGGGCAGTGCTCCAAGACCACCTACGAAGGGCCTGGCGCCGGGTGGGTCGGTTCTGTCGGTTCTACGAGATACTAAGGCCTATGCGCATCACGCTGGATGGCAATCTCTTCGACCTCAGGCCGGAGCTCCTCCGAGCACGTATCGATGGGCACATACCCGAGAACATTCGCGATTACGGGGTCGAGATCGACGGCACACGCTGGCCGGTGAAGCAAGTCATCTCGCTCGCCACAGGAGTCACTGACCGGCAGCGGTTCCAGTCCCAGTCCTCGCGCCGGTGGCTGCAGAAGCTCGGGTTCACAATCGGCAAGGGCAACGCGGCGACGCCACCTGCTCCTCGACCGGCTCCCAATACGCAGGTGGCAGTCGTCGGTCCACCAACTCCCGTGCCGCGCCCTCAAGCCGACGTCGTACTCGTTGGGTGCGTGAAGAGCAAGCGGCCCGAAGGCGCGCTCGCGAAGGACCTCTACACGTCTGACTACTTCGCAAAGATGCGTGCGTACGCCGAAAGCACGGAACGACCGTGGTTCATTTTGTCCGCTGAGCACGGGCTCGTCAGCCCAAACGATTGGCTCGAGCCGTACAACTGCTATCTGCCAGACATGAGTCGCGAGTATCGCCGCAGCTGGGGACAGAAGGTGGCAACGCAACTGGAGGCAGCCGTCGGGCCGCTCACGGGCGTCGTCGTCGATCTCCACGCGGGCTCGGCCTACGTCGAGTCCACTGAGGCTGCGCTTCGCCCGCTGGGGGCCGTCGTGGTCGACCAGCTGCGGGGCCTGTCGTTCGGTCGTCGCTTGTCCTGGTACCTGCAGCAGAGCCGTGGGGAACCCGACGGCGATCTGGACATCGTGTCGCGCCTCCGCGACGGGTCGCTCGCAGTGTCGCTCGACGACCTTGTCGCGTCTGGCGGGGACGGGCTGCGATCCCCGGGGATGTACAGCTGGTGGATCGACGAGGCGGGCGCCGCCGATCTCACCAGGGGATTAAGGCATCAGGTCGACGCCGGTCTGATCTACGCCGGTCTGGCCGGTGCGACCCGGACCGGCGGCTCCACATCGGCGAACACGTTGTGGGGGCGTATTGCCACCATGCACCTGGGCAAGCGACACGAGTTCTCGACGCTCCGCCGAAGTCTGGGCGCCGTCCTTGCGCAGGCCTACGGGCTGTCGGTGATCGACGAGGTTGGCCTCACCCAGTGGATGCACGTCCACCTGCGGGTTGTGGCTATCCCGGTCGCGCACGCCGACACGCTCGACAGCCTTGAAACTGAAATCCTCTCGGAACTCGATCCGCCGCTGAATCTGGCCAAGGTCGCCAAGACGCCACTTCGGCGGCAGCTCTCGGCCCTGCGGAAGCGATTCGCCGGTGGGGCGGCAAGCGAACAGCCGTGACGGCGCGACGCGGGGCACCGACGGAGGCAGCTTGTTACGGACCGTTCCTCCGGTGCTGCCGCTGGTCGTCCTATCGAGTCCGGCAGCCGACATCGGGCCCCTCTGGCAGGCTTTGCCTAGCAGGCGGAAAGAGTGCAGGAGTGTGACATTGAAGGCAGATGCGCTAAGCCCTCGGCAGTTGTTCGACGGCAAGATGCACTACGAGATCCCGCCCTTCCAGCGGCCCTATGTCTGGAACGAGGAAGACCAGTGGGCGCCGCTGTGGGCTGATGTGATCCGCGTTGCGGAGAGTCACGTTGTGGCCGATGGGGCGGCGCCGACGGTTCCGCACCACTTCCTCGGTGCGGTTGTCTACGAGTCGAAGCCGCCCGTTGTCGGTGACGTGACCCGTCATCTCGTTATCGATGGTCAGCAGCGCACGACCACCCTCCAGCTCTTGATCGATGCCGTTCAGGCGGTCGTCGAGGAGCGCGGCCACGCCCTGCTCGCGGAGGACCTTGAGGAACTGATCCTCAACCGATCGTCAGCCTTCCGTGGCAAGCCGGAGCGGTTCAAGCTCTGGCCCTCGAAGCACGATCGCAACGCGTTCGCCCAGGCGATGGACCCGAAGGATGGCTGGGCTGGCGAGCACCGCATCTTGTCCGCCCACAAGTTCTTCAGCGAGGAGGCTCGCGCCTGGCTCACCGGTACGCCGGATGAGGACGGCCAGACGCCGCCCGGCACGGAGGAGCAGCGAGCTTCAGCTCTGTCCGCCACCCTTCGTGATGGCCTCTACATAGTGGCTATCAACCTGACGGGTCACGATGACTCGCAGCTGATCTTCGAAACCCTGAACGACCGGGGCACGCCACTGCTGAAGGCCGACCTCATCAAGAACTGGGTCTTCCAGCAGGGCGAGAAGGCCGGCGCAGATGTCGACGAGTGGTCGGAGACGCACTGGGTCGACTTCGACGACGAGTGGTGGCGAGCCGAGATCGTGCAGGGTCGTCACCAGCGCTCCCGTATCGACATCTTCGTCCAGTACTGGCTGACCATGCGGCTGAGCGACGAGGTGAAGACCGAGCAGGTCTTCCGGATCTTCACGGAGTACGCAGCGCCGTACATGAAAAGTGGCGACTCCGCCGACCAATTCCTGAGCGAGTTCCGCAAGGACGCGGACACCTACCGCGCGCTTGCGAATCTTCCCGATCAGAGCGCCCAGGGCTCGTTCTATGGTCGCGTCATCGAGACCATGGGGCTCGCAGCTACCAGCCCGCTCCTGTTGTGGCTTTTGTCCGACAACCACAAGGTTCCCGAGGATCAGGTCGTGATCGCGCTCGGAGCGTTGGAGAGTTGGGTCATCCGGCGAACACTTCTGCGGATGACCATGAAGGACGTCAACAAGACCATGGTCTCGATCCTGAAGCTCTTGGATCGCACCCCGATCGACATCGCGGGCGAGAGGGTCCGCAACTTCCTCGCAGCTCAGCGCGCCGACGCCCGGCTGTGGCCCACCGACGAAACGATGAAGTCCGAGCTGCCGTCGCTGCGGCTCTACGGCAACGTGGCTCAATACCGGTTGCGTGTGGTGCTCGCCGCGTTGGAACGAAAGCTGCGGACAGACTTCCACGAAAACGTCACGCTGCCCGACAAGCTGGAGATCGAGCACGTCATGCCGCAGGGCTGGCAGGCGCACTGGAACCCGGAACCGCGCTTGTCGCCCGAGGAGGCCGCCGACAGGGACCGTCGAGTCCACACTCTCGGAAACCTCACGCTCGTGGCGAAGAGTCTGAACGGGTCGTTGTCCAACCGCCCGTGGACGGACTCCGAGGCTTCATCGATGAAGGCCGGTGGCGAGGCCGGGCTGGGGAAGCGAAGCCTGCTTGAGAAGTACAGCCTTCTCGTGCTGTCAAAGGACCTCATTCGCGACCACCCCACGGCGTGGACGGATGCCGACATCGAAGCCCGTTCGTCCAGGCTGACGGCCCATATCTGCGAGCTGTGGTCAGGACCTCCGGCGGACGTCGAGCCACTCCAGGAGATCGAGGAAGTAGGTGGTACAGGCTCGACGGCAACCCATCCGCACGTGGAGTGGACCGAGGACGATCTGGCCGACTATGCCGCAGGCACGGCGGACATGACTCTGGGCTTTCTTGACTACGTCGCCGCCCACAAGGCGGGCGAACTCTTCGTGGGCGACGATGTGTCCGAGTCGGGCTTGAACAGCGGACAGATATCTGGGATCGCGGGGGCGATGGCCCGCGAGACCTACAGCACGTTCGGCCGGAGCAACCCACCGATCGAGTTCGTCAAGGTCGACGGCCGCTGGCATTACCGGATGGACGCGGCCGTGGCTGATCGCTGGCGTTCCGTCCGTGGCACGAAGTAGCGCGCTCCAATGCCTCGCGAAATCCAGTTGTTCACTGACGGCGATGGCATTGCGATCATCGGTGATGCCAAGGCGGTCGAACTGTTCCTGGAATCTGAGGCGCTGCCGTCGAAAGACTTGGAGTTGCCTCGGCTCGGGAAGATTTTCGGCACCGGGGGAGTGGCAGCGCAGGCAGGGGCCGAGATCGCGGCCAACTCCGGCCGCTGGGTGAAGCTGGCGGAGGAGTCTGCTCAGGCTCTGAAGAAGTACAAGCTGATGAAGGGGTCGAGCCCCGGCGTCAGTCGCGCCGTGCTGACGGAGGGTGGCAAGAGCAAAGGTTTCCTCCAGATCGTGCGCACCCCCGGCGCTGCGCTGACCAACCCTGCACTGCTGGCAGGCGTGGGCGGGGTCATGGCGCAGCTTGCGATGCAGCAGGCAATAGACGAGATCACTGACTATCTCGCGCGCATCGACGAGAAGCTTGACGACGTTCGGCGTGCGCAGACCAATCAGGTGTTGGCGCGCATGGACGGCGTCGACCTCGCGATTAGGGAGGCCATGAGCGTCCGCGCGTCTGTAGGAAGGGTCTCCGAGGTCACGTGGTCGAAGGTGCAAGCTACGTCCTCGACGATCCTTGACACGCAGGCCTACGCGTTGCGCGAGCTCAACGGGTTGGCTGAGAAGCTGGAGCGGAAGCACAAAGTCGGGGATCTGGCGAAGGCGACGAAGGCCGCCCATGCGGAGGTCGACAAGTGGCTCGTTGTGCTGGCTCGGTGCTTTCAACTGCACGACGGAATCGCTGTGCTCGAACTCGATCGCGTGCTGGACGCGTCGCCGGACGAACTGGACCGGCACCGCCTCGGTCTGAAAGCCGCCAGGCAAGACCGGTTGGAACTGATCTCACGCAGCACGGTCCGTCTGATCGCCCGCATGGATGTGGCTGCGGGCACTGCCAACACCAAGGTTCTGCTTCACCCGTCCAAGGCACCGGCACTCGTTCAGTCAAGCAACCAGGTGTCGGGTTCCATCATCGATTTCCACGGGCGTCTTGGGATCGAAGGCGAGCGGGATCCGTTGGAGGCGCGGCGCTGGAAGTCGGCTGCGACAGAGGCGAAGGACAAGGCACTCGAAAGGAGTGCCGACGGCGTCGGGTCCGCTATGCGCTTCGGTAATGAGACATTGGACCGGGCAAGAACGACGACGGGCGAATTCTCAAGGCGGATCGCTGAGCAAGCGCGTCGTCGACGCGGCGATGAAGAGGCAGACGACCAGGAGGCCTGAACCGCCGGGCGACCGTTCGGTCAATTAGACCGTGGCTGGCACAGCGCTCCTACCCCTCTGCCTGGGCCGCGACCAAATGCCGCTGCACGATTGCCTGCACCGTAGTGCGGTGCACTCCGTACGCCTCGGCGAGCTCTCGCTGTAGGGCGCCGGCAAGTGTCGCTGGACGAGCTCCTCCTGCTTCTGTTTCGACAAGTGAACCTGCTGCTGGCGGGCCAGAGGTGTAGCCGAGGTGGCGTCATCCCGCCTGACCTGGGGTCTTGTCCCACGGAGCAACTTCGTCAGGGTCAGCGGGGGGGTGAAAGTTGTCCTGTTAGTTCCACCGGATCAGAGCCGCTGTCCGCGAGTCGGGCAGCGGCTCTCGTTCTGTCCGGGCATCGACCGTCGACCGTGCGGGCCTCGGGGGCCGATCCGTCGGGGCCGATTCACCGAGCCACGCGAGAGGTACCCGAGACGCTGGGTCAGCGTCGGACGTCCGCTTTGGAGATGTGCTTTCCGCCCACGACGTCTCGGAGCCATGGGGGAACGACCTCCCCATCGCGCTCACGCATGGTGATCGAGGCGCGTGCAGCGGCAGCGGCAGCGGCGACGCGGCGACGTTTCTCGGGTGTCCAATCGCGTCGGTCTCCGGTCATCGTGCGCCCTCCTGACATCGTCGACAGTGTCCGCCTTGGACACTCAGAACATCAACCGCTGCGCCGAGTCGTGGAGGGTCGGCGCCCTGTCCTGCCACGACCGCACCAACCACAGCTCGACCAGCTCGGGCCGGACTCCCGCCTGTCGAGCCCAGCGCTCGAGCACGCTGCAGTATCGGTGGTAGCGCGTGAGGGTGAGTCCTTCGATGGACGGTTTCTCCGACCACCCGTGCCGCACCAGCGCGGACAGGCCGTCCTGCGCGACCACCTGCGGGCAGCCGGCGGTGTCGTCGTCACAGACCGCCCAGGCGTACAGCGACATCGGGACGCGCCCGACACCGGGCGTGTGCGGCCACCCCGACCAGGTGCGGTGCGGGCCGACGTCCACCAAGGCGGGCTCGCGTCGGAACATGGCAAGGCCGTCGAGGATCGGGGTGAGCGGCGACGGCACCCCACGCGCCCGGACGTCGGCGAACCGCCGGACACGGCGGACATCGCGGGTGCCCGACAGCCAGGCGAGGCAGAGGTAGAGGCGTACCAGTTCCGGATCGCCGTACAGGCGCAGTGTTCTCGACGACGCCCGCAGATCCCGCCGAGGGAGGTGGGCGTGACCCTCGTCCGTCCAGGCACCGTCCGCGGAGCGGCCGGGCAGGTGCACCGGAATGCGGTGCTCGCGTAGATGGCGGTTCCACCACTCGAGGTCGACGTGCGCCATGTCGTCCAGCACGTCGACCTCGTACGACCGCGACCCGCACCACCTGATGCATGCCTCCGGCAACGCCGGCTCCCCACCCCGAATGACCATGCGCGACAGGGAAGCAGACCCCACCGACAGAATCAGCCCCGCTTGCGCGCCCGGTACGCCGCGACGTTGGCGCGGTTGCCGCAATTTCCCGTGTCGCAGTAGCGCTTCGAGCGGTTGCGCGAGAGGTCGACGAACACCGCGTCGCAGTCCGGCGACTCGCAGAATCGCAGCCGACCGAGCTCGTCGGCACGGATCAGTTCGGCGAGCGCGACGGCCAGCTCGGCGTTCATGCGGTCGGCGAGCGGGGCGTCGTCGTCGCTGACGTGCAGGTGCCAGCCCCAGTCGCCGTGACGGGTGAGCCGGGGGCGCGCCCGCGAGCGCTCGAGCAGGTCGTTCACCTGCGGCGCGAGCAGGTCCGCATCGGCCACCGACCACAGCGCCCGCCACGCCGGCCGGACCGCGCGCACGGCGTCGAGTTCGGCCGCTGTGCCGTCGCGTCGGCCGGTCCACTCGTGCTCGTCGAGGACGGCGGTGAGGGCCGCGGTGTCCGGCAGCCTCTCCTCCCCGTTGGCGGCCGTGTTGACCAGCGCGGCGGCCCACACCAGCGCGACCCGGGTGTCATGGGCAAAATGCATTTGACTCCTGACTTCGTCCGGTCGTACTGTCACGACCAATCTACTCGTTCGGTCATGACATGCCCGGTGGGCTCGAAAGGTCGTCGCATGCTCTCCTCACGCTCGGGTCTCGCGTTCGCGTTGATCTCCGCGGTCTCCTTCGGCATGTCCGGGCCGATCGCGAAGGGTCTGACCGACGCCGGGTGGTCGCCCGAGTCCGCGGTCCTCGCCCGCATCGTCGGCGGCGCGATCCTGCTGGTCCCGATCGTGCTGCTGGTGCGACGCCGCGCGCTCGCCGCGATCCGACGTGCCCCGGCCGTCGTCGTCACGTACGGCGTGATCGCCGTCGCCGGCGCCCAGGTCTGCTACTTCAACGCGATCCAACACCTCTCCGTCGGCGTCGCGCTCATGCTGGAGTACCTGGGGCCGGTGCTGGTGATCGGTTGGCTGTGGGCCACCACGCGCCGCCGCCCGCACCCGACGACGCTGATCGGGGTCGCGCTGGCGTTCGGCGGCGCCCTGGTGGTTCTCGACGTGGTCGAGGGCGCCGTGCTCGACCCGATCGGCGTGGCGTGGGGCCTCGGCGCCGCGGTCTGCCTCGCCTTCTACTTCGTCATCTCCGCCCGGCAGGACGACGCCGTCGACCCGTTGGTGCTGTCGGCCGGCGGACTGGTGGTCGGGTCCGTCGTGGTGGCTGCCGCGGGTCTCACCGGACTGGTGCCGCTCCGCGCGTCGACGACGGACGTCGTCCTCGGCGGTCAGGTGGCGCCCTGGTGGGTGGCGGCCGCGATCCTCGCGGCGGTGAGCGGTGTGCTCGCCTACGTCTTCGGCATCGCGGGCACCCGGCGCCTGGGCGCGTCGACGGCCTCGGTGGTGGCGCTGCTCGAGGTGGTGTGCGCCGTCCTGTCGGCGTGGTGGCTGCTCGGTGAGACCGTCACGCTCACCCAGATCGCGGGCGGCGCAGCCATTCTGGCGGGCGCGGCGGTGGTGCAGTCGCGCCGTTCGGTGCCGCCCGCCCCCGAGTTGGTTCCGGTGGCGTCCAGAATGGCGTGATCCGTAACAGGCGGTCCCTTCTGGTGGGCGACTGCACGGTATGGTGTGGGCTCGTCGTGATTCCACGGCTTCGGTTGGTCCCGTCGCGCGGGGTCGAGAGACGAACCGAACCGCCGACACCGTCGTCACGTCGAGCGCGTTGCCACCTCGTCCCCGGGAGTACGTCATGTCAGTCGAGTTCGTCGATCTGGAGGAGACGTGGGTCGCGGGCTTGCCCGTTCGCAGTCCGAAACGGGCCCTGGGGTCGCTCTACGACACGAATCTCGAACGCGCCTGGTCCGGAATCCTCAACCAGGACATCGGTGAACCGCTCGGGTCGATCTACACCGACTACGTTCCGGCGATCGGGTCCTACAGCACGCAGATCGTCGGCTACCGCACCGCGGCGGGGGACGTCCGCGACGGACACGTGGTGGCGCGCATTCCCGCCGGGACCTATGCGAAATTCTCGGCGGTCGGCAATTTTCCGCGGGTGTTGACCACCATTTGGAACGACATTTCCCACGCCGAGGAATCCCATTCCTTCCGGCGCGCCTTCACGGGCGAATTCGAGGTCTATCCACACGCGTACAAAATCGAGATGTTCGTCCCCGTCGACACCTCCGGTGGCCGCTGATGTCCTTCCGTCTGGTGGCCCGACCGACCACGATCGTCGCGGGACTGGTCGCACCGGGCGTGGAGCCGGGCCCGGAGAGCAGCGCGAGCGATCTGGTGACGTTCCTGCGCGAGCGCATCCGTGAGCGGGAGCCTGACGGCACGGAAGTCTGGACGGTGTACCTGCCCGATCAGCGTGGCGTCAGCAACGTCGTGGTGGGCGTCCCCCGAGCGACGGTCGAGGAGGTGCCGGTGGGGGACGTGTTCGTGACCGTTCCCGCCGGCGCGTTCGCCGTCTTCGAGGCGTCGATGACGCTGCCCGACCGCACCGAGGACGCGTGGTCGCAGGTGGAGGAGGCCGTCGCGGCCGGTGGGGTGACACGCGCGGGCGGGCCCGAGTTCGAGTGTCTGGCCGCCGACGGCAACGTCGAAATCTTCGTGTCCGTTCTGTTACGTTGATCGCCCGCGCGGGCGTCGAAACCTCCGCGCATTCGACGGACCGCGTGCATTCCCGACGCCGCGACGGATTCCCCCCGTGAAATCGGTACGTTCGATTGTTTTCACCGCCGCACCGTTTGTGATGCGGTCCAGTCTTCCATTCCCGTTCCGTGATTCTCGGACTGTTGTGCCTAAACTGTCCGAACGCGGCGACGGGCCGCGAGCAGGTCGTTCGGACGCGGCACACGACGCGACACTCGACGCAACGCACGTGGGGAGACGGAAGATGGTCAGGCAACTTCGGGCCGAAGCGACACGGTCGGCGGCACTGCGCGCCGCGGCCGATCTGTTCCTCCGCGTCGGTCACGCCACGGCGACCCTCAGCCAGGTGTCCGCCGAGTCGGGCGTGACCAAGGGCGCGCTGTACTTCCACTTCGCCTCCAAGGAGGAGCTGGCCCGCGCGCTGGTCGACGAGGGCCGCGAGCGGGTCACCGCCGCGTGCTCCGGCATGGTCGACAGCCGCTCGCCCGCGCTCGAATCCGTCATCGGCATCACCTACTCGGTGCTGGACCTCGCCAACACGGACAACCTGGTCCGCATCATGTACCGCCTGCAGCTCGAGGTCGACGCGCCGGATCCCAGCCGCGGCAGCGTGTTCGGGACGTGGCAGAACATCTTCTCGCACCTTTTCGAGCGCGCGATCGAGCACGGCGACGTGATCGACTCGCTCGACGCCGAGACCGCGTCGTGCCTGGTGTCCGAGATGCTCAGCGGCGTGCTCATGGTTGCCGAGGGCACCGCGCGCCTCGACGGCGCCGCCGTGCGCATGGAGCAGGTGTGGCACACCATCCTGCCGTCACTGGTGCCGCCGGCGAAGCTGCCGTACTTCCGCGAGTTCGCCTCGCGCAGCCTCTCCAGCTTCGTCCGGCGTACCGAGGACGCCCGCGCCGAGGCCGACGCCCACAGCTGACGCGGTCCCGGCCTCCGGGCTCTGGCGCCCGGGGGGGTGACGGAGGACACTGGGCGGTGCGGACAACTCGTCCGGCAGAACCGCCGAGGAGGTCGACGTGAACACCACCACCGCCACCGCGACCGGCACGCATCGGATGTCGGATGCGGAGCTGCGCAAGGCCATCGCCGTCATGCAGTCCCGCGCCGACGACGCCCGACGACGCGGCGAGACCGAGGACGCCGACCGCATCGATCGCACCGTGCAGGAGTTCCGCGAGGAGATGGCCACCCGGCTCTGAGCGGTCGGCTCCGAGCGGTCAGCTCGGGCCGAATCGTTCCGTCCGGATGCGGCTCGGATCGTGCCCGCGGGCGACCAGCATGTCCGCGACCGCGTCGACGAAGCTCGTCGGCCCGCACACGTAGCAGTCCGGCTCGAACTCCGCGGGCCATCCGTGCGCGTCCAGGTCGGCCGGGTGGATGCGTCCCACCGGCCGACGCGAGCCCACCGGCGCACGGCGGGTGTGGATCAGGGTGACGTCGACGCCCGGCCGCGGGTGCGCCCACTCGTCGGCGTAGTAGACCTCGGCCGGTTCGCGGACCGAGTACACCACCCGGAAGGGCACCGCTGCCGTGCGCGCCTGCACCATCGCGCGCAGCGGGACGATGCCCGACCCGCCCCCCACCAGCAGCACGGGCGGGGAGGGCGGCCCGGTGGGCGCCGCGGGTCGCCACACGAACCAGCGTCCGATGGGCCCCCGCAGTTCGAATCGATCGCCCGGTTCGAGCGCGGCCGTGAGGTAGGGCGAGACCTCGCCGTCGCCCACGGTCTGGACCGTCAGCTCGATCCGCGACGTCCCGTCGGGCGCCGAGGCGATCGAGTAGCTGCGCTGCGCGCTGTACCCGTCCTCGGCGGTGAGCTTGACGTCCACGTGCTGACCGGCGTGGTGGCCGGTCCACCCCTCGACGTCGAGAACCAGGGTGGCGGCGGTGGGCGTCTCCGGGCGTCGTTCGACGACGGTGGCGACCAGCCAGGGCTTGGCGCCGGGAACGGGGTCCGTCATCGACGGATCAGTCGCCCTGGTAACGCTGCTCGCGCCACGGGTCGCCGTAGTCGTGGTAGCCGCCCCGCTCCCAGAACCCCTGCTCGTTCTGCTCGGTCAGTTCGATGCGCGAGACCCATTTGGCCGACTTCCAGAAGTAGAGGTGCGGAACCAGCAGCCGCGCGGGGCCGCCGTGCTCCCGCGTGAGCGGCGCACCGTCGAATTCGGTGACCAGCCACGCCTTTCCGCCGAGCAGGTCCTCGAACGGGAGGTTGGTGGTGTAGCCGTCGAACCCGTGGACGACGACGTACTGCGCGTCGGTCTCGAGCCCCTCGACCAGCACGTCGAGGGAGACGCCGGTCCAGGTGGTGTCCAGCTTGGACCACTTGGTGACGCAGTGGATGTCGACGGTGGGTTGTTCCTGCGGCAGGGCCGCCATCTCGTCCCACGTCCAGGTGCGGCTCTCGCCGCGCTCGGTGGTGATCTGGAACGTCCACGTGTCGGTCGCGACGGACGGGGACGGACCAATGGCGAGCACGGGGAAATCCTTGGTCAGGTACTGACCCGGCGGAGTGCGGCCGTCGTCGTCGCGTCGACGCCCGACGAAGCCCTTCGAAACGAGTGCCATGATGCCCACGATCTTCGCCCCCGGTCGGGACGAATGACAAGTCGCCCCGCCGCGCGCGACCCGCTCGGTAGGGTCGACGGCACTGATGGTCGACGGGTTGGGGGATCGTGGTGGTGGTCGCGGGCAGGCTGCGTGGTCGCGGAGCGAAGGCGGACCGCCGGACGGTCCGGGGACGGTCGGTGCTCGTGACCGGTGCCGCGAGCGGCATCGGGCGGGCGACGGCGCAGGCCGTCGCCCGGCGCGGCGGTCGGCTGGTGCTCACCGACGTGAACGACGTCGGCCTGGCGGCGACGGTGCGCGACATCGAGGCCGCCGGCGGGACCGTGGAACTCTCCCGCGCACTGGACGTCTCGCAGTACGACGACGTCGCCGCGTTCGCCGCCGACGTGCATGCGCAGCTCGGCTCGGTCGACGTGGTGATGAACGTCGCCGGCATCTCCGCCTGGGGCACCGTCGAGACCATGCCGCACGAGCAGTGGCGGCAGCTGGTCGAGGTCAACCTCATGGGGCCGATCCACGTGATCCAGCATTTCGTTCCCGCGATGATCGCCGCCGGACGCGGCGGGTACCTGGTCAACGTGTCCTCGTCGGCGGGGCTGCTCGCGTTCCCGTGGCACGCGGCGTACAGCGCCAGCAAGTTCGGTCTGCGCGGGGTGTCCGAGGTGCTGCGGTTCGACCTCGCGCGGCACGGTATCGGGGTGTCCCTGGTGGTACCGGGGGCCGTGCGCACCCCGCTGGTCGAGTCCGTCCGCATCGCGGGGGTCGACCGCGACGATCCCGACGTGCGGAAGCTCGAGGACCGCTTCCACAAGCGGGCCGCGGAACCGGCGGACGTCGCCGAGTCGATCCTGCGCGGGATGGAGCGCGGGCACTTCCTGGTCTACTCCAGCAACGACATTCGCGTCGGCTACTGGATGCAGCGCAAGTTCGCCCTGCCCTACGAGGTGACGATGCAGGCGGCCAACGACTGGTTCACGCGCCTGCTGAAGTGAGTTCCGTCGTGTGCCGGCGGGGTCGACGGACTACCGTCGTTCCATGACCGCTCCCGACACGCCGGCCGCCCCGCTGGGGGCGGACTCCGAGGTGGGCACGCTGCGAACGGTGTTGCTGCACCGGCCCGGTGACGAGCTGCGGCGGCTCACCCCGCGCAACAACGATCAGCTGCTCTTCGACGGTCTGCCGTGGGTCGACCGCGCCCGCGACGAGCACGACGCGTTCGCCGACCTGCTGACCTCCCGCGGCGTGGAGGTGCTGCTGCTCGGCGATCTGCTCACCGAAACGCTGGATCACAGTGGGGCCGCGCGGGTGCAGGGGGTGGCGGCCGCGGTGGACCCGCGGCGGCTGGGGCACGTGCTCGCGCGCGACCTCACCTCGTACCTGCGGGCGCTGCCGGCCGCGGAGCTCGCGACCGTGCTCATGGCGGGCATGACCTTCGACGAACTGCCCGTGGCCGACAGCGCCGGGGTGTCCCTGGTGCGACGGATGCACCACGGGGCCGACTTCGTCATCGAACCGCTGCCGAATCTGCTGTTCACCCGCGACTCGTCGTTCTGGATCGGCTCGCGGGTGGCCATCACGTCGCTGGCGCTGCGCGCCCGCGCGCGGGAGACCTCCCTGACCGACATCGTGTACGCGTTCCACCCCCGGTTCCTCGGCGTCCGGCGGGCCTACGAGTCGCACACCGCGCCCGTCGAGGGCGGCGACATCCTGCTGCTCGCGCCGGGCGTCGTGGCCGTCGGGGTGGGGGAGCGGACCACCCCGGCGGGGGCGGAGGCGTTGGCGCGCAGTCTGTTCGACGACGAACTGGCGCACACCGTGCTGGTGGTGCCCATCGCGCAGGAGCGCGCGTCGATGCATCTGGACACCGTGTGCACCATGGTGGACACCGACGCGGTGGTGATGTACCCGGCCATCCAGGATTCGTTGTCCGCGTTCACGATCAGCCGGGTGGACGGCGACGTGCGCATCACCGGTGCCGATCCGTTCCTCGGGGCGGCGGCCGAGGCGATGGGCATCGAGAAGCTGCGCGTCATCGACACCGGGCTCGACAGCGTCACCGCCGAACGCGAGCAATGGGACGACGGCAACAACACCCTCGCCTTGGCTCCCGGCGTGGTGGTCGCGTACGAGCGCAACGTCGAGACCAACGCCCGCCTCGAGGCGTCGGGCATCGAGGTGCTGCGCATCGCGGGATCCGAGCTCGCCCCCGGTCGCGGCGGACCGCGCTGCATGTCCTGTCCGGTGGCGCGCGACAGCCTGCGCGCCTGACCCGCACCCGACGGCGCCGACCCGGGACCGGCTCAGAGCACGCGGGACACCGTGGACGCCGGCCGCGCCAGGACGGTCCCGGAGTCCGAGACCACGAAGGGCCGCTCGATCAGGATCGGATGCTCGAGCATCGCCCGCAGCACGGTCTCGTCGTCCGCGTCGGCCAGGCCGAGCTCGGCGAAGAGCTTCTCGCGCCGCCGGACGGCGGTACGCGGCGTGAGACCGGCGTCGTCGATGAGGCGCCGGAGGGTGGCCTCGTCCGGCGGGGTCTCGAGATACTTCACGACGGTGGGCTCGACACCCGCCTCACGCACCGTCGCCAGCACCGTGCGCGAGGTGGAGCACCGGGGATTGTGATAAACGGTGACGGTCACCGGATCAGTATGACGCCGGGCGAACGCAGGATCACGACGACGCAGGAGGACGGGCTGTGACCGAGCGCGGGGCGACCCTGCCGATCGACCTGACGACGGACAAGCCTCCCTTCGAGCAGGTGCGCTCCGGCATCGTCGCGGGTGTGCGGACCGGCGAGCTCATCGCGGGGACGCGGCTGCCGACGGTCCGCGCCCTCGCGGCCGAGCTGGGCCTCGCCCCCAACACCGTCGCCAAGGCGTACCGCGAACTCGAGCAGGACGGCGTCGTCGTCACGCGGGGTCGGTCCGGCACCTTCGTCGCCGAGGCCGGCGACTCGGCCGTCGCCGCGGTGCAGTCCGCCGCGACCGCGTACGCACGCGCCGCGCGTCGGGCCGGGGTGGACGCGGACGAGGCGGTGCGCTGGGTGCGCGCCGCGTTCGACGCCGACCACTGAGCGGATCGGCCGACCGAGTCGCGCACGACTGAGTTGACGCTTCAACCGAACTGTGT
This sequence comes from Rhodococcoides corynebacterioides, assembly GCF_019834675.1. Taxonomy (GTDB): domain Bacteria; phylum Actinomycetota; class Actinomycetes; order Mycobacteriales; family Mycobacteriaceae; genus Rhodococcoides; species Rhodococcoides corynebacterioides_A. Next base: position 57,916 of record NZ_JABUBU010000016.1, on the reverse strand, counting down.
CACGGTGGTCCCGCCCGACCCCGCCCATCGTGAAGGAACCGCCGTGAACACACCCGTCGTCCGAGACCTCGCCACCCTCGTCGCCCGCGTCGCGCTGGGCGTGATCTTCGTGGCCCACGGCTGGCAGAAGCTGAACACCAACGGACTCGACGCGACCAAGGCCGGATTCGAGAGCATGGCCATCCCGTTCCCGACGTTCTCCGCGTACTTCGCGACGTTCGTCGAGCTCGTCGGTGGCGGCTTGCTGATCGTCGGACTCCTCACACCGGTGGTCGGACTGCTCCTGCTGATCGACATGATCGGCGCGCTGGTGTTCGTGCATCTCGACAAGGGCGTCTTCGTCACCGACGGCGGCTGGGAACTCGTGGTCGGACTGGGCGCCGCCGCGCTGCTGCTGGCCGTTGTCGGCGCCGGTTCCTACAGCCTCGACGGGGCGTTCGGACGCGGTCGTTCCCGGTCACGTACCGCGCGGTGATTTGATTACCGCCGCCGGAGCGAGCACCGTGACATGTCATGACCATGTCCAAGGAGACCGATTCGCCCGGTAACGCATCCCCGACGTCGGCGTCGACTGCGCCGCCCGTGCCGCCGGCGTCGTCTGGGCCCACCGACTCACCACCGGTCGACCCACCCGCGGCCACCGCGCCGCGCCTGGACCGGGTGGTGTTCGGTGTGACGGCCGCCGTCGTCGCCGCGATCATCGTCTGGGGCCTCGCCGGGCCCGCGAACCTCGAGAGCGTCACCGGATCCGTCCTCGACTGGCTGGTGACCAACCTCGGCTGGCTGTTCATCATCGCCGCCACCGGGTTCGTCCTCTTCTGCCTCTACCTGGCGGTGTCCAGGTACGGCCGGATCCCGCTGGGCAAGGACGGGGAGAAGCCCGAGTTCCGCACCGTCAGCTGGATCGCGATGATGTTCAGCGCCGGCATGGGCATCGGCCTGATGTTCTACGGCGTCGCCGAACCGCTCGAGCACTTCGTCACCCCGCCGCCGGGAACCGACGGCGGCGTCGGAAACGCCATGGCTACCACCATGTTCCACTGGAGCCTGCACCCGTGGTCCATCTACGCGGTGATGGGCCTCGCCGTCGCCTACAGCACGTACCGCCGCGGCCGTCGGCAGCTGATCTCGTCGGCGTTCTTCCCGCTGCTCGGCCGCCGCTCCGAAGGCCCCATCGGCAAGGTCATCGACATCCTCGCCATCTTCGCCACCCTCTTCGGCACCGCCGCGTCGCTGGGCCTCGGCGCCCTGCAGATCGGGTCGGGCGTCGAGGTGCTCGGCTGGCTCGGTGAGCCCGGCACCCTGCTGCTGGTCGCCGTCATCGCCCTGCTCACGCTGGCCTTCATCGCCTCCGCGGTGTCGGGCGTCGCCAAGGGCATCCAGTGGCTCTCCAACATCAACATGGTGCTCGCCCTGGTGCTGGCGACCTTCGTGTTCGTCCTCGGGCCCACCGTGCTGATCCTCAACCTGATCCCGACGACGATCGGCGACTACGTCAGCCAGCTGTTCCACATGTCGGCGCGCACCGCGGCGTCGAGCGATCCCGAGACCGCGTCGTGGCTGTCGTCGTGGACGATCTTCTACTGGGCGTGGTGGGTGTCCTGGACCCCCTTCGTCGGCATGTTCCTCGCCCGCATCAGCCGCGGACGCACCGTGCGGCAGTTCATCGTCGGCGTGATCCTGGTGCCCAGCGTCGTCAGCCTGCTGTGGTTCTCGGTGTTCGGCGGCGCCGGCATCTCCGAACAACGCGACGGCATCGACCTCGCCGCCCGCGGATCGAGCGAGTCGCAGCTGTTCGGCATGCTCGAGAACCTGCCCCTCTTCGGTCTGTCCGCCGTGGTCGTCATGGTGCTGGTCGCCATCTTCTTCGTCTCCGGCGCCGACGCCGCGTCGATGGTGATGGGCACTCTGAGCCAGCGCGGCACCCTCGAACCCAGCCGCTGGGTGGTCGTCTTCTGGGGCGCCATCACCGGAGCCACCGCCGCGATCATCCTGTGGACGGGTGGTTCGGACGCGCTGAACGGCCTGCAGACCATGACGATCATCGCGGCAGCGCCGTTCGTGGTGGTCATGATCGGCCTGTCGGTCTCGCTCTACCGCGACCTCTCGCACGACCCCGCCGTGCTCACCCACGTGCGCCGTCGACGGCGCAAGGAGAAGAACGGCGTGCTCGAGCTCTGACGGGCGGGTCTCACCGCCAGCTGGGCAGCCACAACTGCTGCTGCCACAGCGTCTCGGTGATCGGCAGGCCGGTGAGAATCGGCCACAGCCACACGAAGTTCGCGATCGCGACGGCGACGTACCCGGCGGCCAGAGCCAGGCCGAGGGTGCGTCGCCGTCCCGTTCGGGCACGACCGATCACGTCGCCGACGACCAGCGTCAGTCCCATGACGAGGAACGGCGAGAGCGCGGTCGCGTAGAAGAAGTACATCTGCCGGTCCAGCGACAGGAACCAGGGCAGGATGCCGGCGCCGTAGCCGACCAGCACGGCCGCGTACCGCCAGTCGCGCCGGGCGACGGTGCTCCACGCCGCCCACGCCAGCATGGGCAACGCGAGCCACCACAGAGCCGGTGTGCCGATGAGCATCACGGCCTTCACACAGCCACCCGCCTCGGCGCAGCCGGTGACGGACTCGCCGTCGGCGTAGTAGTAGAGCATGGGCCGCAGGCCCATCGGCCACGTCCACGGCTTGGATTCCCACGGGTGGCGATTGCCGGCCGAATTGGTCAGCCCCGCATGGAAGTCCAGGACGTTGCCGCTGTAGTACCAGAGCGAGCGCAGCGCGTCGGGAACGAAGGAGAACGTCCCGCCCGAGCCGACGTCCGTCCCGACGGCGTGGCGGTCCACTCCGGTCTCGCTGGCGAACCACCCGGCGTACGTGGCCAGGTAGACCACGACGGGGACGGCCACGAGGGCGTACAGCGCCGGGCCGACGTCGCGCGCCGCCGTGCCCACCCACGGTCGCCGGACGCCGTAGCGTCGCCGCGCAGCCACGTCGAACGCGACGCTCAGCAGACCGAAGAAGGCGACGAAGTACAGACCGGACCACTTGGTGCCGCACGCGAGGCCGAGAAGGACCCCGGCCCCGAAACGCCACCACCGCACGCCGAGTCGCGGCCCGAGTGCGGTGACCTCGATGCGGCCCTGCGCGGCGACGCGCGCCAACCGCTCGCGCACGTCGTCGCGGTCGCGGACGAGCGCGCCGAACGCCGCGACGACGAACAGCGTCATGAAGATGTCGAGCATCCCCACGCGCGAGGAGACGAACGCGACGCCGTCGACGATCAGCAGCAGCCCCGCGATCGCGCCGAGCAGCGTCGAGCGGGTCAGCCGACGGACGATGCGGACCACCAGCAGGACGAGCAGGACCCCGAACACGGCGGACGACAGACGCCAGCCCCACCCCGTGTAGCCGAACACCGCCTCGCCGACGGCGATCAGCTGCTTGCCGACGGGTGGATGCACCACCAGGCCGTAGGCAGGGTTGTCCTCGATGCCGTTCCCGGTGAGGACCTGGTACCCCTGGGGCGCGTAGTGCTTCTCGTCGAAGACGGGCGTGCCGGCGTCGGTGGGGTAGCCCAGCATGACGAAGCGCGTCACCGCGGCGATGGCCGTGACCACGGCGGTGACCACCCATCCGCGCATCCGGTCGGTGGGGCCGAACGTCTCCGTCGGGATCAGGGGGCCGGGCGCGACCGTCTCCGGTGCCGACGGGCGCGGCAGGTCGGTGCGCGCGGTCAGCAGAGTCACCGTTCGATCGTAGGCTAGGGGGATCGAGCGTCGCCGGGTCCGACCGGTCGACCCGGGACGTGAGGAAGGGCGGCCGTGCTGATTCTCGGTGCCACCCCGATGGGCGACCCCGGCGACGCGTCGCCGCGGCTGCGCGACGCACTCGCCACCGCGGACGTCGTCGCCGCCGAGGACACCCGACGGACCAAGGCGCTGGCGTCGGCGTTGGACGTGCAGATCACCGGACGGGTGATCAGCTTCTACGACCAGGTCGAGACCGATCGCATTCCGGGTCTGCTCGACGAGATCCGCGCCGGGCAGCGGGTGCTGCTGGTGACGGACGCCGGGATGCCGTCCGTCAGCGATCCCGGGTACCGCCTGGTGGCGGCCTGCGCGCAGGCCGACCTCCCGGTGACGTGCCTGCCCGGGCCGTCGGCGGTCACCACCGCACTGGCACTGTCCGGTCTGCCCGTCGAGCGGTTCTGCTTCGACGGGTTCCCGCCCCGCAAACGCGGACCGCGCCGGGCGTGGCTGCAGACCCTGGTGCGGGAGTCGCGGGCGATCGCGTTCTTCGAAGCGCCCCACCGGCTGGCCGACACGCTGGCCGACGCCGTGGAGGTGCTCGGTCCGGAGCGCCCCGCCGCCGTCTGCCGCGAACTGACCAAGACGTACGAGGAAGTCCGACGCGGCCCTCTCGGCGACCTGGCCGAGTGGGCCGCGGACGGGGTGCGCGGCGAGATCACCGTGGTGATCGCCGGCGCGGCCCCGGCCGCCGCCGATCCCGAGGACCTCGTCACCGCGGTGGAGGAGTGGGTCCAGGGCGGTCTGGGCCTGAAGGACGCATGTGCGCGCGTGGCCGCCGACTCGGATGCGTCGGTGTCGAAACGCGCTCTCTACGAAGCGGTTCTGACCGCCCGGTCGCAGTAGCCGGCGCGGCCCGGGTTGCGCGTCGGCTCAGCCGACGACCTGCTGGCGCAGTCCGTCCGTCGCGGTCTCGAGCACCGTCTTGGTGCCGCGCTTGACGATGAAGCCGGGCACCGGAATCTTCGGGTCGAGGGTGATCTCGAAGGTGAGGTGGGTGCCGCGGTCGGTCTCGGTGAGGTCGTAGCGCGCGGACTGGGACTTCTGCTGGGTCGACTCGACGACCTCCCACGCCACGGAGGTGTCGGTCCAGGTGAACTCCAGCACCTGCTCGTCCGTGATGCCCATGACGGCCACCGTCATCTCCGCGACGAGGGGACGACCGGCGTCGTCACGCTCACGGACGGAGACCTTCTTGTGGATGGACGACCACGCGGGCAGCCCCTCCAGATCGGCGATCACGGCGAGAACGTCCGCCGGGGGTGCCTCGATGTCGACTTCTCTGCTGCCACTGACTGCCATGGACGTGAATGTTACCGGCGGTGACCGATACCGGGGTGCTTACGCGCCCGGCCGGACGGCGGACACCGGTCGCCGAGACGCGACGTGCTCGTCGACGAAGGCGGCGATCTCCCGGATGGCGCGGCCGCTCTCGGGAACGAAGTCGGCGGCCTGGAACACGTGAACCTGGTTCTCCCACACCTGCAGTCGGCACTCGACGCCGGCTTCGGAGAGGCGCTCGGCCATGAGTTCGGAGTCGGCGTAGACCATCTCGTTGGAGCCGACCTGCAGCAGGACCGGGGGCATGTCGCTCAGGTCCGCGTCCACCGGGCACACGCGCGGTCCGCGTTGTCCCTCGACGACGATGCGGGCCTCGACGCTGTCCGCCAGCGCGGTCAGCGCGGGCACGGCGCCGGCCGGGAACACCGGACACCGGGAGGCGTTGGGGTGCGCCATCTTCCGGCTCGGGTCCAGATCGGTGAGGGGGGAGAGGGCCATGATGCCGGCGGCCTGCGGGAGACCCAGCGAGGTGATCGCCAGCGCGACCATGAAGGACAGGTACCCGCCGGCGGAGTCGCCGGCGATGAAGATCTGCTCGGGCCGATATCCCGCGTCGAGCAGGTAGCGGTACCCGTCGACCCCGTCCTCGACGGCGTGCGAGATGGGGTTGCGCGGCATCATGCGGTAGTCGATCGCGAGGACGTCGGCGCCGGTGGTGTGCGCGATCCGCGAGGTGAGGCGTCGGTGGCTGTTCAGCCCGCAGACGACGAACGCGCCGCCGTGGAGATAGAGCACGACGCGGTCACGGTCCGCGCGCCGACGGGGCGTCTCCGACCGGCCGGACGCGTCGAGGCGCCGGGGCCGATCGCTGTGGATCCACTCGGCACGGCAGTTGTCCAGCCGTACGGGCGTGCACCGCGTGGTGCCGACCGGGGGGAGCAGGCGACCGGCCGCGTCGACCAGGCCGGTGGGCCACGGAAGCGAGTGCGTCCGGGCCCAGACGCCGAGGAACGGGCGGACGGTGGTGCGGAGGTAGGCCGCGAGAGCCTTGCCCTGGACGCTGGTTCCCGCGAAGTCCTGGCGATCGACGGGGGTGGTCCCGTAGCGATGCGACGGCGTCGGCGCACGCAGCGCGCCGCCCCGTCGCATGGACGACGTGGTCATCTCGGCCGAGGCGATGCTCATCTAGCGGCCCTCCGTCTCTCTCTCACCCGGATTCTTCCGACCCGAATCTCTTCACAGTGGGGATCGCACCGGGACGTTGACATGAAACACGGTTCGAGACATCCGTTGTAATCGGGGTCACACCGTGACCGGGCAGTGCCTGATCCGATGCGCGTTCGTTACCTGTGGGTAGCATGGTGAAGAGTGCGGTGAGCCGGGCGAACACGCCCGGCTGCCGGGTGAGAGAGGGTGCGTCGATGCCGTTCATGCCGGTCACCGAATCCATGTTCCTGGTGGCGGAGACGCGCGAGCACCCCATGCACGTGGGTGGTCTGCAACTGTTCGTGCCGCCGGAGGGCGAGGAGGACACCTTCGGTCAGAAGGTCTACGAGACCTTCGAGGCGGCGACGGACGTCTACAAGCTGTTCCGCAAGCGGCCCGCTCCGCCCGTCAACGTCATGGGCACCGTGCGGTGGGTGTACGACGACGATCTCGATTTCGAACACCACGTGCGCCGCATCATGCTGCCACGCCCGGGGCGCGTGCGTGAGCTGCTGCGCTACGTCTCCGCCGAGCACGGCGCACCGCTCGACCGGCACCGCCCCATGTGGGAGCTGCACATCATCGAGGGGCTGGCCGACGGCCGCCTGGCGCTCTACAGCAAGATCCACCACTCGCTGGTCGACGGTGTCTCCGCGCTCAAGCTGTTCGAGAAGACGTTGACCCCGGATCCCGACCGTCGGGACTGCGGGCCCATCTGGGACCCGGCGCTCTTCCGGCGCAGGAAGAGCGCCGAGGTCGCCACCACCGGCAGCGGTGCCCTCTCCCTGCTGTCGACCGGCGTCAAGGCCGCCGGCGAGTTCGCCGGCATGGGTCCCGCCGCGGCGCGGATCGGCTGGAACAAGGTGCGGGGCAACGACATGGTGCTGCCGCTGACCGCGCCGCACACCATGCTCAACGTGCCCATCGGCGGTGCCCGGCGCTTCGCCTCGCAGCAGTGGTCGAAGTCGCGGATGACGGACGTCGCCTCCGGGCTCGGAGTGACCCTGAACGACGTCGTTCTCACCATGTGCGCGGGCGCCCTGCGGTCCTACCTCGTCGACCGCAACGCGCTGCCCGATCAGCCGCTCGTCGCGATGGTCCCCGTGTCCATGCGGGAGGCCGGCGCGGACGCCGACGGCGGCAACGCCGTCACCACCGTGTTGTGCAATCTGGGCACCGACCAGCCGGACCCGGAACGTCGCCTCGCCGCCGTCGTGCGGTCGATGAACGACTCGAAGGCCATGATGCGGGGGCTCTCACCCCTGCAGGCGCTGGGTTACGGAGCGGCGGTCATGGCGCCGCTGCTGCTGACCCCGGTGCCGGGTTTCGTGCGCAACACCCCGCCGCCGTTCAACGTGATCATCTCCAACGTGCCCGGTCCGAAGACCGAGATGTACTGGAACGGAGCACGTCTCGACGGCGTCTACCCGGCCTCGATCGTGCTCGACGGTCAGGCGCTCAACATCACGCTCGCCACCAACGCCGACAACGTGAACTTCGGGCTGGTCGGCGACCGTCGCAGCGTTCCGTCGTTGCAGCGCATGCTCACTCACCTCGACACCGCCCTCGAGGAACTCGAGAAGCTGGTGTGACCGACGGCCCCGGACCGGCTCGCGGAGCTCAGTCGGTCTCGGGCTCGACGTAGCGCGGGAAGACGCCCGTCGGCTTCGGGAGTTCGACGCCCGGCGTGAGACGGGTGGGGAGAGAAGCGAACTCGCGCTCGTCGACACCCAGCAGATCGAGCAGCCGCGCGCACGAGTCGGGCATGAACGGCTGGGTGAGGATCACCGCGACCCGCAGCACCTCGAGCGTCACGTACAGGACGGTGGCCATGCGCTCGGGATCGGTCTTGCGCAGCACCCACGGCTCCTGCGCCGAGAAGTAGCGGTTGGTCTCGCCCAGGACGGACCAGATGGCCTCCAGCGCGAGGTGCAGTTCCTGCCGATCGATGTGCGCCCGAACGGAATCGGCGAGACCGTCGACGTGCCCCAGCATGGCCCGGTCCGCGTCGGTGAACTCGCCCGGCGTCGGGACGCGGGCGTCGCAGTTCTTCGCGACCATCGACAGCGACCGCTGCGCGAGATTGCCCAGCTCGTTGGCCAGGTCGGCGTTGATGCGCGTGACGATGGCCTCGTGGCTGTAACTGCCGTCCTGCCCGAAGGAGACCTCGCGCAGCAGGAAGAAGCGCACCGCGTCCAACCCGTACTCGCCGATCAGGGCGGCGGGATCGACCACGTTGCCCACCGACTTGGACATCTTCTCGCCCTTGTTGGTCAGAAAGCCGTGCACGAACACGCGTTTCGGCAGTTCCACACCGGCGGACATGAGGAACGCGGGCCAGAACACCGCGTGGAATCGCACGATGTCCTTGCCGATCATGTGCACGTCGGCCGGCCAGAACTTCTCGAACGCCTCCCCGTCGACGTCCGGATACCCCACGCCCGTCAGGTAATTGGTGAGCGCGTCGACCCACACGTACATCACGTGGGTCTCGTCGCCGGGCACCGGCACACCCCAGTCGAACGTCGACCGCGAGATGGACAGGTCCTTCAGCCCGCTCGCGACGAAACTCGCCACCTCGTTGCGCCGGGTGGCGGGGAGCACGAAGTCGGGACGCTCTTCGTAGAGGGCGAGCAACTTGTCCTGGTACGCCGAGAGGCGGAAGAAGTACGTCGACTCCTCCGTCCACTCCACCGGTGTGCCGGTCTCGGTCGCGACGCGCGATCCGTCGTCCCGCACCGTGGTCTCGCCCTCGGCGTAGTAGGCCTCGTCGCGTACCGAGTACCAGCCGCTGTAGGTGTCGAGGTAGATGTCCCCGCGGTCGGCCATCCGTTGCCACAGAGCGCGGCTGGCCTCGAGGTGATCGGCGTCGGTGGTGCGGATGAAGCGATCGAAGGTGATCCCCAGCGACTCCTGCATCGCCTGGAAGGCGTCGGAGTTGCGGCGCGCGAGATCGGCGGTGCTCAGGCCCTCCTTCGCGGCGGTCTGGGCCATCTTCAGACCGTGCTCGTCGGTGCCGGTGAGGAAGCGGACGTCGAAGCCGTCGAGCCGCTTGAAGCGCGCCAACACGTCCGTCGCGATGTACTCGTAGGCGTGCCCGATGTGCGGGGTGCCGTTGGGGTACGCGATCGCGGTGGTGACGTAGAACGGCGGGCGGCCGGCGGCGTCCACCGGAGCATCGGGAGTAGCAGTCATGGTGCGCTTACTCTATCTTTCGTGCCGAGAGACCGTCCCGCCCCGGATGCCCCCGCCCCGCTGATCCCCCTCGTCGACGCGCACACCCATCTCGACGCGTGCGGAGCGACCGACGCCGCGGGCGTGGCCGCGGTCCTCGACCGCGCCGAGGCGGTCGGCGTCGCCCGGGTGGTCACGGTGGCCGACGACCTCGCCGCCGCACGCTTCGCCGTCGACGCCGCGCACTGGGACGCGCGGGTGTGGGCCGCCGTCGCCATCCATCCCACGCGCGCGAACGTCCTCACCGACGAGGTGAAGGCGGAGATCGAGGCGCTCGCCCGTGATCGTCGCGTCGTCGCTGTGGGGGAGACGGGACTGGACTACTACTGGCCCGGCAAGCTCGACGGCTGCGCGACCGTGGAGGAGCAGATCGAGGGCTTCCGCTGGCACATCGATCTGGCGAAGCGGCTGAACAAGCCGTTGATGATCCACAACCGCGAGGCCGATCACGACCTGCTGGCGGTCCTGCTCGACGAGGGTGCGCCGGAGACGGTGATCTTCCACTGCTTCAGCTCCGGCCCGGCGATGGCCGAGGCCTGTGTCGAGGCCGGGTACGTGCTGAGCTTCTCCGGCACCGTCAGCTTCCGGAACGCCCGCGAGCTCCGGGAGGCGGCGCAGCTGGTCCCCGATGGGCAGTTCCTCTTCGAGACCGATGCGCCGTTCCTCACCCCGCATCCGTTCCGCGGTGCCCCCAACGAGCCGTACTGCCTGCCGTACACGGCGCGGGCGTTCGCGGCATTCACCGGCCGCGACCCGGAGGCCGCGGCGGCGTCGGCCACGGCGACCGCGGAGCGGGTATACCGACTGTCCTGACGGTCGGAGCGGACGATGACGATCCCGCGCGGTCCGTCGTGACAGAACACCGCGCGGTCTCTAGTAATAGAACACCGCACGGTCTGTCGTGATAGAACACAGCGCGTGATCCCCCTACGACGGCCTCGCCGACCGATGACCGCCACCGTCCTGACGCGCGACGCCCACACCACCGCGGTGCGTCTGGACACCGGGCGCGGGCAGTTCACCGCCGAGACCTCGGCGTCGGTCCCGATCGACACCGGCGCCGCACCGTGGGTCCCCGCCACCTACGCGCTGGCGATGCGCATCGCGTCGTCCCTCGAGATCCGCACGGAGGACGGCGTGCCCGCGAACGTCGACCGCGAGCAGCGGGCCGGCGCGGCGGCCGCGGGCGCGATCTTCGCGTCCTGGTTTCCCGAGGTGGACGCGGTGTCGATGGATGCGGGACTCGCCGGCAACGACGTCGTCCGCGTGCCCGGCGAGGGTCGCGGAGTGGGGTGCTTCTTCAGCCTCGGCGTCGACTCCTTCCACGCGGTGCGCAAGCACCTCGACGAGATCACGCACCTGATCTTCGTGCTGGGCATGGACATCGACGATCACGACGGATCGGCGGCGGACCTGGCGGTGGAGCGGGCGCAGGCCGCCGCGACGGACCTCGGCAAGGAGTTGATCGTCGTGCGCACCACCGTGCGCCGGGTCAGCGATCCGTTGCGCGTGCCGTGGCCGCGGCTGTACTTCGGCCCGGCGTTGGCCCATGTCGCGCTGTGCCTCGCGCCCACGCTGTCCGCGGTGATCGTGCCCAGCAGCCCGCCCGTCACCACGCGCCACGGATCGCACCCCTACGTCGATCCCCACTGGTCGTCGTCGCGGGTGCGCCTGGTGCACGACGACGACGACGCCTGGCGGCCCACCAAGATCGCCGAGATCTCGGACTGGGCTCCCGCGATGCGCTACGTCCGGGTCTGCTTCCAGCAGCACGCGGAGACCTACAACTGCGAGCGATGCTTCAAGTGCGTGAGCACGGCCCTGTGCATCCGCGTCGCGGGCGGGTCCAGCGAGGCCCTCTCGCCCGACGTGGACCCCGACACCATCCGCGCCATGCCGCTCGCTCCGCAGCACCTGCACCGCATGGAGTGGATTCGGGATCGCCTGCGGGAGCAGGACGACGATCCGTCCGTGCTCGCCGCCCTCGACGACGCGATCGCCGGCGCCCACCGGCGCAGCCGATTGCAGGGCATTGCCGACCGGGTCAACGAGGAAATCTACCTGCGGCTCTGACGGGCTACGCAGGCTCGGGCCCACCGGCCCGTCACGGCCTCGGCGGGAACTGCCCGTCGGGCACGATGGTGTTTCCGCCGACCAGGGTGAACGTCACGTACGACTCGTTGGACGGGCAGCAGTTGGCGTCGTCGGGGGAGAGCCACCGGTATCGCACGGTGACCGAGTCGTCGGAGGCCCCGACCACCGAGGTGTAGCTGTACGCATCCGACGTCGCCGTGCCCAGGTAGGACCCGGTGTTCGTGAAGAACAGGACGTGGGACTGCACGGTGCCGTTCTGGATGCCGGTGCCCGTGGCGTGCGCCCATTCCAGTGACGGGCACCCGTCGGAACTGATGCCCATCGTGTGATCGTCGATCACGAAACGCCCGCCCTGCGAATCGGTTCCGAGGTTGGCCACTGCGGCCCGGACGTTCGACGACGACGGGTCCACGCACGGCACCGGACCGGCGGGAGCCGGGGCCGGAACGGTGACCGTCTCGGTGAACGTGGGCCCCGGCGAAGGGACGTCCGACGCCGACGGCGCGGCGGCGGGGGTCGACGAGGGGGCCGGTGCGACGACGGACGTCGTCGAATCGGCCGGGGCCGGTAGGGCGGTTCCGCCCGTCTGGCCGCCGCAGGCCGCGGCGACGGCCGCGCAGGCCGCGAGCACGACGACTCGAACGGCACCGGTGGTGAGAGTCATGACCGATGTGTCGTCGGTCACGGCCCGATCGTTAGCAGTCCGAAGGTCACGATCGGGCCACGAGCGGGCTACTTCGCGTCGTCGCCGTACGTCTCGACGAGCCGGTCGAATTCCGCCCGGTCGATCACCTGTGGTTCGCCGATCGCGAGGGCCTGGGCGTACTTGCCCGCGAGGTGGTAGTCCCGGCCGAGCGGCCCACGCTCGCCGTCCTCGTCGTCCGACTGCGCGCTGGCGCCGGGCGGAACCTCGTTCTGCAGGCCCGACGTCTCCTGTCCGAGACGGGCGTCGATCGTCGCGACGATCTTCTGCATGAGTTCCTGCTCGTCGGTCATGGCGCGCCTTTCGTGGTGGCCGCCGGACGCGGATCGGGTCCGGCGGCACCGGGGTTGTCGTCAGAGAACCTTGTTCAGGAAGTCCCTGGTGCGGTCGTTCTGCGGGTCACCGAACAGCTGCTCCGGTGTGCCCTCCTCGACGATGTACCCGTCGGCCATGAAGATCACACGGTCGGCGACCTCGCGGGCGAAACCCATCTCGTGCGTCACCACGACCATGGTCATGCCGCCCTTCGCGAGATCGCGCAGCACCTGCAGCACCTCGCCGACCATCTCGGGGTCCAGGGCGGACGTGGCCTCGTCGAACAGCATGATGTCGGGGTTCATGGCGAGCGCACGCGCGATCGCGACGCGCTGCTTCTGACCACCCGAGAGCTGCGCCGGCTTGGCGTTCTCCTTGTCGGCCAGGCCGACCTGGTCGAGCAGGCGCACGGCGTTCTCCCGCGCGGCCTTCTTGTCGGCCCGCTTGGTCTCGACGGGCGCGAGCATGACGTTCTCCACCACCGACATGTGGGGGAAGAGATTGAAGTGCTGGAACACCATGCCGATGTGCTGACGGACCTCGTCGAGGTCCACCTTGGGATCGGTCAGGTCGAACCCGTCGACCACCACGGTGCCGCCGGTGATGTCCTCGAGCTTGTTCAGGCACCGCAGGAAGGTGCTCTTGCCCGAGCCCGACGGCCCGATCACGCAGACCACTTCGCCCGAGTGGATGTCGACGTCGAGACCCTTGAGCACCTCGAGGTCGCCGAACGCCTTCTTCAGGCCGGTGGCGCGAACCTTGACCTCGGCCGCCGTCGTCTTCTCGGTGCTGGTCACTTGTTGATCCTCTTCTCGAGACGGTTCGACAGCATCGTCAGCGCCATGATGATGACGAAGTACATGACGGCGATGATCAGCCACATGTTGAAGGACTGGAAGTTGCGGGCGATGATGATCCGCCCGGACTGCGTGAGCTCGGCCAGGCCGATCACGGAGAGGATCGAGGTGTCCTTCAGCGTGATGACGAACTGGTTGATGTACGACGGGATCATGGTCCGGATGGCCTGCGGCATCACGACCTTGCGCATCGACGTCAGGTAGGAGATGCCGAGGCTGCGCGAGGCCTCCATCTGCCCCTTGTCCACGGACAGGATGCCGCCGCGCACGATCTCCGCCATGTACGCGCCGGCGTTGAGCGAGAGGGTGATGATGCCGGCGGTGAAGGCCGTCATGGTGAACCCGAGGGCGGCGGGGATGCCGAAGTAGATGAAGAACGCCTGCACCAGCAGCGGGGTACCGCGGAAGATCGCGACGTACGTGGCACCGATGGCACGCAGCCACGCCTTGGTGCTGACGCGGAAGAGGCCGAAGATCGCGCCGAGGATCAATGCGACGACGATGGAGATCACCGTCAGCACGACGGTGAGCCAGAGACCCTTCAGCAGCTCCTTGTACTCGGTCTTGATCAGACCCGGAATCGAGTTGTCGGTCTCCTCGGCGCCGGCGCCGATGTAGGTGTTCAGGATCTCGTCGTACTGGCCGGAGGAGCGCAGGTTGGCCAGGCCGGTGTCGAACGCCGCGAGCAGATCGGCGTTGGCGCCCTTGTTGACCGCGAAGCCGTAGTTGCTGGGCGATTCCTTCTCGGTGACCGTCTTCAGCCCGTTGCCCTGGGTGATGCCGTACTGCAGCACCGGGTAGTCGTCGAAGACGGCGACGGAGTTCCCGGTGCGGACCTCGTCGTACATGCTCGCCGAGTCGGCGAAGTACCGCGTGGTGAACCCGTACTGCCCCTTGATGGACTCGGCGAAGTCGGCGCCCTCGGTGCCGTTCTTCACCGCCACCTGCTGGCCCGCGAGGTCCTCGTACGACGTGATCGACGAGTTCTCGAGGACCGCCATCTGCACGCCGGACTCGAAGTAGGGCTCGGAGAAGTCGAAGACCGCTTCGCGGGCGGGGGTGATGGTCATGCCGGCGATCACACCGTCGGCCTGCCCGGCCTGGACGGCCTGCAGCGCCGCGTCGAAACCGAGCGGCCGGATGTCGACCGAGAACCCCTGGTCCTCGGCGATCGCGCGGATCAGGTCCATGTCGATGCCGACGAACTGGCCGTCGGCGTTCTGGAACTCGAACGGCGCGAACGTGATGTCGGTGGCGATCGTGAACGTGCGTCCCTCGACGGGATTCGGCGGCGCCGGCTGCGCCTGCGCGGCGGCCGGGCCCAGCACGAGCGCGAGGAGGGCGACGAGGGCGGCGACCAGGGACAGTCGACGCACGGGTGGGATGGTCGAGTTCACGGCTCGGACACTAACCCCCGTGCGGCCCGCGACCGACATTACTGCCGGGTAGGGCGCGGGGAAGGCTACGCGAGGTGCCCGAAGTTGCCGGGGCGACGCACGTCCGTTACCGTATCGTGACCGCAAAACCCCGAATCGCGCCCGTCGTGGCGCCGCGGGGACTCGCTTCACCGGCAAGGACCTCTCGTGCGTGATCTCTCCGTGACCGACTCCGTGAGCGCATGTCTCACGTAGCCCGCCTCAACTCGGCCCGTTCCCGTCTGCTCTACGCCACGGTCGCCGCCCTGCTCCTCACCCTCGTCGTGGGTGCCTCGGTGGCCGTCGTCCGGCACAAGACCGTGACCGTGGACGTCGACGGTCAGCGGATCTCGCTGTCGACGATGAGCACCGATGCCCGGGGCGTGCTCGCCGCAGCCGGGTACGTCCCGGCCGAGCGCGACGTCGTCGAGCCCGCCGTGGACGCGACCGTCGCGGACGGCGACACCGTCACGCTGAAGCGGGCTCGTGAGGTCACGCTGCTGGTCGACGGCGCACCGTCGACGGTGTGGACCACCGCGAGCACGGTCGCCGAGGCCAAGGGCCAGCTCGGCATCGCGCCCGACGTGCACATCGACCAGCCCGAGGACCAGACGATTCCGCTCGAGGGCGGCACCGTCGAGGTCGTCCTGCCGAAGTCGGTCACCCTCGTCGACGGCGCCGCTCAGCCCGCGGCCCTGCGGCTCGCGGCTCCCACCGTCGGCGAGTTCCTCGCCGCCGCGGGCGCACCGCTCGAGCAGCAGGACACGGTCGAGCCCGCCGCCGACACCCCGCTCGGCGACGGCCAGCAGATCACCGTGACCCGTCAGCGGACCGAGACCCGCACGCTGACCGAGGCGATCCCGCCGCCGGACCAGCGGATCGAGGACCCGACGATGAACATGTCGCGGACCGTGCAGGAGTCCGCCGGTACGCCCGGCGAGCAGAACGCGACCTACGAGGTCACGCTGGTCAACGGCGTCGAGACCGGCCGCACCCTCGTCGACGCGGACGTCCTCACCCCGGCCGTGCCCAAGGTCGTCCGGGTCGGCGCCAAGCCCGGCACCGAGGTGCCGCCCGTGGAGAACGGCGCCACCTGGGACGCCCTCGCCCAGTGCGAGGCGACCGGCAACTGGGCCATCAACACCGGCAACGGCTTCTACGGCGGCGTGCAGTTCGACCAGAACACCTGGGAGCGTCAGGGCGGTCTGAAGTACGCACCCCGCGCCGACCTCGCCACCCGCGAGGAGCAGATCGCCATCGCCTCCCGGACGCAGCAGACGCAGGGGTGGGGCGCCTGGCCGTCCTGCACCAGCAAGCTCGGTCTGCGCTGACCCGGTGGTACCGAGCCCAGTAGGCTCGGTACCCGTGTCGTCGAGCGAAGTGCGCCTGCTGGGTCCGGCCGAGGTGCGGACCCTGGCTGCCGAACTCGGCGTGCGTCCGACCAAGACCCTCGGGCAGAACTTCGTGCACGACGCCAACACCGTCCGGCGTATCGTGTCCTCGGCCGGTGTCGGCCCGACCGACACGGTGCTCGAGGTGGGGCCGGGACTGGGGTCGCTCACCCTGGCGTTGATGGACGTCGTCGACCGCGTCGTGGCGGTGGAGATCGACCCCCCGCTGGCCGCCCGGTTGCCCGTCACGGCGGCCGACCGCGCCGGGTCACGCGCCGATCGTCTGACCGTGATCGAGGCGGACGCCCTGCGGGTGCGACCCACCGACATCCCGGGCGAGCCCACGGCGCTCGTGGCCAACCTGCCCTACAACGTGGCGGTCCCGGTGCTCCTGCACCTGCTCTCGACGCTGCCGAGCCTGCGCACCGCCCTGGTGATGGTCCAGGCGGAGGTGGCCGACCGTCTTGCCGCCGACCCCGGGTCGAAGATCTACGGCGTGCCGTCGGTGAAGGCGTCGTACTTCGGCACCGTGCGCCGAGCCGGTGCCGTCGGACGCAGCGTCTTCTGGCCGGTCCCGCAGGTGGAATCCGGACTGGTGCGCGTCGACCGGTACGAGACCCCGCCGTGGCCGCAGGACGAGCAGACCCGACGCGCGGTCTTCGCCGTCGTCGACGCCGCCTTCGCGCAGCGCCGCAAGACGCTGCGGGCCGCGTTGGCCGGCTGGGCCGGCGGTGCCGCGGTGGCCGAGCGACGTCTCGTCGACGCCGGGATCGACCCGTCGGCGCGGGGCGAGACGCTCGACGCCGCCGCCTTCGTGCGGCTCGCGGCCACCGCGTCCTGACCGATGCCGGGGTCGCGATAGAGTCGGACGTCGTGCTCACCGTCGTCACGCGGCCCGTTCGGGTGCGCGCCCCCGCCAAGGTCAATCTGCACCTGGCCGTCGGTGACCTGCGTCCGGACGGGTACCACGATCTGACCACCGTCTTCCACGCTCTGTCGCTGGTGGACGACGTGTCGGTGGTGTCCGCTCCGACCATCTCGGTCACCGTGCGCGGTGAGGACGCCGCCGCCGTGCCGCTCGACGGCAGCAACCTCGCGTGGCGCGCGGCCGTCATGGTCGCCGAGGCGTCGGGTCGCGCGCCCGGCGTCGCCATCACGATCGACAAGGGCATCCCGGTGGCCGGCGGCATGGCCGGGGGGAGCGCCGACGCGGCGGCGACCCTGATCGCGCTCGACGAGCTGTGGGGTCTCGGACTCTCCCGCGCCGAGATCATGAAGTACGCGGCCCGGCTCGGCAGCGACGTCCCGTTCTCGGTCGCGGGCGGCACGGCCGTCGGAACCGGGCGCGGCGAGAAGCTGCTGCCGGTGCTTTCTCGCAACACCTTCCACTGGGTGCTGGCTCTGTCGAAGGAGGGACTCTCGACCCCCGCGGTGTACCGCGAACTGGATCGACTGCGCGAGCGCGGCACGCCGCCGCGGGCCGGCGATCCCGACGAGTTGATGCAGGCTCTCGCCTCCGGCGATCCGACCCGCGTGGGCCCGCTGCTGACCAACGACCTGCAGGCGGCCGCGCTGTCGTTGCGGCCCGACCTGCGCCGCACGCTGCGCGCCGGGCTGGACGCGGGCGCGATCGCCGGCATCGTCTCCGGGTCCGGCCCCACCTGCGCTTTTCTCTGTGCCTCGGCCGACGACGCCGTGGAGGTCGGCGCCGAACTGTCCGGCGCCGGCGTGTGCCGCACCGTGCGGGTCGCGAGCGGCCCCGTACCCGGGGCACGGGTCACCCGCGACGAACGAGGACGCTCCTGATGGCCAATCTCATCAATCTCGAACAGGTCTCGAAGTCCTTCGGGGTCAAGCCGCTGCTCGAGCGGGTCTCACTGGGCGTGCAGGAGAACGAGCGCATCGGAGTCGTCGGCCTCAACGGCGGCGGCAAGACCACCATGCTCGAGGTGCTGGCCGGCATCGAGGAACCGGATTCCGGCCGCGTCAGCCGCGTGGGCGGTCTGCGCATGGCCGTCGTCACCCAGCGTGGCGTCCTGCCACCCGGCTCCACCGTGGGTGACGTGGTGCTCGCCCCGCTCGGCGTCGCCGAGCACGAATGGGCCGGCGACGCCCGCATCCGCAGCGTGCTCGACGGAATCGGCATCACCGGTCTGGGGTTGGACGCGCCGGTCGAGCAGCTGTCCGGCGGTGAGCGTCGGCGCACCGCGCTGGCCGCGGCGCTGGTGCGCGACCTCGACCTGCTGGTGCTCGACGAGCCCACCAACCATCTCGACGTCGAGGGCGTGCAGTGGCTGGCCGAGCACCTGGTGAACCGCCGGTCCTCACTGGTGGTCGTGACGCACGATCGCTGGTTCCTCGACACCGTCGCCACCCGCACCTGGGAGGTCGTGGGCGGTGGCGTCGAGACCTACGAGGGCGGCTACGGGGACTGGATCTTCGCGCGTGCCGAACGGTCCCGGCAGGCCGACGCCGCGGAGGACCGTCGCCGCAACCTCGCCCGCAAGGAACTGGCCTGGCTGCGCCGTGGCCCGCCCGCCCGCACGTCCAAGCCGCGCTACCGCATCGAGGCGGCGGAAGCACTCATCGCCGACGTGCCGGCTCCGCGCGACTCGGTCGCGCTCGCGTCGTTCGCGCGGACGCGGCTCGGTCGCATCGTCGTCGAACTCGAGGACGCCACGTTGACGACGCCCGACGGGCGGGTCCTCGTGAACGATCTGACGTGGCGCCTCGCTCCGGGGGAGCGGGTCGGCCTGGTGGGCGTCAACGGGTCGGGCAAGACGACGCTGCTGCGCACCCTCGCCGGCGAGCTCGAGCCGGCGTCGGGTCGCCGGATCGAGGGCAAGACCGTGCGGATCGGGTGGCTCCGTCAGGAACTCGACGATCTGCCGGTCGACATGCGGGTGCTCGAGGCCGTCCAGGACGTCGCGGAGCGAATCCAGCTGGGCGACAGAGAGATCAGCGCCGGGCAGCTGGCCGAGCGACTCGGGTTCACGCCCGCGCGGCAGCGCACCCCGGTCGGCGACCTCTCGGGTGGCGAGCGCCGCCGCCTGCAGCTCACGCGCGTCCTCATGTCGGAGCCGAACGTACTCCTGCTCGACGAGCCCACCAACGATCTGGACATCGACACCCTCCAGCAGCTCGAGGACCTGCTCGACTCCTGGGCGGGAACGCTGGTGGTCATCAGTCACGACCGGTACCTGGTCGAGCGCATCTGCGACTCCACCTGGGCGCTGTTCGGCGACGGCCGGCTGACCAACCTGCCCGGCGGTATCGAGGAGTACCTGCGCCGCCGGGCCCGGCTCGCCGAGGCGGGTACCGCTCCGTCCGCCGGCGCCGCGCCGGGCGCCGCACCGACCGCGTCCCCCGCGAAGGGCAGTGCCGACGATCGCGCCGCGCGCAAGGAGCTCTCCCGCCTCGAGCGATCCCTGGTCAAGCTCGACGACCGGGAGAAGTCGCTGCACTCGGCGCTCGCGGAGGCGGCCACCGATCCCGAGCGGTTGCAGACGCTCGGCGCCGAGCTGACCGCCGTCGTCTCGGAGAAGAACGCCGTCGAGGAGCGCTGGATGGAACTGGCGGACGAGCTGGGCTGACCGGCGCCGCTGCGTCGTTTCGACGCGGACGGGGTACTCCTGTTCTGCACGCCCGCTCGGGCGTCGCCGAAGAGGGGAGCGGTGATGCCGTCCGTCGTGTCCGCGGTCATGGGACCGGAATTCGCTCGGCTGCACCCGAAAGTGCAGTGGCGCTTCGGGTTCGGATCGGACGACCACGTCGCCCAGTTCGGCACCGGGGTGATGGACCGGATCGAGCACTCCCGGTTGCTGCCGCCACCGGCGCTGTGGCTCGGCGGCGCGCGGCGCATGGTGCCGGCCGACGCGGGGGAGAACGTGCCCTTCACGATCGCCAACTACGCCTACGTCGATCGACTGGGAAGGGAGACACTGGCATTCGTCCGCCGCTTTCAGTTCCCTGGACACGAGGTGTCGCTCGACTCCGTGATGGTGCTCGGCCGTGACGGCGGTGCGCGGGACTACATCGGGGCCGGACCGGACATGGTGGTCTCGACGCGCTGCTCGGCGGACGACGACGGTGGCCTCCGGTTGATCAGTGGCACACCACGTTTCCTCGCGCCTCGTGGATCGATCAAGCCGCCCGCACTGGTCTCGGCCGAGACCTTCGGCCGGGAGTGGTGGGACGAGAAGGAAGGGCGGCACCGGATCGACATCGAGGTGCGTGGCCGCACATTGGGACGGCTGTTCCACTACAGCGGGTGGTTCACCGCGACGCAGGAGGACTGTCCGCCGGATCGGCTCCCGCGGGGCCTCGGCCCGAACCGTACGGATCCCAGGGAATGAGATCGATTGTGGGGGAGGAAATTTGCCCTCACCTGCGGTGACGTATGTCCGGCTCGTCCGATTCGGGTCCCCGCAGAATTTTTCCGACGGATGCACCAATCCCCCCTGTGGGGATGCTCCGAAGAGTAGATGACACAACCGACAGTGACCGAGCACACCGGCCGCTGGGTACTCGGTTCACACCACGAGAAGGGTTTCGCAATGAGCGTCACGAAGAGCAAGAGCGCAATGGCCGTCGGCTTCGCGGCAGTGGCCGTTCTCGGCCTGTCCGCCTGTTCCTCCGACGACGGCGGCAGCACCACCGACGCCGCCACGTCCTCCATGGCGGAGATGACGTCGTCGGCGTCCTCCATGACCTCGAGCGCGATGTCCTCGGGCTCCGCCGATCCCGCCTCCGACCTCGTCGGCCCGGGCTGCGCCGCCTACGCCGAGCAGGTTCCGGACGGTGCCGGCTCCGTGAACGGCATGGCCGCCGACCCGGTCGCCGTGGCCGCGTCGAACAACCCGCTGCTCAAGACCCTCACCCAGGCCGTCTCCGGCCAGCTGAACCCGCAGGTCAACCTGGTGGACACGCTGAACGGCGACGAGTTCACCGTCTTCGCCCCGACCGACGACGCGTTCGCGAAGATCGACCCGGCCACCATCGAGACGCTGAAGACCGACTCGGCGCTGCTCACCAAGATCCTGACCTACCACGTGGTGCCCGGCCAGATCGCTCCGTCCGACATCGACGGCGAGCAGACCACCGTCGAGGGCCAGCCGGTCACCGTCACCGGTGAGACCGACGCCCTGAAGGTCAACGACGCCAACGTCGTCTGCGGTGGCGTCAAGACTGCCAACGCGACCGTCTACCTCATCGACTCGGTGCTCATGCCCCCGGCCTGATCTCCGCAAGCGATGACGGGTAGCGGTCGGACCCGACTCTCGTAGCAGAACGGCCCCCGGTTCCACTGGAACCGGGGGCCGTTCTGCATATCGCGTGCGCTCAGCGAAAACCCTTGGCGGGGTTGGTGAGATCGAGGACGACGGTGGTGCCGTTGGACCGAACGTGGAGCTCGGGGCTCGAGAGTCCACCCGAGGTGAGGTACTCGCCGAGGAGCTGAAGCAGCTCGTCCGGGCCGTTCGAGGAGTCCATCGGCCGGGTATCGCGACTGGTCAGCTCGTTCTGGGTGAGCCGGCCGGCGATGCGGATGGACGCGATGCCCATCGCGGTTCGGCGATCGGGGCTCGGGTGCCGGGACGCGCCGGAGAAGCTGCTCCCGTTGGACCCGCCGTTGGACGCCGAGGAGTTGCTCGGCAGGGCGTGCTCGGAGATCTGGTCACTGGTGGTCACGTCGGCCTCGCTGGTCGTTGTCGGAGTGGCGGTGGAGGTGGGCGTCCTGGTGGACCTGTGGGCGGGGGCCTTGCCGATCTTGACGCCCGTGAGGGGCCCACCTGATCCGTCGTTCATTGCTCGGAGTGCTCCATCGTCTCGAGGTGTGTGGTGCCACGGATCGAGCGAAGTGGGCTCGGACCCGCATGTCGACGCAGGAAACGAACTTCGAGTACGTTCGACAGTCCGAAAAGTACCACGCGAGCGTTACTCGACCGAGACGTGAACGCAGGGTTGGGAAGCTGCACCAACCGTGGCGCCGTGTCGTGGTGACACGGCACCACGAGTTCGCGGGACGGCGGCCCGCCGATCGCCCGTCAGTCGGCCGTCAGTCGGCCGTCAGTCGGCTGCGGCGACCAGCGGTTCCAGCGTGAGGTGCGGCAGTTCCTTCTCGATGTACTGCAGGCGCCACTTGTCGCTGACGAGGGCGAGGAGCACGCCGTCGCTGCGCGTGAAGACCTCGATGCCGCGCTGCCGGTTCAGCTCGTCCGCCGACTCGGCGTCGGTCCGTCGGGCCAGCGAGTACCCGAGCGGCTCCATGCGAGCCTCGACCCCGAACTCGGACTTCATGCGCGCGGCGACCACCTCGAACTGCATCGGCCCCACCGCGGCCAGCACGGGGGACGCGTCGCCGCGCAGGTCGTTGCGGAGGATCTGGACGACGCCCTCGGAATCCATCTGGTCCACCGCGCGTCGGAACTGCTTGTACTTGGCGGCACTCTCCGCCCGCAGGATGGAGAAGTGCTCCGGCGCGAACGACGGGATCGGCGGGAACTCCACCTTTCGTTCGGCGTACAGGGTGTGGCCGGGTGCGAGCGCCGTGGCGTTGACCAGGCCGACGACGTCACCGGGGTAGGCGTTCTCGACGGTGGTGCGCTCCCGCCCGAACACCGTCAGCGCGTACTTGGTGGCGAACGGCTTGCCGGTCTGCGCGTGCGTCACCACCATGCCGCGCTCGAACACGCCGGAGACGACGCGCATGAACGCCAGGCGGTCCCGGTGCGCGGTGTCCATGCCCGCCTGCACCTTGAACACGACGGCGCTGAACGGATCGGTGACGTCGCGTGCGCCGCCGGCGACGTCGGGACGCGGACCCGGCGCGGGTGCGAAGGACACCAGCGCGTCGAGGATCTGGTGGACGCCGAAGTTCAGCATCGCCGACGCGAAGATCACCGGCGACGTCCGACCCGCCAGGAACGCGTCCACGTCGTGATGCTGACCGCTCTCGACCAGCAGCTCGCTCTCCTCGAGAGCCGTGGTCCACTCGTCGCCCTCGCGTGCCGCGGCGGCGTCGGCGTCCAGGTACTCCTCCGGTGCGATCGTCGCGCCGCCGGCGGTCCGGGTGAAGTGGATGTACTCGTGCTTCGCGACGTCGAGCAGCCCGCGGAAGTCGCCGGCGATGCCCACCGGCCAGAACATCGGCGTCGGCGTCAGGCCGATGCGCTCGTCGATCTCGTCGAGCAGTTCCAGCGGGGTGCGGCCCGGACGGTCCCACTTGTTGATCACGGTGATGACCGGGATGCCGCGATGCCGGCACACCTGGAAGAGCTTGAGGGTCTGCGGCTCGAGGCCCTTCGCGGCGTCGATGAGCATCACCGCGGCGTCGACGGCGGTGAGGACGCGGTAGGTGTCCTCGGAGAAGTCCGCGTGACCGGGGGTGTCAACGAGGTTGATGGTGTGGTCGTCGTACTCGAACTGCAGCGCGGTGGAGCTGACGGAGATGCCGCGGGCCTTCTCCATCTCCATCCAGTCCGACACCGTGGACTTGCGTCCGGCCTTGCCGTGGATGGCCCCCGCCTCGGAGATCTTGCGCGCGTGCAGAGCGAGCGCCTCGGTCAGCGTGGACTTGCCCGCGTCGGGATGCGAGATGACGGCGAAGGTCCGGCGCCGATTCACCTCGTGGCGCAGGTTCTTCGGCGCGGCGGGGGTGGTCTCGGCGGACGAGGACAGGTCGGACGGGGTGCTCACGAGGGCCTTTCTGGGGACTGGCGACGGCATCCAGATTACGCGGACGGTCGGTGACGTCAGGGGCGGTGGACGCGGTTCTGCGCGTCCTCGAGCCCCAGCCGCACCACCTGTTCGACGGCGTCGGCCGCGTCCTCGACGCTCACCGCGATCTCGGCGCGCTCCGCGGCGGCGAACGGCTTGAGGACGAACGACGCGGGATCCATCCGCCCCGGCGGACGGCCGATGCCGACGCGCACCCGGATGTAGTCCTTGGTGCCCAACGACTTCGAGATCGACCGCAGCCCGTTGTGACCGCCCTCGCCCCCGCCGCGCTTGAGCCGGACGACGCCGAAGTCCAGATCGAGCTCGTCGTGCACCACGATCACGTCGGTCGGATCCACGGAGTGGAAGCGGGCGAGGTTCACCACCGGCCCGCCGGACTCGTTCATGTAGGACCGGGGTTTGCCGAGCACCACGGGACGGTCGCCCAGCCGCGCGGACAGCACGTCGCAGTTGCTGCGCTTGTGCGTCGAGAACGAGCCGTGCGCACGGGCGGCGAGGGTGTCGAGCACGACGGCGCCGATGTTGTGCCGCGTCGCCGCGTACTGCGGGCCCGGGTTGCCGAGGCCGATCACCACCAGCGGTCCGGCTGCGGAACTGGTCATGGCGTCGCCTCGTCTCGGGTGGGAACGACGCACGGCGCGCTCTCCGTGGGGAGAACGCGCCGTGCGGGTGGGGCTGGAATCAGTTGTCGGAGTCCGCGGCGGCGGCCTCGTCGGCAGCGGAGGAGTCCTCCACGGCCTCTTCCTCCTCGGCGGCGACGTTCGACGCGAGGTCGCCGGCACCCTCGGCCTCCAGCTCGGCCTCGGTCGGCGCCTCGACGACGTTGACCAGCAGGGTCTCGCCGTCGGTGACCAGGGTGGCGCCGTTCGGCAGGTCGAGCTGGGACGCGAGGATCTGCGTGCCGATCTCGGCACCCTCCACCGACACCTCGAACTGCTCGGGGATCTGCGTGGCGTCGACCTCGATCTCGACGGTGTTGGTGTCGATCGTGACCAGCGTGCCGGGGGCCGCGTCGCCGGTGGTGGTGACGGCGATCTCGACGGTGACCTTCTCGCCGCGACGGATCACCAGCAGGTCGGCGTGCTCGATGTAGTTCTTGATCGGGTGCACGACGACGGACTTGGTCAGCGCGAGCTGCTTCTCGCCCTCGATGTCGAGCTCGATGACGGCGTTGACGCCGTCGGCGCGCAGCACGGCCGCGAAGGCGCGGGAATCGATGGCGAGGTGCTTCGGATCGGTCGAGTGGCCGTAGAGCACGGCGGGAACCTGTCCGTCACGGCGCGTGCGGCGGGCCGCACCCTTGCCGAACTCGGTACGCAGCGAAGCAGAGAGAACATTGGTGTCGGCCATGGTGGAACTCCTCGAAAGACGGCGTGTGCGGCGGTACGACTTGTCCGGCGCGGACACGGACGAGGACGGCCGAGAAGGGCCGTGCCTGCGTCGATCACGGTGTCGGTCCCCGGACGGATCCGCGGCCCGGACACCCTCGCCGAGACAACCTGCAGTACCTTACCGGACGGCGTGTGGCGGGTGCGAATCCCCCGCCCGCGCCGTCCGGACGATGTCCCGCGCACACTCCCGCGCCACCGCCACGGCCTCGGTGACGCCGCCGGCGGTCGACGCGACCACGGCGCCCTCGTGCAGGAGGAACAGTCGCGTGCCGACGGTGTCGGGATCGGCGACCCCGGCGTCGCGCGCGGCGTCGACGTACAGCGCCCGCGCCCAGGCCTTCTCGGCGTGCACCACCGCGAGCCCCGGATGGTCGGTGCCGGCGATCTCGGCGTGGGCGTTGACGAACCCGCATCCGCGGGTGGACTCCACCAGCCAGGCGGCGAGTGCGTCGTAGAAGGCCAGGATCGTCGGGAGTCCGGGGGCCTCGGCGGCCAGTCGGTCCAGGACGAAGCGTTGCCACCGCAGGTTCCGTCGGCCCAGATAGAACGCCACCAGACCGTCCTTGGAGCCGAACCGGTCGTAGAGCGTTTTCTTGGTGGTACCGGCCTCGTCCGCGACCAGGTCGACGCCGGTGGCGCGGATGCCGCGTTCGTAGAACAGGCGAGCGGCGACCTCGTGGATCCGCTCGCCCGCGGGGGTCAGGGCGTCGGCGGGGTCGGGAGCGGTGCGCACGGCGGGCCTTCCGTCGTCGGGGGAGAGGGACACTGTGAGTATACAGACCTGTATGGTTACCTCGTGGGGTGATGAACAGAGACACCGCGTTGGCGACCGTCCTCGTCGTGACCTGGAGCTCGGGCTTCGTCGGCGCCGAACTCGGCACGCGCTCCGCGTCGGGTCACGCCGTCCTCGCGTGGCGGTTCGTCGTCGCCGCACTCCTCCTCGGCCTCGTCGTCCTCGTGCGGCGCCGCCGCGCGCCCGGCCCGGCGTTGCGTCGTCAGGCCGCCCTGGGCGTGCTCATGCAGTGCCTGTACCTCGGCGGCATCTACACCGGCGTCGAGTACGGCGTGTCCGCCGGGCTCAGTGCCCTGATCGCGGCGCTGCAGCCGATGGTGGTCGCCGCGCTCGCCGCCGCGTTCCTCGGCCGGCGCATCGGGCCGAGGGCGGTGACCGGTCTGTTGCTCGGCATCGTCGGGGTGGCCGTCGTGGTGGGCGGCGCCCTCGGCGGCGCCGCGCCGTGGTGGGCCTACGCCCTCACCGTCGGCGGCACGGTCTCGCTGTCGGTGGGCACCCTGCTGCAGTCCCGGGTGCCCGACCGCGTGCCGGTGACACTGGGGTTGGCGGTCCAGAGCGCCACGGCGGCGGTCTTCTTCCTCGCGTGGAGCGTCGTCGCGGGCGACGCGATGCCGCCGGCCGACGGGCCCTTCTGGTTCGCCGTCGGTTGGACCGTCCTGCTCTCGACCTTCCTCGCGATCGGCAGCTACCTGGTCGTGATCGCCCGACGCGGCGCGACTGCGGCGAGCGCGCTGCTGTACCTGACGCCCCCGGTCACGATGATCTGGGCGTGGGCGATGTTCGACGACGCGCTCGGTGTCGCGACGGTGATCGGCCTGGTGCTCTGCGCGGTGGCCGTGGCGTTGGTGCTGCGTCCGACGGGTCCGGGTCGGGAGGCCGACTCGGGTGCGGGTGCCGGAACGACCTACCGCAGCCCGGCCACCGCGGACACGGCCGCGTCGAGCTGATCGACGGTGAGGAAGCAGTGCGGCGACGCCCGGACCACGGCGTCGAGCCCCCGCGCCGTCATGTCGAACAGCGTCGACGATCGGGGGCTCACGGTGACGGTTACGTCCTGCTCGGCCAGCCGGGCCTTGACGGCATGGGGGTCGACGCCGTCCACGGTGAACGTGACGATGCCGGACAGCGCCGTGCCGTGCTCGCCGGGGCGAGGGTCGCGGATGGTGACCCGATCGAGTTCGCCGAGCGCCCCGCGCAGATGATCGGCACGCTCGCGCACCGCCGCCTCGACCGCGCGCGGACCGAGCGCGAGTAGTCCGTCCGCGGCGACGCCGAGGCCGAGCCGGGCGGCGACGTCGTGCTCCCAGGTCTCGAATCGTCGTGCGTCGTCGGCGATCTCGTAAGAAGCGGGTCCGGTCCAGGCCGCGCTGTGCAGATCCAGCGAGCGCGGTTCGAGGGTGGCGAGCAGGTGCTCCGCCACGTAGAGCATCCCGGTGCCGCGGGGCCCGCGCAGCCACTTGCGTCCCGTGGCCGAGAGCGCGTCGACCCCCAGCTCGCGGACGTCGAGGTCGATCTGCCCCACCGACTGACAGGCGTCGAGCAGCACGAGCGCACCGACCCCGTGCGCCGCGTCGACCACCTCGCGCACGGGGTTGACCAACCCGCTGTTCGTCGGCGCGTGCACCAGCGACACGAGCTTCACCCGGTCGTCCAGCACACGGTGCAGCGCGGCGACGTCGATCGCGCCGGTGTCGTCCGCCGGCATCCGTTCCACGACGGCGCCCGTCGCCCGGGCTCTCTGCAGGGCGGCGATGGCCCCGGTGGCGTACTCGACGGGGGAGAGCAGGATCCGATCGCCGGGGGCGAGCGGGACGGCGTAGAAGACGTCGCACCACGCGCGCGTCGCGGAGTCGGACAGGGCGACGGTGTGGGCGGGGGCGCCGAGCAGGCGTCCCACCGAGGCCCGGACCGCGGCCAGGTCGTCGGCCCGTTCCGCGGCAGCGGCGTACCCCCCGACCTCCGCCTCGCGGCGGAGGTGGTCCACGACCGTGTCGGTCACCGCGCGGGGCGGCAGCGACGACCCGGCGCTGTCGAGGAACACGCCCCGGGCGGCGCCGGGAGTCTCGGCGCGGGCGGTGCGGAACACGGACGCGAGGTTCTTTTCCATCGCCTCGAAGACTATGTCGGTCCGGCGCGCTAGCGTCGAGGCATGACGTCTCCGAACGCGCTGGGGTCGCGCCCCGCCGCCGAGGCCTACCTCGAGCGGGTGTGTTTCAAGATCGGCCCGCCCGCCCTGGTCGGCGCCGAACTCGAATGGTTCACCCACCTGCCCGACGGGTCTCGCCCGTCCCTCGATCTGCTCGCGACCGCCCTGGGCGATCACGCCCCCGTGTCGCTGAATCCCGCATCCGCGGCCCTGCCCCTGCGTTCCGGAAACGTCGTCTCCGTCGAACCGGGTGGCCAACTCGAACTCTCCTCCGCGCCCGCCGCCTCGGCGGATCTGGTGGTCGACGCCATGGCGCGGGACACCGAGGGTCTGCGCGCGCTCCTCGCGCCCCACGACATCGCGCTCGGCGCCGGCGGCGCCGACACCGAGCGAACGCCGGAACGGTTGCTGACGTTGCCCCGCTACTGCGCGATGGAGTCGCGCTTCGACACCGTGGGGCCGTTCGGTCGCGCGATGATGTGCAACACCGCCGCCGTCCAGATCAGCGTCGACGCCGGCCGGGACCGCGCGGAGATCCGGGATCGGTGGGAGACGCTGCACGCCGTGGGTCCGGCGCTGCTCGCCGCCTTCGCCGCCACCCCCGCGCTGGCCGGGGTCCCGGCCGAGCCGTGGGCGTCGCAACGCATGCGCACGTGGTTCGAGCTCGACCGCACGCGCACCCGGGTGCCCCTCGGGGTCGATCCGGTGGTCGACTACGCCAGGTGGGCGCTGGACGTGCCGCTGCTCTGCATTCGGATGGGGGACCGGCTGCAGGCGCCGCCGCGGGAGACCACCTTCGCGCAGTGGCTGGCCGGTGCGCTCGACGACGTGGCGGGCCGTGGAGAGCACCGCCCCACCACGGCGGATCTCGACTACCACCTCACCACCCTGTTCCCCCTGGTGCGGGCGGGCGGTCATCTCGAGGTGCGCTACCTCGACGGGCAACCGGAGGGCCTGTGGGACGTGCCCGTCCACGCCGTGGCCGCCCTCGTGGGTGCCGCCGGGGTGCGCGCCGTCGCGCGAGATGCGGTGCGCGGCACCGAATCCCGCTGGGAGGACTCCGCCCGGCTCGGCCTGGCCGACGCCGCGCTCGCCGATGCGGCGTCGGCCGTCCTGACCGTCGCGGCCGCGGCGTCCGCCGGCGGCGTCGCCGACCGCCTCCGCGCGGCCGCCGACCGCTGCGCTGCCCAGCTCGCCCCCGGCGAGTCCCGTCCGGCAGCCCGCGCCCACACGAAGGAGACCGCCCGGTGACCGCCCCCGATTCCCTCGCCACCGACACCACCGACACCACCGACACCACCGACAACACCGACACCACAGCCGGCACGGACCCCGGCACCCTGCGACAGCGCTTGCAGGACATGCTCGATCGCAGTCGCGCCCGAACGATGGCCCTCACCGACTGCCTGGACGACGACGGCCTGCGCGAGCAGGTGTCGCCGCTGATGAGTCCCCTCGTGTGGGACCTCGCGCACATCGGCAACCAGGAGGAGTTGTGGTTGGCCCGCGACGTCGGCGGTCACGCCCCGCTGCTCGGGGAGATCGACGATCTGTACGACGCCTTCCGGCACGCCCGGTCCACCCGTCCCGGTCTGCCCCTGCTCACTCCCACCGCGGCGCGGGAGTACGTGGCGCGTGTCCGCGAGCTGTCCCGAGAGGCGTTGCAGAACACCACGTTCGACGAGCGTCGGCTCACCCGGAACGGGTTCGTGTTCGCCATGGTGGCGCAGCACGAGCAGCAGCACGACGAGACCATGCTGGCCACACATCAGCTGCGCACGGGTCCGGCCGTCCTGACGGCGCCGGACGCCCCGCGCGCGGAGGTCCCCTCCGACGGCGACCTCGAGGTGATCGTCCCCGGCGGACCGTTCGAGATGGGCACCGACACCGACCCGTGGGCTCTGGACAACGAGCGACCCGCGCACACCGTGCAGGTGGAGACCGTCGCCATCGACGCCGTCCCGGTGACCAACGGCGACTACCTCCGCTTCGTCGCGGACGGCGGATACGACCGCGAGGAGTTGTGGAGCCACCGCGGGTGGCAGCACCGCACGGAGGCCGGACTCGTCGCTCCCGGTTTCTGGAAGCAGGACCCGGACGGCACCTGGTGGCGGCGGGTGTTCGGTCGCCGCGTGCCGGTCCGGCCGGCGCAGCCGGTGGTGCACGTGTCGTGGTTCGAGGCCGACGCCTACGCGCGCTGGGCGGGCAAGCGTCTGCCCACAGAGGCGGAGTGGGAGAAGGCGGCCCGCCTGGACCCGGCCACCGGGCGTTCGCGTCGCTTCCCCTGGGGCGACGACGACATCGCTGCGCATCACGCCAATCTCGGCCAACGCCACCTCGAGCCCGCCGACGTCGGCGCGTACCCGGAGGGTGCGTCCGCGCTGGGTGTCGAGCAGCTGATGGGCGACGTGTGGGAGTGGACGTCGTCGGACTTCGAGCCGTACCCGGGGTTCGAGATGTTCCCGTATCCGGAGTACTCGCAGGTGTTCTTCGGTGGCGACTTCAAGGTGCTCCGCGGTGGGTCGTTCGGCACGGACCCGACGGCCGTCCGCGCGACGTTCCGCAACTGGGACCATCCGATCCGCCGGCAGATCTTCTCGGGGTTCCGGTGCGCGCGGGACGTGGGAGTCGCCTGAGTGTGCCGACAGCTGGGGTATCTCGGTCCCGCCCGCTCGGTCGGTGACGTTCTCACCGCCGGTACGTCGTCGCTGATGCAGCAGTCCTGGGCGCCGCGGGACATGCGGGGCGGCGGCACCGTCAACGCCGACGGGTTCGGTGCGGCGTGGTGGACCGACGACGGTGTCGGCCTGTACCGGAATCCGATGCCGATCTGGACCGACCCGGCCGTCACCGACACGTTGACGTCGGTGCGGTCCACGGCCGTGCTGGCGGCGATCCGATCGGCGACGGTCGGGATGCCAGTGGACCGATCGGCGTGCGCACCGTTCGTGGCCGGCCGGTGGGCGTTCGGCCACAACGGTGTCGTCACCGGGTGGCCGCACAGTCTCGCCGATCTGGTGGCCGACGTGCCGGCCGTCGACCTGCTGCGGCTCCCGGCGCCCACCGACGCCGCGACGCTGTGGGTCCTGCTGCAGCACAGACTGACTCGACAGGAGCCGGGCGAGGCGGTGGCGGGGCTGGTGCGCGACGTCGACGCCGCGGCGCCCGGGTCACGCCTGAACCTGCTGCTCGGTGACGGCCGCACGCTGTGGGCCACGGCGGTCCATCACGCCCTGTCGGTCCGCGCCGACGGCGAGTCCGTCACCGTCGCGTCCGAGCCCACGGACGACGACGACCCCGCCTGGCGTCCGGTGCCGGATCGGTCGATCGTGACCGCCGCCGTCGGCGTCCTGGACATCACCCCGCTCGACCGCTGAACCACGCCCGACCGTCCCGATCCACCCCGACAGGCCCGACCGACCCGAAGGACCCGCCATGGCAGCGCCGACGCTCGACGTCCACATCACCGATGCCGATCTGCGCGACGCGTTGCGCGCCGACGTTCTCCGCGGTCTGACCGCCACCCCGAAGTGGTTGCCGCCCAAATGGTTCTACGACGCCACGGGCAGCGAGCTGTTCGAGCTCATCACCGAGCTGGACGAGTACTACCCCACGCGCACCGAGCGGGCGCTGCTCGCCGAGCACGCCGACGAGATCGCGACGCTGACCCGCACGAAGGTGCTGGTCGAGCTCGGATCGGGGTCGTCGGACAAGACCAGGCTGTTGCTCTCGGCGGGCACGGCGGAGGGATCGCTGCGGCGCTACGTCCCGCAGGACGTGTCCCCGTCGGCGCTCACCGGCGCGATGGAGGACCTCGTCCGCGACTACCCCGACCTCGAGATCCACGGCGTGGTCAGCGATTTCACCGACACGCTACGGACGTTGCCCGCCGGCGGACGCCGCACGGTGGCGTTCCTGGGCGGCACCCTGGGCAACCTGGTGCCGGAGGAGCGCGCCGAGTTCCTCGCCGAGATCGGACGGACCGTCGACGCCGGGGAGTACCTGCTGCTCGGCGTCGGGCTCGTCATCGATCCCGCGGTGATGGTTCCGGCGTACGACGACGCCGCGGGCGTGACCGCGCGATTCGACCGCAACGTACTGTCGGTGCTGAACGGCACGCTGGACGCGACGTTCGAGCCCGAGGCCTTCGAGCACGTCGCGATCTGGGACGACCGGAACGAGTGGATCGAGATGCGGCTGAGATCGACTCGCGCACAGGATGTTCGGATCGAGGCACTCGATCTGGACGTGCACTTCGACGAGGGTGAGGAGATGCGCACCGAGATCTCCGCCAAGTTCCGGGAGGAGTCCGTCACGGGCGAGCTCGCCGCGGCCGGGTTCGCCGTCGACCGCTTCTGGACCGATGCCGATCGCCGGTTCGCGCTCGTCGCGGCGCGGCGCGAGGGCTGACGCCGCGCCGGGTGAGCCGGCGCCGCGGTCCGGCGCGAGGGGCGACCTCGCACCGAACCGCGGACGGACTACGCGCTGCCGTTGAAGAGGCTGGTGACCGACCCGTTCTCGAAGACCTCGCGGATGGTGCGGGCCAGCAGGGGAGCGATCGACAGCTCGGTGAGGGTGTCGAACCGCTTGTCGTCCGTGATCGGCAGGGTGTTGGTGACCACCACTTCCTTGGCGCCGCAGGCCGCGAGCCGCTCCGCGGCCGGGTTGCTGAGGACGCCGTGGGTGGCGGCGATGACGACGTCGCCGGCGCCCGCCTCCTTCAGCACCTTCACCGCACCGGCGATGGTGCCGCCGGTGTCGATCATGTCGTCGATGAGGATGCAGGTGCGTCCCTCGACCTCACCGACCACGCGGTTGGACTTGACCTGGTTGGGCACCAACGGATCCCGGGTCTTGTGGATGAACGCGAGCGGGGCGCCGCCGAGCGAGTCGGCCCACTTCTCGGCCACGCGCACGCGGCCGGAGTCGGGGGACACCACGGTGATGTGCTCGAGGTCGTAGCCCTCCCGGATGTGCTCCGCGAGCTGGCTGTGGGCGTGCATGTGGTCGACCGGGCCGTCGAAGAAGCCCTGGATCTGATCGGTGTGCAGGTCGACGGTGATGATGCGATCGGCACCGGCGGTCTTGAGCAGGTCCGCCACCAGGCGCGCCGAGATGGGCTCGCGGCCGCGGTGCTTCTTGTCCTGCCGGGCGTAGGGGTAGAAGGGCAGGATCGCGGTGATCCGCTTGGCCGATCCGCGCTTGAGCGCGTCGATCATGATGAGCTGCTCCATGAGCCACTGATTCAGCGGGAACGGGCAGCTCTGGAGGACGAAGGCGTCCGATCCGCGGACCGATTCCTCGAAGCGCACGAAGATCTCGCCGTTGGCGAAGTCGCGGGCGGTCTGCGGGGTGACCTCGATGCCCAGTTCCTTCGCCACCTGCTCGGCGAGCTCGGGATGAGCGCGACCGGAGAAGAGCATCAGGTTCTTCTGGTTGTCGGTCCAGTTGGCTGTGGTCACTGCTCTACTCGCCGTCCTTCGGTTCGTGCTCGTGTGGATCCTCGGTCGACCGGGCACGTGCGGCGGCCTCGGCCGCCGGCGTTCCCGGACGTTTCTTCTGCACCCAGCCCTCGATGATCCGTTGCGGACCACCGGACACGGCCAGCGCACCTGCGGGTACATCATGGCGTAGCACCGTTCCGGCACCGGTGTAGGCCCCGTCGCCCACCCGCACGGGGGCGACGAACATCGTGTCCGACCCGGTGCGGACGTGGGAGCCGATCTCGGTGCGGGATTTGCCGACGCCGTCGTAGTTGACGAAGACGCTCGACGCGCCGATGTTGGAGTGCTCGCCGATGCTCGCGTCGCCCACGTACGTCAGGTGCGGGACCTTCGAGTGCGCTCCGATCACGGCGTTCTTGGTCTCGACGAAGGCGCCGAGCTTGCCGGCGGTGCCGAGCTCGGTGCCCGGTCGCAGGTAAGTGAAGGGGCCGACGACGGCGTCCGGGCCGATGACGGACTCGCTCCCGTGGGTGCGGACCACGGTGGCCCCGGCGCCGACCGCGACGTCGGTCAGCGTGGTGTCGGGTCCGACGACGGCGTCCTCGCCGATCACGGTGGCGCCGTGCAGTTGGGTGCCGGGGTGCAGCACGGCGTCGCGGCCGATGCTCACCTCGATGTCCACCCAGGTCGACCCCGGGTCGACGACGGTGACGCCGGCGCGCATGTGCCGGGCCAGGATGTGCTCGTTCAGGGTGCGGGTGACCTCGGCGAGCTGCACGCGGTCGTTGACGCCGCGCACCAGGTCGGGGTCGGTCAGCTGCGTGCTGAACACCGGCAGGCCGCGGGAGCGGGAGATCTTCAGGACGTCGGTCAGGTAGAGCTCGTGCTGGGCGTTGTTCGTGCCCAGCGAGGCCAGGGCGGTACGCAGGGCGTCCGCGTCGAAGGCGTAGACCCCGGAGTTGACCTCGGTGATCAGCAGCTGCTCGGGGGTGGCGTCGGCATGTTCGACGATCTCGGCGACCCGTCCCTGTACGTCCCGCACGATGCGGCCGTATCCGTTGGCATCGGCGGGGACGAAGGTCAGGACGGACACGGCGACGGTCTCGGCGGACGAGCGGTGATCGTGCAGCAGTGCCTGCAGGGTGTGGGCGTCGAGCAGGGGAACGTCACCGGCGGTGACCAGGACGGTGCCGGAGAAGTCGCGGGGCAGGGAGGCGAGCCCGCACTGGACGGCGTGGCCGGTGCCGTTCTGCTCGTCCTGCACGGCGATGTCGATGGTGCGCCCGAGCGACTCGGCCAGATCGGTGACGGCGGCGGAGACCTTCTCGCGGTCGTGGCCGACCACGGTGACCAGGTGATCGGGGTCGACGCCGTGCGCGGCGTGCAGGGCGTGCGCGAGCATGGAACGACCGGCCAGTCGGTGCAGCACCTTGGGTGTCTTCGATCGCATCCGTGTTCCCGCACCTGCGGCGAGCACGACGACGGCGACCTTCGACGACATGAAACTCCTCGATGTGTTCAGACGGTGAGCTCCGCCGCCAGGACTCGAACCTGAACTATCTGAACCAAAATCAGAGGTGCTGCCATTACACCACGGCGGATCACAGCCTCGGCCGGCGTGCACCGAGCGAGAAGGAGTCTCGCACGAAGTGCCCCGACGGGTAAAACTCCCGACGCGGGACCGCTGCACCGTCGGCAGCGGGGTCGTGTATCAGTGATCACATGACGTCGTCGTCGCCCGCCGGGACACCCGAGCGCGGCCCCCGGGTTCGGATGACCGGCACGCAGCGCCGGGCACAGCTGATCGAGATCGGCCGCACGCTCTTCGCCGAACGCGGTTACGAGGCCACCTCCATCGAGGAGGTCGCGCAGCGCGCGCAGGTCAGCAAGCCGGTGGTCTACGAGCACTTCGGCGGCAAGGAAGGGCTGTACGCCGTGGTGGTCGACCGCGAGATGTCGACGCTCCTGTCGATGATCACGTCGTCGCTGACCGAGAACCGATCGCGGGTGCGCGTCGAACGGGTGGCCCTGGCTCTGCTCACCTACGTCGAGGACCACACCGACGGGTTCCGCATCCTCGTGCGGGATTCGCCCGTGGCGGCGGCGGAGGGCACGTACTCCTCGCTGCTCAACGACGCGGTCGGGCAGGTGGGGCACATCCTCGCGGAGGACTTCTCGCGCCGCGGAATCGATCCCGACAACGCGCCGCTCTACGCCCAGGCGCTCGTGGGCATGGTGTCGATGACGGCGCAGTGGTGGCTCGACGATCGGTCGCCGTCGAAGGAGGCCGTCGCCGCGCACATCGTGAACCTGTGCTGGAACGGGCTGACCAATTTGGAGGCCGATCCGCAGTTGGGCACCTGAACGGGCGCCGCGGCGTAAGAGGCGCAACCGTTCCGAGCGCGGTGCACGATCCGACACGACGGCCGAGACCGACGGACGAGTGCTGGGGTCCGGTACAGGTGCAGTGGTACCGTTTTCTGGCACCGATCACAGTTTCGGTGTGTCGACCGGTGTCGTACGCGGCACCCGATCGGGGCCCACCGTTCGTTGCTCACACTTTCGAGGCGGATCGCATGGTCAGACAGGCACGCGCCGAGATCACCCGGGACACGGTGTTGGCGGGCGCCGCGACGGTGTTCCTCCGCCTCGGATACGCGAACGCGAGCCTCAGCGAGATCATCTCCCAGTCGC
Source organism: Rhodococcoides corynebacterioides (assembly GCF_019834675.1). Taxonomy (GTDB): domain Bacteria; phylum Actinomycetota; class Actinomycetes; order Mycobacteriales; family Mycobacteriaceae; genus Rhodococcoides; species Rhodococcoides corynebacterioides_A. Next base: position 21,404 of record NZ_JABUBU010000016.1, on the reverse strand, counting down.
AGGTCACCAAGGGCGCGCTCTACTTCCACTTCGGATCCAAGGAAGAACTGGCGCGCGCCGTCATCGACGAGGGAGCGCGTCGCCTCACCGCCGCCTGCGCCACGGTCGACGACGGCCGGGTGCCGGCTCTCGAAGCCGAGATCGGCGTGTCCTACATCACCGTCGACCTGGCCGTGACCGATCCGATGGTGGCGGCCATGTTCCGGCTGAAGTACCAGATCGGCGACTACCGTGGCACCGGGGAGAACATCCTCGAGACGTGGACCGAGTACCACACCGGTCTCGCGCGTCGCGCTCTCGAGGAGGGCGATCTGCTGCCCGACCTCGACGCCGAGACCACCGGGATGCTGTTCCTCGAGGTGATCGTGGGCGCGCACATGGTGGCGGTGGCGACCGACAGCACCGATCGCATGTCCACCCGCATGGAACGGCTGTGGCACTACCTGCTGCCGTCGCTGGTTCCCGAGCGCAAGCTCGACTACTTCCGCGAGTTCGCCGCCCGCCGGGTACTCAAGTACGGCAACTGATCGTCCACCGACAGCCCTGCCGGGCTGTCGGTGGAGGCTCCTAGAATCGTGGTGCCGCCCGACGCAGAACGGCACGCCTCGCGTGCCGGGTGCGCGGCGGGTCGCCACTCGCCGATGTTCGTCAGGAGCTCGTTCGTGTCCTCTTCTCCGTCCTCTGCTGCGCTCACCGCTGCGGACGCCTCGCCGCCCGCGGCCGACGGCCGGCTGTCCGGACTGGTGCGACTCGCGCTGTCCGACGCGTCCTTCCGCCGGGTGACCGAGCTCGCCGGCCGCGCCACCGCGACCGTCGTCGCACCGACGGCGGCGCGCTCGTTCGTCGCGGCGGCGCTCGCGCAGGCCGCACCGGTCCTGGTGGTCACGGCCACCGGCCGTGAGGCGGACGATCTCACGGCGGAGCTCGGGGAGATGCTCGGCGACGCCGTCGCGCAGTTCCCGTCGTGGGAGACCCTGCCGCACGAGCGGCTCTCGCCGGGGGCCGACACGGTCGGCCGCCGCATCGAGGTGCTGCGTCGTCTCGCCCGCCCGGACGATCCGGATTACGGCGTGCCGCTGCGCGTCGTCGTCACCACGGTGCGGTCCGTCCTGCAGCCCATCGCACGCGGTCTCGGCGACATCGAGCCCATCGGCCTGCGCGTCGGCACGGAGATCGATTTCGAGGAGTTGCAGACCCGCCTGGTCGAGTTGGCGTACACCCGCGTCGACATGGTGGGCAAGCGCGGGGAGTTCGCCGTGCGCGGCGGCATCCTCGACCTGTTCTCGCCCACCGCGGATCATCCGGTGCGCGTGGAGTTCTGGGGCGACGAGGTCACCGACGTGCGCGCGTTCTCGGTGGCGGACCAGCGATCCCTGCCGGACGCCCCGGTCGACTCGGTCATCGCCCCGCCGTGCCGGGAGATGATCCTCGACGAGGACGTCCGGCGCCGCGCCGCGCTCCTCGCCGAGAACAACGCGTCCGACGCCGCCCTGGTGGAGATGCTCGACAAGATCTCCGGCGGCATTCCCGTGGAGGGTATGGAGGCGCTGCTGCCCGTGCTGAAGGCGGGCGGACTGGAACTGCTGACCGACGCCCTGCCCGCGGGTGCTCATGTGCTGGTGTGCGACGCGGAGAAGGTCCGCACGCGCGCGACGGACCTGGTGCGCACCGGACGCGAGTTTCTCGAGGCGTCCTGGACCGCGGCGAGCATCGGTGCCGCCGCCCCGCTCGACACCGAGGCCCTCGACACCAGTGGCCTGCACGGTGACCGGGAGGACGTGGCGCAGGGACTCGATCTCAGCGCGTCGGCGTACCGCTCGCTGCGGCAGGTCCGCGAGTCCGTGGAGGCGACGGGACGCCCCTGGTGGACGCTCGGCCCGCTGGCGTCCGGGTCCGACGAGGAGATCGTCCTGCCCGTCGACAGCGCCCCGGACGTGCGCGGCTCGGAGGAAGCCCTGGCCGCGTTGTTCCAGCAGTTCTCGGCCCATCTGGCGACGGGCGGCCGCGTCGCCGTCGTCGTCGCCGGCGCCGGCACGGCGCAGCGCACCGTCGAGCGGCTGCGGGAGGCCGGTGTCCCCGGCACCCACCTCGAGCCCGGGGTCGAGCCGAGCGCGGACACCGTCGGCGTGCTGTGCGGGTCGCTGCAGAGCGGGGTGATCCTGCGCGATGCGGGACTGGTCGTCGTCACCGAGGCCGACCTCACCGGCAATCGCGTCGCCGCGGCGGGCGACGGTCGGCGGCTGCCGGCCAAGCGCCGCAACCAGGTCGATCCGCTCGCGCTCACGGCGGGCGACATGGTCGTCCACGACCAGCACGGCATCGGCCGCTTCGTCGAGATGGTCGAGCGGACCGTCGGCGGCGCCCGGCGCGAGTACCTCGTGGTGGAGTACGCCCCGTCCAAGCGCGGCCACCCGGGCGACCGCCTGTTCGTCCCCATGGAGTCGCTCGACCAGCTCTCCCGCTACGTCGGCGGCGAGATGCCCAGCCTCAGCAAGCTGGGCGGCTCGGACTGGACCAACACCAAACGCAAGGCGCGCAAGGCCGTTCGCGAGATCGCGGGCGAGCTGGTGCAGCTCTACGCCGCCCGCCAGGCGGCGCCCGGTCACGCCTACGGTCCGGACACGCCGTGGCAGCAGGAGATGGAGGACGCGTTCGCGTTCACCGAGACCGTCGATCAGATGACGGTCATCGCCGAGGTCAAGGCGGACATGGAGAAGCCGGTGCCGATGGACCGCGTGGTCATCGGCGACGTCGGGTACGGCAAGACGGAGATCGCGGTGCGCGCGGCGTTCAAGGCGGTGCAGGACGGCAAGCAGGTCGCCGTGCTGGTGCCGACGACGCTGCTCGCGCAGCAGCACCTGCAGACGTTCACCGAGCGGATGGCGAATTTCCCCGTCACGGTGCGGGGCCTGTCCCGCTTCACCGACCCGGCGCAGTCCCGCGAGATCCTCGAGGGGCTGGCGGAGGGCACCGTGGACGTCGTCGTCGGCACGCACCGGTTGCTGCAGACCGGCGTGCGCTGGAAGGACCTCGGCCTGGTGGTGGTGGACGAGGAGCAGCGATTCGGCGTCGAGCACAAGGAGCACATCAAGGCGCTGCGCACACACGTCGACGTGCTCACCATGTCGGCGACGCCCATTCCTCGCACGCTCGAGATGAGCATGGCCGGGATCCGCGAGATGTCGACCATCCTCACCCCGCCCGAGGAGCGTCACCCCGTGCTCACCTACGTCGGGGCGTACCAGGACAAGCAGGTGGCCGCGGCCATCCGCCGCGAACTGCTGCGCGACGGCCAGGTCTTCTACGTCCACAACCGGGTCAGCAGCATCGACAAGGCCGCCGCCCGCATCCGAGAGCTGGTGCCGGAGGCGCGGGTCGTCGTCGCGCACGGCCAGATGAACGAGGACACGCTCGAGCAGACCGTGCAGGGGTTCTGGCAGCGGGAGTACGACATCCTGGTGTGCACCACCATCATCGAGACCGGCCTGGACATCTCCAACGCCAACACGTTGATCGTGGAGCGGGCCGATGCACTCGGTCTGTCGCAGCTGCACCAGCTCCGCGGCCGGGTGGGGCGCAGTCGGGATCGCGGCTACGCCTACTTCCTGTATCCGCCGGAGAAGCCGCTCACCGAGACGGCGTACGACCGGTTGGCCACCATCTCGCAGAACTCCGACCTCGGCGCCGGTATGGCGGTGGCGATGAAGGACCTCGAGATCCGCGGGGCCGGCAACGTGCTCGGCGCCGAGCAGTCCGGGCACGTCGCCGGCGTCGGGTTCGACCTCTACGTGCGTCTGGTGGGGGAGGCGGTCGAGGCGTATCGCGCCGTGGCCGACGGCCGCCCCGTCACCACCGACGAGGCGCCGAAGGAGATGCGCATCGACCTGCCGGTCGACGCGCACATCCCGCCCGACTACGTCACCAGCGATCGGCTGCGCCTCGAGGCGTACCGCAAACTCGCGGCGGCGCAGAACGAGGACGAGATCCGCGCGGTCGTCGACGAGCTCACCGACCGGTACGGCCCGATCCCCGAGGAGGTCGGCCGACTCGTCGCCGTCGCACGCCTGCGCATGCTGTGTCGCGAGTACGGCATCGTCGACGTCTCGGTGGCCGGGACGATGGTCAAGATCGCGCCGATGGACCTGCCCGACTCGAAGCAGTTACGGTTGAAGCGGCTCTACCCCAGCGCGCAGTACCGCGCCACCACCGGCACGGTGCAGATCCCGATTCCGCGGGTCGCCGGCGGTGGAGTCGGTTCGGCCCGTGTGCGCGACGAGGAGTTGCTCCAGTTCGTCGCCGACGCGTTGCTCGCTCTCGACGGGCGACCGGCGGGCTCGGTTCGGGTGGAGCAACCGAGTGGGGTGTGATCGTCGGTGACGGTGCTGCTGCTGGATCCGTTGCGCCCCACCCTCGTGCCCGTGCAGGCCATCGCGCTGCTGACCCAACCCGTCGGGTTCACCGAGGAGGTGCCGGTCTCGGTGCGCTGGCGCCTGGCGTCGCACACCTCCCGGACGCCGGACGACCGGCCCGAGGTGCTCGTCAGCACCAGCCGCGACAACCCCGACGTCCGAGAACGCATCGACCGCGGCGAGGACGTCGTCGAGGCCCGTGATCGGCCCGCCGAGGAGCGCCGGACCGGCGCGCTCGCGGACGCGGTGGACATCATGGACCGGCTGCGCACGCTCGGCGGGTGGGAGGCGACGCAGACGCACGCCTCGCTGCGCACGTACCTGCTCGAGGAGACCTACGAGCTGCTCGACGCGATCGAGTCCGGGGACGCCGTCGCCGTCCGCGAGGAGCTCGGGGACCTGTTGCTGCAGGTGCTCTTCCACGCGCGGATCGCCGCCGACGCCGAGACCGACGCGTTCGACATCGAGGACGTCGCGGCGACGCTGGTGGCCAAGCTGACCCACCGCAGCCCCCACCTGGCCGACACCTCGGGTGCTCCCGTGGACATCGCGGCGCAGGAACGTGCCTGGGAGGAGCGCAAGGCCGCGGAGAAGGTGCGGGGCTCGTGCCTCGACGGCGTCGCGTCCGCGCAGCCGGCCCTCGCGTTGGCGCAGCAGGTCACCACCCGCGCGGTGCGCGCCGGGCTGCCCACCGACCTGATTCCCGACGACGTCCTGGCCGTCCGCATCGACGTCTCACCCGGGCACGGCGGCGACAGCGCCGAGGACGGCCTGCGTCGTCGGGTCACCGCGTTCGCCGCGGACGTGCGGGCGGCGGAACGGGCCGCGGCGATGGACGGGCTCCGGCCGCGGGACCTCGACGGCCCGGCGTGGACCAAGTACTGGCCGGGCGACGTGCCGGCGCACGGGGTGTCAGGCGAGTAGCGAGGCGCCCCAGAAGTCGTCGTCCCGTCCCTCGGCGACGCCCGGCGGACACGCGTAGACACCGGACGCGACGTGCGAGATGTACTCGTTCAAGGCGTCGTGCCGAGCCAGTGCCTGCTGCATCGGCACGAACTGCGCGCCGGGATCGGCGCAGAACGCGACGAAGAACAGCCCGGCGTCGAGGTGTCCGAATCCGTCCGTGCCGTCGGTGAAGTTGTATCCCCGGCGCAGGATGCGAATGCCGCCCAGTGCCTCGGCCGACGCGAGTCGGACGTGGGCGTCGCGGTCGATGGTCGTGGAGGCGAGATCGACGGGGTCGAACTCGTCGGTGGATCCGAGGGGTGCGCCGGTGCCCTTGCTGCGCCCGATCACGCGCTCCTGCTCGCCGAGCACGGACCGGTCCCACGGCTCGATGCGCATGCGGATGCGCCGCGCGACGAGGTAGCTGCCGCCGTCCATCCCGTCGGCCGAGCGCGCCCACACGTGCTGCTCGACGGCGGCGGTGTCCTCCGCCTTGATGTTGTTGGTGCCGTCCTTGAACCCGAACAGGTTTCGCGGTGTGGCCTGGGTGGTCGACGTGGACGACGTCCGGCCGAACCCGAGCTGGGACCACCGCACCGAGGCCGTGCCGAACGCGACCCGCGCGAGGTTGCGGACGGCGTGCACGGCCACCTGCGGGTCGTCGGCGCAGGCCTGGATCACCAGGTCGCCGCCGCTGCGCGCCGGATCCAGCGCGTCGCCGGGAAAGCGCGGAAGCTCCTGCAGCGCAGCCGGTCTGCGGTCCGCGAGACCGAGTTTGTCGAACAGGCTCGGCCCGAACCCGATGGTCAGGGTGAGGTGCGACGGAGTCAGCCCGTGGGCCTCGCCCGTGTCGGACGGCGGCGCGTACGGGCCGTCGCCGACGACACCGCCGGGCTCGGCTTCCGCGCCGAGGGTCAGCCGCTCGGCCATCCGCGTCCAGGTGCGCAGCAGGTCGAGCAGGTCGGCGCGCGAGGTGGTGGTGACGTCGAACGCCGTCATGTGCATGCGGTCCTGCGCGGGGGTGACGATGCCGGCCTGATGCGCTCCGCGGAACGGCACCACGCCGTCGACCGCGGTGGTCCCCGCGGCCGCCGGGTCGGTCGCCGTTCCCCGACCGACCGCGACGCCCGCCCCGACGGCGACCGCGCCCAGCCCGGCGCCGGCGAGGACGGCGCGTCGGGACAGCTCAGGCACCGGCGACGACCCCCTGCACCCGACTCACCGACGCCGACAGCGCGTCGATCTTCTGCGAGAGCTGCTGGCGCTGCGGCTCGGTCACGGTGTCGTACGAGACGAAGGCCTCGCCCGTGCGGTACCGGGCCAGTTCGGCGTCGAGGTCGGCGAAGCGCGCGGCGATGGTGTCGGCGAGGTCGGCGTCCTTCGCGCGCAGGATCGGATCGAGTGCGGCCACCGCGGCCTGCGAGCCGTCGACGTTGGCCTGGAAGTCGTAGAGGTCGGTGTGGGAGTAGACGTCCTCCTCGCCGGTGATCTTGGTCTGGGCGACCTCGTCGAGCAGGCCCTGGGCGCCGCCGGCCACGGTGATCGGGTCGAGCACGAAGTCGGGGGAGTCGACGCCGCGCACCAGTTCGTCGATGTCGGACCGCAGCTGCTCGGCGATCTCCGCGATGTCCGGCTGCAACCCCTGCGCCCAGAGGTCCTTCTCGATGCGGTGGAACCCGGTCCACCGATCGCCGGGCTCGACGTCGGGTTCACGCAGGTCGAGGCGGGGATCGAGGTCGTCGGGGAAGCTCTCGGCGACGGGTTCGATGCGTTCGTAGTACGTCCGCACCAGCGGGTACTGCGTCTTCGCGGCCTCGACGTCACCGGCGACGACGGCGTCGACGAACCCGCTCGCCGTGTCCCGCAGCGCGGTGGTCTGGGCGCGGACGTAGCGCAGGTAGCCGTCCGCGGCCTCGGCGAGCGCACCGTCGTCGTCGGTCGCGACCGCGTCGCCGCTCACGACGAAGTCGCCGCGGATACCGTCGCCGACCATGCCGGGCTTGCAGGCGGTGCGGTAGGTCCCCGGACGGGGGAGCGAGACGACGAGTTGCCGGGACAGTCCGGGGCCGATGTTCTCGACCTCGCCCACGACCCGGTCGCCCTCGCCGTAGACGTAGAACTCGGTCACCGACGATCCGCTGTTGGTGATGCTGAAGGTGGACGGGCCGGTGGTGGCCTCGGTGCGCCCCACGGAGCAGGACGTGTCGGTGGCCTCGACGGCGATGTCGCCGTCGGCGGAGGTGGTCGCGGGTGTCTTGGCGGTGCAACTGGCGATCACGACGGGCAGGGCGAGACAGACCGCGAGTGCGGCCCGTCGACGGGCGACGTGCATGGGAGCCTTTCGAGCGGGCGGGGTGCGTAGCGGGTGGGAGGTACTCGGTGGTGCGTCAGGACGCGGCGGGGGCGGGGGTGGCCGAGCGTGCGGCGGGCGCGCGCGTCGGCCGGAGGAAGAGGGTGAGGACGACGACGAGGTAGGTCGCCCACGCGGCGAGCTGCAGCACCGTCGGATCGGGGCGCAGGTTGAGGACGCCGGCGACGAGGGTGCCGTACCAGCTCCCGGCGTCCCACCAGGAGGTGAGGTCGACGGCGACGGCCCCGCCGCCGGGAATCACGCCGCCGATCTGTAGGGCGCGGATGCCGTAGCCGAGGATGCCGGCGGCGACGGCGATCAGCGCGACGCCGGTCCAGCGGAAGAAGCGGGCGAGGTCGATGCGGATCGCGCCGACGTACAGCGCGACGGTGAGTGCGGCGGCCACGGCGACGCCGACGAGCAGCCCGACCAGCGGCCAGGGACTGCCGGCGGCGTTCTCGGCGTAGCCGACCATGAGCAACGCGGTCTCGATGCCCTCGCGGCCCACGGCGAGGAAGGACAGGGCGACGATCGCGAGGGGACCGACGTCGAGGGCGCGGGTCAGGCCGGTGCGCAGGGACCCGGAGATCGTCGCGGCGGCGCTGCGCATCCAGAGGACCATGGTGGTGACGATGGCGACGGCGACCAGCGACGCGACGCCGGCGACGATCTCGGCCGTCAGGCCCGTCACCGTCGAGGTGCCCCAGTGGATGACGGCGAAGACCGCCACGACCATGACGACGGCGGCCAGCACGCCCGTCCAGACCCACCGGAGGGCGTCGCGGCGGTCGGACTCGACCAGGAACGCCACGAGGATCATGACGACGATGCCGGTCTCGAGTCCCTCCCGCACGCCGATGAGGGCGCTGCCGGCGATCTGGGTGGCGACGCCGGGGGCCGACGCGGCGGCGAGGACGACGGACACGGGCGGCTCCCGGGTGGATCGGAGGGTTGGAGGTTAGGCAAACCTTGTTCGTGCGAGGAAGCTACACGGTCCGGCCCGTCGAAAACAGCCCTGGACCTGGTTTTTTGCTTCTCTTTAGGGTCCTATTACCCTCGCTCGGGATGATGGGACCGTGCCCGCATCCCGCCGCCGAGACCGCACCCGCCGCCGTGTCACGTTCGCCGCGGCGGTGATGGGCGCGCTGCTTCTGGCGGCGTGCGGAACGACCACCGGACCGGCCATCGAGATTCCCGAGGGCGTGCCGCCCGCGCCCGGCGTGCCCGTCCCGGCGATCGACGTCGACGGTCCGGGGCGGACCGCCGACCTCCTGACGGACTGGGCCACACCGATCGCCGAGTCGACGGGCGTCGGGCGGACGGCGATCGAGGCCTACGGTCACGCCGACGCGGTCATGGCCCGCAGTACCCCGGGCTGCGGCGTGGCGTGGACGACGCTCGCGGGCATCGGGTACGTCGAGTCCCGGCACGGCACGTTCCGCGGGTCGAGCGTCGGGCCCGATTCGGTGGTGTCGCCGCCCATTCGCGGTGTCCCACTGGACGGCACCAGCGGGAACGCAGAGATCCGGGACACCGACGGCGGTGAACTCGACGGCGATCCGGTCCTGGATCGGGCGATGGGTCCGATGCAGTTCATCCCGGAGACGTGGCGCAAGTGGGGCGTCGACGCCAACGGCGACGGTCGGGCGGACCCCGACACGCTCGACGACGCGGCCCTGTCGGCGGCCCGGTACCTGTGCGCGTCCGGGGGCGATCTGACGACACCCGAGGGCTGGTCGCGAGCGTTGCTGGCCTACAACAGGTCCGGCGTCTACGCCGCGGACGTGCGCGACGCGGCGGCGGCGTACTCGGTGGGAACGTCGCCCTAGCGGGGTCGCCGGGCCCTGCGCGTCGGTCGTCGGGACGGTGGTCGCTGCGGCTAGTCTGTCTGCGAACCGTGTCAGGTCCGCCCATCGCTTTGCTAGGAGTTCAGTCGTGGCCATCATCGAACAGGTCGGAGCTCGCGAGATTCTCGACTCCCGTGGCAACCCCACGGTCGAGGTCGAGGTCGCGCTCGACGACGGCACGCTCACCCGCGCCGCCGTCCCGTCCGGTGCGTCCACCGGTGAGCACGAGGCCGTCGAGCTGCGTGACGGCGGCGACCGGTACGGCGGCAAGGGTGTGCAGAAGGCCGTGAACGCGGTGCTCGACGACATCGCCCCGGCCGTCATCGGACTCGACGCCATCGAGCAGCGCGCCGTCGACCAGGCTCTCCTCGACCTCGACGGCACTCCCGACAAGTCGCGGCTGGGAGCGAACGCGCTGCTGGGCGTGTCGCTCGCGGTGGCCAAGGGTGCGGCGGAGTCCGCGGGCCTCGAGCTCTTCCGCTACCTCGGGGGACCGAACGCCCACGTGCTGCCGGTGCCGATGATGAACATCATCAACGGCGGCGCGCACGCCGACAGCGGCGTCGACGTTCAGGAGTTCATGATCGCGCCGATCGGCGCACCCACCTTCAAGGAGTCCCTGCGCTGGGGCGCGGAGGTCTACCACGCCCTGAAGTCGGTGCTGAAGAGCAAGGGCCTCTCGACGGGTCTGGGCGACGAGGGCGGCTTCGCTCCCGACCTCGCCGGCACCACCGCCGCGCTGGACCTGATCGCCGAGGCCATCGGCAAGACGGGCCTGTCGCTGGGCTCCGACATCGCGTTGGCGCTCGACGTCGCGGCCACCGAGTTCTACACCGCCGGAACGGGTTACGCCTTCGAGGGCACCACCCGCTCGTCGGAGGAGATGTCCGCGTTCTACGCCGGTCTGCTCGATCAGTACCCGCTGGTGTCCATCGAGGACCCGCTGGACGAGAACGACTGGGACGGCTGGGTCGCCCTCACCGACAGCATCGGCGAGCGCGTGCAGCTGGTCGGCGACGACCTCTTCGTCACCAACCCCGAGCGCCTCGAGGAAGGCATCGTCAAGGGTGCGGCCAACGCGCTGCTGGTCAAGGTCAACCAGATCGGCACGCTGACCGAGACCCTCGACGCCGTCGACCTCGCGCATCGCAGCGGCTACCGCACGATGATGAGCCACCGCAGCGGCGAGACCGAGGACACCACCATCGCCGACCTCGCGGTCGCCGTGGGCAGCGGCCAGATCAAGACCGGCGCCCCGGCCCGCAGCGAGCGCGTCGCCAAGTACAACCAGCTCCTGCGCATCGAGGAGGCCCTCGGCGACGCCGCCCGCTACGCCGGCGACCTGGCGTTCCCGCGTCTCGATTTCGACAAGGACTGACAGGGTGACCTCCGACCGGAACGCGACCCGTCCCGCGGCGCGGCCTTCGGGCCGATCGTCGCGGCGCGGCGAGCGTCCCGGTCGGTCCACCCGTCGCCCCGGGTCGGGGTCGCGCGGTGTCGCCGGGCTGGTCGACGACGTCATCAGCGACGGCGCCGCCCTGGTCGGCCGCCGCGGTCGGCGCGGACGCGGTGACCGCGGCGGTGAACGCACGTTCCTCGGCCTGTCGACCGGCAAGGCCGTGATTCTCGCCGTGGTGGTGTGTGCGCTGGCGTTGACGCTGGCCTACCCGTTGCGCACCTACGTCTCGCAGCGGTCGGACGCGGCCGACGTCGCCGCGGAGCGCGTCGTGCTCGAGGAGCGGGTGGAGCAACTGCAGATCCGGAAGGATCAGACGGAGGATCCCGCGTACATCACCGCCCAGGCGCGGGAGCGGCTCGGTTTCGTGATGCCCGGTGAGACGCCGTACCAGGTGCAGTTGCCCGGCGCGCGAGCACGATCCGACATCGCGAACGATCCGCCTCCGCCTCCCCCCGGCCCCTGGTACAGCGAGTTGTGGTCGACCGCGACCGTGCCTCGCTGAGCCTGCCAATCCCACCGCCCCATCGAAGGAAGTTCTGTCGTCATGACCGACGTGTCGCCCGAGGACCTGGCGGTGGTCGCCGAGCAACTGGGCCGTGAGCCCCGTGGTGTGCTGGCCGTCGCCTACCGCACTCCGGACGGCCGACCGGCCGTCGTGAAGACGGCGCCGACGCTGCCGGACGGCACGCCGTTCCCCACGCTGTACTACTTGACCGACCCGCGGCTGACGGCCGAGGCGTCCCGGCAGGAATCCGCCGGAGTCATGCGGGATATGACCGAGCGGCTCGGCACCGATCCCGAACTCGCCGCCGGGTATCGCCGGGCACACGAGTCGTACCTGGCCGAGCGCGACGCGATCGCCTCGCTCGGCACCACGTTCACCGGCGGCGGGATGCCCGACCGGGTCAAGTGCCTCCACGTGCTCATGGCTCACTCGTTGGCGAAGGGGCCGGGTGTGAACCCGCTCGGCGACGAGTCCGTGGCGCTCGCCGCCGAGGGTCCACTGCGGGGGACCGCGCTGCCGTCGGAGTGGCCCACGATCGAGGACCTCCGCTCGTGAGGGTCGCGGCGATCGACTGCGGCACCAATTCGATCCGTCTGCTGGTGGCCGACGTCGAGGCCGGCGGCACCGGGCTGCGCGACCTGTCGCGGGAGATGCGCGTCGTCCGTCTCGGTCAGGGTGTCGACGCGACGGGTGCGTTCGTCCCCGAGGCGATCGAGCGCACGCGTGTGGCCCTGGCCGAGTACGTCGACGTCATCGGTGGACTCGGCGGGGTCGACGCGGTGCGCATGGTGGCGACGTCCGCCACCCGTGACGCCGCCAATCGAGACCTGTTCTTCGACATGACGTCTCGGCTGCTGGAGCCGGTGGCCGCCGGCGCCGTCGCCGAGGTGGTGACGGGCGACGAGGAAGCGCGCCTGTCCTTCGCCGGTGCCGTGGGTGACCTCGATCCGGCCGACGGGCCGTTCCTGGTGGTCGACCTCGGCGGCGGCTCGACCGAACTCGTCCTCGGGGACGCGTCGGGAGTGAGCGCGGCGCACTCGGCCGACATCGGGTGCGTGCGGTTGACCGAGCGGTGCCTGGCGTCGGACCCACCCACCGCGACCGAGATCGCGGCGGCGCGGGAGTTCGTCGCCGAGCGCCTGGCACCGGCCTTCGCGGCGGTGCCGGTCGCGCAGGCGCGGACCTGGGTGGGCGTGGCCGGCACCATGACCACCATCGCGGCCGTCGCGCAGGATCTCCCGGAGTACGACCCCGAGCGAATCCATCTGTCGCGCATCGGGTTCGACGCGTTGCACGACGTGTGCGGTCGCTTGGTCGGCATGACCCGGGAGCAGCGTGCGGCCGTCGGGTCGATGCATCCGGGTCGGGTCGACGTGATCGGTGGCGGGTCGCTGGTGACCGCTGCGCTGGCGGACCGCATCGGTGCGGAGTCGGGCATCGAGTCGTTGGTGGTCAGCGAGCACGACATTCTCGACGGGATCGCCCTGTCGCTCGCGCGCTAGCCGTTCGGGCCCCGATCGGGTCCGGCTCCGACGATGCGTCGGAGCTCGGCCACGTGCGCGTCGTAGGCGGCTCTGCCCTCCGGTGTCATCGCCGCGCTGGTGCGGACGCGGGAGTTGCTGGTGGCCTTGCGGATTCGAATGTGCCCGGCGTCCTCGAGCGTCTTGAGGTGCTTGCTCAGCACGGATTCGCTGACGTCCAGGTGACCGCGCAGCGTGGCGAACTCCATCGAGGTCACCGGCGCGAGCAGAGCGCAGATCTGGAGCCGGAGCGGCGCGTGGATGACGGGATCGAATGCGGGGGTGACCGTCATGCCGACTCCCGCAGTTCCTGCTCGTAGGCCGCGTCCCAGCGGTAGCCGAGCCAGGTCATGGTCGGCACGGCGACGGCGGCGAGCACCAGGCTCGCGCCGTGCAGGTGCAGTACCCATTCCGCTGCCAGGGACGCCGCGAACCCGCCGCCGCCGATCGCGCCGCCCGTCGCCGAGTAGCGGCGTGCCGGGCGTTCGTCGAGGCCGTTGATCCACATGCCCTTCGCGCGCTTGTACCAGGTCATCAGGCCCCACAGGATCAGGAAGAACGCAACGTAGACCACCGCGACCACCCAGAGGCTGTCCCAGAACGGCGAGGCGATCAGGACGCCGGTCGTCAGCGCCAGGATCAGGTGGTAGCCGCGTGGCGACGCCGACTCCTCGGCCAGCTTGTCGCGCTGGGCCTGCACTGCGGCGAGGGCGTCGGCGGGGGAGAAGTCGTCGCTCATCGTGCCTCCTCGGTCTCGAACCGTGTCTTTCCGATGTGGAAAGTGAACCACCGACTTTCCGACTTGGCAAGTGACTGGGTGCGGACGCCCGGCGCGTCCTAGGCTCGGGGCCATGACCGACATCCTCGTGAGCGTGTCCGAGCTGGCGTCGTCGCTCGAGCGGACTCCGCCCGTTCTCCTCGACGTCCGGTGGGCCCTCGGGCGCACCGACGGCCACGAGCGCTACCTCGACGTCCACATCCCCACCGCGGTCTACGTCGACCTACCCACGGAACTCTCGGGCGCCGGCGTCGCCACGGACGGAAGGCATCCCCTCCCCGACATCACCGAGCTGCAGGCGTCGGCGCGGCGGTGGGGGATCGGCGCGGACACACCCGTCGTGGTCTACGACGCCACCGGCAACCAGGCCGCGGCCCGCGCCTGGTGGCTGCTGCGGTGGGCGGGGCACGACGACGTGCGGATGCTGGACGGCGGACTGACCGCCTGGCGGGACGCGGGCCTGCCCGTCCGGTCCGGCGACGAGACTCCGCGCGCGGCGGGTGACGTGGTGCTCCGGCCGGGGGCGATGCCGACGCTGACGGCCGACGACGCAGCCGATTTTTCCGGCGTGCTGCTCGACGCGCGGGCGGGGGAGCGGTACCGCGGTGAGGTCGAGCCGATGGACCCGCGCGCGGGCCACATTCCGGGCGCAGTCAGCGGCCCGACCGCGGAGAACGTGGGACCGGACGGGCGGTTCCGATCTCGGGCGGAGCTGCGAGACCGGTTCACGAGCCTGGGCATTCGGCCCGGCGACAGCGTCGGGGTGTACTGCGGGTCGGGGGTCACGGCGGCGCACGAGGTGGCCGCGCTCGCCCTCGCCGGGATCGACGCCGCACTCTTCCCCGGCTCCTGGTCGGCGTGGTCGTCGGACCCGAACCGCCCGGTGGCCACAGGACCGGAGTGAGGTTCGGACCGGCCCCGGTGGGGCATGACAGTGCGGTACCCCACCCGATCAGGAGGCTCCGATGACCATGCCCAGTGACGCTGCCGACGCCGTCCCGTCGAGCGGGAGCAACGACGGCCCGCGGGACTCGTCGCACGAGGAGGAGCGCGGCGCCGTCGTCGACGAGCAGAACGTGCCGCATCCCGACGCCGACTGACCGCGTGATCGTGGAATCCGAGCCCCGCGATCCGGGGCTCGGATTCCACGATTCGTCCTAGGCCGGAGCCGCCACCGCCCGGGGCGTGGGGGTCAGGCTCGCGGCGGGAAGCCCGAGGTGCTCACGCAGAGTCGTCCCGGTGTACTCGGTGCGGAAGAGTCCACGTCGCCGCAGCTCCGGCACCACCTGATCGACGAAGTCGTCCAACGTTCCCGGTGCCTGCGCGGCCGAGAGGATGTACCCGTCCGCCTCGCCGCCGTGGAAGCCCTCCTCGATGAGATCGGCTATGTCGGAGGCGGTTCCGACGAACTGCGGCAGCAGCACTCCCTGCGCGTAGAGCTTGCCGACGTCCCGCAGGGTCAGCGAGTCCCGATCGCTCAGACGCCGCGCGAGGTCGAACAGCCCCTGACTGCCGGGCACGGCGACGTCGGTGACCGGGGCGTCGAGGTCGTACTGCGAGAAGTCGTGGTCGGTGTGGACGGACAGGGTGATGAGGCCGGACACAGGGTCGGCCAGCTCGTTGTGGAAAGCCTGCTTCTCGCGGGCGATCGATTCGGTCTCGCCGACGAACGGAACGAACGACGGGAAAATCTTCAGGTGGTCGGGGTTCCGGCCGAGGTTCGACGCGCGGGACTTCACGTCGTCGTAGTACGCCCGTCGTCCCTCGGGAGTCGGGTCGATCTCGAAAATCGCGTCGGCCCAGCGCGCCGCGAAATCCCGCCCGGTCGAGGACGATCCGGCCTGGAAGATCACCGGCCGACTCTGTGGGGAGTGCGGCACCGTCAGCGGTCCGCGACTTCTGTAGAACCGCCCGTCGTGATCGACGGTGCGCACCTTGCTCGGGTCGGCGAAGACGCCGGTGGCTTTGTCCTGCACCAGCGCGTCACGGTCCCAGCTGCCCCACAGGTCGTAGGCGAGCTCGAGGAACTCGTGGGCGCGGTCGTACCGCTGATCGTGCGGGAGGTGGTCGAGCTGCCCGAAGTTCTGTGCTTCGGCCTGGTTCAGGGACGTCACCACGTTCCATCCCGCCCGACCTCGCGACAGGTGGTCGAGCGTCGCGAAGATGCGGGCGACCTCGTAGGGATGGAAGTAGGTGGTGGACTTGGTGATCGCGAGTCCGATGCGCTCGGTCACCGACGCGAGTGTGGCCGCCACCAACGACGGGTCGATGGTCGCCGACGCTTGCGTGCCGCTGCGGAGCGGAACCGCGATGTCGTCGCCGTAGCGGACGGGCGTCGCCAACAGATCGGCGAAGAAGAGGAAGTCGAAGGTTCCGCGCTCGAGCGTGCGGGCGACGCGGGTGTAGTAGTCGGGGCTCAAATAGTCGGTTGCCGACGCCGGGTGGCGCCACGCGGCGTGGGAGTGGGTGACGTGCGAGGCGATGAGGAAGCCGGCGAGATGCAGTTCGCGGGACACGGATGCTCCTGACGGGAGGGGACGGGCTCCCATTCAGACTTCTCGGTGCCGGCCGCGGTGTCAGCGGTTGGAATCGCCGTGAGTCCCACTCACCTCGCGCGCGGCGAGACCTGCACCTCGAAGCCCGTGGGCATCAGCGTGAGGCGTTCCTCGACGCGGAGTCGGTAGTCCGGATCGGGTCGCACGTCCACGTTCTGCAGCACGGTGCCGAGGACGATCATGGCTTCGTGCAGCGCGAACTGGCGGCCGATGCAGGCGCGCTCGCCGGTGCCGAAGGGCTTGTACGCCTGCGCAGGGCGGCTGCGTACCGCGGCGGAGAGGAAGCGGTCCGGATCGAACTCGTCGGTGTTCTCCCCCCACACGGGATCTCGATGCAGACCGGGGATGAGGACCATCGCCCAGTCGCCCGTGCGCATGCGGTACCCGTTCCCGATCTCGGTGTCCGTCAGCGCTTCTCGAGCGTAGCCGGGCGCCGTCGGCCACAGCCGCAGGGCCTCGTCCAGGATGCGGCGGACCAACCGCGCCTTGGCGACGCGCTCGAAGGTCGGCGGCTCGTCGCCCCACACCTCGTCGATCTCCGCGCGAGCCCGCTCCCACAGCTCCGGATCACGGGAGAGGTAGTACAACGCGAACGACAAGGCACCCGAGGTGGTTTCGTGTCCCGCGATGAGGAACGTCAGGATCTGGTGCCGGATGTTGACCTCGTCGAGGGCATTGGGGTCGGCGTCGCGCGCGGCCGTCAACATGATGTCGAGGAGATCGTTCTCCGCGCCGACGCCATGGTCCCGTCGGGTTCGGACGATGTCGTCGATGACCCGGGCGAGGTACGCCTTGTCCTGCTCGTTGCGGCGGTCGCGGTCGCGGAACCACAGGTCGCTGAGCACGGGGACCTTGATGACCGCCCGGCGCTGGTTGTGCGTCAGCGTCCGCACCATGGCTCCGACGAAGGGGTGCCGTTCGGTGCGGGTGAACGAATCGAAGGAGTAGCTGAAGGCCGTTCGTCCGATGGTTTCCAGCGTCAGCTTGGTCATGTCCGCGGAGACGTCCACCCGATCACGAGTTCGCCAGTGCGACAGCAGTTCTCCGGCTACCCGAACCATCGTGTCGTGGTAGGTCCGCATCGCTGCCTGCGTGAAGGCCGGGCGCAGCAGGTCGTGCGCCTTGCGCCAGTTCGGCTCGTCCGAGTAGGCGGTGAACAGGCCGTCGCCGCCGATGGACCGTAGGCCCGCCACTGCCGGCGCGAGGTGCTTGGTGAACCGGGTCTCGTCGTTCAGGTCGGCCACCAGGTCGACGCCGCTGACGACGACGAACCGGTTGCCGAGGACCACGCGCTCGAAGATGGGTCCGAGCTCGCGGGCGAGTCGAATGGAGTCCTGCACGGGCGTCGCGACGTGGACGCCGAGGACGTCGCCGAGCACCGGCAGGCGGCGCGGCGGGTGCGGGAGCGAGACGTCGGGAGCGAGTGTGGTGACCACGGCGCTGACCCCTTCGGTGAGGCTTGTTGAAGTGCGGTTCAACAAGCGACGCTACTCGCCGGGTGCGCACTGTCAAGGGTTGTCGGGAGATGTCGAGGGCCGTCGGGGCGGCCGGCCGAGTATGTTCGGGGAACCATGATCAGCGTGCGGAAGCGATTGACGCCGGCCGAGCGGCGCACGCAGTTGTTGGCCGTCGGGACCAGGCTGTTCGCCACCCGCCCGTACGACGACGTCGGCATCGACGAGGTCGCCGAGCTCGCCGGCGTGTCCCAGGGTCTGATGTACCACTACTTCGCGTCGAAGCGGGACTTCTTCGCGGAGATCATCCGCCGGGAGTCGGCGCGGATGGTCGAGATCACCGCGCCCGACACGTCGTTGCCGGTCGCCCGGCAGGTGGGCGACGGTCTGCGGGCCTACATCCATCACGTGGACACCCACGAGCACGGCATCCGCGCGATCAACCGCGGCGCGATGTCGGCGGACGACGGCATCCAGGCGATCGTCACCGACGAGTTGCGTGTGCAGCAGGAGCGCATTCTCGACGCCCTGGGCTCCGCGGCGCGCGATGATCCTGCCGTGCGCCTGGCGGTGCGCGGCTGGATCGCGTTCGTCCGCGCCACCTGCCTCGACTGGGTCGACGAGCGGTCGGTCGACGCCGAGACCGTGTACGACGTCTGCATGCGCGCACTCGACGGACTGCTGGGTATCGGTCGCCCGACCTGAACTGCCCTCCGGCCGCTAGGGTGGGTGCGCGCGACGGCCCCCATGGCCCAATTGGCAGAGGCAGAGGACTTAAAATCCTTGTGTTGTCGGTTCGAGTCCGACTGGGGGCACCAGCCGACAGTGTGCACGGACGGGGACGACGTCCGGCGGTTGCGGTCGGAGCCAGGACGGTGTTTCACTACTCCGAGGTGACCCTGTGCCCGCCCGGCGTCGACCGGCGGTGTGCCTACTGCGCAGGGAAATACATGATGTCGACAGCACCGTGCTGTGTCTCCGCGCCGACAGCGACGATGGGCGGCCGGCGCCCGCGGTCGTGAACCCGCACCGGCCGCGCAGACCGCGCAAGGACGGCGCGGCTCTCACGTTGCTGGCCGAATGGCGATCGCACGTCGAGAACGCCGAGCGCCGCGTAGCCGGTTCGTCCGCACAGTCCCCGTTCGTCCCGTCGGCACTGGACGGCCCGACCGGGTGTCCGATGTGCGACGGGATTCTGTTCGGCGGCGCGCGGGGGCGGTTGGCCGGGCTGATCCGCAACGGCGGACGACGAACGCACCGTCTCGCTGCCGAAGTCGAGCGGCTGGACCAGCGTTATCGCGACGCCACCGTGGAGGTCCCGGCGCTGTCGACGCAACCGTGGTGGAACCGTCGTCTGCCGTGGTTGTGACGCGCGGGAATGCGACCTCCCCGTGGTCGCGCTCGGACGCTCGACGCCGAACGTGACCCCCGTCTCGTCCGGGAATGGCAGCGCGCGGCGACGGGGTTGGCCTGATTCGGTGCGCTTCGGCGCGCCCGCACCCTGTCGTCGAGGAAAAGAGCCAACCCATGTCGCTGTTCTCCACCGTCACCCTCGGGGACCTCGCCCTGCGTAACCGCCTGGTCATGGCGCCGCTGACGCGAGTGCGGTCCGGTCCCGAGGGCGTCCCCGGTCCGCTCGTGGCCGAGCACTACCGCCAGCGCGCCAGCCTCGGGCTGATCGTCAGCGAGGGCACGTACCCGAGCCACGCCGGTCAGGGCTTCCCCGGCCAGCCCGGCCTGGTGACGGACGAGCAGCTCGCCGGCTGGAAGGCCGTGACCGAGGCCGTGCACGCCGAGGGCGGCCTCATCGTCGCGCAGGTGATGCACGCCGGTCGGGTGACGCACGAGGCGACGACGGGCGGCCACGAGGTGGTCGGGCCCAGCGCCATCGCCATCCAGGGCGAGACCCGGACGTACGACGGCAAGAAGCCGTACCCGGTGCCGCACGCACTGACCACCGACGAGCTGCCGTCCGTGATCGAGGAGTTCGTGCGTGGATCGCGCAACGCGATCGCCGCCGGATTCGACGGCGTCGAGATCCACTCCGCCAACGGTTACCTGCTGCACGAATTCCTCTCGCCCGCGTCCAACCAGCGCGACGACGCCTATGGCGGCTCGCCCGAGAACCGTGCGCGTTTCGTGGCCGAGGTCGTGGAGGCGGTCGCCGACGCGATCGGCGCCGGCCGTGTCGGCATCCGCATCTCGCCCGAGCACAACATCCAGGACGCGCTGGAGACCGATCCCGCCGACGTGCGCGCCACCTACCGCGCGCTGGTCGACCGGATCGCACCTCTGGGCCTGTCGTACCTCAGTGTGCTGCACAAGGATCCGGCGGGCGAGCTCGTTCAGGACCTGCGCTCCGCGTTCGGTGGTCCCTTCCTGGTGAACAGCGGCTTCGGTGAAATCACGACCCGCGACGAGGCACTGGCGATCGTCGACGACAACGTCGGCGACGCCGTGGTGGTCGGACGGCCCGCGATCGCGAACCCGGACCTCGTCTACCGCTGGAAGGAAGACCTGCCGCTGAACACGCCGGACCAGAGCACGTTCTACAGTTCCGGCGCGGAGGGGTACACGGACTACCCGTTCGCGACGGCGGCTCGATAAGACCTACGGGTCGAGGCCGAACAGCGCCGAGAAATCGGTGACGAATCGGTCCGCCACGTACGCGTAACCCGCTGTGGTCAGGTGGGTTCCGTCGCCCGCCGTGTAATCCGCAGCCGTGTCCGCCGTCATCCATTGCTCTGCAACGGGGTTGATGTCGGGCACGCCTGCGGACGCGGCGGCGTCGGCGATGGCCGTGCTGAGCGGCACCGCCCGCTCGGTGAGACCGAACGGGACCGACGACGAGAACACCACGACCTCGATGCCCGGCCACTGCCGTCGGGCCAGTTCGATGGACGACGTCACGGCGGCGCCGACGGCGTCGGGTGTGCTCTGATAGTCGTTCGCACCACCTTGCAGGACGAGGACGTTCGGCACGAACGAGTCGTCCTGCGCCGCACGTGCCAGCCGCTCGCCGTAAGTGTTGTGCCCGCCGGCGCCGTTCGTCCAGCCGGTGCCCCCGGCTGCGTCGATGCGCGTGTCCCAGCCGAGGGTGGCGAGATGATCGGCGGCAAGCCGTGCCCAGTTGTCGGCAGCGGGATCGTCCGCCCCGATGCCTTCGGCGTAGGAGTCGCCGACGACGAGCAGTCGCGGTTCGGCGGGCACGGCGAGCGTGCTGTCGTCGTTCGACCCGGACCCACCCGACACCGCCACGACGGTGATCACCGCTGCCGCGATCAGCACGGCGACCACGCCGATCGCCACGAGCCACGTCCGCCGCTTTCGCCCCCCGGTCATGGCGTCGATCGTAATGACACAGCTCGGCGTGACGCGCGGGGCCGTTCGCACGTCGACGTCCCCCGTGTGAGGGGTCCCCGTCCTAGAACGGGGGTGGTGTGTCCTCCGCCCGCGGTGGGGCGACGCCGTTGAGGGCGTTGCGGAGTCGGTTGCGATTGCGTTCCTGCCGTCGGCGGGCGTGTTTCTGCTCGGTGCGTGGGGCGGGGCGAGTGGGTTCGGGTTCCGGTGGGTGGTTCTTGC
>NZ_JABUBU010000015.1 GCF_019834675.1 Rhodococcoides corynebacterioides | reverse complement strand
ACTCGCTGGCGCTCTCGCGGATCGCGGCCGAGGCGCAGGAGGAGACCATCGTCTTCTGCGGCGTCCACTTCATGGCGGAGACGGCGAAGATCCTGTCGCCGAGCAAGACGGTGCTGATCCCGGACGCGCGGGCCGGGTGCTCGCTCGCCGATTCCATCGACGCCGCCCAGCTGCGCGAGTGGAAGGCCGAGCACCCGGACGCCGTCGTCGTGTCCTACGTCAACACCACCGCCGAGGTGAAGGGTCTCACCGACATCTGCTGCACCTCGTCCAACGCCGTCGAGGTCGTGCAGTCCATCGATCCGGACCGCGAGGTGCTGTTCCTGCCCGATCAGTTCCTCGGCGCACACGTCCGTCGGCAGACCGGTCGCACGAACATGCACATCTGGGCGGGCGAGTGCCACGTCCACGCCGGCATCAACGGCGACGAGCTCACCGCGCGGGCCAAGGCGTATCCGGACGCCGAGCTCTACGTCCACCCCGAGTGCGGCTGCGCCACGTCCGCGCTGTACCTCGCGGGCGAGGGGTTCGTGCCCGAGGACAAGGTCAAGATCCTCTCCACCGGCGGCATGCTCGACGCTGCCCGCGAGACCGGTGCCCGGCAGGTGCTGGTGGCCACCGAGATCGGCATGCTCCACCAATTGCGCCGTGCCGCACCGGAGGTCGACTTTCGCGCGGTCAACGACCGCGCGTCCTGCCCCTACATGAAGATGATCACCCCGGCGGCGCTGCTGCGATGCCTCACCGAGGGTGCCGACGAGGTGCACGTCGACGCCGACGTCGCCGCGCGGGCCCGCGCGTCCGTCGAGCGCATGATCGCGATCGGGTCGCCGGGCGGCGGCGAGTGACCCCGACGGTCGGCTGGGACGCCACCGCCGACCTCGTGGTGGTCGGCGCCGGCGTCGCCGGACTGACCGCGGCGACCGAGGCGGTCCGGCTGGGGCTGCGCGTCCTGGTCGTCGCCAAGGACACGGTGGACACCTCCACCCGCTACGCCCAGGGCGGCATGGCGACCGCGACCGGCGACGACGTCGCGGTCCACGCGGAGGACACCGTGACCGCCGGTGCGGGACTGTGCGATCCGGCGGCGGTGCGGTCCGTCGTCGGCGACGGGCCGGCGGCGTACGACGTCCTGGTCGGGCTCGGGGCGCGCTTCGACACCACCGCGGACGGACGCGTCGCGCGGACCCGCGAGGGCGGCCACCGCACGGCGCGCATCGTCCACGCGGGCGGCGACGCGACCGGCGCGGAGATCCAGCGCGCCCTGACGGCGGCGGGCCCGACCGCGCTCACCGATTCCGTGGTGCTGTCGGTGATCACCGGGCCGCACGGCGCCGCGGGCGTCGTCGTCGCGTCGGCGGGCGAGTCCGGGGGGTTGGAGTCGGTCGGCGTGATCCACGCGCCCGCCGTCCTGCTCGCCACCGGCGGCAGCGGCATGCTCCACGCCGCCGGCACCAACCCGGAGGGCGCCACCGGCGACGGCATCGCCCTCGCGGTGGCGGCCGGCGCGGAGATCGCCGACGTCGAGTTCGTCCAGTTCCACCCCACGGTGTTCTTCTCGCCCGGCGGACACGGCCGGCTGCCGCTGATCAGCGAGGCGCTGCGCGGGGAGGGGGCGCGGCTGATCGACCAGGGCGGCCGTCCCGTCGTCGGCGACGCCCACCCGCTCGGCGACCTCGCACCCCGCGACGTCGTCTCCCGCGCCATCGCGGCGCGACTGACCGACACCGGCGCGACCCACGTCCTGCTCGACGCGCGGGGTGTGCCCGACGTCGCGCACCGGTTCCCGACGGTCACCCGCTCGTGCCGCGAGCGGGGCGTCGACCCGGTCACGACGCCGATTCCAGTGGCCCCGGCCGCGCACTACGCCTGCGGCGGCATCGTCACCGACCTCGCCGGGCGCACTCGCGTCCCGGGTCTGTTCGCCGCGGGCGAGGTAGCGCGGACGGGCCTGCACGGCGCGAACCGACTGGCGTCGAACTCGCTGCTCGAGGGCGTCGTGCTCGGTCGGCGGGTGGCCGCGGCCGCGCGCGAGCGTGTCGGCACCGACACGACCGCCGAGCCGGAGGTGCCCCGCGTCGCCCGGCGGCTGGACCGCGCCGTGCTGCAGGCCGCCGCGTCGGCCGGGATCGGGGTGGTGCGCGACGCCGCCGGCATCGACGCCGTCCGCCGGGTGGCCGCCGGTGCCGCCGTGCGTCCCCTGGCCACGGTGCGCGACGTCGAGGACGCCGCGCTGACCGTGTTGCTCGCCGCGACGGCCACGGCGGCGTCGCTCCGGACCGAGACCCGGGGCGCCCACACCCGCCGCGATCATCCTCGGACGGACCCGGCGCAGTGCCGGAGCATCGTCCTGAGCGCCGCCGATCTCGACCACCGAGGCGACCTCACCCGTCGCCCCGTCCCTGCAGGAGTGTCATGACCGCCCTCGTTCCCGTCGATCGCGACGAGGTTCTCGACGTCGTCCGTCGTGCGCTCGCCGAAGACCTGCGCTACGGACCCGACGTCACCACCC
Organism: Rhodococcoides corynebacterioides; assembly: GCF_019834675.1. Lineage (GTDB taxonomy): Bacteria > Actinomycetota > Actinomycetes > Mycobacteriales > Mycobacteriaceae > Rhodococcoides > Rhodococcoides corynebacterioides_A. The sequence continues at coordinate 74,681 of NZ_JABUBU010000015.1, read as the reverse complement.
TCGCGACCGTCGCCGCGGACGCACGCACCCGGGCGGCGGTGGTGTCCCGCGCGCACGGCACGGTGGCCGGGGTCGACGTCGCGCTCGCGGTCCTGGACGAGGTGGTCGGCGAGTACCGCATCGAGCAGCGGCTGACCGACGGCGACGCGGTGGCGCCCGGGGACGTGGTCCTCGAGGTCGAGGCGCTCACCCGGCCGATCCTCACGGCCGAGCGGACCATGCTGAACCTGCTGTGCCACCTGTCCGGCATCGCCACGGCGACGGCGGCGTGGGTCGACGCCGTCGCCGGAACCCGATGCGTGGTGCGGGACAGCCGCAAGACCCTGCCGGGACTGCGCCTCCTGCAGAAGTACGCGGTCCGTGCGGGCGGGGGAGAGAACCACCGCCTCGGTCTCGGGGACGCCGCGCTGATCAAGGACAACCACGTGGTCGCCGCGGGGTCCGTCGTCGCTGCGCTGCGTGCCGTCCGCGAGGCCGCGCCCGACCTGCCCTGCGAAGTGGAGGTGGACACCCTCGAACAGCTCGACGAGGTGCTCGCCGAAGGCGCCGACCTGGTGCTGCTGGACAACTTCCCGCTGTGGCAGACCCAGACGGCCGTGCAGCGACGCGATCGGATCAACCCGGCGACCCGCCTGGAATCGTCGGGCGGGCTGTCCCTCGAGCATGCGGCCGACTACGCCGCGACCGGCGTCGACTACCTCGCCGTGGGAGCGCTGACCCACTCGGTGACGGTGCTCGATCTGGGACTCGACTTCCGCTGAATCCGACGCGGACGGCGTTTGCCCACCCGGTCCGAGCGGGAACAGGGCAGGCATGGCAACAGTGCAGAAGGTCGACAGAGGTGCCCGGACGGTCGCGCGGAAGGTGACGGTCGACGCCCCCGTGGACGAGCTGTTCGCGCAGGTGGCCGATCCGCACCGACACGGTGAACTCGACGGCTCCGGGACCGTGCAGGACAAGGTGAGCGGTCCGACGGCCGTGTCGACCGGCGACAGATTCTCCGTGGCCATGAAGCAGTACGGAGTGCCCTACAAGATCACGAGCCGGGTGACCGAGGTGGTCGCCACCGGTGATCACCGCGTCGTGGAGTGGCAGCACCCGATGGGCCATCGGTGGCGCTGGGAATTGGCCTCGACCGGTCCCGAGACCACCGAGGTCACCGAGAGCTTCCGGTACGACACCGCCAAGGCGCCGAAGGTGCTCGAACTGCTGAAGATGCCGGCGCAGAACGCGAAGGGGATCGAGCGCACGCTCGAGAAGCTCGCCGGGCGCTACCGCCGGTAGGCCCGCGTCGGCACTCCGGTCGGGTGACGGCGTCGACGATGCGCGATAATCGACAGGCCATTCCCTCGTCGAGCCGTCCCCGAAAGGACCTCACATGACCGCCCGCACCGAGCTGAGACGCGTCGATCTCCGCGGCAGCTCCCCGTCCACGACCGAGCTTCGGTCGGTGCTCCCGCGAGGCGGAGTGGACGTGAACTCGGTGCTGCATCTGGTGACGCCCATCGTGGACACCGTCCGTGAGCGCGGCGCCGACGCCGCTCTGTACTACGGACAGCAGTTCGACGGGGTGCGCCCCGAGACCGTGCGCGTGCCCGCGGAGGCCCTGGGCCGCGCGCTCGCGGAGCTCGATCCGGACGTGCGCGCCGCGCTCGAGGTGTCCATCGAGCGGTCCCGCATCGTCCACGGCGACCAGCGCCGGAGCGACACCGTCACCGAGGTGGTGCCCGGCGGCACGGTCACCGAGAAGTGGGTGCCGGTCGATCGCGTGGGTCTCTACGTTCCCGGCGGCAACGCCGTCTACCCGTCCTCGGTGGTCATGAACGTCGTGCCCGCCCAGGTGGCGGGCGTGTCGTCGCTGGTGGTGGCGTCGCCTCCGCAGGCCGAGTTCGGCGGGCTTCCGCACCCCACCATCCTGGCCGCCGCGGCGCTGCTGGGGGTCGAGGAGGTGTGGGCCGTCGGCGGTGCCCAGTCCGTCGCGTTGCTGACCTACGGCGGACGCGACACCGACGGCGCGGAACTGGCGCCGGTCGACATGATCACGGGCCCCGGCAACATCTACGTCACCGCAGCCAAGCGGCTGTGCCGCGGCGTCGTGGGCATCGACTCCGAGGCCGGGCCCACCGAGATCGCGATCCTCGCCGACGACACCGCCGATCCCACGCACGTCGCCGCCGACCTGATCTCCCAGGCGGAACACGACGTCCTCGCGGCCAGTGTCCTGGTCACCACCTCGCCCAGGCTCGCCGACGCCGTCGACACGGCGGTCGCGGAGCAGATCGGACGGACCAAGCACGTCGACCGGGTGCGTACCGCGCTCGCCGGCGAGCAGTCCGGCATCGTCCTCGTCGACACGATCGACGACGGCATCCGGACCGTCGACGCGTACGCCGCCGAGCACCTCGAGATCCAGACGCGGGACGCTTCCGAGGTCGCCGCGCGGGTCCGCAGCGCCGGCGCGATCTTCGTCGGACCGTGGGCGCCGGTCAGCCTCGGCGACTACTGCGCCGGGTCCAACCACGTGCTCCCGACGGCGGGCTGCGCCCGGCACTCGTCGGGACTGTCCGTGCAGACGTTCCTGCGCGGCATCCACATCGTCGACTACTCGCGCGACGCCCTCGCGGACGTCGCGACGCACGTCGTCGCCCTGGCGAACGCGGAGGATCTGCCCGCCCACGGCGACGCCGTGCGGGTGCGATTCGAGGCGCTGTGACCGGCTCCGTGGGCAGTGTTCCCGGACGCGCGGTCGAGCTGACCGACCTGCCCCTGCGCGAGTCGCTGCGCGGCAAGTCGCCGTACGGCGCTCCGCAGCTGGACGTGCCCGTCCGGCTGAACACCAACGAGAACCCGCATGCACCGACGGCGGCGTTGATCGACGACGTCGCCACGTCGGTCCGGGACGCCGCGGCCGACCTGCACCGGTATCCGGACCGGGACGCCGTCGCGTTGCGCACCGACCTGGCGTCGTACGTCGCGGGGCGCACCGGCGTGCCGGTGACCGTCGACAATCTGTGGGCGGCCAACGGATCCAACGAGATCCTGCAGCAGGTCCTGCAGGCCTTCGGCGGGCCCGGACGACGCGCCCTCGGGTTCGTGCCGTCCTACTCGATGCACCCGATCATCTCGGCCGGGACGCAGACCGAGTTCCTCGACGTCCACCGCCGCGACGACTTCTCCCTCGACATCGACGCGGCCGTGGCCGCGCTGGACCGGCTCGCGCCCGACGTCGTCTTCGTCACCAGCCCGAACAATCCGACCGGGCACGCGCTCTCGACCGAGGACGTCCGCCGACTCGCGGAGGCGACCACGGGCGTCCTCGTGGTCGACGAGGCCTACGCGGAGTTCGCGGACGCACCCAGTGCGGTGACGCTGATCGACGAGTTCCCGACGCGGCTGATCGTCAGCCGCACCATGAGCAAGGCGTTCGCCTTCGCCGGCGGGCGGCTCGGCTACCTGGTGGCGGCGCCCGCCGTCGTCGACGCGCTGCTGCTGGTACGGCTGCCGTACCACCTGTCGGTGCTCACGCAGGTCGCCGCCCGCGCCGCGCTGCGGCACGCGGACGAGACCCTCGCCTCGGTGGCGGCCCTGTCCGCCGAGCGTGATCGGGTGTCGGCCGAGCTCGCCCGGCTCGGGTTCCACGTGATCCCGTCGAGCGCGAACTTCGTGCTCTACGGCCGCTTCGACGATGCGGCCGCCGTGTGGTCGCGCTACCTCGACCACGGCGTCCTGATCCGCGACGTCGGTATCGAGGGCCATCTGCGCGTCACCATCGGCCTGGAGTCGGAGAACAATCGCTTCCTCGAGGTGAGTGCGCAGCTCGCGACGACCCTGTTCCCGGATCGCACGCCCATCACCTCCTCGACCACGTCCTCGACGCAGAACGGATCCTCGTGACCAGCACCGTCAGCCCCCCGCGCATCGCCCGGATCGAGCGCACCACCAAGGAGTCGTCGATCTCCGTCGAGCTGAACCTCGACGGCACCGGCACCGTGGACGTCTCCACCGGCGTGCCGTTCTTCGACCACATGCTGACGGCGCTGGGAACCCACGCGTCGTTCGATCTCACCGTGCGGGCGCAGGGCGACATCGAGATCGAGGCGCACCACACCGTCGAGGACACCGCCATCGTGCTGGGTCAGGCCCTCGGCGAGGCGCTGGGCGACAAGAAGGGAATCCGCCGCTTCGGCGATGCGTTCGTTCCCATGGACGAGACGTTGGCCCACGCCGCGGTGGACGTGTCGGGACGCCCCTACTGCGTGCACACCGGCGAGCCGGACCACCTGCTGCACGCCGTGATCGGGGGCTACCCCGGGACGCCGTACGCGACGGTGATCAACCGTCACGTCTTCGAGTCCATCGCGCTCAACGCCCGGATCGCCCTGCACGTGCGGGTGCTCTACGGCCGCGACCAGCACCACGTGACCGAGGCGGAGTTCAAGGCCGTCGCGCGGGCGCTGCGTCAGGCCGTCGAGCCCGACCCGCGGGTGACGGGCGTGCCGTCCACGAAAGGAACCCTGTGACCTCGTCCCCGTCGGTCGCCCTGCTCGACTACGGCTCGGGCAACCTGCACTCGGCGCAGCGCGCCCTCGCGCGCGTGGGTGCCGACGTCACCGTGACCGACGACCACCGTCTCGCGCTGGCGGCGGACGGCCTGGTGGTGCCCGGGGTGGGCGCGTTCGCGGCGTGCATGGACGGATTGCTGTCCGTGCGCGGTGACGAGCTGATCGACAAGCGTCTCGCCGGTGGCCGTCCGGTGCTCGGCATCTGTGTCGGCATGCAGATCCTGTTCGACCGCGGTGTCGAGTTCGACGAGCCCGCCACCGGCTGCGGGCAGTGGCCCGGCACCGTCGAGCGTCTGCAGGCCGAGGTGCTGCCGCACATGGGGTGGAACACCGTGCGGCCGGGCGCGGACAGCGTGCTGTTCGCCGGGATGGACCCGGACACCCGCTTCTACTTCGTCCACACCTACGGCGTGCAGACGTGGGAGATGCTGCCGAGCGACAGCCTCGCCGCGCCGGTTCTCACGTGGGCCGATCACGGCGGCGAGTTCCTCGCAGCGGTGGAGAACGGCCCGCTGTCGGCCACGCAGTTCCACCCCGAGAAGTCGGGCGACGCGGGCGCCACCCTGCTCGAGAACTGGGTGCGCACCCTCGCGTAATCTTTCCGCACGTGAGCCTGGTACTTCTTCCTGCCGTCGATGTCGCCGACGGACAAGCCGTTCGTCTCGTCCAGGGGGAGGCCGGCAGCGAAACCGCGTACGGCTCACCCCGTGACGCCGCGCTCGCGTGGCAGAACGACGGCGCGGAGTGGGTCCATCTGGTCGACCTCGACGCCGCGTTCGGGCGGGGCTCGAATCGCGAGCTACTGGCCGAGGTGGTGGGGGAACTCGACGTGAAGGTGGAGCTGTCCGGCGGCATTCGCGACGACGAGTCGTTGCGCGCCGCGCTGGCCACCGGCTGCGCTCGGGTCAACCTCGGCACCGCCGCGCTCGAGGACCCCGAGTGGTGCCGACGGGCCATCGGCGAGTACGGCGACCGCGTCGCCGTCGGGCTCGACGTGCGCATCGTCGACGGGGAGCACCGTCTGCGCGGCCGCGGGTGGGTCAGCGACGGCGGCGACCTGTGGGAGGTGCTGGAGCGCCTCGACCGCGACGGCTGCTCCCGGTACGTCGTCACCGACGTCACCCGCGACGGCACGCTGACCGGCCCCAATCTCGAGATGCTCGAGCAGGTCTGCGCGGCCACCGACGCGCCCGTCATCGCGTCGGGGGGCGTGTCCACCATCGACGACCTGCGGGCCATCGCGACCCTGACGGACCGCGGCGTCGAGGGCTCGATCGTCGGCAAGGCGCTCTACGCCGGCAAGTTCACGCTGCCCGACGCGCTCGCCGCGGTGTCCGGCGGCGCGTCCGCGTGACCTCGCTGGACCTCGACCGGTTGGCCGCGGACGCGCGGGCCCTGCTCGACGGTGTCCACGACCGCTTCCTGGCCGGGGTCGGCGCGCCCAGTGCCGTGGCCAAGGGCCCGGACGACTTCGCCACCGCCGTCGATCTCGAACTCGAACGTCGCCTGGCGGGCGAGCTCGAGGACCGCACGTCCATCCCGGTGCACGGCGAAGAGTTCGGCGGACCCGATCTCGAGTCCGGCGCCGTCTGGGTGCTGGACCCGATCGACGGGACCTTCAACTACTCCTACGGGTTGCCCACGGCCGGAACGCTTCTCGCGTTGCTGGTCGACGGCCGACCCGTGGTGGGCCTGACCTGGCTGCCCCTGTCCGGCCACCGGTTCTGGGCCGTCGAGGGTGGGCCGGTCCACCGCGGCGACGAGGCGTTGCCCGCGCTGGAGCCGACCACCCTGGGGTCGTCCATGGTGGGGTTCGGCGCGTTCAACGCCGACAGCCGCGGGCGCCTGCCGGGCGCGTACCGGCTGCAGATCCTCACCGAGCTGAGCCGGGTGTCGTCGCGCATTCGCATGCACGGCTCGACCGGCCTCGACCTCGCCTTCACGGCCGCGGGAACGCTCGGCGCCTCCCTGGTGTTCGGTCACCATGCCTGGGACAACGCCGCCGGGGCCATGCTCGTCCGCGCGGCGGGCGGCGTCGTGACCGACCTGGCCGGTGAGGAGTGGACCATCGCGTCGCGGTCGGTGCTCGCCGCCGCCCCCGGCGTGCACGACGAGGTCCTCGACCTCGTACGCGCGATCGGTGACCCCGACGACCTTCGCCCGAAAGGACCCCGCCCGTGAGCCTCGCCGTCCGCGTCATCCCGTGCCTCGACGTCGACGCGGGCCGGGTGGTCAAGGGCGTCAACTTCGCCGACCTCCGCGACGCCGGCGATCCGGTGGAACTCGCGGCGAAGTACGACGCCGAGGGTGCGGACGAGCTGACGTTCCTCGACGTCACCGCCTCGTCGGGCGGCCGCGCGACCATGCTCGACGTCGTGACCCGGACCGCCGAGCAGGTCTTCATTCCGCTCACGGTCGGCGGCGGAGTCCGCAGCGTGCAGGACGTCGACGCCCTGCTGCGTGCCGGGGCCGACAAGGTGTCCGTCAACACCGCGGCGATTGCGCGTCCGGAGTTGTTGCGCGAGTTGAGCTCTCGGTTCGGGTCGCAGTGCATCGTCCTGTCGGTCGACGCGCGCACCGTGCCGGACGGCGAATCGCCGACTCCGTCCGGATGGGAGGTCACCACCCACGGCGGTCGCCGCGGCACCGGCATCGACGCCGTCGAGTGGGCGCAGCGCGGCGCCGAGCTCGGGGTGGGGGAGATCCTGCTGAACTCGATGGACGCGGACGGCACCAAGGCCGGGTTCGACCTGGCGATGATCCGCGCCGTGCGCGCGGCGGTGGCGGTGCCGGTGATCGCCAGCGGCGGCGCCGGGGCCGTGGAGCACTTCGCGCCCGCCGTGCAGGCCGGGGCGGACGCGGTGCTGGCCGCCAGCGTCTTCCACTTCGGCGAGATGACCGTCGGCGACGTCAAGACCGCGATGCGCGCCGAGGGGGTGCCGGTCCGATGAGCACTCCCACGCTGGATCCGGCCATCGCCGCCAGGCTGAAGCGCACCGAGGACGGGTTGGTCTGCGCCGTGGCGCAGGAGCGCGGCACCGGCGACGTCCTCATGGTCGCGTGGATGGACGACACCGCGTTGGCGATGACCCTGGCGACCCGCAAGGGCACCTACTGGTCGCGCTCGCGCGGGCAGTACTGGGTCAAGGGCGAGACCTCGGGCCACACGCAGTACGTGCACGAGGTGCGGCTGGACTGCGACGGCGACACCGTGCTGCTCATCGTCGAGCAGGAGGGCGGGGCCTGCCACACCGGTGACCACACCTGCTTCGACGCGGACGTCCTGCTGGCCGGTTCCTGACCGAGGTCACCGGTCACCTCCGCCCGCGGGCGATTCCCGTGTCGAGCGTGTCCAGCAGGGTGGTGCCGAGCTCGGTGAGGGTGCGCACCTGCCGATCGTCGAGCCCGTCGAACACCAGCGACTGCACCGTCTCGGCGTGACCGGGAGCGGTCTCGACCACCTTGGCGTAGCCGGTGTCGGTGAGGACCGCCTGCGATCCCCGGACACCCGGAACCGATTCGCGCCGCACCCAGCCGATCTTCTCCAGCTTCGTCATCACGTGGGACAACCGGGACAGCGAGGCGTTGGCGAACTCGGCCAGCACCCGCAACTGCAGTCGCCGATCCGGCGCCTCCGACAGCGTCGACAGGACGAAGTAGTCGAAGTGCGTGAGCCCGGAATCCCGTTGGAGCTGGGTGTCGAGCGCCGCGGGCAGGCGCGTCGTGAACGCCACCAACACCCGCCAGGCCTCCTGCTGTTCGGCGGTCAGCCACCGCGTCCTGTCCATGTCGGTCAGTCTCGCACCGGCTGGGCCGGGCGGGTGCCGTGGCACCCGATCCCCGGCCACCCGGGACAATGGCGAGCATGTCCGTCACGACCGACCCCGTCGATGCCGCCACCACCTCGCGCGAGGTCTTCCGCCGGTTGGCCGCCGAGCATCGCGTCGTCCCCGTCACCCGAAAGGTGCTCGCCGACTCCGAGACTCCGCTGTCGGCGTACCGCAAGCTCGGGGGGGACCGGCCGGGCACGTTCCTGCTCGAGTCCGCGGAGAACGGCCGCTCGTGGTCGCGATGGTCGTTCATCGGCGCGGGTGCGCCGTCGGCCCTGACCGTGCGGGACGGCGAGGCCGTGTGGATGGGCGAGGTGCCCACCGGGGCGCCCTCGGGCGGACATCCGCTCGACGCGCTCGGCGCGACCCTCGAACTGCTGCGCAGCGAGCGTCTCGCGGATCTGCCGCCGCTGACGGGGGGCATGGTCGGCTACCTCGGTTACGACGCCGTGCGGTTCATCGAACGGCTCCCCGAGACCACCGAGGACGATCTGCGGATCCCCGAGATGGTGATGCTCCTCGCCACCGACCTCGCGGCGGTGGACCACCACGAGGGCGCCATCACCCTCATCGCGAACGCGGTCAACTGGAACGGCACCGACGAGCGCGTGGACGAGGCGTACGACGACGCCGTGGCGCGGCTCGACCGCATGACCGCGGCGTTGTCCGCCCCGGCGGACTCGACGGTCGCCGGGTACACCCGACCCACCCCGTCGTACCGCCGGCAGCGCACGTCGGAGGGGTTCGGCGCCGACGTCGAGCGTCTGGTCACGGAGATCGAGGCCGGGGAGGCGTTCCAGGTGGTGCTCTCGCAGCGTTTCGAGATGGACACCGACGCCGCCCCTATCGACGTCTACCGGATGCTGCGCGCGTCGAACCCGAGCCCGTACATGTATCTGATGCACGTGCCCGCGGACGACGGGACCACGGCGTTCTCCATCGTCGGCTCCAGCCCGGAATCCCTGGTCACGGTGGCCGACGGCGTCGCGACGACGCATCCGATCGCCGGCACCCGGTGGCGCGGGGCCAGCGAGGAGGACGATCTGCTCCTCGAGAAGGACCTGCTGGCCGACGAGAAGGAGAACTCCGAGCACCTCATGCTCGTCGATCTCGGACGCAACGATCTGGGTCGGGTCTGCGAGCCGGGCACCGTCACGGTCACCGACTATCGGCACGTCGAGCGGTACAGCCACGTGATGCACCTGGTCTCGACGGTCACCGGTCGTCTCGACCACGGACGGCACGCGCTCGACGCCGTCCGGGCGTGCTTCCCCGCCGGCACGCTGTCCGGGGCGCCGAAGGTACGGGCGATGGAGTTGATCGACGAACTCGAACCCACCCGCCGCGGCGTCTACGGCGGCATCGTCGGCTATCTCGACTTCGCCGGCGACGCGGACACGGCCATCTGCATCCGCTCCGCGCTGATGAAGGACGGCACGGCGTTCGTGCAGGCCGGCGCGGGGGTGGTGGCCGACTCGGTGGCGGAGTACGAGGACACCGAGGCACGCAACAAGGCCATGGCCGTGCTGGGCGCCGTCGCCGCCGCGGAGACGGTGCGTCGCTACGGGGACGACCGGTGAGCACGTCGGCGCGGCGTCCGCTCGCCGCGGCGGTCCTGCTGCTCGCGCTCGCGGCGGTCGCGCTGTGGGCGTCCTCGCGGGCCACATGGGTGCAGGTGGTCAGCTCCGACGGTCTCGGCGAGCCGCGCTCGCAGTCCCTGGTCGGCGCGACCTGGGCCGCCGCGACCACGCCGCTGGCGCTCGTCCTGGTCGCGGCCGTCGCCGCCGTGTTCGCGGTGCGCGGGCGCTGGACGCTGCTGGTCGCCGCGGCCGTGGTGATCGTCGCGGTGGCCGCCGCCGTGCCCGCCGTCGGGCTGCTGGTGACCGCCGTCGATCCGGGTCGGGCGGCGGCGCTCGCCGAGCTGCCGGACCGCGCCGAGGTGGTATCCGCGGACGCCTCCCGCTGGCCGGCCGCCCTCGCGGTCCTGGGGTCTCTCGCGGCCCTGGCGGGTGCCGTCGCGATCGCCCGCGCCGCGCGCGGGGCACGGGGTCTGTCCGCCCGGTACGACGCTCCGGCCGTGCGTCGGGCACGCGCCGAGCAGGCGTCCGCGACGGCCGTGACCGCGGCGACCGACGGCTCGGGGGACGTCTCGGGGGACGTCTCGGAACGCGCCCTGTGGGACGCACTCGACGCCGGACAGGACCCGACGGCGCCGGACCCGAGCGGGCCCGACCGGGGGAGCGAGAGGTGAACCGGACCACCCGGACACCCAGTGGCGGTAGCCGTTCCGGGGGCCTCTAGGCTCATGCCGTGGATGAGCTACACCTCACATCCACGTACCTGGCGAAAGGACGCGGGGGCCACGATGACCGTTCTCGACTCGATCCTCGACGGCGTTCGCGCCGACGCGGCGGCCCGTGAGGCGGCCGTCGATTTCGCCAGTGTGAAGAAGGCCGCCGCGGCCGCGCGCCCGCCCCTCGACGCCGCCGCCGCGCTGGCGGAGGACGGCATCGCCGTCATCGCCGAGGTGAAGCGCGCGAGTCCCTCCAAGGGTGCGCTCGCCGACATCCCCGACCCCGCCGTGCTGGCCGGGGCCTACGAGGAGGGCGGCGCCCGCGTCATCAGCGTGCTCACCGAGGAGCGCCGGTTCCGAGGGTCGCTCGCCGACCTCGACGCCGTGCGCCGCGCCGTCGACATTCCCGTGCTGCGCAAGGACTTCATCGTCGGGCCGTACCAGATCCACGAGGCTCGCGCGCACGGCGCGGACATGATCCTGCTGATCGTCGCCGCTCTCGAACAGCACGCGCTGGTGTCGCTGCTCGACCGCACCGAATCGCTCGGCATGACCCCGCTCGTGGAGGTGCACACCGAAGAGGAGGCCGACCGCGCCCTCGAGGCCGGCGCCACCGTCATCGGCGTCAACGCCCGCAACCTCAAGACCCTCGAGGTCGACCAGAACACCTTCGCGCGCATCGCGCCGGGCCTGCCGTCCAACGTGGTCCGCATCGCCGAGTCCGGCGTGCGCGGCACCGCGGACCTCCTCGCGTACGCGGGCGCCGGGGCCGATGCCGTGCTCGTCGGCGAGGGTCTGGTCACCAGTGGCGATCCCCGCACCGCGGTGCGGGACCTCGTGACGGCCGGGACGCATCCGTCCTGCCCCAAGCCTCGCCGCTGACACCGGGCGCGGCTCCGCGGCGGCTGTACCCGACTCGTCGAGCGGGCGTGGCATCGGGCAGACTCGTGGAGTGACTACCTCTGCGCCCGGACGGAACCCGATCCCCGTCTCCAGTGACGGGTTGACCGACCGTACGACTCACGATCCGGACCTCGGCGGGCACTTCGGCAAGTACGGCGGCCGGTACGTCCCCGAGGCCCTCATGGGCGTGATCGACGAGGTCACCACCGAGTACACCAAGGCTCGCGTCGACCGCGACTTCCTGGACGAGCTCGATCGGCTCCAGCGCGACTACACCGGCCGGCCGTCGCCGATCTTCGAGGCCCGCGGGCTGGCGCAGCACGCCGGCGGCGCGCGCATCCTGCTCAAGCGGGAGGACCTCAACCACACCGGATCGCACAAGATCAACAACGTGCTGGGGCAGGTGCTCCTGGCCAAGCGGATGGGCAAGACGCGGGTCATCGCCGAGACCGGCGCGGGACAGCACGGCGTGGCGACGGCCACCGCCTGTGCGCTCCTCGGTCTCGAGTGCGTGGTCTACATGGGTGAGGTCGACACCGAGCGTCAGGCCCTCAACGTCGCCCGCATGAAGCTGCTCGGCTCGGACGTGGTCGCGGTGACCAGCGGTTCCCGCACGCTCAAGGACGCCATCAACGAGGCGCTGCGTGACTGGGTGACCAACGCGGACGGCACCTACTACTGCTTCGGCACGGTCGCCGGACCACACCCGTTCCCGATGATGGTGCGCGACTTCCAGCGCATCATCGGCCTCGAGGCCCGCGCGCAGGTGCTGAACAGCCTCGGTCGGTTGCCCGACGCCGTCGCCGCCTGTGTCGGCGGCGGGTCCAACGCGATCGGCATCTTCCACGCCTTCATCGACGATCCCGCCGTGCGTCTGGTCGGCCTCGAGGCCGCCGGGGACGGGGTGGAGACCGGCCGCCACGCCGCCACCATCGGCGCGGGCTCGCCCGGCGCCCTGCACGGTGCGTTCTCCTACCTCCTGCAGGACGAGGACGGACAGACGGTCGAGTCCCACTCGATCTCCGCCGGCCTGGACTACCCGGGCGTCGGCCCCGAGCACTCGTACCTCAACGACATCGGCCGGGCCGAGTACCGCCCGGTCACCGACGCCGAGGCCATGGATGCGTTCCGGCTGCTCAGCCGCACCGAGGGCATCATCCCGGCCATCGAGTCGGCCCACGCCGTGGCCGGCGCGCTGGTGCTCGGCCGCGAACTGGGCGAGGGAGCGGTGATCATGATCAACCTCTCCGGCCGTGGCGACAAGGACGTCGACACCGCCGCCACCTACTTCGGCATCCTGGACGAGAAGGGCAACATCCGGTGAGCGAGACCCCCACCCCCATTCCGGTGCACGCGGGACCGGCCCGGCTGGACGGCGTCTTCGAGGCCACCCGCGCCGAGGGGCGCGCGGCGCTGGTCGGCTACCTCCCGGCCGGGTTCCCGACGGTCGCGGGGTCCGTGGACGCGGTGCGCGCGCTGGTCGAGTCCGGATGCGACATCGTCGAGGTGGGCGTGCCGTACTCCGATCCGGTCATGGACGGACCCACCATCGCCGCCGCGGCCGGGACCGCGCTGAGCAACGGCGCCCGCGTGCGTGACGTCTTCACGGTCGTCGAAGCCGTCGCCGACGCGGGCGGTAGCGCCGTGGTCATGACCTACTGGAACCCGGTCATGAAGTACGGCGTCGACCGCTTCGCCGCCGACCTCGCGTCCGCCGGCGGCCTCGGCATGATCACCCCTGACCTCATTCCCGACGAGGCGGGCGACTGGCTGCAGGCCTCCGACGAGCACCACCTGGACCGCATCTTCCTCGTCGCCCCGTCGTCGACCGAGGAACGGCTCTCGCGCACCGTGCAGTCGTCGTCGGGCTTCGTCTACGCCGCGTCGACCATGGGCGTCACCGGAGCTCGGGACGCCGTGTCGTCGGCCGCGCCGGAACTCGCCGCCCGCATCCGGGTGCATTCCGACATTCCGATCGGCATCGGCCTCGGCGTGCGGTCGGGTGAGCAGGCCGCCGAGATCGCCGCCTACGCCGACGCGGTGATCGTCGGGTCCGCACTGGTGTCCGCCGTGGATGCCGGATCCGGCGCCGTGGCCGCGCTGACCGAGGAACTCGCCCGCGGCGTGCGATCGGCAGCGGAGTCGACCCGATGACCGCCGGAACCACGTCGTTCCTCGCCTACATCCCCAGCCCGCCGCAGGGCGTCTGGTACGTCGGGCCGCTGGCACTGCGCGCCTACGCGCTGTTCATCATCATCGGCATCGTCGTCGCCATCGTGTGGGGCGATCGCCGGTGGGTCGCCCGCGGCGGCGACAAGGGGACCGTGCTGGACGTCGCCGTCTGGGCGGTGCCGTTCGGTCTGATCGGCGGCCGTCTGTACCACGTGATCACCGACGCGCCCACGTACTTCGGCGAGGGCGGCAACCCGATCGACGCCCTGAAGATCTGGCAGGGCGGCCTCGGCATCTGGGGTGCGGTGCTGCTCGGCGGCGTCGGCGCCTGGATCGCGTGTCGTCGACGCGGCATACCGCTGCCGGCGTTCGGCGACGCGGTCGCTCCGCCGATCCTGTTGGCGCAGGCCATCGGTCGCATCGGGAACTACTTCAACCAGGAGCTCTACGGCCGGGAGACCACCCTGCCGTGGGGTCTCGAGATCTACCAGCGAGTCGACGCCAACGGCCGCGTGGACACCCTCGCGGGGGTCTCGACCGGACTCGTCGAACGGGTGGTGCACCCGACGTTCCTCTACGAGTTGCTCTGGAACGTGGTCGTGGTGCTGGCGCTGGTGCTTCTCGACCGGCGTTTCCGGCTCGGCCACGGCCGCGTGTTCGCCCTGTACGTCGCCGGGTACTGCGCGGGTCGATTCGTCATCGAACTCATGCGGACCGACTACGCGACGCTGATCGGCGGGATCCGGGTCAACTCCTTCACCTCCGGCATCGTGTTCCTGCTCGCCGCCGCGTACGTCGTGTTGGCACGCAAGGGTCGCGAGGATCCGGCGACGCTGGTGACGAAGGACCGCGACGGACGTGGTCCGGGCCGGGACGCCGCCGACACGAGCGAGACGAGCGAGACGGACGACAAGGCCCACACCGGCGACACGGACGACACGGACGCGAAGGCCGACGTGGTCGCCACCCCGGAGGCCTCGACCACACAGGAGAAGCCGTGACCGAGCCGTACGACCGGTACCGACCGGACGAGACGCAGGACACCCACCTGTACCGCCCGGACCTACGCAAGGCAGCCCCCGGTGACCCGACCGGCACCACCGGTTCCGGCTCCGCCGGGACGACCGGTGCGGGTCACCCCACGTCCAACGACGGCGCGCCGCCGGCGGGCGGATCGGGGCCGGGATGGAACGTCAACGCCAGCTTCGGCGAGGGCCCGGGGTCGGAGGCGTATCCGTCGTACCCGTCGCCCCCCGACAGTCAGCAGTACGGGACCCAGCAGTACGGGACCCAGCAGTACGGGACACAGCAGTACGGGACCCAGCAGTTCGGGAGCCAGCAGTACGGGCAGCCGTCCTTCCCGCAGCATCCCGGCCCCGCCGCGTTCGGCGGCTGGGTCGATCGGGCCGCCCCCTACGGCCGTCACCAGCAGACCGGTGAGCCGTACGGCGAGAAGTCGAAGGTGGTGGCCGGCCTGCTGCAGCTGGTGCCGCTGCTCGCGGCGTTGCCGCTCGGTATCGGCCGGTTCTACATGGGAACCAACGCGATCGCGATCGCGCAGCTGTCGGTGTTCGTCGTCGGCGTCCTGCTGTGTCTGACGATCATCGGCATCGTGTTCGGCCTGCCCCTGCTCGCCATCGGCTGGGTGTGGTGCCTGGTGGACGGCATCGTCGTTCTGGCCGGCTCGCCGCGCGACGGCAACGGACGCCTGTTGCGGCCCTGATCGGGACCGTTGTCCCAACGGCACGCAGCGGCGGAATGAACTACTCGTCGGTAGCCTCGTTTGTCCGTACATAGCGAGCGCGCGGCGATGGAGAACCGGGTCCGGGTAGGACTAGGCTGAGACGCGTGAGCCGACGGACGAAGATCGTATGCACCCTGGGACCTGCCACCGCCAGCGACGAGAAGATCAAGGAACTCGTCGAGAGCGGAATGGACGTGGCCCGGCTGAACTTCAGCCACGGTGACCACGCCGATCACGAGGCGAACTACCAGCGCGTGCGCGCCGCGTCCAACGCCACCGGCAAGGCCGTCGGCATCCTGGCGGACCTGCAGGGCCCCAAGATCCGGCTGGGCCGGTTCGCGGACGAGCGGACCACCTGGGCCAACGGCGAGCAGGTGCGCATCACCGTCGAGGAGTGCGTCGGCACCCACGATCGCGTCTCGACCACCTACAAGGAGCTGGCGCAGGACGCGCAGCCGGGTGACCGTCTGCTGGTCGACGACGGCAAGGTCGGCCTGGTGGTGACCGGTGTCGAGGGCAACGACGTCGTGTGTCGCGTGGTCGAGGGCGGTCCGGTCAGCAACAACAAGGGCGTGTCCCTGCCGGGCATGAACGTCTCGGTCCCGGCCATGTCCGAGAAGGACGTCGCCGATCTCGAATTCGCGCTGAAGCTCGGCGTCGACTTCATCGCACTGTCCTTCGTGCGTTCGCCGGCGGACATCGAACTGGTGCACGAGGTCATGGACCGCGTGGGCCGCCGGGTGCCGGTGATCGCCAAGCTCGAGAAGCCGGAGGCCGTCGACAACCTCGAGGCCATCGTCCTCGCGTTCGACGCCGTGATGGTCGCCCGCGGCGACCTCGGTGTGGAGTTGCCGCTCGAGCAGGTGCCGCTGGTGCAGAAGCGCGCCATCCAGATCGCCCGCGCCAACGCCAAGCCCGTCATCGTCGCGACGCAGATGCTCGAGTCGATGATCGAGAACTCCCGCCCCACCCGCGCCGAGGCCTCCGACGTCGCGAACGCCGTGCTCGACGGCACGGACGCGGTGATGCTGTCCGGCGAGACCAGCGTCGGCAAGTTCGTGATGGAGACGGTGCGCACCATGGCGCGGATCGTCGAGACCGTCGAGATGGAGGGCGACGCGGTTCCGCAGCTGTCCCACATTCCGCGCACCAAGCGCGGCGTCATCTCCTACGCGGCGCGCGACATCGGCGAACGCCTGGACGCGCGGGCGCTGGTGGCGTTCACGCAGTCCGGAGACACGGTGCGCCGAATGGCGCGCCTGCACTCCCGCATTCCGCTGCTCGCCTTCACTTCCATTCCGGAAGTGCGCAGCCAGCTCGCCCTGACGTGGGGCACGGAGACCTTCCTCGTGCCGTTCGTCGACACGACCGACGAGATGGTCGTCGAGGTGGACAAGGCGCTGCTGCAGCTCGACCGCTACAACCGCGGTGACCAGGTGGTCATCGTCGCCGGTGCGCCTCCCGGCACGGTAGGCTCCACCAACTTGATCCACGTGCACCGAATCGGAGAAGAGGACCGCTGAGTGGTCGACCGGGGGGAGCCGGCGGGCGGTGGGGACCGCGCTGCCGTGCAGGAACGTTCGCGTGACCTGAGCGTTCTGCTCGACATTCTGGATCTGAGGCAGACCGGCGACGACACGTTCGTCGGGCGTCACCCGGCGGAGGTGGGCAGTCGGACGTTCGGCGGCCAGTTGATCGGGCAGGCGCTGGTGGCGGCCGGCCGCACGGTCGACGGCGGCCGACCGGTCCACGCGATCAACGCCCATTTCATCCGCGGCGGTGACGTCGGGCGGGACATCGTCTACCGCGTCGACCGTCATCGCGACGGGCGGGCGTTCGCCAACCGGCAGGTCACTGCGTATCAGGACGACGACGAGCTGTTCGTCATGTTGGCCGCCTATCAGGACTCCCGCGGGGGCCTCGAGCACAGCGTGAGCGTGCCCGAGGTCGCCTACCCCGAGGAGTTGCCGCCGCTCGGTAACCACTTCGACGGGTACGAGGACCGGCTGCGGATGTTCGTCGAGGCGCTCAAGCCCATCGACATGCGTTACGCCAACGATCCGGCGTGGGTCATGAAGTCCACGGGTGAGCGGCTGAACCACAACCGGGTCTGGATGAAGGCCGACGGGCCGCTGCCGGACGATCCGTCGCTCCACGTCGCCACCCTCGGGTACGCGTCCGACACCACCGTGCTCGATTCGATCATCACCACCCACGGGTTGTCCTGGGGCTTCGACCGCATCGTGGCCGCGACCGTGAACCACTCCATCTGGTTCCACCGGCCGTTCCGGTTCGACGAGTGGATGCTCTATGCGACGGAATCGCCCGTCGCCGCGGGATCGCGCGGACTGGCGACCGGCCGATTCTTCTCCCGCAGTGGCGATCTGGTGGCGACGGTGGTCCAGGAGGGCCTCATCCGTCACTTCCCCGCGCGCTGACCACGCCGTCGTCGGCCACGACGAACACCTCGCCGAACGCGTCCGATCCGAACTCGGTCAGGACGCCGGCGATGAACTTGGTTCCCGGTGCGCACTTGCCGCTGAGGATGCGCGAGACGGTGGCCGGATCCACCCCGATGCGGGCGGCCAGTTCGCCGTCCGTGATGATGTCCGCGTAGCGACGCAGACGCTCGAGCCCTGCTCTGTCCAGCTTGACGACAGCCATCGACGATCCCCCCGAACGGTCGGCCGTGCCGCACGTGTTGCGGCGACGACAGGGAAGGTACACACGCAATCGCGCTCGGGCAATCGTCGACACTCCGAGAAGAGTTGCGTGCGTGTCAGTAGTGTTCGCGCCATGAGTCAGTCGTCCGGGGGTGGGGAGACGTGGTGGGAGTACCTGATCCGCGTCACCGACAAGGCGTCACAGGTGGAAATCGCGCGGGCCGCAGGGGTGGATCCGGCGTCGGTGTCACGGTGGAAACTGGGGAAGAACACGCCGAGCGCGGATCGCGTGATCGCGGTGGCGCGACACTTCGGCCGCAATCCCGTCGAGGCCCTCGTGGTGGCGGGGTACCTGCAGGCGGACGAGGTCGACGCGACGGTCGAGCTGGCCGCGAGCGCGGCGGCTCTCACCGACGACGAGCTGCTGACGGCCATCGGTCGACGCCTGGCCCGCGCCGCCGACCGTGACGACGCACCGCCGCCGGTGAGCGAGCTGCACGCCGCGCGTCGCTCCGGGAGCTGACGGCCGGCCGACGCCCCGCACAGTGATCGGTCGGTGGTCGGTCGGTGTCGGACCGTCCCGGCACACTCGCGTCGTGCACTCCTACGATCCGTGGCAGGCCGTGGCCGCAGACCCGTCCGTCGAGGTCGTGACCCGGCACTCGCTCGCCCCCGGATTCGACGGGGCGTTGGTCGACCGGCGGATCTGGCTGGACCGAGATCTGGGACAGGCCGCGCGGCGGTCGACTCTGGCGCACGAGCTGGTGCACCTCGAGCGGGGTCGCCCGGTCGGGGACGCGCGGCAACGTCGGCGCGAAGAACAGGTGGTCGAGGAGATCGCGGCACGCCGGCTGGTGCCGCTGCACGCGTTGATCGACGCCGTGCGGTGGTGCGGCACCGAATCCCTGGAGGAGCTCGCCGAGCACCTGTGGGTGGACGTCGCCGCGGTGCGGTCCCGTCTGGCCGCGTTGACCGACCTCGAACGACGGATCGTGGAGAGGGGTGTTGCACCTTGATCGTGACAGGAGCCTTCCTGGCCGACTACGCCCGCCGGGCCGACGACAAGCTCGACGTCCTCGGTGCGGTGTGGGACTGGTGTGTGCTGCCCGACCTGTCGCACGGCCTGGAGGCCTACCTGGTGGTGCTGCTCCAGCGGGGACCGGACGACATCGGCGTGCCGGGGGAGATGCGAGTCTCGGTGTCGGACACCGTGAGCGACGAACCGGTGCACACCGCGGTGCTGCCGGTGGTCGGACATCTGAACGGGGAACAGCAGGCGGTGGCGTTCCCGATCACGTTGCGCTGCCGAACGACCGGGCGTCACGTGATCCGGATCGCGATGCGTGACGGCGACCCGGGGTTCACGTTCTCACTGGACGTGCGGACGCTGGAGTGACGGTGGATCGTGGTGCCCTCGGTGAGACTCGAACTCACACTGCACGGGTTTTGAATCCGTTTCCTCTGCCAATTGGGATACGAGGGCATGTGCTCCGCGGAGGCGGTGCGGTGTTCGAGTGTAGAAGATCGAGACGGGTCGACACGCACCGGTACCCTCGCAGTGCCCGGGCGCGACGCGGCGGTCGGCGGACCCGAGGGGGAGTGCGATGAGCGCCGAGACGCCGGCTCGTCGGGTGGTCGTGGCGGAGGACGAGTCGCTGATCCGCCTGGACCTCGTGGAGATGCTGCGCGAGGAAGGCTACGACGTGGTGGGCGAGGCGGCCGACGGTCAACGCGCCGTGGACCTCGCTCGGGAGTTGCGGCCGGATCTGGTCATCATGGACATCAAGATGCCGCGCCGCGACGGTATCGACGCCGCGTCCGAGATCGCCGCCGAACGGCTCGCGCCCGTCGTGATCCTCACGGCGTTCGGTCAGCGCGAACTGGTGGAGCGTGCGCGCGACGCGGGCGCCATGGCCTATCTGATCAAGCCGTTCTCCAAGGCCGACCTGGTCCCCGCGGTCGAGCTCGCGGCGAGCCGCTTCGCGGAGATCTCCGCGCTGGAGCGCGAGGTCGCCGATCTCAAGGACCGTCTCGACACGCGCAAGTTGATCGATCGTGCCAAGGGCCTGTTGATGACGTCGCAGTCGCTCTCGGAACCCGAGGCGTTCACCTGGATCCAGCGGGCGGCGATGGACCGCCGAACGACCATGAAGGCTGTCGCGGGCGTCGTCGTCGACACGCTCGGGCCGTCCGCCGACTCCGCCTGAGCAGTCCGCACGGCACGTCGTCGGTGCCCCGTCGGGCGGTGCCGCGTTACGACGACGTCAAATCTCGCTGTGCCCACGTCACAGTAGGGTCACAGGCCCCGATCGTCGGGTCGCGCCACCGTGTTCGGGGCTAAGTTCACCTTCACGAGCGTCACGGCTTTCGATTCCGTGCGCCCAATTTCGAGGAGACCCCAGATGGCAAAACGAACCATCGTTCGGACGGCTGCGGTGGTGAGCGCCGCGTCGCTCGCCCTGTTCGGCTGTTCTTCGAGCGACGATTCGAGCTCCGGCGGCGAGACCAGCGCCTCCGGCGGCGCGTCCGCTTCCGCGGAGCAGACGGTGGACACGGACTGCACACCCGAGCAGGCCACCGCCGGTGCAACCCCTGTCACCACCCCCCTCAAGATCGGCACGCTGCTGCCGGAGACCGGCAGCCTCGCCTTCCTCGGACCGCCGGAAGTCGCCGGTGTGCAGTTGGCGGTCAACGACGTCAACGGTGCGGGCGGCGTCCTGGGGCAGCCCGTCGAGTTGGTGCCCGGCGACTCGGGTGACACCACCACCGACACCGCCAACACCACCGTCGACCGCGAACTCGCCGCGGGCGTGTCCGTGATCGTCGGTGCGGCGTCGTCCTCGGTGTCGCTCAAGGTGATCGACAAGATCACCAGCGCGGGTGTCGTGCAGTTCTCGCCGGCCAACACGTCCGACCAGTTCGTCTGCTACCCGGACAAGGGCCAGTACTTCCGCACCGCACCCACGGATGTGCTGCAGGCACAGGCACTCTCGCAGCTGATCGCCGAGGACGGCGGGCAGCGCGTGTCCATTCTGGCGCTCAACGATCCCTACGGCACCGGCCTCGCCCGCAACACGCAGGCCAACCTCGAGGAAGCCGGCATCGCGGCCGATCAGATCCAGACGATCATCTACGACCCCAACGCGCAGTCCTTCAACGCCGAGATCGACCAGGTGAAGAACTTCGACCCGGATGCGGTGGCGCTCATCGGCTTCGAGGAGTCGGCAAAGATCATCACCCGCATGCACGAGATCGGCATCGGACCGTCGGACGGCACGGCCGTCTACGGTGTCGACGGCAACATGGGCAACGCGCTCGGCGAGTCCGTCGGACCGGGCCTGCTGGACACGATGAAGGGCACCACGCCGCTCACCGATGTCGGCGCGGACTTCCAGAACCGTCTGAAGGGCGTCAACCCGGCGCTGGTGGACTTCAACTACTCCGGTGAGTCCTACGACGCCGTCGTGATCTCGGCTCTCGCTGCCGAGCAGGCGAAGTCGACCGCGGGCACCGACATCGCGGCCAACATCAACGCGGTCACCAAGGACGGGCAGAAGTGCACGTCGTTCCAGGAGTGCCTGCCGCTGGTGCAGGCCGGTACCGACATCGACTACGACGGTGTCACCGGTGAGCTCGCCTTCACCGACGGCGGCGAGCCGGGCGTCGGGTCCTACGGCAAGCTGGTCTTCGGGCCGGACAACAAGCTGACCACCGAGGATTACATCGTCGTCGGCGGCTGACCCGCTCCACCCGAGAACGGGCCCCGACTCCATGGAGTCGGGGCCCGTTCCTCGTGTGCGGGGTGTGCGGGAGGAGCTACTTCTTCTCCTTGCTCCCCGCGAGGGTGCCGAGGTAGAGCTCGATGACCTTGGGGTCGGTCATGAGGTTCGTCCCGGTGTCGGTGTAGGCGTTTCGGCCCTGGTCGAGGACGTAACCGCGGTCGCAGATCTGCAGGCAGCGACGCGCGTTCTGCTCGACCATGATGATGGACACGCCCGCCGCGTTGATCTTCTTGCAGCGGATGAACACCTCGTCCTGGAACATCGGCGACAGGCCCGCGGAGGGCTCGTCGAGCAACAGCACCGACGGGTCCATCATCAGTGCGCGGCCCATCGCCACCATCTGACGCTCACCGCCGGACAGTGCGCCGGCCTTGACCTTGCGCCGTTCGCCGAGCAGCGGGAACAGTTCGCTGACGAAGTCGAACCGCTCCTGGAACTGCTTGGGCCGCAGGTAGATCCCCATCTCGAGGTTCTCCTCGATGGTGAGCGAGGGGAAGACGTTCTGCGTCTGCGGGACGTACCCGACACCCTTGGTCACCAGGACGTGCGCCTCGGCGGAAGTGATGTTGTCGCCGCGCAGCGTGACCGACCCGCTACGGATGGGGATGAGGCCGAACAGCGCCTTGAGCAACGTCGACTTGCCGGCGCCGTTGGGGCCGATGATGCCGACGATCTCGCCGTCGTTGAGATAGAAGTTGCACTCCCGCAGGATGTTCACGCCCGGGATGTAGCCGGCGACCAGGTCGTCGGCGCGGACGAGGGCGTCGGTGGCCAGCCGACGGTGTTCCTCCGGCGTGGCCGCGTGCTCGGCCGGAGTCAGCTGCGTGGCAGCGGGATCGGTCATGACGTGGTCTTCCTGTTGAGATCGATCTCCGGTTCGGCGTCGGAGAGGTCGCCGCCCGCCTCGAGGGTCTCGGCCTCGGCCTGTTCGAGCGCCTCGGCCAGTTCGGCGGTGGCGCCCACGGGGTTTCCGTTCTCGTCGAACTCGAGCGCCTGGTCGTGGTGGCTGCCGAGGTAGGCGTCGACGACGGCCTCGTTGTCGGCCAGGTTCTCCGGCGCCGATTCCGCGATGACACTGCCCTGGGCCATCACGACGACCCAGTCGCTGATGTCGCGGATGACGTCCATGTCGTGTTCGACGAAGACCACCGTCATGCCGTCGTCGCGCAGGGACTTGATGTGCCCCAGAAGGCTCTGCGTCAGAGCGGGATTCACGCCGGCCATGGGCTCGTCGAGCATGACGACGGCGGGGTCGGTCATGAGCGCCCGCGCCATCTCCAGCAGCTTGCGCTGGCCGCCGGACAGCGATCCGGCGAGATCGTCGCGCTTGGCGTCGAGCTTGAATCGCGCCAGCAGCTCGTTGGCCCGCTCGGTGACCTCGCGCTCCTGGGCCTTCCAGGTCCACGGCACGAGCGTGTTGACGATGCGCTCGCCCTTCTGGCCGGTGGCCCCGAGTCGCACGTTGTCGAGCACCGTGAGCTTGGACAGGGCCTTGGTCAGCTGGAACGTGCGCACCACGCCGTGACGCGCCACCTGGTGAGGTGTCATGCGGCCCAACGACTTCCCGTCCATCGACCAGGTGCCGGTGTCGGGGCGGTCGAAGCCCGTCAGCAGGTTGAACAGGGTGGTCTTGCCGGCGCCGTTGGGCCCGATGAGACCGGTGATGCACCCGCGCTGGATCTCGAGGTGGGCGACGTCGACGGCCTTGAGGCCGCCGAAGGTGCGCGAGACGCCGTCGACCACCAGGGTCGGATCGGGTTTCGGCACACCGGGGGTATTCGCGACGTCGGCGAACAGCGACCGGCGTGCGTCGGCGCTCAGCGGCTTGCGCGCCGCCACGGTCTGACTACTTGGCATCGAGCTGTACCTCCCGCTTGTTGCCCAGCAGTCCCTGCGGGCGGAAGATCATCAGCACCGCGATGAGGATGCCGAGGAGGACGAATCGGGTGGCGCCGACCTGCTGTTCGGTCATGGGGATCAGCGGATCGGGACCCGCGGCGGCCTGCCGCAGCAGGACGTCGGGAATGGAGAGCAGGAACCAGAACAGCATGGCCCCCACGACCGGTCCGAAGACCGTCGCGGCGCCGCCGAGGATGAGGGCGCCGAAGGCGAAGAACGTCTGCGCCGTGGAGTAGAAGTCGGGGTTGATCGACTTGGTCTGCAGCGCGTTGAACACGCCGCCGAGGCCGCCGATCATGCCGCCGAGGACCAGCGCCTGCATCTTGTAGACGAAGACGTTCTTGCCCAGCGAGCGGGCGGCGTCCTCGTCCTCGCGGACCGCCTTGAGCACGCGTCCCCACGGGCTGTGGGTCAGCAGGTAGACGAACCCGCAGAGCACCAGGACCAACGACCAGCCGACCACCATCGCCCACAGGTCGTCGCCGTAGAACTTCACGCCCGCGAAGTCGTACTGCTTGGCCGAGTCGAACGGACTGAGCCGCGTGAACGGATCGGCGAAGCCGAACAGGCCGTTGGTGGAGCCGGTGACCCCGTCCGACGCCGTGGAACGGAAGACCAGACGCAGGATCTCCGACGCGGCGATGGTGACGATGGC
Organism: Rhodococcoides corynebacterioides; assembly: GCF_019834675.1. Classification (GTDB taxonomy): domain Bacteria; phylum Actinomycetota; class Actinomycetes; order Mycobacteriales; family Mycobacteriaceae; genus Rhodococcoides; species Rhodococcoides corynebacterioides_A. Next base: position 50,178 of record NZ_JABUBU010000015.1, on the reverse strand, counting down.
GAGGTAGTCCGCCCGCAGCCGCAGCGTCGGGATACCGAGAACCAGGGCGAGCAGGCCGGCCGCGGCGAGACCCACGATGATGCCCAGCCAGAGCGGCTGCTCGTAGGTGATGGTCATGATGCCGACGCCGTAGCCGCCGAGGAGGGCGAATCCGATCTGACCGAAGTTGAGCAGACCGGCGTAGCCGAAGTGCAGGTTCAGACCGATGGCGAGCAGCGCGTAGAAGATCGCGGACGGTCCGACGAGTTGGGCCAGGGAGACCTGGAGAGCTCCGATGATGTCCATGTCAGCCGATCCTTTGCCGCGAGCCCAGGATGCCTTGCGGCCGGACGATGAGGATGACGATCAAGACGAGCAGTCCTCCGATGTATTTCAGGTCGGGGTTGATGACCAGCGTCGACCACTGCACGAGCAGGCCGACGATCACGCACCCGAGCAGAGCCCCGTAGGCGGTACCGAGCCCGCCCAGGGTGATGCCCGCGAACATCAGCAGGAGGAGCTTGAAGCCCATCTCCCACTGGACGCGGCCGCCGAGCTCGGAGAGTCCGAACAGCACGCCACCGAGCGCGGCGAGGCCGCCGCCCATGCACCAGACGAAGGTGACGACGCGCTCGACGTTGATGCCCGACGACGCGGCGAGGTCGCGGTTGTCGGCCACGGCACGCATGGCCTTGCCGATACGCGTCTTCTGCAGCATGAGGGCGACGAGGACGAGCACCACGACGCTGATGACGATGCAGGCGAGGTTGACGTCGGTGATGGCGAACGGTCCCCACTCGCGCTGCTGTTGCGCCTGGTAGTCGGCGAACGGCTCGGAGCGATCGGAGAAGAAGATGAGGATCAGGTAGCGCAGCGCGATGGCGAGGCCGATGGAGACGACCAGCTGGCCGATCAGACCGGTCTTGCGCCGTCGCAACGGTTTCCACAGCCCGACGTTGTTAAGCCAGCCCACCGCGACACCGACGATCACGGCGAGGATCGTGGCCGGGATCAACTGGATGCCGAACGTCACGTTGAAGATCCAGGCCGCGACGGCGCCGAGGGTGACCAACTCGCCGTGGGCGAAGTTGGTCAGGCCGGTGGTGCCGAAGATCAGGCTGAGTCCGATCGCGGCGAGTGCGATCACCAGACCGAACCGCAGTCCGTCGACGGTGGTGCGCAGGAACTGCTCGTAGAAGGGCACCACCGTGGCGGTGCGCGCCTCGCCGAAGCTGAAGATGACGGTGTTCGCGCGGCCCTCGACGACGGTGCGTTGCACCTCGCCCTGCACGGACACGCCGTCCGGCAGGGTCTCGGGATCGATGCGGAACGTGTAGTCGCCGGGGGAGACCGGGAGCGTCCACCGCCCGCCGGTCTCGGACGTCGTGCGGGCGACCTCGGCGCCGGACGCGTCGACGGCGACGACGTCGACGCCGATTAGACGGTCACCGGCGTTGTTGAGGCTGCCGCTGACGTTCACGGCGTCGGCGGGTGGTTCGGCGGGTGTCGCGCCGGGGGTGTCGGACGACGTGGCGGTCGGGGCCGGAGCCGGTGGTGGGGTCGGTTCCTGAGCGAGGGCCGTGCCGGCGAACGTGGCGGCGGCGACGATGCTCAGGAGTACGACGACGAACGCGCGGACGACAGTGGCGGTAGCCAGTGCCGGACCGGGCCGCCGAGGACTCGAGGGGGGCACGCGGGGGGTCCTCTCGGACGATCGAATGGCGTCGAGGTGATTCGACGACTGTCTGCAAGGGTTCGGACTCTATAGCGATCGAGGTTTCCGACAGGGCCGCTTCGATTTCTTCGATGTTGCGGTCTTGTTTCGATGCACCCCCGAGGTGGCCGCGGACGGGTGCTCGGCGCGGGTTCGGTGCGGGGCGCCGTGGGTGTCGGTGGTCGTCCCTAGACTGAGGCGCGTGAGTCCCGCTGCCACCACCTCGTCCGCCCCGTCGTCCGCGAGCGCGAAGTCGACGGCGGCGGCCCCGCCGCTGCTGATGCTGATCGACGGCCATTCGGTCGCCTACCGGGCGTTCTACGCCCTGCCGGCCGAGAACTTCCGCACCACCAGCGGGCAGACCACCAACGCGGTGTACGGCTTCACGTCGATGCTGATCAACCTGCTGCGGGACGAGAGTCCGACCCACGTCGGCGCCGCGTTCGACGTCTCGCGGCAGACGTTCCGCGCGGACATGTACTCGGAGTACAAGGCCAACCGCATCAAGACGCCCGACGAGTTCGCCGGGCAGATCGACATCACCAAGGACGTCCTCGGTGCGCTCGGCATCCCGGTGATGGCCGAGCCGGGATACGAGGCGGACGACATCATCGCGACGCTGACGACGCAGGCGGTCGAGGCGGGTTACCGCGTGCTGGTCGTGACGGGCGACCGCGACTCGATCCAACTGGTGAACGAGAACGTGACCGTGCTCTATCCCCGCAAGGGCGTCTCGGACCTCACGCGCTTCACCCCGGAGGAGGTGAAGACCAAGTACGGCCTGACGCCCGAGCAGTACCCGGACTTCGCGGCACTGCGCGGCGACCCGAGTGACAACCTCCCCGGCATCCCGGGCGTGGGGGAGAAGACCGCGACCAAGTGGATCACCGAGTTCGGCAGCCTCGACGCGCTGGTCGACGGCGTGGACACCGTGCGCGGCAAGGTCGGCGACGCCCTGCGCGCGAACCTGTCGAGCGTGATCCTCAACCGCCAGCTGACCGAGATGGTGCGCGACGTGCCGCTGCCGTACACCCCGGACCAGCTGCAGTTGCAGCCCTGGGACCGGGAGCGGGTGCACGCCCTGTTCGACGACCTCGAGTTCCGCGTCCTGCGCGACCGCCTGTTCGCCACCCTCACCTCCACCGAACCGGAGGCGGAGGAGGGCTTCGAGGTGCGCGGCCGGGCGCTCGTCCCGGGCGAGCTCGGGGAATGGCTGCAGACGCACACCGCGGAGGGACGCACCGGACTGTCCGTCGTGGGGTCGCGATCGCCGTTCGACGGCGACGCGACGGCGCTCGCGTTCGCCGCCGCGGACGGCGAGGGTGCGTACGTGGAGACGGTCGCGCTCGACGAGGCCGACGAGGCCGCGCTCGGACAGTGGCTGGCCGACGCCGACCGGCCGAAGGCGTTCCACGAGGCCAAGTGGGCTCTGCACGCGCTGCGCGGCCGCGGGTGGACGGTCGCGGGGCTCTCCAGCGACACCGCGCTGGCCGCGTACCTGGTGCGGCCCGGTCAGCGCAGCTTCGCGCTCGACGACCTCTCGTTGCGCTATCTCAAGCGGGAACTGCGCGTGGAGGACGGCGGCGAGTCCCAGCTGTCACTGCTCGACGACGCGGACGAGACGCAGGCCGCCGTCGCCGAGGGCGAGATTCTCAAGGCCCGCGCCGTCGCGGACCTCGCCGACGCGCTCGACACCGAGCTGACGGACATCGAGTCCCGGCCGTTGCTGTCGGACATGGAGCTGCCCTTGCTCGAGGTGTTGGCGACGGTCGAGAACACGGGTATCGCGGTCGATCTCGATCACCTCCACGACTTGCAGAGCCAGTTCGCGGGCGAGGTCTCCACGGCGGCCGAGGCCGCCTACGCAGTGATCGGCAAGCAGATCAACCTGGGTTCGCCGAAGCAGCTGCAGGTGGTGCTCTTCGACGAGCTCGACATGCCCAAGACCAAGCGCACCAAGACGGGGTACACCACCGACGCCGAGGCGCTGCAGTCGATGTTCGAGAAGACCGAGCATCCCTTCCTGCGGCACCTGCTCGATCATCGCGACGCCACGCGGCTCAAGGTCACCGTCGACGGGTTGCTCAAGACGGTCAGCGCCGACGGCCGGATCCACACCACGTTCAACCAGACCATCGCGGCCACCGGTCGGCTGTCCTCGACCGAGCCCAACCTGCAGAACATTCCGGTCAAGACCTCCGCCGGCCGACGTATCCGGGAGGGTTTCGTCGTCGGTGCGGGATACGACTCGGTGCTCACCGCCGACTACAGCCAGATCGAGATGCGCATCATGGCGCACGTGTCGGGCGACGAGGGGTTGATCGAGGCGTTCAACACCGGCGAGGACCTGCACAGCTTCGTGGGATCCCGCGCCTTCGGAGTGCCCATCGACGAGGTCACGCCGGAACTGCGCCGGCGCGTCAAGGCCATGTCCTACGGGTTGGCCTACGGACTGAGCGCCTACGGACTCTCGCAGCAGCTCAAGATCTCCACCGACGAGGCCAAGGAGCAGATGGACGCGTACTTCTCCCGCTTCGGTGGGGTGCGCGACTACCTGCACGAGGTGGTCGAGGCCGCCCGCAAGGTGGGGTACACCTCCACCCTCTACGGGCGTCGTCGCTACCTGCCGGATCTCACCAGCGACAACCGTCAGCGCCGCGAGGTCGCGGAGCGCGCAGCGCTCAACGCGCCCATCCAGGGCACCGCGGCGGACATCATCAAGGTGGCCATGATCGACGTGCAGCGCGGCCTGGTCGAGGCCGGGCTCACCTCACGGATGCTGCTCCAGGTGCACGACGAGCTGGTGCTCGAGGTGGTCGAGTCCGAACGCGAGCGGGTCGAGGCGCTGGTGCGGGAGAAGATGGCCGGCGCGATCACGCTGTCGGTTCCGCTGGAGGTGTCGGTCGGTTTCGGCCGCACCTGGGACGACGCCGCGCACTGAGACCGCGCACCGACACGACGACGGCGCGGAACCCCTCGGGGGGGCTCCGCGCCGTCGTGCTGCGGTCGTGCGGGGGTTGGATGGCGCCGTTACTCCGCCGCGACCTGCTGCTCGGCGATCTGCTTGCGCACCTCGTCCATGTCCAGCGCCTTGACCTGGCCGACCAGGTCCTCGAGCGCGGACTGCGGAAGCGCGCCCGGCTGCGCGAACACCAGGACGCCCTCGCGGAACGCCATCAACGTCGGAATGGACCGGATGTTGGCCGCCGCCGCCAGACCTTGCTCGGCCTCGGTGTCGACCTTGCCGAACACCACGTCCGGGTGGTTCTCCGAGGACTTCTCGAAGGTGGGAGCGAACTGCTTGCACGGTCCGCACCAGTCGGCCCAGAAGTCGACGAGAACCACGTCGTTCCCGGTCACGGTCTCGTCGAAGTTCTGCTGGGTCAGCGTCTGCGTAGCCACTGGTGATGCTCCTCGCTGGGGTCGGGATCGGTGGGCTTCGAGGGGTGCAACAGACCGACCGGCGGTGTCATTCCCACGGTCTTTCCCCCCGGTCTCGTCCCTCGGTCTTGTCCCCTCGGTCTTCCCGCGCACCGGTCACACCGACACCGGCACCGCCCGGAAGGTGCGCCGGTAGGACTGCGGTGTGGTGCGTCGCAGTCGCAGGAAGTGCTGCCGCAGGACCGCCGCGGAACCGAAGCCGACGCTGTCGGCGACGGCGTCCACCGACAGGTCGGTCGACTCGAGCAGCCGCTGCGCCTCGAGCACCCGCTGATCGCTGATCCAGCGCGCCGGGGTGGTGCCCGTCTCCGCCTGGAACCGGCGCGCGAAGGTCCGGGACGACATCGACACCCGCGCCGCCAGGACGTCGACGGAGAGGTCCTCGCGGAGGTTCTCGGCGATCCAGTCGATCAGCGGGGCCAGGGTGTCCGAGTCGCACTCCGGCACGGGCACGGCGACGTACTGCGCCTGTCCACCGTCGCGGTGCGGCGGCACCACCATGCGCCGTGCGATGCCGTTGGCCACCGCGGCGCCCTGGGCGGACCGCACGATGTGCAGGCAGAGGTCGATGCCGGCGGCGGTGCCCGCGCTGGTGTAGACGTTGTCGTCCTGGACGTAGAGGACGTTGGAGTCGACCGTCGCGGCGGGGAAGCGCTCGGCCAGCTGCGCCGCGTGGCGCCAGTGCGTGGTGCACCGACGGCCGTCCAGGAGCCCCGCCGCGCCCAGGACGAAGGCGCCGGTGCACAGGCTCGCGACCCGTGTGCCTCGCGCCACGGCGGCACGCAGTTTCTCGGCGAGCGGCTCGAGGTCCCCGAGGTCCGAGCCGTTGCCGGTTCCGCACACGTACGACCCGTCCGCGGTGGTGGCGGTGCCACCCGCGGGCACGACGATCAGGTCCGCGTCGTCGAGTCGATCGAGGTCGTAGGGCACGTCGATGGAGTACCCGAACCGCGTGCGGATCGGCTCGGGGACGGCGGCGATCAACGAGAAGTCGTAGACCGGCAGTCCCTCGTCGGACCGGTCGAACCCGAAGACCTCGCACGCGACGCCGAGCTCGAACGCCTCGGTCAACGGCAGGAGCGGCAGGACCACCTTCGTCAGCACCGCATCAGTATGGCAGAAAAACGACGAAACATGTCGTTTCTGCCACTGGTAGCGAGAAGTGCTGCGTCGGAACATCTCTCGTATGACATTTCTGGTGCTTCTTCTCGGTGTCCTGGTCGTCTACGGCATCCTGGCCGCGCTGGCGCTGGCCGATCGCGTGCCCGACACCCATCGCGAGGTGACCCGCCACGGCGACTACCGGTTCTGAGCGTCCCCGAGCGTCCACTCCCGCTTCGCGTCGCCGTCCCACCGGCGCACACCCGACACCGTGGCCTCGAGATCGCTGAGCGTCGGTACGAGAGCCGCTGCGGCGGAACCGATCTCGTCGGACCGGCCGCGCATGGCGAGCGTGACGTGCGGCGTCCACCGACCCGGATGCAGGTGGGGCGGAACACCGGGCGAGTCGCCGAGCAGAGCCTGGACCCGGCCGTGGAACTCCATCAGCTCGGCGGACGGGACGACGGCGCGGGCCAGCGTCGCGCGCGCCCCGCCGAACACCACCAGTCCGCCGAGGCGCAGGGCGGACGGTACCGCGCCCTTCGTCGCCACGAGGTCGGCCAGGCGCTGCTCGGCGCCGGAGTCGAGCGACGACGCCACCGCCACCGTCACGTGCGGGCGGTTGGACGCGCCGGTGTGGCGCGCCTGGCTGGGCAGCCCCAGCTCGGCGAGGTAGGCCCAGTCGCGCCGGATCGCCGCGTCGCTGTCGGCGTCGAGAAGCAGTTCGAGAGACTGGACCATGGTGAGCAATGATGGCGACCATGACGAGCGCAGCGCACACGGGGGCGGGCCACGGACCGCGTATCGGGGTCCTGGTCGGCGACGGCATCGGCCGGGAGATCGTGCCCGGCGTCGTGCGGATCGTCGACGCCGCGTTCGAGGGCGTCGGGACGACGGGCCCGGACTGGGCCCGGCTTCCGTTCGGCCGCGACGCCCTCGACGAGCACGGCGACGCGGTGCCGGCCGCCACCGTCGCCGCCCTCGAGGACCTGGACATGTGGATCCTCGGGCCGCACGACAGCGCGTCGTACCCGCCCGAGACACGCGGCGATCTCACGCCCGGCGGCCGCATCCGCAAGCACTTCGACCTGTACGCCAACATCCGTCCCGCTCGCGCCCTCCCCGGTGTCCGCGCCGTGTCCCCGCGGATGGACCTCGTCGTGGTGCGCGAGAACACCGAGGGCTTCTACGCGGATCGCAACATGGCCGTCGGGTCCGGGGAGTTCATGCCGACTCCCGACGTCGCCCTGGCGGTCGGGGTCTTCACCCGCCGGGCGGCCGAACGCATCGCCGAGCGCGCCTTCGTGCTCGCCGAGCAGCGTCGTCGACGGGTGACCGTGGTGCACAAGACCAACGTGCTCCGCCTGACGACGGGCCTCTTCCGCGACGTGTGCGCGGAGGTGGGCGAGCGGCACCCGGACGTCGAGGTGACCTACGAGCACGTCGACGCCATGGCCGCCAAGTTGGTCCGCAGCGGCGAGGAGTTCGACGTCGTCGTGGCGGAGAACATGTTCGGCGACATTCTGTCGGACCTCGCCGGGGAGCTGTCCGGGTCTCTCGGCATGGCCGCGTCGATCAACGCCTCCGCGGAGAAGGTCATGGCGCAGGCCGCGCACGGCGCCGCGCCGGACATCGCCGGTCGCAACCGGGCCAACCCGACCGCTCTGATCCTCTCGGCCGCGGCGATGTTCGAGCATGCCGCCGGAACCGGCGGGCCGGACCACCTCGTGCGAGTTGCCGGTCGCCTTCGCGGCGCGGTCGAGCACACCGTCGCGTCGGGCGTCGCGACCGCGGACATCGGCGGACAGGCGTCGACGTCGGAGTTCGTCGAGACGGTCGCCGCGCACGCGCTGCGGGGAGTCTGACCGCTACTCGGCGTCCGGGTTCGGTTTGGTGGTGCAGAAGATCGCCGTGCCGGGGAACAGCCGCCCCCGCAGCGGGGACCACTGACCCCACTCGCGGTCCAACCACTCGGGCCAGTCCGGTTCCACGACGTCCATCAGCGTCAGTCCCGCGGCGACGATCTCGCGGACCCGGTCGCCGACCGTGCGGTGGTGCTCGACGTACGTCGCGGTGCCGTCGGCGTCGAACTCCGCGTACGGGGTCCGGTCGAAGTACGGGATGGTGGCGGTGAGGCCGTCGGGACCGGGATCGTCGGGAAAGATCCAGCGCACGGGGTGATTGACGGAGAACACCCACCGGCCGCCGGGCCGCAGCACGCGAGCGGCCTCACGCATGACTCGGGCGGAATCGGCCACGAAGGGCACCGCGCCGAACGCGGAGCACACCACGTCGAACGACGCGTCCGCGAACGGCAGGCTCTCCGCCGACGCCTGGAGCAGGGCGGGCGCGGGGGAGTCGGGGTCGCTCGCCCGGGCTCGGTCGATCGCCGCGACGCCGTGGGCGAGCATGCCGGCCGAGATGTCGAGCGCGACCGCGCGGGCTCCCCGGTGGGCGAGCCACCGGGAGCAGGGGGCCGAACCGCACCCGATCTCGAGCACGTCGCGGCCGGTCACGTCGCCGAGCAGGTGGACGTCGCCCTCGTGCAGGCCCTCGGGGCACCAGACGAACTCGCCCGTCGGGCTGTCGACCCCGAGGAACTCGCCGTGGGTGCGGTGGTAGTCCGCGGCGTCGACGTCCCACCACGAGCGGGAGGCGCGCTCGCTGGCGGCGGAGTCGACACGCCGCCGGGCCGGCTGGGATGGGATCGGCCGGGACGGGATCGGCCGGTCCGGAGCGGAGGGTGTCGGAGCGGGGGAGTCGGCGGCCACGCGGGACACGGTAACCGGGTTTGCCGGGCGTGTGCGGCACCGAGTAGTCTTCGGAACGCGAATGTCTGCCCTCCGCACGTCACGTGCGAGGGGCTCGGCGTCCGTGACTCTCGATTCCGAGCCTCGGCTCGCTGCCGAATCTACGGCAGCAGGGGCCGCGTGTCCCGGCAACCGAGGGTCTGTCCGACCGAACATCCATCCACCGACACCAACCCGTCCGGAGCACCTCACCACATGGCCTCATCCACCGTCACCTCGCCGCAGGTAGCCGTCAACGACATCGGCTCCGCCGAGGATTTCCTCGCCGCCATCGACGCGACGATCAAGTACTTCAACGATGGCGACATCGTCGAGGGCACCATCGTCAAGGTCGATCGCGACGAGGTCCTGCTCGACATCGGTTACAAGACCGAAGGCGTCATCCCCTCCCGCGAGCTCTCCATCAAGCACGACGTCGACCCCAACGAGGTCGTCTCCGTGGGCGATGAGGTCGAAGCTCTCGTCCTCACCAAGGAGGACAAGGAGGGTCGACTGATCCTGTCGAAGAAGCGCGCTCAGTACGAGCGTGCCTGGGGCACCATCGAGGAGCTCAAGGAGAAGGACGAGGCCGTCAAGGGCACCGTCATCGAGGTCGTCAAGGGTGGCCTCATCCTCGACATCGGCCTCCGCGGCTTCCTCCCCGCATCGCTCGTCGAGATGCGTCGTGTCCGCGATCTGCAGCCGTACGTCGGCAAGGAGATCGAGGCCAAGATCATCGAGCTCGACAAGAACCGCAACAACGTGGTCCTGTCGCGCCGCGCCTGGCTCGAGCAGACCCAGTCCGAGGTCCGCAGCGAGTTCCTGCACCAGCTGCAGAAGGGCCAGGTCCGCAAGGGCGTCGTGTCCTCGATCGTCAACTTCGGTGCGTTCGTCGATCTCGGCGGCGTCGACGGTCTGGTCCACGTCTCGGAGCTGTCCTGGAAGCACATCGACCACCCGTCCGAGGTCGTCGAGGTCGGCACCGAGGTCACCGTCGAGGTTCTCGACGTCGATCTCGACCGCGAGCGTGTCTCCCTCTCGCTCAAGGCGACGCAGGAAGACCCGTGGCGTCAGTTCGCCCGCACCCACGCGATCGGTCAGATCGTGCCGGGCAAGGTCACCAAGCTCGTTCCGTTCGGCGCGTTCGTTCGCGTCGAGGAGGGCATCGAGGGCCTGGTGCACATCTCCGAGCTGGCCGAGCGCCACGTGGAGGTCCCGGACCAGGTCGTCACCGTCGGCGACGACGCGCTGGTCAAGGTCATCGACATCGACCTCGAGCGTCGCCGCATCTCGCTGTCGCTGAAGCAGGCCAACGAGGACTACAGCGCCGAGTTCGATCCGTCCAAGTACGGCATGGCCGACTCGTACGACGAGCAGGGCAACTACGTCTTCCCCGAGGGCTTCGATCCCGAGACCAACGAGTGGCTCGAGGGATACGACAAGCAGCGTGAGGAGTGGGAAGGCCGGTACGCCGAGGCCGAGCGTCGCCACAAGATGCACACCGCTCAGATGGAGAAGACCGCCGCCGACGAGGCGCAGGAGGCAGCCAACGCTGCCGCCGGCTACTCCTCGGAGACCGGTTCCACGCAGGGTGCGCCCGCCGCAGCCGCGTCGGAGTCCACCGGTGGCTCGCTTGCCAGCGATGCGCAGCTCGCTGCTCTCCGCGAGAAGCTGTCCGGCGGAGCATGATTCGCCGACCCGGCGGAGCGTGATTCGCCGACCCGGTGGAGCATGATTCGCCGGTAGTCACCACGACCAGGCCCCGAACCGCACTGCGGTTCGGGGCCTGGCCCGTGTCCGGGGGGCTTCGGTGGAGGACGAGCAGGCCGAACGCGAACGACCCGGCCCTTCGACGAAGGACCGGGTCGTGACGACGGGTGGGAGATCAGCCGGCGGTGGCGGGGCTCCACCCGGTGCCGAGGGCGCTGCCGCGCTTGCGCATCGACGCGAAGCTGTGCCGCGCCGGGCTGAGCAGAGACGTGAACCAGTTGCGACGGTGCTCGGCGAGGGCGTCGGCGACCTCGGGAATGAGAATGCAGTGGACGCCGTCCGGCATGCCCAGACGATGCCGCCCCGGCTGCCCCCGCCTCTCGCCTGCGATCGTGTTCATGCCCGTGTCCCCGCCTGTCGCGTCGTGTCGTCGTCTCGGCCGGTGTCGGCCTGGTCCGGCTCGTCGCGCGAAGCAAGCGTCGAGACCGGTCGTGCGCCTCGAAGATAACCGACAGGTCGGGAAACGCCCGGTATTGACGACGGTGATTCGCGGCGTGTCCGGTGCGTCCGACCGAGGGCTCGGCCACACTGGACCCCGTGATCAGAATCGGATTGACCGGAGGAATGGGCGCGGGCAAATCCACCGCCGCGCGAGCACTCGCAGACCTCGGTGCCGTCGTGATCGACGCCGACGCGATCGCCCGCGAGGTGGTCGAACCGGGCACCCCGGGACTGGCCGCGCTGACCGAACGATTCGGTGATCGCATCCTGGCCGACGACGGCTCGCTGAACCGACCGGCGTTGGGCGCCATCGCCTTCGCCGACGACGAGTCGCGGCTCGCGCTGAACGGCATCGTGCACCCGCTCGTCGGCGCGCGACGAGCCGAGTTGCTCGCGGAGGCCGCGCCCGACGCGATCGTCGTCGAGGACATTCCGCTGTTGGTCGAGACGGGAGCGGCGCCCTGGTTCCCACTCGTGATCGTCGTGCACCTCGACGAGGAGGAGCGCATCCGCCGGCTGGTCTCCTCGCGCGGGGTGGACGAGGCCGACGCGCGGTCGCGCATCCGCTCGCAGGCCACCGACGAGCAGCGACGCGCGGCGGCCGACGTGTGGCTCGACAACTCGGGCGGTCCGGACGATCTGGTCGACGCCGTTCGAACTCTGTGGGATTCGCGGTTGGTGCCGTTCGAACGCAACGTCCGGGACGGCGTCGTCGCTCGTCGACCGGTCGCGATCGCGGCGGCCGACCCGACGTGGGCCGCGCAGGCGGAGCGGCTGATCGGGAGGCTGCGCGCCGCGTGCGGTGACCGCGCCGTGCGGATCGACCACATCGGGTCGACGTCCGTCCCGGACTTCCCGGCCAAGGACGTCCTCGACATCCAGATCACGGTCCGCTCGTTCGAGGACGCCGACGCGCTGCGAGAGCCCCTGCGCGGCGCGGCTTTTCCCGTCCTGGAGTGGGCCACCGTGGACGATCCGCACCCGTCCGCCGTGCCCGGGGAGGCCGACTCCTCCCTGTGGGAGAAGCGGACGCACGGCAGTGCCGACCCCGGTCGACCGGCCTTCGTGCACCTGCGGGTCGACGGGTGGCCCGGGCAACGGTTCTCTCTCATGTTCCGCGACCGGTTGCGGGCCGACGCTGCCGCCCGCGCGGAGTACCTCGCCGTGAAGGAGCGTGCCGCGCACGAGGTGGACGGCACGAGCGACCCGGCCGAGGCCGTTGCGACGTACTCGGCGGCGAAGGGGCCGTATTTCGAGGGCGTCTACCCGCGGGTCCTCGAGTGGGCGACGTCGACCGGCTGGCAACCGGATTCGTCGTCAGCGCCAGGTGACGGGCATGCCCCGAGCACGTAACCACGCGTCGAGATCGTGTCCCGCCGCGGCGATGCCGTCCATAGCATCGGCGGCGCGGGTCACGGCCGACTCCGCGGCGTCGTCGTCGATCAGACCGGCGCGCACCGCGGCGAACAGCTCGTCGACGTCGAGCAGGTCCTGTCCGCGGCCGGTCCGGACGACGATGTCGAGGTAGTGGTCGGTCGAGCGCCACACCGAGCCGTCGACGACGTACTCGCCGACGTCGACGTAGCGGTCCTGATCGCGTCGGTGCTCGGGGACGAAGTGAAAGACGGTCGCGCGCAGGCCGAGTGCCGGGAGAAGCCAGGATTCGACGTAGTGGAACTGTCGATGATCGGCGGGGCGGGCCATGTACAACCCCCACGGATGCGCCTCGTACACATCGACGGGGCGGACGTACCCCTTCGGATCGGTGTTGGTGCGCGCGAGGGTGTCGAACACCTCGACCTTGGGCGGATGCACGTGCACCTGCTTCGCGGACGTCATGGGTGGACCGTACCGGCGCGTCGGCTCAGGAGGGCGGTGGGCCGAAGAGCGCCTTGACGCTCTCCACCGGTGTCGGCCTGCTCGGCGGTCTTGTCGTCGCGATAGCGCACCACGCGGGCGAAGCGCAGCGCGATGCCGCCGGGATAGCGCGTGGAGCGCTGCAGCCCGTCGATCGCGATCTCGACCACCTGCACGGGCTGCACGTGCACGACGTGGTCGGATCGGTGCGTTTCGAGCTCGAGGAAGCGCTCGGTCTGCCACGCCAACATCTCGTCGGTCATGCCCTTGAACGTCTTGCCGAGCATGACGAATCCGCCGCGGGGATCGACCGCGCCGAGGTGCAGGTTCGACAGCAACCCCGTCCGGCGCCCGGATCCCCACTCGACGGCGAGCACCACGAGGTCGACGGTGAAGACGGGCTTGACCTTGACCCACGCCGCCCCGCGTCGACCGGCCTCGTACGGCGCCGCCGGGTTCTTGATCACCACACCCTCGTGCCCCGCGGCGACGGCCGAGGCGGCGAACCGTTCCGCCTCGGCGGCATCGGCCGTGGTGAGGCGCGGGACACGATGCTCGGCGTCGACGAGACGGTCGAGCACGGCGATCCGGTCGGACCACGGACGGTCCAGGAGATCCTCGCCGTCGACGTGCAGGACGTCGAAGAAGAACGGCGTGACGGCCACGCCGGTGGCCTGCGCGGTGCGCGAGGCCGTGTCCTGGAACGGGCGGGGGCGACCGTCCTCGCCCAGCGCGAGGGCCTCACCGTCGAGCACCACGGACGACACGGCCAGCGAGCGCACGTAGTCGACGACCTCGGGCAGCCGGGCGGTGATGTCGTCGAGACTGCGCGTCGCGACGGACACCTCGTCACCCGTGCGGTGCACCTGGATGCGAATGCCGTCGAGCTTGGTGTCGAGGGCCACCGGACCGCCCGCGGACCCGGCGGCCTTCACGACGCCGTCGGTCACGGTGGGGGCGCTCGAGGCGAGCATGGGCGAGACGGGCCGGCCCACCGTCAGGCCGATCGCCGCGAGGGCGCCCTCGCCGCCGGACACCGCGGCCTCCGCGGCGGCCGGAGTGGAGCCGGACAGCATGGCGGCGCGGCGCACTGCCGCCAGGGGGAGATCGGTCGCCGCGGCCACTGCTTCCTGCACCAGCGCGTCCAGGGCGCCCTGCCGCAGTTCGCCGGTGACCAGTCCGCGCAACCAGGTCTGCTCGTCCGCGGTGGCCCGGGCGAACAGCTGCGCGGTCTCGTCCGCACGGGCCCGCTGCGACCCCGGCCCCTGCAGCGCGGAGAGCCGCTCGAAGACGTCGTCGGCGTCCTGTGCCGTCAGGGTCGAGGTGTCGGCGGGACGCGGCAACCGGGCCAGGCCCCGCCACCCGAGCCCGGTCCGCCGCTGGCGCAGCATTCCCGAGGCGTACCGCACCACCAGGCCCACCTCGTCGTCCGCGCACTCGCGGAGGAGGTCGGCGAGAGCGGCCACTTTCGCTTTGCGAGAACGCGTGGCGGCGACGGTGGCCGAGGTGTCGACGATGCGCGCGAGGTCCATGGGGCCATTCTGGACTCGGGGACCGACACCGGTGGCCGCTCCGGTCGGCTGCGGGCCCGATTCCTGTCGGTGGTCGGGCCTACTCTGGAGTCATGGCATTTGCGGCTGAACAACCGGTTCTCGCGCACTCCGAGCACCGGCCCGTGAGCGAGATCGAGCGCAGCACCCGTCCCTTCGAGGTCGTCAGCGAGTACTCGCCGGCCGGCGACCAGCCGGCCGCCATCGAGGAACTCGCCCGGCGCATCAGGGGTGGGGAGAAGGACGTCGTTCTGCTCGGCGCCACCGGCACCGGCAAGTCCGCCACCACGGCGTGGCTGATCGAGCAGGTGCAACGTCCGACCCTGCTGATGGCCCCCAACAAGACGCTCGCCGCCCAGTTGGCCAACGAGCTGCGGGAGATGCTCCCGAACAACGCCGTCGAGTACTTCGTGTCGTACTACGACTACTACCAACCCGAGGCGTACATCGCGCAGACCGACACCTACATCGAGAAGGACTCGTCGATCAACGACGACGTCGAGCGTCTGCGTCACTCGGCCACGGCGAATCTGCTCTCGCGGCGAGACGTCGTGGTGGTGGCGTCGGTGTCCTGCATCTACGGCCTGGGCACCCCGCAGTCCTACGTCGACCGGTCGGTGTACCTGAAGGTCGGCCAGGACGTCCCGCGCGATCAGTTCCTGCGGCTGCTCGTGGACGTGCAGTACACGCGCAACGATCTGGCGTTCACCCGCGGGTCCTTCCGCGTGCGCGGCGACACCGTGGAGATCATCCCCTCCTACGAGGAACTGGCGGTGCGCATCGAGTTCTTCGGCGACGAGATCGAGGCCCTGTACTACCTCCACCCGCTGACCGGAGACGTGGTCCGTGAGGTGGACAGCGTCCGCATCTTCCCCGCGACCCACTACGTGGCGGGTCCCGAGCGCATGGAGCGCGCGGTCCGCGACATCGAGGCCGAACTCGAGGAGCGGCTGGCCGACCTCGAGAACAAGGGCAAGCTGCTCGAGGCGCAGCGGCTGCGGATGCGCACGCAGTACGACCTCGAGATGATCAAGCAGGTCGGCTTCTGCTCGGGCATCGAGAACTACTCGCGGCACATCGACGGCCGTCCCGCCGGTACCGCGCCCGCCACCCTGATCGACTACTTCCCCGAGGACTTCCTCCTCGTCATCGACGAGTCGCACGTCACCGTGCCGCAGATCGGGGCGATGTACGAGGGCGACATGTCGCGCAAGCGCAACCTCGTCGAGTTCGGGTTCCGCTTGCCGTCGGCGACGGACAACCGCCCGCTGACGTGGGAGGAGTTCACCCAGCGCATCGGGCAGACGGTGTACCTGTCCGCCACGCCGGGCAAGTACGAGCTCGGTCAGAGCGGCGGCGAGTTCGTCGAGCAGGTCATCCGGCCGACGGGTCTGGTCGATCCCGAGATCGTGGTCAAGCCCACCAAGGGGCAGATCGACGATCTGGTGCACGAGATCCGCGAGCGCACCGAGAAGGACGAGCGCGTCCTGGTCACCACCCTGACCAAGAAGATGGCCGAGGACCTGACGGACTACCTCCTCGAGCTGGGGATCCGGGTGCGGTACCTCCACTCGGACATCGACACGCTGCGACGGGTCGAATTGCTCCGCCAGCTGCGGCTCGGGGAGTACGACGTGCTCATCGGCATCAACCTGCTCCGCGAGGGCCTCGACCTGCCCGAGGTGTCGCTGGTCGCCATCCTCGACGCCGACAAGGAGGGCTTCCTGCGCAGCGGCACCAGCCTCATCCAGACCATCGGCCGCGCGGCCCGCAACGTCTCCGGCCAGGTGCACATGTACGCGGACACCATCACCGACTCGATGCAGTACGCGATCGAGGAGACGGAGCGGCGTCGCGCCAAGCAGGTCGCCTACAACGAGGAGATGGGCGTCGATCCGCAGCCGCTGCGCAAGAAGATCGCGGACATCCTCGACCAGGTGTACGAGGAGGCGGAGGACACCGACAACGTCGTCGACATCGGCGGGTCCGGCCGCAACTCCAGTCGCGGCCGCCGGGCACCGGGCGAGGCCGGCCGAGCCGGCAGCAGCGGTGTGGTCGAGGGACGCGACGTGTCCACGATGCCGCGGGCGGAACTGGCCGACCTGGTCAAGCAGCTCACCGATCAGATGATGAACGCCGCGCGCGAGCTGCAGTTCGAGCTCGCGGGGCGGCTGCGCGACGAGATCCAGGATCTGAAGAAGGAACTGCGCGGGATGGACGCCGCCGGGCTGTCGTGACCCCGACGGCCCGGCGACGGCCGGATCAGCTGGTGATGTCCGCCCAGCTCAGCTGGTGATGTCTTTCGTGGCGAAGCGGCGCCACGCCACGATGCCGAAGAGCGTGGCGTAGGCGAGCGAGGAGAACGCGCCGTCGAGCAGGTCGTTCCACGACAGGGTGGGGGACAGGACGCTGGTCCACGAGGTGGAGTAGTGCCCCGGCAGCGCGTTGCGCAGCGAACCCAGCGCCGTGATCTGGTCGAGGATCTGCGCGACGATCGACACCATGACGGTGCCGCCCACCGCGCCGAGCGGCGCGTCGGTCGAGACCGAGAGGGCCATCGCCAGACCGGCCACCCACGTCAGGTTGATCGCGATGAACACGACGCCGATCGCGAGCCGCCCCAGGGAGGTCCCGAACGGCAGCGAGTCCCCGAACGGTGACACCAGGGCGCCGAACCCGTAGAGCGCGCTGCCGAGCACCAGAGACACCCCGACCAGGGTGGCCAGCGCCGCGACCGAGAGGATCGCGGACACGATCGCCTTCTGTCGCAGCAGACGTCCGCGTGCGATCGGCACCGCGAGCAGGTAGCGCAGCGAGGACCACGATGCCTCGCTGGCCACTGCGTCCCCGAAGAACAGGGCGACCACGACGATCAGCAGAAACCCCACCGAGACGAAGAGTGCGAACACGGTGAAGTTCACGCCGCTCCGCGTGCCCAGCTCGATCAGACTGCCGCTGGCACTGTCCGACTCCGATCCCCCCACCGCGAACGCGATGGCCAGGATCACGGGCAGCAGGGCCAGGAACCCGAGGGAGAACTGGGTGCGTCGGCGGGTGAACTGACGGGTCAGTTCCGTGCGCACCGACAGCGTGCGCCCCGCGTCGTACCCGGCCACCCGTCCGTCGTCGGCGTGCGGATCCGCGGAGCCGGAATGCCCGGCTGCGGTGCTGCTCACGAGCGTGCTCCTGCCGTTGTCGGCTCCGGCCGGTCGCCGGAGGCCGTGTCGTCGTGGACGAGTTCGAGGAAGACGTCCTCGAGACGGGTGGACCGGGATGCCGTGGACACCTCGACGCCGGCCGTCACCAGTGCCCGGACGGCGACGGCGGGATCGGTGACCCCGAGCTGCGCCTTCACCGCACCGGTCTCGTCGTCGACGAGCACCTCGCCGACCCCGTCGAGGCCCCGCAGGATGTCCGCGGCCTCCGCCGGTCGGTCCACCCGGAACTCGACCGGTCCGCTGGCGCCGATGAGATCCTCGACCGGCCCCGCACTGACCACGACGCCCTTGTTCATCACGACCACGTGCGTGCAGGTCTGCTCGACCTCGGCCAGCAGGTGGCTGCTCACCAGCACCGTGCGTCCGGTGCGGGCGTAGCGGATGAGGACGTCGCGCATCGTCCGAATCTGCGGCGGGTCGAGACCGTTGGTCGGTTCGTCGAGCACCATCAGGTCCGGGAGGCCGAGCATCGCCTGGGCGATGGCCAGACGCTGACGCATGCCCTGGCTGTACGACTTCACCTTGCGATCGACCGAGCGGCCCAGGTCCGCGATGTCGAGCGCCTCCTCGAGGTGCGCGTCCTCGGCGGGACGGCCGGTCGCGCGCCAGTACAGCTCCAGGTTGTCGCGGCCGGACAGATGCGGCAGGAAGCCGGACCCCTCGACGAAGGACCCGAGCCGGGAGAGCACCGGCGCGCCGGGCGTCACGGCGTGGCCGAACACGCGGATCGACCCGGCCGACGGCGTGATGAGGCCCATGAGCATGCGCAACGTGGTGGTCTTGCCCGCCCCGTTGGGCCCGAGCAGGCCCAGCACCTGACCGGGCTCCACCCGGAAGGAGACTCCGTCGACGGCCCGGAATCCGTTGGCGTAGTTCTTCGCCAGGTCCGTGATGACCAGAGGGACGTCGACCAGGTCGGGGTCGACGTCGGCCGCGGTGCGGCGTCGTGCTCGGACGGTGGCCCCTGCGGCCAGCGCGGCCACCAGCGCGGCGAGTGCGGCGATCCCGACGACCGGCACGATCGGGAAGGACGACGTCGTGCTTTCGGCGGGGACGGTGGGGAGTGCGAGTCGGCCGTCCGCCAGCGCCACCGAGACGGCCGCCGGTTCGAGCGGGACGGCGTAACCCTGATCGGTGGTGGCGAACGCGACTTCGATGCGGTGACCCGCGGCGACCTGATGCGCCACCGCGGGCAACGAGACGGTCACCGTCGTCGGCGTGGCGGCCGGCGCCACCCGCACCGCCGAGACCAGGCCCGACGGGAGGGTGCGACGACCGTCGTCGGACACGTCGTAGAGCTTGGCGAACAGCACGGTGCCGGAGGATGCGGAGGTCGGGCCGACCGTGACGTCGACCGCCGTGGAACCGGTGATCGTGTAGGAGCTGTCCAACGGCTCGGTGACGAACGACGCCGTCTGACCGGGAAGGTCACCCGCGAGCAGCGGTCCCAGCGCGTCGGACGCCCCGCCGGGCAGTCCCGACAACGATCCGACGCCGGGGAACGACGACACCGCGGACGGTGACGCGCCCGGCGGCCGCGCGATGATCTGCGTCGGCGTGCCGGTGGCGGACGACAGCGTGAACTCGGTGCGCTCGGTGGGCTCGGTGCCTGTGCCTGTGCCTGTGCCTGTGCCTGTGCCTGTGCCGGACAGGCCCGGGTAGCGCGCGGCCACGAGGTCGCGAGCCCGATCGCCCTGGTCCGTCGGGTCGCCGGCGAGGGTGTAGGCGAAGGACGGGTCGGCCGGGTGGGAGTCACCGATGAGATGGTCGACCAGGAAGTCGGCCACGGCGGCGTCGGCGGCGGGGGACGTGCCACCCGCGTCGTGTCCGCCGTCGAACCACCGCACCTGGACCGAACCGCCGGCCGCGGCGATTTTGCGCGCCGTCGCGTCGGCCTGCTCGAGCCCGAACAGGGTGTCCCGCTGCCCCTGCACCAACAACGTCGGCGCGGTGATCGCGTCGGCCACGGACGAGGGGGACCGTTGCCGCAACAGCTCGGTGGTCTCCGCCGACGGTTGGCCACCGACCGCCGACGTCGCGTACGCGGCGCAGACGTTCAGGGCGAAGCGACCGCACGCGGCGGCGGGGTCGGTGGGGTCGATGCTCGGCGCGGCCGCTCCGCCTCCGGGACCGCCCGCGCCGGCGCCGGCCGCGGTGGCGGTCACGGTGCTCTCGCCGGTCGGCAGCGCTCCGGCGCCGAAGAAGATGCCCGCCCAGCCACGCTTGAGTACGCCCGCGTCGCCGTTCTCCGACGGTGCCGGCGTGGTGGTCGGCGTCCCGGTGCCGGCGGCGGCGGAATAGTTGGGGAACAGGCTCTGATTCAGGTCGTTCCACGTGATCGAGGCCGCGTCCGCGTCGATGCGCGGATCGGTGCCCGCCGCCATCAGCGCCAGCGCGCCGCCGTAGGACCCACCGGCCACACCGACCCGAGGGTCGCCGGGGGAGTCGAGTTGCACCTCCGGCCGGGTGGCGAGGTAGTCGATCAGCGCCCGCGCGTCGGCGACCTCACGGTCGGGGTCGTTCAGCCCGATGCGGCCGGTGCTGGCGCCGAACCCGCGGGCGCTGTAGGCGAGCACGACCAACCCCCGCGACGCGAGGTCGCGGGCCTGGCCGTCGACCGACCGCTTGTCCCCGCCGAATCCGTGCGCGAGGATCACCGCCGGAGCGGGACCGGCGACGTCGGGGAGATAGACGGTGGCGTCGAGCTGCACCGTCGCGGACGACCCCGGGCCCTCGGGGACGTCGCGCACGACGTCCTCGGTGCGCACCGCAGCCGTGTCGGAGCCGGTCGTTCGCAGCGCGACGACGCCGACGATCGCGAGCACCACCAGAACGACGATCCCGAGAACGACCGGTCGCGTGCGGAGAAATCGCCCGGGCAACCGGAAGCGGGGTCGAGGCATGACACCGAATGTAGGCGAGCCCGGCGTCGGGTGCCGTGAGCGCGCCCCCGCCGCTCCCGCCGCCTGCGGTGGAGTAGTGGCTTACCCGAAGCCGTGTCGGGGCATCCGGCCTGCGACTAAGGTTCACCCGACACTCGAACACCGTCCTGGTCAGGACCGCTCTACTCGAACTCACCTGTTCGTCGAACCACTGGAGGAATGCATGAGCGCTTACCGCTCCGTCGTCGTCGGAACCGACGGTTCCGATTCGTCATTGCGGGCCGTCGAGAAGGCAGCAGCGTTGGCGGGAGACGCCGACGCCACCTTGTTCATCGCATGCGCGTACTACCCGACCGACTCGAAGTCGTCGGGCCACGATGCCGACGTTCTCGGGGAGGACGCCTACCAGATCACGGGTTCGGCTCCCACGCAGGAGATTCTGCGAACCGCACGCGAGCGCGCCACCGCCGCCGGGGCCACCACGATCGAGGAGCGACCGGTGGTCGGCAACCCCGTCGACGCCCTGCTCGAGCTGGTGGGCGAGACGAAGGCCGACCTCCTGGTCGTCGGCAATCGCGGGCTCAACTCTCTCACCGGCCGGCTGCTGGGTTCGGTGCCGTCGGACGCGGCGCGCAAGGCGCGGTGCGACGTCCTGATCGTCCACACCACCCGCTGATCGACCCGTCGCGGCACGGTCACCTCCGGCGTCGGCCCCGACCGCGGGCCGGCGCCGGACGGTGAACCTTCACGACGAAGACCGGTGTCACCCCTGCGTCGGTCGATACTCGGGCACCACGCCGAGAACGTCGGGCAGCGGCGCCGCGTGCACGATGTCGACGCGCTGGGTGGCGCGCGTGAGCGCCACGTAGAGGTCGTTCAGTCCGCGGGCGGAGTCGGCGGCGATCGCGGCCGGTTCCACCAGCAGGACCGAGTCGAACTCGAGGCCCTTCGCCTCGCGGACGGTGCACACCGTGACGTCGGGACCCGCCCACCGCTGCAGCGACTCGACGAGATCGAGGGGCGCCAACACCGCCGAGGTACCGGGCCGCGGGTGCGCGGCGACATGGCGCCCGACGGCGTCGACCAGGTCCTCCGGCGCGACGCGGTCCGCGCGGGGTACCTCGGTGCCGTCCCGGACCGGCCGCGGCGGCGTCGCCTCCGGGTCGAGGACCGCCAGGACCCGGTGCGCGAGTTCCATGATGGCCGCCGGCGTGCGGTAGTTCACGGTCAGTTCGGTCAGCTTCCACCGACGCGCCACGTACGGCCCCAACACGTCCTGCCAGTTCGACGTCCCGGCGGGGGCACCCGTCTGCGCGACGTCCCCCACCAGCGTCATCCACCGATTCGGAATGCGACGCATCACCATGCGCCACGCCATCGGGGACAGCTCCTGCGCCTCGTCGACGATCACGTGACCGTAGGTCCAGGTCCGGTCGCCGGCGGCGCGTTCGGCCGCGGTGAGGCGACGCGTGTTCTCGTGGCGCTGTGCGAGCCGGTCCGCGTCCACCAGGTCGTAGGCCATGAGGATCTCGGGGTCCAACTCGTCCTCGAGGTCCTGCGGCGCCGAGCCGGTGAGGATGTCGAGGGCGCCCTGGGCGTCCTCGATCTCGGCGCGCCACCGCCGTCGTTCCCGTTCGCGCTCCGCGGCGTCGTCGGTACCGAGCAGCTCGGCGAGTTCGTCGAGGAGGGGAGCATCGGACGGGGCGAAGCGGCCGTCGTCGCTGCGCGCCACGGCGGCGCGATCGTCGTCGGACCACGTCGGTGTCGCGGTCCGCAGCCGCTCCGGCGATGCGAGGAGGTCCGCGAGCACCTGCTGCGCGGTCAGTTCCGGCCACAGCCGCGCCAGCTCGCGGGCGATGTCGGGGTCCGCGCGCATCTCGTCCCGGGTGTCCGCCAGATCCTCCCGGCTGAGCAGGTTCGCCCCACCGAGCACGTCGCCGCCCACCTGGGCCGCGAACTGATCGGCGAGCAGGTCGATCATCGTGGACACGAAGATCGGGCGCGCGAGATTGTGCGGTCGCCGAGACGACCGTGCCCGACCTCGCGCCCTGGTCACGGTCTTGCGGTCGATCCGCAGCGGATACCCGTCGAAGCGGACGACGACGGGCTCCCGCGGCACCTCCTGCCGGTCGCGGACCGCGGCGACGAGGACGTCGACGATCGCGAGGTCGCCCTTCAGCTCCGCCTCGCGGGCGGACTCCGACCGACTCGCGTCGACGCCGGGGAACAGCGTGCCGACCGTCGCCAGCAGCACTCCCGTCTCGCCGAGCGACGGGAGCACCTGACCGATGTAATCGAGGAACGTCGAGTTCGGGCCGATGACGAGCACGCCGCTCTTGTCGAGCTGCTGACGGTACGTGTACAGCAGGTACGCCGCGCGGTGCAGGGCGACGGCCGTCTTGCCCGTTCCCGGCCCGCCCTGCACCACCAGCACGCTGCGGTGGGTCGACCGGATGATGTCGTCCTGCTCGCGCTGGATGGTCTCCACGATGTCGGTCATCTGGCCCGTCCGCGCCGCGTTCAGAGCGGACAGCAGCGCGCTCTCGCCCGCGACGCCGTCGCTGCCGATCTCCACGCCCGCGTCGCGAGCCGCGTCGAGGTCGAGGTACTCGTCCGCGACGCCCGTGACGCGCCGGGCGCGCGTGCGGAGATGCCGTCGTCGCCGCACGCCCTCGGGCGCGGCCGGCGTCGCCAGATAGAACGGGCGCGCGAGCGGGGCGCGCCAGTCGTAGAGCAGGGAGTCGAAGTCGTTGTCCTCGTCCAGGATTCCCAGGCGGCCGATGTACCGGGGCGCGTCGTCGTCCTGGACGTCGATACGGCCGAAGCACAGGCCGTTCTCCGACGAGTCGTACTTCGCGAGGTCCTCGGTGTAGAGCGCGGTGAAGGACTCTCGTTCGCTGCGGGCCTGCGGAGTCCCCCCGGTCTCGAGGAGAACGGTGCCGAGCCGCGACTTCGCGTAGGCACGCAGTTCGTCGAGACGGCGGTAGAGCACGTCGAGCCGGGCCTGTTCCGGGGCGAAGGCGGGGTCGACCGCCGGGTCGGCGGAACGGGTCCGAGCAGAGGTGTGGTCGGCGGTGTCGTCGGTGGACGGGGTGGCCGGATCCGGCACGGGGCCTCCTGAACGCAAGAAACGAGAGCCAGAAGAGTCTACGGGCGTGAGACACGACGACGGCCGACGCACCCGCGAGGGGAATGCGTCGGCCGTCGGTCGAGCGGGACGTGCCGGGAAGATCAGACGTACTGGTGCACGGTGCTCTCGATCTGTGCCCGTGCGGACTTGGCACGCTTCTCCGCGTCCTTCAGCGACGACTGGAGCTGCTTCTGCGCGTCCTTGCTCGCCGAGGCGTACTTCTTCTTGTAATCCTTGCGCGCCTGCTCGAGCTGCTTGCGAGCTTCCTTGCGCTGCTTCTTGGTGGCCTTGCGGGCCTTCTTGCCGTAGTCGTCCAGTAGGTCGGATCCGTCCTTGCGGGCCCGCTCCGCCAGGTCCGCACCGCGGGCGACGGCCACGTCGGCGTACTTGCTGCCCTTGTCCTGGGCGACTTCGGCGAGGTCGGCGGCGCGCGCGGCCGCGAGATCGGCCCACTTGGAGCTGCGCTCCTTGGCCAGCTCGGCGAGCTTGCCGCCGCGGTCCTGCGCAACGTTCGCGAGCACGGCCGCCTGCTCGGCACCCCTGTGGGCGGCGACCTCGGCGTAGGGCTGCACGCGCTCGGCGGCGACGCCGGCCAGCTCCTTGGCCTTGTGGCCGGCGGACGCCAGGGTGTCCGAGGTGTCGGACGACGACGCGAGGGGGAGTGCCCCGGCGACGGCGACCTTGGCGTTGCGCGCGGCGCGCTTGCTGCGCCACGCCACCGACGGCTTGCCCTCGGTGTCGACGGCGGCGATGAGCAGACCGCCGAGCAGGCTGACGTTCTTGAGGAACTGCGTCCGCTGCAGCGCCTTCGCCTCCGGGTCGGTCTCCTCCCAGAACGCGTGGCCGGCGAGCGTCGTCGGGACCAGGCTGCCCGCGAGCACGGCCGACGCGATACGCGGCGCCTTGCCGGTGGCCAGCAGAACACCGCCGCCGATCTGGATCGCCGCGTTGATCTTCACGAGCGTCTCGGGATCGTCGGGAACGTTCTGGGTGACCTCGTCGGGGAGCACGTCCTGGCTCTTGTCGATCAGCGGCTTCGCGGCCTTGGCTCGGCCGGACGGGTTGCGCAGTGCGTCCACGCCCCCCGCGACGAAAATGGATGCGAGCATCGGTCGGGCGATCCGGCGGACAATCACTGAGCCTCCTGCAGAACGGCGGTTGGGGACGGTGGAACTGTGCGCGAACGGCCGCCGACGAGGGCGACCGGTCCGCATCACCGGTAGCAGTACCCCCGGGGGCCCCGGGTCAATCCCCGCGACGGGGGTGGACTGCTCGGTGTTCGTGACGTCTCACCGGATCACCAGCCGCGCTCTCGCCACTCGGCGAGATGGGGGCGTTCCGCGCCGAGGGTGGTGTCCTTGCCGTGTCCGGGATAGACCACGGTGGAGTCGTCGTACCGGGCGAACAGTTTGGTCTCGACGTCGTTCAGCAGCGAGGCGAAGTTCTCGGGGCCGTCGGTCTTGCCGACACCACCCGGGAACAGCGAGTCGCCGGTGAAGAGGTGGACGCGGCCGTCGGCCGGGTCGGTCACCGCCAGCGCGATCGAGCCCGGCGTGTGGCCGCGGAGATGGATCACGTCGACGTCCACGTCGCCGACCGTCACGCGGTCGCCGTCGTGGAGCAGGGTGTCGGGAGCGACGGGCAGCGGATCCGCGTCGAGGGGGTGCGCCGCGGTCGGGGCCGCCGTCGCTTCGACGACCTCCGCGAGGGCCTGCCAGTGATCGGGGTGCTGGTGGGTGGTGACGATCAGCTCGACGCGCGGTGCGACGGCGTCGACGAGGGCGCGCAAGACCTCGGCGTCGTTGGCCGCGTCGACGAGCAGCGACGCGCCCGTGCGGGAACAGACGAGCAGATAGGCGTTGTTGTCCATCGGGCCCACCGACGTCTTGACGATCGAGGCGTGCGACAACGCTCGACGGTGCGCACCGCCGTCGGACACGTCACCGGTGTAGTCGTCGGACACGGCGCGTTCGGGGGAAGTCATGAGCGTGAGATTACCCACGCCGGGCTCGCCGAACAGCGGGCCGCAGCCGGACGAGGGACGACCGTGTCGGTGGTCCGGCTTATGGTCGGGGGCGGTGCCCGGCGCCGAATGCGGTTCCGGACGATCGCGACGCATCGCACGCGGGTAAGCGACAGCACAGACAGCACGGCCGTGGGCCGTGCGAGACGAGAGGACGGACCGTGGCGGATCGCCTGGTCGTGCAAGGCGCACGCGAGCACAACCTGAAGGGCGTCGACGTCGACCTGCCCCGAGACAGCCTGATCGTGTTCACGGGCCTGTCCGGATCGGGCAAGTCGTCGCTCGCCTTCGACACGATCTTCGCCGAGGGCCAGCGCCGGTACGTCGAGTCGCTCTCCGCCTACGCCCGCCAGTTCCTGGGTCAGATGGACAAGCCCGACGTCGACTTCATCGAGGGCCTGTCCCCGGCGGTGTCCATCGACCAGAAGTCGACCAACCGCAACCCGCGGTCGACGGTCGGCACCATCACCGAGGTCTACGACTACCTGCGTCTGCTCTACGCCCGCGCCGGCACGGCGCACTGCCCGCAGTGCGGCGAGCGCATCGCCAAGCAGACCCCGCAGCAGATCGTCGACCAGGTGCTGGCCATGGAGGAGGGTCTGCGCTTCCAGGTGCTCGCACCCGTGGTCCGGACCCGCAAGGGCGAGTTCGTCGACCTGTTCGAGCAGCTGAACACGCAGGGCTACTCCAGGATTCGGGTGGACGGCACGGTGCACCAGCTGACCGACCCGCCCAAGCTCAAGAAGCAGGACAAGCACGACATCGAGGTGGTCGTCGACCGCCTGACGGTCAAGGCGTCGTCGAAGCAGCGGTTGACCGACTCGGTCGAGACGGCGCTCCGGCTCGCCGACGGCATCGTGGTGCTCGACTTCGTCGACCGGGAGGAGAACGCCGCCGACCGCGAGCGACGGTTCTCCGAGCGTCTCGCCTGTCCCAACGGCCACGCGCTGTCCATCGACGAGCTCGAGCCGCGGTCGTTCTCCTTCAACTCGCCCTACGGTGCGTGCCCCGAGTGCGCCGGGCTCGGCGTGCGCAAGGAGGTCGACCCCGACCTCGTCGTGCCCGATCCGGATCTCTCCCTGGCGGACGGTGCCATCGCGCCCTGGTCGATGGGACAGACGTCGGAGTACTTCGGCCGGTTGCTCGGCGGCCTAGCCGACGCGATGGGCTTCGACATCGACACCCCGTGGCGCAAGCTCCCGGCGAAGGTCAAGCGCGCGGTGCTCGAGGGCAGCGAGCATCAGGTGCACGTCCGGTACAAGAACCGGTACGGCCGGACGCGCAGCTACTACGCGGAGTTCGAGGGCGTCATGCCCTTCCTGCATCGCCGGATGGACCAGACCGAGTCCGACGCCATGAAGGAGCGCTACGAGGGCTACATGCGCGAGGTCGCCTGCCCGGTGTGCGACGGTGCCCGGCTGCGTCCGGAGATCCTGTCGGTCAGTATCACCGCGGGCGACTTCGGAGCTCTCTCCGTCGCGCAGGTGTGTGCGCTGTCGATCGCGGACTGCGCGCGGTTCCTCGACACGCTCACGCTCGGAACGCGCGAGGAGGCGATCGCGGGCCAGGTGCTGAAGGAGATCCAGGCGCGTCTGGGCTTCCTGCTCGACGTCGGCCTCGAGTACCTCACCCTCTCGCGCGCGGCCGGCACGCTGTCCGGCGGCGAGGCGCAGCGCATCCGTCTGGCGACGCAGATCGGCAGTGGGCTGGTGGGCGTGCTCTACGTGCTGGACGAGCCGTCCATCGGACTGCACCAGCGGGACAATCGCCGCCTCATCGACACCCTGACCCGGCTGCGCAACCTGGGCAACACCCTCATCGTCGTCGAGCACGACGAGGACACCATTCGCACCTCCGACTGGGTGGTCGACATAGGCCCGCTCGCGGGCGAGCACGGCGGTCGCGTCGTGCACAGCGGCACCTACAAGGAGTTGCTGGAGAACCCGGAGAGCCTCACCGGCGCCTACCTGTCCGGCCGGTCCGCCATCGCCGTCCCCGAGACCCGCCGCGCCGTGGATCCGAAGCGCAAGGTCACGGTGGTGGGCGCGCGCGAGCACAACCTGCGCGGCATCGACGTGAGCTTCCCGCTGGGCGTGCTCACCTCCGTGACCGGGGTGTCCGGATCCGGCAAGTCGACCCTGGTCAACGACATTCTGGCGACCGTCATGGCCAACAAGCTCAACGGCGCGCGGCAGGTGCCGGGGCGCCACACCCGCATCAACGGGCTCGATCAGTTGGACAAGCTCGTGCGCGTCGACCAGTCACCGATCGGGCGCACGCCGCGGTCCAACGCAGCCACGTACACCGGCGTCTTCGACAAGATCCGGACGCTGTTCGCGGCGACCACCGAGGCCAAGGTGCGGGGCTACCAACCCGGCCGCTTCTCCTTCAACGTCAAGGGCGGCCGGTGCGAGGCGTGCTCCGGCGACGGCACGCTGAAGATCGAGATGAACTTCCTACCGGACGTCTACGTGCCGTGCGAGGTGTGCCACGGGGCCCGGTACAACCGGGAGACCCTCGAGGTCCACTACAAGGGCAAGACCATCGCCGAGGTGCTGAACATGCCCATCGAGGAGGCGGCGGACTTCTTCGAGCCGATCACCTCGATCCACCGCTACCTCAAGACGCTGAACGAGGTGGGGCTGGGGTACGTGCGTCTCGGTCAGCCGGCCACCACCCTGTCCGGTGGTGAGGCCCAGCGCGTCAAGCTCGCGGCCGAACTGCAGAAGCGCTCGATGGGGCGGACCGTCTACATCCTCGACGAGCCCACCACGGGTCTGCACTTCGAGGACATCCGCAAGCTGTTGCTGGTGATCAACGGTCTGGTCGACAAGGGCAACACCGTGATCGTCATCGAGCACAATCTCGACGTCGTCAAGACCTCGGACTGGGTCATCGACATGGGTCCGGAGGGCGGCTCGGGCGGCGGCACCATGGTCGCCGAGGGCACTCCCGAGGACATCGCCGCGACGCCGGAGAGCTACACCGGGAAGTTCCTGCGCGAAGCGTTGGAGCAGACACCGGCGGCGCCGGCCCCGCGGACGCGCCGCAAGCGCAAGCCCGTCGGGGTCTGATCCCGCCCCGCCGCGACGGTCAGTGAACGGGCCCGGTGTACTTCTCGCCGGGTCCGGCGCCGGGGGCGTCGGGGTGCGCCGACTGCTCGCGGAAGGCGCGCTGGAGGGCCTGCAGGCCCTCGCGGATCGGACCGGCGTGCGGACCGAGGAACTCCACGGACGCGGTCACCAGCCCGGCGAGGGCGGTGATGACCCGGCGCGCCTCGTCCAGGTCCAGGTGGGGGCTGTTCTCGGGGTCCTCGTCGGACAGGCCGAGCTTCTCCGCCGCGGAACTCATCAGCATCACGGCCGACCGGCTGATGACCTCGACGGCCGGGACGTCGGCGAGCTCACGCACGGCCGTGGGCCCGGCGTCGGACGGCTCGGGGGAGGGAACGGGGGTGCCGGTGTCGGCCGCGTCGCTCATGTCCTCACCTTCTCACGCGGCGTCGAGCCGGGTCGGCGGAGGGAACGGACCTGCGTGCGGACCGCCGACACGATTCGGACGAGAGTTCTCCGGGTGCTATCGTTGCCGTACGACCGCCTTCTGGTGACCAGTTCGCCCGGAGGCCGCAAGTGGAGTCCGCCTCCCACCACCGTTCGGTTCGCCGGGCAGTGGTCCGGTCCCACGCACTGCGGTGCGTGACGACGACATCGCTGTCGTCGACGAGCATCCGCTCGGACGGACCGGTCGGCTGGACCCCGCTGTCCACGAGAAATCGTGGCGACGGGGTCTTTCGCGTCGATGGGCCCGAGCACGCTCGGGAATATCCCACCGACTCGTGGTGTCGACGGAAGGCGAGGCGCACTGGCGCCGGTCCGGCACAGTCCGTCACCGCACTACCGAGGAGGCCCCATCAGCACTGAGACTCGCATCAACGATCGCATCCGCGTTCCCGAGGTCCGACTTGTCGGACCGGGCGGAGAACAGGTGGGGATCGTGCGTGTTGAAGATGCGCTACGCCTGGCTCTGGAGGCCGATCTCGATCTGGTCGAGGTCGCGCCCGATGCCCGTCCGCCGGTCTGCAAGATCATGGACTACGGCAAGTTCAAGTACGAGGCAGCGCAGAAGGCTCGTGAGTCGCGCAAGAACCAGCAGCTCACGGTCATCAAGGAGCAGAAGCTCCGCCCCAAGATCGACGATCACGACTACGAGACGAAGAAGGGCCACGTGGTCCGCTTCCTCGAGGCCGGCTCGAAGGTGAAGGTCACCATCATGTTCCGCGGCCGCGAGCAGTCGCGCCCGGAGCTCGGGTACCGCCTGCTGCAGCGTCTGGGTGCAGACGTCGCGGAGTTCGGGTTCGTCGAGACGTCCGCCAAGCAGGACGGCCGCAACATGACGATGGTCCTGGCCCCGCACAAGGGTGCCAAGACCCGCGCCAAGGCCGCCGAGCAGTCGCAGGCACGTCCGGCAGCCCCGGCTGCCCCGTCCGCTTCACCCACGCCGGGCGCGTAGCGCGCCCCGGTCCGTCCACGGTCGACCCGCCCGCTCGGGTGCGGGTCGACGAGCAACACAGAACTGAGGATTCATGCCCAAGTCGAAGACGCACAGTGGTACGTCGAAGCGATTCAAGGTCTCGGGTAGCGGAAAGATCCTGCGCCAGAAGGCCGGACGTCGCCACCTGCTCGAGCACAAGTCCTCGCGTGTCACCCGCCGACTGGACGGCAAGGCCGTCGTGAGCGCGAACGACGTTCCCCGCGTCAAGCGGCTGCTCGGTCTCTGACACCCTCCCACCCGGGCCGGTAACGGCCCCAGATCGACAAGGATTCACCAGTGGCACGCGTCAAGAGGGCGGTCAACGCCCAGAAGAAGCGCCGTTCGATTCTCGAGGCCTCCAGCGGCTACCGCGGTCAGCGGTCGCGCCTGTACACCAAGGCGAAGGAGCAGCAGCTCCACTCGCTCACCTACGCCTACCGGGACCGCCGGGCGCGCAAGGGTGACTTCCGCAAGCTGTGGATCACGCGTATCAACGCGGCGGCCCGCGCGAACGACATCACCTACAACCGCTTCGTCCAGGGTCTGAAGATCGCGGGTGTCGAGGTCGACCGCAAGATCCTCGCTGAGCTCGCCGTGTCCGACGCGGCCGCGTTCACCGGTCTGGTCGAGGTGGCCAAGGCCGCTCTGCCCGCCGATGTGAACCAGCCCGGAGAAGCAGCCTGACCGGCTCCTCCGACGGTTCGACACGACCCGCGGCTCCGCTCACCGAGCGGACACCGCGGGTCGTGTCGGCTGTGAAGCTCCATCGCGGCGTCGAACGACGCCGGACGGGGACGTTCCTCGCCGAGGGCGAGAACGCCGTCACCGAGGCGCTCGGCGCCGGGATGGCCCTGCGCCTCTTCGCGACGGAGCGATGGCTGGACCGCGACGGAGGCCCCGTGGCGACGGCCCGCGCGGCGGGCGTTCCGGTCGACCTCGTGACGGACCGCGCGGCCTCCGCGTTGTCCGACACCGTCACCCCGCCCGGCCTGATCGCCGTCGCCCGCTCCGTCGTCGTGGACACCTCCGACGCCCTCGTCTCGGGCCACCGCCTGGTCGCGATGCCGGTCGAGATCGCCGAACCCGGCAACGCGGGAACCGTCCTGCGGGTCGCGGATGCCGCCGGCGCCGACGCCGTCGTGTTCGCCGGCGACAGCGTGGATCCGCAGAACGGCAAGGCCGTGCGAGCATCCGCGGGCAGCCTGTTCCACCTTCCGGTCGCGCGAGAGCGGTCGATCGACGTTGCCCTCGCCACCGCCCGCGGAGCCGGCCTGACCGTCGTCGCCACCACGGTCGACGGCGAACTCGATCTCGACGACGCCGACGAGGTGCTCGCGAACCCCACGGTCTGGCTCTTCGGCAACGAGGCGCACGGGCTCTCCCGTGAGGTGGCGGCCGCCGCCGACCACCGGGTGTCCATCCCCATCCACGGACGCGCCGAGAGTCTCAATCTCGCGACCGCCGCCACCCTGTGCGTCTACGCCAGCGCACGGGTTCACCGGCGCCGACGATCCTGACGGATGCGGGTGGTGGTGCACCGATCACCTAGGATTTCCCCCCGACGGCACCCCCTCGGGTGGGCTCGACACCAGCGAACACCGGCCGCGACGGTCCGGGAGACAGGGAGACAGCGACGTGGAGCGGGACGAGAACGCGGGTCCGGGCGACGGCGAGCTGCTGATGGACGAGGCCCTGGACGCTGCGGTCGCCGCGGCGCAGGCCGCCTTCGCGGACGCGGGTGACCTCGAGGCGCTCACCGAGGCGAAGACCCGGCACATCGGCGCGAAGGCGCCGCTGGCGCTCGCGCAGCGTGCGTTGGGGCAGCTGCCGAAGTCGGATCGTGCCGATGCGGGCAAGAAGGTCAAGGTGGCGCGGGACCGCGTCAAGGAAGCGCACGACGCGCGCCGTGAGGTGCTCGCCGCCGAGCGCGACGCCGCAGCGCTCGTGGCGGAGGCCATCGACGTCACGCTCCCGGCCGTGCGACGCCCCACCGGAGCCCGCCACCCCATCACGGTGATCGCCGATCAGGTGTCGGACGTGTTCGTCGCCATGGGGTGGGAGGTCGCCGACGGTCCGGAGGTCGAGGCCGAGCACTTCAACTTCGACGCCCTCAACTTCCTGCCGGACCACCCCGCGCGCACCATGCAGGACACCTTCCACGTGGCGCCCGAGGGGTCGCGGCAGGTGTTGCGCACCCACACCTCGCCCGTGCAGGTGCGGTCGATGCTCGAGCGCGAGTTGCCGATCTACGTGGTGTGCCCCGGGCGCACCTTCCGGACGGACGAACTGGACGCCACGCACACCCCCGTCTTCCATCAGGTCGAGGGTCTCGCGGTGGACAAGGGCCTGACCATGGCGCATCTGCGCGGCACCCTGGACGCGTTCGCCCGCGCCCTGTTCGGCCCGGAGACGCGCACGCGGATGCGCCCAAACTACTTCCCGTTCACCGAGCCGTCCGCGGAGGTGGACGTGTGGTTCCCGCGCAAGAAGGGCGGGGCCGGCTGGGTCGAGTGGGGCGGCTGCGGCATGGTCAACCCTCACGTCCTGCGGGCGTGCGGGGTGGATCCCGAGGTCTACAGCGGCTTCGCGTTCGGCATGGGTCTCGAGCGCACGCTGCAGTTCCGCAACGACATCCCCGACATGCGCGACATCGTCGAGGGCGACGTGCGCTTCGGCCTGCCGTTCGGCGTCCAGGGCTGACCCTCCTCGTCCGTCCGCTCCCGATTCACCCGATCCACGCTCCAGCCGATCACGAAAGCGAGCCCCCGCCGTGCGCGTTCCCCAGTCCTGGTTGACCGAGGTGGTCTCGACGGCCGCTCCCGGATGGCGGGTGTCCGCCGCCGACCTCGACGCCGGCTTCGTCCGCGTGGGGTTCGAGATCGAGGACGTGCTGCCGCTGCCCGAGATCACGGGTCCGCTGGTGATCGGCCGTGTCGTCTCCATCGAGGAACTGACCGAGTTCAAGAAGCCGATCCGGTTCTGCCTGGTCGAGGTGGGGGAGGCGGAGCCGCGGGGCATCGTCTGCGGGGCGCGGAACTTCGCCGAGGGTGACCTGGTGGTCGCGGCGCTGCCGGGTTGCGTGCTGCCCGGAGGGTTCGCCATCGCCGCCCGGCAGACCTACGGCCGCACGTCCGACGGCATGATCTGTTCGGTGTCCGAGCTCGGCATCGGGTCCGATCACTCCGGCATTCTCACGCTGCCCGCCGACACCCGGGCGCCCGGCGCGGACGCCGTCGTCACCCCGGGGGACGACGCCCGGGCAGTGCTGGGCACGGACGACACGGTCTTCGACGTCAACGTCACGCCCGACCGCGGGTACGCGCTCAGCGTGCGCGGTCTGGCGCGGGAACTCGCGTGCGGCTTCGACCTCGACTACGCCGACCCGGCGGACGCCCAGCACCCGGTGGTGCCCGCGGCGGCGGCCGACGGTCCCGCATGGGAGGTCGATCTGCGTGCGGAGTCCGGCGCGACCCGCTTCGCCGCCCGCCGTGTGATCGGCATCGACGCGGGCGCGCGCTCGCCGTGGTGGTTGCAGCGCCGACTCCTGCTCGCGGGCGTCCGGCCGATCTCCGCCGCGGTCGACGTCACCAACTACGTCATGCTCGAGCTCGGCCAGCCGCTGCACGCGTTCGACGCCGCGGCGCTGCGTGGGCCGCTGGTGGTGCGTCGTGCTGCGGCTGGGGAGACCCTGCGCACCCTCGACGACGTCGAGCGGACTCTCGACCCCGAGGACGTCGTCATCGCCGACGACTCCGGTGTGGTCTCGCTCGCCGGCGTCATGGGCGGAGCGTCCACCGAGGTGTCGGACGCGACCACCGACGTCGTGCTCGAAGCGGCGATCTGGAGCCCGCTCGCGGTGTTCCGGACCGCCCGTCGGCACAAGCTGCCGAGCGAGGCGAGCCGACGGTACGAGCGTGTCGTCGACTCCGCGCTGCCGGTCCGAGCGCTCGATCGTGCGGCGTCGCTGCTGGTGTCGATCGCCGGGGGCCGCGTGGACTCGACGCTGACCGACGTCGGCGCCGCCGACACGTTCCCCGCCGTGCGGATGGACCTCGACCTCCCGGACCGCGTCGCCGGAGTGCAGTACGCGGCGGGGACCTCGGTCCGTCGCCTGTCGCAGATCGGATGCGACACGCGGGTGGAGGTGTCCGATGCCGGTCGCGGAGTGCTGGTGGTGACCCCACCCACCTGGCGACCGGACCTGACGCAGGCCGCGGACCTGGTGGAGGAGGTGCTGCGGCTCGAGGGACTGGAGAACATCCCGTCCGTGCTCCCCGCGGCACCCGCCGGGCGTGGGCTGACGCCCGTGCAGCGGCGTCGTCGCGCGATCGGTCGGGCGCTGGCCTACACCGGCCACGTCGAGATCCTGGCTCCGGTGTTCCTGCCGGCGGGCGTCTTCGACGTGTGGGGTCTGCCGGCGGACGACACGCGGCGCGTGACCACCACGGTGCTCAATCCGCTCGAGGCGGACCGCCCCGCGCTGGCCACGACGCTGCTCCCCGGCTTGCTGGAGACTCTGCAGCGCAACGTCTCGCGTGGACAGCGCGACCTGTCGCTCTTCTCGATCGCCCAGGTCGTCCTGCCGGGTGAGGGCACCCGCCCCGTCGAGGCGCTGGCGGTGGACCGTCGGCCGACGGAGGAGGAGATCGCCGCGCTGACCCAGTCGTTGCCCGTCCAGCCCGTTCACGTCGGCGTGGTGCTGACCGGTGCGGTCACCGCGTCGGGTCCCTGGGGTCCGGGGCGACCGGCCGAGGCCGCGGACGCGTTCGCGGCCGCGCGGATCGTCGCCGACACGTGCGGCGTCGAGCTCGACCTGCGCGCCGCGCAGCATCTCCCGTGGCATCCGGGCCGGTGCGCGGAGCTGGTGGTCGACGGCGTCGTCGTCGGGCACGCGGGGGAGTTGCACCCGGGCGTGCTCGAGCGGGCGGGACTGCCGCCGCGGACCTGTGCCGTGGAGATGAACCTGGATGCGATCGAGGTTCGGGAGGTGCTGCCGTCTCCCACGGTGTCGCCGTTCCCGGCCGTCCTGCAGGACGTGGCCGTGGTCGTCGACCGGGCGGTGCCCGCGGCGGACGTCGAGCGGGCGTTGGTCGACGGGGCAGGGGATCTGCTCGAGGACATCCGGCTGTTCGACGTGTTCACCGGCGACCAGGTGGGGGCGGATCGGAAGTCGCTCGCGTTCGCCCTGCGGTTCCGGGCGGCCGACCGCACGCTGACCGAGGACGAGGCCAGTGCGGCGCGTGACGCCGCGGTCGCGGCGGCCGCGTCCGCCGTCGGCGCACAGTTGCGGTGAGACCCACGGTCGAATGAGCTTGCACGGTAGTGCATAATCATCACATGACCACCGCACGGACGATCGCCGTCGCCGGAGCGAGCGGCTACGCCGGGGGAGAGATCCTCCGGCTGCTGCTCGGGCACCCGGGCCACCGCGAGGGGAGCCTGACGCTCGGCGCCCTCACCGCCGGTGGGAACGCCGGCACGCTGCTCGGACAGCATCACCCGCACCTGGTCCCGCTCGCCGATCGCGAGCTGAGCGACACCTCGTCGGAGACCCTGGCCGGGCACGACGTGGTGTTCCTCGCCCTGCCGCACGGCAAGTCGGCGGAGATCGCGGCAGCGCTGCCCGAGTCGACGCTGGTCGTCGACTGCGGGGCCGACTTCCGCCTCACCGACGCCGCGGCCTGGGACCGCTGGTACGGCGGCGAGTACGCCGGTCATTGGCCCTACGGCCTCCCCGAGCTCCCCGGCGCGCGGGCCACGCTGTCCACCGCGACCCGGATCGCGGTGCCGGGGTGCTACCCGACGGCGTCGACCCTCGCGATGGCACCGGCGGTGGCCGCCGGCATCGTCTCGCCCGACGTCACCGTCGTCGCCGTCAGCGGCACGTCGGGTGCGGGCAAGTCCGCTCGGGTCGATCTGATCGGCTCGGAGGTCATGGGCTCGGTCCGGCCGTACGGCGTGGCCGGCGCGCACCGGCACACCCCCGAGATCGCCCAGAACCTCGGGGCCATCGCGGGTGCCGAGGTGGCCGTCTCGTTCACCCCCGTGCTGGCCCCCATGCCGCGCGGCATCCTCGCTACGTGCTCCGCCCCCACCACCGCGACCGCCGAGCAGGCTCGCGCGGTGTACGAGGAGTTCTGCGCCGACGAGCCGTTCCTGCACCTGCTGCCGGAGGGATCGTTGCCGCAGACCGGGTCGGTGATCGGGTCCAACGCCGTGCAGCTGCAGGTGGTCGTGGACGCCGACGCCGGCCGGCTGATCGCCTTCGCCGCGATCGACAACCTCACCAAGGGCACGGCTGGTGGCGCCGTGCAGTCCATGAACCTCGCCCTCGGCCTCCCCGAGACCGACGGGCTCTCGACCGTGGGAGTGGCGCCGTGACCGCACAGCCCGGAGTCCTGGTCCGCACCCAGGGCGTGACCTGCGCGGCCGGATTCCGTGCCGCCGGCATCGCGGCCGGGATCAAGGCCACCGGCAAGCCCGATCTCGCGCTGGTGGTCAACGAAGGCCCGGACCACGCGGCGGCGGGAGTGTTCACCACCAACAAGGTCAAGGCCGCGCCGGTGCTCTGGTCGCAGCAGGTACTCAGGTCCGGCGCGCTGCGCGCGGTGGTCCTCAACTCCGGCGGCGCCAACGCCTGCACCGGGGCGCCGGGATTCCAGGACACCCACCGCACGGCCGAACACCTCGCCGGCGTGCTCAGCGACTGGGGCACCGAGACCGGGGCGGGGGAGATCGCGGTCTGCTCCACCGGCCTCATCGGGGACCGGCTCCCCATGGACAGGCTGCTCGCCGGCGTCACCGAGATCGTGCACGAGCTCGCCGGCGGTATCTCCGGCGGCACCGACGCGGCCTACGCGATCATGACGACGGACACCGTCCCCAAGCAGGCCGCCCTCCACCATCCGGGTGGTTGGAACGTCGGCGGCATGGCCAAGGGCGCCGGCATGCTGGCCCCCTCGCTGGCGACGATGCTGTGCGTGGTGACCACCGACGTCGTCGCCACGTCCGAGCAACTCGACGCCGCGCTCCGGCACGCGACGTCGCGGTCCTTCGACCGTCTCGACGTCGACGGCGCGACCTCCACCAACGACACCGTGCTGCTGCTCGCCTCGGGTGCCAGCGGGGTGTCGGCGACGCAGGAGGACCTCGACGCCGCCGTGCTCGCGGTGTGCGATGACCTCGCCGACCAGCTCATGGCCGACGCGGAGGGGGTGACCAAGCGGGTCACCGTCACCGTGCGGGGCGCGCGCAGCGAGGACGACGCCGTCGTCGCGGCTCGGGTGATCGCCCGCGATTCGTTGGTCAAGACGGCCCTCTTCGGCTCGGACCCGAACTGGGGTCGGGTGCTCGCGGCCGTGGGGACGGCGCCGGTGGATATGAAGCCCGACCGGATCTCGGTCTCGTTCCAGGGCCGGCCGGTCTGCGTCGACGGCATGGGCGCACCCGGTGCGCGCGAGGTCGACCTCTCGGCGACCGACATCGCCGTCGACGTCCACCTCGGCGTCGGCGACGCGGCCGCCTCCATTCGCACGACGGACCTCTCGCACGGGTACGTCGAAGAGAACTCGGCGTACTCGTCGTGACGGCGCAGACGGGGCCCGCAGGCGCCGATGTGCAGCCGGGGTCGCTCGGGGCCGCCGAGACGGCACGCGTGCTCGCCGGCGCCCTGCCGTGGCTGCAGCGGTGGTCCGGGCGAATCGTGGTCGTCAAGTACGGCGGCAACGCGATGGTCGACGACACCCTCAAGGCCGCCTTCGCCGCGGACATGGCGTTCCTGCGCACGGTGGGCGTGCATCCCGTCGTGGTGCACGGCGGTGGCCCGCAGATCTCCGCGATGCTCGCCCGGCTCGGACTCGTGGGCGAGTTCCGCGGCGGCTTCCGCGTGACGACGCCCGAGGTCATGGACGTCGTCCGCATGGTGCTGTTCGGCCAGGTGGGCCGCGAGTTGGTCGGTCTGATCAACGCCCACGGGCCGTACGCGGTCGGCATCTCCGGTGAGGACGCCGGACTGTTCACCGCGACGCGGCGGACCGTGCAGGTGGACGGCGTGGCGACGGACATCGGCTTGGTCGGCGACGTCACGAGCGTGAACCCCGACGCGGTGCACGATCTCATCGACGCCGGGCGGATCCCGGTGGTCTCCACCATCGCTCCCGATGCGGACGGCGTGGTGCACAACATCAACGCCGACACCGCCGCGGCGGCTCTCGCCGAGGCGCTGGGCGCGGAGAAGTTGGTGATGCTCACCGACGTCGAGGGCCTCTACACCCGCTGGCCGGACCGCAGCTCGCTCGTCTCCGAGATCGACACCGCCTCGGTGGAGCAGCTGCTGCCGACCCTCGACGCCGGCATGGTGCCCAAGATGGAGGCCTGCCTGCGCGCCGTACGCGGCGGCGTGCCGAGCGCGCACGTCGTCGACGGCCGGACCGAGCACTCGGTCCTGCTCGAACTGTTCACCGGAGAAGGGATCGGAACCATGGTGTCCGACACGA
This sequence comes from Rhodococcoides corynebacterioides, assembly GCF_019834675.1. GTDB lineage: Bacteria > Actinomycetota > Actinomycetes > Mycobacteriales > Mycobacteriaceae > Rhodococcoides > Rhodococcoides corynebacterioides_A. The sequence continues at coordinate 11,258 of NZ_JABUBU010000015.1, read as the reverse complement.
CGCGGGTGATCCCGTGACCGCCACCGAGCAGCTTCAGCACCGCTTCGCGGACGCGCTGATGAACAACTACGGCGTGCCCCGCGTGGCCCTGGTGCGGGGCGCGGGCGCCGTGGTGACCGACGCGGACGGCACGGACTACGTCGACTTCCTCGCGGGCATCGCGGTCAACATCCTCGGCCACGCGCATCCGGCCGTCGTCGAGGCCGTGACGACGCAGCTTTCGACCCTCGGGCACACCTCGAACCTCTACGCGTCCGAGCCCTCCGTCGCCCTCGCCGAGCAGTTGCTCCACCACCTCGGTCATGCGCCGGGCACCGATGCGCGCGTGTTCTTCTGCAACTCGGGAACGGAGGCGAACGAGGCCGCGTTCAAGATGGCGCGGCTCACCGGCCGCCCGGGCATCGTCGCCGCGGAGAGGGCCTTCCACGGCCGCACCATGGGGGCGCTGGCGCTCACCGGCCAGCCGGACAAGCGGACGCCGTTCGAGCCGCTGCCGGGCGGGGTCACGCACGTGCCCTTCGGCGACGTCGCCGCGCTCGACGCCGCCGTCGACGAGACCACCGCCGCCGTGTTTCTCGAGCCGATCATGGGCGAGGGCGGCGTCGTCGTTCCCCCGGACGGGTACCTGGCCGCCGCGCGGGAGATCACCGCCGCACGCGGTGCGTTGCTGGTCCTCGACGAGGTGCAGACCGGCATCGGCCGCACCGGGTGGTTCTACGCGCATCAGCGCGACGGCATCGTGCCCGACGTGATCACCCTGGCCAAGGGCCTCGGCGGCGGACTGCCCATCGGCGCCACCATCGGGATCGGCCGCGCGGCCGAGCTGCTCACGCCGGGCAAGCACGGCACGACGTTCGGCGGCAATCCGGTCTGCGCCGCCGCGGCCCTCGCGGTGTTGCGGACGATCGCCGAGGAGGATCTGCTCGGCCGTGCCGACCGGCTGGGCAAGTCCCTCGCCGGGGACATCGAGAACCTCGGTCACCCCTTGGTGAGCCACGTTCGCGGCGCCGGTCTGCTCCTGGGCGTCGTCCTCACCGACCCGGTCGCACCCGAGGTGGAGCGGCTCGCCCGCGGCGCGGGGTTCCTGGTCAACGCGGCCCAGCCCGACGTCGTCCGACTGGCGCCGCCGCTCGTTCTCACCGACGACCAGGCCGCCGCGTTGGTGGCCGCACTGCCGGCGGTCCTCGACGGGGCCGCCGCATCGAAGGAGGCTGCGCAGTGACGGTCCGCCATTTCCTGCGTGACGACGACCTGAGTCCGGCCGAGCAGGCCGAGGTCCTCGCTCTCGCAGCAGAACTCAAGAAGAACCCGTTCTCCCGACGGCCGCTGGAGGGACCGCGCGGCGTCGGCGTCATCTTCGAGAAGAACTCCACGCGCACCCGGTTCTCGTTCGAGATGGGCGTCGCCCAGCTCGGCGGCCACGCCGTGGTCGTCGACGGACGCAGCACCCAGCTCGGCCGGGAGGAGACCCTGCAGGACACCGGGCGCGTCCTGTCCCGGTACGTCGACGCCGTCGTCTGGCGCACCTTCGGGCAGAAGCGGCTCGAGCAGATGGCGACGGGTGCCTCCGTGCCCATCGTCAACGCCCTGTCCGACGAGTTCCACCCCTGCCAGGTCCTGGCCGACCTGCAGACCATCGCCGAACGCAAGGGCGACCCGGCCGGGCTGCGGCTGTCCTACTTCGGTGACGGCGCGAACAACATGGCGCACTCGCTGATGCTCGGCGGTGTCACGGCCGGCATGCACGTCACCGTCGCGGCGCCGGAGGGCTTCCTGCCGGACGCCGACGTCCTCGCGGCGGCCACCACGCGCGCCGCCGAGACGGGCGGGTCGGTGACGGTCACGTCCGATCCGATCGCGGCCGCCACCGACGCGGACGTCCTGGTCACCGACACCTGGACGTCGATGGGTCAGGAGAACGACGGGCTCGATCGCGTCGGTCCGCTGCGGCCGTTCCAGGTGAACGAGGACCTTCTCGCGCGGGCTGCGTCCGACGTGCTCGTCCTGCACTGTCTCCCCGCGCACCGCGGGGAGGAGATCACCGACACCGTGCTCGACGGCCCGCACAGCGGCGTGTGGGACGAGGCCGAGAACCGCCTGCACGCGCAGAAGGCGGTGCTGGTGTGGCTGCTGGAGCAGGCGCGGTGACGTCCCCCGACGCGGCGCCCGAACCGGAATCCCGCGGTCCCGTGACCGCGTCCACGCGCGCGGGTCGGCAGGCGCGCATCGTCGCGCTGCTGGGGGCACACCAGGTGCGGTCGCAGCCCGAGCTGCAGCATCTGCTGGCCGCCGAGGGCATCGAGGCCACCCAGGCCACGCTCTCGCGCGATCTCGACGAACTCGGCGCCGTCAAACTGCGCGGGGCCGACGGCGGTCCGGGGGTCTACCTGGTGCCCGAGGACGGCAGTCCCGTCCGCGGCGTGTTCGGGGGAACCGGACGGGTGTCGCGCCTGCTCGGCGAGCTGCTGGTGTCCACCGACGCCAGCGCCAACCTCGCCGTGCTGCGGACGCCGCCCGGCGCCGCGCACTATCTCGCGAGCGCGTTGGACCGCGCGTCGCTGCCCGACGTCGTCGGGACCGTCGCGGGGGATGACACGATCTTCGTGATCGCCCGCGAACCCCTCACCGGACGCGACCTCGCGGACCGCATCGAACATCTCGCGCACTGACGTTCCGCGACCACGGAATGCGCGCGAACCGAACCACGACACACAAGGAGCACAACCTCATGGCCGAACGCGTCATCCTCGCCTACTCCGGTGGACTCGACACCTCCGTCGCCATCAGCTGGATCGGCCGCGAGACCGGCAAGGAGGTCGTCGCCGTCGCGATCGATCTGGGCCAGGGCGGCGAGGACATGGACGTCGTCCGTCAGCGTGCGCTCGACTGCGGCGCCGTCGAGTCCGTGGTGGTCGACGCCCGCGACGAGTTCGCGGAGGAGTACTGCCTGCCGACCATCCAGTCGAACGCGCTGTACATGGACCGCTACCCCCTGGTTTCGGCGATCAGCCGCCCGCTGATCGTCAAGCACCTCGTCGACAACGCGCGCGCCCACGGCGGCACGGTCGTCGCGCACGGTTGCACCGGCAAGGGCAACGACCAGGTGCGCTTCGAGGTCGGCTTCAACACGCTCGCGCCGGAGCTCGACGTGCTGGCGCCGGTGCGCGACTACGCGTGGACCCGGGAGAAGGCCATCGCCTTCGCCGAGGAGAACGCGATCCCGATCAACGTCACCAAGAAGTCCCCGTTCTCGATCGACCAGAACGTGTGGGGCCGCGCCGTCGAGACCGGATTCCTCGAGGATCTGTGGAACGCGCCGACCAAGGACGTCTACGACTACACCGAGGACCCGACGGCCAACTTCACCGCGCCCGACGAGCTGGTGATCACGTTCGACAAGGGCCGTCCCGTGGCCATCGACGGCCGCCCGGTGTCGGTGCTGGAGGCCATCCAGGAGCTCAACACGCGCGCCGGCAAGCAGGGTGTGGGCCGCCTCGACGTGGTCGAGGACCGTCTGGTGGGCATCAAGAGCCGCGAGGTCTACGAGGCCCCCGGCGCCATGGTGCTCATCCGCGCGCACGAGGAGCTCGAGCACGTCACCCTCGAGCGCGAGCTCGGCCGCTACAAGCGCCACACGGACCAGAAGTGGGCCGAGCAGGTCTACGACGGTCTGTGGTTCTCCCCGCTCAAGAGCGCGCTGGACACCTTCGTCCAGCACACGCAGCAGCACGTCTCCGGCGAGATCCGTCTGGTCCTGCACGCCGGGTCGATCGTGGTGAACGGACGCCGCTCGGGTGAGTCGCTGTACGACTTCAACCTCGCGACGTACGACGCGGGCGACACCTTCGACCAGTCGTCGGCCAAGGGATTCGTGCAGCTGCACGGTCTGTCCTCGAAGATCGCCGCGCGTCGGGATCGCGGCGCCGTCGGCGCGCAGGGACAGTCGGACCTGTGACGGACCAGCCGACGGGCGGGGCCGGGGCCGGGCACGGCACCAACACGGGGGCCCTCTGGGGTGGCCGGTTCGGGTCCGGTCCCGCGGCCGCCATGGCCGCCCTGAGCAAGTCCACCCACTTCGACTGGGTGTTGGCGCCGTACGACGTCCGGGCGTCCAAAGCGCATGCGCGGGTGCTGAACTCGGCGGGACTGCTCACCGCGCCGGACCTCGAGGCGATGCTTGCCGGTCTCGATGCGCTGGCCGCCGACGTCGACTCCGGCGCGTTCGGCCCCGCCGAGTCCGACGAGGACGTCCACGGCGCCCTCGAGCGCGGACTGATCGAGCGCGTCGGGCCCGAACTGGGTGGCCGGCTGCGGGCGGGGCGCTCGCGCAACGACCAGGTGGCCACGCTGTTCCGCATGTGGCTCCGCGACGCGGTCCGCCGCGTGTCGGTCGGCGTGCTCGACGTCGTCGACGCGCTGGCCGGGCAGGCCGCGGCGCATCCCGGCGCCGTGATGCCGGGCAAGACGCATTCGCAGGCGGCGCAACCGGTTCTGCTGGCTCACCACCTGCTCGCGCACGCGCATCCGTTGCTCCGCGACGTCGAGCGGTTCCGGGACTTCGACCGACGGGCGGCGGTGTCGCCCTACGGGTCCGGTGCGCTGGCCGGGTCCTCGCTCGGTCTGTCTCCGGAGAAGATCGCCGCCGAACTGGGCTTCGACGAGTCGGCCGAGAACTCGATCGACGCGACCAGCTCCCGTGACTTCGCGGCGGAGGCCGCGTTCGTCCTCGCGATGACGGCGGTGGACCTGTCCCGTCTCGCCGAGGAGATCGTCTCCTGGAGCACGCCCGAGTACGGCTACGTGACGCTCGCGGACGCCTGGTCCACGGGCAGTTCGATCATGCCGCAGAAGAAGAACCCCGACGTGGCGGAGCTGACGCGCGGCAAGACCGGGCGACTGATCGGGAATCTCGCCGGCCTGCTCGCGACGCTCAAGGCGCAGCCTCTCGCCTACAACCGGGACCTGCAGGAGGACAAGGAGCCGGTCATCGACTCCGTCGCCCAACTCGACCTGTTGCTGCCCGCGCTCAGCGGCCTGATCGGCACGCTCGAGTTCGACACCGACCGCCTCCGCGCGCTCGCTCCCGCGGGCTTCACGTTGGCCACCGACATCGCCGAATGGCTGGTGCGCCAGGGAATCCCGTTCCGGCACGCCCACGAGGTCGCCGGTGCCTGCGTGCGGGTGGCGGAGGAGTCCGGCGTCGAGCTCGACCAGCTCACCGACGAGCAGTTCGCCGCGATCGACCCGGCCCTCGGTCCCGAGGTGCGCAGCGTGCTCACCGTCGACGGATCCATCGCCTCGCGGGACAGTCGCGGCGGCACGGCGCCGGTTCGGGTCGCCGAGCAGCTCGCGGGTGTCCGGGCGCGCGCGGCCCGGCTGCGTGAGTGGCCCGACGCCTGATCCGGCAGAGTCCGGGGGAGACCCCGTGCCGGTGTGAGACGCTGTGATGCGCCCGTCGACGGTGGATCGCCGCGGGTGGTGACCGGTTCGGTGTGAGTGGTTCGGTGCGTGAGTGGTTCGGTGACTGAGGAGTACAGGTGCTGGGTTTCGACACCGGGTCCGTGACGACGTCGCTGCGTCGCGTCGTCGCCACCGCGCAGAACGGGCTCGAGGTTCTCCGCCTCGGCGGACTCGAGACGGACGCCGTGCCGTCGTCGTTCACCGTCGTCGCACGGGATCCGATGTACCGGCTGCGCCGGTACTTCGCCGACGAGAACCCGTCGGGACCGCCGGTGGTGCTCGTCCCGCCCATGATGATGTCCGCGGACGTCTACGACGTGACCCGCGATCAGGGCGGTGTGGGCCTGCTCCACTCCGCGGGCATGGACCCGTGGGTGGTCGACTTCGGGTCGCCCGCCACCGAGGAGGGCGGCTGGAACCGCACCCTCACCGACCACATCGTCGCGATCAGCCAGATCGTCGACCACGTCGCGGAGGAGACCGGCCGCGACGTCCACCTCGCGGGGTACTCGCAGGGCGGGATGTTCTGCTACCAGGCGGCGGCCTACCGGTCGAGTCGGAACATCGCCAGCATCATCACCTTCGGCAGTCCCGTCGACACCCTGGCCGCACTCCCGCTGGGCATTCCGGCCGGGGTGGCGACCCGCGGCGCGGAGTTCCTCGCCGAGCACGTGTTCACCCGGCTGGCCGTGACCGACTGGATGGCCCGCACGGGGTTCCAGTTGCTCGATCCGGCCAAGACCGTGAAGAGCCGTATCGATTTCCTGCTCCAGCTCCACGATCGAGATGCGTTGCTGCCGCGCGAGACTCAGCGGCGATTCCTCGCGATGGACGGGTGGGTCGCCTGGTCCGGGCCCGCGGTGGCGGAACTGCTCACGCAGTTCGTCGTCCACAACCGCATGATGACCGGCGGCTTCTCCATCCGGGGCAAGGTCGTCTCGCTGACCGAGCTGACGGTGCCGATCCTGGCGTTCGTGGGCGAGGTGGACGACATCGGCCAGCCGTTGGCCGTGCGCGGCATCCGGCGCGCCGCACCGCGCGCCGACGTGTACGAGGCGGACCTGCGCGCCGGCCACTTCGGCCTCGTCGTCGGCAGTACCGCGGCCACGCAGACGTGGCCGATCACGTCGGCGTGGATCGACTGGCGCGAGGGACGCGGTCCCCGGCCGCTCGACGTGCGTGCGATGTCCTACGACGACCACCCGCCGTCGGAGAGCGGCGTGTCGGTCAGCGCCCGGCTGGTCCACACGGCGGCCACGATCGCCGAGGTCGGCGTCGGAATCGGACGCGGGGCCGTGTCCGCGGCCGCCGGTGCGGTCCGCGGCTCACGGGAGATCTCCACCGAGGCCGTTCGCACCCTGCCGAAGCTGGCCCGGCTCGGGCAGTTGCAGCCGCATTCGCCGGTGTCGATGGGCCGCCTGCTCGCCGAGCAGAACCGCCGCGCACCGTCGGCGGAATGCTTCGTGTTCGACGACCGGGTGTATTCCTATGCGGCGGTGAACGATCGGATCGACAACGTGGTGCGCGGACTGATCGCGCACGGCATCCGACCCGCGATGCACATCGGCGTGCTGATGGAGACGCGGCCCAGTGCGCTCGCGGCCGTCGCCGCGCTCTCCCGCATCGGTGCCGTGGCCGTGGTGGTGCAGCCGTCGCCGGACGTCGCGGCCGCGTTGCGACTCGGCCGCGCCGAGATGGTGATCGTCGACCCCGACAACCTCGACGCGGCCGTCAACCTGGGCGTCGAGGTGTTGGTGCTCGGCGGCGGCGAGAACCGGACGCTCTCGGTCCCGACGTCGGAGACCGTGGTGGACCTCGAGCAGGTCGATCCGGCGGGCGTCGAGCTGCCGGGGTGGTACGTCCCCAACCCCGGCCGGGCGCGCGAGCTCGGCTTCGTCCTGTTCAGCGGATCCGGGGACACGCTGACGCCGAAGTTCGTCACCAACTACCGGTGGGCGCTCTCCGCGTTCGGTACGGCCGGCTCGGCGGGCCTGTCGCGCAGTGACACCGTCTACTGCCTTGCGCCACTGCATCACTCGGCCGGTCTGCTGGTCGCGGTCGGCGGCGCCCTGGCCGGGGGAGCCCGCATCGCGCTCTCCCGCGGCCTCGATCCGGAGCGATTCGCGGACGAGGTCCAGCGCTACGGAGTGACCGTGGTGTCCTACACCTGGGCCATGATGCGGGACCTGCTCGATCACCCCGACCTGCCCGAACCGCGCCTGCACCCGATCCGGCTGTTCATCGGCTCCGGGATGCCGGTGGGCCTGTGGCGGCGCACGGTCGAGCGTCTCGCTCCGGCGCGGGTGCTGGAGTTCTACGCCTCCACCGAGGGGGACGTGGTGCTGGCCAACGTCGCCGGCGTCAAGATCGGGTCGAAGGGTCGACCGCTGCCGGGCAGCGGACGGGTGGCGTTGGCCGCCTACGATCCCGTGACCGCCCGGTTCCTCACCGACGACGACGGGTTCGTCCGCGAGTGCGCGGACGACGAGCCCGGCGTGCTGCTCGGCCGACCGGGGCTCGACGACGCCAGCGGTTCCTACATGCGGGGCGTGTTCGAGGCAGGGGACGTCTGGACGCCGACCGAGCTGATGTTCCGTCGGGACGAGGGTGGCGACTTCTGGCTGCTGGGCAACAAGCGGTCCGTGGTGATCGCGGCGCGCGGCCCGGTCTTCCCGCAGCCGATCGTCGACGCCGTCTCCACGCTCGACGGCGTGGATCTGGCCGTGATGTACGGCGTGGGCGACCCGGGTGCCCAGTGGGCCGTGTGTGCGGTGACGCTCCGCGACGGTGCGAGCCTCGGCGCACGGGCCGTGACGGACGCGCTGGCGGTTCTGCCCGCGGCGCAGCGACCCGACATCGTGCACGTCGTGCCCGAGATCGCCGTCAGCGCGGCCTTCCGGCCCGTCGACGACGAGCTCCGCGCGGCGGGGATACCGGCGCCGGGGCCGCGGACGTGGTTCGCCGATCGGTCGGGGGAGTACCGCCGGTTGACCAAGGCGGTGGCGGCGGAACGGTTCTCGGTGACGACGGGCGCGTCGTCGGCCGGGCGATCCGGATCGTAGGGTGGCACCATCACCCCGACCACAGGAGTTCCGATGAGTGTCGATGCCCGCCTGCACAGCATCCTGGCGTGTCCGCAGGACAAGGGTCCACTGCTCCTGATCCAGGACGAGTTGCTCTACAACCCGCGGCTCCGCCGGATCTATCCGATCGAGAACGGCATTCCGGTGTTGCTGGTCGACGACGCGCGCGACGCGACCGACGAGCAGCACGCGGACATCGTCGCGCGGGCCACCGAGCCGGAGACCGTCGGCTGACGTCCGCCCTGGAGTCGGTGCTGGCTCGTGCGGACCCGGTCGCCGCGGCTCGTCGCATCCTCGGCGGCGTTCTCCGTCACGGCGACGTCGCCCTGCGCGTGGTGGAGGTCGAGGCCTACGGCGGCGACCCCGCGGGCCCCTGGCCGGATCCCGCCGCGCATTCCTTCCGTGGCCCGACGCCGCGGAACTCCGTGATGTTCGGGCCGGCGGCACGCCTGTACGTGTACCTCAGTTACGGGATGCACCGGTGCGCGAACATCGTGTGCGCGGCGGAGGGCGTCGCCGGCGCCGTGCTGATCCGAGCCGGTGCGGTGGTGGACGGCGACGACACGGTGGCCGCTCGGCGTCCGTCGGCCCCGGGACCCGGCCGGGCACGCGGACCGGGAAACGTGGGGTCCGCGCTGGGGCTGACCCTCGAGCACAACGGTCTGGATCTGTCCTCGCCCGACTCACCGGTGCGGTTCGACCTCGGTGAACCCGTGGACTCCGTCGACGGTCCGCGGGTCGGTGTCAGCGCGGCGGCCGACGTGCCGTGGCGCTTCTGGATCCCGGGCGATCCGGCGGTGTCCGCCTACCGACGGAGTCCGCGCGCGCCCACCAGGGCGGATGTGGTCGACCGAACGCCGATACGGAAAGATCGACGCTCGTGAGCATCATCGAGGAACTGTCCTGGCGTGGGCTGATCGCCCAGTCGACCGACATCGAGGCCCTGACCGAGGCGACGCGTGCGCCCATCACGCTGTACGCGGGATTCGATCCGACCGGACCGAGTCTGCACGCCGGTCACCTGGTGCCTCTGTTGGTGCTCGCCCGGTTCCAGCGCGCCGGACACCGGCCGGTGGTTCTCGCCGGCGGTGCGACCGGACTGATCGGCGATCCGCGGGACGTCGGAGAGCGGACGATGAACGCGGCCGCCACGGTCGCGGAGTGGGCCGATCGTATCCGGGGGCAGCTGTCGAGGTTCGTCGACCTCGACACCGGCTCGCCCGCCGACGCGATCGTGGCGAACAACCTGGAGTGGACGGGCGAGCTCACGGCGATCGACTTCCTGCGCGATCTCGGCAAGCACTTCTCGGTCAACGTGATGCTCGCGCGCGAGACCGTGAAGAAGCGCCTCGAATCGGACGGCATGTCCTACACCGAGTTCAGCTACATGCTCCTGCAGGCGAACGACTACCTGCACCTGCGCCGCGAACTGGGGTGCGTGCTGCAGGTGGGCGGCTCCGACCAGTGGGGCAACATCGTCGCCGGGGTGGACCTGAACCGCCGGGTGGACGCGAAGACTGTGCACGGGATGACGGTCCCGCTGGTGACGGCGGCCGACGGCACCAAGTTCGGCAAGTCCACCGGGGGCGGCAGCCTGTGGCTCGATCCCGAGATGACCTCCCCGTACGCCTGGTACCAGTACTTCGTGAACACCTCCGACGCCGACGTCGTGCGGTACCTCCGGTGGTTCACGTTCCTGGACCGCGACGAGCTGGCCGAGCTCGAGACCGCGACGGCCGAGCGACCGCAGGCGCGGGAAGCCCAGCGACGCCTGGCCGCCGAGATGACGACGCTGGTCCACGGTGCCGAGAACACCGCCGCGGTCGAGTTGGCCAGCCGCGCTCTGTTCGGTCGCGGCGAACTGACCGAGCTCGATGCGTCGACGCTGAGCGCCGCGCTGCGCGAGACCGCGGTCCTCGACGTGGCTGCGGGGGAGCCCCCGACCATCGTCGATCTGCTCGTCGGCACCGGACTCTGCGAGAGCAAGGGAGCGGCCCGGCGGGTGGTCAAGGAGGGCGGCGCGTCGGTGAACAACGTGAAGATCTCGGACGAGGACTGGCGTCCCGACGCCGACGGTTACCTGCACGGGGAGTGGCTGGTGGTGCGGCGCGGGAAGAAGAACATGGCCGGGGCTCGCCGGCAGGGGTGACGCGCCCGGAGCCGACTGGCGGCGGCGGACCGTGGGCGGGGTCACAGCCCCCGTCGGCCGGGGTCGGTGCCCGCGCGCCGACGCGGGTGGTTCTCCGACCTGCGGCAACAGACCGTGGACGCCGGTTCGACCAGCGGATTTGACGCACAGTTATCCGGCGCGTAACTTTTGTCGAGTCAGAGCGAGACGGACACGGAGTGCGAGCCGCAAGGCCGCCGCCGAGCCGGTTCTGACACCCTGATCGAGTCCGCTACGAGGGTCCTTGACCCTCCACTCGGACTACGGTTAGTCTGGAACGGTTGCCCCGGATCCGGTTCACGTTGGTGGGTCGGTGGTGGTGTGCGTGTGTTCTTTGAGAACTCAACAGTGTGTCGATGAATGTCAGTGCCAATTTTTTGGTTCCGGTTCTTCTCCTTCTTCCCGTCGGGGGAGGATCGGTTTTGTCAGTACATTTTTGTGTGCTGGCGTGAGTTTTATTGCTGGATTTGGCTCTCTAGTTTTCATTGGCTGCTCGGTTTCTGCTGGGTGGTCGATAAGAGTCTTCAACGGAGAGTTTGATCCTGGCT
>NZ_JABUBU010000014.1 GCF_019834675.1 Rhodococcoides corynebacterioides | reverse complement strand
GTTGAAGCCCCGCCCCCCGCACCGAGCAGAAACACGCCCGCCGACGCCAGGAACGCAACCGAAACCGACTCCGCAACGCCCTCAACGGCGTCGCCCCACCCCAAGCGGAGGACACACCACCCCCGTTCTGACGGGGTCTACAGGTGACCCTTCAGCAGCAGATGCCAGTACGAGAACGGCAGGCCGTACCGATCGCCGGCCCACGCGAGGCGGCGGGGCTTCAACGGGTCGAGGAACGACGGAACGGAGGAGGTGATGGCGCCCGTGCGATCGAACTCGGCCGCGATCAGCCGATGAGCGTCGACGGGAATGGGGGCGACGGTGTAGCCGTCGTACTCGCCGAAGTCGTCTCCGCGGCGAGCAGCGAGCAGGTTGTCCACCAGCGTGGACACCTGCTTGCGCAGTCCCCCGCCGGACGGATCGGTGTCGATGGCCGCCCCGTCGCCGGCGGCCCAGATGTTCGGGTAGCGCCGATGCTGCAGCGTGCGCGAGTCGATCTCGACCAGACCGTGCGGCGCGTCACCGGCGAGTCCGGACTCCGTGACCCACGCGCGCCCACGGTAGGGCGGCACCAGGTGGAGCATGTCGTAGTCGAGGGTCTCGGCACCGCCCGGACCGGTCACCTCGATCGCCGTCCGATCCGGGTGCAGCGCGGTGACGGCGGTGCGCCGCAACACCGTCACCCCGAGCTCGCGCAGCGCCGAATCGAGCCGAGCGTCGAGATCCGGTACCCCGACGATGCCGTCGCGGTCGACCACCAGCGTCATGCGTACGGACCGTCCGATGCTCGCCCAGTGCGCCGCGGCGAGGAACAGGGGCTTGACCGTCGTGCCGGTGCAGCTGACGGGCGGGCGCGGCACGGTGAACACCGCGTGACCGCCGTCGCGGACGGTGCGGGTGAGGTACCAGGTGCGGGTCGCCTCGTCGAGATAGTTGCTCGCGACCGCCTCCGTCGCGAGGGCCGCGTCGATACCCGGCAGCGCGTCGTGGTCCGGCACCAACCCCGGTCCCACGATCAGATCGCGGTACGTCACCGTCATGCCCGACGCGCAGGTCACGGTGTTCGACGACGGGTCGACCGAGACCGCGGAATCCTGCAGCCACGTCACCCCTCGGGGCGTCACCTGCGCCTGGCCGCGCTGCGCGCTCGGCAACCGCGCCTGCCCGCCGCCGACGTAGGACAGCAGCGGTCGATACGTGTGCACCGACTGCGGCTCGATCACCGCGACGGAGTCCAGCCCCTTCTTGCGGCAGCGGGCCGCGGCCGACAGTCCGGCGTTGCCGCCGCCGATCACGAGGACGTCGAACGAGTACGGGGTCATGTCAGGAAGTCCTCACCAGGAGAGATCGGGGCGCAACGGCCCGGTGGTCACGTCGACGGCGTGCCCGTCGACGGTGTGGGCGCCGAACAGCAGAGCCAGCGCGGCCTTCTCGTCGACGCCGAGCGCGGACGCCCAGCGCCGGGCGCGTCGTCGCGCACGCCAGGTCTCGTGCGTGACGAACGCGCCGTCCGGCAGAGTGCACCGCACCGAGCCGCCCGCCCCGGCCCCTGCCAGCAGTTCGAACGCCTTCTCGCCGAACACCGCGCGGCCCCCGACCTCCACCGCGACTCGGCTGCGCCTCGTCTCCGCCGCGGTGGGCGCCCCGACCCGCACCCGCGGATCGTCGATACCCCACGTCCCGACGAACGACGACGCCTCGTCGCCGTCCACCCACACCGTCACGTCGCCGTGTCGGAGAATCGAGCCGACCGTCACGATCAACGACGCCGCCGTGTGCCCCGCACTGTGGACGACGGCCGTCACGTCGGGCACCGCGTAGCGCACCCCGTGTCGTCGGGCCGCCGGGTCGGTGACGAGCGGTGCCAGCGACATGGCCTCCCCGTTCTTGGCGTCCCGACGCCGGTCGTCCGGCCGCCCTGCCCAGTCCGGTCCGTCGTGCCAGGCGACGGCGGTAGGCACGTGCGCCAGGACCGCACCGGCCAGCCACGCGCGGTTGGCCAGTTCCCAGTCCTCGCCGCCGTAGCTGGTGAACGACTCGTCGAACCCGCCGATCTCGTCGAAGAACGTTCGGCGACAACACATCACGGCACTGATGACGTGGCGATACGACCGGTCGTCGGCGTCGAGCAGGTCGCGCGAGCCCCGGTAGGCGTCGACCAGCCACGCGGGCTCGTCGAGCACCGGGTCGCCCGGCTGCGGGAGCCGCCCCAGCGCGGTGAGGTCCGCGTGCCGACGGCGGCCGACTGTCAGCGCGTCGGGCACCAGCGCCGGCAGTCGGACCAGGGCGCTCACGTACCCCGGTTCGGGAATCGTGTCGGCGTCGAGAAAGCACAGCACGTCACCGGTCGCCGCGGCGGCGCCGAGGTTGCGCGCGGCGGCGGCACGGAAGCCCCGGTCCTCCTGCGTCACCACGGTGACCGGAAGCGCGCACTCCACCCGTGGCGGTTCGGGCGACCCGTCGTCCGCGACGATCACCTCGAGCCGGTCGCGCGGGTAATCCTGCCGTTCGAGCGCGGCCAGCATCAGGTCCAGTTGAGTCTGCTGCCGGTAGTAGGGCACCACGACGCTGACCGTCGTTGTCGCACCGGCAGTTCCGTCGAGCAGGTCCCACCGGTTGCCCGGCACCGTCGTGCCCGACGCCGTGCGCAGCGCACGCGGTTCGCTCACGTCGACACCCGCAGCGACGCGCGGTAGAGGTCGAGATGCGCCCGGCCCACCTCGTCGGCGGTCGGGTGCGCGATCACGCCGGAGGCGATCCACGTCGACGCGGGATCCGCCAGAGCGCGGCGCATCGCGCCGGCGAGGTCGTCCTCCTCGTACAGCGTGACCACGCCGGGTGAGCGGGCGTCGAGTTCGCGGGTGTAGCGGCCGGTCACCACGAGCGGACGACGCCCGTGCTCGATCCACGTGACGATCGATCCGGACGCGGAGAGGTGGCGATGGTGCGCGACCGGCACCGTCACCGCGTGCAGCGCCGCGGGCAGGTCGTCGTCCTCGATGTACCCGGTGACGCGGGCGGTCGCGGAGACCGCGCGCAGGTCGTCGACGAGGTCCTCGTGGCCCGGCGACGGGCGCCCCAGGGCGACGAAGTCGGTGCCGGGCGGCAGCGCGGCGGCCACTTCCACGTGCCCTTTGCCGGGGTAGAGGAACCCGAGGACCCCGACCGTCGCGGCCCCCGGGCTGTCGACCTCGGTGACGTGCCCGGTCTCGACCGGCAGCGGAATCACCTCCAGGACAGCGGGTTCGATCCCGACGTCGGCGAGGAGCAGCCGTTCGTGCTCGCTGCTGACCACCACGACGTCGGCGAGATCGGCGATGCGCCGATACGCGGCCGTGCGCACGGCAAACGCCCGGCCGTCGGACGGCTGCGGCACGTCGTGCAGCGTGACCACGATCCGCACGCCGTCCGCGCGCACGGCGTCCACGAGCGTGGCCACCGCGTCCGCGGCCCGGTCGGCGGGCGACCCGAACAGGCGATCGGTGACGTGCAGGTGCGCCACGTCGGCACCCGTGACCCGCGGCGTCGACGCGTCGTCGGGCCGATCGACCTGCCGCACGAGCACGGACGACCCGCCGACGCCGACCACGGCGTCGTGAATGCGGTGGGCGAACTGCACCACGCCGTGCTGGTCGGGGCCCACGATGACCTGCGCGACCCTCATCGGGTGACCCCGAGCCGGGTCAGCACGTCCGCGTGTCGCTCGAAGGCCGCGTCGACCACCGCGGGATGCTCGGCATACCAACGCAACTGGGCGCGGTGGACCTCTTCGGCGGACCGGGTCTCGCCGTGCACGGTCCAGTCCGACGTCGGCGTCGCGGTCGGATCGAGCACCTCCTGCACCCGCCGATCGAGCGGTGCGTGGACCGAATCGAGCAGTGTGCGACCGGGATCGGCCGGGGTGGCCGGCACGTCCAGCGCCCGCAGGATGCGGGTGGCCAGCTCGATCAGCACCGGATTACCGGGGTGGTTGATCGTGTGTGCGGCAGCCGCACCGTGCTCCGGTACCGCGTCGGAGATCGCTACGTCGCAGTCCTTCTCTTCCCGACGGCGGAGTTCGGCGAGGCTGCGGTCGGCGATCCACCGGATGGTGTCCTCGTCGATCGGCACGTCCCAGTCGTCCGTCTCGGACAGGCCCAGCGCGGCGGCGCGGACGGTCCGCAGATCGTGGTACGGCACGACGGGTGGGTCCCGCGACGGGTCCGCCGGGTCGCGCACGATCGCCTGGAACGGGAACAGTCCGGCGTAGCGGAAGACGGGCCACCGCAGCACGCGGGCGCCGTCCGGCAGGTGGGCGGCGATGTCGTCGGTGCCGATGGGGAGGTCGCGGTAGCCGCTGCGCACCGGCTGGGCCAGCAGCACCTGCGCACGCGTCGCCAGCGCCTCGAGGAGGGCGACGTCGGACTCGGTCAATTCGTGCACCGGCGGCATCCGGACGCTGGTGAAGGGCGCGTCGGCCACGGTGTCGAGCACCACCCGCAGGGCTTCTGCCTGGCAGTTTCCCAGCACGATCCACAGCGGCCGGTCGGTCGGGACGTCGTCGAGACCGTAGAATCCGCCGTAGTGGCGGGTGCGGCCGGAGGGTGGATCGCCGGTGGTGACGCCGGGTCGGGCGGGGGTGGCCATGGGGTGCGGCATACCCCGGCCGAGGGCCGCCCGAACCTCGCCGAGTGTGACGAACCGGACCACCCGGGTTGAACCGGGCCCCCCCGGGGCATCCTGAACCAGTCGAGGTCCAACCAGCCGGCCCGACACGCTGCTTCTGCGCGTGAAGGACATCGGCTTCACGGTTTCTGCGCGCCGTCCCGCTTGCCTCGAGAGGATGACCCCTGCCCGTGATCGCTGTCGCCTCGATTCCCGCCGCCCACCCCTATGCGGCCAGCATCGCCCCGACCGGTGACCCCTCGGTCCGACTGCTCCCCGATCCCCGCCCGCTCGATGCGACGACGCCCGAGCAGTGGTGGCCGCCGCGGTTGCTGGAACCGGAGTACCTGCGCGCCCACATCGAGGACATCGACCTGGTGCACCTGCACTTCGGGTTCGACGCGGCCACCCCCGAACGCCTCGAGGAGATCGTCGGGATTCTGCGCGAGTCTTCCACGCCGCTGGTGTTCACGGTGCACGATCTGCACAACCCCCACTTCGCCGACGCCGAGCTGCACCGCCGACAGCTCGACGTCCTGGTGCCGGCCGCCGACGCGGTCCTGACGCTGACCACCGCCGCCGCGCACGAGATCGAACGCCTTTGGGGCCGACCGGTCACCGTCACCTCCCACCCGCATGTCGCACCGCTCGACCTGATCGCGACCGTCGATCGGCACCGCTCCACGGTGCCCGTGATCGGCGTCCACGCGAAGACGTTGCGCGCCAACCTCGATCCGGAAGCCGTGCTGCCCACGGTGATCGCCGCCGCATCGGCGCGCGGTGCCGTCGTGCGCATCGACGTCGACGACGTGCTCTTCGACCACACCAGCCACTGGTACGCGCCGGAGCGCGGGGAACGTCTGCTTGCGTTCTCGGCGCACCCCGAGGTCGACGTCCGCGTGCACGGCCGTTTCACCGACGACGAACTGTGGCAGTACCTCTCGGAGATCGACGTCGCCGTGCTGCCGTATCGCTTCGGCACGCACTCGGGCTGGATGGAAGCGTGCCGCGACCTCGCCGTGGTCCCTGTCGTGCCCGACACCGGATGCTTCGGCGACCAGTTCGCCTGCCCCACCTTCACGTTCGGGCCGGACCTCTTCGATCCCGACTCGCTCGACACCGCCGTCGGCGACGCGTTGACCCGGTCGGTGCCCGACGCGTCGTTCGCCGAGTTCCGACGACACCAGCGCGCCGCGGTCCAAGCCGATCACGCCCGGCTCTACGCGTCCCTCGTCCCCGTGACCGGCCGCGACGCCGCAGGGGTTCTCTCATGACGGCCTCGCTGCGCATCGCCCTGCTCGGATCCTCGCGATTCCCCATCTCCCAGCCCTTCGCCGGGGGTCTCGAGGCGCACGTCTGGCACCTCGCGCGCGCCCTCACCGCCCGCGGCCACCGCGTGAGCCTGTTCGGCGCCGACGGCTCGTCCATCGATTCGCCGCACGACGTCATCGACGTGCACACCTTCACTCTCAGCCCGCACGCCCGCACCGAGCACATGGGTCCGTCGTGGGTGGTGCACGAGCATCACGCCTACCTGTCGGTGATGCTGGAACTGGCCGGGCGACTGCGGGACTCGTTCGACGTCATCCACAACCACAGCCTGCACTACCTACCGATCGCCATGTCCTCGACGGTCCCGACGCCGATGATCACCACCCTGCACACCCCACCCCTGGCGTGGCTCGAATCCGCGGCCGCGGTCCCGCTCAACCCGGACACGCGCTACGCCGCGGTCAGCCGCTACACGGGGCGACAGTGGAACCCGGTCGCCGGACCGATTCCGGTGGTGCCCAACGGCATCGCTCTCGACCGGTGGCCCAGGGGCGCCGGCGGCGACTACGCCGTGTGGACCGGACGGCTGGTGCCCGAGAAGGGTGTCGACGCCGCCATCGACGCGGCCGCGCTCGCGGGCTACCCGCTGCGCATCGCCGGACCCGCCTGCGACGACGAGTACTTCCGCACCGTCGTCGCCCCGCGCCTCGGTCCCGACGTCGTCTACGAGGGTCACCTGATGCAGAAGGAAGTCGCCGATCTGGTCGGCGGGGCCGCCGTCGCCGTCGTCACCCCGCAGTGGGACGAGCCCTACGGTCTGGTCGTCGCCGAGGCGCTGGCCTGCGGCACGCCCGTCGCCGCCTTCGGACGGGGCGGGATCCCCGAGATCGTCGACGACGCCTGCGGCGTCCTGGTGCCGGCCGACGACGTCGCCGGCCTCGCCGACGCCATGCGGACCGCGGCGACGTTGTCGCGCAGCGCCGCTCGCGCCCGCGCCGAGCGCGTCTGCTCCGACACCACCATGGTCGACTCCTACCTCGCGCTCTACCGGGACATGCTGGACGAGCGGGACGCCGTTCCGGCGTGATCGGGTACTACGTCCACCATCACGGCGTCGGGCATCTCACGCGGGCGTCGTCGATCGCCGCGCTGCTGCGTGACGACGTGACCGTCTTCTCCTCACGGCCCGCGCCGGAACGCAGTCCGTTCCGGCAGTGGGTGCCCGTGCCCCTGGACACCGGGCCGGACGCGCGGGGAGCCACGGCCGGTGGGGCGCTGCACTGGGCGCCGACGGGCGTGCCCGGACTCACCGAGCGCATGGCGATGATCGCGGCCTGGATCGAGCGTCACCGCCCGCGCGCGTTCGTGGTCGACGTGTCGGTGGAGGTGTCGACGTTCGTGCGGCTCATGGGGATTCCGCTCGTCGTCCTCGCGATGCCGGGTCAGCGCACCGACGCCCCGCACCGCCTCGCCTACACGCTGGCGGATCGCATCGTCGCACCGTGGTCGCGCACCGTGTACGACCCGGAGTGGTTGCGCGAGCACTCCGACAAGACCGTGTACGCCGGATCGATCAGTCGGGTGGCCGACCGCGCGTCCGCGGGTCGGCGCGACCCCGACACCGCCGTTCTGCTGAGCGGAGCGGGCGGATCGTCCCTCGGGGCGGGCTATCTCGACGCGGTGCGCGCCGCGACTCCCGGCGTCATGTGGCGCGGGGTCGGGACGCCCGGCGATCCGTGGGTCGACGACGTGTGGCCGCTCCTCGACTCGGCCGGCGTCGTGGTAACCCACGGTGGCCAGAACGCCGTCGCCGACGTGGCGGCAGCGAACGCACCCGCCGTGGTGGTCGCCGAGGACCGGCCGTTCGACGAACAACGCGCCACGGCACGGGCTCTCGGCGAGGCGGGTCTCGCGGTGGCGCTCGACGCCTGGCCCGACCCGTCGGCGTGGCCGGGCCTGCTGCAGCGTGCCCGCGGCCTGACCGCGGACCTGCGCGCAGCGACCGAGATCGACGGCGCCGCCGCCCGGGCCGCGGCCGCGATCGAATCGGTGGCCGGGTGACGACCGCCGTCGTCACCATCGCCGCCGGACGGCACGACCACCTCCGGGCCCAGGAGGCCGGATTGCGGTCGGGCACCGCGCAACCGGACGTGCGGGTGATCGTCGCGATGGGTGACCCCGACGTCCCCGGCGCCACCGTGGTCGTCCCGGCGGACGGGGCGCTCCCCCTGGCGCGAGCACGCAACGTCGGCGCGCGGCTCGCGCTGGACGCCGGCGCGGAGGTGCTGGTCTTCCTCGACGTCGACTGCATTCCGGCACCGAACCTCGTGGCGTCGTACACCGAGCACGTGCGCGACGGCGTCGTCCTGTGCGGGCCGGTCACCTACCTCCCCCGCGGCGCCGACCCGGGCCGGTTGGCCGAGCTGGTGAATCCCCATGCGGCCCGGCCGAATCCCCCGGCCGGGCAGGTGGAGCGCGGCGAGAACTGGGACCTGTTCTGGTCGCTGTCGTTCGCCGTCACCGCGACCACGTGGACCGACCTCGGCGGTTTCTGCGAGGACTACGAAGGCTACGGCGGCGAGGACACCGACTTCGGGTGGACCGCCCGCGAGCGCGGCGCGCATCTGCACTGGCTCGGCGGCGCGCACGCGTTCCATCAGTGGCATCCGGTGTCGTCGCCGCCGGTGGAACGGCTCGACGACATCGTCGTCAACGCCCGCGTGTTCCACCGGCGCTGGGGCCGGTGGCCGATGACCGGGTGGCTGACCGCGTTCGCGGAACGGGGTCTGGTGGAGTGGGATCCCGACGGCGGGACGCTCGAGCGCCGCAGGCGCGCCTGAACTTTGGTCTACTCGTCGTATGCGCACCCTGATCCTCATGCGGCACGGCAAGTCCTCCTACCCGGACGGCGTGGACGATCACGATCGCCCGCTCGACGAGCGGGGCCGTCGCCAAGCCGCCGCGGCGGGTGACTGGATCCGCGCGCACGTCGGCGACGTGGAGGCGGTGATTTGCTCGACCGCGACCCGCACGCGCGAGACGCTGGAGCGGACCGGCATCGAAGCGGACGCGCGGTTCGAGTCCGCGATCTACGGCGGATCGCCCGAGGAGATCCTCGCCGAGATCGCGCAGGTCGATCCCGAGGTGCGGGTCCTGCTGGTGGTCGGGCACGCGCCCGGGGTGCCGTTCACGGCTCTCGAACTCGCGGACGACGCGTCCGACCCCGCCGCGGTGGCGTGGCTGCGGTCCGGTTTCCCGACGTCAGCGCTCGCCGTGCTGGAGGTTCCCGGCGACTGGTCCGACGTGTCGGTGACCCGTGCCACACTCCGGGACGCACTGCGAGTCGACTAGAGAGGAACCACCATGAGCGTGCAGATTCAGCTGGTCATCGTGCCGGTGTCCGACGTGGACCGCGCCAAGGACTTCTACACCGGGATCGGCTTCCACGCCGATCACGACGCCAGCCCCTTCGAGAACATGCGCTACGTGCAGCTCACGCCGCCGGGGTCGGCGTGCTCGATCGCCATCGGGCACAACATCACCGAGGCGGAGCCCGGTTCTCTGAACTACATCCTCGCCGTGGTCGAGGACGTCGCGGAGGCCCGTCGGGCGCTGGTCGAGGCCGGGGTCGACGCCACCGAGGTCGCCGACGAGGGGTGGGGTCTGTTCACCCACTTCGCCGACCCGGACGGCAACAAGTGGGCCTACCAGCAGCTGCAGAACTACACCCCTGCCGCTCCCGCCTGAGCCGCGCGAGTCGGCACCGTCCCCTACGCTGCCGTGCCGTGGGGGGACGAGCGATGGAGACGGCGAGAAGATCGGGACCGCGAGCGAATCGGCGGGTGTGGCGGAGTATCGGCCGCACCCGCACGGTCTCGGCGGTGCCGTACGGGTGGGGGCCGGCGGTGGTGCTGGTGCTGGTCTCGTTGGTGGACCGTGTCGAGTACAGCCTCGTCGCCGCCGTGCTGCCGCAGTTGCAGGCGGAATGGGGCTTCGGGGACGCGCTGGCCGGCTCGATCCCCACGGCCGCCGCGATCACGACGGGACTGCTGGCGGTGCCGGCCGCGTACCTCGCCGACCGTCACGATCGCAGTCGGCTCATCACCGTCGTGGTCGTCGTGTGGGCGCTCGCGACGCTGGGATCCGCCCTCGCCCCGACGTTCGCCGTCTTCTACCTGGTGCGGATGGGTCTCGCCGCGGCGGAGGCGATCGACAACCCCGCCGGCGCCAGCTTGCTCGCCGATTTCCACCCGTCGGCAAGTCGCCCGACGGCGTTCGGCTGGTGGCGGACGGCCGCCTACCTGGGCGGAGTCGGCGTCGTGATCGGCGGGCTGCTCGCGGAGTGGTTGGGGTGGCGCGGCGCGTTCCTCGTCATGGCCGTACCGGGTCTGCTCACCGCGGTGCTGGTCTCGCGTCTGCACGAGCCGGAGCGGGGGTGGACGGACCGCCTCGCCGCCGGCGTGAGTGATGCGCGCGAGAACGGGCCGGCGGGTGATCCGGGCACGCTGCGCACCCAGTGGGAACGGGTGGTGTCCATTCGCACGCTGTGGGGTACGGGCGCGGCTTTGACCGTCATGAGCCTCGCGGTGGGCGGACTGACCTTCTGGGTGCCGAGCCTGCTGCAGCGACGGTTCGGCCTTGGAGACGGCGCCGCCGCGACCGCCGGCGGGGGCTTGACGCTGGTCGGGATCGTCGCCGGCACCCTGGTCGGCTCGGCGCTGACACGGCGCCCCCTGGCGTTTTCTTCAGCGCAATGGCGGGTGGTGGTGGGCGGCGTCGGCATCCTGGCCGGCGCCGCGGCGATGTCGGCGGCGCTGGCCGTCGACGGGGCGGTCGGCTTCTGCCTGCTGCTGACCCTGTTCGCGTTCTTCGCGGCCTGGGCGCTGCCCACCCTGACGTCCTGCGTCGCCGACGTCCTGCCCGCCCGCGACCGCGGGCTCGGATACGGCGCCCTGCAGATCGGGGCGACGGCGGGCGGTGCCGTGGGTCCGCTGCTCGTCGGCGCGGTGTCCGACGCGTCCGGCTCCCTCACCGTCGGGATGGTGCCGCTGCTGCCGTTGCTCGTCGTCGGCGGAGTGCTGGCGCTGTGCGCCTACCCGTTCGTGGCGCCGGACGCCCAGCGGGTGCTGGACGACGCCGACACGCGCTGAGTGTCCCGCGTTCCAGGACAGCGCCGACGTCAGGACAGCACCTCGACCAGCGCCTCGTCGGAGGCCCGGAGCGCCGCGCGGTCGAACGTGGAGGCCGAGGACAGGATCTCGTCCGCGTCGGTGCGCTCGACGATGCGCTCGAGCTCGCGCCGGACCGTCGCGCGGCTGCCGAACACCGCGCTCGCGAGCGTCCGCTCGGCCACCTCGAGCGCGCGCGGGCCGAGCTCGGGCATCTCGGTGACCGGCCGCAGCGGCGGGAAGTCCCCGGTGCGCCGGGACTCGGCCATGGCCACGGCCTCGGCGAGGGCGAGCACCCGGGCGTCGGCATCGGTGTCCGCCACCAGGATGTCGGCGGACACCGTCACCCGCGGTGCGGGGTTCGTCTCGGTGGCGACGAACTCGCGCCGATACGCCCGCACGCGGTCGGGATCGGCGAGCGCCGGACCGCCGACCACCACGGGGAGGCCGAGGCGGGCGGCCACGGTGAGACCCGAACCCGTCGCGAGCACCGACACCGGAACCGGCCGCGCGACGGCCGGCTGGGCGGTCACCGGTCCGGTTCCGTCGAGGTAGGCGAGCAGCTCGGCAAGGTCGTCGGCGAACCCGTCGGCGGTCTCGGCGCGCAACGCCCGCCGGATCGGTGGGGTGAACCCGAGGGAGCGGCCGATGCCGAGATCGAGCCGATCGGGGTGCAGCGCCTCGAGCATCAGTGCGCTCTCGGCGACCGCCAGCGGGGTGTGATTGGGCAGCATCACCCCGGCCGTGCCCAGTCCGATCGTGGCGGTCGCCGCCCCGACCGCGGCGAGCAGGACCAGGGGGCTGCCCGAGGCGATGCCCGGCACGGCGTGGTGCTCGGCCACCCGGAACCGGTGGTATCCGGCGGCCTCCGCCCACCGCGCGCGCGCTCGACGGTGTCCGTCACCGCCGCGGCGGGCGTGCGATCGACGCGCGTGCGGGAGCGATCGAGGAGGGAGACGAGCACGCTCGGTGCAACGACGGGACGGCAGGACGTGTTCCGGGCCCGCGCACCGGGCGTTGGGAGCGGTAACAGAAAGCGGCGTCGTCGCTGCGGACACCGATCCTGCTGGCACACTCGATACGGACTTCGAGGAGGTTTTCGACCCGTGAAACGACGGCAACTGCTGCAGTGGGCGGCCGCCGGGGCCGTGGGGGCCGCTCTGGGCCCGGCGACCCTTCCGTCCACCCGAGCGGCGTCGAGCCTGCTACCGTCGGCGTCGGCGGTGCCCCTCGGAGTTCCCACCATCCGCTCCCGCGTCCCGGAGCTGTGGGCCGATCCGCCCCGTCCGCCCGATCACTCGGCCGTGATCGTCATCGGCTCGGGGTTCGGCGCCTCGGTGGCCGCGTTGCGGTTCGCGCAGGCCGGACAGCAGGTCACCGTCCTCGAACGCGGTATGCGCTGGCCGCGCGACCCGTGGCGGGAGATCTTCACCGCGGACATGACCGCGGACGGCCGCGGGCTGTGGCGCCAGCAGTCGTTCACCAACGTCACCGGCATGCCCGTCGGCCCGGTCGACCGTTTCGGCGGCGTGCTGGACACCACCCGCTACGACAACCTCACGGTCTGGCGCGGCGCTGCCGTCGGCGGCGGATCCGTGGTCTACACCGGCGTCACCATCGCGCCCGACAAGCGCTTCTTCGACCTCTCGTTCGGCGGCCGCGTCGACTACGACGAGATGGCATCCACCTGGTATCCCGCGGCGCGGCGCATGCTGCGCCCGTCCCCCATGCCCGACGACGTGTACGCGGCACCCGCCTTCGCCCACTCGCGGACGTGGGACGATCACGCCCGCCGGGCCGGTTTCGACCCGCAGCGCGTCGACGGCACCTGGAACTGGTCGATCGTCCGCGACGAGCTCGGCGGACGGTCGCGCCCGTCGGCCACGGTGGGCCAGAGCACGTTCGGCAACTCCAACGGCGCCAAGCAGGACCTGACGCAGAACTACCTGCCGCAGGCCGAGGCCACCGGGCGGGCCCTGATCGCGCACAGCCACGAGGTGGCCGCGATCGGCACCGACACCGGCGGGCGCTACCGCGTGGAGGTGCGCCGACTCGACCCCGAGGGCACCGTCCTCGAATCCCGCACGCTCACTGCCGATCGGCTGGTGCTCGGCGCCGGCTCCATCGGCACCACGGAGCTGCTGCTGCGCGCCCGCGACACCGGGGCGCTGCCGAACCTCAACGAGTTCGTCGGTCGCGGGTGGGGCACCAACGGCGACGCGTTCATGACGCGCTCGCTGGGACCGATGGGCGGCGGCCCGCAGGGCGCGCCGTGCGCGTCGCGCATCGTCGACGAATCGGGGCTGCCGCTCACGGTGGAGAACTGGTACGTGCCCGGCGTCCCGACCGAGATGGGCTTCCTCGGCTCGCTCGGCATGACGATCGACCCGATGCGCGGGGAGTTCCGCTACGACGCGGCGACCGACCGGATCGCCCTCACCTGGCCCGCAGGCGGCAGCCGTGACACCGTCGCCTCGCTGCGCGCCGTCCAGAATCGCATGGCGCAGGCCGGGCGGACCGTGGTGTCGGCGGAGCCGTTCACCCGCGACGTCGACGACACCTTCACCGCGCATCCGCTCGGCGGCGCGGTGCTCGGCGACGTCACCGACGGCTACGGCCGGGTCGAGGGCCACGCCGGGCTCTACGTCGTCGACGGCGCCCTGATCCCCGGCAGCACCGGCGCGGCCAACCCGTCGCTGACCATCACCGCCCTCGCCGAACGCAACGTGGCGCAGATCGTCTCGACCGGCGGGTGAGGCGCTACCCCAGACCGATCTCCGGGGCGCCCACCGGCACCGTCACCGTCGTCGCGGTGCGGGCGCCGGCGCCCGGGACCGACACGGCGTCGAGCACCCGGACCTCGGACCGCCACTCCGTCGGCGTCAGCGTCGCGCGCAGGTAACCACGCCGCGCGTTCCCGAACGCCACGTGCGGCGACGCCGCCGCGATGGCCGCTCCGGTGTCGTCGACGTCGGCGCCGTCCTTGCCCGACGCGATGGACGTCGTCGCGATCTCGACGCCCACCGCGGGGGCCGGGTCCCGATAGTCGCGCCGCAGCTCGGAGACGATGGTGCGGTGGATGTCGCCGACGATCGACTGCACCTGCACGCCCCGATCGCGGGCGGCGTCGAGAATGCGGTGACGGGAGGCCTCGTACCCGCTCCACGGATCCATGCCCACCACGCGCTGCCCGTTCTCGATCTGCGCGAGGTCCGAGATCACCGTCTGGTGGGCGAGGAACTTCCAGGTGGACGCGCTGCCGAAGCCGTCCACGATCCACTGCTCCTGCGCCGCACCGGTGATGGTGCGGGTCGGGTCGGCCGTCGCGGCGTCCTGCGGGTGCTCGCCGTCGCCGTTCGCCTGATCGCTGCGGTACTGGCGCGTGTCCAGCACCGAGAAGTCGACCAGCGACCCGAACGAGAAGCGGCGGTACGCCTGCAGATCGGGCCCGACGGGACGCTGCGTCAGCCGCACCGGGGTGTTCTCCCACCACGCCTTGAACGCGTCGGCGCGGCGCAGGAGGAACAGCCGCGGATCGGCACCCTCGTCCTGGGAGATCTGCGACGCCCAGTTGTTGTCCACCTCGTGATCGTCGAACGTGGTGATCCACGGCGCCGCGGCGTGGGCAGCCGCGAGGTTCTCGTCCGTCTTGTACAGGGCGTACCGATCGCGATAGTCGTTCAGCTGCAGCGTCTCTCGCGACGCGGACTCCGGTCGCGGCAACGACGCCCGCGCACCCTTCCGCTCGATCCCGTACTCGTAGACGTAATCGCCGAGGAAGAACACGACGTCCGGCGCGGAGCGGGCGAGGTCGGCGTAGGCGCCGTAGAACCCGTCCTCCCACTTCTGGCACGACGCCCACGCGAACGACAACGACGCCAGCGGCGCGCCCGCCGCGGGCGCCGTCCGGGTCCGCCCCACAGGGCTGGCGTGCGGGCCGACGAGGAAGCGGTAGAAGTAGTCCCGCGCCGGCGCCAGGCCCCGCACGTCCACGTGGACGGACCAGCCGTCGGCCTCCGTCGCGAATTCGAGGCCCTGCGCGACGACGCGGCCGAACCGGTCGTCGTCGCCGATCTCCCAGCGGACGGGGACCACGCCCGGCCGCATGCCGCCGAGCGGCGCGATCGGGTCGACGGCCAGCCGCGTCCACAGCACCACCGAGTCGGGCAACGGGTCACCCGACGCGACACCCAACCGGAACGGATAGTCCGACGGCGGCGCCGCCGGCGGCTGGGCCTGCGCGGCGGTCCCGGTCAGCTCCGGCGTCAACGCGAGGGCGCCGACGAGGGCACTCCAGGTGAGGAAGCGGCGTCGGGTGGTCCCGGCCGTCAGCGAACGATCCGCACCGATGACGAGGTCGCGACGAGTCATGGGACTCGACCCTGCCTCGCCGACACGAACGGCAGTTGGCGGTCCGACGACGATTCGTCGACGACGGTCGTCACGTAGCGTTCACCGTCGTGAGCCGTCTCCTGCGCGTGGCGACGTACAACGCCAGCCTGAACCGCCCCGCCGCCGGACAGCTGGCCACCGAGCTGGCCGAGGGGACGGACCCGCAGCTCCTCGCCGCGGCCGAGGTGATCCAGCGCGCCGCCCCCGACGTACTGCTGGTCAACGAGGTCGACCACGCCGACGGCACCGCCGAGGCACTCCGCGACGTCCTCGCCGTGGGCCGCGGCGGCGCCGAGGCCGTCGACTACCCGTACGTCTTCTCCGCGCCGGTCAACACCGGAGAGCCGTCCGGGCGGGACCTCGACGGGGACGGTCGGACGGACGGCCCCGGCGACGCCTGGGGATTCGGGGCGTTTCCCGGCCAGTACGGCATGGTCGTGCTCTCGCGCTTCCCGCTGGACACCGCCGCGGTGCGGACCTTCCAGCAGTTCCGGTGGGCCGACCAGCCGGACTCGCTCCTGCCCCGCGAGTACTACGGCGAGAACGCCGACGCGCTGCGCCTGTCGAGCAAGTCGCACTGGGACGTGCCCGTCACGGTCGGGAATCGCACCGTGCACCTGCTCGTCTCGCACCCCACGCCGCCGACGTTCGACGGCCCCGAGGATCGCAACGGACGCCGGAACCACGACGAGATCCGGTTCACCGCCGACTACCTCGCCGGGGCGACGTACCCGGTGGACGACGCCGGGGTCGCCGGCGGTCTGGCCGACGGCGCGTCGTTCGTCGTCCTGGGAGACCAGAACGCCGACCCGGAGAAGGGTGACTCCTACCCCGGCGCGATCGACCGGCTGCTCACCGCGCCGCGCGTCCGGGATTCCCGTCCCGCGTCCGCGGCCCACGGCACCGACACCGCCGACTTCGGCCCGCGGGTCGGCCGACTGCGCGTCGACTACGTCCTGCCCAGCGACGACCTCGAGGTGACCGACTCCGGCGTGTTCTGGCCGGCACCCGGCGAGCCCGGTGCCGACGCGATCGGTGCCGGCGATCACCGCCTGGTGTGGGTGGACCTGCGCGTCTGACGGCACACGAATCGGGTACCGCAACGTATATGACCGACCCCGACAGGACCGACCGCGACCGGACCGACCCCGGCAGGGAACGAACCGCCGACGACATGAGCACCCGCGACGTCGAGAAGCGGTGGCGCGATCCGGCCGCGCTGCGACACGCCGCCCTGTACGTCGTGACCGCCGTCGGCGTGGCCGCGATCGCGCTCGCGGTCTTCCTGGCGACGGGCGCCTCGAACGTCGTCGTCGCCGCGATCGTCCCCGGTGTCTGCCTGGTGGGCGCGATCGGCGCCCTGGTCGTCGGCTACCGCTCCTACCGGCACGGCGGAACCTGGCCGATCTGGCAGGGCGCGGCGTGGTTCCTCTTCGCGCTGATGCTGGTGAGCCTGTCCCTCCCAACGATGACGGTGCGGTAGCGGGTCGGGCCGGCTCAGGCCTGGACGACAGTGATCATGTTGCCGTCGGGATCGCGCAGCATGAACATCGGCGGCACGTTCGGGTCGTCGTCCTCGCCGATCGGGTCGAGCTCGACGCCGTCGATCGCCGACAGGCGAGCGTGCTCGGCGCGCACGTCGGCGGTCTCGACCCCGATGGCGGATCCGCCGGGACTGTCGAACATCGGCGGGTTCAGCGCCAGCCGCGCCGTCGACCCCACCGGGGCGACCTCGAGCCACCGGTACTCGCCGTCGGGCCCGAAACGGGTGTCACCGCGCACCTCGAACCCGAGGACACGGGTGTAGAAGTCGAGGGCCTTGTCCTGGTCCGCGACGGTGAACATGGCCACGCCGATGTTCGTGATGGTGCTCTTCTGCTCGGTCATGGTGGTACCGACCGCGCGGCGAAGGGAAACTCATCGCTCTCGAGATCGACCGGCGCCCCGAACGCGACTCGGCCCCGCACTCACGAGCGAGTGCGGGGCCGAGCCTGTGTCGGTTCGTGTCGAACCGTGCGCTACCGATTTACCGGAAGTCGCCCGAGAAGCCGTAGTCGTCGAGCGGCACGGCAGCACCGGTGTTCTGGCCGAAGCCGTCCGGGCTGTAGTACTGATCGTCGTACGACGGCACCGCGTACGCCGCGGCCCGTGCCTCCTCGGTGGGCTGAACCGTGATGTTCCGGTACCGGTTGATGCCGGTGCCGGCGGGGATCAGCTTGCCGATGATCACGTTCTCCTTGAGACCGATCAGCTTGTCCGAGCGGCAGTTGATCGCCGCGTCGGTCAGCACGCGAGTGGTCTCCTGGAACGACGCCGCGGACAGCCACGAGTCGGTCGCCAGCGATGCCTTGGTGATACCCATCAGCACCGGACGTCCGGCCGCGGGCTCGCCACCCTCGGACACGACGCGACGGTTGCTCGCCTCGAACTCGCTGCGCTCGGTCAGCGATCCGGGCAGGAACTCCGTGGAGCCCGAATCGATGATGGTCACGCGGCGGAGCATCTGGCGCACGATCGTCTCGATGTGCTTGTCGTGGATGGACACACCCTGGCTGCGGTACACCTCCTGGACCTCGTTCACGAGGTGGATCTGCACCTGACGCGGTCCCATGACACGCAGGACCTCGTGCGGATCGGCAGCACCTTCCATGAGCTGCTGGCCGACCTCGACGTGGTCGCCGTCCGCCAACAGGCGCTCCGTGCCGTCGTCGTGCTTGAAGACACGCAGACGCTGACGCTTGGAGAGCTTGTCGTAGACGACCTCTTCGCCGCCGTCGTCGGGAACGATGGTGATCTTGTAGAAGCGGTCACCGTCCTCGAGCTGGATGCGACCGGAGACGTCCGCGATCGGCGCCTTGCCCTTGGGCACACGAGCCTCGAAGAGCTCCTGCACACGGGGCAGACCACCGGTGATGTCGTCGCCGGCCACACCACCCTGGTGGAACGTACGCATGGTCAGCTGCGTGCCGGGCTCACCGATGGACTGGGCGGCGACGATGCCGACGGCCTCGCCGATGTCGACCAGCTTGCCGGTGGCCATCGAGCGGCCGTAGCAGGTGGCGCAGACGCCCGTGCCCGTGGTGCAGGTGAGCACCGAGCGCACCTTGACCGTGGTGATACCGGCCGCGAGCAGTGCGTCGATGGCCGGGTCGCCCAGGTCGTGGCCACGCTCGACGACGACGTTGCCGTCTGCGTCGACCGCGTCCGAGGCCAGGGTGCGCGCGTACGTCGAGGTCTCGACGTGCGCGTCCCGGATCATCGTGCCGTCGGCCAGCTTCTCCGCGATGGTCGTGGTGATGCCACGCTCGGTCCCGCAGTCCACCTCGCGCACGATGACGTCCTGCGACACGTCCACCAGACGACGGGTCAGGTAACCCGAGTCGGCGGTACGCAGCGCGGTGTCGGCCAGACCCTTACGGGCACCGTGCGTGTTGATGAAGTACTCGAGAACCGTCAGGCCCTCCTTGAAGGAGGACTTGATCGGACGCGGGATGAACTCGCCCTTCGGGTTGGTCACCAGACCCTTCATGCCGGCGAGCGACCGCACCTGAGTCATGTTTCCGGCCGCGCCGGACTTCACGATCATCGGGATGGGGTTGTCGTCGGGGAAGTGGGCCTCCATGGCCTTGCCGACCTGCTCGGTGGCTTCCTGCCAGATCTTGACCAGAGCCGAGTTGCGCTCGGTGTGGTCGAGCGCGCCACGCTGGTACTTGCGCTCGATCTGATCGGCCTGCGCCTCGAACGACTCCATGATCTCCGCCTTCTCCGGCGGCACGAGGACGTCGGAGATGGAGATGGTGACGCCCGACCGCGTGGCCCAGTAGAAGCCGGCGTCCTTGAGCTTGTCGACGGTCTGCGCGACCACGATCATCGGGTACCGCTCGGCGAGATCGTTGATGATCGTCGCCTGACGCTTCTTCGGCATCTGCTCGTTGACGAACGGGTAGTTCGCCGGCAGCAGCTCGTTGAAGAGCACGCGACCCAGCGTGGTCTCGGCGGTCCAGGCATCGCCCGGCGCCCAGCCCTCGGGGAACAGCTCGGCCTCGACGTCCCGCGCGGGACGCTGGTTGGTCAGCCGCACCTTGATAGGCGTCTGCACCGTGAGCACACCGCGATCGACGGCCATCTGCGCCTCGGCCGGGCTGGCGTACACGCCCTGCTCGGGGCCCTCACCGGTGGCCGGCTCGAGCCGACCCTTGGCGTCGGCGTCGAGACGGGTCAGGTGGAACAGACCCGTCACCATGTCCAGACGCGGCATGGCGAGGGGGCGACCCGACGCCGGCGACAGGATGTTGTTCGACGACAGCATCAGCACGCGGGCCTCGGCCTGCGCCTCCGCCGACAGCGGCAGGTGCACGGCCATCTGGTCACCGTCGAAGTCGGCGTTGAACGCCTCGCAGACGAGCGGGTGCAGCTGGATGGCCTTGCCCTCCACGAGCTGCGGCTCGAACGCCTGGATGCCGAGGCGGTGCAGCGTGGGTGCGCGGTTCAGCAGCACCGGGTGCTCGGCGATGACCTCTTCGAGGACGTCCCACACCTGGGCGCGCTGACGCTCGACCATGCGCTTGGCCGACTTGATGTTCTGCGCGTGGTTCAGATCGACCAGACGCTTCATCACGAACGGCTTGAACAGCTCGAGAGCCATGAGCTTCGGCAGACCGCACTGGTGCAGCTTGAGCTGCGGGCCGACGACGATGACCGAACGGCCCGAGTAGTCGACGCGCTTGCCCAGCAGGTTCTGACGGAAACGACCCTGCTTGCCCTTGAGCAGATCGGACAGCGACTTCAGCGGACGGTTGCCCGGTCCGGTGACCGGACGGCCGCGGCGGCCGTTGTCGAACAGGGCGTCGACCGACTCCTGCAGCATCCGCTTCTCGTTGTTGACGATGATCTCGGGCGCACCGAGGTCGATCAGTCGCTTGAGGCGGTTGTTGCGGTTGATGACGCGGCGGTACAGATCGTTCAGGTCCGAGGTGGCGAAGCGGCCACCGTCGAGCTGAACCATCGGACGCAGCTCCGGCGGGATCACCGGCACGGCGTCGAGCACCATGCCCATGGGCGAGTTGCCCGTGGACTGGAACGCCGCGACGACCTTGAGACGCTTGAGCGCACGGAGCTTCTTCTGCCCCTTGCCGCTACGGATGGTCTCGCGGAGCGACTCGGCCTCGGCCTCGATGTCGAAGGTCTCCATGAGCTTCTGGATGGACTCCGCGCCCATCGCACCCGTGAAGTACTCGCCGTAGCGGTCGATCAGCTCGCGGTAGATCAGCTCGTCGACGATGAGCTGCTTCGGTGCCAGCTTGGTGAAGGTGGACCAGATCTCCTCGAGACGATCCAGCTCGCGCTGCGCACGGTCACGGAGCTGACGCATCTCGCGCTCGCCGCCGTCCTTGACCTTGCGACGCACGTCCGACTTGGCACCCTCGGCCTCGAGCTCGGCGATGTCGGCCTCGAGCTTCTGCGCGCGGGCCTCGAGATCGGCGTCGCGCTGATCGGCGACGGCCTTCTTCTCGACCTCCATCTCGGCCTCGAGGGTCGAGAGCTCGTTGTGGCGCAGCTCGTCGTCCACCGAGGTGATGACGTAGGCGGCGAAGTAGATGATCTTCTCGAGATCCTTCGGCGCCAGGTCGAGCAGGTAGCCCAACCGCGACGGCACACCCTTGAAGTACCAGATGTGCGTGACCGGGGCGGCCAGCTCGATGTGGCCCATGCGCTCACGGCGCACCTTGGCTCGCGTCACCTCGACGCCGCAGCGCTCGCAGATGATGCCCTTGAAGCGGACACGCTTGTACTTGCCGCAGTAGCACTCCCAGTCGCGAGTCGGTCCGAAGATCTTCTCGCAGAACAGGCCGTCCTTCTCCGGCTTCAGCGTGCGGTAGTTGATGGTCTCCGGCTTCTTGACCTCGCCGTAGGACCAGTTACGGATGTCGTCCGCGGTCGCGAGACCGATGCGGAGTTCATCGAAGAAGTTGACGTCCAGCACGTCGTACTTCCTTTCCCCTTCTCAGGGATAGTTTCCTGCTGCTGCTCGTGGTCGGCGGCCCGGCCGGCGCGACGCGTGGTCGCGCCGGCCGGTCACCGATCACTGCGCGAGATCGTCGACGGTGGCGGACTCGTTGCGGGAGAGGTTGATTCCCAGGTTGGCCGCGGCGCGCTCGAGATCCTCGTCGTCGCCGTCGGCCATCGTGATGGCCGCGCCGTCCGAGGACAGCACCTCCACGTTGAGGCAGAGCGACTGGAGCTCCTTGAGGAGCACCTTGAAGGACTCGGGAATGCCGGGCTCGGGGATGTTCTCGCCCTTGACGATCGCCTCGTAGACCTTGACGCGTCCGACGACGTCGTCCGACTTGATGGTCAGGAGCTCCTGCAGCGTGTACGCCGCGCCGTAGGCCTGCATGGCCCAGCACTCCATCTCACCGAAGCGCTGTCCACCGAACTGCGCCTTACCACCGAGGGGCTGCTGCGTGATCATCGAGTACGGCCCGGTCGAGCGAGCGTGGATCTTGTCGTCGACCAGGTGGTGCAGCTTGATGATGTACATGTAGCCCACGGACACCGGGTACGGGAACGGCTCGCCGGAGCGGCCGTCGAACAGCGTCGCCTTGCCGTCGGCGCCGACCATCTGGTCGCCGTCGCGGTTGGGGATCGTGCTCGACAGCAGACCCGTCAGCTCGTCCTCCTTGGCGCCGTCGAACACCGGGGTGGCGATGTTGGTGTCGGCGTCCGCCGCCAGCATCTCCTCCGGCAGAGTCTCGGCCCAGTCGGGTCGAGTGCCGTCCGTCGCCACCTGAACGTTCCATCCGGTCTTGCCGATCCAGCCCAGGTGGGTCTCGAGGATCTGACCGATGTTCATACGACGCGGAACGCCGTGCGTGTTCAGGATGATGTCGATCGGCGTGCCGTCGGACAGGAACGGCATGTCCTCCTGCGGGAGGATCTTGCCGATGACGCCCTTGTTGCCGTGGCGGCCGGCGAGCTTGTCGCCGTCCTGGATCTTGCGCTTCTGCGCGACGTAGACGCGTACCAGCTCGTTGACGCCCGGAGGCAGATCGTCGTCGTCCTCGCGCGAGAACACGCGGATGCCGATGACCTTGCCGTTCTCGCCGTGCGGCACCTTCAGCGACGTGTCGCGCACCTCGCGCGCCTTCTCGCCGAAGATGGCGCGCAGCAGGCGCTCCTCCGGGGTGAGCTCGGTCTCGCCCTTCGGCGTGACCTTGCCGACCAGCACGTCACCGTCACGAACCTCCGCACCGATGCGGATGATGCCGCGCTCGTCGAGGTCCGCGAGCACCTCGTCCGAGACGTTGGGGATGTCGCGCGTGATCTCCTCGGCACCGAGCTTGGTGTCGCGGGCGTCGATCTCGTGCTCCTCGATGTGGATCGAGGTCAGGACGTCCTCTTCCACGAGGCGCTGCGACAGGATGATCGCGTCCTCGTAGTTGTGGCCCTCCCACGGCATGACGGCGACGAGCAGGTTCTTGCCCAGCGCCATCTCACCGTTCTCGGTGCACGGACCGTCGGCCAGCACCTGGCCGGACTCCACGCGCTGACCCTCGTCCACGATCGGACGCTGGTTGGCGCACGTGCCCTGGTTGGAGCGGGCGAACTTGCGCATCCGGTACGTGGTGCGCGAGCCGTCGTCGGCCATGACGGTGACGTAGTCGGCCGAGACCTCCTCGACCACACCGGTCTTGTCGCTGACGATGACGTCACCGGCGTCGACGGCGGCACGCAGCTCCATGCCGGTACCGACGATCGGGGACTCGCTGCGCACCAGCGGCACGGCCTGACGCTGCATGTTCGCACCCATCAGGGCGCGGTTGGCGTCGTCGTGCTCGAGGAACGGGATCATCGCCGTCGCGACCGACACCATCTGGCGCGGCGAGACGTCCATGTAGTCCACGTCCATCGACGAGACGAACTCGACCTCGCCGCCCTTGCGGCGGACCAGGATGCGCTCGTCGACGAAGCGGCCCGACGTGTCGATGGTCGAGTTGGCCTGCGCCACGACGTGGCGGTCCTCCTCGTCCGCGGTCAGGTAGTGGACCTCGTCCGTGACCTGGCCGTCGACGACCTTGCGGTACGGGGTCTCGATGAAGCCGAACGGGTTGACCCGCGCGTACACCGAGAGCGAACCGATCAGACCGATGTTCGGACCCTCGGGGGTCTCGATCGGGCACATGCGGCCGTAGTGCGACGGGTGCACGTCGCGCACCTCGAGGCCGGCACGCTCACGGGACAGACCACCGGGGCCCAGCGCCGACAGACGACGCTTGTGGGTCAGACCCGACAGCGGGTTGTTCTGGTCCATGAACTGCGACAGCTGGGACGTTCCGAAGAACTCCTTGATCGCGGCGACGACCGGGCGGATGTTGATCAGGGTCTGCGGCGTGATCGCCTCGACGTCCTGGGTGGTCATCCGCTCACGGACCACGCGCTCCATGCGGGACAGGCCCACGCGGATCTGGTTCTGGATCAGCTCACCGACCGTACGCAGACGACGGTTGCCGAAGTGGTCGATGTCGTCGACCTCGACCGGCACCTCGACGCCGCCCGGAGCCGTCATCGACTTCTCCCCCGCGTGCAGACGCACGAGGTACTCGATGGTGGCGACGATGTCCTCTTCGGTCAGCGTCGACGCCTCGATGGGCAGGCCCGAGTTCAGACCCAGCTTCTTGTTGATCTTGTAGCGACCCACGCGAGCGAGGTCGTAGCGCTTCTCCTTGAAGAACAGGTTCTCCAGCAGGGTCTGCGCGCTCTCCTTGGTGGGGGGCTCGCCCGGACGCAGCTTGCGGTAGATGTCGAGCAGCGCCTCGTCGGTGCCGGCCGTGTTGTCCTTCTCCAGCGTGGCCATGAGGATCTCCGAGAAGCCGAAGCGCTCGGTGATCTGCTCGGTGGTCCAGCCGAGAGCCTTCAGCAGCACGGTGACCGGCTGACGACGCTTGCGGTCGATGCGCACGCCGACGGTGTCGCGCTTGTCGACGTCGAACTCGAGCCACGCGCCGCGGCCCGGGATGACCTTGACGCTGTGCAGGTCCTTCTCGGTGGTCTTGTCGACCGTGTGGTCGAAGTAGACGCCGGGGGACCGCACGAGCTGCGAGACGACGACGCGCTCGGTGCCGTTGATGATGAACGTGCCCTTGTCGGTCATCATCGGGAAGTCACCCATGAAGACCGTCTGGCTCTTGATCTCACCGGTGTTGTTGTTGATGAACTCCGCGGTGACGAACAACGGCGCCGCGTAGGTCATGTCCTTGTCCTTGCACTCCTCGATGGAGGCCTTGACCTCGTCGAAGCGCGGGTCGGAGAAGGAGAGGGACATCGAACCCGAGAAGTCCTCGATGGGCGAGAGCTCCGTCAGGATGTCCTCGAGGCCGCCGCTGACCGAGCTGTCGCCGCGTGCCTCGGCACGGGCACGCCACTCGGGGGTACCGACGAGCCATTCGAACGAATCGGTCTGAAGATCGAGCAACCCCGGGACTTCGAGGGGTTCACGAATCTTCGCGAACGACACCCTCTTCGGGGCTCCGGGGGTTCCGGCGTTTTCCTTGGACTGGGTGGAGACTGCCAAGATGCGTCCTTCCAGCACCTCACGCGGGCCGCTTGCTGCACTGCGCGACCGTCGCTGTATCTGCTTTTCGAGTGGGAACTCCGCTGGTCACGACCCGTACGAAGCCCTCGCTCGGCAGCGATCGACACACGTGTCCATCGAGGCGGAGTCTGGAGAATGACAGGAGGCACCCAGCGCAACGTCCAAAAGTACCCCAGAAACGCGGACATGGCAACACGCGTGGGTCTCGGACGCCGGACGGCGCACTGCACCGACGGCAGTACGGCGTGGTCGAACACGCCGGAGACAGGCTCCGCCGAGACCCGCTGTCGACGCCCGGTGCCTCCATTTGCTCCGGCGTCGCCCAGAAATCTCGGCGATCGAACTCACCACCCGACCCGTGATCGAGACCGATCGGGTGGCGTCTCCGACGAAATGTACCCCGGCGACGACCCGCTCGAAACCGGGTTCGTGGACGAATCCGGTAATCAGAGTGGACTCCCGGACGCCCCGCGTCAAGAGCGCGCGCGGCGTTTCGGGTCGGGGATCGGTCGGCTAGCGGTTGTCGATGGTCGCCAGCAACCACCGACCGTCCACCCGCTCCATCGTGAACGCCACGGGGGTCTGCACGGTCCCCTGGTCCACCGTGTCCTGCTGGGCCGCGATGTCCATGCTCGCCACCAGCTCGGCCCGGTCCCCGTCGAGCAGCGAGACGCCGATGTCCGTGACCGTGGCCGTCGTGACGGTCTGCGTCTGCAGCACGCCCTGCTTGGTCTGCTCCGCCGTCGAGTCGTACTCGGCGCGGCGCTCGTCGTTCAGGACGGCGCGCGCCGCCTCCTGGTCCTGGTCGATGGTGTCGAAGCCGTAGCTGAACACCGTCTGCAGCGCGTCCCGGCCGGCGGAGGTCACCTCGAGGGTGGCGCCGGTGTCCACCCAGGCGCTGTTGGTGACCGCCGGCGCGCCGGGCCGGATCAGACCCAGCACCGCGATCACCGCGAACACCACGGCGAGGGCGCCCAGGATCGAGACCAGCGGCGAGAGCGGGCGTCGTTCGGAGGGCTCGGAGGACGCAGAGGCGTCGGTGTCGGTGTCGGTGTCGGTGTCGGCGCGAGTCTCGGTGGCGGGCTTCGACAGATCGACCGCGCCGGGGGTGGCGTCGGTGGTGGTACCGGTCTCGTCGGTGGTCTCGAGGGACTCGGTGGCGTCGCTGTTCTCGGTGGTGTCGGCGGGATTCACGGGGCCGGCGGGCCGGCCGGCGACCTTCTTGCGACGGACGGCTCCGGCCGGGGGACGCGTGGCGCCCACGGGAGGGCGACGACGTGCGGGGGGCATGGATTCTCCTAGCGCGGGATCACTGGCCGCCGGACGGCGCGGCGGGGGCCGCCGGGTCGGCAGGTGCAGCGGGGTCGGCAGGTGCAGCCGGATCGGCGGGTGCGGCGGGGTCGGTCGGCGCGGACTGCGGCAGCTGCAACGGGATGCGCTTGCCGATCGGCTGGATGCGCGTGGCCTTCCAGGTGCCGTCGTCGTCGGCCAACTCGAGCCGCAGGGTGCTCTGATACCGCTCGGTACCGCTGGGCTTGGTGGTGTCGGTCGTCAGCACGATGAGCGACTGCGCCGTGCCCTCGTCGGCCGAGAAACCGACGAGCGTCGCGTGCTGGACCGACGCCGTCGTCACGACGTTCGTGTCGGCGAACTGCTGGCGGAACTGCTCGCGCGTGTCGTTGAGGCCGTTGGTGAGCTCGTCGCCGGTGATCGACGACTCGATGTCGGCGAACGTCTTGTCGAGATCGTTGGCGTCGACCGAGTTGAGATTGATCGCGGCCTGACGAGCGCCGGCGAGCGCGTCGTCCCGCGTGCTCGCGGACGAGGACTCGCGGTACGCGAGGAACCAGAACACGGCCGAGACGACGGCGAGAACGGCCGCGACCACACAGACGGCGGCCACGACCACGACGAGCCGGGACCGTCGCGTGCGCGGGGTGGAGGTGGTTGGCGTCACAGCGCCACCCTACTAGGCGGTAACCACCGGTCCCCCGAGGGACCGGTGGCCACCACCGTCGACGACGACACCCGTCAGGGACGAACCGTCACACCCAGCAGCGCCGCCAGCTGCGTCGCGATGGGGTTCAGGTCGATGGGGTCCGGCGCCACCTTCGGCTTGCCGTCCCACGGCTGCGGGATGTTCGGATCGGCGAACCGGACGCTGTTGGCCCCGCGCACGCCCGTGAGCGAGCCCTGCGGCACCGTGCAGTTGGCGTCCAGGTTGATCGGGAAGTCCTGCTGCGTCGGATCGAAGTCGGGGTTGCGGGCGTACTCGGCGTCGATGATGGCCTGCGTGCCCTCGTACCCCTGCGTGCACGACGGCGGGTTGTTCACCTCGAGCGCGATGCCGAAGTGGATGGTGCCGTCACCCGGGCTCACCGAGTTCGCACCCTGCGCCAGGGCGGGCAGGAACTGCAGCAGCGGCCGCAGAGCGAACGTCCGCGGGCTGAGCGCCTCGCTGACCCCGGCCAGGTTGGTGAGGTTGGTCGTGAGCCCCGGACCGGCCCGATCGACCAGCGCGCTGGTCTCGTCGGCGAACGGAATGCCGTTGTCGATGAGCCGTCGGATGTCCGGATCGTTGGAGCGCAGCTGCGCCGTGACCAACGCGAGGTCGGAGCTGAACTGCTGGATCGCCGACGACTGCTCGCTCTGCGTGTCCAGCACCACCCGGCTGTCCCGGATCAGCGTCAACGTCTGCGGCAGGTTGGACAGTCCGTCCTGCGAGAACGTGTCGAGCGAATCGACGAGACCGGCCAGGGCCGTCCCCGTGCCCTCGAACCCGGCACCGAGCTCGGTGACCAGCGTCCGCAGATCGTCCTTGGGGACCGACGACGCGAGCGTGTCGACGTTGCGCAGCAGGTCCTCGACCGGCGTCGGCGTCGAGGTGTCGGCCTGCGCGATGGTCGACCCGTCCTCGAGGTAGGGACCCTGATCGGTCCGCGGCTGCAGGTCGACGTACTGCTCACCGATCGCGGAGCGGTTGGCCACCACGGCCACGGTGTCGGACGGAATGTCCGGGCCGCCCTTCTCCAGGTTCAGCGTGACGTCGACACCGTCCTCGGTGAGCGACAGGGCGCCGACCCGGCCGACCGGAATGCCGCGGTACGTGACCTCGGCGTTCTGGAAGATGCCGCCGGAGTCCGCGAACTGCCCGGTCACCTGGTACTGCCCGAATCCGAGCAGCTGATCGATGCGGACGTACTTCGCGCCGACGTAGACGATGCCGAGCAGCGCGATCACCACGAACGCGATCAGCTGACCGCTGACCAACTTCGATCTCACTGTCCACCTCCCGGCTGCGCGCCGGGGGCAGCGCCGATACCGAATTGTTCGAGGATGCCGTCGAGCGGATTCGCCGCCGGCGGCGCGGCGGCCGGAACACCCGGCGCCGGAGTCGGCGACGGAATCACCGGGGGCAGCGGCAGCAGCGACACCGTCGGCCATCCCGGCCGCGGACCGTTGCCGTTGTAGTACGGGTTGGACGGATCCACCCGCGGCTTGGGGTCACCGTTGCGCGGCGGGCTGTAGACCGGATTGCCCTCGCCCACACCGAACGTGCTCAGCTGGTTGCCGATCTGCAGATCGGCACTGATGAACAGGTTCACCGAGTTGCCCTGGGCGATCTTCTCGACGCCGTCCGGGAACGGGAACGTCGGCACGAAGGCGAGGTCGGTGACCAACTCGTCGCCGTACGTCGCCAACTCCTGCAGCGTCGGCCGCAGAGCCCGCAGGTCGGCGATGAGATCGTCCTTGCTGCGCTCGATGACGTCGGTACCCACCTCGCCGAGACGGTCCAGCTGGGTGAGCAACTGCGTGAGCTGCGGACGCTGCTGCTCGAGGACCTCGGTCGCGACGGGCAGATCGGCGAGGATGCGATCGATCTTCTCGGTCTGCTGGTTCAGCGTGCCCGTGAGCACGTCGAGCCCGTCGAGGGCGCGCGTGATGTCGCCCTTCTGCTCCTCGAGTCCGCCGATCAGGGTGTTCGCCTGCTCGATGAGCGACCGCAGGCGATCCTCGCGGCCGGACGTCGCGGTGTTCAGTTCCTTGACGATCGGCGCGAGCTGCGCGACGCCGCCCCCGTTGAGCAGCATCGACAGCGCCCCGAACACCTGCTCGATGTCGGTGGCGTGGCGGGTGCGCTCGACCGGGATGGTGTCGCCGCCGATGAGGCGCGCCTCGTCGGCGTCCTCCTCGGGCACCGACAGCTGCACGAACTTCTCGCCGAGGAGGTTGGTCTGCTGGATCGACGCGGTCGCGTTGGCCGGCAGGTCGACGGAGTTGTTGACCTCCACCTGGACGTTCGCGATCCACGAGTCCCCGGG
This sequence comes from Rhodococcoides corynebacterioides, assembly GCF_019834675.1. Lineage (GTDB taxonomy): Bacteria > Actinomycetota > Actinomycetes > Mycobacteriales > Mycobacteriaceae > Rhodococcoides > Rhodococcoides corynebacterioides_A. The sequence continues at coordinate 48,275 of NZ_JABUBU010000014.1, read as the reverse complement.
GACCGAGATGTCGGTGACGCGGCCGACCTCGACGCCGTCGACCTTGACCGTCGACTGCGGCACCAGGTCGAGCACGTCGTCGAACTGCAGGGTGAGCCGGAGCGGCTCGGACCCCACGTCGGCGCCGCCGGGCAGCGGGATGCCGTAGACGCCCTCGGACCCGCAGGCCCCCACGGTCAGGGCCACCACACAGGCACCCGACGCGACGACGACACCGCGCGCGCGGCGAGTCGAGTTACGCGTGACGCGCACGGTCACTCCCCTTCCTGCGGGATGGACAGTCCGGGCAGGTTCAGATCGAGGCGCGGCGACGGGTTGCCCGGCACCGTGCCCGGCTCGACGTTCCGCTGGATGTTGTCGGCGGAGAGCAGACCGAACGGCAGCACCAGCGTCGGGGTCTTCACCCCGGCGACGGCCTGGTCGACGATGGCCCCGCAGTTGTCGACGATCGGCTGCATCTGCCGGCCGAGCGCCTCGAACTGCGGATCGCCCGGACGCAGCTTCTGCAGATCGATCAGGCTGCACACGAACGTCTTCGGGTCCTGGAGCTCGTTGAAGATCAGGCGCGCGTCCAGCGACCCGTTCTCCGCGTTGTAGGAGTTGGCGACGTTGGCGACGGCCAGCGGGAGCAAGGTCAGCGTGTCGGCCAGCTTGTCCCGATTGTCCGCCAGCAATTGCGTGGTGGGCGCGAGGGCGTCGAGGTCCGCGCCCAGCTGATCGCGGTTGTCGCGGACGAAGCCCGCCACGTCGCCGAGCGTCACCGACAGTTGCTGCAGCGCCTGCGACAGGTTCTCCCGCTCGCCCGCCAGGAAGCCGGTCAGGGAGGACAGCTGTTCGTTGAACGCCCGCACCTGCTGATCGTTGGCCGCCAGCGCGCTGACGAAGGTCTGCAGGTTCTGGACCGTGCCGAACAGGTCGCCGCGGTAGGAATCGAGCGTGTCGACGGCGCCGGACAGCTGGGTCAGCGTGTCGTTCAGGGCCTCGCCGTTGCCCTCGAGGTTGCGCGCACCCGTCGTCACCAGATCGGAGACGGCGCCGTTGCGGTTGGCGCCGTTGGGACCGAGAGCCTCGGAGAGCTGGTCGATGCTCGTGTACAGCTCGTCGACCTCGACCGGGGTGGCCGTGCGCTCGCGGGGAATGACCGCGCCCGACTCCATCTTCTCGCCGCCCGTGTACGCCGGCGCGAGCTGGACGTACCGATCCGCGACCACCGACGGCGCGATCTGCACCGCACGCGCGGTCGCCGGGATGTCGACGCCGCGGTCGACCCGCAGGTCGACCTGCACCTGGTCGCCGAGTCCCTCGACCTTGGTCACCTCGCCGACCTTCACGCCGAGCACCCGCACCTCGGTGCCCTCGTAGACGCCGACGGACTTGTCGAAGTACGTGGTGATCGTCGTCGTCCCGAGCCGGGTGAACGCCCACCACAGCGCGAACACGACCACCACGACGACGGCCACGACGGCCGCGATCAGCCCGAGGCTGCGCTTGGTGAACCTCGAACTCTGCGTACCCTGCTCGGCGGTCACTGGCCTGCTCCCGGACTGCGAACGGGATCCACACCCAGCGTGCGGATCGGTTCCCGGTAGCCCGGAATGTCGGGAAGACCCGGCGGGAACGTGTTGACGATGACCTGGTCGAACCACCGGCCGTTGCCGACGATGTTGGTGTAGAGCCGCACGAACGGCTCGTACAACTCGATGGCGCGGGCGATGTTCTCGTTGTTGCTGCGGAGCGTCTCGATCACCTGACCGAGCGACGCGAGCGCGGGCCCGATCTGTGCCTCGTTGTCCCGCACCAGCCCGGTGAGCTCGCGCGAGACGCGCTGGGTTCCGATCAGCAGCTGCGAGATCGACTGCTGCCGGTTGTTGAGCTCCTGCACCAGAACCGACGCGTCACCGATCAACCGGGTGAATTCCTGGTTGCGGTCGGCGAGGACCTTGGTCGTGGTGTTGGTCGCCGCGAACAGCTTCGAGAGCTGGTCGTCGCGGGAGGCGATGGTCTCCGACAGCCGGGTCACGCCGTCGAGGGAGGCGCGGATGTTCTCCGGGGTCTCGGAGAACGCCTGCGAGAGCGTTTCCATGCTCGTCGCCAACTGCGTGGTGTCGATGTCCCCGGTGGTCCGGGCGGCGTCGGAGAACGCGTCGATGACGTCGTACGGCGCCGTGGTGCGCTCGATCGGAATGACGTCGCGCGGGTTCAGCCGCTCGTCGCCCTTCGGCTCGAGCGAGAGGTACTTCTGCCCCAGCACCGTCTTGATCTGAATGGACGCCGACGTCCGGTCGCCCACCCACGCGTCGTCGACGGTGAACTCGACGGCGACCTTGTCGCCCTCGAGGGAGACGTCGGTGACCTTGCCGACCTTCACGCCGGCGATGCGCACCTCGTTGCTCGCGCGCAGCCCGGCGGCCTCGGAGAAGTTGGCCGTGTACTTGGTGCTCGCCCCGATGATGGGCAGCGAGTCCAGGAAGAACGCACTCATCGTGGCCATCAGGATGAGGAAGATGCCGAGGGCACCCGCGACGGCCGGCTTGCGACGGGACTCCATCAGGAAATACCTCCTGCCGCACAGCGTTTCGCGGAGTTCGTGTAGAGCGGCTGGTTGATGGTCGGCAGACCGGTGGGGAGGTTCAGCTGGGGCGCGTACCCCGGCCCGGCGACGATGTCGATGCCGCACAGGTAGAACTGGAACCACGAGCCGAAGCTCGCCACGCGAATGAGCTTCTCGAGCTTCACCGGGAAGTTCTTCAGGATCGCGTCGAAGTCGGCCTGGCGGTTGTTGATCTTGGTCGACAACTGGTCGATCGAGGCGATGGAGGACTGGATCGACGGCCGCGTCGGCTCGAGGAGATCCGCTGTGGCGTCGGTCAATCCGGCCAGCGAGGTGACCGCCGACCCCACCGTGTCGCGGTCCGCGGCCAGCCCTGACACCAGCTGCTGGGTATTGACGATCAGCTGGTCGAGGTCCTTGTCGTGGCGGTTGACCGTGTCGAGCACCCCGTTGAGGTTGTCGATCACGGCGCCGATCACGCGGTCCTTGTCCGCGACCGTGTTGGTCAGGGATGCGGTGTCGCGCACCAGGTCTCCGATGGTGCCGGACTCGCCCTGGAACACCTGGATGATCTGGTAGCTGAGCTTGTTGACGTCGTCGGCCGTGAGCGTCTGGAAGAGCGGACGGAAGCCGTTGAACAGCGTGGTGAGGTTGACGGCGGGGCGCGTGCGCTCGATCGGGATCGTCGCGCCGCTCGTGATCTTCTCGCCCTGGTTGCCGGATCCCTCCTCGAGCGCGATGTAGCGCTGGCCGATGAGGTTGCGGTACCGGATGGTCGCGGTACTGCTCGCGGGCAACCAGTCCCGCTGGGTGAGCGCGAAATCGACGCGGGCGCGGTCACGCTCGTAGATCTCGATCTTCTCCACCGTGCCCACCCGGACGCCGGCGATGCGCACCTCGTCGCCCTCGTTCAGCGAGGCCACGTCGGAGAAGATCGCCGAGAACTTGGTGTTGCCGGATCCCGCGCCGTTGGCGATGGTCAGCGCCAACGCGGCCGTCGCCAGGATGGTGACCACCGCGAAGACGATCAGCTTGACCAGCGGTGCAGCCAATCCCCTCATCGCACACTCACTTCCGTGCCGCGGAGCGCCGGAGCGCCCACCAGAGTGGTCCAGGCCGGCACCTGCTCCGGCGCCAGTCCGGACCCGGAGCCGTACACGACGGCCAACGTGTCACGCTCGACGTCCGATCCGGCGTACGAGGCCGGCACCGGCGAGTCCAACGGGTTGGGCAGCGGCGGGTCGATCGCCGGGCCCGGGTTACGGGACGGCACCTGGTACGACCCGTCGTTGACGCCACTGCCGGGGTACTGCGGGAAGAACTTGCCCGGCGTGGTGACGTTGTCGAAGCAGGACGGCCCACGATCGTCGAACAGGCGCGGCTCGTCCTGGTTGGGGAGGTACCGGCCCTTGGGGTTGACGAAGTTGATCGACGCGCGGACACCCGGGTAGGGGGCGTCGACGGACAGGATCTTCTTGGCCTCGTCGGCGACGCGCACGAACTCGGTGAAGGTGCACCCGAACGACGGCGAGAACTCGGCGAGCAGCTCGAGCGCCTCGCGCGAATCGGCCGCCACCGTGACGATGGACTCCGCGTTGGTCTGCACCAGGTCGGCCAACGATCCCGACGACGCCGTGGCGGACACCAGCAGCGTCTCGACGTCGCTCTGCCGTTCCACCACGGTGTTGCCCGTGACGCGCAGGTCGTCCAGCGCGTCGACCAGATCGGGCGCCGCGGTGGAGTACGTCTGCGACAGGTCCGCGATACCGCGCAGATCCGCCTGGATGTTCGGCAGCTCGGTGTTGAGCCCGGAGAAGATCTCCTCGAGCCGGTCGATGGTCAGGCCGAGCTTCTCGCCCTTCCCGTCGAGCGCCTGCGACAGCGCACCGAGGGTGTTCGCCAGATCCTGCGGCGGGATCGCGTCGAGCAGCGGCAGGAGGGAGTCGAGCAGTTGCCCGACCTCGATGGCGTTGCCGCTGGTGTCCTGCTGAATGGTGCCGCCCGCCGCGATGGGGGTGGCGTTCGCGCCGCCCTCCGGAATCTGCAGCGCCACGTACCGCTCGCCGAACAGGGTCTTCGGGAGCAGGCGGGCCGTCGTGTTCGACGGGATCATGTCGACCTTGTCCGGGTCGAGTGCGAGCTGCGAGACCACCCGGCCGTCCTCGGTCGTGGCCGAGCGCACCTCTCCGACGATCATGCCGCGTGCCTTGACGTCGGCATTGGCGGGCAGGGAGTTGCCCACGGTGTCGGTGACCAGGTCGACCATGACGACCGACTTGAAGGTCTTCGAGTAACTCGCGATGGACCAGGCGACGAACAGCACGACGACGAGCAGGAACCCGACGCCGAGCAGCCTGCGCTTGGTCGCGGACGGAGCGTGATTCATCCGGCCACCCTCACCGTGGTCGTGGTGCCCCAGATGGCGAGGCTCAGGAAGAAGTTGAGAACCGCGACGGTCACGATCGCGGCGCGGACGGCGCGACCCACGGCCACGCCCACACCGGCGGGTCCGCCCGAGGCGGTGTAGCCGTAGTAGCAGTGGATCATGATCAGCACGAAGGCGAAGACCAGCACCTTGGCGAAGGAGTAGAGCACGTCCTCCGGCGGCAGGAACAGCGAGAAGTAGTGGTCGTACGAGCCCGGCGACTGCCCGTTGAAGATGGTCGAGACCAGCCGGGACGCCAGGTACGCCGAGAGCAGACCGACGATGTAGAGCGGGATGACGGCGATGAAGCCGGCGATCATGCGCGTCGAGACCAGGAACGGCACCGACGGAACGGCCATGACCTCGAGCGCGTCGATCTCCTCGGAGATGCGCATCGCGCCGAGCTGCGCGGTGAAGCCGCAGCCGACCGTCGCGGACAACGCCAGGGACGCGACGATCGGTGCGATCTCACGGGTGTTGACGTAGGCGCTGAGGAATCCGGTGAGCACCTGGGATCCGAGCTGCTCGAGCGCCGCGAAGCCCTGGAGACCGACCACGACGCCGGTGAAGCCGCTCATCATGAGGATGACGCCGATGGTGCCGCCGATGACCGCGAGCGCGCCGGTGCCGAAGGTGACCTCGGCCAGCAGCCGCAGTGTCTCCTTCTTGTAGTGCACGACGGTGCGCGGGATCCACCCGATGGCCCGGCCGTAGAACGACATCTGCTCGCCGGCGCGGTCGAGCATCCCCAGTGGGGCGCCCGCTGCGCTGCGCAGCTTGAGGAGAGTGCGGTCGCCGCGACCGCGCGCGATGGTCATCTCAGGCTCCCTTGGCCGGAACGACCTGGAGGTAGACCAGGGTCATGATGAGGTTCGCGAAGAACAGGATCAGGAAGGTGATGACGACGGTCTGGTTGACCGCCTCGCCGACGCCCTTGGGTCCGGGGTTGGGATGGAGCCCCTTGTAGGACGCGATCACCCCGGCGATCAGTCCGAACACCACGGCCTTGAGCTCGCCGACCCACAGGTCGGGCAGCTGGGCCAGCGTGCCGAACGACGCCAGGTACGCACCCGGGGTGCCGTCCTGCAGGATCACGTTGAAGAAGTAGCCGCCGGCGATGCCGATGACGGAGACCAGGCCGTTGAGCAGCAACGCGACCAGGATCATCGCCAGCACGCGGGGCACCACCAGGCGCTGCACCGGGTCGATGCCCAGCACGCGCATGGCGTCGATCTCCTCGCGGATGGTGCGCGACCCGAGGTCCGCGGTCACCGCGGACCCCGCCGCTCCCGCGATCAGCAGCGCGACCACGATGGGACTGCCCTGCTGGACCACCGCCAGCACGCTGGCGGCACCGGTGAAGGACTCCGCGCCGAGCTGCTTGATCAGCGACCCCGTCTGCAGCGACACCACGGCGCCGAACGGAATGGCCACCAACGCCGTCGGCAGAATGGTCACGCTCGCGATGAACCAGGCCTGCTCGATGAACTCACGGAACTGGAACGGCCGCCTGAAGGTGTTCCTGGCCACGTCGACGAGTAGCTCGACGATGTTTCCGGCCTGGGTCAGCGCGGCAGTGCCCGATCGTGCGATCGGGTTGGAGGTCTTCGCCATGTGTCGTCTCAGCCTCGGGGACGGTCGGTCGGGGAATCGTACCGATCACGCGGCTCGGGCTCGTTCCAGCCCTGGTAGCCACCCTGATCGGCTCGGCGCTCGCCCCCGTCGACGCCCTGCCTGAACTCGTTCTGCTCGGTCGGACGGTCGTCGGACGACCATCCGCCCTGCTGCTGTCCCTGGTCGTAGCCGGCCTGCTGGTACCCGTCCTGCTGGTAGCCGCCCTGCTGGTAACCCTGGTCGTAGCCGCCCTGCTGGTAACCCTGGTCGTAGCCGCCCTGCTGGTAGCCCTGGTCGTCGTTGCCGTAGCCGCTGCGCTCGGTCGCCCCGGCGTACGCCGGGCTGCGGCCGTCCTCCGCCTCGGCCTCGTCGAAGCTCTGCTGGATGGCCTGCTGGGCGCTCTCGGGCAGCGTGTGCATGATGCTGCGCACCCGCTCGCGCCGGCGGTCGACGGCCTGCCGACGCGGCATACCGGGCGTCGGATCCATCTGCGGCATGATGCCCTCGACGTCCTCGACGCCGCCGAGGTTGTGGCCGGCGTCGGACAGCGCCTGCTCCTGGCGCATCTGCGCCTCGTCCTTCTCCTCGCTCATGCCGATGGGGCCGATCATCGTGCCGTTGAGGAACTGCTTGACGGCCGGCTCGTCGGAGGTGAGGAGCACCTCGCGTGGTCCGAACATGACGAGGTTCTTGCGGAAGAGCATGCCGATGTTGTCCGGCACCGTGCGCGCGAGGTTGATGTTGTGCGTGACGATCAGCATCGTGGCGTCGATCTGCGCGTTGATGTTGAGCAGCAACTGGCTGATGTAGGTGGTGCGGACGGGATCGAGGCCGGAGTCCGGCTCGTCGACCAGGATGATCTCGGGGTCGAGGACCAGCGCGCGCGCCAGCCCCGCGCGCTTGCGCATACCGCCGGAGATCTCGCCGGGGAGCTTGTTCTCGGCGCCGGTCAGACCGACCAGCTCGAGCTTCTCCATGACGATCTTGCGGATCTCGTCTTCCTTCTTCTTCGTGTGCTCACGAAGCGGGAAGGCCGTGTTGTCGTACAGGTTCATGGAGCCGAAGAGCGCGCCGTCCTGGAAGAGGACGCCGAACAGCTTGCGGATCTCGTAGAGCTCCTTCGAGGAGCACTCCATGATGTCCGTGCCGTCGACGACGATCCGGCCCTCCTCGGGGCGCAGCAGTCCGATCAGGGACTTGAGGAAGACGGACTTGCCCGTGCCCGACGGGCCGAGCAACGCGCTCACCTCACCGGTCGGCAGAGTCAGCGTGACGTCCTGCCAGATCTTCTGAACACCGAACGACTTGGTCAGTCCCTCGACCGAAACCTCGACACCCACTGTTGGACCCTCCCACTGCTTCTCGCACACGACGCAGGTGCGCCGACCGACTGCTCAACCGACATCTGTGTGTGTGCGTCGCGTCACTCTAACCCACTCGAGTGGCCGCAACGACCACGCACCTTACCGATCGGTAACCCGCCCCCCGACGCGGCCGTGGCTTCCGTGATCGAAGTCTGCACGATGATCCGCCGTTGCACGGGGGAACAGAGGTGACGCGCGTGAAATTCGTGACCGTTCGCAAGGAGTCCGTCGTACGCGGTCACGGGGCGCGCCCGTCGACGCAGTGACCTCGCCCCGAGATGCTCCGCGACGGGCGCGATGGCGCCCCGCGCCGCGAGACCCGCCCTACCGTGAGCCCCCGCACGACCCCGTGCGCGGAAACCGGAGGATCGATGACCGACGTGACCCGGACGGCCCCGAGCCGGCGCCGCCAACTCGCCGCCTTCGCCGTCATCTGCGTCGCCGAGCTGCTGATCGTGTTGGACATGACGATCATCAACGTGGCGCTGCCGTCGATCGGCGTCCAGCTCGCCACCGGCATCTCGGGACTCCAGTGGGTGGTCGACGCCTACACGCTGACGTTCTCCGGCCTGCTGCTCGCGTTCGGCAACCTGGGTGACCGGTACGGCCGCCGGCTGTTCCTGCTGGTCGGCCTCACCGGCCTCGGAGCGTCGTCGATCGTGGGGGCGACCGCGGACGGACTGGGCGACGTGCTGACCTCCCGCGCCGTCATGGGCGTCTTCGCCGCCATGGTGCTCCCGGCGACGCTGGCCGTCATCACCAACCTCTTCCCGCTCCCGAAGGAGCGCGCCCTCGCCATCGGCGTCTGGTCGTCGATCGCGGGGGTGGCCGTCGCGATCGGACCGGTCTCGGGGGGCTTCCTGCTCGAGCACTTCTCCTGGCACTCGGTCTTCTGGCTGAACGTGCCCATCGCCCTGGTGGCCGTGGTGCTCGTGGCGCTGATCGTGCCGGAGTCGCGCGCCGCGAACCCGGGCAAGCTCGACGTGCCCGGCGTGATCCTGTCCACGGCCGGGGTGACCCTCCTGGTGTTCGTGGTCATCGAGGCCCCCAACTTCGGGTGGACTTCCCCCGCCACCCTCGGCGGTGCGGTGGTCGCGGCCGCGCTGCTGTGGGCCTTCGTCCGTCGGGAACGACGCGTTGCGGCCCCGGTGCTGGACGTCTCGTTGTTCCGGATCGCGCCGTTCGCCTGGCCGGCGGTGTCGATCGCCGTGGGCTTCTTCAGCCTCTTCGGCTTCCTGTTCCTCATCACCCAGTACTTCCAGGGTATTCGCGAGTACAGCCCGCTGGCCTTCGGCATCGCTACCCTGCCGTTCGCCGCCGCCCTCGCGATCAGCTCGCCGACGGCCACGGTCGTCGCGCAGAAGGTGGGAACCATGCCGGTCCTCGTCACCGGGCTGGTGTCGATCGGGGCGGGCCTGGTGGTGGCCGCGCAGGTGGAGATCGACAGCTCCTACCTCGGACTCGTCCTCCCCGCCATGCTTCTGCTGGCCGTCGGCATCGCCGTGATCCAGGGCCCGGCCACGGAATCCATCATGTCCTCGCTCCCCCTCGACGAAGCGGGCGCCGGCGCCGCGGTCAACGACACGACCCGCGAGATCGGCGGCACGCTCGGGGTCGCGGTGCTCGGCTCCCTGGTCGCCAGCTACTACGTCTCCACGGTCCGGCCCCTGGTCGAGGCGATCCCCAGCGCGATCATGACCGACACCGAGAAGACGTACGCGCAGGCCAGCGTGCTCAGCGTCTCGGAGATCCGCGCCCGCGACCTGCCCAGCCTCTTCGAACCCCAACGCGCACAACTCATCCTGGAGATGAAGGAAGCCGCCCTGCGCGGCTCGTCCATCGCGGCGTACGTCGCGGCGGGCGCCGTGTTCGTCTGCGCCGTCGTCGTCGCCCTGAGATTCCCCGCGCACCACCGCACCACCGGCATGCTGGCGCCGGAGGCACCGGACCGCACCGAGCGGTCGCACACCGGACCGTCGCACAGCGGGCCGTCCCACACCGAGGCCGACCGGTGACGGCCGTCGTGCCCTCCGCCGCCGACCTGTCCTCGCGACGCCGCACCGCCGCCTTCGTCGTCATCTGCTTCGTCGAGCTCCTGGTGGTGCTCGACAACACCGTCGTGAACGTCGCGCTGCCGGACATCAGCGAGGAGCTGCGCGCGGGATTCACCGGCCTGCAGTGGGTGGTCGACGCCTACATCCTCACGTTCTGCGGCCTCCTGCTCGCGTTCGGCAACCTCACCGACCGCATCGGCCGCAGACGCATGCTGCTCATCGGCGTCACCGGCCTGGCCGCGACGTCGGTGATCGGTGCGGTGGCCGACAGCCTGCCGCAGCTGATCACCTCCCGCGCCCTGATGGGGGTCTTCGCGGCCGCCGCCCTGCCCGCCACGCTGGCGGTCGTCATCGACCTCTTCCGCGAGCCGGCGCAGCGTGCGGTCGCGATCGGCACCTGGGCGTCGGTGGCGGGCATCGCGATCGCCGTCGGGCCGGTGTCGGGCGGCTACGTCGTCGAACACTTCTCGTGGCACGCGGTGTTCTGGCTGAACGTGCCGATCGCCCTGGCCGCCGTCGCGGGCATCGTCGTCGCGGTGCCGGAATCCCGTGCGCCCGTGGCCGGTCCGGTGGACGTTCCCGGCGTCGTCCTGTCCTTCGCGGGCATCACGGCGCTGGTGTACTCGGTGATCGAGGCGCCCACGCACGGGTGGTGGACCGCGCACACCCTCGGCGGCGCGGCCCTCGGCACCGTGCTGCTCGTCCTCTTCGTCCGACGCCAACTCACCACCGCCGCACCGATTCTCGACGTGCGACTGTTCCGGTTGCCGCCGTTCGCCATGCCCGCCCTGGCGATCTCGGTGGCCTACTTCTCCCTCTTCGGCTACGTCTTCCTCACCACCCAGTACTTCCAAGGGGTCCGGGGCTACTCGGCCCTCGAGTTCGGCGTCGCCACCATTCCGTTCGCCCTCGCGCTGGCCGTGAGCGCGCCGCTGGCCACGTCGGTGGCGCAGCGCGTCGGCACCATGCCCGTCGTGGTCGCCGGCCTGCTCCTCGTCTCGATCGGGATGGTGCTCGCCGGGCAGGTCGACGTCGACTCGTCGTACGTCGGCCTGCTGCTGCCCACCATGGTGGTGCTCGCCGTGGGTATCGCCGTGATCCAGGGTCCGGCAACGGAATCCATCATGTCCGCGGTGCCCATGGACGAAGCGGGCGCCGGCTCCGCGGTCAACGACACCACTCGCGAACTCGGGGGCACCCTCGGCGTTGCCGTGCTGGGCTCGATCACCGCGTCCTACTACAACGCCACCGTTCGGCCCGTGGTCGCCGAGATTCCGTCGTCCGTCCTGTCCGACCGGGACCGCGAGTACGTCGACTCGAGCGTCCTGTCGGTCACGCAGCTGCAGCAGCAGGATCTCCCCAGCCTGCTCGTGCCCGCGCGAGATGCGTTGGTGGAAACCATGAAGCGGGCCGCGATGGACGGCGCGCAGACGGCGTCCCACGTCGCCGCGGCGGCCGTCGCCGTCTGCGCGGTGGTGGTGGCCGTCGGCCTGCCGCGGTCCCATCGCACCACCGGCGTGCTGCGCACGGGCGACACATCGGAGGACGCATGACCGGACTGACCGTCGCCGTCACGGGCGCCACGAGCGATTTCGCCGCCGCCCTGCTCCCGGTGCTGCTGGACGACCCGGCGATCACGGCGGTGGTCGGGCTCGGGCGCCGCGCCCCCCGCGTCCACCACGCCAAGCTGCGGCACGTGTCCGCCGACATCCGCTCCCCCGAACTGGAATCGATCTTCACCGGGTGCGACGTGGTGATCCACCTGGCGTTCGTCGTGGAGGAGCAGCGCGACAAGGCCGCCATCCACGAGGTCAACATCGAGGGCACCCGCAACACCGTCGAGTGCGCGCACCGCGCCGGGGTGCGCTCGATGGTCGTGGCGTCGAGCGTGAGCGCCTACGGCCGCGAGGACCTGCCCGTGCCCGTGACGGAGGACGAGTTCCCGACGGCGGATCCGAGTCGCTACTACTTCTTCGACAAGGCGGAGGTGGAGCACTTCGTGGAGTGGTGGCTGCGACGCCACCCGGGCGAGATGTCGATCGCGCTGCTGCGGCCGACGTACGTGGTGGGGTCCCACTTCGCGAACGACGGCATCGACACCCTGACCCAGCCGGTGGTCGCGTTCCCCGATCCCCGACGCTCGCACTACCAGTTCCTGCACCAGGACGACATGGCGGACGCGTTCCACCGTGCCGTCCACGAGCGTCTCGACGGGCCGTGGAACCTCGGTCCGCGGGACTGGCTCTCGGTCGCCGAGCTGGGCGCGATGCAGGGCCAGCTGGTCCTGAACGTCCCGCTCCGCCTGCTGCGCACCGCGGTGAACGTCGCCTACGCGCTGCGTCTGCTCCCGTTCTCCAGCCACTGGATCTCCTCCGGTGAGGCCGCGGTGGACTCGTCCGCGCTGGAGCGCCGCACCGGGTGGGCTCCGACCATGAGCTCCGCCGAGGCCGCCGCCGTGATGATTCTGCTCGCGGGGCGGCCCGTGGTCACGCGCCACCACGCCCCCCAGCGGCACGTGGTCTGCGAATCGGCACTGCAGGCGGCCACCGCGCGGGTACGGGCCTGGGGCGACGTCGACCCGGCGGTCGCCGATCTGACGAGCCGCCTCGACGCGGGGCTCGACCGGTGCGAGCACCGCCGGGTGGACATCCCGACCGGCGCGGTGCACGTGGAGATCCACCGGGCCGACGACGGCTCGACCGTCGTGGTGCTCCCCGCCCCGCGCGGGCTGCACGCCCGCTACCTCACCGCGCTGGGCCGCGCGATCGCCGACCTCGGCGCCACCGCGGTGCTGGTCGATCTGCCCGGTCACGGACTGAGCACGGGCCGCCGGGGGCGTACGTCCCGCCGGGCCGAGCGCGAGGCCCTGCGGGCGGTGACGGCGGAGTTCCCGACCGACGACGTCGTGGTCGTCCGTCATCGCCGAGGATCGCGTCGGGACAGCCTCGCGGCCGTGCCGGGGGCGGACGGACTGCTGCGGGCCCGCAGCGGTGTGCGTCTGCCGGTACGCCGATCGGAGGAGGGCCACACGACCACCCGGCTCCCGCGCGTCCGCACTGTCCGGCTGCCGCGGCGCGCCGGCATGCGGACGGGCGACGGCCAGGCCCGCGCCCTCGCGGCGATCAGTCGTGTCGTGACTGCACGGACGCGGTCGGCGGCACCGTCCCCTGCGCGACGAGCCACCGCATCGTGAACTCGCGTTCGGCCTCGAAGCCGCGCTCGACGTCCCCGGCCATCATCTTCTCGAGCGCGGGCCCGACGACGGGCATGGTGGCCTCGACGGTGCCGCGAAAGATCAACGCGCACCGATCCGTTCCGGTCGGCCGGAGCTCGAGGTCCCCCGCCAGGATCACGGGGACGCCGGCCGTCACCAGTCGGTAGTCCCCCACGGCCGAGCCGTCCGAACGCAGCGGCTGCCATCGCTCGAGGCACCGGGCGGACATCGTGCTGCCGACGAGCCGGCGCAGACTCTTCGGGACCGCGGCGGGATCGAGCGTCTGGTCGACCTCGGAGACGGTCAGCGTCGACGTCACCTCGTGCCGCACGACCCTGCTGCCGCTGCCGAGATCACGGACCCGGTCCGACCAGTACTCGGCGTCGGTCAGGGTGGCGTGCAACCGCGCCGCAGAACACGGGTACGCGGTGCACTGCTCGACCGAGAGACTCACGCGCCCACCGGAACCGGGCTCGAGAGGGCCGCGCCGACCTCGTCCGGGGCCGCCTGCCGGTCCGCGTGCTCGGACCCGTCGCCGAGAACCCTGCCGACCTCCTCGATCACCCGATCGAGGTGCGCGGTCGTGTGGTCGGCCTGGACGCACAGACGCAGGATCGCGCCGTCGTGCGGCACCGCCGGGAACATCGCCGCGGAGGCGAACACCCCGGCGTCCCAGAGGGTTCGCCACGTGTTGACCGTCTTCAGATCGTCCCGCACGTTCACCGCGACGATGGGGGACACCAGGTCCGACCCGTCGGGCAGCGGGCTGGGCGCGCCGACGTCGACCCCCGCGGCCCGCAGACCGTCGTGCAGGTACCGCGCGTTGGCGAGGGTGCGCCGGGAGCGCTCGGCCCCCTCGTCCGTGCGCATCAGGCGGATCGCCGCGAGCGCGGCGCCGAGGGCGGCGGGCACCCCGGCCGTGGTGAACAGGAACGTGCGGGCGTGCACGCGCATGGCGTCGACGATGTCCTTGGATCCGGCAACGAACCCACCCGACGATCCCAATCCCTTGGACAGGCACCCCATGCGGGCGTCGATGTCGTCGGTCGCGCCGAACAATCCGGCCGCACCGGTGAGATCCGGGCCCATCACGGCGACGCTGTGGGCCTCGTCGACGAACAGTGCGGCGTCGTACTTCTCGCACACGGCGGCGATCTCGTCGAGCGGTGCCAGGTCCCCGTGCATCGAGTACAGCCCGTCGACGACCACGAGGACGACGCCCGTGGAGCGACTCAGCTTGTCCTCCAACAGATCCACCCGGTTGTGGCGGAACGCGCGAACCGTCGCGCGGGAGAGCCGGCAGGCGTCGTAGATCGACGCGTGGGCCGCCGAGTCGACCACGACGGTGTCCCCGACGCCGACGAGGGCACTGATGCCGCCGAGGTTGGCCTGGTACCCGGTGGTGAACACCAGGGCCTGATCGGTGCCGTGCCAGTCGGCCAGCTCCTCCTCGAGCTCGGTGTGCAGTGTGATGGTGCCGTTCAGCAACCGGCTGCCGGTGACGGTGGCGCCGTAGCGCTCGAGTGCCGCCGCGGCGCCCGCGCGCACCACCGGATGATCGGCCAGGCCCAGATAGTTGTTGGAGCCCATCATGATCACCGAGCGGTCCTCGACGTCGACCGTCGGTGCGTTGACCGACTTCATCACGCGGAAGAACGGATTCTGATCGTGCTTGGTGAGCACGCGGTGCGCCCAGATGCGCTTGTCGTGGCGGATGCGGTCGAGCAGAGCCTGTGAACTCATGTGTCACCCCGAACAGGTCGGTGGGAGGATCCGGCGGAGCCCGCCGGCGCACGGGCGGCCGAGGGGGGGATCCGGCGCGGTTCCGCACCGGGCACACCGGCCTCAACCACTGTTGCGCTTACCCCTCCAGGCTACGGAAGTCGTTGTGCCGGAACACGACGGAACCGATGTGACCTGTGGTCAACAGTCGGTCGTTCGGTTGGAGAAGTACCAGGGTCGTGCGGTTGACCCGGGCAGGCGGCGGCGACGAGCCGATACTGCGGTCGGTGCGTTCCGCCCGGAAACGACCGCAGGAGAGCACCTTCCGGGACAGAACCGGACGACCCCGACGAAAGGTACCGCCGTGTCCACGACTGCCGAGGAACGGCCCACCGCTGCTCCCGCCACCACCCCCCGCCTCGCCTCCCTCGAGCGCGACACGCTGCGGCGCTATCTGCCGACGCTCGCGGACTACCTCGACGCGACCCCGCTGTCGGTCCTCGAATCGCCCGGGCACGACGCCGTCGCGGTCTTCAAGGACACCGGCGGTTGCGGTCTCATCGCCCCCGAGTCCCTCGGGGGACTGGGCGCGTCGGCCGTCGACGCGATGCGCATCCACCGCGCCCTCGGCGCGTCGTCGCCGTCGTTGGCCGCGGCGGTGACCATGCACCATCTCTCGCTGGCCACGATCGTCGAGATCGCGAAGGCCGGGCCGGAGGAGGAACTCCCCCTCGTCGCCGGGCTCATCGAGCAGAAGGCCCTGATCGCGTCCGGGTTCGCCGAGGGCGTCGGCTCGACTCTGGTGCCGTCCGTCGACGCCTACTACGACGACGGCGACTACGTGATCAACGGCAGCAAGAAGCCGTGCAGCCTGTCCGCGTCCATGGACTTCCTCGCCGCGAGCGTCGCCACCCGCGAGAAGAAGGGCGGGAAGACCCGCAAGGCGGTGGCCCTGATCCCGGCCACCATGCCGGGGGTGTCGGTGCGGCCGTTCTGGAGCACGCCGATCCTGGCGGGCGCCGAGAGCGAGGAGGTGGTGCTCGAGGACGTCCGAATCCCGGTGGCGCTCACGATGATCGGGGCGCTCGACGATCCGGACGGCCGGCACGAGCTGACCGGGTTCCTGTGGTTCGGCATCCTCGCCTCCGCCGGCTACGTCGGCGCCGCGACGGCCCTGGTGGACCGGCTCGTGGGCCACCCCAAGGTGAGCGACAGCGTCTACACCACGGCCGCCGCCGAACTCGAGTCCGCCATGGCGGCACTGGAGGCCGTCGCCGCGGCCCTCGACCGCGGCGAGACGGGTGCCGACGTCTCCGCGCGGCTGCTGTTCTGCCGCATCGCCCTGCGGGGCGCGCTGCGCCGCGCCGCCGACGCCGCCGTGACCGCGCTCGGCGGCATCGCGTTCATCACCGACCCGGACGTGGCGTACCTGCAGTCGGTGGTGTCGGCCTTCGCCTTCCACCCGCCGTCGATCCGGGAGACCGAGGCGTCGTTGGCCGCGTACCACCGCGGCGAGGCGTTCTCCCTGGCCTGACCCCGGCCTGCCCCCCCCGAACGACGACAGCGGCCGCACCCCGGAAGGGATGCGGCCGCTGTCGGTTCGCGGGAACTCAGATCACTTGAGGGAGATCTTCGCGCCGGCAGCCTCGAGCTTCTCCTTGGCGGCGTCGGCGGCAGCCTTGTCGACCTTCTCCAGGATCGCCTTCGGGGCGCTCTCGACGAGGTCCTTGGCTTCCTTCAGGCCCAGGCCGGAGACGACCTCGCGGACGACCTTGATGACCTGGATCTTCTTGTCGCCGGCCGAGTCGAGGACGACGTCGAACTCGTCCTGCTCCTCGGCAGCCTCGGCGCCACCGGCAGCCGGGGCACCGGCAGCGGCAACGGCGACCGGGGCAGCGGCGGTGACCTCGAAGGTCTCCTCGAATGCCTTCACGAACTCGCTGAGCTCGAGGAGGGTGAGCTCCTTGAACTGGTCGAGCAATTCTTCGGTGCTGAGCTTCGCCATGGGGGCGTCCTTCCGTGATGCCCGCCGCCGTGAGCGGCGGGAAGTTGCTGTCGCCGATCCGGGGACAGGGTGGTGGCGTGCGGGCGAACCCGCACAGGTGGTGCTGCAGTCCTTGCGGATCAGCTACTCGGCGGCTGCGGCTTCCGGCTCCGCGGCAGCATCTGCCGAGGCGCCCGATTCTGCGGCCTTCTTCTCCTGCAGCGCAGCCGCGAGACGCGCGACCTGCGAGGCGGGAGCGTTGAACAGTCCGGCAGCCTTCGACAGGTTGCCCTTCATCGCGCCGGCCAGCTTGGCCAGCAGAACCTCACGCGACTCGAGGTCCGCGATGCGGTTGACCTCGTCCACGGACAGCGCGCGGCCGTCCATGTAGCCGCCCTTGATCACGAGCGCCTTGTTGTCCTTGGCGAACTGCTTGATCGCCTTGGCGGCGTCGACGGGCTCGCCCTCGATGAACGCGATCGCCGTCGGTCCGACGAACAGATCGTCGAGACCCTCGATGCCCGCATCCGCAGCGGCCCGCTTGACCAGGGTGTTCTTGGCGACGGAGTACGTGGCCCCGGCACCGAGCGCCCGACGCAGTTCGGTCAGACGAGTGACCGACAGGCCACGGTATTCCGTGACCACGGCCGCCGTCGCGCCCTTGAACTGCTCCGAGATCTCCGACACCGCGGTGACCTTCTCTGCTTTCGCCATACTTCGCCTCCTCTCTTTCGCTCTCGTGTCGATCCCTCGGCGAGAGGCGAAGCCGGCCCGGACACGAGAAACGCCCCGGACGCAGAAGCGTTCGGGGCGCACGACGGTGAGCGGAGGACGTCGGTACGACGTCGACACGCTGCTCGGGCCTCGATCCTCCTGCGTGGGCCGCCGACTCGCGAGGGGTCGGACCTTCGATCACGCCCCGTACGGGCGCGACGACCAACGGTCTTGGGTGGAACGGGTGAAGCATGTGGCTGCTTGCGCAGACCGGTCGAGTGTAGGCGGTGGCGAGCCGCGAACGCAAAACGGGTTACCGAGGACCGACTTCGGGAACAGAGTCCACCATGGCCAACTATCGCGTACTCGACCCCACCGGTTCCGTCGTCGCCACCAAGGAGATCGCCAACTCGACCGACGCCCACAGCTGGTTCAAGGAGAGCAAGTCCGACGACGCCGAGCTCGGCTGGCGCCTCGAGGTCGAACACGACGGCGAGTGGGCCTTCTTCAGCGACAGCGAGGGCACGCCCGAGGGCGGCAAGTAGACCGGCCCACCCCGATCGACACCACCGACGACCGCGCCGTTCGTGGCACCTGCCCACGAACGGCGTCGTCGCGGCTGTCCGCGGCGACGACGTTCGCGCGTTGCGACGACGTGCGCACCGCCCTCGAGGTTGACTCGTCCATCATGACCTCCGTCGACAGCACGGCCGCCGCCGCGCACCCACTGGTGCGTCCGGGCGCGCTCGGCCGCCCTGGTGGAGTCGACTCCCGAGTTCCCCGGCGTCCACATCCGCCGCGCCGTGCCGATTCCGGTGAGCGACGGAACCGTGCTGCGCGCCGTGGTGATCTCCCCCGCCGACGACGACGGCCGACCGGCGTCGTACCGCTTCCCCGTCGTTCTCAACGTCACCCCGTACAACTCGCTGCTGCTCGACGTGATCGACCGGCTGCTCGAGGCCCCGGTGCTGGGCCGGACCCTGCGCTCGGTGTCCGCGTCGATCGACCTGTCCGGCACCCCGCTCGAGGGCGTCACCGAGATCACGCGGGTGATCGCCGGTGGGGCCGCCGATCTCCTGACGATCAACCGCCACCTGGTGCGCAGCGGGTACGTCCAGGTCATCGTCGACGCCCGTGGTACCGGCCAATCGGCCGGTGTGTGGGACACCCTGGGGCCGCGCGAGCAGCTCGACACCCTCGACGTGCTGCGCTGGGTCCGGTCGCAGGACTGGTGCGACGGGCACGTCGGCATGGCCGGCATCTCGTACTCCGCGATCAACTCGCTGCAGGCGGCGGGATCACCGGACGGACCCGACGCGGTGTTCGCAGTGGAGGGCTCCGAGGACATCGTCCGCGAGATCTTCGCGACCGGCGGGGCGCCGTCGGTGTTCATCCCGCTGTGGCTGGCCACGGTGAACGCGCTGAAGTGGGCGCCCACCCCACACCTCGGGACCGGCATTCCCCGCTGGCTGGTGGACCGGCTCCGCAGCCCGGCCACGAACGTCGGGAACCTCGTGCGCGGCTTCCTCACCGGGTCCGACCCGCGTATCTACGACGACCCGAGCTTCGACACCATCGACCCCACCATCGAGACGATCGACGTCCCGACGTTCCTGTACGGGTGCTGGCACGACATCTTCGGCGGCGCGGCCCCCGACATGTACAACCGGCTCACCCTCGAGCGCGGTCGCAAGCAACTGCTGGTCGGCGACGGCTACCACGGCAATCCCGGCATCGGCTTCGGCGAACCCGGCTTCCCACCGCGTCTCGACGTGCTCGAACGCGCCTGGTTCGACCGGTGGCTGCGCGGCGTCGACAACGGCATCGACCGCTACGGGCCCGTCACGCTCCGGCAGCAGGGCGGCGGGTGGAGCGCCCACGGCCGCTTCCCCGCCCCCAAGGCCGCCCCCCGCCGGCTGTATCTGACCGCCGACACGTCGGGCACCGCCGGGCACGCCCGCACGGACGGCTCCTTGACCTCCGAGCCGCCGTTCCGCTCCGCGTCGCTGCGCGTGGCGCCGGGCTGGCGCGCCACGATCTCCCGCGACACGACGCAGGTGCTCGCCGGGGTGCCCGCGGTGCTCGGCGGCGGCTTCACCTACGACAACCGCTTCGCCGAGCGGGACGCCCTCACGTTCACCACGCCGCCCTGCCGGGCCTCGGTGGTGCTCTCCGGGCCCGCGAATCTGCACGTCACCACGGTCGCGTTCGCGCGCGAGGCGTTCTGGGCGGTGATGGTGTGCGACGTCGACCCCGACGGGCGGTCGACGGTGCTCACCAACGGTGCGCTCCTCGCGACCCGGCGGGCGATCGACGACGACAAGAGCGTGCGGACCGACGACGGCGACTACCTCGTCGCGCACCACCCGCTGACGCGCGAATCGCTGCTGCCCGTGGTTCCCGGCGAGGTCACCGTGCTCGACATCGAACTACTCTCGACCGAGGCGGTGCTGCACCCCGGCCACCGCCTCCGGATCGACCTGTTCGCCGCCGACGCGCCGCGCTACGTCCCGATCCTGCCGGACCGCCTGCGTACCCGCTGGCGCGCCCAGGACGTCGTCGTCGATCCGTCGAACCCCAGTTTCGTCACGCTGCCGGTGCTCGGTGAGCCCGGCTGGTAGGAGGACACATGCACGAGGCACGCGCGGACCAGCACGACCGAGACGCACGGGAAGCCGACTCCGACCTCGAGATCCGCCGGGGCACCGCCCCCGTCGGTCGGGGCGTCGAGATCGCGTACGAGGACATGGGCGACGTCGACGCGCCGCCGGTCCTGCTCGTCATGGGTCTCGGGTGTCAGCTGCTGACGTGGTCGATGCCGTTCTGCCGCCGTTTGCTCGACGCCGGCCACCGCGTCATTCGGTTCGACAACCGCGACATCGGCCTGTCCACCAAGATGACCGGCGCGCGGGTGACCGGCAACGTTCTGCTGCGCCTGCTGCGCCACGAGCTGGGACAGCCGAGCTCGGTGCCGTACACGATCGTCGACATGGCCGACGACACGATCGGGCTCATGGATCACCTGGGGATCGACCGCGCGCACATCGTCGGCGCCTCGATGGGCGGCATGATCACCCAGGTCGCCGCCGGTGCGCACCCCGAGCGGTTCGACTCCGTCACCATCGTCTTCTCCAGCACCAACCAGCCGTTCCTGCGTCCGCCGGACCTGCGCGCGCTCGCGCCGCTGCTCAAGCCGCCGCCGAAGAACGCCACCCGCGAGCAGATCATCGAGCACCAGGCGACGACGTTCCAGACCATCGGCGGCAAGCAGTACGCCACCACGTGGGAGGAGCGCATCGCCGACGCCACCGCCGCCTACGACCGCAGCTACCACCCCGCCGGCATCGTCCGGCAGTTCGCGGCCATCACCGGCACCGGCAGCCTGCTGGACTACACCCGCCGCATCACCGCGCCCACCGCCGTGATCCACGGCACCGCCGACCCGCTGGTCCCGCCGATGTGCGGCAAGGCCGTCGCCAAGGCGATCCCCGGTGCTCGACTCACGCTGCTCGACGGGATGGGTCACGACATCCCCAACCAACTGCTCGACGACGTCATCGGCGCCATCACCGACGTCATCGCGCGCGCCCGACCTGCCTGACGGCACACGACTCGCTCCGAACGACGGGATCCCGTCGGATCGGGGCGGTCGTGTGCACCGGCGCAGGTCCGGACACGACGAAGGCCGGCACCCCACACGGGGGTACCGGCCTTCGGCTGTCTACGCGGATCAGGCGGTCGCGTCGTCCTCGAGGAGGTTGCGGGTCCGGTTCGGGTCCACCGGGATGCCCGGTCCGGTGGTGGTCGAGACCGTGACCTTCTTGACGTACCGGCCCTTGGCCGACGACGGCTTCGCACGCAGGATCTCGTCGAGCGCCGCGCCGTAGTTCTCCACCAGCTTGGCGTCGTCGAACGACGCCTTGCCGATGACGAAGTGCAGGTTGGCCTGCTTGTCGACGCGGAAGTTGATCTTGCCGCCCTTGATGTCGTTGACGGCCTTGGTCACGTCCGTGGTGACGGTGCCCGTCTTCGGGTTCGGCATCAGGCCACGCGGTCCGAGAACGCGGGCGATGCGGCCGACCTTGGCCATCTGATCGGGGGTGGCGATCGCGGCGTCGAACTCGAGCCATCCGCCCTGGATGCGCTCGATCAGGTCCTCGGCTCCGACCTCGTCGGCACCGGCTGCGGCGGCCTCGTCGGCCTTCGCGCCGGCGGCGAAGACGATGACGCGGGCGGTCTTACCGGTGCCGTGGGGCAGGTTGACCGTGCCGCGGACCATCTGGTCCGCCTTGCGGGGGTCGACACCGAGGCGTACGGCGACCTCGACGGTGGCGTCGAACTTGCTCGACGCGGTGTCCTTGGCCAGCTTCGCCGCCGCGAGCGGCGAGTAGAGCTGGTCGGAATCGATCTTCGCTGCGGCGGCCTCGTAGGCCTTGCTGCGCTTTGCCATGGTGAATCCGTTCGTTCGTTCGGAGTGTGGTGACGAGCCTGGCCGGCTCTCCCACGAGAAGTGCTGGGGTGTGATCAGCCCTGGACCGTGATGCCCATCGAGCGAGCAGTGCCGGCGATGATCTTCGCGGCCTGATCGATGTCGTTGGCGTTGAGGTCTTCCTGCTTGGTCTTGGCGATCTCGCGCACCTGATCCATGGTCACCGTGGCGACCTTGGTCTTGTGCGGCTCGCCCGAACCCTTGGCGACGCCGGCTGCCTTGAGCAGCAGCTTGGCGGCAGGCGGGGTCTTCAACTTGAAGTCGAAGGTCCGGTCCTCGTAGACCGAGATCTCCACCGGCACGACGTTGCCACGCTGCGACTCGGTCGCCGCGTTGTACGCCTTGCAGAACTCCATGATGTTGACGCCGTGCTGACCGAGGGCGGGGCCCACGGGCGGCGCCGGGTTGGCCTGGCCGGCCTGGATCTGAAGCTTGATGATCCCGGCCAGCTTCTTCTTCTTGGGGGGCATCTGTATTTCCTCGGTTGTTGCGTGGTTCTCGGATGTCTTGCGGTACTGCCTGCAAGTAGTGGGGGGTGGAGCGAGCTAGATCTTGGCGACCTGCGTGAAGCCGAGCTCCACGGGCGTCTCGCGACCGAAGATCGACACCAGCACCTTGAGCTTCTGCTGCTCCGCGTTGACCTCGCTGATCGAGGCGGGCAGCGTCGCGAACGGGCCGTCCATGACGGTGACCGACTCGCCCACCTCGAAGTCGACCTCGATGATCGGCTTGGCCGCGGTCTCGCCCGCGGTGTCGCCACCGGCGGCCGGCGCTGCGGAGGCCTTCTTCTTGTCCTCCTGCGGCATGAGGAACTTGACGACCTCGTTGACCGTCAGCGGCGACGGGCGCGAGGTCGCGCCGACGAAGCCGGTGACACCGGGCGTGTTGCGCACGGCGCCCCACGACTCGTCGTTGAGCTCCATGCGCACCAGGATGTAGCCCGGCAGCACCTTGCGGTTGACCTGCTTGCGCTGGCCGTTCTTGATCTCGGTGACCTCTTCGGTGGGCACTTCCACCTGGAAGATGTAGTCGCCGACGTCGAGGTTCTGGACGCGGGTCTCGAGGTTGGCCTTCACCTTGTTCTCGTAACCGGCGTACGAGTGGATGACGTACCAGTCACCGGGAGCCCGACGCAGCGCCGCCTTGAGCTCGGCGACCGGGTCGACCGGCTCGGCGTCGATCGGGGTCTCGTCGGAGACGGCGTCGTCGGAGACAGCGGCGTCGTCGGATACGGCGGCGTCGTCACCGGTCGCGGCGGCGACGTCACCAGTCGCGGCGGCGACGTCGGCCGCGATGGCCTCGTCGGTCGCGCGGTCCTCTGCGGCCTGCTCCGCTTCGAGGCCCTGCTCGGTGGCCTCGACCTGAGCGTCGTAGGCGGCCACGTCGGTGGCGTCGTTATGGGGCGTGCTCACGAAAGGCACTCGCTTCCTGTTTTCGTTCTGTCGTGTCGGGGTGGGCGCGTACGTCGGCGTCAGCCGAACAGCCACTGGACCCCTCGGATGAACGCCAGGTCCAGCCCACTGATGTAGGCCACCATGAACGTCACGAACACCAACACCACGGCGGTGTAGGTGACCATCTGCTTGCGGTTCGGCCAGATGACCTTGCGCAGCTCGGCAACGACCTCGCGGAGGAACTTGCGCAGTCGCTTGAAGATGTTCTGCTTCGGCGTCGCCTCGGCGCGCTGGCGGCCGGGGACGCGCGACGCCGTGGCGACCGACTTGCCGGCGGTGGTCGATCCGCTGGTCGACGCTGCGGATCCTGCACTGGACCCTGCGGTGGTCCCGGTGTCCCGCGGACGACGTGCGGCGCGCTTACCGGTGGGCCGTGCCGATGCGGCCGATCCCTCTGCGGCGGCCGATCCGTCGGCAGCGGCGGACGCGTCGGAGGAGGCGGCGCTGTCGCGCGGCTCGCGCTGATCGCTCACGTGGTTCCTCTCGGTCGCGTTCGGTCCGCCGCGCCCACACGGGCGAGGACGGTGGCCGACCCGCCGGATCGAACACCTCCGGATCGGGTGACTCGGAGAAGACCGGCCGGTCGTGGCAGGGGCGACAGGACTTGAACCTGCAACCTACGGTTTTGGAGACCGTTGCTCTACCAATTGAGCTACGCCCCTTCGATCGCCCGAGGCGATCGCAGCCGGAGACGGACAGCGCGCAGCGCCGCACGACCCCGAAGCACGAGTGTACTGCACCGCGTGAACGGGAACGAAATCGTCCCTAACCGAGCCGCACGGTGGCCGTCGCGCGCCCGAAGATCTTCTTGCCCTCGAACTTCGCCGTGATGGCGACGACGGCGGTCCGGTTCTCCGCGTCGACGGACTTGACCTTGCCCGTGAAGTCGACCTTGGCCGGCTCGGTCTCCTTCACCAGGACCGGCGAGGTGAAGCGCACGTTGTACTCGGTGATGGCACCCGGGTCGCCGGACCAGTCGGTGACGTACCCGGCGCCGAGGCCCATGGTGAGCATGCCGTGCGCGACCACCTCGGGCAGGCCCGCGAGCGACCGCGCCACCGGGTCGGACCAGTGGATGGGGTTCGGGTCACCGGACACCCCGGAGTAGTTGACCAGGTCGCCGCGCGTGAGCTCGTAGGTCTTCTCCGGCAGGTCCTGTCCGACCACCACGTCGTCGAACCGCTTGCGGCCGGACACGACCGTTCCGGATCGCTCGTCACTCACTGCGCATCACTCCCTTCGCCATGGCCAGCGCCTCGGTGTCGGCACCGCCGCCGGTCTTGGCGACCAACGTCGTCACCGTGGTCATCACGTCGTGATCGTCCGCGTCGGTGACGATGTTCTTGGTCACGATGATGTCGCTGCCGCCCATCTGGCGGAACGACTCGAGGTAGACGTCGACCGTCAGGCGGTCGCCGGCGACGATGGGCCGGTGGAACTCCAGGCGCTGATCGGCCTGCATGATCTGCGAGAGGTCGTACCCCGTGATGACCTCGTCGAACATGGCCTTCTGCGCGATGATGCCGATGACCGAGACGAAGGTCGCGGGCGCGACGAGATGGTCGTAGCCCAACTCCTGCGCCGCGTCCTCCGAGAGGTGCGCGGGGTGCAGGTTCTGCACGGCGCGGGCGTACTCACGCACCTTCTCGCGTCCGATCTCGTAGTGATCGGGCATGCGGTAGTGGTGGCCCACCATCGACGCGGTGTGAGCGGCCGGATCGACGGCGACGGGCGTTGCCGTGTCGGTCATGACGAGGTCCCCCCTGACGGACGAGTGTCTGAACGCACGACAGCGCTGCCCCCGCCCGACGGGCGAGGACAGCGCTGGCGTGGAGGAATCAGCGAGATTCGCGGTGCGCCCGGTGGGTTCCGCAGTTGGGGCAGAACTTCTTGATCTCGAGGCGATCGGGATCGTTGCGCCGGTTCTTCTTGGTGATGTAGTTCCGGTGCTTGCACACCTCGCACGCCAAGGTGATCTTGGGCCGAACGTCGGTGGAGGAGGCCACGTCGATGCCTGCTTTCGGGTAGAGCGCGATACGGGCGCTGCGTCGGTCACGGATCGGACCTCGCCGCGCAGCGGCCGCGAAGTCCTTCGAGTCGAGTAGCGATGGCCGGACTTGAACCGGCGACACAACGATTATGAGTCGTTTGCTCTACCGACTGAGCTACACCGCCTCGGTGCCGGACGCCGGCCGGCGCACGGTCCCGCGAGCCCCCTAACGGAATCGAACCGTTGACCTTTTCCTTACCATGGAAACGCTCTACCGACTGAGCTAAGGGGGCAGGTTCGGCGCTTGCTCTCGCACGCGTCGAAGCCTCGACAGACAGTACACAAGCCCCGGTCGACCCGCCAAATCGGCTGGTCGGGCCCGGTGCGAGTGCGATCCGACCCGTCCTACGACTCGGCCCCGACGAGCTGGTGCTCGCCGGGGCCGGGCCGGGGTGGCAGATGTAGGATTCGAACCTACGTAGGCATAAGCCGACGGATTTACAGTCCGCTCCCATTGGCCGCTCGGGCAATCTGCCGGGTGCGATCCGAGGGCGGTGTTCCGCTCTCGGTGCGACGACGAGACTACAACGACCGCACCCCCGAATGCCAAACCGCCTGCCCAGACCGCGGTCCGATACGGTCGAACGAGGGCGCGACCGACGGGCTGAGACCCGATCAGCCCCCGATCAGCCCCCGATCAGCGCGGAAGAGGGAGAGAAACTCATGGCCGATTCGTCGTTCGACGTCGTCAGCAAGGTCGACCGTCAGGAGGTCGACAACGCGCTGAACCAGGCCGGTAAGGAACTGTCGACCCGCTACGACTTCCGCGGCACCGGCGCGAGCATCGACTGGTCCGGCGAGGAGTCGATCGTGCTCACCGCCGAGGCCGAGGAGCGGGTGAAGGCCGCGCTCGAGGTGTTCCAGGAGAAGCTGATCCGCCGCGACATCTCGCTCAAGGCGTTCGACGCCGGCGAGCCCGTGCAGTCCGGCAAGACCTACAAGATCACCGGCACCCTCGTGCAGGGCATCTCCACCGAGAACGCCAAGAAGATCTCGAAGAAGATCCGCGACGAGGGCCCCAAGGGGGTCAAGGCGCAGGTGCAGGGCGAGGAACTGCGGGTGTCGAGCAAGAAGCGCGACGACCTGCAGGCCGTCATCTCCCTGCTCAAGGGCGAGGACTTCGGCATCGCCCTGCAGTTCGTCAACTACCGGTAACTACCGGTCACCACCGGTCACCACCGACTCACCGATACGGCCCGGCCATCCTCTCGAGCCGCGCGATCCGCTCCTCCATCGGCGGGTGCGTCGAGAAGAGCTTGCCCGCGCGGTCGCCCATACGGAACGGGTTGGCGATCATCAGGTGCGACTGCGCGGTGAGCTTCGGATCCGGCGGCAGCGGCGCCTGCTGCGTGCCGTACTGCAACTTGCGCAGCGCCGACGCCAGCGCCAGCGGATCACCGGTGAGCTCGGCGCCGGACTGATCGGCCTGGAACTCCCGTGAGCGCGACACGGCCAGCTTGACCAACGACGCCGCGATCGGACCCAGCATCGACACCAGCAGCAGCGCCAGCGGGTTGGCGCCCTGACCGTTGCCGCGTCCGCCGAAGGCGTTGGCGAAGAACGCGAAGTTCGCCAGGCCGGACACGACGGCCGCCATGGCACCCGCGACGGAGGAGATGAGGATGTCGCGGTTGTAGACGTGGCTGAGCTCGTGCCCCAGCACGGCCCGGAGCTCGCGCTGGTCGAGCAGGCCGAGGATGCCGCTGGTGACGCACACCGCCGCGGTGCGCGGGTTCCGCCCGGTCGCGAACGCGTTGGGCGCATTGGTGGGGCTGATGAAGAGCCGCGGCATCGGCTGGTGGGCGGCCGTGGCGAGTTCCCGCACCATCGCGTAGATCTGCGGGTACTCGACCTCGGTGATCGGCTGGGCGTGCATCGAGCGCAGCGCCAGCTTGTCGCTGTTGAAGTAGGCGTAGCCGTTCATGCCGACGGCCAGGAGCACCGCGACGATCAGCACGGTCGAGTTCTGGAACAACGATCCGATGAACACGATGAGCGCCGACATGCCGACCATCAGGCCGAACGTCTTCATACCGTTCGCGAACTTCATGCTCGCCGACCACCTTTCGCCGTCCCCGTGAGGACAACGAGCGACGGGCCGTGTCGGGTTCCCGCGCGCCGTCAGCTGGTGCGCGCCACCGTGTATTCCACGAGGTGCCGCAGCGCGTCGTTGGCCGGACCGGCGGGCAGTGCGTCGAGCTCGGTGAACGCCTTACGGGTGTACTCGTCCAGCGTCTCGCGGGCGCGGGTCATCCCGGTGGACGCGGCCAGCAGCTCGAGCGCCTCGGTGACCTCGGCGTCGTCGGTGACCGGGCCGCGCAGCAGGTGGCGGAGCCGATCGCCGGTCTCCCCCTCCTCGCGCAACGCGTAGAGCACGGGCAGGGTGTGGACGCCCTCGCGCAGGTCGGTGCCGGGAGTCTTGCCCGACTCGGCCGACGCGGAGGAGATGTCGATGATGTCGTCGGCGATCTGGAACGCGGTGCCCACGGCGTCGCCGAGGCGTTCGAGCCGCTCGACGTGGTCGGTGTCGCCACCGGAGAACGTGCCGCCGAAGCGCCCGCTGGTCGCGATGAGGGACCCGGTCTTCTCCCAGACCGTGCGGAGGTAGTGCTCGACGGGATCCTGGTCGGCACGGCTGCCGATGGTCTCCCGCATCTGGCCGGTGACCAGCGCCGCGAACGTCTCGGCGATCACGCGCACGGCCTGCGGGCCGAGGGTCGAGACCAGGCGGGAGGCGTGCGCGAAGAGGTAGTCGCCCGCGAGGATGGCGACGCTGTTGCCCCAGCGGGCGTTGGCGCTGTCGACGCCGCGGCGCATGCCGGCCTCGTCCATGACGTCGTCGTGATAGAGCGTGGCGAGGTGGACCATCTCGAGGACGGTCGCGGCGGTGACGATGTCGGGATTGGTCGGATCGGGCCCGAGCTGCCCGGTGAGCACCGTGAACAGCGGGCGGAAGCGCTTGCCGCCGGCCTTGGCCAGATGCAGTGCCGCCTCGGTGAGGAAGTCCTCGCCGTCGGAGAGTTCCTCGACCAGCAGGGTCTCCACCGCCGCCATCGCGGACCGCACCGTGGCCGCGAACTCGGCGTCCCCCAGGTCGACGCCCGCAACCACGGTCGTGTCGGCCGTACTCGCACCCGTGTCGGTCACCGTGCTCGCACCCATTCCCGTCGCCGTAGTCCTGTCCCCCGGCGCCACTCGCGCGGCGCCGTCGACCACCAACCTAGCGGGTCTGGAAGATGGAACCATGACCGAGCGACCCGTCGAGCATGTGACCTCCGCGATCCCGACCCCCGACGCGCTGTCCGCGGACGTTCTGGTGGTGGGCGCCGGACCGGCCGGCAGCGCCGCCGCGGCGTGGGCGGCGCGGGCGGGACGCGACGTCGTGCTGGCCGACGCGGCCCGGTTCCCGCGCGACAAGACCTGCGGCGACGGGCTCACCCCGCGCGCGGTCGCGGAACTCGATCGGCTGGGACTCGGCGACTGGGTGCGCGGCCGCGCGCGCAACGTCGGCCTGCGGCTGACGGGGTTCGGGCAGCAGCACGAGCTGCGGTGGCCGGGCGGGTCGCTGCCCGACGTCGGCAGTGCCGTGCCGCGCACCGAACTCGACGACCGCATCCGCCGCGTGGCGACGGACGACGGCGCCCGGATGGTCGAGGGCGCCAAGGCCGTCGAGGTCGAGCGCGACGGCGACCGGGTGGCGGCGGTGACCTTCCGCACCGATCACGGTCCGCTGCGCATCGCGTGCCGGACGCTGGTGGTCGCCGACGGTGTGCGCTCACCCCTGGGCAAGCTGCTCGGCCGACAGTGGCACCGGGACACCGCGTTCGGGGTGGCGGCGCGGGCGTACGTCACCAGCGAGCGCAGCGACGACGAGTGGATCACCTCACACCTCGAACTGCGCGACGCCGACGGCGTGCTGCAGGCCGGGTACGGCTGGGTGTTCCCGCTGGGAACCGGCGAGATCAACCTGGGCGTCGGCACCCTCGCGACGGACCGACGGCCGGCCGGCGGCGCACTCCGGCCGCTGCTGAATCTGTATGCCGCGCAACGCGAATCGGAATGGGGACTGTCCGGCGGGCCGCAGCGCGTGCAGTCGGCGCTGCTCCCCATGGGCGGTGCGGTGTCGACGGTGGCGGGCCGCAACTGGGCGCTGATCGGCGACGCCGCGGCCTGCGTCAACCCCCTCAACGGCGAGGGCATCGACTACGGACTCGAGGGCGGGCGATTGATCGCCGACCTGCTCGACGAGCCGGATCTCACCGACGTGTGGCCCACCGTCCTGCGGGAGCACTACGGGCGCAGTTTCTCCGTCGCCCGACGCCTCGCGGGACTGCTCACGCTCCCGCGCTTCCTGCCCGCGACGGGCCCGATCGGAATG
The DNA here is from genome assembly GCF_019834675.1 of Rhodococcoides corynebacterioides. Classification (GTDB taxonomy): domain Bacteria; phylum Actinomycetota; class Actinomycetes; order Mycobacteriales; family Mycobacteriaceae; genus Rhodococcoides; species Rhodococcoides corynebacterioides_A. The sequence goes on along the minus strand of NZ_JABUBU010000014.1, from coordinate 18,262 downwards.
CGCTCGTCGGCGATCATGACCGTCGCCGTGCGGGTGATGGGCAACCTGATCACCGAGGAGGACCACGACGTGGTGGCGCGCGCGTGGCGCGCCGCGGGCTCGGCGTCCCGACGACTGGACACGCGCGCGCCGTTCAGCTGACCGCACCGACCGTCAGGGAGCGACCGCTCGGTGCAGGGTGGCGATCCCGCCGGTGAGGTTGCGCCACGTCACGTCCGTCCACCCCGCCCGCTCGAGGCGCCGGGCCAACTCGGCCTGGTCCGGCCAGGCGCGGATGGACTCGGCGAGGTAGACGTAGGCGTCGGGGTTGCTGCTCACCGCGCGAGCGACGGCGGGGAGTGCCTTCATCAGGTACTCCATGTACAGCGTGCGGAACGCCGGGAAGACGGGCGTGGAGAACTCGCACACCACCAACCGGCCACCGGGCCGCACCACGCGACGGAGTTCGCGCAGTCCTACCTCGTGGTCGGCGACGTTGCGGAGTCCGAAGGAGATGGTGGCGGCGTCGAAGGCGTCGTCCGCGAACGGCAGGGACATCGCGTCGCCCGCCACCATGGGCAGCTTCCGCGACAGTCCGGCGGTCAGCATGCCCTTCGAGAAGTCCGCCGCGACGCACCACGCACCGGACCGGGCGAGTTCCACGGTGGACACGCCGGTGCCGGCGGCGAGGTCCAGCACGGTCTCGCCGGGCCGCAGGTCCAGCGCCGCACGGGTGGCGCGACGCCAGCCGCGGTCCTGCCCGAAGGACAGGACGGTGTTGGTGATGTCGTACCGCTTCGCGACTCCGTCGAACATGGACGCGACGTCCTGCGGTTTCTTGTCCAGTTGCGCTCTGGAGCCGTGTGCAGCCACGGCGTTGACACTACCGATGCTGCACCTACGCGGCCCGCGCGCGGCGCGTGCTGTACCTATGCGGCCCGCGCGCGGCGCGTGCTGCACCTACGCGGCCCGCGCGCGGCGCGTGCCGGCGCCCCCGATGACGTCGTCGTAGTGCTCGAACAGCCGCGTGCACAGCGCCGGCCACGTCCGGTGCAGCACCGAGGTGCGGGCGGAAGCGGCGAACCGGGCGCGGGTGGTGGGGTCGGCGAGCGCGCGGGCGGCGCTGGGCAGCAGCTCGGTGTAGCGGTCCACGGGGAGCAGGTAGCCGTTGCGGCAGTGGCTCACCAGATCGCGCGGACCACCGGCGTCGGGCCCGATGACGGGCACCCCGCTGGCGAGCGCCTCCTGCACGGTCTGGCAGAACGTCTCGTGCTCGCCCGGGTGGGCGAACACGTCGAACGACGCGTACGCGGCGGCCAGGTCCTGCCCGCCGAGCTGGCCGAGGAACACCGCCGTCGGCATCAGCGCCTCGAGGCGCGCCCGTTCGGGGCCGTCGCCGACGACCACCACCGTCACGTCGTCCCGCGCCGCGAGGCCGGCGAGGCGCTCGACGTGCTTCTCGGGCGCGAGCCGGCCGACGAACCCGACGATCTGCGAGCCGTCGTCACCGGTCCACGCGCGGCGCAGGTCCGCGCGCCGCGCCGACGGCGCGAACCGCAGCGTGTCGACGCCGCGTCCCCACCGGTGGATCCGCGGGATGCCGTGGGCGGCGAGGGCGTCCATCGCCGACGTCGACGGGGCGAGCGTGCGGTCGCTCGCCTTGTGGATGCGTCGCGTCCACGCCCAGCAGGCCCGTGAGGTCAGACCCAGCCCGTAGCTCTCGGCGAACCCGGCCACGTCGGTCTGGTACACGGCCACGGTGGGCACGCCGAGGTGCCGGGCCGCCGCGACACCGCCCGCGCCGAGCGAGAACGGCGAGGCCAGGTGGACGACGTCGGGCGCGAACGTGCGCAGCGCGCCGACGAGGGCCGGCGTCGGCACGCCCACCGGAAGAGAACTGACCTTCGGCACCATCACCGACGGGACGCGGACGACGGGCACACCGTCGTGCTCGGTGGCCGCGGGCGCGGCGCCCGACGGCGTGTCGGGCGCGACGACCAGCGCGTCGTGACCGTGGGCGTCGGCGTGCTCGAGCACCCGCAGGATGGAGTTGGTGACACCGTTGACGTGGGGCAGGAACGATTCGGCGATCACGGCAATGCGCACGTCGGCGACGATTCCGCGTCGCGACGACGGCGCGGCAGAGCGGCCGTTACGTCTCGGCGAACTGGAGACGAACCCTGCGGCGGGCGACCAGGATCAGCGGACCGGCGATCGCCCACGTCACGACGATGACCGACAGCGCGGGGACGACGGCGACGGACGCGTCGCGGCCCGCGACGCGCACGAGATCCGGATCGGAGCGCGCGTACTCGACGTCGATGCGCTGACCGGACACCAGGTTGGTCGGGTAGAGCACCCCGAGCTTGGGATTGTGCGTCTCCCCGTCGGGCGTGACGAAGCTGACCGCCGACCGCAAGCGACCCGCGGAGAGCACCTCCGCCGTCGCGACGCCCTCGTCGGACGAGATGGTGTGGTCGTTGCGCCAGGCCGCGAGGACCAGCAGCACCGCCAGGACCGACACGGCGGTGGCGATCACGGTCAGCACGGTGACCACGAGGGGGCGCCGTCGGCGCGGCGGCCCGGTCGTCTCGCTCGTCACGGCCGTCAGCGTAGTGGCACCTCACCACCGCCCCGCACGGACAGGTCGGGCGGTGCGGCGACGGGTACCCTTCCGACGCATGGGGCGGAAATTCGAGTTCACCGAAGACTTCGACGTGACACTGGAGCAGGCGCACGCCGCGCTGACCGACGACGACCTGTGGGAGAAGCGCCGGCAGGACGCCGGAGATCGCGCGGAGGTCACCGTCACCCGACGTGACGACGGCGGCATCGAGGTGACCATGAGCGAGAACGTCGGCGCTCAGGTGCTCCCCGGCGTGGTGCAGAAGGTGGTGCGCGGCGGTCTGACCATCACCCGCAAGGACACGTGGGGTCCGCTCGAGAACGGTCGCGCGGGCGGCACCCTCGAGGGCGGCTCCACGGGCCTGCCGTCGAAGGTTCGCGGCGTGTTCGCGCTGGCCCCGCACGGCGCCGGCACCCGCCTCACCCTGAACGGCACCGCCGAGGTCAAGGTGCCGCTGGTGGGCGGCAAGATCGAGAACCTGATCGTGGACATGATCGGCAAGCTGGTGCACACCGAGTCCAAGCAGGCGCGGGAGTACCTGGCCCGGAAGGGTTAGCCGATCGCCCTCCGGATGTGCGCGTGCAGGTCACGGAGCCCGGAGCGATCGGTGGCCACCTCGAACACCCGCATGCCGTCGGCGTGCCCGGTGAGGGCCTTGGCCAGCTCGTCGGTGTCGACGCGGCGGTGCGGCACGCGGTAGGCCGCGCAGAGGGCCGCGAGGTCCATGCCGTGCGGAGTGCCGAAGACCCGCTCGAAGACGCCCGCGTACTGCGGGTCGCCCTGCTCGAGCAGTTCGAAGATGCCGCCGCCGTCGTCGTTGGCGACGACGATCGTCAGGTCGCGCGGGCGCGGCTCGCCCGGTCCGATGAGCAGGCCAGACGCGTCGTGCAGGAACGTGAGGTCGCCCATGAGGGCGACGGTGCGGCCGTCGTGCGCGAGCGCCGCGCCCACCGCGGTGGAGACGGTGCCGTCGATGCCGGCGACGCCGCGGTTGGAGATCACCCGCACGTCCTCGGCGGGGTAGCCGACCAGCGCCATGTCGCGGACGGGGTTCGAGGCGCCGAGCAGCACCAGGTCACCCGGACGTCGAGCCGAGGACACCGCCGCCGCAACGTGTAGGCCGGTCACCGAGTCGGTGCGGTCGAGGGTGGTCCGGACGGCCTCGTCGGCCGCCGCGGAGGCGTCGGCGCAGCGGCGGAGCCACGCCTCCGACGGCGCCCCGCTGACGACGGCCCGCGTCCCGGTGGCGACGACGTTGCCGGACACGTCGGGCCAGCGCGGTCCGGTGGTGAGGGCGACGACGTCGACCTCGGGGTTCGCGAGCAGCGCGGACACGGGACGGTGCAGCGTGGGCCGGCCGGTGATGACCGCCTGGCGCGGCGCGAGGGCCGGCAACGCGAGCGGGTTGACGGCCGGGCCGTGCAGCGGCGCGGTGGGTTCGGCGACGGTCGGCAGGTGCGCGAGCTCGGGGCGGAACGCGGCGCCGTGGCCGGAGATCACCACGGTGTCGGGGGTGAGGTCGAGGTCGACGGGCACGTCCAGGCTGGCGTACTGCGTGGTGGTCCAGGCGGCGCCGTCGGGCCGTCCCTCGGGGGCCGGGGTGGTGTCGGACAGGTCCGGCACCAGCGGCTCGCGCAGCGGGATGTCGAAGTGCACGGGGCCGGCGTTGCCGGAGCGGGTGCCCCGCGCCGCGGCGAGAACCCGACACACGGCGGAGCGCCACTGACTGTTGCGGTCGCCCTCCTCGGCCAGCCCGAGGCTGATGGTCGCCCGCACCTGCACGTCGAACAGGCCGAGCTGCTCGATGGTCTGATTGGCGCCGGTGCCGAGCATCTCGTAGGGCCGGTTCGCGCTGAGCACGACCAGCGGGACGCGGGCGTAGTTCGCCTCGAGGACCGCGGGCCCGAGGTTGGCGACGGCGGTGCCCGACGTCATCACCACCGGGACCGGCCGACCGGCGGAGATCGCGAGCCCGATGGCGAGGAAACCGGCGGTGCGCTCGTCGATCCGCATGTGCAGCCGCACGCGCCCGGCGCGGTCGGCGGCTTCGAGCGCGAACGCCAGCGGCGCGTTGCGGGACCCGGGGCACAGGACGACGTCACGCACGCCGCCGCGGATCAACTCGTCGACGACGACGGTGGCCTGAGCTGTGGACGGGTTCACCGATCCAGAGTGACACACGGCGACGGGCACACCGCCGGGAGAATGGCACGATCGAGGACGTGCGCCGAACCTTCACCCCGCAATCCGTGGACGAGACCACCTACTACAAGCTGCTGACCTCGACGGTCGTCCCGCGCCCGATCGCCTGGGTGTCGACGATCTCGGCGGACGGGGTGACCAACCTCGCGCCGTACAGCTTCTTCACCGTGGCCAGCTCCGTTCCCCCCGTGGTGCAGTTCACCTCGATCGGCCGCAAGGACAGCCTCCGCAACATCGAGGCGACGGGCGAGTTCGTGATCAACCTCGCGACGGAGGCTCTGTTCGAGGAGGTCAACGCGACGTCGGCGAACTACGAGTCGTCGGTCAGCGAGTTCTCGGCCGTCGGTCTGACCGACGAGCCGAGCGAGACCGTGCGCCCGCCGCGGGTCGCGCAGTCGCCGGTGTCCATCGAGGCGACGCTGAACCGGGTGGTCGAGGTGGGCAACGCCTTCGTCGTGATGGGCGACGTCACCATGATCACGGTGCGGGAGAGTCACCTCGCCGACGACGGACTGCCCGCATTCGACTCGCTCGCTCCGCTGAGTCGCCTCGGCCGCAACGAATGGGGACTGCCGCCGGCGGTGCGGACCATCGATCGGCCGACGACGCCGCGATGAGGTTCTCCCCGGCCCTCGCCGGGAGGTGGGTCGCCCTCACCCTCGTCACGATTCTGCTGACGGTCCTCGCCCAGCGCGTGGGCGTGCCGTCGGCCGCGCTGTTCGTCGGCCTCGCCGTCGCGACGGTGTTCGCCCTGGCGAAGGTCGGCCCGGCGAAGGTGCCGAGCCGTGCGAGTCAGGCGGCGCAGGCGGTGCTGGGCGTGGAGATCGGCACGCTGCTGGACCGGGACACGCTGTCGTCCCTGGGATCCGGCTGGATCGCCGTGCTGCTGGTCTCCCTCGGGACGCTGCTGCTGTCGATCGCCGCCGGCGCCGCGCTCGGCCTGCACCGGGACCTGTCGGCGACGACGGGTGCGCTGGCGCTCGTCGCGGGTGGGGCGTCGGGCATGGTGGCCATCGCGCGCGACCTGGGCGGCGACGAGCGGGTGGTCGCCGTCGTGCAGTACCTGCGGGTGCTGCTGGTGACGGCGTCCCTGCCGTTCGTCGCGACGGTGGTCTTCCACGCCGACACCGGCCGCGGCACCGCGCCGGAGGCGTCCGGCGCACCCCTGTGGGTCGACGCCGTCTTCATCCTCGTGTGCCTGGCCGTCGGCGTGCCGCTGGCGCGGCTGATCCGCCTGCCCGCGCCGGCGCTGCTGGGCCCGCTGATCGTGTCCACCGTGGCCGATCTGGCCGGCTGGACCGCCGGCGCCGAGGTGCCGTTCCTGCTGCTCCAGGCCGTCTACGTGGTGATCGGCTGGCAGGCGGGCCTGCGCTTCACCGTCGAGTCGTTCCGGTCCATCGGCCGCATCCTGCCGTGGGCCACGCTGCTGATCGTCGCCATCGCCGTCGGGTGCGCGCTGCTCGGCCTCGTCCTGGTGGCGACGACGTCCGTCACCCCGTACGAGGCGTACCTCGCCACCACGCCGGGCGGCATCTACGCCGTGCTCGCCCTCGCCGCCGCCAGCGACGTGAACGTGACGTTCGTCGTCGCCGCGCAGGTGCTGCGGGTGTTCCTCATGCTGCTCATCGTGCCGCTGTTCACGCGGCGGCGGCAGCGGGGCGAGTGAGGCTGCTCAGGCGTACTTCTGGACCAGCTCGCCCACGCGCGGGAGCGCCTCGGTGACGTGCTTCTTCGCCGACGGACGCAGGGACGAGTAGGCCTTCTTGATCGTCGACTTGCTGGTGCCCTCGATGCGCTCGTCGGTGACCGACAGCAGCGCGTCGGACACGGCGTCACCGCGGCCGACGAGGTGGTCGCCGAACCGTCCGGCGGACCCGGCGGCGGTGTACTCCTGCCAGAACGGGTCGAGCTTGGCGACGAAGCTCGGCCACAGCTTGGCGACGGCGTCGTCGATGACACCGGGGCTGACCTTCTTCACCGCGCCGTACCCGCCCTTGACGGCGAGGCCGGACGCGCCCTTCTTGCCGGACACCTCGGCGTCGATCAGCGCCGCGACGTCGGCACGGACGGCGGGGGCGACGGACTCGTCGAGCAGGGTGGTCTGGAGGGAAGCCACGAGGGGAACCTTTCGGGGTGGTCGGGAACGGCGGTTCTGGGGACGGCGGCGACCCTACAACAGCCGGAGGCACCGTTCGGCCCGGGCGATCCACCACCGCCGGCGGTCCTCGGGCGCGGCCAGTGCGGTGAGCGCAGCGGAGTCGGGAACGACTGTGTCGGCGCACAATCGGCCGTCGACCAGCTCCCGCGGCGGCGCCAGATCGGCGGTGAACAGCGCGCCGGTGGCCAACCCGCACGCGGCGGTGGACTGGAGCGCCGCGGCGGCGGCGAGACCGGCGCTCATGCCCACGGCGGTGTCGAGCGCACTCGAGACGACCACCGGCACGCCGTACTCGGCCAGTTGGTCCGCGAGCGCCACGACGGCCCGCATCCCGCCCAGCGGCGGCACCTTGACCACGGCGACGTCGGCGGCGCCCGCCCGCACGACGCGCAGGGGGTCGTCGGCCCGGCGGATGGACTCGTCGGCGGCGACGGCGACGCCCGGCACCCGACGTCGCACCTCGGCCAGGTCCTCGACGCTCGCGCAGGGTTGCTCGGCGTACTCGAGGTCGCCCGTCGCGGTGAGGGCGTGCAGCGCCCGCTCGGCCTCGTCGACGGTCCAGCCGCCGTTGGCGTCCACCCGCACGGTGGGGACGAGGGCACGGACGGCCTCGACGCGCGCCACGTCGTCGGCGAGGCTCTGCCCCTTCTCGGCGACCTTCACCTTGGCGGTGCGGGCGCCGGGGAACCGGGCGAGGACGTCGGGGACGTCGGTCGCCGGCACGGCGGGCACGGTGGCGTTGACGTCGACCCACTCGCGGACGGGATCGGGCGGACCGAGGGTGGCCGCCTCGAGACCGGCGGCGAGCCACAGGGCGGCCTCGGCGTCGTCGTACTCGGGGAAGGCGGCGAACTCGCCCCACCCGGCCGGGCCCTCGAAGACCATCGCCTCCCGCACGGTGATGCCGCGGAACCGCGTGCGCATCGGCAGGGCGACGACGTGCGCGGACGCGAGCAGGTCGGCCGGGCCCATCAGGGCTGGCCGGGCAGCAGCGACACCATGAGGGAGTGGCACTCGGCGAGGACCTTCCCGTCGAGGTCGGTCAGCACCGCCTCGATGAACGCCTTGCGTCCCTCGACCTTCGTGACGTGCCCGCTCACCCTCAGCTGCTGGTCGAGCGGTGTGACCGCGCGGTAGTCGATGTGCAGGAAGGCCGTGCGGCTGCGCGGGCGGCCGTAGGCGTGCTGGATCAGCCCGAACAGGTCGTCGAAGAGCAGCGGCAGGGTGCCGCCGTGCGCGGCCGCGTTGCCGCCGAGGTGGTAGCGCCGGAACACGCCGGTGGCCTGCACACCGTCGGGGCCGTACTTCTCGATGGTCCAGGGCAGGAGCAGCAGACTTCCGCGACCCGGCAGCTCGAGCGACCGGCCGGCCGGGGAGGCGCCCTCCGGCACCACGTACGGCGCCATCGCCGCGGCGAGCTTCTCCGCCTGGTCGGCGGCGGCCGCCAGCTGCTCCTCGGGGAGGTCGGTCGAGACGGCGAGGTCCTGGATGGTGCGCAGCGCCTCGAGCAGGCGCCCGAAGTCGGCAGGCGGGTGCGCGGGCGTGAACCTCGGGAAGCCGCCGTGCGGCGTGTCGCTCATCGCCCGACGGTAACGCTGCGGCCCACGACCGGGGTCGTAGGGTGGGACCGGCGCGGGCGCCGGGTCGTAGGGTGGGACCGGCGCGGGCGCCGGGTCGTAGGGTTGGGGCGTGACCGAGACGAGCTCCCCGTTCCAGCCCGATCAGTGGACCGTCGTGCCCGGGTTCGAGGACCTGACCGACATCACCTACCACCGCCACGTCACCGACGGCACCGTGCGCATCGCGTTCGATCGTCCCGAGGTGCGCAACGCGTTCCGGCCCGGCACGGTGGACGAGCTGTACCGCACGCTCGATCACGCCCGCATGACGTCCGACGTCGGCGCGGTCCTGCTCACCGGCAACGGGCCCAGCCCCAAGGACGGCGGGTGGGCCTTCTGCTCCGGTGGCGATCAGCGCATCCGCGGCCGCTCGGGGTACCAGTACGCGAGCGGCGAGACCGCGGAGACGGTGGACAAGGCGCGCGCCGGTCGCCTGCACATCCTCGAGGTGCAGCGGCTGATCCGCACCATGCCGAAGGTGGTGCTCTGCCTCGTCAACGGGTGGGCGGCCGGCGGCGGCCACAGCCTGCACGTGGTGTGCGACCTGACGCTCGCCAGCCGCGAGCACGCCCGCTTCAAGCAGACCGATGCGGACGTGGGCAGTTTCGACGGCGGGTACGGCAGCGCCTACCTCGCGAAGATGGTGGGGCAGAAGTTCGCTCGCGAGATCTTCTTCCTCGGCGACACCTACAGCGCCGAGGACATGCACCGGATGGGCGCGGTGAACAAGGTCGTCGACCACGCGGAGCTCGAGACGGTGGCCATCGAGTGGGCCCGCACCATCAACGGCAAATCGCCTCAGGCGCAACGCATGCTGAAGTACGCGTTCAACCTGCAGGACGACGGGCTGGTCGGCCAGCAGCTGTTCGCCGGCGAGTCGACCCGGCTGGCGTACATGACCGACGAGGCCGTGGAGGGCCGGGACTCGTTCCTGGAGAAGCGCGACCCCGACTGGTCGCCGTACCCGTGGTACTTCTGACGCGATGGACGTCCTGGCGAGCCGCACGATCCTGCGCCCCCGCGATCCCGACGTCACGACGGCGTTCTACCGGGATCGCCTGGGCCTCGGCATCTTTCGCGAGTATCCGGGCGGGGTGGTGTTCTTCGCCGGCCAGGCCCTGATCGAGGTCGCGGGGCACGGCGAGCCGGACGGTGCGTCGGGCGCCACCATCCTGCTCCAGGTGCGGGACGTCCACGCTGCGCGCACGGAGCTCGTGGATGCCGGGGTGCCGATCGTGCGCGAACCCCGGACCGAGCCCTGGGGACTGATCGAGATGTGGATCGCGGACCCCGACGGCACCCGCATCGTGCTGGTCGAGGTGCCGCCGAATCACCCGCAGCGCAGGGACTCCCGTGGCGAGTGACCTCGAGGTCCTTCCCGTTCCCGCCGGTCCCGAGGCAGCAGCACTGCTCCCCCACCTGGCCCGCGTGCTCGACGGTCAGGCACCCCCGGCGCTGCCCGTCCCCGCCGACGACCCGCGCGAGATCGACCGTCTCACCGGCACACTCGCGCCCGGCAGCCCGATCGAGCACGACGCCGTGCTGGTCCTCGCCACCTCCGGATCCACCGGGGTGCCCAAGGGCGCCCTGCTCACCGCCGCCGCGCTGCGGGCGAGCGCCGCGGCGACGCACTCCCGGCTCGGCGGCGTCGGGACGTGGCTGCTGGCCCTGCCCGCTCACCACGTCGCGGGCATGCAGGTGCTGCTCCGGTCCGTGGCCGCCGGAACCGAGCCGGTGGTGCTCGACGTCCGCGACGGGTTCGACCCCGCGGCGCTCCCGGCCGCGGTCGCGGCGATGAGCGGCCCCCGTCGCTACACCTCGCTGGTACCCACCCAACTGGTCAAGGCGTTGGCGGACCCCGACGCCACCGCCGCCCTGGCCTCCCTCGACGCCGTCCTGCTCGGCGGCGCCGCCACCCCCGCCCCGCTGCTGGCGCGGGCGACGGCGGCGTCGATCCCCGTCGTGCGCACGTACGGGATGTCCGAGACCTGCGGCGGCTGCGTCTACGACGGCGTCCCCCTCGACGGAGTGCGCCTGCGTCTGGGCGACGACGGGCGGGTGTCGCTCGGCGGACCGACGCTGGCCGCGGGGTACCGCGGGATGCCCGACCATCCCGCGTTCGCCGAGCCCGGCTGGTTCCGGACCGACGACGTCGGGAGCATCGGCGAGGACGGGCGCCTCCGCATCCTCGGCCGGGTCGACGACGCCATCTCCACGGCCGGTCTGACCGTCGTCCCGCGGGTGGTGGAGGACGTCGTGACGGCGGTGCCCGGGGTGGCGGAATGCGTCGTGGTGGGCGTGCCGGACGAGCGGCTGGGCGCGCGCGTGGCGGCCCTGGTGGTGCTCGACGCGGGCGCGTCGGTGACCGACGACGACATCCGCGCCCGCGTGGCGTCCGAGCTCGGCCGCGAGGCGGTGCCGCACGCCGTCGTGCGCACGTCGGCACTGCCGGTCCGCGGGCCCGGAAAGGTGGACCGAGCTGCGGCGTTGCAGCAGGTGATCGACCGGACGCGCTGACCGCGAGCGCCCGGACGGACTGTCCTCCGAACGGACGACACCGGCCTGGAACGCCCCGCTCCGACGGTTCGGCTGTCGGTGCCGATGGGTACAGTTCGACCACCCGCACCGCGGGCACGTTCGAAGGTGGTCGAGATGACAGAACGGCGCGCCGCCGGTGGAAACTCCCCCGATTCCGCGGAGCATTCGGCGCCGACGGCCGGGTGGATGGTAGTCGAGACTCTCACCCGCACCGGCGACACCGCGGACGCCTCCGTGGTGGTGCGGGACGGGCTGCCCAAGGGGTGGACGTCGCTGCTACGGGCACTGCCCCAGAAGCGCGCGGCCGAGGCCGCGCGCACGCTCGTCGGGCGCGTCGTCGCCCATCCGCAGGAGATCACCGAGACCGTGGCGTTGCGGGACGGGGACGTCACCCTGCGCGTGAGTCCGGTACTCGGGCCCAGCGGCGCGGTCCACGGTGTCCTGCTGCACGCCGGTCCGGCCGGCGCCGCGCCCGCACCGCCGCCGCGGGCCGCCGCCTACGAGTGGTCCGGCGTCGACCGCGTCTTCCGCTTCACGCCGGACATGGGCGCGTTCCTCGACCACACGGACGGGACGCCCCTGGTCGGCACGGCGCCGGGGTTGTTCGAGGCCATTCACGATTCCGAGTCGGGCATGTACCTGCTCACCGCACTGATCGACGCGCGGGACGGCGACCGCTGGGCCGGCACCGTCGCGGCACGGGCGGAGGACGGGCCGGTGCCGCTGCGCAACGTGGTGCGCACGGCGCGGGTCGAGGAGGACGGGGAGGCCGACCTGGTCTCCCGCGGTCTCGCCGTGGAACTGCGGCCCGATCAGCTCTCGAGCGAGGGCCCGTCCCTGGAATCACTGGCGCTGCGGTCGCTCACGCGCTCCCTGCGCACGTCGATGGCGCTGGTGGACATGAGCGCGGTCCGCGTCGTGCGGTGGTTGACCGAGCCCGTCCAGGGCGTGCAGTGGAAGGGCGACGTCGACCGTCGGGACACCCCGCATCCCGACGACGTACTGCGCCTGGTGGACCTCTACAAGACCATGGATCGGTGGTCCGACCACACGGCTTTCCTTCCGGGGGTGCGCCTGCGACGCCGCGGCGGCGGCTGGGTGGTGGTGGACCTGCGGGCCACGCGCGTCCCCGGGCACCGATTCATCATGGTGGAGTTCCAGCCGACCGGAACGTCGGACGAGCCGGACCCGGTGCCCGTCACCGACCGCGGTTACCCCCGGCCGTTCTTCTGATCAGCGCCGTCCGGACAGCGCGGCGAAGCACCGCTCGAGATCCTCGGTGACGGCCCACACGGACGACAGATCACCGTCGAGCAGCAGTGCCCGCTGACGCTCGGTGAGAGCGCGAATGGCGCGGTCGATCTCGTCGGACGGCATGGCGGCGACGACGTCCGCCGCGGACGGAAAAGGATTCATGGTGAAGCCCGATCGTGACGGCGAGGCCGTGAGTCGGTACACCGACCCGGGACCCGCAGTGGTGACGCCACGTTCACGGCCGACGGACACAGACCGTGAGAAACTCTGCGAACCAGAGCGCCCGGCCATGGTAAGCGACAGCGCGCCCGGCCGACAACACCGACCGCACAGTCGCATTCGGCCACCGGGCGACCCGCGGCACGGACCGTGAGGAATGATTCCCGCCATGGCGACAGCAACGCAATGGATCGAGGGGGCGAGGCCGCGCACGCTGCCGAACGCGATCGCGCCGGTGGTGGTGGCAGTGGGGGCAGCGGCCGCCATGGCCGACACGGGGGCAGCGGCCGCCACGGCCGCCACGACGGACGCGACCGTCACGTGGTGGAAGGCCCCGGTCGCCCTCATCGTCGCGCTCGCGCTCATCGTCGGGGTCAACTACTCCAACGACTACTCCGACGGCATCCGCGGCACCGACGACGAGCGGGTCGGCCCGCTGCGCCTGGTCGGATCGGGGGCGGCGACGCCCGGGTCGGTCCGCGCCGCCGCGCTGGTCTGCTTCGCGCTCGCGGCCGTGGCCGGTCTGGTCCTGGCGGTGACGACGGCGTGGTGGCTCGTCGTCGTCGGCGCCGTCTGCATCGCGGGCGCCTGGTTCTACACCGGCGGCACGAAGCCGTACGGCTACAGCGGGTTCGGCGAGATCGCGGTCTTCGTGTTCTTCGGGCTCGTCGCGGTGTGCGGAACGCAGTTCGTCCTCACCGGTCGCGTCGACCTCACCGGCCTCGCGTGCGCGGTCGCGGTCGGATCGTTCTCGAGCGCGGTGCTGGTGGCCAACAACATCCGCGACATCCCGTCGGACACCGAGTCGGGGAAGATCACCCTCGCCGTGCGCCTCGGGGACCCGCGCAGCCGGGGACTGCACGCCGCTCTCCTGCTGGTGCCGTTCGTGGTGAGCGTCCTGCTGGTCCTGCAGACGCCGTGGTCGCTGCTCGGCCTCGTCGCGTTCCCGCTCGCCTGGAAGGCCAACGCCCCGGTGCGGGCCCGGGCCCACGGGCTGGCGTTGATCCCCGCTCTCCGGGACACCGGCCTGGCCATGTTGGTGTGGTCCGTCGCGACGGCGGTCGGCCTGGTCCTCGGCTGACACGCCGCCGACTCGGCCGGAGGTGACACCATGGCTGCCATGGTGTTGCTGCTCCGCCTCGTCGTCACCGCGTTCGCCGTCTGGCTCGCCGCCGCCTGGATCGACGGGATCGCCGTCGCGAGTTCCGGCCGCGGCCCGGGCTGGGATCTGGTGGTGCTGCTCGGCATCGCCGCGGTGTTCACACTGGTGAACGCCGTCGTCAAGCCGGTGATCCAGCTGCTGTCGCTCCCGCTGATCGTACTGAGCCTCGGAGTGTTCCTCCTGGTGATCAACGCGCTGATGCTCATGCTGACCGCGGCCGTCACCGACGTCACCGGGTACGGCCTCACCGTCGACGGGTTCGGCGCGGCCTTCTGGGGCGCGCTGCTGATCTCGATCGTGAACTGGGTGCTCGGCGGGCTGGTACCGGACCGACGGCGCTGAGGTCGGGGTGCTTCCATGAGGGGATGAGCACCGCCAACCTCACCCGGTCCGAGACCGCCCACCGCGCCCGCGTCGTCACCGTCTCGGCGTACGACGTCGCCCTCGATCTGAGCGGGGCACTGACCGACGGGGAATTCGGCGTCGTCGCCACGATCGCGCTCGCGGCGTCGTCACCCGAGACGTGGCTGGACTTCCTCGGCGCCGGCGTCGACCGCGTGGAGATCGACGGACGCGAGACGGAGGTCGAGTACGACGGGGCGCGCATCGCCCTGCGCGGCCTCACCGGCGCGAGCACCGTGCGCGTCCACGGGCGCGGGCTCTACAGCCGCACGGGCGAGGGCCTGCATCGGTTCGTCGATCCCGCCGACGGCGAGACCTACCTGTACACGCAGTACGAGCCGGCCGACGCGCGTCGGGTGTTCCCGTGCTTCGAGCAGCCGGACCTGAAGGCCCCGTTCACGTTCCGGGTGACGGCGCCGTCGGAGTGGCTGGTGCTGTCCAACGAGCGTCTCGAGCGGACCGACGGCGACACCCGGGTCTTCGCGCCCACGCAGCCGATCTCGACGTACATCACCGCCGTCGTCGCCGGGCCGTACCACCGCGTCGAGGGTCGGTCGGTGCAGCACGATCTGATCATCGACCTCGGGGTGCATTGCCGGAAGTCGCTGGCGCAGTACCTCGACGCCGACGCGATTCTCGACGTGACGCGCGCCGGTCTCGACTTCTTCCACGACGCGTTCGACTACGAGTACCCCTTCGGCAAGTACGACCAGGTGTTCGTCCCCGAGTACAACCTCGGCGCGATGGAGAACCCCGGGTGCGTCACCTTCACCGAGTCGTACGTCTTCCGCAGCGCGGCGACGCGATCCCAGTACGCGCGTCGGGCCAACACGATCCTGCACGAGATGGCGCACATGTGGTTCGGCGATCTGGTGACCATGCGGTGGTGGGACGATCTGTGGCTCAAGGAGTCGTTCGCCGACTACATGGGGTCGTACGCCTCCGTCGCCGCCACGGAATTCACCGACGCGTGGGTCGCGTTCGCCCAGCGCCGTAAGGCGTGGGCCTACTCGCAGGACCAGTTGCCGACGACGCATCCGATCGTCGCGGACATCGTCGACCTCGAGGCCGCCAAGCTGAACTTCGACGGCATCACCTACGCCAAGGGCGCGAGCGTGCTCAAGCAGCTCGCGGCGTTCGTCGGCGAGTACGAGTTCCTCGACGGGGCTCGGCTGTACTTCCGTCGCCACGCCTACGGCAACACCACCCTGACGGACCTGCTCGCGGCGCTGCAGGACAGCTCGCTGCGGGACCTCGAGGCCTGGGCGGCGGCCTGGCTGCAGACCACCGGACCGAGCACGCTGACCGTCGACCGCGCCCGCGGCGTGATCGTGCAGACGGACCCGCGTCCGCAACGGCTCGACGTCGCCGTGCTGGCCCCGAACGCCGACGGCGAGCTGGTCGACGACGCCCCGCAGGAGGTCCATCTGACGGGCGCGGAGACGTCCGTCGATCTCGCCGCGGCCGGCGACGGCACCGTCGTCCTGCTCAACGACGGCGACCACACGTACGCCAAGGTGCGACTCGACGCCGCGTCGGTGGCCGTCGTCGAATCGTCGCTCGATCGCATTCCCGACGATCTGCGGCGCAGCCTCGTCTGGTCGTCCCTGTGGAACGCGACGCGCGACGCGGAGTACCGGCCGTCGCGATTCGTGGACCTGGCGCGCCGATTCGCGCCGCGGGAGCCGCACGAGGGCATCCTCGCGTCCGTCCTCGCCGACACCGCCGTGGCCGTGGAGCGGTACGTCGCCGATCGTGATGCGGTGCGGTCCGCGTGGGCCGACACCGCCTACGAGCAGCTGGTCGCCGCGGACGCCGGGTCCGACCACCAGCTCGAGTGGTGGCGCGCGTGGTCCGCCGCGGCCGTGCACACCGACCGCGCCGCGCAGTTGCGGGACCTGCTGTCGGGCCGGACGAGCATCGACGGACTCGTCCTCGACGCCGAGCAGCGCTGGGCACTGTGGTTCGCCCTCGCCGCGCGCGGCGACGCCACGGTGGCCGAACTGGACGCGGTGCTCGACTCCGATCGCACCGGGGCCGGCGAGGTGGCGCACACCGCCGCGGTGGCCGCGCTTCCCGACGGCGCGGCACGGGTGTGGACCGCGCTGACCGAGGAGTCACCGAGCAACGAGAAGGTCGGCGCCCTGGTCCGAGGCTTCACGGCGGGCGAGCGATCGCGCGTCGCGGCCTACGACGCGCCGTACTACGCCATGCTCGAGGACGTCTGGCGCGACCGCAGCATCGAGATCGCCCGACGGTTGGTGGTGGGCTTGTTCCCGCCGGCCGACACCACGGACGACGCGGACCGCTGGCTGGCCGAGCACCCCGATGCCCCCGCTGCCCTGCGCCGCCAGGTGATCGAGCAGCGCGACCATCTCGCACGGGCGCTGCGGGCGCGGGCGGCGGACGCGGAGTAGTTCGTGCGTGCGTGTCATGGATCGTGTCGGTGGGGTTCGATACAATCGAACACATGAGCGATCGGGGGGTCGGAACGGTGGGGGATGCGCAGGTCGGGGCTCCATGGGCTGATCGGGATCACACCGCGATGGGCCTGCCCGTGTCCTTCGACCTGCCCGTCGGTGGGCACCTCGACGCCCTGGCCGACCTGGCTGCGGGGGCGGCCTATCTGGAGTGGCGCCGCTACCAGCATGCCGCCGCCCTGCACACCGAACTCGTCGTCCCCGAGGAAGACCGGGACGAACGGGCGGTCGATGCGTTCGCCCAGTGCGCCGCCCGCATCGCCACCACCCTGTCGGTGTCGCAGTACGTCGCCGAACGCCTCCTCGACGACGCCGTCGCCCTGCGTGACCGACTCCCCCGCGTGGCGGAATGCTTGCGTGACGGGGTCGTCTCCGCCACTTTCATCCGCACCATCGTCTCCCGCACCGAACTGATCCACGGCCGCCCGTATCAGGGACTGGTGGACGCCGACATCGCCGCCGCCCTGCGGAAACCGGGGACGTGGTCGACAGCCCGAGTGCGGGATCTGTGCGATCAGATGGTCTACCGCCGCGACCCCGACGCCGTCCGCGAACGCCGCGACGACGCCCTGAAGGGGCGATGCTTCTTCACCGAGGCCGGACTCGACGGCATGGCGACGGTGGGGGCGACGATGTCCGCCGAACGCGCCGCCATCGTCGCCCGCGTCGTCGAACGCCTCGCCGCACAGGTGTGCAAGCACGACAGTCGCACCAAAACCGCGCGGGCGTCGGATGCGTTGTTCGCGTTGGTCAAGCACGCCCCGTTCGGCTGCGACTGCGCAC
This sequence comes from Rhodococcoides corynebacterioides, assembly GCF_019834675.1. Taxonomy (GTDB): domain Bacteria; phylum Actinomycetota; class Actinomycetes; order Mycobacteriales; family Mycobacteriaceae; genus Rhodococcoides; species Rhodococcoides corynebacterioides_A. Next base: position 840 of record NZ_JABUBU010000014.1, on the reverse strand, counting down.
GCCCGGAATGCGCGTTCACTGTGGTCGATGCGGACGAGGTCGCGGCCAACGCAGCGCGCATCGTCATTCATGTGGTCACCGACACCACCACCCTCACCGGACCCGCACACGCAACCGCCACTGCAGCGACCACCTCCGCCGAGACAGCAACGCACGCACAGGCTTGTGACATCGACACGACCGCGACTGCCGCAGAGGACGTTTCGGTCGATGAGGTCGTGGTCGAGGAGGGTACGGCCGAGGGCGCCGCGACGGATGAGGCAGCGACGACTGAGGCTGCGGCGGAGTCCGAGCTGGTCGACGGTGTCGGCTACATCGCCGGACTCGGCATCGTCTCCGGCGCCCACCTCCGCGACCTCGCCGCCGACCCCGCCACCCTCATCCGACCCCTCGGCGACGGCACCGACACCCCACTCCCCGCGACCCAACCGGCGGACCCCTACCGGCCGTCCGCGGCGCTGAACACCTACATCCGCGCCCGCGATCAGTACTGCACCTGGCCCGGCTGCAACAAACCCGCCCGGGACGGCGACCTCGACCACATCACCGAATACGACCACCGCAACCCCGAGCGAGGCGGGCAGACCTCCGCCTGCGGGCTCGGCGCCAAATGCCGGTTCCACCACTTACTGAAAACGTTCGGCGACTTCGTCGACGACCAGTACCCCGACCCCGAGAACCCCGGCCGGGTCATCCGCACGTTCACCATCCCCGAGGGCCGCACCGTCCTCGGACCCGCCCACACCGGGTTCGACACCCACCCGGGCCTGGACATGATCGTCTTCGGCGACCCACCCGCCACCGGCAAGAACCACCCACCGGCACCGGGCGAACCCGAAC
>NZ_JABUBU010000013.1 GCF_019834675.1 Rhodococcoides corynebacterioides | reverse complement strand
ACGCGGTGTCGTTCGACGTCGCCACCACCCGCGCCCGACGATGCACCGCCCGCCACGCCGTCGCATAGCGGCAGCCGAGGGTGGCGGCGACGTCGAACGACACCGCGTCGGGCAGCGCCACCAGATTGGTCTCCGCGTAACGCACCGCGACGAACTCGGCGAACGACCCGTCGTGGGTGAACCCCGGCTGCTCCTGCCGCACGCACACCTGCTGCTCCCCCGCCGCGCACTCGGCGCACCGACCGCACGCGCACACGAACGGCGTGGTCACCCGCTGCCCGAGCCACGCGCGGTCCACCTCGCTGCCCACCGACACCACCGTGCCCGCGAACTCGTGGCCCGGGACGAACGGCAGCCGAACACCGTCGTCGTGCCCCTGCCAGGCGTGCCAGTCGCTACGGCACACCCCCGTCGACGCCACCGCGATCACGGCCCCGTCGGGCGCCGCATCGGGCCGCGGCACCTCCCGAACCTCACCGGGCCGGCCGAACTCCTCGATCACCAGGGCGCGCATGCGTACTTCTCTACACGGGTCCCGGTGCGTGGGGTGCGGCCACCTGCGCGGGTTCCGGTCACCTGCGCGGGTTGCAACCGGTGAGAGTGGCGGAAACCCGAGAAGACCGATTCGCGAGACATGGTCATCATCCACAGCGTGTTCCGGCGGGAGCTCCGACTCGCCCCGGACATGGTGCGTGCGGTGCCGGACGGCGACACCACCCGGTCGGGAGTGGTGGCGGAGCACCTCACCGATCTGCTCGACCTCCTGCACCATCACCACGAGGGCGAGGACCAGCTGCTCTGGCCCAAGCTGCGGGAGCGGGCCGCGGAGTTCACCGACCTCTTCGACTCCATGGACGCCGACCACGGCAGCATCGGCTCCTCCATCGACGCCGTGCAGTCGGCGCTGCGGGACTGGGCCGGAACGGCCGACCGCGCCCACGGTGACCGTCTGGCCGACGCGCTCGACGCTCTGCTGCCCCCACTCGTGGACCACCTCGACCGGGAGGAGGAGCGCATCCTGCCGCTGGTGGACGAGCTCCTGACCCCGCAGGAGTGGGGTGAGCTCGGCGCCCGCGGGTTCGGGCTGCTGCCGCCGCAGAAGGCGATGATCGTGCTCGGGCAGATGGCGGAGGACACCCCGGAGGAGAACTGGGACGTCTTCTTCTCGCACCTGCCCGAACCGGTGCAGCAGGCGTACACCACCATCGGCGCGCCCGCGTACCTCGACTACGTCGGCACCGTCCGAGGCTGACTCAGGTCGGCTCCGCCACGGTGTTGGTGACGGACCCGATCTTCTCGATCGACAACGACACCCGGTCGCCGGGACGGATCCACCGGTCCAGTTCGAGTCCGCAGCCCGACGGCAGGGTCCCGGAGGACAGCGCTTCGCCCGGCCCGACGGTCTCGCCTCGGCTGGCGTACGCCAGTGCGTCGGCGATGGACCACCGGGCACCCGCGGTGCCGGTGGAGGACCACACCTCGTCGTTGACGGTGACGGTGCCGGTGAGATCGCCCAGGACGGGCAGGATCTCGTCGGCCGTGACCACCTCGGCGCTCATGGAGCTCGCGAACGTCTTGGTCTTGATCACCGGTCCGAACGGTCCCTGACGCTGCTCCACCCACTGCACGTCGCGGGCGCTGAAGTCGTCGAACACCACGAAGCCACCGATGGCGGCCTCCGCCTCGGCGGCGGTGGCGTCACGAACGGGCCGCGCGACGATCGCCGCGTACTCCAGTTCGAAGTCGAGCTTCTCGGTGTAGCGCGGCCACGGCATGGGATCCCCGTCGCCCACGACGGTGAGGTGATTGCCGGTGTAGTACACCGGGTGTCGGTCGAACTCGGCGCCGGGAGCGAGGGGCGGGAACGTCCGTCGGGTCACCGCGCGATACGCCCGGGCGAGCGGAATCACCGCGGGGAGATGGTGTTTCACCATCGTGGTCGCGGCCTGGCTCCAGTGCTGCTCCCACCCGGCGAAGCACCGGAGCGAGCGCGGCTCGAAGGCCGTCGACGCCGTGCGCTCGGTCGACGGCGCACCCTCGCGGATCGCCCGCTGGACCACCGCCGACGCCGCGTCGCGGACGCGTTCGCCGCCGGCGAGAAAGTCCACCACCGACGTCGGCACGCCGTCCGCGCCGCCCGTGTCGTACCACCGTCCCGACGCCTCGTGCAGCACGTCGACTCCGGCCCGTCCCCGTCGAATCCTCATTGCGACACCCCCTTCCCCGATCCAAACACACGGCGCGGGGCCAGAGCCACGGCTGACGTCACAACGGTTGCCACTGCAGCACCGCACAACGCCACAACGACCAACGACGTCGGGGACTCGGCGACGACGACGATCGCCGCGGCCTGGGCGATCACGACGATCCAGGCCAGCGCCGCGGGCCGGGTGTCGCCGCGGGCGACCGACGCGAGCAGCGCGCACTGCACCACCGACAGCAGGGCCCCCTGCGCGGCGAACAACCACAGCAACGGGGCGGCGGTGGCGTACTCCGCGCCGAGGACGACGGTGACCAGGGGTGCGGCCACCGCGACGCCGGCCACGACCACGGTGCCGATCGCCCCCAGCACGGCGAGTGCGCTGCGCACGGCGGCGGTGGACGATCGCGGGTCGGCCATGCGGGGGTAGAGCACCACGCCGACCGCCGCCGGCAGCCAGAACGCCGCCTTCGCCGCGACGGCACCGAGGGCGTAGATGCCGGCCTGCTCGGGGTCGAGCACCCGGCGCGCGAGCAGCAGGTCCACCGACGTCAGCAACACGAGAACCAGTTGCACCTGCGACGCGGCCAGCACGTCGCGCAGTCGGCCCACGACGTCGCCGGTCGCGACGTCACGCCGGCGGTCGGCGATGAGCCGCGCGAGCAGGACCGCGCCCATCGACCCCGCCGCACTCGCGAGCAGCGCGGGCCCGGCCGACGCACCGAGCACGAGGGCGAGCACGGCAGGCAGCACCTTGCCCGCGCCGGCCGCGCCGAGCACCACCCCGAGTTCCCGGAATCGCGAACCACCCTGCAGCACACCCTGTTCCGTGGCCAGGAGCACCAGCACCGGGGCGCTGACGACGGCTGCCGCGACCGTGACCGCCGCGATGCCGAGCAACGCCGACAGCACCGGCACCGCGGCGGCCGCGACCACGGTCACCCCGCCGGCGCACCAGCGGCCGGTGCGCCGCAGCGACTCCCGGCTGCGGCCGTGCACCGCGTCGCGCGCGACGACGGTCTGCAGCGCCAGCGCCGGAACCGCGAGCACCAACTGCGCGGCGAGGAGCGGGCCGAACTCGCCGTAGCCCGCGGGACCGAGCAGGTCGGCGGCCACCAGCTGCAGGCCGTAGGACGCGACGTTGGCGAGCATCGATCCCGCCGTCACCATACTCACCCCGGCCGCCACGGCGGAGGCGCGCGCAGGGATCATGCCCTCATGATGGCAGGACCGAGTACCCGCGTTCGGGTGGGCACGGCGGCCTGGTCCGTGCTGCTCGCGGCGCTCGCGCTCGGGCCGCTGCTCGGCGCGCTGGTTCCGGGCGGCGGCCACCTGCTGCTGCGCGACGCCGTGACGACGCCGCGTTCGTACCTCACCGACTCCGCGCTCGGCCTCGGCGAGGGCGCGGCGCGGGCCGTCCCGCAGGACGCGGTCGTGGCGACGCTCTCGTCGGTGATCGACGGCGGGACCCTGGTCGTCGGCATCCTGCTGCTCGCGCTGGCGGGGGCGGGCATCGGCGCCGGCGCGATGATCGCGCGTCTGCTGGACACGACGGCGGCGGCGCCGCGGGTGGTCGCCGCCACCGTGGCGATCTGGAACCCGTACGTCGCGGAGCGGTTGCTGCAGGGGCACTGGAGCCTGCTGGTGGGCTACGCCGCGCTGCCGTGGACCGTCGTCGCGGCCGCGGCCCTCCGTCGCACCGTCACCGTCCGCGGTGTCGCCGCGCTGGTGCTGTGCCTCGGCGTCGCCGGTCTCACGCCCACCGGCCTGCTGCTGAACGCCGTCGCCGCCGCGGTGGTCGTCCTCGCCCCGGGAGCGCCTCGCCGCCTCCCCGTCGGCCTCGTTCTCGCCGCGACCGCGCTGCTGTCGACGCCCTGGTCCGTGCCGGCATTCACGTCGGGGGCGGGCGCGGCGTCGGATCCGGCCGGGGTGGCGGCCTTCGCGGCGCGCGCGGAACCGGGGCTGGGCACCGTCGGGGCCCTCGCCGGCCTGGGTGGGATCTGGAACGCCGACGCGGTGCCGTCGTCCCGCACCACGGGGTGGGCGCTGGTCGGCACCGCGGCACTCCTGGCGGTCGCCGCCGCGGGGGTGCCCGCGCTCCGGCGACGACGCACCCCGACCGTCGTCGCCGTCACCGGTCTCGGGCTCGTCGCCGTGCTGCTCACCGCGCTGGCGGCGACGCCGGTGGGTCTCGACGTCGGTCGCTGGGCCGCCGACTCCGTCCCCGGCGCGGGACTGCTGCGCGACGGCCAGAAGTGGGTCGCGCTGTGGATGCCGGGTCTCGCGCTCGCGGCCGGAGCGGCCACGCTCCGATTCCGGTGGCGCGCGGCCGTCGCGGCGACGGCGATCGTCGTCGCCGCCCTGCCCGACCTCGCGTGGGGCGTCGGCGGCGCCCTCCGGCCGGTGCACTACCCGGACGACTGGGCGCGCCTGGCCGCGGCGATCGGCGCGTCCGAGCGGGACGTGGCGGTGCTGCCCGCGGGCACCTTCCGGCAGTTCGCGTTCAGCGGCGACGTCCCGGTGCTCGACCCGGCCCCGCGGTGGCTCGACGCCGACGTCCTGCAGACCGGTGACCTGCCCGTCGGCGGGCGCCTGGTGTCGGGCGAGGGCGACCGCGCCCGTGCCGTCGAGCAGCAGCTGTTGTCGGGGCGAGCCCCCGATCCCGCGCTCGGCGTGGGGTGGGTCCTGCTCGAGGTGACCTCCCGCGGGCAGGTCGGCCGCGTCGACGAGGCCGTCGCCGCGCTCGACGAGGTGGACGTCGGTCCCGAGTTCCGGCTCTACCGCGTGCCCGACGCGATCACGCCGCCCCCGGCCGACCGCACCGCCGCCGTCGTCGCCCACCTGGTGTGGGCCGGACTCACCCTCGCGGCCGCGGGGATCGCGGCGTCGGGAGCGCTCGGTTCTCGACGCGGTCGACCGGGTCCCCGGTGACCAGACCGGCGACGACGGTGCCGTCGGCACGATCCCGCAGCACCGACGCGACCGCATCGGCGCACTGCGCCCAGGAGAACTCCTCCGCGCGGTCGCGCGCCTTCTCCCCCAACTGACGACGACGCCGGTCGTCGTCGATCAGGTCTCGGACGGCGTCGGTCAACTCGTCGACGTCGCTCGCCCGCGCGAGCCACTCGTCCCCGACCAGCGCACCGGTGACGCCGTCGACCACCGAGTCGGTCAGTCCGCGCGAGTGCCGGTACCCGACCGTCGGCACGCCGTGCTGCGCGGCCTCGACGACGGCGAGTCCCCACCCCTCCTTGCGGGAGGGCAGGACGTGGACCCAGGCCCGCGAGAGGATCTCGTGCTTGCGGCGCTCCGACACGTGCCCGTGGAAGGTGACCGCGTCGGCCACCCCGCGGCTGCGTGCCCGGGCGCGCAGTCGGTCCTCCCACCATCCGCCGCCGACGACGTCGAGACGCAGGGCCGGGCGCTCGACGCGCAACCGGGCGACGACGTCGATCGCGTCCTCGATCTGTTTGTGCGGCACCAACCGGGACAGCACGGCGAGCGTGGGGACGTCGGCGCGCGTGCCGGCATCTCCCGTGGCGAGGCCCGCGGGCAGCTCGTCGACGCCGTTGCGGACGACCGCGACACGGTCCCGGTCGACGCCGAGTGCCACCAGTTCGTCCGCCGACGGCAGGGACACGGTGAGGTACTGCGCGGACCGGTGTACCCGCGGGGACACCCTCGACTCGAGGAACCAGCCCAGGCGCGCCATGACCCGCCCCGCGACGGGCCACTGCTCGCGGTGGCAGTGATGGACCAGCACCGTCACCGGGGCGCGCGTCACCAGCCGCGCGAAGAAGGGGATGCCGTTCTGGGTGTCGACGACGGCGTCGGGACGCATCCCGGCCAGCGGACCGACGCCCCAGCGACCGGCGACGATCGCCGCGAGCGCGCGCGGGTAGACCGTCAGGCGCCCGCCGGCGCGGCTGATGCGCACGCCGTCGCGCATCTCGGTGCGCGGCGCACCCGGGTAGGCCGCGGTGCGCAGGGTGACCGCGACGCCCTGCGCCGCGAGTCCGGCGCCGACGTGTTCGAGATAGCGCTCGCTGCCGCCGCCCTGAGGGTGCCCGGTGTCGCGCCAGCACAGCAGCAGCACCTCGCGCAGCTCGCTCACACCCGTCACCTCCCGGCTCGCCCGGTAGGTGAGTATGCCAAGCTCGCTCGGCCTCCGTGCGGCCGGACGGTTACAGTCGGCAGCCGTGCCGATCCGCCGCAGCGCCCGTCCGTCGGCGGTGACGGCCGCCGTCGCCCGCCGCGCGACCCTCGCCCGGTCGGTGTCGCTCGTCCGCGAGTTCGGCTACGAGCAGTCCGATCCCGCCCGCTTCTACGGCGCCCTCGCCGACGACACCGCCCGCATGGTCGACGACCTGTGGTACGGGGCCACCGACACCACGCTGGACGGCCGCACCGTCCTCGACGTCGGCGGCGGTCCGGGCTACTTCGCGGACGCGTTCGCCGCGGCGGGCGCGACCTACGTCTCCGTCGAGCCCGACGCCGGCGAGATGCACGCCGCCGGTCTCGACGCGCGCGGGTCCGTCCGCGGTTCGGGCACCGCCCTGCCGTTCCGGACCGACAGCGTGGACCTCTGCCTGTCCTCGAACGTCGCCGAGCACGTCGCCCGCCCGTGGGACATGGCGGAGGAGATGCTCCGCGTCACTCGGCCGGGCGGCGTCGTTGTGCTGTCGTACACGCTGTGGTGGGGCCCGTTCGGTGGTCACGAGACCGGGCCCTGGCACGTTCTCGGCGGGGAATACGCCGCCCGGCGGTACGCCCGCACGCACGGCCGCGAACCGAAGAACCGCTACGGCACCTCACTGTTCCCGATTCGCGCGTCTCACGGATTGCGTTGGGCGCGAACGTCGTCCAACGGTGAACTGCTCGCCGCGTTTCCCCGCTACCACCCGCGCTGGGCGTGGTGGAGCGTGCGCGTCCCGGTGTTCCGCGAGGCGGCGGTGAGCAATCTGGTGTTGGTGCTGCGCGCGCGCTGACGGTTAGGGTGGCTCGGATGACCGCACCGCGCACCCGCCCCACGTCCGCCGCCGGTCCCGCGCGAACCGGTCGCGCTCTCGCCCTCGACATCGGCGGCACCAAGTTCTCCGCCGCCCTGGTCGACGACGACGGTCGCCCCGGTGAGCCCGTCGTCGTACCCACCCCCACCGAGAACGTGTGGGCGGCCTGCGAGGAGCTGCTCCTCACCGTCGTGGCCGACGCGGACGTCGAACCCGACGACGTCATCGCCGTCGGCATCGCTGCCGCCGGTCCCGTGGACACGGTGGCCGGTTCGGTGAGTCCGATCAACATCGCCGAGTGGTACGAGGGCTTCGGCGTCGTCGACGCCGTGCGGGCGCTCTTCCCCTCCGCCGCAGTCGATCTCGCCCTGGACGGTGCGTGCGCGGCCCTGGCCGAGCACCGATTCGGCGCCGCCCGCGGGTACGACGACGTGCTGGGCATGGTCGTGTCCACCGGCATCGGCGGCGGCGTGATCCTGGGCGGACGTCCGGTCGGCGGCCGCAGCGGCAACGCCGGTCACGTGGGACACATCGTGGTCCCGGGCTCCGTCGACCCGTGTACCTGCGGCGGCATCGGCTGCGTCGAGACGGTGGCCAGCGGTCCGAACGCGGTGCGCTGGGCCCGCGAGAACGGGTGGGAGGGCGAGACCGGTCAGGACCTCGCCGAGGCGGCCCGCGCGGGCGAGCCGCTGGCCGTCGCCGCGCTGCAACGGGCGGGCGTCGCGCTGGGACAGGCCATCTCGTCCGCCGCGGCCCTGCTCGATCTCGACGTCGCCGTGGTGGGCGGCGGCTTCAGCGCGGCGGGCGACGCCCTGTGGAATCCGCTGCGCGAGACCGTCGCGCTGCACGCACGCCTGGGATTCCTCGCCGACTTCACCGTGGTGCCCGCCGAGCTGGGCGGCATCGGAACCCTCACCGGCGCAGCGATTCTCGCCCGCGGCGCCTGAGACGACGGAACGCCCCGACCGACCCTCGCGTCAGGGTGCCCGGACGCACACAGGTCGGTCGGATCGCCGGGTTCCCGTCGGTTCGGTCGACTCGTGTGCCGTGGCGCACGCCCCGTCACGAACGAACGCCCCGACCGCGAGGGCCGGGGCGTTCGTGACGCGGGGTGGATCAGGCGTTCAGCCGCTGCTTCAGCGCCTCGAACTCGTCCTTGATGCCGGTGGGCAGCTTCTCGCCGACGAAGTCGAACCACTCCTCGATCAGCGGGATCTCCTGCTTCCACTCGTCGACGTTCACGGCCAGCGCCTCGGCGACGTCGTCGACGGAGACGTCGAGTCCGCTGATGTCCAGCGCGTCGGCCGTCGGCACCACACCGACCGGGGTCTCGACGCCCGCGGCCTTGTGCTCGATCCGCTCGACGATCCACTTGAGCACGCGGGAGTTCTCACCGAACCCGGGCCACAGGAAGCGCTTGTCGTCGCCGCGGCGGAACCAGTTGACGTAGAACACCTTCGGCAGCTTCGACTCGTCGGCGTTCTTGCCGAGGTCGATCCAGTGCTGGAAGTAGTCACCGACGTTGTAGCCGAGGAACGGCAGCATGGCCATCGGATCGCGGCGGATCGCGCCGACGGTGCCCTCGGCGGCCGCGGTCTGCTCCGAGCCCACGGTCGCGCCCATGAACACCCCGTGCTGCCAGTCGCGCGCCTCGGTCACCAGCGGGACGGTGGTCTTGCGACGCCCACCGAACAGGATCGCCGAGATCGGCACACCCTGCGGGTCGTCCCACTCCGGGGCCATCGACGGGCACTGTGCCATCGGCACGCAGTAGCGCGAGTTGGGATGCGCGGCATTGGTGCCCGACTCCGGGGTCCACTCGTTGCCCAGCCAGTCGGTGAGGTGCTGCGGGTCGCCCTCGAGGCCCTCCCACCACACGTCGCCGTCGTCGGTCAGGCCGACGTTGGTGAACACGGCGTTGCCCTGGTCGATGGTGCGCATCGCGTTGGGGTTGGAGTCCCAGTTGGTTCCCGGCGCCACGCCGAAGAAGCCGAACTCGGGGTTGACGGCGTACAGACGACCGTCCTTGCCGAAGCGCATCCAGGCGATGTCGTCACCGATGGTCTCGGCACGCCACCCGGGCACGGTCGGCTGGATCATCGCGAGGTTGGTCTTGCCGCACGCGGACGGGAACGCCGCGGCGATGTAGTAGGCCTTGTCCTCCGGGGAGATCAGCTTGAGGATCAGCATGTGCTCGGCCAGCCAGCCCTCGTCGTGGGCCATGGCCGACGCGATGCGCAGCGAGTAGCACTTCTTGCCCAGCAGCGCGTTGCCGCCGTAGCCCGAGCCGTAGCTCCAGATCTCGCGGGTCTCCGGGAAGTGCGAGATGTACTTGGTGTCGTTGCAGGGCCAGGGCACGTCCTGCTCGCCCTCGGCCAGCGGGGCACCCAGCGAGTGCAGCGCCTTGACGAAGAAGCCGTCGTCACCGAGCTTGTCGAGCACCGCCGAGCCCATGCGGGTCATCACGCGCATGGAGACCACGACGTACTCGGAGTCGGTGAGCTCGACGCCCAGCTTGGGGTCCTCGGCGTCGAGGGGTCCCATGCAGAACGGAATGACGTACATGGTGCGGCCGCGCATGCAGCCGCGGTACAGCTCGGTCATGGTGGACCGCATCTCGTCCGGCGCCATCCAGTTGTTGGTGGGGCCGGCGTCGATCTCGCGCTCGGAGCAGATGTAGGTGCGCGACTCGACGCGCGCGACGTCCGACGGGTCGGAGTTGCCCAGGAAGGAGTTCGGCTTCTTCTCCGCGTTCAGACGGGTGAAGGTGCCGGCCTCGACGAGCTGGTCGGTGAGCCGCTCCCACTCCGCGTCCGAGCCGTCGGCGAACACGATGCGGTCGGGTTCGGTCAGCTCGGCCACCTCGCGCACCCACGCCAGCAAACCGGCGTGCGTGGTCGGCGGGGTGCCGTCGGTTCCGTCGAGACGCGGAAGAGTCGCGGTCATCTTGTCTCCAATACGCGGGCTGATCCCGAGCGCCCTGCGCGCATCCGGGTTTTTGCGAACGCGTCAGCGCAGGGCCACGAGTGTCCTGGATTCACAGGCTAACGCCGTGACGACACCGGGAGGGCCATCGGGTCTGTCCGATCTGTCACAGAACCGATTCAGTAACCTCGGCGAAATCGTTGCTATGTCAGGACATTCGAGCCTCGTCCGTCACAGCGACCCGCGATCCACCACGGTCCACGCCACGTCCCCGATCCCGGCGGCCGCGCCCGGCTCCCACGCGACGAAATCGCCGTCGTCCTCGATCGTGGTCACCCGGTCCGCGAGGCCGTCCCCGTCGAGATCCGCCGCGACGATCATGCCGTCCTCACCCGAGCCCAGCGCGCCGCGCAGCACCATCGTGTCGGCGACCCCGTCGCCGCCCACGTCCACGCTCGGATGGAACTCGAACTCCGACCCCGGGTCGACACCGGGCGACGCGCCGCCACCGCACCCGACGTCACCGAGCCCCACCGATCCGTCCGCCCACTCCATCACTCGGCCCTCCGTTCGCGCGCACACCCGTCGTGGTCGTTGGACGCAGCCGAGCGCCCGTCGGTTCCCGTGCTCGCGTCACCGACCCGCCCGCGCTCCGGCGATCTCCGCGAGCGCACCGTCGAGCACCGCCAGGTCACGCTCGTACGCGGCGGCCCGCGCCGCCGCCCGCGCTCCGACCCGCCGAATCTCGGTGTCGATACCCGCGAGTTCGGACTCCCGGCGCGCGGCGTCCTCCCGCGCCGCCGCGGCCGCACGATCCGCCGCCTCCGCCTCCGCCGTCATCACCGCCACGGCGACGTCGCGCTCCCAGGCCGCGGCCGTGTCGGCCACGACGTCGAGCGCCCAGCGACGCTCGGTCCGCACCCGTCCCGACCGCCGACGCGACCACGTCACCACCGCCGTCAGCACCGCCGCGACGGTCGCCCCGAGCACGACCGCGCCGACACCGCCGACTCCCAACGCCCACGTCGACGCGCGCCCGGCCCCCGCGCCCGCGGACAGGGCCAGCACGACGGCGACCCCGTCGTCGGCGCTCAACCGCACGTCGGGCCGCGGCCGGGCGACGTCGGTGCGGCCCACCACCGGCACCGACGTCGGCGCCGGCCCACCGAGCAGCCGGGCCACCGCGGCGGCGGTGTCGCGCGCGAGAGCGTCGGACGCGGTCTCGACGAGAGTCGTCACCACCGCCGCACCGCCCGCACCCCCGGCACGTCGACGCATCCTCGGCGCGTCGTCGATCACCTCCAGGACCTGCCCGGTCAGGGCACGGCGCAGTTCCCCGATGCGATGCGCCAACTCCACCCGGGTGTGCGCCGCCGCCCGACGCGGATCCGACGTCCCCGCCTCGCGACGATCGGCGGCCACGCGTCGCCGACGCTCCCGGAGTGCCTCGACCTCGGCCGCCGCCGTGTCCGCCCGCGCCGCCGCGAGCAGTGCCGTGCGCGCCGCCCGCAGCGGCGCCGCGTCGTCGGCACCGGGCTCGTCCGCGACCGGCGCGGACTCCGCGCGCACCGCCGCCGGGAGCGCATCGGTCGTGGTGACCGTGACCCGGTGGACGTGCGCCACCCGCGAAAGGACGTCGGTCCGCACGGTGTCGGCGCAGCCGTCGTCCACCACGATCACCGTCGTCTGCGGCGAGAGTCCGCGCAGCCGGTCCGCCATCTCCCGGCCGACCGGCAGCGTCGGATCGGGCAGGACGACGACGGTCCCGGCGACCCCGGGTCGCCCACCACCCGAGAGCCCCACGGCACGCCGCACCGCATCACCGTCGATCCCGGGAGCGACGATCACGGCGATCGACCCGTCGACGGCCTGATCTCCGGCCGGGCGATAGCGCGCGAGCACGCGGGCGACGTCGGGCCGCTCGGTGATCATCGCGAGCCCCGCACCGACATCACCACGGGGTCGCGCAGGAAGGTCTCGACCGCCGCACGGGTCGCCGGCCGCGCCGCCGCGACGATCTCGAGGTCGCCGCACAGCACCCGGTGACGACGTCGTCGGGCCTCGATCCGCGCCGCCTCCCACCACCGCACGATCGCGTCGAGGTCGTCGCCGCGGACCGGGGCCGCGTTCGCCGAGCCCGACCGGTCCGGCACGCTCGGGCGAAACGGCAGGTCCGGGCGCCCCACGACCGTCAGGGTCGGCGCCGACCCCCGCGCGGCGAGAAGCGCGCGGTCCGCGGCGGTGATCTCGCGCGCCACCACGTGCAGGAGGACGTCCTGGTCCAGCACCGGTGCGGGCGCATCGGGTGCGTCCACACCGTGCACCTCGAGCAGCGGGCCCGCCGCGACGATCGACCCGCCGCGCTCGGACAAAGCGGCGATCAGCGTCGACTTCCCGGCCCCCGGTCGCCCGGTGACGCCGGTGACGACGCCTCCGCCGGCGCGGGCGATCACCGCCGCGATCGCGTCGTCGTCGGTGGCCGCGGTCACCCTCCGCACCGCCTCCGCGAACGCGTCGGTACTCGTCTGCTCGTCGGACACGGCTGCTCCCCCCGTTCGTGCAGACGCCGAGCCCGTCCGCACTCCCTCGTGCGCCGACCCCCCGTCGCGCGCAGCGGTGACATGGTCGCACGCACGCTGTGACGCCGCCCGAAACGTCGTGATCCCACCCGGAGTCTCGACCTCGGGTCGAGACCCGACTGGGATCGAGCGTCCGAATGAGGGACACTGGTGGCCATGACAGAACCCCGTGCCCTGGACGAGCGCCCCGCCGGCGACGTCCCGACCGGCGGCTCCCGTCTGTATCCCCGGGTCACGAGTTTCCGGTCGCGCCGCGGCGCGCTCACCGAGCCGCAGCAGGCGTCCTGGGACCGGATGTGGCCGACGATCGGCCGCGAGGTAGCGGACGAGCCGCTGGACGGCGACGCGTGGTTCGGCCGATCCGCCCCGCTGGTCCTCGAGATCGGGTCCGGCACGGGCACCGCGGCGCTGGCCATGGCGGCCGCGGAGCCGCACGTGAACCTGGTCGCCGTCGAGGTCTACCGCCCCGGCATCGCGCAGACCGTGCAGGGCGTCGAGCGGGCCGGGCTGACCAACCTGCGCATTCTGCGCGGTGACGCCGCCGACGTCCTCGAGAACATGGTCGCCCCGCGCTCTCTCACGGCGGTGCGGGTGTTCTTCCCGGACCCCTGGCCCAAGGCTCGTCACCACAAGCGTCGCTTCCTCAAGGCGTCGACGTTCGCGTCGATCTCGGACCGCCTCCGCGCGGGCGGCATCCTGCACGTCGCCACCGACCACGCCGACTACGCCGAGTGGATCGCCGAGGTCGGCGATGCCGAGCCGAGCCTGACCCGCCTGCCGTTCGATCCGAGCACCCGTACCGTCGAAGGGTCGCCGGTCTCGGTCGATCGTCCGGTGACCAAGTTCGAGGACAAGGCCAGGCGGGTGGACCGCGCGGTCACCGAATTCGTCTGGACACCCCGGGCCTGACCCGCGTCGGCCCCCGAGCCGCCGCCCCCAGAGAGCGAGAGACCGAGAATGAGCCTGGATTCCCCGAGCGTCGACGACGTACGTGGCGACGGTGTCGCGCTTCCCGACGGCGGTGATTCTCGCCATACCAAGCGGGTGCTGCTGGTGTGGGACGCCCCGAATCTCGACATGGGACTGGGCGCGATCCTCGGTGGCCGTCCCACCGCCGCCTACCGGCCGCGGTTCGATGCGCTTGGTCGATGGCTGCTCGGCCGCACCGCCGAGCTCTCCGCCCGCGAGACGGCCACCCTCGAACCCGAGGCCACCGTCTTCACCAACATCGCCCAGGGCAGCGCCGACGTCGTCCGCCCATGGGTGGAGGCGTTGCGTAACGTGGGTTTCGCGGTCTTCGCCAAGCCGAAGATCGACGAGGACAGCGACGTCGATTCCGACATGCTCGCCCACATCGACCTCCGCGCGCAGGATCACGGTCTCGCCGGCGTGGTGGTCGCCTCCGCCGACGGCCAGGCCTTCCGGGTCCCGCTGGAGGAGCTCGCCGCCGCCGGGATTCCGGTGCAGGTCCTCGGGTTCCGGGAACACGCCAGCTGGGCCGTCGCGTCCGAGACGCTCGAGTTCGTCGACCTCGAGGACATCGCGGGTGTGTTCCGCGAGCCGCTGCCGCGCGTGAGCCTGGACGCCCTGCCCGACGAGGGTGCCTGGCTCCAGCCGTTCCGTCCGCTGTCCGCCCTGCTCGTCGGGCGTCAAGGAGTGTCCTGAGTTGTTCTCGAGATGGGGGAACCTGGTTCACCGGGCGCGGTTCACCGTGCTCGGTGTCATGGTGGCGTTCCTGCTGGGCCTCGCCGCGTACGGCGCGAGCCTGAACGACCACCTGAGCCAGAGCGGGTGGGACGATCCGGGCTCGGAGTCCGTGCACGCCGCCCGCACCGCGGACGGCACCTTCGGCCGGGACAGCTCCGGTGACGTCGTCGCGCTGTACACCGCCCCCGCCGGGTCGACGGTCGACGACCCCGAGTTCACCCGCACCATCGCCGACGCCCAGAACGCCATGGTCGCCGAGCACCCGGACAAGATCGCCAAGATCAACGTCAGCTACTTCCAGCAACGCCTCCCCGCGCTCGCGTCGCCGGACAAGACGAAGGCGATCGCGACCTTCGCGATCGTGGGCGACAACGACACCGAGCTGACCAACAACTTCCGCGACGTCAAGGACGCCTTCGAGATTCCCGGCGTCGACGTGCAGTTGGCCGGTCTGCAGCCGATCGCGGGCGCCCTGAACGACACCATGGCCGGCGACATCAAACGCATGGAACTGCTCGCCATCCCGGTGGTCGGGGTCCTGCTCTTCTTCGTGTTCGGCGGCGTCGTCGCCGCGGCTCTTCCGCTGGTCATCGGCGGTCTGACCGTGGTCGCCGCCAACGGCATGGTGCGGTTCTTCACCAACTTCGTGCCGGTCAACAGCTTCGTCGCGCCCGTGGTCTCCCTGATCGGCCTCGGTCTCGCGATCGACTACGCGCTGTTCATCGTCAGTCGGTTCCGTGAGGAACTCGCCGACGGACGCACGACGGGCCAGGCGGTCCAGCGTTCGGTGATGACGGCGGGCCGGACGGTCGTGTTCTCGGCGACGATGATCGTCGCCAGCCTCGGCGGGCTGCTGCTGTTCCCGCAGGGCTTCCTCAAGTCGGTCGCGTTCGGCGCCATCTCCACCGTCGCGCTCGCCGCGTTGACCGCCATCACGATCCTGCCCGCGATGCTCTCGGTGCTGGGCAAGCGCATCGACATGCTCGGGCTCAAGAGCATGCGTCAGACCAAGACCACCGAGGAGATCGAAGCCGGCCGGTGGGGCCGCCTCACCCGCTGGGTGATGCGCAACCCGATCAAGGTCACCGTGCCGATCGTGCTCGGCCTGCTCCTGGTCACCCTTCCCGTCGGCTCGATCAAGTTCGGCGGCATCAACGAGACCTACCTGCCGCCGGACAACCCCACCCGCGTCGCGCAGAACGTCTTCGACGAGAACTTCCCGACCTACCGCACCGAGCCGCTGAAGATCGTGCTCGAGAACGCGGAGGGACCGCAGCTCGGCGCCGTGCTCCGCGAGGCCTCCAACGCTCCCGGCCTGGTGGAACGCTTCTCCATCGACCGCAACGAGAACGGCGTCGCCGTCCTCTCGGCGGGCCTGGTCGACCGCAACGTGTCGACTCCGGCCATCGACTACATCCGCTCGATCGACGTTCCCGACGGCGTTCGCCTTTCGGTCGGCGGTACTCCCGCGATCGAGCAGGACTCCATCACCGCGCTGATCGACCGACTACCCCTCATGGCGACGTTGGTGGTTCTGGTGACCACCCTGCTGATGTTCCTCACGTTCGGCTCGTTGGTGCTGCCGCTCAAGGCCATCCTCATGACCACGCTGGGGCTCGGCGCGACGCTGGGCTTCCTGACGTTCATCTTCGTGGACGGCATCGGGTCCGAGCTGCTGAACTTCTCTCCCGGCCCGATCATGGCCCCGGTGCTGGTGCTGATCATCGCGATCATCTTCGGCCTCTCCACCGACTACGAGGTGTTCCTGCTCTCCCGCATGGTCGAGGCCCGCGCTCGCGGCGCCAGCACCTCCGAGGCGATTCGCGTGGGCACCTCGCACACCGGACGCATCATCACCGCGGCCGCGCTCATCCTCATCGTCGTGACCGGCGCCTTCGCGTTCTCCGAGCTCGTGATGATGAAGTACATCGCCTACGGCATGATCTTCGCGCTGATCGTGGACGCGACGCTGATCCGCATGTTCCTGGTGCCCGCCACCATGAAGCTGCTCGGCGACGACTGCTGGTGGGCCCCGCAGTGGATGAAGCGACTGCAGGAGAAGATGGGTCTGGGCGAGCCGATCCTCGACGACGACCGCATCCCGGCCGACGTCCCCGAGGTGGTCGCCATCGGCACCGTTCCGCCGCCCGCCCGCGTGCGCGAGCCGGCCAGGGTCCGGGAACCGCTGACCCAACCCATCCCGCGGTCCGTCCCGGGCCCCGTGCGGTCCGAGCCGGCCCGTCCCGAACCCGCCCGAACCGTCCCGGCCCAGCCGGAGCGCCCCCGCCCCGCACAGGCGGAGCCGGAGCGGCCCGTTCCCGCGCAGGCGGAGCCGGAGCGGCCCCGTCCGGCGGAGCCAGTCCGACACGAACCCACTCGCCCCACGCCCGCGCGAGCGGACGGTCCCCGTCGCGAATCGCCGCGGCCCATCGAGAGCTGGCTGGCCGAGCTGCGCACGCCGGCCACCGAGCGTCGCGTCGCCCCGCGGGACGAGCCGGCCGCCGAGTCGGCGTCCCCGACGCCCTCGGCGCCGTCGACCACCGGGCGGAACGGGTCGAACGGCAGCACCGGCAGCAATGGCGCGAACGGGCACGGCTCCAACGGCAATGGTTCCAACAGCAGTGGCTCGAACGGTCGTGGCTCGAACGGCGACCACGGCACCGCCGGGTCCGACCTCGACGCCTGGATCGCGGGCCTGCGCCTGGGTTCCACCGACACCCGCGACACCCCTGCCCGCGACACCCGCGACCGCGACATCCCTGCCCCGGCGTCGGAAGTCCCCGATCGGGCCTCGGAGGACGACGTCCCCGCGCCGGACGCCACCGCGCCCGCCACACCCGACTCCCCCGCACCCGACGCCCCGGCGCCGGACACCACATCGCCGGGGCAGACCCCGCCCGCAGGTGGACGCCGTCGTGCCCGCGAGGCCGACGGTGGGGGTCGGCATCACGGGCAGTCGGGCGCGATCAGCGTCAGCGAGTTGCTGGCGCGTCAGCGTCGGCAGTAGGCCGCGCCGTCGTCGTTCCGGGCCCGGTGCCCAGCCGCTCGGCGAACACCCGCGCGTAGCGGGTGCCGGCTGCGAGCAGTAGGGCGCCGACCACCAGGAACGCGATCGCCCGGGTGACCCCGCCGGTCGCGGCGAGGTCGAACAGAAACAGCTTCGCCAGCGCCGCGCCCGCCACCGCGAGTCCCGCGGCGAGCAGCGTGCGAGCGTGGTTCGGGCGTGCCAGTCCCCGCGCGAGCAGCGCCACGGCGACGGAGGTCCACAGCACCGTTCCGATCCCGTGGCCGGCCACCGCGCCCGCCCGGCCGCCGAGCAGCGCACCGGCGACGACCGTGGTGGTCACCGCCGCGGCGAGCCCGACCACGGCGAAGCATCCGGCGACGATCACGCGGACCGCCTCGTCGGGCAGCATCCGGAACCCGACGACGCATCCCGTGATCGTCGTCGCGACGGCCGCGATCGAGCCGACCACGGCCCAGCCGCCGAGAGTCGTGGCCGCCGACGGCGAGAGGGTGGCGTCGAGCGACCATGCGTCGGCGTATCCGGCCACGCCGAGCGCGGCGAGCGCCACCCCGATGCCGTACAGGGGGAGCGACGACAGCCGGTGCGCGGCGATCATCGCCGCGCACGCCACCGCCATGAGGGCGGGAAACGCGAGGTCGCCGGGGGTGGCGGCCACGACGGCCACCGTGGCGGCCAGGGCGGTGGGGAGGGCGAAGGCGACCCGCGTCGACATCGGTCGATCGCTCTGCAGCACGAGGAATCCGGTGGTCAGCGCGACCGCGACGGCCACCACGGTGGTCACGGGCCGCGGCAGGAGGCTCGCCGCCGCCAGCAGGGTTCCCGCGGTGGCGACGACGCCGGCCAGTGTGGTCGGGTCGGCCGGACTGCGGCGCAGGACGAGTCGAGCCGACGCGACCGCGCCGACGAACGCCGCGACCGCCACCAGCAGAACCGGCCAGCGCGGACCGTCGGCGCCCATCGAGATCGACGCGGCCGCAACGGTGAGCGCGAGAACGACCGGTGCCGTCCGGACCGCTCGCAGGACGGCCCAGGACCGTGTCGCGTCGACGGGGACGGCCGCGAGATGGACGACGACGAGCGCGACCAGCAGGGCCGGGGACAGGCCACCGGTCACCACCGGCGCGAGGAGAGCCACCCCCGCCACGACGAGGACGGCCAGCAGCTGCGAGGACCAGCGCAGCGCGACGGTGACCCCGAGCGCGGCGACACCGAGCCCGAGAACGACGCCGAGCGGTGCGACCACCCAGCCGTAGAGGGCGGTGACCGCGGCGACGGTGAGGTAGAGACCGGCGAACCCGGCCGCGGCTGCGGCGACGGCCCCGATCCGACCGCCGGGCCGAGACACGACGCGGGACGCCGCACCGATCAGCCCCGCGGAGACCGCGACGCCGGCGGCGACACGGAGCGGGGGTCCGAACCATCCCGCACGCGCCGCGAGGACGACGAGCATGACGACGCCGACCAGGGTCACCGCCGCACCGGCGACGGCCAGGATGCGGCTGACGACGCCGTCGCGCTGCCACCACGGAACGGTCGGCACGGGCGGGGCGGGCGGCGCGCTTCGGGGCGGGGTCGGCGGCCGGTACTGCGGCGGTGGTGAGGGCAGCGGCGGCGGTGAGGGCAGCGGCGGCCGGGCGACATTCGGGGGCTGGATCGGCGGGGGGAGCTGGGCCGACGAATAAGGCTGGGTCTGCGGCTGAGGTTGGGCGAGGCGGGCGAGGTCGTGGGCGACTCGGCCGAGACGCTGGTGCAGCGCGGCGACCTCGCCGGCCAGGGCATGGACCGTGAGAGGAGCGGGAGCAGGAGTCATGACTCGATGCTCGCCCGTCGCGGACCCGCCCGGAATGGGGGAAACTACGCACTCGCCCCCGGCGTCTACTCGAGTGGTTCCCGCTCAGCCTTCCGCCATCCTCACCGGTTGCAACCCGTGCAGGTGACCAGAACCTGCGCAGGTGCGGACCTACTCGGGTTCCCGCCATCCTCACCGGTTGCACCCCGCGCAAGTGACCGGAACCTGCGCAGTTCGACCGGGGCAAGTCAGCCGAGCATGCGCTTGATGGTGACGCCGAAGGGGTGCTTGGCCGTCACCGATCCCATGCGGGTCCGCCCCCGGATCTCGAGGTGCAGGGAACAGTCGTCGCGGCGACCGCGCACCTTGTTCTCGGCGCTGCCCGCCACCGCCTGCAGCCCGTCCATGTTCACCGACACACCCTCGGGCACGATGATCGAGACGGAGCTCATGTAGTCGTCCACGTCGATGACGACGGTCGACGAATGCACGGTGGCGTCGACGAAGTTCAGCGTCACCGACCCCATGCGGGAGCGCACCCGCAGCAGGCGGGGCACGTCCCACGCGCCGGACCGGGTGACCGACGACAGCGTCGCCTTCACCGTGGCCTCGTCCGCGCCGCCGACGGACGACACCACCGGCCCACGCGAGATCGATTCCGGCGCAGTCGAACCCGACAGTTGGATGCCGGGCAGATCGATCAGCACGGCGTTCAGTTCCCCGCGCGTCTTCGCGGCCAGGGCGGTGTCCATCCGTTCGGTGTACTCCCCGAGGGACAGCATTCCCTGACCGACGGCACGCTGCAGCAGTTCGCCCACGTGGTTGCGCTCGGCGTCGCTGACCCGCAGTTCCCTGTCGTCCATGCCGCCAGAATACCGATCCGTCCGTTCCGCCGGGACCGTCAGTCGAGGCCGCGCTCGACGGCCCACCGGGTCAGTTCCACGCGGTTGGCCAGGTGCAGCTTGCGCAGCGTCGACTGCACGTGGTTCTCCACCGTGCGGTGGCTGACGTGCAGTCGGGCCCCGATCTGCTTGGCGGTCAGCCCTTTCGCCACCATCCGCAGTACCTCGGTCTCCCGCGCGGACAGGCTGTGCTCGGGTGGCGGCGCCTCGGGACCGGCGGCCATGCGCCGGTACTCGCCGAGCACCAGTCCGGCGAGTCCCGGGGTGAACACGGCGTCGCCGCGAGCGGTGGCACGCACCGCCGCCTCGAGCTCCTCGGCCGACGCGCTCTTCACCAGATAGCCTGTGGCCCCGGCCTTCACGGCCGCGAGGACGTCGTCACGCTCGCCCGACGCGGACAGCACCAGCACCCGACTGCGCGGCGACGCGGCGATCACCGCGGCGGTGGCGGACGCCCCGTCCCCGTCCGCGAGGTTCATGTCCATGAGCACGACGTCCGGGGCCGTCACCGCGGCCCGACGCGCCGCTGCCGACTCGCCGTCGGCCGTCGCGACCACCTCGAGGCCGCGCGCGGCGAGGTCGCGCGCCACGCCGTCCCGCCAGAGCGGGTGGTCGTCGACCACCATCACGGAGATCACGTGATCGGTACCGTCAGTTCCCATTCCGTTCCTTCCCCTGGTCCCGTGATCAGCTCGGCGCGTCCGCCCACCGCCTCGAGACGCCCGACGATCGACGACGCGATGCCCAGCCTGCCCTCGGCGCGGGCGGCCGCCACCCGCGCGGGGTCGATGCCGGGCCCGTCGTCACGCACGCTGACGACGACGGCGTTCCCGTCGTCCTCGATGGAGACGTACACGGCGGCGTCGGGCGCGTGTCGGTGAGCGTTGTCGACGGCGGCCACGACCGCGGCGACCAGTTCCCGGCGGAGGTCGCCCGCGACCGTCACGGGCTCGGACGGCGCGGCGACCGTCACCTCGGGACCCACCACGGCCCGCACGGCAGCCGTGAGGTCACCGGCGCCGCCCCGGGTGTCGGAGTCGTGAGCTGCGGTGCCGGACAGCAGCTTCCGCAGTGCGCGCTCCTGTTCGGCGGCGAGCGTGCCGAGTTCCGCGGCCGGTCCCCCGAGTTCGCGGCCCCGCCGGTTGACCAGCGCGAGCACCTGCAGCACGCCGTCGTGCACCTCGCGGGCGAGCCGCTCCCGCTCGGCGGTGGCCGCCGCGAGGGCGACCGCCTCGTCGAGACGCGCCCGTGCGGATCGCGCGATCCGCGCGGCGAGGCCCAGCGCGAGACCGACGGACAGCAGGATCGGCCCCGTGGAGTCGCGCCAGAGGTCGGCGTCGAGGTTCCCCCGGACGACGGCGATGGCGACGGTCATCGTCAGGGCCGACGCGACGCCGACGCGAGGACCGCCGAGCAACGCCGCCGCGACCACGGCGTTCGCCACCCAGATCGTGGTGGGGAGGACCTGGTGGTCGCGTCGCCAGTCGGGTCCCGCCACCGCCACGGTCGAGACGATCAGGGCGAGGGTGATCAGCTGATCCGCGGCGACGAATCCCGGTCGGACGGACGGTGTCACCGCCGCGGTCACGGCGACACCGGACCACAGGACCACCACGGCGACGAGGGCGTGGGACCAGCCGACGTCGTACTCGTCCTGGACCACCAGGTGGAATCCCACCGCATAGACCACGGTGAGCAGCCGGAACGCCGCCGCGGCGCGCCAGAGCGGCCCGTCGGCGCCCGCCGGGTCAGTCGGTGTCGCCGTCGATCTCACCCTTTCGCAACCGCTGCGTCTCGGGCACGGGGTCGGCGGCGTCGGCCGGGAACATCGGTTGCGACGGGTCGGCCTCGGCGAGCTCGTCGTACGCGTCCTCGGGGTCGTCGGCGAGCAGCGACCGCACCGCCGTGTTGGCCATCGCGACCAGGGGCACGGCCAGGAGCCCGCCGATGATGCCGGCGAACACGATGCCGGTCGCGATGGCGAGCACCACCGCCAGCGGGTGGATGCGGACGGCGCGGCCGAGCAGCAGCGGCTGCAGGACGTGCCCTTCCAGTTGCATGACGGCCACCACGATCGCGAGGGCGATCAGCGCCGTCACCAGACCCTTGCTGACCAGCGCCACCAGCACCGCGACGAACCCGGTGAGCACCGCGCCGACGATCGGGACGAAGGCTCCGATGAACACGAGCGTGGCCAGGGGCAGCGCGAGCGGCACCCCCAGGACGGCCAGCCCGGCGCCGATGCCCACGGCGTCGGCCGCCGCGACGACGACGGTGGCCCGGACGTACCCGACCAGCGAGCCGAACGCCTGGCTGCCGGCGACGCGAACGCGGCGACGTGCACGCGTCGGCGCGAGCCGGGTGACGAACTCCCAGATCTGCTGGCCGCCGTAGAGGAAGAAGATGAGGGTGAAGAGCAGGAGGAGCGTTCCGGTGAGAATCTCGCCGATGGTCGCCGCGGTGGTCAGCGCCCCGGAGGTGAGCGCCTCCTGGTTGGACTGCAGCGACCGCACCACCGAGTCGCCCGCGGACCGGATCTGGTCCTGGCTGAAGTGCAGCGGACCGTCGGTGAACCACTGCTGGAGCGAGGTGATGCTGCCGGTCACCTTGTCGGTGAGGGCCGGCAGGCCCTCGATGAACTGCTCGACGACGAAGGTCAGGATGCCGACGACGAGCCCGATGCTGCCCAGCACCGCGACCACCACCGCGAGGACCCGCGGAATGCCCCGCCGGTGCAGCCAGTCGACGAGCGGAAGGAGTAGCGCCGAGGCGAGCAATGCCAGCCCGACGGGCACGACCACGCTCTCGAGACGCTGCACCACGATGCCGAGGGCGACCAGGCCCGCGAAGAGCACCAGCAGGCGCCACGTCCAGGCCGCGCCGACCCGCACGATCGGATGTACCGAGGCCGCCGGATCGTCCGTCACCGACCGAGCGTAACCACATCGGACGAGCGGCGACCACCGCTTCCGGACCGGCGGGGACGGTTGGTGCTCCGGTGTCGGTCGGCCCCGGTAAGTTTTGTCCTGTGCTGGTGCCCGTGCGTGCGGTCGAGAGGACTCTCCGGAGTCGCTGGCCGCTGTACCTGGCATCGATGCTGCTCGCGAATCTGCTGGGCGCGATCCTGGTCTTCGCCTTCGTGCGTTACGGCCTGCCGATCCCGGAGAACCAGTCGATCGTCGTCGACCGGGTCCGCAACGTCGTCATCTTCGGCGCGTACCTCGTCTTCGCGGCCGTGGTGAGTCTGGTGACGGCGGCGATCATGCTGCGCAGCGTCATGCACTGGCAGCTGCGCGGCGGCCCGCCCACGCGCGCCGAGCAGATGGCGGCGCTGCACGCCCCGCTGCGCCAGGCCATCGTGCACCTGGTGCTGTGGATCGTGGGCGGCATCCTGTTCATGGTGCTCACGGCGGCGGAGATGCCGTCGCTGGCCGTCGCGGTGGCCGTCACCGTGGCCATGGCCGCGGCCATCACCTTCGGTTTCACCTACATGCTGGGCGAGCGCATCCTGCGGCCGGTCGCGGCGCAGGCACTCAGCGAGGGCCGGTTCGACCGCACCATGACGCCCGGCGTGGGCACCCGCATGGCGATGACGTGGGGGCTGGGGACGCTCATTCCCGTCACCGGCATCCTGCTGCTCTGCGCCACGCAGCTCACGACGGACCTGGTGTTCTCCCCCGACGCGCTGGCCATCGCCATCGCGCTGCTGTGCATCCTGGCCATCGTGCAGGCGTTCTGCCTGTCGATGCTGACCGCGAGTCAGATCTCCGATCCCATCCGGCAGCTGCGCCGGGCGATCGAGCGGGTGCAGCGGGGCGACACCGAGGTCCAGGTCGAGGTGTTCGACGGCAGCGAGATCGGGCGTCTGCAGGTCGGGTTCAACCGGATGATGCAGGACTCGTCCGAGCGCAAGGTGCTCCGCGAGCTGTTCGGTCAGCACGTCGGCGAGGACGTGGCGCGTCGGGCGCTGCAGTTCGGCACCGAACTCGGCGGCGAGACGCGCTTCGTCGCCGTGCTGTTCGTCGACATGGTCGGCTCCACCGCGGCGGCGTCGGAACGGCCGCCGGGCGAGGTGGTCGACCTGCTCAACGATTTCTTCCGAGTCGTGGTCGACGTGGTCGATCGTCACCACGGGTTCGTCAACAAGTTCGTCGGCGACGCCGCGCTCGCCATCTTCGGGGCGCCGCTGGACCGTCCGGACGCGCCGACGGCGGCGCTGTCCGCGGCGCGGGAACTGCGCTCCGAGCTGCACGGCATCGTGGGCCTCGACATCGGCATCGGCGTCTCCGCCGGGTTGGCGGTGGCCGGCAACATCGGCGCGCAGGAGCGCTTCGAGTACACCGTGATCGGTGACCCGGTGAACGAGGCGTCGCGGCTGACCGAGCTCGCGAAGTTCCAGCCGAGCCGAGTTCTCGCGTCCACCTCGGCGCTGTACTTCGCCGACGAGGACGAGCAGTCGCACTGGGAACTCGGCGAGAAGGTGCAGTTGCGCGGCCGCCGTCGCGCCACGCATCTGGCCACCCCCGTCGTCTATCCGGATCCGCGCTGACCGGTCTCGCTCGTCACCCGAGCCCGACGGACGCGTGGTCGGCCGGTCTCGGTTCGTTACGCTGTCCGTCGTGGCATCCCCCGAGCACGACGGTCCGTCCGGGGAATCCCGGTCGGGACGCCACTGGCGGTGGGTGCGCTGGGTCCTCGCCGTCGCCCTGCTCGCCCTGCTGATCGGGGAGGGCGTCTACCTCGCTCCCCGCCTCCACGAGTCCTGGCGGGCGCTGACCGAGATGCACTGGGGCATCGCCCTCGCGTGCGTCGTCGCTCAGGCCGTGTCGCTCTCCGCGTTCGCCCGGGTGCAGAAGCAACTGCTCGCCGCCGGCGGTGTGCGGGTGAGCCAGCGACGCTCCCTGTCGGTGATCTACGCCAGCACGGCCATGTCGGTGACGCTGCCCGCGGGCCAGGTCTTCTCGACCGCCTTCACCTACCGCGAGACACGACGCTGGGGGGCGAGCCCGGTGGTCGCGTCGTGGCAGTTGGCCATCTCCGGAGTCATCGCGGCGCTCGGACTCGCCCTGCTCGGGGTGTCGGGCGCCCTGCTGGTGGGCGGCAGCGCCAACACCACCACCCTGATTCTTCCCGTGGCGGGCGTCGTCGCCCTGGTCGTGGCCGTCCGCTACGTGCGTGCCCATCCTCGGTCGATCGTGGCCGTCGGGCGCTGGGGACTCGCGAAATACAACGCGATTCGGGGCAACGCGCCGGATGCGGGCCGGGCCCGGCTGGACGCCGTCGTCGATCAGGTGACGTCGGTGCGGCTCGGTCCGCGCGACGCCGCGGCCGCGGCCGGGTTCTCCGCGGTGCACCGGCTCGCCGACGTGGCCTGCCTGGGCCTGGCGTGCTTCGCCGTCGGGGCCGACCCGACGATCTACGGCTTGCTGTTGGTGTTCTCGGCCGGGAAGACGGTCGGCTCGATTCCCGGCGCGCCGGGCGGCCTGGTGATCGTCGACGCGACGCTGATCGCCACCCTGACCACGGCCGCGTCGATCAGCGCCTCGCAGGCCGTGGCGGCGGCGCTGGTCTACCGCGTCGTGAGTTTCGTGTTGGTGGCCGTGGTCGGCTGGGTGGTGTTCCTGGCGCTGTTCCGATCGCACCGCCTCGAGGACGCGCGGGCCGAGTTCGAGCAGGAAAGCGAGCGCACCACCGCCGGGGAATAGATGCGGACCGCGGTCCGGTTGTGTACGGTGTCGGTTGAAACCTCAACACACCAGGAGTTCGTCATGACCGCAGCAGTCACCGTTCCTCAGCTCACCGCCGGTACGTGGGCCATCGACCCCACGCACTCGACCCTCGGCTTCACCGTTCGTCACCTCATGGTCAGCAAGGTCCGCGGACGCTTCCAGGACTTCTCCGGCTCCATCACCGTCGACGACAGCGGCGTCACCGCCATCTCCGCCGACATCGACGTCGCCTCCATCACCACCGACAACGCGCAGCGCGACGGCCACCTCAAGACCGCCGACTTCTTCGAGGTCGAGAAGTTCCCCACCGCCACCTTCCGCTCCACCTCGGTCACCCCGAAGGGCGACGGTTACGTCCTCACCGGCGACTTCACGCTGCACGGCGTGACCAAGCCCGTCGAGCTCACCGTGGAGTACAACGGCGTCAACGCCGGCATGGGCAACGGTCCGGTCGCGGGCTTCGAGGCCACCACCACCATCAACCGTCGCGACTTCGGCATCAGCATCGACATGCCGCTCGAGGGCGGCGGCGCCGTCGTGGGCGACAAGATCACGCTGAACCTCGACATCGAGGCCGGCCTGCAGGCCTGATCCAGCACGCACCACGTCACCCCCGTCGGTTCCGCCGGCGGGGGTGACGTGCGTTCGGCGATCTCTATCCTGGTGCCCATGACCACCGCCACCCGCCCGTCGACGACGCGCGTGCTCGCCCTGGCCGTCGCGCTCGACGTCGTGCTCGTGCTCGTCTTCGCCGCCGTCGGACGTCGCAGCCACGCCGAGGGCGTCACCGTCGGCGGCACGCTGAGCACGGCGTGGCCGTTCCTGGTCGGGCTGGCCGTCGGGTGGGTGGCCACCGTCGCGCTGTACCGGAACAAGCTCGCCCCGCTGCTCGTCCTCCCCACCGGCGTGCTGGTGTGGGTGGCGACGGTGGTGGGCGGCATGGTCGTTCGGCGTCTGACCGGCGAGGGGACGGCGGTCAGCTTCGTGATCGTGGCGTCGGTGACGCTGGCGGTGTTCCTGCTCGGGTGGCGTGCGCTGGCGCGGGTCAGAACCAGAGGTACAGCGCGAGCCCGATGCCGCTGAGCGCGATCACCACACGCAGCGGGCCGGCGGGCACGCGGCGCACCAGCCGTGGCCCGACGGCGCCGCCGCCCATCGCGCCGACGGCCATCGCGCCGGCGGCGAGCCAGTGCACCTCGCCGGAGAACGCGAACAGCACCGCCGCGACCAGGTTGGCCACGCCCAGCAGGTAGCTCTTGAGCAACGCCGCCCGCCACACGGGCTCTGCGGTGCAGATCAGGGTCAGCGCCATGAACACCACGCCCGCTCCGGCGCCGAAGTAGCCACCGTAGACGGCCACCGCGAACAACGACACCGGGTAGGCGACGGGGAACGTCCGTGTCCCGGCGAGCAGGCGGATTCGTGGCTGGGCCAGGACCGCGGCCGACGCCACGAGGATGAGGAACGGGACGAGCGTCTCGAACGAGTCCCCCGGCACGAGCAGCAGAATCGCGGCGCCCGTGAGACCGCCGAGCGCCGCCCACAGCGTGGACCACAGCAGCGCGCGACCGCCGCGCGCGAGTTCCTTGGTCGACGACGCCGTGGCGCCCACCCCGGCGCCGACGAGGGCGACGGTGTTGGTCACGTTCGCGGCCACCGGACTCAGGCCCACCGCCAGGAGCGCGGGATAGGACACGAGCGACGCCAGCCCCGTCACGTACCCGACCAGGCCGGCGCCGAAGCCCGCCACGACGAGCAGCAGAACGTTACCGACGGTCACTTCTCGAGCGTAGTGGCGACGCCGTCACTCGCTGGGAGCGGCCATCTCCCGCAGCAGGCGATTGGTCATCCGCGCGGCGGCGTCGGTGCCGTCGGCGTCCTCGATGTGCACCGCGAACGCCAGGTCGCCGCGGGTGCCGAGGAACCAGCGGCCGTCGTCGCCGTCACCGGAGAGGCCGATCACGGCGGGGTCGGCGATGCCGGCCTTGCGCGCGTCGTCGGCCAGCGTTCGACGGAGTCCGCTCAGCACGTCTCCCGGGACGGGAGACCCGGCCGAGGACACCGTCGCCGGGCGACCGTCGACCACGAACGGCACCGGGGCGGATCCGCGGGCCACCGTCGCGGCCATCTGCGCGAGCCCGAACGGGGTGACCGCGACGTCACCGGACTGCCCGCGCGAGGAGGACAGCGAGGCGCCGCGGATCTGGTCGACGGCGGTCCGTCCGTCGGGGAGCGTCGCGGTCACCGTCTCGAGCCCGGCGAGGTCGTAGGACACACCGAGGCCGAATTGCCGTGCGGCGTCGGCGAAGTCGATGCCCTGACGGTCCGCCGAGGCCGCGACGACGTCGCGCACCGCGTCGGCCGGATGCAGGGCGGTGAAGGCGGGCGCGCCCTGGTCGTTGGCGTAACTGTTCTGCGCAGCGGCCACGACGGCGCCGCTGGACGGCCGCACGACGACGATCGATGCCGGCGTCCCCACGCTGACCACGGCGTTCAACGCGGCGAGTTGCAGCGCGGGATCCAGTGAGGACGTCAGGTCCGGGGTGCCGGGCCCCTGGAATCCGGCCAGGTGCGTCACCTCGCCGTCGGCGTCGGTGGCCTGCACGGCCCAGCCCGCCGTGGCATCGCGGTCCGCCTGCCAGACGGTGCGCAGAGCGTCGAGCACCGGCGAATTCAGCCGACGATCGGAGGCGATCAGCTTCGGCTCGGCGTAGAGGACCACGCCGGGGATGGCCCGCAGGTCGTCCTCGAGCACGGCGTAGTCGTCCGCGCGCAGATTCACGGCGGTGAGCACGGCGCCGGGGGCCGCCGCCGCGTCGGCGAGCAGCGAGTCCGCGGTGATGAGCGGCGCGACGACGTCGATGACGTCGGCCAGACGGGCCGCGCTGGCCGGCAGATCGGGGGTGGCCGCGGGGTCGAGACGAACCGACGCGACGTTCTGGGCGGTCATCATGACCTCGCCGGACGCGTCGAGAACCCGGGGCGCGGGGGCGTCGGTGCGGGTGTAGCGGACGGTCTCGTCCGGCCCCGACTGCGGCAGGACCACGGTGGGATCCCACGCGATACGCCAGCCCGGGCCCAGCTTCTTGGCCGTTCCCTGGGTGGTGACGTGCCAGGTGCGGTCGTCGCCGGGCCGGGGCTCGCCGAACGTCCAGGACGTGTCGATGGTGAAGAACCCGGAGGCGTCGCCGAGGCCGATGTACTGCGACACGCGCCGGGTGGCGACACCGGGGCCCATCGCGTCGAACATCTCCTCGAGGGTATGGGCCGCGGCGTTGGGGTAGGACGTCAGCGCGGCGGCCGCGGCCACGTCGCGCTGGTCGAGGGCGGCGACGAAGCGGTCCACCATGACGGCGGCCTCGCTGCGCGGCTTGTGCACCACGAACGAGGCAATCGTCGCGAGCGAGACGAACACTGCGAGCAGCGCGACGACGTACCGGGGACGCAGAGCCATGTCCCAATAATCACATCAGTCACACGAGTAACACAGCACGGAGAGCGCTCGGAGCGGTCACGGTTCGGTCACCGCCGGGTCGGCGCCGGTGGGACCGCCGGGTCGGCGCAGATGTGACCGCCGGGTCGGCGCCGGTGACACCGCCGGTGTGACCGCACCCCGCAGCGGATCCGGCGACCGAGTCAGCGCAGGAACCGCCCCGCGGCCGCCAGGGCAGGCGCGGAGGAGTCCCCGCCCGCGACGAACACCGCGAACGCCAGGTCGCCGCGGATGCCGACGAACCACCCGTGTGCCGGCCCGCCGGCCACCTCCGCCGTCCCCGTCTTGCCGAGCAGGCCGTCGAGATCGCGCAGCTCCGACGCCGTCCCGTTCTGGACCGTCTCCCGCATCATCGCCCGGATCTGCTCGGTGACCTGCGCGGGAGCCGGCTCCGGCGTGCTGTCCGCCGTCCCCGGTCGGCCGACGATCATGACCGGCGAGGGCGTGCTGCCGTCGGCGATCGACGCGGCCACGAGGGCCATCCCGAACGGCGACGCCGTCACGGCGCCCTGCCCGATCGCGGATTCGACCCGCTCGGCCGGCGTGGTGGCCGGCGGGACGCTGCCGGTCACGGTGGTCAGTCCCGGCGTCACGTAGTCGACGCCGAGTCCGAACTGCGCGGCCGCATCCCGCAGCGCGGTGTCCGGCAGTCCCACGGCGAGCTGTCCCATCGTGGTGTTGCAGGACCGGGCGAACGCGGTGGTGAGCGGGACGGAGCCCAGGTCGAAGTTGTCGTCGTTCGGGATGGTCCGCCCCTCGATGTTCGCCGATCCGGGGCACGGGACCACGGTGTCCGGCGTGACTTCGCCGGCCTGCAGCGCGGCCGAGGTGGTCACCGTCTTGAACGTCGAGCCCGGCGGGTAGAGCCCGGTGAGGGCGAGCGGGCCCTGCGCGTCCCCGGCGGCGTTCTGCGCCACGGCGACGACGTCCCCGGTCGACGGGCGAAGGGCGACGATGGCCGCGGCGTTCGGCAGCGCGGTGAGCGCGTTCTCGGCCTTCAGCTGCTGCAACGTGTCCAGCGACACGCGGATGTCGTCACCGGTCGTGGCGTCCTCACCGGTCAGCCGCTGGGTCGGGGCGCCGTCCGGTCCGACGAGCTGCACGGCCCAGCCGGCGGTCACGTCCTGCTGCTCCTGCCAGACGGACGCCACGTCGTTCAGCGCCGGAGAGGCGAGTGCGCGGTTGTCCGTCAACAGCCGGGTCTGCTTCGACAGGGTCACGCCGGGAACCGCGGCGAGCAGCGACTCGATGGGCGCGATGTCCTCCTCGCGGAGGGTCACCGCCGTCACCGGGGATCCACCGGCCGTCGCCAGCGATTCCCCCAGCGACTCCGCGGTGACGGTGGGTGCGAAGGGCGACACCAACGCGGCGACGGCCCCGGCGTTCGCCGACGCGTCGAGGTTCACCAGCGTCACCACCTGCTGCGACATGAGCGGCGCGCCCGAGGCGTCGAGCACGCGGGGAACCCGGTCCGCGGCGAGCGTCGTGTAGCGCACCGTGGTGTCGGGGGTCAGTCCGGTCACCACGGTGCCGGGGTTCCAGGTCACCTGCAGGCCGGCGCCGCGGTCGGCGGCCGACCCCTCCGTGGTGTACGTCCACACCCGCTCGGTGGCGGTGGGGGCGGACGTGGTGGTGGTCGTCGCGGATGCGGCCGCACTGCTCGACGCCGTCGAGTTCGGCGGATCGGCCTCCGTCGGCGTGAACGACCACGACGCCGAGAGCGTGAACGTCTGCTGCTCCTCGTCGGCCCGCGAGACCGTGAAGCGTGGGGTGGCGGTGACGTCGCCGACGCCCCCGAGTCCGGCGTAGATGCCGTCCAGCGCCGTGGTGGCGGCGGCCGGGTCCGACGTGATCTCGGCCGCGGCCGCGACGTTCTGCGCGCTCAGCGCCTCGGCGAACCGGTTCGCGAGCGTCCTGACCTGCGACGGCGGCTCACCGGAACACGCCGACGCCACGAGGGCGAGGACCAGGACGGCGGCGCCGAACGACGCCGAACGACGGACCGGGTGACGAGTGATCGCAGCAGGCACGTGCTGATAGTGCCCCACGGGTCCGACGGTCACACGCCGTCGCGCTCTGCGCCGCCCGATCCGCGTCGCCTCCCGCGGTCCGCGCGCGCTGCAACACCGGCGGATCACTGGACCGCGCGCGGATCGGGGCGGGCTCGCGAGGCGCTCGTCCCGTAATGGCCTTGACGGCCCGTCGACGCCGTCCCTACCCTCGACGACGACCGTGTTCCCGGACGAACGGACAGCATCGAGTGATCACCTCGCAGTAGTGCGGATCCCACCGACGAATCGTCGCGGTGGCCACGTCACTCCTCTCGAGGTCTCTCCATGTCCCGATCCCTCTCGTCCGAAGCGTCGTCGGTCGTCGTCACCGACCTCACGTATTCCTTTCCCGACGGGCGCACCGTCGTCGACGGCCTGACCGTCACGTTCCCGGTCGGCACCACCGGCCTGGTGGGAACCAACGGGTCCGGCAAATCGACTCTGCTGCAGATGATTGCGGGCCGCATCACGCCGTCGTCCGGCTCCGTCACCGTCCGCGGCACCCTCGGCTACGTCCCGCAGCGGCCCGACGCGGAGACGGTGCCGACGGTGGCCGACCGGCTCGACATCGCCGACGTCCGCGCCGCGCTGGCCCGCATCGAACGCGGATCGACGCGGCCGTCGGACTTCGACGTCGTCGGTGCCGACTGGGACGTCGAGGAACGCAGCCTGGCCACGTTGAGTTCGGTGGGGCTCGACGTGAATCTCGGGGGCACAGCGTATCTCGACCGTCCAATGCACACGTTGTCCGGCGGCGAGGCGACGCAGCTGGCGGTGGCCGCGCAGATGCTGCGCCGTCCCGACGTGCTGCTGCTCGACGAGCCGACCAACAACCTGGACGGCCGCGCGCGCGAGGCCCTGCGCCGTGCCATCGCCGCCCGCGGAGGCACCGTCATCGTCGTCAGCCACGACGTCGCCCTGCTCGAGACGATGGACCGCATCGCCGAGATGCGGTCGGTCCGTGAGCAACCGGCCTCGATCACGCTGTTCGGCGGGAACTTCTCGCACTACCGCGCCACCGTCGAGGCCGAACAGGACGCCGCCCTGGCCGCGGCGCGAACAGCCGAGCAGGACGTGCGTCGGCAGCACCGCGACCTGCAGGACGCCCGCACCACGATCGATCGGCGACGGAAGATGGGCGACAAGGCCGACCGGGAGAAACGGGTGCCCAGGATCGTGGCCCACAATCGCCGGAGCGCCGCGCAGGAATCCGCAGCGCGCTATCGGCTCGGGCACGAGAAGCGGTTGTCCGAGTCGCGCGAGCGACTCGACGACGCGCGGGACGCGATTCGCGACGACGCGGAGATCGTGGTCGACCTGCCCGGCACCGGGGTGCACTCCGATCGCACGGTCGTCGACACGGGAGACATCGAGATCGACTGCGGCGGGCGGTTTCCCGGGCGCACGGTCCGGCTGACCGTCATCGGACCGGAACGCGTCGCGGTGACCGGGGACAACGGCGCCGGGAAGACGACGCTGCTCCGGGCGCTGCGGCCCGACGTGCCCTCGGCGTACCTGACGCAGAGTCGCGACGATCTGGACGACGCGCTGTCCGTCGTGGAGAACGTCACGGCCGTCGCGCCCACCGCGACCGTCACCGAGATCCGAACGCGGTTGGCCCGGTTCCTCTTTCGCGGTCGCCGGGCGGAGGCCGCCGTCCGAACTCTCTCGGGCGGCGAACGTGTGCGGGCCGCCCTGGCCACCCTGCTGTTGACCGAGCCCCCACCGCAGCTGCTGATCCTCGACGAGCCGACGAACGATCTCGACCTCGCGTCACGGGAGCAGTTGGTCTCGGCGCTGCGCTCGTTCCGCGGGGCGCTGATCGTGGTGAGTCACGACGTCGACTTCCTGGAGCGGTTGGGGGTGACGCGGCGCCTCCACCTGTCGACGGAGGGGCTGGCCCCGACCTGATGCACGGAGGGGCTGGCCCCGACCTGATGCACGGAGGGGCCGGCCCCGACCTAGCACACGGAGGGGCTGGCCCCGACCTAGTACACGGAGGGGTTGGCGCAGGCCTGAGAGACTGACCCCCGTGGACTTCGCGATCAACCCCGACGACGGCACGCGCATCGCCTACACGGTGACCGGCGCACCCGACGGCCCGCCGGTGCTGCTGGTACACGGCAGCCTGCTCTCGCACCAGATCTGGCGCACGTTCGGGTACGTGCGGGCGTTGCGCGAGAGGTATCGGGTGATCCTGGTCGACCAGCGCGGCCACGGGCGCAGCGATGCGCCCCGGAGCGAGGACGCGTACCGGATGGACCGCGTCACCGCCGATCTCGTGGCGGTGCTCGACGCGGTCGACGTTCGAGCGGTCCACTACGTCGGCTATTCGTTCGGGGGCCGCTCGGGCCTGCACCTGGCGGTGGCGCATCCGGACCGGGTCGCGTCGGCGCTGATCGGCGGCGCCGGGGCGGGGAGTCAACGCGGCGCGCTCGACGGTCTGTTCTTCGACGGCAGCGCCGACGTCCTGGCCAAGCGGGGTATGGCGGGATTCGTCGACGAGTGGGCGGCGCGCCGCCGGTTCCCGGTCGATCCGGGAACGCGAGCGGCGTTCCTGCGCAACGACTCCGCGGCTCTCGCGGGCTACTTCCGGGCGTCGGACGCGGACCCCGGTCTGAGCGACGACGCCGTCCGCAGCCTCGGGATTCCGATGCTGTTCTCGGTCGGCTCGCGGGACGTCCAGCGCATCGACGATTCTCGGCGCACGGCCGCGCTGGTTCCCGGGGCCGAGTACGTCGAGCTCGCGGGCTACGACCACGCGACGGCGGTGGCCGCCCCCGAGGCCGTCGAGCTCACGCGTGACTGGCTGGATCGCACCACGTCAGCCGGCACGTAGCGCCAGGGTCACCGCGTCGTCGAGGCCCTGCGTCCAGGCGTCGCCGTGTCCCGGCAGCACCGTGCCGGCCGACACGTCGCGCAGCGCGACCAGCGAGGCCCGAGCTTGCTGCACGTTCGCCGTCGCGGCGCCCGGAACCACGCGTGGTCCCGTCCGCCCGGTGTAGGGATCGGCGGTGACCAGGGCGTCGCCGACGACGATCGCGTCCCGGTCCGGAAAGTGCAGTGCGACATGACCGAACGTGTGACCGGGTGTCCCGATCAGGCGGGGCGAGCCCGGCACGGCGGCGTCGACGTCGACGGGGACGACGTCGGGCACACCCCGCACCTGCAACGCACCGGCGAGGACCATCGACCCCAGAATGGGCAGCGACCGGGGGTGGCGCAGCGGATACAGGACCCGCGACCGCTCCCGCTGGTAGGTGTACGGATGGTGCGCCAGGGTCTCGTCGGCGTGATGGACCCACACCGGCACGCCCCACGTGCGGCGGATCCGGGCGGCGAGCCCGACGTGGTCGAAATGCGCGTGGGTCAGCATCACCCCGACGACGTCGGCGGGCCCCCGTCCGAGCCGGGACAGCGCCGAGAGCAGGTCTCCCCACATCCGCGGCAGACCGGCGTCGACGACGAGAATGCCCTCGTCGACCTCGACCAGGTACATGTTGGTCACCGCTCGGCAGAGTCGATGGATGCCGGGTGCCTCGTCGGGGACGAACACGGTGTTTCTCCTTCGTCGGGATCGTCCGGGCGTTCCCGTGGGTCGACGCGACAAACGGACCTGCCCGACGACTCGGCGGCTGATACCGTTGTCGCATCGACACCGCATCTGCACGATCCTGAACTCTCACGACAGCCGCGCCCGCGCGTGGTGATGCCCGTGTGCCCCCGCCGGGGGAACCCCGAACGTCGGGTTCCCCTGTTCGCGACCTCACACCCGCACCTCACCTCGCCCGGAGCCCACCCATGCCGTCTCTCGGTCCCCGTCCGTCGACCTTCCGATCCGACTGCCGCTCGTGTGTCGCGCTGTGCTGCACCGCGTTCGGCTTCACCCGCTCGCGCGACTTCGCCGTCGACAAGCCCGCCGGCACGCCCTGCCGGCACCTCGACTCGTCGTACGCCTGCACCATCCACGATTCCCTGCGCGGCCGCGGCTTCCGCGGCTGCACCGTCTTCGACTGTCTCGGCGCAGGCCAGGCGGTGTCGCGTCGGTTCGCGGCCGAACTGGCCGCCGGTCCCGACGCGCGCCGCGCCGTCTTCGCGGTGTTCGGCGTCGTCCGACACTGTCACGAGATGCTGTGGCATCTCCACGAGGCCGCGCAGCGCACTCGCGACGGTGACACGGCCGAGGAGGTCCACCGGCTGACCGCCGTCGTCACCCGCCTCGTCGGTGACGACCTCGACGTGATTCTGGCGGCGAACGTCGACCTCATCCACGCCGCGGTCGGCGGGGTTCTCGCCGAGGTGAGTGCCGAGGTCCGCGCGTCGTACCTCGCGGACCCGGACCGGTCGACCGGGGTGTCCCCCGGACGGGATCTCGCCGGAGCTCGGCTGCGCGGGCGTCGCCTGTGCGGAGCGGACCTGCGGGGCGCATGCCTCATCGGCGCGGACCTCCGGGACGCCGACCTCACCGCGGCCGATCTCCTCGGGGCCGACCTGCGGGACGCCCGGTTGGACGGCGCCGACCTCACCGCGGCACTGTTCCTCACGCCGTCGCAGGTGAACGCGGCGCACGGAGACGCGGCGACGGCGCTGCCGTCATCACTGTCGACGCCGCTGCACTGGCCGGGCCAGGCATGACCGTCGGTAGCCTGGCGGTCATGGCGTCACGGTTCTGGTCCCTGCTCGGTCGGTCGGTCGCGAAGGGACACGCGCGGTCGCGTCGAGCGGTGGAGGACTCCGGGTCGGTCGACGTCGACACGGTGACCGCCGAGGCGCTCCGTGAAAAGTTCGACCTCCCGCGGTTCCTCGCTCTCGCCCGGGAGTCCGCCGACTCCGCGATCGGACTGCGCCCGTTCGACACCCAGCTCTACGCGGCCGTGCGGCTGCTCGAGGGCGACGTGGTGGAGATGGGCACCGGCGAGGGCAAGACGCTCGCCGGGGCGATTGCCGCGGCCGGGTACGTCCTGCAAGGTCGCAGCGTGCACGTGGTGACCGTCAACGACTTCCTCGCCCGGCGCGACGCCGAGTGGATGGGGCCGTTCCACCGGGCCCTGGGCATCGACGTCGGCTTCGTCGCGGCGGACTCCACCGCCGACGAACGACGCCGCGCCTACGCCTGTGCGGTGACCTACGCGTCGGTCAACGAGATCGGATTCGACGTTCTCCGTGACCATCTGGTGGACGACCCCGCCGATCTCGTCGCCCCCACCGCGGACGTCGCGATCGTCGACGAGGCCGATTCGGTCCTCGTCGACGAGGCGCTGGTACCACTGGTCCTGGCCGGCGGCACCGAGCAGGACGGCGGCGCGGACGACGTTCTGGACGCCGTGCGCACGCTCGATCCCGACACCGACCACGCCACGGACGCCGAGCGTCGCAACGTCTTTCTCACCGACGCGGGGGCGGAGAAGGTCGAGGCGGCGCTGGGCGGCATCGATCTCTACAGCGAGGAGCACGTCGGAACCACCTTGGTGCGAGTCAATCTCGCGCTGCACGCGCAGGTGCTCCTGCGCCGCGACGTCGACTACATCGTGCGCGACGGGCGGGTGCAGTTGATCGACGCGTCCCGCGGGCGGGTGGCGGATCTGCAGCGCTGGCCCGACGGGCTGCAGGCGGCGGTCGAGGCCAAGGAGGGTCTGCGGCGCACCGACACCGGCCGCATCCTGGACAGCATCACCGTGCAGGCCGTGATCGGGCGCTACCGGCGGGTGTGCGGCATGACCGGTACGGCTCTCGCTGCGGGAGAACAGCTTCGGTCGTTCTACGGACTGGGCGTGTCGGTGGTGGAGCCGAACGAGCCGCTGATCCGCCTCGATCGACCGGACCGGGTCTACGCGACGGCCCCCGAGAAGACCGCGGCGGTGGTCACGACGGTCGCGGAGGCCCACGCCGAGGGTCGGCCCGTCCTGGTGGGCACGCACGACGTGGCCGAGTCCGAGGCGTTGTCGGAACGGCTGGCGGCACACGGGATTCCGGTCACCACCCTCAACGCCAAGAACGACGCCGAGGAGGCGGACATCGTCGCCCGCGCCGGGGAACGCGGGGCGGTGACCGTCTCGACGCAGATCGCGGGACGGGGCACCGACATTCGCCTCGGTGCGGGCGTGCGCGAGCTCGGCGGCCTGTTGGTGGTGGGCACCGGGCGCTTCGTCACCGAGCGCCTCGACAACCAGCTGCGCGGGCGCGCGGGCCGGCAGGGCGACCCGGGTGAGTCGGTGTTCTTCGCGTCCTGGGACGACCCCCTGGTCACCTCCTTCCTCGACGCGAAGGACCGGCCGGGCACCCCCGACGCGTCGGGCTTCGTCGCCGCACCGGCCGCGGCGTCCCGCATCGACCACGCCCAGCGCATCGCCGAGGGCGCCATGCTCGCCACCCACTCCTCGACGTGGCGCTACAACCGTCTGACGGCGCAGCATCGCGACATCCTCGACACCCGTCGTCACGCCCTCCTCACCACCGACGAGGCGTGGGATCTCCTCGCCGGCCGCCACCCGGAGCGGGCCGAGCAGCTCGCCGAGGACGTGCCGCACGACGTGCTGGTCGTCGCCGCGCGGCGCATCGTGCTGCACCACCTCGACCGCGCCTGGAGCGACTACCTGGCGCACCTCGCCGACGTCCGGGAGAGCATCCACCTGCGCGCCCTCGGCCGGGAGAACCCGCTCGACGAGTTCCACCGCATCGCGATCGACGCCTTCGCCGAGGTGCAGTCGCGGGCTCTGGACGAGTCGGACCGCACCTTCCGCACCGCCGACATCGGTCCGGACGGGGTGGACCTGGAGTCGCTGGGGCTCGTGCGGCCGTCGTCCACCTGGACCTACGTGCGGGAATCGGAGCGTCCGTCCTTGTTCTGACCGCCCGTCCCGGGTGGTCCGTGCTGCACCGGAGCACACAGGTGCGCCCGATCGACGGGATCCCGGCCGTCGCGGCGACGTCTGTGCGGCGAGGCATGGCGCGCCCGCCGACCGTTCTCGGCGAACCATTGCGAGCGAGCACTCGCTTTCTGTAGCGTGACGCCATCCCACGTGATGGAGGTCACATGAGCGGCTACGACGTCATCCTGTCCGGCGGCACGGTCTTCGACGGGAGCGGCGGGCCCGGCGTCCGCGCCGACGTCGGCATCACCGACGGGGAGGTCCGCGCCGTGTCGTCGACCCCGCTCGAGCCCGGCCCCGACACCGAGGTGATCGACGCCGCCGGACAGTGGGTGATGCCGGGCTTCGTGGACGTGCACACGCACTACGACGCCGAGGTGCTCGTCGGCCCCGGCCTCACCGAATCCGTTCGCCACGGCGTGACGACGGTCCTGCTGGGCAACTGCTCGCTGTCCACCCTGTACTCGACACCCGTCGACATCGCCGACCTGTTCAGCCGCGTCGAGGCGCTCCCCCGGGACCACGTGCTGAAGGCCGTCGACACGCACAAGACGTGGTCGAGCCCCGAGGAGTACATCGCCGCGCTCGAGCGTCTCCCGTTGGGCCCCAACATCGCCGCGCTCGTGGGCCACTCGGACCTCCGGGCGAAGGTCATGGGCCTCGACCGGTCCACCGACCCGAGCCAACGGCCCACCCGCCGGGAGAGCGCGCAGATGGCCGAGGCGCTCGACCGTGCGCTCGACGCCGGCCTGCTCGGCCTGTCGACCATGACCAACCCGTGGGACAAGCTCGACGGCGACCGATACCGCTCGCGCTCCCTGCCCTCGTCGTACGCGTCGTGGTCGGAATTCCGCCGGCTGCACCGCATTCTGCGTCGCCGCGGTCGGCTCCTGCAGTCGATCCCGAACCTCAACACCAAGTACGACATGATCTTCTTCCTGGGTGCGGCCACGGGCCTCGGGCGGAAAGCGCTCAAGGTGTCCCTGCTGGCGGCCGCCGATGCCAAGGCCTCGCCCTGGATCCACCACATCTTCGGTCCGCTCGCAGCGCTGGTGAACGGGCCCGGACGCGGGGACTTCCGCTGGCAGCACCTGCCCACCACGTTCGACGTCTACTCCGACGGGATCGACCTGGTGGTCTTCGAGGAGTTCGGTTCCG
This sequence comes from Rhodococcoides corynebacterioides, assembly GCF_019834675.1. Classification (GTDB taxonomy): domain Bacteria; phylum Actinomycetota; class Actinomycetes; order Mycobacteriales; family Mycobacteriaceae; genus Rhodococcoides; species Rhodococcoides corynebacterioides_A. The sequence goes on along the minus strand of NZ_JABUBU010000013.1, from coordinate 52,565 downwards.
GCCGCGCCGCGCTGCACCTGCGAGAAGAGCTGGGCCGCAACGAGTTGCTGCAGGACGAGGCGTACCGACGGTGGTTCCGCGCGGACTTCGAGAAGAAGTTCTCCTCCCGCGTGTGGCACCGCGACTTCGCCGACGCGCAGATCACCGAGTGCCCCGACGCGTCCGTGGTGGGCAAGAACATCGCCGAGGTGGCCGCGGAACGCGGGATCCACGTGGTCGACGCGTTCCTCGACCTGGTAGTCGAGCACGGACGAAAGCTGCGCTGGCACACCACGATCGCCAACCATCGCCGCAAGCAGATGGACAAGCTGATCACCCGACCGGGCGTCACGGTCGGCTTCTCCGACGCCGGCGCGCACCTGCGGAACATGGCGTTCTACAACTTCGGCATTCGCCTGCTGCGTCGGGTGCACGACGCGCGGGAGGGCTTCCTCACCGTCGCGCAGGCCGCGCACAAGCTCAGCGGCGAGTTGGCGGACTTCTACGGCGTCGACGCCGGCCACCTGCGCATCGGGGACCGGGCGGACATCGTCGTGGTCAACCCGGCCGGCCTCACCGACGACGTCGACGCGTACCGGGAGGAGACCATGCCGGAGTTCGGCGGTCTGAGCCGCATGGTGAACCGCAACGACGACGCGGTCACCGCGACGCTCGTGGGCGGGCGGGTGGTCTACCGCGGCGGTCGGTTCGCGTCGTGGTTCGGCGTCTCCGAGCGCGCGGGACAGTTCCTGCGCGCCGGAGTCCGGACGCCCGCCGCAGGTATCACCCGGCGACCGGCCCCTGCGGGCGACGCCCGCCGATCGGCGGCGGTGTGAGGCGGACCCAGGAGGAACGTCGCACCGCCACCGTCGGCAAGCTGCTCGACGCCACCATCGCCTCGCTGTGCGAGAAGGGCTACGCCGCGACGACGGTCAACGAGGTGGTCACCCGCGCCGGCCTGTCCTCGGGTGCGCTGTTCCGGCACTTTCCCACTCGGCTCGATCTCGTGGTGGCCGCGGCGGACGAGGTGCGCCGCCGCCAGTTCGAGGAGTTCCGCACCGGTCTGTCGTCTTTCGGCGCAGCGTCGGTCGAGCACTGCCTGACCCTGCTGCGCGCGGCGTGCCGGGCGCCGATCAACGGCGCCTGGTACGAGCTGCTGGTGGCGGCCCGCAGCGATCCCGACCTGCGCGAGCGGCTGGTGCCGTTCACCGAGCGCTACCACCGCGAGATCGTCGCCCTCGGGCGCACGCTCCCCATCGCCGGCACGTTGCCGCCGGCCGAGGTGGATACCGTGCTGTTCTCGGTGGTACTCCTCCTCGACGGAGAGGCCCTCTCCGCCGTCGTGCACCCGCAACCGGAGCAGGAGGACCTGCGGCTCGCCCTCGTGGCGCGGTTGCTGCGCGGCGAGTCCCTCTATCGGCGGAGCGAGGCGAGTTGACCACCCACCAGGAACCACCCCGGCCGCACACGCAGTGGACGGTCCGGTCCACCGGCGCCACCGTCGCGGTCGTCGAGTACGGCCGCCGCGACGCGGACACCTCCGTCGTCCTGGTTCACGGCTATCCGGACGATCACCGCATGTACGAGCCGCTGATCGCCGCGATCGGCGACCGCGCCCGGGTGATCGCGTACGACACCCGCGGCGGCGGCGACACCGTCGTCGACACTCCGGACCGCACGTCGTCCTACGCCATCGAACGGCTGGCCGAGGACTTCTGGGCGGTGGTCGACTCCATCCCGGATCGCGACGGCCCGGTCCACGTGTTCGCGCACGACTGGGGGTCGGTTCAGATGTGGGAGCCGTTGCGCGACAGTCGGGCTCGCGGTGACGTCGCCTCCTACACCTCGGTGTCCGGACCCAGCCTCGACCATCTACGGGAGGTGTCGCGTCGGCGGGGTCTGCGCCCCTGGCAGTGGCCGTCGCTGCTCGGTCAGCTGGGTCGATCCTGGTACGTCTGGGGCTTCCACGTTCCCGTGCTGGGCAAGTACGTGCCGACGGCGTTCGTGAATGCCGGGCCGAACGACCCGGCCCCCGCGGCCACACCGGAGAACATGGCGCGCGGTGTGGAGCTGTACCGCGCCAACATCGTTCGCCGCATGATCTCCGGTCCGGCGCCGCGATGCGCCGTGCCGACGACGATCGTCGTTCCCCGGCGGGACCGCTTCCTGTCCCCGCACCTCGTCCAGGACGTGGAACGGTGGGCGCCCGACCTCCGCATCGTCGAGGTCGACGCCAAGCACTGGTGGCCGTGGACCCACCCCCGCGACGCGGCGGAACTGCTGCTCGGTCAGGCGTAGGGCCCGCGCCGGAACCCACCCTCGGAGTCGACGACCTGCCCGGTGATCCACGCGGCGTCGTCGGTGCAGAGCCAGGCGATCAGCCGCGCGGCGTCGTCAGGGGTGCCGATGCGGCCGGTCGGGAAACGAGCCGCCACGGCGGCGTGGTCGGCGGGCGACAGGTAGCCGGTGTCGGTCGGGCCGGGGTTGACGGTGTTGACCCGGATGCCGGCGTCGGCCAGTTGGTCGGCGATGGTCGTCGTCACCCCGGCGAGCGCCGCCTTGGCCGCGGCGTACGCGATCTCGCCGGGCATCGGCCCGAGGTGCTGGCCGGAGGTGAGGAAGACGATCGAGCCGGGTCGATCCGGGACGTGGCGCGCCGCGAACCCCTGGGCCAGCAGGATCGACGTGCGCGCGTTCACCGCGAAGTGTCGGTCCAGCGCGGCGGCGGTCAGTGCGCCGAGCGGTCCGTCCGAACCGGACAGGGCCTGATTGCAGACGAGGATGTCGACTGCGCCGAATTCCGCTGCGCCGCGGTCGATCAGCGCCTCGGGCGCATCGGGGTCGGTGAGGTCACCGGACACGTCCAGGAGCCGGGCGCCCGCCGTGAGCCGGGAGCGCACGCTGTCCACGACCGCCGCGACGTCGTCACCGCCCCACGGTTGCTCGTCGTCGTGGGGTGAGTGGTGGTGGCACACGACGTTCGCCCCGAACTCCGCGAGCCGGCGGGCGACGGCATGGCCGATCCCTACCCGCCTGCTCACCCCGGTGACCACGGCGGTGCGACCGAGCAACAGGTACGGGTCTCGCACGCTCACGCCGGCCAGTACACCAGACCGCGCGAGTATCGCCACACGATCGGCGCGGAATCCGCGGATTCGCGGATCGGCATCCGATCGTGTGGCAGAACTCGCGCCGACCCCTACGCCCCGATGCGCTCACCGGTCTCGGGATGGAACAGGTGCGCCGTGCCCTCCCGCTTCCGGAGCGTCACCGTCTCACCGATGCGCGCCGGGGCCCGCTGCGGGGACCGCGCGACGATGGTGGCCGAGGTGCCGTCGACCGCCCGGATCTCCCGGTCGGGGAAGCTCGCGTAGAGATAGCTCTCGTTGCCCAGCTCCTCCACCAGATCCACCTGCACCAGCAGCCCGTCGTCGTCCGCGCTGCCGATCTCGAGCTGCTCGGGCCGCAGACCCAGGGTCACCTCGTCCAGACCGGCCGCCGCGATGGCGGTCAGCTGATCGCGCTCGAGCGCCACGAGGCGCTCGCCCACCTGTACCCCACCGGACGCGACGGGCACCGTGAACAGGTTCATGGCGGGCGAACCGATGAAGCCGGCCACGAAGGCGTTCACCGGGTGGTCGTACAGCTCGGTGGGCGACGCGAACTGTTGCAACCGACCGTCTTTCAGGATCGCGACGCGATCGCCCATCGTCATGGCCTCGACCTGGTCGTGCGTGACGTACACCGTGGTGGTGCCGAGTCGTCGCTGCAGAGCGGCGATCTGCGTGCGGGTCTGCACGCGCAGCTTGGCGTCGAGGTTGGAGAGCGGCTCGTCCATGCAGAACACCTGCGGCTCGCGCACGATCGCCCGACCCATGGCGACGCGCTGACGCTGACCACCGGAGAGCTTGCCGGGCTTGCGGTCCAGATACTCGGTGAGGTCGAGCAGCTTCGCGGCCTCCTGCACCTTGCGATTGCGCTCCTCGAGGCCGACGCCGCGCATCTTCAGCGCGAAACCCATGTTCTCCCCGACGGTCTTGTTGGGGTAGAGCGCGTAGTTCTGGAACACCATCGCGATGTCGCGGTCCTTGGACGGCACGCCGACCATGTTCTTCCCGCCGATCTCGATGGCACCGCCGTCGATCTCCTCGAGGCCGGCGAGCATGCGCAGCGCGGTGGACTTGCCGGATCCCGACGGCCCCACCAGGACGACGAACTCGCCGTCCTGGATGTCGAGATCGAGCGAGTCGACGGCCAGTTTGTCCGCGCCCTCGTAGATGCAGGACGCGTTCTTGTACGAGATTGCAGCCATGATCGTTTCTCCTACTTGATGGCGCCGAAGGACAGGCCGCGCACGAGCTTGTTCTGCGCGAACCATCCGGCGAGGACGACGGGAAGGGCTGCGAACGTCGCAGCGGCGGAGAGCTGGGCCCAGTACAGGCCCTGCCCGGTGATGAAGCCGACCAGGTAGACCGGAATGGTCTGGGCCTGAACGGCGGTGAGGTTCACGGCGAAGAAGAACTCGTTCCACGAGAAGATGACGCAGATCAACGACGTCGCCGCGATTCCGGGCGAGACCAACGGCAGGATGACCTCCCGCACCGACGTCCACAGCGAGGCTCCGTCCATGCTCGCGGCCTCGAGCAGCTCGCTCGGCACCTCGAGGAAGAACGAGCGCATCATCCACACCGCGATCGGCAGGTTCATCGCCGTGTACAGGACGATCAGCGCCCAGATGTTGTCCAGCAGGCCGATGTCGCCGACGATCACGTACAGCGGCACGATCGCCGCGACGACGGGAAGCATCTTGGTCGAGATGAAGAAGAACAGCACGTCCTGCGTCTTCTTCACCGGACGCAGCGACAACGCGAACGCGGCCGGAACTCCCAGCAGGAGAACGAGAAGCGTCGAGACCACGGTGGCGAACGCCGAGTTGGCGAGCGTGGTGCCGATCCCGCTCTCGAGCACCCCGCGGTACTGATCGAGGGTGGGCGTGAAGAAGATCTTCGGGGTGGAGGTGTAGGCGTCCGCCTCCTGCTTGAACCCGGTGATCACCATCCACAGCACCGGGAAGAAGAAGGCGATGCCGGCGATCCAGGCAACGAGGGACCAGATCGACCCCGGTCCCCATGTCCGCTTGCGGGACACCGGGGCGGACGTGCTCGGGGCATTCCGGTCGGTGCCCCGCTCGGTGGTGGTGCTCATCAGGCCGCCTCCTCTTTCCCGCTGAAGCTCGTGAAGATCAGTCGCAGCGCCAGGGTGCTGACGACGATGGTGGCCACCACGGTGACGACGCCCATGGCCGCGGCCTGCCCGATGTCGAAGCCGAGGAACGCCCGTTGGTAGATGTAGAACGGCAGGTTGGACGACGCGACGCCCGGGCCACCGGACGTCATCATGTAGACGGCGTCGAAGGTGTTGATGAGGTAGATCGCACCGAGGACCGCGCCGAGTTCGATGAAACGCCGCAGGTGCGGCAGCGTCAGCTCGCGGAACAGGGCGATCGGCCCGGCGCCGTCGACCCGCGCGGCCTCCGCGATGTCCTTCGGCATGGACTGCAGACCCGCGAGGATCAGCAGCATCATGAACGGGGTCCACTGCCAGACCAGGTTGGTCATGACCGCGGCGAGCGGGAAGCGCGAGACCCAGTCGATCTCGCCCACCCCGAAGGGACTCAGGACGAAGTTGATCAAGCCGAACACCGGGTCGAACATGGTGGTCTTCCAGATCAGCGCGCCGGCGACCGGGGTCACGAGGAACGGGGTGATGAGCAGCGTGCGAACGAGACTGCGCCCGATGAACTTCCGATCGAGCAGCAGTGCGAGCGCCAGACCCAGCACCACCGAGATGAGCACCGTGCCCACGATCATGATCACGGTGTTGAACGCGACCGTCCGGAACTGGCTGTCCCGGAACACGTCGACGTAGTTGTTCAGGCCGTTGAACTCTCGCGATCCGGGACGCACCAGGTTCCACGACTGCGTCGAGTAGTAGAGCGTGAACAGGAACGGGATCTGCGTGACGACGATGGCGAACACCATGGCGGGCAGCAGCGGCCCGCGGCGGCGCCACCCCTCGGCCTTCGAGATCACCCGTTCTCGCGGAACGACGGTGGACTCGGTTCTCCCCGAGTCGACTTCGGTCGCGGTCATCACTGATCCTCCTGGTACGTCTTGCCGACCACCTCGGCGTACTGCTGCGCCTGAGCGAGCGCGTCCTGGACGCTGATCTGTCCTGCCACCGCGGCGCTGATCTGTTGGCTGACCCGCGTGCCGAGATCCTGGAATTCGGGGATCGTGAGGAACTGGACTCCGGTGTAGGGCACCGGGTCCACCGTCGGGTCCTGCGGATCGGCCCCGTTGATCGAGTCCAGCGTCACCTGACCGAACGCGGCCGACGCCTCCCGGTACTCCGGGATCTCGTAGGTGGACAACCGACTTCCCGGCGGCACGCGCTCCCACCCGAGCTCGGTACCGACCTTCTGCAGGTACTCCCTGTTCGTCATCCACGAGACGAACTTCCAGGCGTCGTCCGCATTCTCCGACGTCGTCGGGATCCCGAGCGCCCACGAGTACAGCCACCCGTTGTCGCCCTTGACCGCCGACGGCGCCTTCGCGTAGCCGATCTTGCCGACGACGGTGCTCGACGTCGGATCCTCGAGGACCGACACCGCCGAGGTGGCGTCGTACCACATGGCCGTGTTGCCCTGGGCGAGCTGCGTTCCGCATTCGCTGAAGCCGCTCGTCGCCGCGCCGGCCTGCCCGTGTGCTCGCACCAGGTCGACGTAGAACTGCACGGCCTGCTCGACCTGCGGGCTGTCCAGCTGCGCGTTCCAGTTCTCGTCGTACCAGCGTCCGCCGAACGCGTTGATCACGGTGTTCAGCGGAGCGAGCACCTCACCCCAGCCGGGCTTGCCGCGCAGGCAGATACCCGACATGCCGGGGCGGTCGAGCGCCGCGGCGGCCTCGGCGACCTGATCCCAGGTGGGCTCGGCCGGCATCGTGATGCCCGCCTCCTCCATCAGATCCTTGCGGTACATGAGGAACGACGATTCGCCGTAGAACGGAACCGAGTACATGCTGCCCTCGTAGGAGAGCGACTCCTTCAGCGACGGGATGAAATCGTCCTCGTCGTAGCCCGGGGTGGCCTGCGCGTACTCGGACAGGTTGGTCAGCCACCCGTTCTCGGCCCACTGCGGCGTCTCGTAGTTGCTGATCATGACCACGTCGAACTCACCGCCGCCCGTGGCCACCGACGCCGTGATCTTCGCGCGGGCCTCGTTCTCGGACAGGGACACGAACTTCAGGTTCACACCGGGGTTCTCGGCCTCGAACTCCGGCGCGAGCGAGATCGCGTCGGACATCTGCGAGTTCGAGACGATGGCCACGGTGATGGTCGTGCCGTCACCGTCACCGCCGAACGATCCCGCGCCCGCGCAACCGCTCGCCGTCAGCACGGTGGCTGCGGCGAGGGCGACGAGTGGGACGAATCGTGATGTCACGTCGGTACTACCTCGATTCCTTCGTGGGGGTGCTGCCGGGCTCGTCGAGAAGGTCGAGAGCGCAGGCGATATCGGTCACCAGGACGGTGGCCAGGCGGCCGCGCAGAGCGGCCCGGACGGCGGCGTGCTTCCGCGCGCCGCCGGAGATGAGCAGAGTGGTGGCGCAGTTCCGGATGTCGTCCAGCGGGACCGAGACGGTGCGGTCGGCCAGCGAGCCGCCGACGTCGGCACCGTCGGCGTCGAAGAACCGCCCGCCGATCTCGCCGACCGCACCGAGGCGGTCGAGTTCGAGCAGCAGATCCGCGTCGAGGAAACTGCCCTCGAACAGCGTCGTCGAGGTCGAGACCGGGCCGAGGCCGAAGAACATGAGGTCCGCGGTGCGGCCGGCGTCGAGCGCCTTGGACATCAGCGAATCCTGCTGCAGCGCCACGACGGTCGCGGGGTCGGCGTACAGCGGGGCGTTGAGCCGCATCGGCGACGCCTGCAGTTGTTCGGCGCAGCGCGCGAGCACGAAGTCGACCCCGGTCTGGTAGTCCGCCGTGCTCATGGACCCGTCCAGCTGCACCACCCGGGCGCACCGACTGCCGCGGCCCTGCAGCGCCTGTGCCACCGCGACCGTCTCCGGCCCCCAGGTGAAGCCCAGGGTGTGAGTGGGCTGTACGCGCCGGGTGAGCACCCCCGCGGCCGCTCGGCCCACCGCGTCGTACCGCCCGCCGGCGTCGTCGATGCTCGACGTGACCACCAGCGCCTCGTCTAGTCCGTACCGCTCCTCGAGCCGCCGTTCGAGGTCGGTGTGCACCGAGCCGCTGATCTCCTCCGGAACGTGGATCTCGATGCGCACCAGCCCGTTCGCCCGCGCACGAGCGACCAGCCGGCCCGCCGTGGGCCGAGAGACGCCCAGCTTGGCGGCGATCTCCGCCTGGGTCGCGCCCTCGACGTGGTACATCGTCGCCGCACGCAGCGCCAGCCTCAGCTCGTCGCTCCCGTTCGGCGTCGTCACGATGTCGCTCCCGACCGTCGGGGTGAGCATCTGCTCACCTGGTGTTCATCTGCTCACTTACGCTAACATCGAGGTGTGATCCACACAACAGTCGAGTCCATGCGTGCTGCAGTTCTCACCGAGCCCGGGCATCTGGAGACGCAGACGCGGCCCGTCCCGGCCCCGTCGGCCGGCGACGTCCTGATCCGCGTGGCCTCCGTCGGGGTCTGCGGCTCGGACACGCACTACTACCGGGAGGGCCGCATCGGGGACTTCGTCGTGGAATCCCCGCTCGTCCTCGGCCACGAGGCGTCGGGCGTGATCGTCGCCGTCGGCGTCGGCGTCTCCCCCGAGCGCGTCGGATCGCGGGTCTCCATCGAGCCGCAGCGACCCGACCCGCACAGCCGCGAGACGCGGTCGGGCCGCTACAACCTGTGCCCCCACATGGAGTTCTACGCGACCCCGCCGGTGGACGGAGCCCTCTGCGAGTACGTGACCATCGGATCGGAATTCGCGCACGACGTTCCGGACTCGGTGTCCGACGACGCCGCGGCCCTGTTCGAACCCCTCTCCGTCGCCATTGCGACCGCCCGTAAGGCCGGAATCACCGGGGGCTCGCGGGTTCTGATCGCCGGCGCCGGCCCCGTCGGGCTGCTCACCGCTCAGGTAGCCCGGGCGTTCGGAGCGACGGAGATCGTCGTCTCCGACGTCTCGACCACCCGACGCGACGGCGCCGGCCGGTACGGCGCCACCCGCGTGATCGACCCGGCCGCCGAGTCGGTCCACGGCCTCGACGTCGACGCCTTCGTCGACGCGTCGGGCGCACCCCGTGCCGTCCAGGACGGGCTACGCGCCGTGCGTCCCGCGGGCACCGTCGTGCTCGTGGGCATGGGCGGCGACGAATATCCGCTTCCGGTGTCGGTGATCCAGAACCGCGAGCTCTGGGTCACCGGCGTCTTCCGTTACGCCCACACCTGGCCCACCGCTCTGGACCTGGTCCGCACCGGCCGCGTCGACCTCGACAGCATGGTCACCGCCCACTTCGACCTCGATCACGTCGAGGACGCGCTGAACCACGACCGCACCGACGGCAGCATCAAGGCCGTCGTCACCGTGACCCCCAGTCAGGAGACCCTCTCGTGAAGCTGTCCGCCGCCGCCCTCGACCGGCTTCCCGACGACGTCGACGTGCCCCGCTACGACCGGTCCGCGATCACCACCGGCATCGTGCACTTCGGTGTCGGCGGCTTCCACCGCGCGCACCAGGCGATGTACGTGGATCGACTGCTGCGCACCGACTTCGAGTCCGCGTCCCGGTGGGGCATCTGCGGTGTGGGTGTGCTGCCGGGCGATCGCCGGATGAAGGACGTCCTGGACGCCCAGGACTGCCTCTACACCCTGGCGCTCCGGCACGCCGACGGATCGTGGGACACCTCGGTGATCGGATCGATCACCGAATACCTCTTCGCGCCGGACGATCCCGAGGCGGTGATCGAGAAGCTCGCGCACGCCGACACCCGCATCGTCTCCCTCACCGTGACCGAGGGCGGGTACAACTTCTCGGCCACCACGGGTGAGTTCGACGCCGAGAACCCGTCCGTCCGAGCGGATCTCGCTCCGGGCGCGGTGCCGGGCACCACCTTCGGACTCGTCTGCGAGGCCCTGTCGCGCCGGAAGGCCCGCGGTCTCGCGCCGTTCACGATCATGTCGTGCGACAACATCGAGGGAAACGGCCACATCGCCCGGTCGACCTTCACCGCGTTCGCGCGTCTGAAGGATCCCGCACTGGCGCAGTGGATCACGGACAACGCCCGGTTCCCCAACTCGATGGTGGATCGCATCACCCCCGTGACCACCCCCGACGTCGTCGACGAACTCGCCGCGCGGTACGACCTGGAGGACGCCTGGCCCGTCGCCGCGGAACCGTTCACCCAGTGGGCCCTCGAGGACTCCTTCACCCTCGGACGGCCGGCGTTCGAGGACGTCGGTGTGCAGGTGGTCGACGACGTCACCCCGTACGAGCTGATGAAGCTGCGGCTGCTCAACGCGAGCCACCAGGCCCTCTGCTACGTCGGGTACCTCAGCGGGTACCGGCTCGTCCACGACGTCACGCAGGACCCGCTGTTCGCCCGGTTCCTGTTGCGCTACATGGACGAGGAGGCCACACCCACCCTGCAGCCGGTGCCCGGAATCGATCTCGCGGACTACAAGCGCACACTGATCGAGCGCTTCTCCAACCCGGAGATCCGGGACACCGTGGCGCGCCTGTGCGCCGAGTCGTCCGACCGGATCCCAAAGTGGCTGGTGCCCGTGGTGCGCGCGAACCTCGACTCCGGCGGTCCGATTACGCTGTCCGCAACCGTGATCGCCAGCTGGGCGCGCTACGCCGAGGGCGTCGACGAGCAGGGCGAGCCCATCGAGATCGTCGACCGGCTGAAGGACTCACTGGTGCCGACGGCCCGATCGCAGCACGACGACCCGCTCGCATTCGTGCGCAACCGGGACTTGTTCGGCGACCTGGTCGACGACGAGCGTTTCAGGGCCGCCTACCTCGCCGCGCTCGACGGATTCCACACGCGCGGAGCCCGCGCCGTCGTCGAGGAGCTCGTGAACCGACCCGATCGCACCTAGAGGCGCGGGAGTACCTGCGCGAAGGCCAGTTCCGCCGCCCCGATGACCGAGATGCGGCGGCCGAGGCTCGACACGTGCAGGGCCACGCCGTGCTGACGGCCGACCAAGCAGTCGTTCACCGCGGCACGGACGTGGTCCATCACGGACGGCACCCCCAACACGTCCGCGAACAGTCCGCCGAAGACGACGGCGCGGGGATCGACCATCGTGACGATGGTGCACACCCCGGTGGCGAGGTCCTCGACGTACGCGTCGGGAAGCGCACCGCCGCGAGCGGCGAGGTCCGCGATGGCCCGCGCCAGGGCGGCGGGGCGGGCCGGGCCGGCCAGCCCGAGCGCGTCGCGCAACGCCTCCTGGCCGACCGAGAGCTCCCAGCAGCCGTCGCTGCCGCAGCTGCACCGACGGCCCCGGCGGGTCGCCCGCATGTGGCCGACCTCGCCGGCGTATCCACCGGACCCGCCCAGCAGCGTTCCGGCGCCGATGATTCCGGCGCCGACACCGAACTCCGCGAACAGGTACACCACGTCGTCGATTCCGCGGGCGCAGCCGCGCGTGTGCTCGGCGACGGCGCCGAGGTCGGACTCGTTGGCCACGGTGCACGTGGCCCCCACGGCGTCGCCGACCAGCCGGCCCAGCGGCACGTCGCGCCACCCGAGGTTGGGAGCGACTCGCACCATGCCGTCCGAGGACCGGACCAACCCCGGCACCGCGACGCATACCGCCCGCGGCGGGGTACCGACGCGCGCCGTGAGGTCCTCGGCCGCCGCCGCGATCCGGTCGACCAGGTCGCCGGGCGCCCGGCCCGCCCCGGTCTCGTGGTCGATCTCCGCGAGAGTCGTTCCGCCCCAGCCGATCGCGGAGAACGCGACCCAGTCGACGGCGGCGTCCACCGCCAGCACCCACGCCGACTCGGCGACGGGGTCGACGACGAGCGACGGACGTCCCGCGCCGCCGCCCGTGGACGGGTGCTCGGTGACCAGACCGTCGGCCACGAGGTCGTCGACGAGGGACTTGACCGTGCTCCGATTCAGCGAGAGGTCCTCGGCGAGTTCCGCCCTCGTCCGCGCGCCACCGAGGTGGACGGCACGGACGAGGGCGGAACGAGCGGAGCGGTCTCTCACCGACCCGTCGGTGCGCGGCGTCGGGACAGCGCGTCGACGCTGGCGGCGAGCAGCAGCACCAGGCCGGTGACGATGGAGACCACCGCGGCCGACTGCCCCTGCAGGCGCAGGCCGTTGTCGATCACGGCGATCACCGCCGCGCCGATGACCGCGTCACGCACGCGGCCCCGACCGCCGAACAGCGAGGTGCCACCGATGACGGCCGCACCGACCGCGAACAGCAGCGTGTTGCCGCCGCCCGCCTGCGGATCCACCGAGCCGACCTTCGACGCCGCCACGATCGCCCCGAGTGCGGCGATGGTGGAGCTGACGACGAACACGCTCATCCGAATCCGGCGGACGTCGATACCCGCACGCCGCGACGCCTCGGCGTTGCCGCCGACCGCGTAGACGTGCCGGCCGTACGACGTGCGGTCGAGCACGAACGTCGCGAGCACGAGCACCGCCAGCACGATCGGCACCACGTACGGGATGCCGGCGATCGACAGCACCGCCGGGTTGGGGCTGCGGTTGACCGTCATCGCCCACGTCGCCAGCGCCGCGAAGACTGCCAGCGCGGCGATCTTCACCAGCAGCAACGCCGTCGGCGGGGCGGTGAGCCCCTTCTTCAGCCGAGTGCGCTGACGCCCGAGGTTGATCGCCGCGAACCCGCCGACCACCACCACGAACAGCACCCAGCTCGCCCACACCGGCAGGGACCGGTTGGCCACGGCGAACAGCACCGGGTTGTCCGAGATGCCGAGCGTGCCGCCCTCGCCGATCAGCTGCAGGACCACACCGCCCCAGGCCAGGAACAGCGCCAGGGTGACCACGAAGGACGGAATGCCGACCCGCGAGACCAGGAATCCGGTGAGGCAGCCGATGGACGCGCCGACGCAGATCGCGAGCACGATCTCGATCCACGGGTTCGCCGGAACCCCGAGCACCGCGATCAACAGCGCGATCGCGGCGGGCACGATGGCCACCCACAGACGGGTCAGTCCGGCCAGCACTCCGGCGAGCACGAGCACCAGGCAGAAGGTGTAGAACACCCCGGATCCCATGCCGCCGAGCAGGTTTCCGCCCTCGGTGTAGTGCAGTGCGAGCACCGCCGCCGCCACCCCGGAGCCCGTGCCCGCCGAGAGGTCGATCTCGCCGAGCAACAGCACGAACACCAGGCCCATGCCGATCAACGCGGTCGCGGCCCCCTGCGAGAGCAGGTTGGCGACGTTGTTGAGCGTGAGGAACTGCTCGGAGAGCGACGAGAACACCACGAGCAGCACGACCAGCCCGGCGAGGGCCGGGAGAGCGCCCAGTTCTCCGCCGCGCAGACGCGCGACGTAGTCCTGCCCGGCCTGCCCGAGCGTCCGACGCTCGGTGTCCATCGAGAAGTCCGAGCGCGCTCGGTCCTGTTCCGGTGCGGCGGTCATATCGTCACCGCCTTCGCCTCGGCGGACGGCAGGCCGATGTCGCCGCTCCGACCGGTCGTGATGAGTTCGACGATCTGCGGAACCTTGACGTCCGCCGTCCGCACCTGTGCCGCCATGCGGCCCAGGAAGAGCGCCGCGACGGAGTCCGACACCTCCACCACGTCGTTCATGTTGTGGCTGATGAGCAGCACGCCGACGCCCGAATCCGCCAGTCGCCGAACCAGATCGAGCACCTGACGGGTCTGGGCGACACCCAGGGCCGCGGTGGGCTCGTCGAGCAGCACCACCTTGGACTCCCACAGCACCGACTTCGCGATCGCGACGGTCTGGCGCTGTCCGCCGGACAGCGCCGCCACCGGGGTCCGCACCGACTTCACGGTGCGGACCGACAGCGACGCGAGCGTGTCACGCGCCGCCTGCTCCATCGAGGCCTCGTCGAGCAGTCCCTTGGCCGTGCGTTCGCGGCCGAGGAACATGTTCTGCACGATGTCGAGGTTGTCGCACAGCGCGAGGTCCTGATAGACCACCTCGATGCCGAGCGCCGCGGCGTCCTTCGGGTTGGACACCGACACGGGCTCGCCGCCGAAGCGGACCTCGCCCGAGTCGGTGCCGTGGATGCCGGCGATGCACTTCACCAGCGTCGACTTGCCCGCACCGTTGTCCCCGACCAGGGCGGTGACCTCACCCGCCCGGACCGTCAGGTCCACGTCGTGCAGCACGTGCACGGGGCCGAAACTCTTGTTTATCTCCCGCAGTTCGAGCACCGGGGGAGCCTGGACGGTCTCCGCCATGCCGGTCAGGAGATGCCCGCGTCGGCGCACGCCTGTGCGACGTCGCCGGTGCACAGCGCGTCGGCCGTGACGGCACCGCCGTCGACGGCGACCTTCACGTTGTCGCGCGTGATGGTGACCGGGTCCAGCAGGACCGACTTCACCTGACGGTTGCCCTCGGGGTCCTCCGACGTGGCGGTCGCCTTCGCGTCGGCCGCGGCGGTGTCGCCGTTGGCCAGGTCGATCGCCAGCTCCGCCGCGGCCGCCGCTTCCTTGGCGACGTCCTTGAACACGGTCATGCACTGATCGCCGCGGAGCACCGCGCGCAGGCCGTCCTCGGTCGCGTCCTGCCCGGTGACGGGCACGGTGCCGTTCAGGCCGTTCTTCTGCAGCACGGTGATCACGGCGCCGGCCAGACCGTCGTTGGCGGCGAGAACGCCGTCGACGCGACCGCCGTTGGCGGTGAGCAGCTGCTCGAACGTGGTGGCACCGACCTGATTGTCCCACTCGGGAATGGCCTGGTCACCCGCCAGCCGGAGCTCGCCGGAGTCGTACTTCGGCTGCAGCACCTCGAGCGCGCCGGCCTTGAACAGCGTCGCGTTGTTGTCCGTCGGCGAGCCGCTGATCTGGATGATCTGGGCGCCCGGCTTCGCGCCGACGCAGTCGACCAGGCCCTGACCCTGCAGGTTGCCGACGGTGGTGCTGTCGAAGGAGACGTAGTAGTCGGCCGAGCCGCCCAGCGTCAGGCGGTCGTAGTCGATGGTGGCGACGCCGGCCTCGGTGGCCTTCTTCTGCACGGCCGCACCGGATTCCGACGACAGGTTGCTCATCAGGATCACCTTGGCGCCCTGGCTGATCATCGAGTCGGCGATCGACGAGAACTTGGTGGTGTCGCCCTCGGCGTTCTGGATGATCGGGTCGAGACCCGCGTCGCTGAGAGCCTTCTGCAGGAGCGGACGGTCCTGGGACTCGTACCGCGCGGAGGACTTCGTGTCGGGGAGGATGACCCCGACCTTGGTGCCGCCGTTGTTCGATCCGCCGCTGTCTCCGCTGCCGGTGTCGCCGCCGCTGGAGTTGCTGCCGCACGCCGTGAGTGCCATGACGAGACCGACGCCCGCCGCGGTGAGGGCGAGCTTGGTGTTCTGCATCGATCGTCCCTTCGGTTGTATGTTGCGAAGCACAACATATTCCCGCGGGTGTGATCCACGCAATAGGGCTCCTGTCAGGTGTTGCGCGCCACTCCATCGGTGAGATCCCGAACCTCGGCGTACCGCGCCCGCACGTCGGGGGTCGGCTCCGCCTCGTAGCGAGGCCGGTCGGCGACGCTCCACACCGGCGGCTCCGCGCCGCCGGCCAGCACCCACGCCGCCTGCCGCGCCGCCCCGTCCGCCACGTACTCGCCCGGCGCCGGGACGTCCACCGGCATCCCGAAGATCGCCGGCGCCAGCCGCCGCACCGCCTCGGACCGCGCGCCCCCACCCACCATCAGCACCCGGCGCACCGACGCGCCCTGATCGCGGAGGTGGTCGATGCCGTCCGCCAGGCTGCACAGCAGACCCTCCACCGCGGCGCGGGCCAGGTGCCCCGGCGTCGACGTGCCGAGCCGCAGGCCGTGCACCGCGCCGGTCGCGTCGGGACGGTTCGGGGTGCGCTCGCCTTCGAGGTACGGCACCATCACCAGCCCCTCGCTCGCGGTCGACAGCGCCAGCCGGGACAGCTCGTCGTGGTCCACCCCGAGCAACCGGGCCGTCGCGTCCAACACGCGCGCCGCGTTCAGCGTGCACACCAACGGCAGTTGGCGGCCCGTCGCATCCGCGAATCCCGCGACCAAACCCGACGGGTCCGCCGCGGTCGCCGTCGTGACGGCGGAGACGACGCCCGACGTCCCGATCGACACCACCAGATCGCCCTCGCCGGCGCCCAGAGCCAGTGCGGCAGCGGCATTGTCACCCGTTCCCGGCCCCAGGATTGCGCCCGACGCGGTGGTCCCGATCCGCTCCGACGGACTCGCGACCCGGGGAAGACGCGGACGCCGTCCACGGAACGCCAGCTCGAGCAGATCGAGTCGGTACTCGCCCGTCGCGGCGGAGAAGTACCCGGTACCGCTGGCGTCGCCCCGATCGGTCACCAGCGCGTCCGGATTCGCCGCGCCGCCCAGCTGCCACGTCAACCAGTCGTGCGGAAGACACACGGCCGCAGTCCGATCCGCGTTCTCCGGCTCGTGATCGGCGAGCCAGCGCACCTTCGACGCCGTGACGGCCGCGACGGGCACCACCCCCACCGCGTCCGCCCACGCCTGCCCGCCGCCGAGCTCCGCGACCAGGTCACGGGCAGCGTCGGCGGAGCGAATGTCGTTCCACAGCAGCGCCGGACGCACCACCTCGCCGTCCTCGTCCAGACACACCATGCCGTGCTGCTGCGCCCCGACCGCCACAGCGGCGACGTCGTCCAGTCCGCCCGCGGCGTCGACGGCCGTGTGCATCGCGTCGCGCCAGTGCCGGGGATCGATCTCGGTGCCGTCCGGATGCGACGCGCGGCCCTCGCGGACCAGCGCGCCGGAATCGGCGTCGCGAACAACGACTTTGCAGGACTGGGTGGAGGAATCGACACCCATAACCAACGCCACGACTGGTCCTCTCCCGTACCGCTTCGAGCCCCCGGCCTGCAGGGTTTCACGCTACCGTGGTCCCGTGCCCGCCCACGACGAGTCCGGCGAATCGGACCGATTCCGACTCGACGTCATGAGTGCCGCACTCGAACTGTTCGAGAAGCGCGGCTTCGACGCCACCACCGTCGACCAGATCGCCGACCGCGCCGGAATCTCCCGCCGTACCTTCTTTCGCCAGTTCGGCTCGAAGGACGACGTGGTGTTCGTCGACCACGACGTCACGCTCGCCGCGGTGCGAGACTTCCTGGCCCACAGCGAACTCTCCCCGTACGACGCCGTCTGCGACGCCGCGGCGCAGGTCTACGAGCGTTTCGCCGGAACCCCCGACACCACGCGTCGGCGGTACCGCGTCGTGCAGGCCGTACCGGCGCTTCGCGAGCGGGAACTGGTGATGGTGCTGCGGTACGAGCAGGTCTTCGTCGGCACCCTCCGGGACCGCACGCCGGACGCCGATCCCTTGACCACGGTGCAGTTCGCCGCCGCCGTGACGGCCACCCACAACTACCTGCTGCGCCGGTGGCTCCGCGACGCGACGGCCGTCTCCGCCGCCGACGTGCGCACCGCCCTCGCCGCCGTCCGGGCGCGCTTCACGGCACCCACGGCACACTCCGCGCCGACCGCCGGGCCCACCGTCGCGATCCTGCCGGCGGGCGTGCATCCGGACGACGTCACCGCCGTCCTCACCCGGCACTTCGGCGCCGTCACCACCACCGAGTGACGTCGCCGACCGTGCGGTCCACCACCGGCACGAGCGACCGCACGTAGGACACCGACAGGTGGTGGGAATCGTGGTAGATCAGCACGTTTCCCTCGACGACGCGGCAGCGGTCCGCCCGACAGACCGCGTCGGAGAAGTCCACCGGCACCACGCCGGGGAACGGTGCCGACGCGTCCGCGGCGGGGTCGACCTCCGCCAGCACCTCCGCCCTCGGCAGACCGCAGGACTCGGCGTCCCCGCCGTCGGCGAGGCAGTCCGCGGCGCGGTAGGGCACCCCGTCCACGCTGAGCCACGGGGTGTCGCGGATGCCGATCACCGACAGGCCCGCCGCCTCGAGGCGACCCCACACGTCGGTGTACGCGGTCGGGGTCACGTCGCCGAACTCCGTCGGCGACGGGCGCGTCGAGGTGGTGACCACCCAGTCGGGTCGCTCGTCGGCCAGACGCGTCAGCACGTCCTCGGACCAGTCGCGGCAGTCCGGGTACGGGTTGCCCTCGAGCAGCAGCGGTTCCCCGATGTCGAGCGGGCAGCCCATCTTCAGATACGTCACGACGGCGACGCCGCGGGCACGCCCGATCTCGTCGAGGGCCGGCAGCCAGTGCTCGGCGTGCGATCCTCCCGCCAACGCGAGGGTGCGGTCGGCGTCCGGATCACCGTAGGTGCAGGTGATCACCTCCCGCTGGGTCATGTCGGCGATGCAGCCGTCGAGGGTGGACTGCGGCAGGTCCATCGCGGCGTCGAGCACGGTCGGCCGCATCGGCGCGTCGGGCACGTCGGCGCCGTCCGTCAACGCCGCCGCGCCGGGGTACAGGCGCGCGTCCAGGGTCGAGTCGGTCGGTCCGGTCGTCCGCTGCAGATAGCCCTGCCAGGTGGTCGCCGTCAGCGCGAGCACGGCGAAGCCCACCACCACGGCGCGACCGACGACGCGCGACCCGGCGGTCACCCGTCGTTCGACGAGGTTCCGGGTGACCACGGCGAGACCCACCGACGCCGCCACGATCAGCGCGCCGGTCAGCGGCGTCACCGTGCCGCCTGCGCCGAGGACGGCGATGAGAATCGGCCAGTGCCACAGGTAGAGCGGGTAGGCGATGGAGCCGAGGAACAGCAGCGGCCGTGACTGCAGCGCGGCGGTGACGGACGTCGGCGCGGCCGGATCGGTGCCCGCCGCGATCACCGCCAGCGCGGCGCCGACCGGGACCGACGCCCACGGGCCGGGGAACAGGGCCGCCCCGTCGAGGACGAAACCGCCGAAGCACAGCACCGGCAGACCGACCGCGCCGAGCACCGCTCGCACGCGCCCGGAGATCGCCACCCGCCCGATCAGCAGGCCGGCGAGCGCGCCCACCCCGAGTTCCCAGAACCGGGCCGTCGTGTCGTAGTACGCCCAGCCCTGCCGAACGGTCCCCAGGTGCGCCGCGTGGACGAACGACAGCAGCGAGGCGACCGCCAGCGCCGCGATCAACAGCGGACGCACCGCGTCGGGGCGACCCACCCGCCGGGCGGCCGCCACGATGCCCGCCACCAGCAGCGTCACCACCACGTAGAACTGCACCTGCACCGACATCGACCACAGGTGCTGCAGGGGACTCACCGACGCGTCCGCGGCCGCGTAGTCCGACGCGGTCGCGGCCAGTTCCCAGTTCTGGACCTGGGCCAACGTCGCGACGATCTGCCGCGTCGTCTCGTCCCACGTCGTGAACGGCAGGCGCGCCACCGTCCACAGCCCCACCGCGGCCAGGACGACGACCATCGCCGGATACAGCCGGCGGGCCGTGCGGGACGCGACGGCGCTCACGGCCCCGCTCTCGGCCCGCCGGAGCACCATCGTCGTGAAGAAGAAGCCGGACAGGACGAGGAAGACGTCGACGCCACCGGACACCCGGCCGAACCAGATGTGGAAGACCACCACGAGCGCAATGGCGAGTCCGCGGAGCCCGTCGAGGTCGGCGCGGTGGACCGCGCGGGGCTCGCGCGCGGGTGGGGCACTGCGTGTCGACGGGACGTCGGCCGTGGGGCTGGTCATGCACCCGCCTCTCGATCGTCCGGTCGAACCAGGGTACCGGGCACGCCCGATTTGGCATCGCGTGCCACACGTCTCTGGTGTGGCCAGGGCCTGCGCTGGTAAGGTCACCGACAATCCCCGGCACCGAGTGCCACATCTGTGAAGGAGCCACCATGGCCGGCAACCCCGACTTCGACCTGTTCCAGCTTCCCGACGAGCACAACGAGCTCCGCGAGGCCATCCGCGCGCTGTCGGAGAAGGAGATCGCGCCCTACGCGGCCGAGGTCGACGAGCAGGAGCGCTTCCCCGAGGAGGCCCTGAAAGCCCTCAACGCCTCCGGCTTCAACGCCATCCACGTGCCCGACGAGTTCGGCGGCCAGGGTGCCGACTCCATCGCGGCCTGCATCGTGATCGAGGAGGTCGCCCGTGTCTGCGGGTCGTCCTCGCTTATCCCCGCCGTGAACAAGCTCGGCACCATGGGTCTGATCCTGAACGGCAACGACGAGCTCAAGCAGAAGGTGTTGCCGTCCATCGCCGAGGGCGAGATGGCGTCCTACGGACTGTCCGAGCGCGAGGCCGGCTCCGACGCCGCGGGCATGAAGACCCGCGCGAAGGCCGACGGCGACGACTGGATCCTCAACGGCACCAAGGCCTGGATCACCAACGCCGGCAAGTCCAGCTGGTACACCGTCATGGCCGTCACCGACCCGGAGAAGAAGGCCAACGGCATCTCCGCCTTCATGGTCCACAAGGACGACGAGGGCTTCTCCGTCGGCGAGAAGGAGCGCAAGCTCGGCATCAAGGGCAGCCCCACCCGCGAGCTGTACTTCGAGAACTGCCGCATCCCCGGCGACCGCATCATCGGCGAGCCCGGCACCGGCTTCAAGACCGCGCTGGCCACCCTCGACCACACCCGCCCGACCATCGGCGCGCAGGCCGTCGGCATCGCGCAGGGCGCGCTCGACGCCGCCCTCGCGTACGTCAAGGAGCGCAAGCAGTTCGGCAAGCCGATCAGCTCGTTCCAGGGTGTCGAGTTCATGCTCGCCGACATGGCGATGGAGATCGAGGCCGCGCGCCTGATGGTGTACTCCTCCGCCGCTCGCGCCGAGCGCGGCGAAAAGAACCTGGGCTTCATCTCCTCGGCCTCCAAGTGCTTCGCCTCGGACGTCGCCATGAAGGTCACCACCGACGCCGTGCAGCTCTTCGGCGGCGCCGGCTACACCCGCGACTTCCCCGTCGAGCGGATGATGCGCGACGCCAAGATCACCCAGATCTACGAGGGCACCAACCAGATTCAGCGCGTCGTGATGTCGCGCGCGCTGCTGCGCTGACCCGCTCGGACACTTCGGTGCAGTGGTCCACCGTCACGGTGGACTACCGCACCGAGTTCGTCAGGCCTGGCCCCGGAGCCGATCGATCTCCCGCCGATCCCGCTTGGTCGGCCGCCCCGCGCCCCGATCCCGCACCGGTACGGCCGCGAACAGCTCCTTCGGCGGGGGCGGCGGGCTCCGGTCGACGTAACACTCCGCGGCGGCGGGGGCGCCGACTCGCTTGCTCACCAGCCGGGCCACCTCCACGATGCGTTCGCGCCCGCCCGCCCACACCCGCACCTCGTCACCGGGCACCACGGGTTGCGCGGGTTTCGCGGTGGCGCCGTTGATCTTCACGTGCCCGCCCCGGCACGCCGACGCCGCCGCCGAGCGGGTCTTGAACAGCCGCACCGACCAGGTCCAGGCGTCCACGCGGGTCACAGCGACACCAGCCGGACGTCGTGAATCTCGTTGTCCGCCAACCGCAGCGTCATGTACGTACACGCCGGTTGACGACGGCGGTCGGTCGGCGATCCCGGGTTGAGCAACCGCATCCCGCGCTCGGTGACCGTGTCCCACGGAATGTGACTGTGGCCGAAGACGAGCAGGTCGACGTCGGGATACGCGGCGTCGGCGCGCTTCTCGCGTCCCCTCTTCGACCCCGTCTCGTGCACGACGGCGACGCGGACGCCCTCCACGGTGCGGCGATCGACCTCCGGGACGAGCGCCCGGAGGTCGTCGCCGTCGTTGTTGCCCCAGCACGCCAGGAGGTCCGACGCCCGTTCGCGCAGTGCGTGATACAGCTCCACCGCCATCCAGTCACCGGCATGGATCACCAGGTCGGCGCGGTCCACCTCGTCCCACACCGGCGCGGGGAGGTCCTTCGCGCGGGTGGGGACGTGGGTGTCGGCGAGGAGCAGCACCTGCATGTCAGTCCTTCGGACCGCCGGCGACGTAGATCACCTGACCGGAGACGAATCCGGCTCCCTCGCTGCAGAAGAACGACGCCGTGTGGGCGATGTCCTCGGGCTGGCCGACGCGGTTCACGGGGATCTGCGACGCCGCGCCCTTCTTGAAGTCCTCGAAGGGGACGCCGACGCGCTCCGCCGTCGCCGCGGTCATCTCGGTCTCGATGAATCCCGGGGCGATCGCGTTGACCGTCACGTTGTAGCGGCCCAGCTCGATGGCGAGCGTCTTGGTGAAGCCCTGCATGCCGGCCTTGGCGGCGGCATAGTTGGCCTGCCCGCGGTTGCCCAGCGCCGACGTCGACGACAGGTTCACGATGCGGCCCCACTTCTCCTCGACCTGGTGCTTCTGCACCTCGCGGGACATGAGGAACGCGCCGCGCAGGTGCACGCCCAGCACGGCGTCCCAGTCGTCGACCGACATCTTGAACAGCAGGTTGTCGCGCAGGATGCCGGCGTTGTTGACCAGAATGGTGGGCTTGCCGAAGTCGGTCGCGATGCGCTCGACGGCCGAGACGACGGACTGCTCGTCGGCGACGTTCGCCCCGACTCCGATGGCCTGGCCACCCGCCGCGGTGATGGCGTCGACGGTGGTGGCGCACGCGGACTCGTCGAGATCGACCACGGCCACGCCGTACCCGTCCGCCGCGAGCCGCTTGGCCACGGCTGCACCGATTCCGCGCGCACTTCCCGTGACGATTGCCGTCCTGACCTGATCGCTCACAGCTACCCTTTCGTCGTTCGGCACCGAAACCCGCGTCGGCTCTCGTTCTTTCTATCAGCGCACCCGGCGCGCCCCGACGGAAAGGCGTGCGCCATGCCCTCGCGACTCAACCCGTACCTGTCCTTCCGCGACACCGCGCGCGAGGCCATGGAGTTCTACCGGGACGTCTTCGGCGGAGACCTGACCGTGTCCACGTTCGGCGAGTCCGGCATGCCGGTCGAGCCCGCCGAGAACGATCTGGTCATGCACGCCCAGCTCGAGACCCCCACCGGTTTCCTGCTCATGGGCGCGGACACGCCGTCGTCGATGTCGGTGTCCACCAACGGCACCGTCTCGCTCAGCGGCGACGACGAGGCCGACCTGCGACGCTGGTGGGACGGTCTCTCGGACGGCGCGACGACGGGCGTGCCGCTGGAGAAGGCGCCGTGGGGCGACACCTTCGGCATGCTCACCGACCGCTACGGCATCGGCTGGATGGTGAACATCGCCGGCTGAGCGGTCAGTACTCGCTCACCGCGCGTACTGATCGATCAGTACTCGCTCACCGCGAGTTCGACGGCGACCTGCAGATACTCCGCGACGGTGCGGGCGATGGTGATCGGCTTCTCCGGCAACGTCAGATCGGGCACGTCGATGTGCACACTGGCGCTCCGGAACCGGCCGGGCGGCGGCCCGTAGTGCAGCCCCATCACCACCAGGGTGGGCTCGATGCCCTTCGCCCGAGCGCGCACGACGATGTGTCCGATCCCGCTGCCGACGTGCTGCAGCACCGCCGGGCAGCCCTCGTTGCACGTGCCCTCGGGGAACAGGGCGAGATCGTCGCCCCGCCGGAGTCGCTCCGCGCAGACGTCCATCATCAGGTTCCCGGCGCGCGCGGCGGCCCGCAGGCCGTGGTCCTTGCCGCGGAACACCGGGATGCCGCCCATCATGTCGATCCGACGGCGCTGGGATATGTCGATGCCACGACGGCGCTGGGATATGTCGATGCCACGACGGCGTTGCGACGTCCTCTCGGCCAGCGCACGGCCACGGCCCGGCTCGGTCTCCCCGAACAATTCGTCCTTCGCCAACACGCGGGTCCGGCCGATCACCGGGCGCAGCGCGCTCGACCACGCCGCGGCGGCCACCGTGTAAGGGTCGGTGTCGCTGACGTGGTTCACCGCGACGATCAGCCGGCGGTCGTCGTAGATCAGGCTGCGCAGCCGCTCGCGGGCGCCGATTCCGTAGTGCACCCGCGGGCGGAAGCGCCGCGCGAGGGTGCCGTACGCGAGCCGCGCGACCCGTCGATTCTGCTGATGCGCGAGGTAGTAGTCGTAGACGGCGTCGGCGTTCTCCAGCGCGACCACGGGGCGGTCCATGTCCCGAATCCTAAGCGTCGATGCTGTTCCTGCCGTTTGTTCTGACATTTGGAGCGAGCCGTGTATGGTCTGGGTCACAGGTGGAGACCCCACTCATGTCCTGACATGGAAGGTGCGCATCGTGACCACTGCCCCGCATCGCGTCGTCGTCATCGGCTCCGGCTTCGGCGGCCTCTTCGCCACCAAGGCACTCCGCCGTAGCGACGTGGAGGTCACGCTCGTCGCGCGCACCGCGCACCACCTGTTCCAGCCGCTGCTCTACCAGGTGGCCACCGGGATCCTCTCCGAGGGCGAGATCGCGCCGTCCACGCGCATCGTGCTCCGCGATCAGCGCAACGCCAACGTGCTCATCGGGGACGTCACCGACATCGACCTCGACGCCCGCACGGTCACCTCGAATCACCGCGGCCGCGTCACCGTGACGCCGTACGACAGCGTGATCGTCGCCGCGGGCGCCGGCCAGTCCTACTTCGGCAACGACCGGTTCGCGGAGTTCGCGCCCGGCATGAAGACGCTCGACGACGCGCTCGAACTCCGTGGCCGCATCATGAACGCCTTCGACGCCGCGGAACTGGCCACCGACCCCGACGAGCGCGCTCGCCTGCTGACCTTCGTCGTCGTCGGCGCCGGACCGACGGGTGTCGAGATGGCGGGGCAGATCGCCGAGCTGTCCAAGCGGACCCTCGCCGGCACGTTCCGCACCATCGACAGCCGCGACGCCCGCGTCGTCCTGCTCGACGCGGCCCCGAAGGTGCTGCCCCCCTTCGCCGATTCTCTCGGTGAGCACGCCCGCCGACGGCTCGAATCCCTCGGCGTCGAGGTCACCCTGAACGCCGCCGTCACCGATGTCGACGCCGAGGGCCTGGTGGTGCGCACCGGCGACGGCACCGAGCAGCGCATCGACGCGGCCACCAAGGTGTGGTCCGCCGGGGTGGCCGCGAGCCCGCTCGGCGCGATGCTGGCCGAGAAGTCGGGCGCGGAGATCGACCGCGCGGGACGGGTTCTGGTGCAACCGGACCTGACGCTGCCGGGCCATCCGAACGTCTTCGTCGTGGGCGACATGATGGCCCTGGATCGGCTGCCGGGCGTCGCGCAGGTGGCCATCCAGGGTGGCCGGTACGCCGCCCGCGCCATC
Organism: Rhodococcoides corynebacterioides; assembly: GCF_019834675.1. Taxonomy (GTDB): domain Bacteria; phylum Actinomycetota; class Actinomycetes; order Mycobacteriales; family Mycobacteriaceae; genus Rhodococcoides; species Rhodococcoides corynebacterioides_A. Next base: position 27,296 of record NZ_JABUBU010000013.1, on the reverse strand, counting down.
GCGGCCGAGGTGAGCGCCGAGGGGAAGGGGCGACCGGCCCCGGAGCGCCGCCCGTTCCGCTACCACGACAAGGGCAGCATGGCGACGGTGTCGCGCTTCTCCGCCGTCGCGCAGGTGGGCCCGGTGAAGATCACCGGATTTCTCGCCTGGCTCATGTGGTTGGTGGTCCACGTGGCCTACGTGGTGGGGTTCAAGAGCCGCCTCACCACCGTCTGCAACTGGGCGTGGACCTTCCTGGGCCGCACCCGGACTCAGCTGACCGTCACCCATCAGCAGACGGAGGCACGCCTCGCGCTCGGGCGCCTGGTGTCGCTCGAGGACGCCCGCGCCGCCCGCGAGACCCCCACGCGGACGGAACAACTCGCGGGCTGACTCTAGGCTGGGAGGATGAGCGAACCGTCGCGCGCGCAGTCGCTCCTGATCTCCTCCCATCCGGGGCCCGCCGTGGCCGTCACGGCCATTGCCGCCGTCCTGACCGCTCGTCTGTCGCCGTCGCCCGCGCAGGTGATCGTCGTGGTGGTCGCCGTGGCCTCCGGGCAGTTGCTGACCGGGTGGACCAACGACCTCGTCGACGCCGACCGTGACCGTGCGGTGGGCCGGACCGACAAGCCGTTGGCGCGAGGGGTGTTGTCGCGCAGGGCCGTTCGTACGGCCATCGCCGTCTCCGCCGTCGTCTGCGTGGTGGCGTCGCTGCTACTCGGCGTCGTGCCGGGACTGCTGCACCTCGTGCTCGGCGTCGGCGCCGCCCTCGCCTACAACGTGGGTCTGAAATCGACCGTGGTGTCCTGGTTGCCGTACACGATCGCGTTCGGCGCGCTGCCCGCCGTGGTGTCCCTCGCGATCGACGACGCGTTGCCACCCCTCTGGACGGTCGCGGTCGGATCGCTCCTGGGATTCGGCGCGCACCTGGTGAACGTGCTGCCCGACCTCGCCGACGACCGCGCGACGGGCATCTCCGGGTTTCCCCACCGACTGCCCCCGGCCGCCGTCGCACCGACCGCCGTCGGCGCACTGTCGCTCGCGTCGATCGTCGGCGTGGGCGGGGCCCGCGGGTTCGACGCCGTCGGGGTGCTCGCCCTCGTCGCCGTGGGGGTGTGTGCCCTGGTGGCGCTGACGGGGTCCGGACGGCGGCCGTTCCAGGCGGCGATCGCGATCGCCGCGGTGGACGTGGCGGTGCTCGTCACGGCGTGATGTCGCCGGACGCGGCCGAACGCGCGGGCTACTCCGCCTCGACGACCTCGAGGTCGTCGTCGTCCCGGAAGACCAGACGGCCGTCGTCGAGGGCCACGGCCCAGCGGTGCGGGACGGCCCACGTGCGGCCCCCGGTGTCACCGTCCAGCGTGCCGGCGTAGTCGTCGACCACGCGGCCGAGGGGCGCGTCGGCGTCGGACCCGGTGTCGGACCCGGTCTCGCCGCGTCCCGCGGCGTCGTCGGCCGACTGCACGAGGCGCACCCGGGCTCCGACCTGCAGCGACGCCGCGACGGCGTCGTTCGAATCGGCGTCGTTCGAATCGGCGTCGTTAGGGTCGATACCGTCTGCACCGTCGACGGCGGGCGTGGTGGGCTTCTCGGTGATGGCAGTCATGGCGACCTCCTGGATCCTGCGTTTTCCCGACCGGAGCGAGTTCCCCGCACTCCGGGAAATCACACCTCGATTGTCATCCTATTGTGACCTGTCACCGGTGGCGAGGGGCGGAATACCGGGCGAACACCGACGGTTCAGCCGATATAGTTGACTCGTCAATCACTTGTCGAGTCGCCGGACCCAGGAGGAACCCCATGCCCGCCGTGACCGTCGACAACGTCCTCGCCCTTCCCCGCCTCGGCGTGCCCGGCCCGGACGCCGTCCCGCGCACCGTTCGCTCCGTCACCACCGCCCCCACCGGCTACGAGGGCGAAGGGTTCCCCGTCCGTCGCGCCTTCGCCGGGATCGACATGGCCCGCCTCGACCCGTTCATCCACATGGACCAGATGGGTGAGGTGAACTACGCCCCCGGTGAGCCGAAGGGCACGCCGTGGCATCCGCACCGCGGGTTCGAGACCGTCACCTACATGATCGACGGGATCATGGACCACCAGGACTCGCACGGCGGCGGTGGCTCCATCACCGGGGGTGACACGCAGTGGATGACCGCGGGCAGCGGCATCCTGCACATCGAGGCCCCGCCGGAGCACCTGGTGATGTCCGGCGGCCTGTTCCACGGAGTGCAGCTCTGGGTGAACCTCCCGCGGACCGACAAGATGGCCGCTCCGCGCTACCAGGACATCACCGGCGGGCAGGTGGCCCTGCTGTCCAGTCCCGACGGCGGCGCCCTGGTTCGCGTGATCGCCGGCGAGATCGACGGCCACGCCGGACCCGGGTCGACCTACACGCCGATCACCCTGTCCCACACCACCGTTGCGCCCGGCGCGTCGGTGACGCTGCCGTGGAATCCCCGCTACAACGCGATCGCGTACGTGCTGGCCGGAACGGGCACCGTCGGCGCCGAACGGCGTCCGGTGCGGATGGGGCAGACCACCGTCTTCGGGTCCGGGGACACCGTCACCGTCGCCGCGGCCGACGGCCGGGAGCCCCTCGAGGTGTTCCTGCTGGGTGGCGAGCCGATCCGCGAGCCCGTCGCCATGGCCGGGCCGTTCGTCATGAACACGAAAGCCGAAGTGCTGCAGGCGTTCGAGGACTTCCAGTCGGGGCGGTTCGGTCAGCCCTGAGCGGAGCCGACCACCACGGTGGCGTCCCGCTCGTCGTCGTGGTGAACGTGCGGACGCAGGCCCGACGCCTGCATGATCTCGGCCGCGGCGTCGGCCTGCGCCGCGGAGGTCTCGACGAGGAGTGTGCCGGTGGGCGTCAACCACCGGGCCACCTCTGCGGCGACGCGGCGCTGGACGTCGAGACCGTCCGCGCCGCCGTCGAGCGTGACGCGGGGCTCGCTCTCACGTGCCTCCCGCGGCATCGACGCCACCGCGGCCGTGGGCACGTAGGGGGTGTTGGCGCAGACGACGTCGACGGTGCCGCGCAACGCGGCGGGCAGCGCGTCGAACAGATCACCCTCGAACACCCTGTCCGGCGGCAGGTTTCGTCGCGCACACGCCACGGCCAGCGGATCGACGTCCGCGGCGTGGACCGTCGCGACGTCGGCCAACGCCAGGCCGATCGCACCGGATCCGCAGCACAGGTCCACCACCACGCCACCGGTCCCCAGCAGGCCGCGGGCCACGTCGACCAGCGCCTCCGTCCGGCGGCGAGGGACGAACACCCCCGGTGCGACCACGACACGGTGCCCGTGGAACTCCGCCCAGCCGACAATCGTCTCGAGCGGCTCGCCCGCCACGCGGCGGCGCACCCGGTCCCGGAGTACGTCGTCGTCCGGCGACTCGGCGCGCAACAACCGCGCCTCCTCCTCGGCGAAGACGCAGCCCGCCCGCCGCAACCGGGCCGTCAGGTCCGCCAGGCGCAGCGGCGCCGCCGTGTCGTCGTCGGGCGCGGTCACCCGTCGACGAGCCGCTCGATCGCGTGCATCGGGATGGTGAGCCACCCCGGCCGGTTGCGCGCCTCGTACACCGCCTCGTACACCGCCTTGTCCAGCTCGTAGGCCCGGAGCAGCGCGAGGTTCTCGCGCGGATCGTGGCCCGCCTCCTCGGCGTAGCCGTCGAGGAATGCGGTGACCGTCCGGTCGACCCAGTCGCGCGCGAGCCGGTCCGCCCTGGTCCGCTCGGTGTCGTCGTCGATCTCGACCACGCGGCTCATCGCGGCGTAGTCGACGGAGCGGACCATCCCGGCGACGTCGCGCAGGGGACTGTCCGGCGTGCGCCGCTCCTCGACGCTGCGCGACGGTTCGCCCTCGAAGTCGATGAGTACCCACAGGTCCGGCGTACGGAGCACCTGGCCGAGGTGCAGGTCGCCGTGGATGCGCTGCGTGTCGACGGCGGTCTCACCGGCGGCCTCGATCAGCGCCCGGACGCGGGGCAGCGCGGCGTCGAGCCCCTCGACCACGGGCAACGCGGACTCGACCCGCGCGGAGATCGCGGCGGTGGTCTCGGCGGCCGGCGCGATCGAGGTGCCGAGCACGCGGGCCAGATCCCGGTGCACCGACGCGACGGCACCGCCGAGCGAGCGCGCCTCACCGGTGAAGTCCCCCGCGCCGACGTCGCCGGCGGCAAGCACGGCGTCGACCGCCGCGAGGGCCGCGGTCCACCCCTCGGATGCCCCGGACACGAAGTCCTGCATCATGCCGAGGGTCGTCTCGTCGTGCCGGACGTCGGCCTCGATCCATCCGCGCAACGTCGCGACGTGCGCACTCTCGGCCCGTCCGAGCGCCTGGTGCAGCTCGACGTCCGGGTTCACCCCCACCGCCACCCGGCGGAACAGCTTGAGCAGGAACCGATCCCCCACGATCACCGACGTGTTGGACTGCTCGGCGCCGAGAACGCGCCCCGGCAGACCGGTGGGCAGGTCCGCGCCGGGAACCGCGAGGAACCGAACATCGCCGCTGCCGCCCGTGGCCACCAGGTCCGAGAGCAGCCCGATCACCGCCGGGTCACGCAGTCCGTCGTAGACCACCGCCCCGCCCGTGCGGAGCAGCACCCAGGGGTCGAGATCGTCGTCCACCTCGGCCCGCACACCCACCGGAACCTGGAACAGTTGCGCCTCGGCGCCGTCGAGATGCACCTCGACCAACAGGTGCACGACGGTGAGGTCGGCGGTGGTCGCCAGGGTCTCGCGCGCCACGATGTCGACGCCGGTCACGGTGTGCCCCTTGGCGGAGAACCACCGTTGTTCCGGCAACCAGTCGCTCAGTGCGGCCGTCAGTTCGGCGTCGGACGGGGACGCAGGAGCCGTGGCCTCCGGCTCCGGGGTCGCGGACTCGGCCGTAGTGGACGGGTCCGGCGCGGACGGCGTCGAGGAGGACGTCGAAGAAGACATGGCCCACCTGTACCCGGAAATGTCGGCCCGTGCACCCCGAGCCTCGATCCCGCGCGAGTTCTGCCACACGATCGGGCGGGATTCGGCGGATCCGCGAGGTTCGGGGCGATCGTGTGGGAGAACTCGCGGGCGCGAGTGCCCGCAAGTCGGCCGGATCGACGGGATCCCGTCCGGACGGGCGACTTGCGGGCAACCACGCCCGCTCGTTCTCGGCGTCAGGCGCGGTCGTGGAGCGTGAGGTGGCATCCGTCCGGGTCCGCGAGCGTGAACGTTCGGCCGAAGGGACCGTCGAACGTAGGGGTGACGATGGTGGCGCCGTCGGCCACCAGCCCGTCGTGGATGGCCTGGACGTCGTCGGCGTGGAACCACAGCGCCACTCCGAGTCCGGGCTGCGAGACGCTGTCGAGGTCGGTGCCGGGAACGACCTCGCGGAGTGCGAAAGGGATCGGGGTGGTGGTGAAGACGACCGCGTGGGGCGGGCCCGCCGGCGAGCGCTGGAGTCCGAACCACCGCTCGTAGAACGCCTGAGACACGGCGAGATCGCGGACCTGGAGGGAAACGAAGTCGAGACCGGTGACCGTCATGGGTGTGCTCCTGTTCATGCGTGTCAGTTATCTGACAAACACAAGCTATGTCAGAATACTGACATGAGTCATGCAAGCGATGGCATCGACCTCGAGGCGTCCGTGGGATATCTGCTCAAGGAGGCGGCGACCGCGCTGCGACTCGCGATGGAGCAGGTGCTGCGACCCCTCGATCTCACCGTCACCCGGTACTCGTGCCTCGAACTGCTGTCCCAGCGGCCAGGGCTGTCGAACTCCGATCTCGCCCGCGGCGCCTTCGTGACCCGGCAGTCGATGAACGTCCTGCTGCGCGCGATGGAGGCCGACGGCGAGGTGGTCCGCCCCGACCAGGCGTCGATCGGCAAGGTCCTGCCCGCCCGGCTGACTCCCGCCGGCGCTGCCACGCTGGCCGCGGCCAGTGCTGCCGTGCGAGGGGTGGAGGAGCGGATGCTGAGCGGTCTCGACGACGTCGACGAGGCCCGCCGGATGCTGCGCGCCATGATCGGGGCGCTGAGCGATCCCGAGCCCGATCCGGCCTGACGACGGACCGGCGCCCCGTGCGGGGCTCGCGGGCTTTCGGCAGGATGGGGCTCATGACCACGGCAGAGTCCCCCACCCGCGAATCCCGCCCGTCCGGCCTCGACCTGGCCTGGGTCGACCCGTCCACCCGTGCGCAGGACGACCTGTTCGAGCACGTCAACGGGCGGTGGCTCGCGGAGTACGAGATCCCGGCCGACCGCGCCGTCGACGGCGCGTTCCGCACGCTGTACGACCGCGCCGAGGAACACGTCCGCGACATCGTGACCGAGTGCGCGGCGTCGAACCCGGCGCCGGGCAGCGACGCCGCGAAGATCGGCGACCTCTACGCCGCGTTCATGGACGCCGAGGCGATCGAGGCCGCGGGCATCTCCCCGATCGCCGACGAGCTCGCGGCGGTGGCCGACGCCGCGGACCGCGCTGCCCTCGCGCACGTCCTGGGCGGCCTGGCCCGCACGGGTGTCGGCGGCGCCCTGGCGCACTACGTGGACACCGACTCCAAGCAGTCCGATCGCTACCTGATGCACGTCACGCAGTCCGGCCTCGGGCTGCCCGACGAGTCCTACTACCGCGGCGACGAGCACGCCGAGCTGCGAGAGAAGTACGTCGCCCACATCGGCCGCATGTTCGCCCTCGCCGGCGTGTCCTTCGACGCGGCCACCGTCCTCGAGGTGGAGACGGCGATGGCGGCCGGGCACTGGGACGTCGTGAAGCGTCGCGACGCCGACCTGTCCTACAACCTCCGGACATGGGCCGAGTTGACCGCCGAGGCACCCGGATTCGACTGGGACGCCTGGGTGTCGGGTACCGGTGCCACGCCGGAACAGTGGGCAGAGGTGGTGGTGCGGCAGCCGTCGTTCGTCACCACGGCGGCGCAGGAGTGGTCCGGCCGCAGCCTCGACGACTGGAAGGCGTGGGCCACCTGGCGCATCGTCCACTCCCGAGCCCCGTACCTCGCCGCCGACCTGGTCGACGAGAACTTCGACTTCTACGGCCGCACCCTCACCGGTACCGAGGAGAACCGCGAGCGGTGGAAGCGCGGCGTGTCCCTGGTGCAGGACCTCATGGGCGAGGCCGTGGGACAGCTGTACGTGGAGCAGCACTTTCCGCCGGAGTCGAAGGCGCGGATGCAGGACCTGGTGGCCAACCTGGTCGAGGCCTACCGCCGCAACATCACCGACCTCGAGTGGATGAGCCCGGAGACCCGCACCGCTGCCCTGGCCAAGCTCGACCGGTTCACCCCCAAGATCGGCTACCCGGACACCTGGCGTGACTACTCCGCACTCGAGATCGACGCCGCGGACCCGGTGGGCAACTACCGGCGGGGCTACGAGTTCGAGTACCGACGCGATCTGGGCAAGCTCGGCGGGCCGGTCGACCGCGGCGAGTGGTTCATGACGCCGCAGACCGTCAACGCCTACTACAACCCCGGCATGAACGAAATCGTGTTCCCCGCCGCGATTCTGCAGCCCCCGTTCTTCGATCCCGACGCCGACGACGCCGCCAACTACGGCGGGATCGGCGCGGTGATCGGGCACGAGATCGGCCACGGGTTCGACGACCAGGGCGCCAAGTACGACGGCGACGGCAACCTCGTTGACTGGTGGACCGACAGCGACCGCGCCGAATTCGGTACACGCACCACGGCTCTCATCGAGCAGTACGACGCTTTCGAGCCGAAGGCCCTGCCCGGCCACCACGTCAACGGCAAGTTCACGATCGGCGAGAACATCGGCGACCTCGGCGGCCTGTCCATCGCGGTCGAGGCCTACCGCATCTCGCTCGAGGGCCGCGAAGCACCGGAGATCGACGGGCTGACGGGGCTGCAGCGCGTGTTCTTCGGCTGGGCGCAGGTGTGGCGCACCAAGGCTCGCGACGCCGAGGCCCTGCGCCGTCTGTCGATCGATCCGCACTCGCCGCCGGAGTTCCGGTGCAACGGTGTGGTGCGGAACCTCGACAGCTTTCACGAGGCGTTCGGGGTGACCGAGGGCGACGCGCTGTACCTCGATCCGGCGGAGCGCGTGCGCATCTGGTGATATCGCGGCACGGGGACCGCGGTCAGCGAATGCGGTCCCCGGACTCCGCGTCGAAGAAGAACACCTCGTCCGGAGCCGGACGAACCCGCAGGCGCTGACGCGGATCGACCACGGTGCGGCGATCCACCCGCACCACGACGCGTCCGCCGCGCGCCGTCCACCCGGCGTCGGCCGCCGGGGTGGAGTAGGCGAAGGACTCGGCCCCGAGCTCCTCGACCAGGTCGGTGACCAGCTCGACGGACTCGGTGTCGTTCTCGCCGACCAGGTCCCAGCTCTCCGGGCGCACGCCGACGAGGATGCGGCCCCCGTGTCCGGACGGAACCGGCACGCGCAGACCGCCCAGCACGGCGTGGCCGTCCTGCACGTCGGCCTCGAGCAGGTTCATGGCCGGCGAACCGATGAACGACGCCACGAAGTCGTTGACCGGATTCGCGTACAGCTCACGGGGACTCGCGACCTGCTGCAGATGCCCGGCCTTCAGCACGGCGACGCGGTCGCCCATGGTCATGGCTTCGACCTGGTCGTGGGTGACGTAGACGGTGGTGGTCCCCAGCCGCCGCTGCAACCCGGCGATCTGCGAGCGGGTGCTCACCCGCAGCTTGGCGTCGAGGTTCGACAGCGGCTCGTCCATGCAGAACACCTCGGGGCGACGCACGATCGCGCGCCCCATGGCGACGCGCTGACGCTGACCGCCGGACAGCTTGCCCGGCCGCCGGTCGAGGAGCGGCTCGAGCTCGAGCATCCGAGCCGCCTCCTCGACCCGAGAGCGGGTGTCCTCCTTGCTCATTCCCGCGTTGCGGAGCGCGAAGCCCATGTTGTCCGCGACGGTCATGTTGGGGTACAGCGCGTAGTTCTGGAACACCATGGCGACGTCGCGTTCCTTAGGCGCGAGGCCGCTGACGTCCTTGCCGCCGATCTCGATGCGGCCGCTCTCGACCGCCTCGAGGCCGGCGAGCATCCGCAGGGACGTCGACTTCCCGCATCCCGACGGGCCGACGAGCACCAGGAACTCGCCGTCGGCGATGTCGAGGTCGAGGCCCTCCACCGACGGGTGCGGGGCGCCCGCGTAGCGATGGGTGGTGCCGACGAAGTTGACCGAAGCCATGGTGGTGGGTCCCGTTCCTTACTTGGGCAGCTTGGGCGTGATCTGGCGATCGATGATCTGCTGCAACTGATCCTGCATGCCGCTGAACGTCGAGGCGACGTCGGCGTTCTGCAGGGCGATCTGCTCGAGGCCGGTGCCGATGATCTTGTCACCGCCGGGCACGAACACCCGGGCGTAGTCCTGCGAGCGGGTCCGCGAGAGCTGGTCGACGGCGGTGCGCGAGCGCGGGTTCTGCTCGAGGAAGGCCACCTCGGACGGATCGCTCGCGGCCGCCTTGCGCACGGGCATGTAGCCGACGTTCTGGGAGAAGTAGACCGTCGACTCGGTGTTGGTGACGAAGTCGATGAACTTCAGCGCGTTGACCTTGCGCTCGTCCGGGATGTTCGCCGGGATCGCGAGACCCGCACCGCCGGTGGGGCATCCGGGGGTGCCGGCCTCGGCGGGCAGGAACGCGGTGCCGAAGTCGAACTTCGCGTTGGCCGTGATGCCGGAGAGGTCACCGGTGGAGGCGATGGTCGACGCGAGCAGCCCGGCACCGAAGTCGTTGGCGATGTCGTTGGAGACGGCCGCGTACTTCTTGGTGTGGATCATCTCCTTGAGGAAGTTGCCCGCGGCGATGGTGCGCTCGTCGGTGAACTTCAGGTCGAACTGGTCGGAGTAGCTGCCGCCGAAGGTCCAGATCGGTCCCTCGTAGGTCCAGCCGAGGTAGTCCTCGGCGTTGCCCCACCCGTGGGCGAGCTTGCCGTTGCCGACCACGCGCTGCAGCTCGGGGCCCCACTGGTCGAACTCCTGCCAGGTGGCGGGCCCGCGATCGGGCAATCCGGCCGCCGACCAGACCTCCTTGTTGTAGTAGAAGAGCGGGGTCGACCGCGCGTAGGGCAGCGCCCACGTCTTGTCGTTCCAGTTGTAGTCGGCCACCAGCGAATCGACGTACTCGCTCGTGTTCACCCCGGCCTGCGAGAACAGATCGTCCAGCGGCGAGATCGCCCCCAGCAGAGCGAAGTTGAACCACCACACGTCCGAGAGCAGGACGACGTCGGGCAGCGACCCGCCGGAGAGCGCCGCGTTGAACTTCTGCGCGATCTCCTCGTAGTTCTTGCCGCCGTCGATCATCTGGACCGTCAGGTCCGGGTTGGCGGCCTGGAAGCGCGAGATCAGCTCGTTCTCGACGTCCTTCGAGCTACCGGGGTGCGACGACCAGAAGGTGATCGTGTTGGCGTCCCCACCCGAGCCCGAGCCGGACGACGACGTGGAACTGGTTCCGGCGCAGGCGGTGAGGGCGGCGCTCGCCGCGACGGCGCCCGCCGCTCCGGCGGCTCCGAGGAAACCCCGACGAGAGAGATGCATGTCGACTCCTGTGTTGGTGGTGTGCGCGAGAAAAAAGGCCGGTCAGCCCTTGACGGCGCCGGAGGTCAAGCCCTTGATCATGTGCCGCTGCAGGGCGAGGAACACGATCAGGATGGGGATCATCGTCAGGACGGTGCCGGCCATCACCGGCCCCCAGTTGGTGACACCGTCGTTGTTCTGCAACTGCGTCAGGCCGACGGGAAGCGGTGCGACGGAGGAGTCGTCGGACATCAGGAACGGCCAGAGGTACTCGTTCCACTCGTTGACCACGGTGATCGTCGCGAACGCGACCATGGTCGGACCGGACAGCGGCAGGACCACCCGGAACAGCAACCGCACGGGGCCGGCAGCGTCCATGCGCGCGGCCTCGATGATCTCCTGCGGTATGGACAGGAAGTGGTTGCGCATGAGGAACGTGCCGAACGCGACCCCGGCCAGCGGCACGATGATGCCCTGGAAGGTGTTGCGCCACCCCAACTGTGCGACGAGGGCGTAGTTGGAGATGACCGTGATCTGGTTCGGCACCATGAGGGCGGCGATGATGACGAGGAACACGATGGTCTTGCCCGGGAAGCGCAGGAACACCAGGCCGTAGGCACTGAGGACGCCGAGGACGAACTTCACCACCGCGAGAATGCTGGTGATGATCAGCGAGTTCTTCAGGAAGGTCCAGAACGGCACCGTCGAGGTGGCGTCCGCGTAGTTCTCCGGCCGGAAGACACTGGGCCACCAGATGGACGGCTGCACGTAGATGTCGCCGCGTTCCTTGAACGAGGTGACGACGATCCAGAACAGCGGCAGTCCGATGATGACGATGACGACGACCATGGCGGCGTAGCCGAACAGGCTGGAGAGCCGACGGCGTCGGTCCGCGTCGAGCTGCGCCGGCGGGACCGGCGTGGTGGTGGCGGTCATCGTGCGTCACCTCGATCCATGACCCGCACCTGGAACACCGTGATGATCAGCAGCACCAGGAACATGACGGTGGCGACGGTGGCACCGTAGCCGGCTCGGAAGTTGCGGAAGGACTCCTCGTACACCTGGTAGACCATCGTGGTGGTGCCGATGCCCAGGGGGCCACCGCGGGTCATGACGTTGATGATGTCGAAGACCTGCAGGGAGTTGAGCATCACCGTGATCGACAGGAAGAACGTCGTGGGCCGCAGCTGCGGCAGGGTGACCTTGCGGAACGTGGTCCAGCGACTCGCGCCGTCGATCTGCGCGGCCTCGGTCAGATCCTGCCGGAGGCCCTGCAGCGCAGCGAGATAGATGACGAAGGCGTAGCCGAGGTTCTTCCATAGGTAGGTCACCGTGACCATGAACAGCGCCCACCCGGGGCTCTGGTAGAAGTCCGGCACGCTGTCGAACCCGATGCGGCGCATCAGATCCTGGATCAGGCCGAAGTTCGGGTCGAAGACGAACTGGAAGGCCACGCCGATCGCGGCACCCGAGATGACGAACGGCGCGAAGACGGCCGAGCGAACAACGTTCCGGCCCCGTAACTTCCGGTCGAGCAGCATCGCCAGGATCAGGCCGAGCAGCATGCTGCCCGCGACGGCCGCGATCGTGAAGATCACGGTGTTGGACACGATCTGCCACGTGTCGCTGCGGCCCCACCACTCGCGGTAGTTCGCCAGTCCGATGAACGTCGAGGTCGGCGAGCTGATGTTCCAGTCGAAGAACGACAGCCGGATGTTGTCCACCAGCGGCCGGTAGGTGAAGACCCCGAGCAGAACCAGATTCGGCCCCACCAGCACCAGGAACAGGGCGTAGTCCCGCCACGGACGACGCAGGAAAGAGCGTTGCGCCGGAGGAAGATCCGGCAGCGTCCGCTGCACGACGGGTCGGCCCCGACCGACCGGTCGCCGGGGGCTCCGAGAAGCCGCCCGCCGAGGGAGAAGTGCTGTCACCGATGGGACATTAGCCTAGATAAAACGAACTAATGGTGAACTGGAACGGATCCGCACCTGTCCGGACGGTGGCGTTTCTACAGCTGCCAGTCTCCGAGGCCGTCGTAGCCGCTCAGAACGCCGCCCGCGGTGTTCTGCACCACCACCGGATCGCCCTTCTGCACGGTCTCGTAGAACCATTTCGCGTCCTCGGTGCTGACGTTCAGGCAGCCGTGACTGACGTTCTCGACGCCCTGGCTGGTCACCGACCACGGGGCGGCGTGGACGAAGATCCCGCTGTTCGACATGCGCGTCGCGTACTCGACGTACGTGCGGTAGCCCTCGGGAGCGTCGACGGGCACACCGTAGGTGGACGAGTCCATGTACATGTCGCGGTAGCGCTCGCCGATCACGTAGGTGCCGTTGGGCGTCTCGTGACCCGGCTTGCCCATCGACGTCGGCATGGTGCGCACGACGGCGCCGTTGCGCGTCACCGTGATGGTCTTGGTGGCGTCGTCGGCCGTCGTGACGATCGCGTCGCCGACGGTGAACGTGCTCGTCAGATCCCCCGCGCGCACGGTCACGTCGGTGTTGGCCGGCCAGAAGGCGTCGGGACGCCACCGCACCTGACGATCGGAGAACCAGAAGAATCGGCCGGGGACGTCGCCCGCCGAAGTCGTGACGTCGATGGCGCGTTCCGCGACGGCGCGGTCGGCGATCGGTGCGGAGAACCGCAGGATCACCGGCTGCGCGATGCCGACCACCTCACCGGCGGACGGGTTCACCGCGGGGGTGGCGAAGTTGGCCGGGCCGCGCTGGGGTTCGACGGGCAGCTGCGGGACGGTCGGCAGCGACGGCGGTGCGGGCAGTCCGGGCAGAGTGGGCAGCTCGGGCGCCGGCGGCAGGCCGGGCAGCGAGATGTCGGGGCCACCGGGCCAGAGCGGCGCGGCCGCGGCCGGTGCTGCGGCGGCGATCAGGCCGGCGGTGACGACGACGGCGCCCACCGCTGCTCGCGCCACGGAACCGGACGTACGACGAACTCCCATGAGCGTGAACCATCCCTGTCGGTCTCGAATCGAGTCGTGTTCCGCCATTAACACACAGAGGCGACGGCCGTCGCCAGTCGGGTATCGTGGCAAGACACGCGAGACCGATGTCAAGCCACGGCGACGGTCGAGGTTCACCCGTGCTGCGCGGACGACGACGTGTCGGTCCGATGCACACGACGAGAAGAAGGGCCGCACGCCGTGGTGGTCGACGACCGAGGACAGGAGTCCGAGCGACCCCTGCCTGCGACAGCGGGCGATCGGATACAGCCTGCGGCACTGTTTCCCGAGCGCGCCGAGAACGGCCTCAGTGCACTGCTCGGACCGGACAGTCTGCACACGTCCTTCCAGCGCATCATCGATCTGCAGACCGGGTCCATCGTCGGCTACGAGGCCGTGGTCGGGGGTCCCGCCGACTCGTCGTTCGCCGAGCCCGCGGCCCTGGCTTCCGCCGCTCGCGCGATGGGCATGACGCCCGATCTCGACGCCGCTCGGTGGAACGGCGCCCTGGCGGCCGCCGCGCGCGAGGACAAGCCGCGCGAGGTTCCGCTGTTCATCGCCGTCGATCCGGACTCCCTCACCGACCTGCCGGACCTGCACGATCAGGACGCGGGCGGCGCGGTGCTGCAGTTCGACGAGACCGCTCTGATTCGTCGCCCCGCCCACCTCATGCGTGTCGTCGCCGAGGTACGCCGGCTCGGCTGGGCCATCGCCGTCGACCACGTCGGCGTCCGGCCGGAGTCGTTGGCGCTGCTCCCGCTGCTCGAGCCGGACGTCGTCAAGCTCGACCGCACGCTGCTCGCGACGCGCCCCAACCGTTTCACCGCCCGCGTGGTGAACGCCGTCGCGGCGCAGGTGGAGCGCACGGGCGCCATCGTCATGGCGGAGGGCATCACCGACGAGGCCTCGGCGCTCGCCGCCCTCGCCATGGGCGCCCGGGTGGGCGAGGGTCCCCTCTACGGCTCGACGACGACGCTCTCCGGCGACAGTCCGGTCGGCTCGCCCCTCGAGTTCGGCACGGCCCGCGGGCGCGGCGCGACGCCGCTGTCCACGCCGTACAACCTGGCCGCGGGCGGTCTCGACGTGCGGCGGGCGAGCAAGCGGCTGCTCATCGAGATCAGCAAGAACCTCGAGTCGATGGCCACGGACAGCCGTCAGACCGCGCTCATGATGGGCGCGTTCCAGCACATCCGGCACTTCACCGCGCTGACCGGTCGGCGCTGGGAGCTGATGGCGCAGAACGCGGCGCTGGTGGGCGCGCTGGCCGAGAACATGGGCACGGAGCCGGCACCCAAGATTCGCGGCGCGGGCCTGCCCGCCTCGGACGCGCTGCGCGAGGAATGGGACGTCGTGGTGCTGTCACCGCACTTCTCGGCCGTGCTCGCGGCCCGCGATCTGGGCGACGGCGGCCCGGACATGGACCGTCGTTTCGACTACGTCCTCAGCCACGACCCGACGCTCACCATCGAGTGCGCGCGGTCGCTGGTCGCCCGGCTCCCACCGGAGCGCAGCGGGAGCTGACCTGGAGGACTTCGGGCACGACCACCCTGCCCGGGTCAGCCGACTTCGGGCACGACCACCCTGCCCGGGTCAGCCGACTTCGGGCACGACGACACTGTGGACGAAGCGCATCTTCTCGAGCACGCGGGCGGGCAGGACGAAGGGGTAGAGGTCCTGGTGCCCCATGGACCGGTTGAGCTGGTTGAGGGCCCAGGTGAGCGGCAGCCACCAGTCGATGATGCGGTCGAAGCCGACGTCGCCGGCGAGCGGCGCCTCGAAGGTCGAGCCGGCCGGCGCGAAGGCGTAGGCCGCGGCGGTGTCGAGGGTGTCCCGGATGTGCAGGTAGTGGGCGAAGGTCTCGGCCCAGTCCTCGGCGGGGTGCATCGTGGCGTAGGACGACACGTGGTTCTTCCGCCAGCCCTCGGGGGCGCCCTCGCTGTAGTGCCGGTCGAGCGCGGCCTGGTAGTCGTCGTCGGGGTTGCCGAACAGCTCCTCGAACCGCGCCCGGTGCTCGCCGGTCCCGATGAGCACGGTCTGGTAGTAGTGCCCGATCTCGTGGCGGAAGTGGCCGACGAGGGTGCGGTAGGGCTCGTCCATGGACACGCGCAGCTGTTCGCGGTGCGCGTCGTCGCTCTCGGCGAGGTCGAGGGTGATGAGGCCGTTGGCGTGGCCGGTGATGACGTGCCGGTTGGCGCTGGAGAGCAGGTCGAACCCCAGGCCGCCCGACGGGTTCTCGTCCCGTCCGACGATGGGCAGGTGCAGCTCGTCGAGCTCGAGGATCACGCGCCGTTTCGCGGTCTCGGCGGCGGCGAACTCCGCCATCGCGTCGGTGTCGCTGTCGGCGGGCCGGGTGCGGGTGAGGGCGCACGACGCGCAGAGCGTGGCCCCGGTCGAGAGGTCGACCAGCCAGTTGCACCGTGCCCGTTTGATGTTGGCGCAGCGGCCCCACTCGACCCCGTCGACGGTGACGGTGAGGTCGTCGCCCAGGACCTGGATGCTGCGGCCGGGCAGGTGGAAGCCGAGCCGACTGTCGCAGGACAGGCAGATCGAGTTCTCGAAGGACAGTTGCTGACCGCACTTGCGGCAGAAGAACACTCGCATGGATTCCGGGAACCTTCCTCACGCCGTCGGGCGTCGCCGACAGCGACACCGCCGTCCGGGCGAGCGTCGGATACCCAGCGTAGTCGCCGTGACACGCGCCTCGAACCGCCCGCTCGGGTGTTTGGAAACGGGGGGCTCGGTCAACTCTGCGGCCATGACTGATTCGACGCAGAAGACGGCTTCGTACACGGTTCCGGGCATGTCCACCGAGGACGGCGCACGCGTGGCAGAGATCCTGCAGGATCGGCTGAACGCGCTGAACGATCTGCACCTGACGCTCAAGCACGTGCACTGGAACGTGGTGGGCCCCAACTTCATCTCGGTGCACGAGATGCTCGACCCGCAGGTCGAGGCCGTGCGCGGCTTCGCCGACGACGTCGCCGAGCGCATCGCCACCCTCGGCGGGTCGGCCAAGGGTACGCCGGGAACCATCGTCTCCCAGCGGACCTGGGACGACTACAGCATCGGCCGTGCGCCGGCCATCGAGCACCTCGGTGCCCTCGACCTCGTCTACACGGGGGTCATCTCCGACTACCGCGAGGCCATCGAGAAGACCGGTGACGTCGACCCCGTCACCGAGGACCTGCTGATCGGCCACAGCGGCCAGCTCGAGTTGTTCCACTGGTTCGTCCGCGCGCACCTCGAGAACGCCGGTGGCCAGCTCTCCACCGCGGGCGCGACCTCGGAGAAGGAAGCCGCGGCCGACGCCGGCTGACCCGTCTCCGCACGGACTCGGCGCCGCATTCCCCGACTCGGGGGTGCGGCGCCGTCGTGCGTCCGGTGTAGTTTCCCCGGGTGACCGAGTCGCCCATCACCACCCACCGTGAGCGCATGCGGAGCTGGGTCGAGTGCATCGCCGAGGCACGCCGCGGCGACAGCAGCGAGACCCTCGCCGCGGCGTTCCTGCTCACCGCCACGGTGTTCGCGCTGGTGTGGGCCAACTCGCCGTGGGGCGAGACCTACCAGGCCTTCTGGCACACGCCGCTGTCCGTCACCGTCGGCACCCACGGCATCGAGCTCGACCTCCAGCACTGGGTGAACGACGGCCTGATGGCGCTGTTCTTCTTCGTCGTCGGCCTCGAGGTGAAACGCGAGTTCGCCATGGGCGAGTTGCGGGACACCTCCCGCGCGGCGGTGCCCATCGTCGCGGCGCTGGCCGGACTAGCTGTTCCGGCGCTGCTGTTCCTGCTGCTCAACCCGTCGGGCCCGGCGTCCGCGGCCTGGGGCGTCGTGATCTCCACCGACACGGCCTTCGTGCTGGGTCTGCTCGCCGTCGTCGGCCCGACGCGTGCCCTGCGCCTGCGCGTGTTCCTGCTGACCCTCGCGGTGGCGGACGACGTCGGCGCCCTGGCGATCATCGCCGTCGTCTACACCGACGACCTGCGCGTCGGCCCCCTCCTGGTGTCGTTCGTCGGCCTCGCTCTGGTGTTGGTGCTACGGCGGATGCGCGTGTGGCGCGGTGCGGGGTACCTCGTCGTCTCGCTCGTGACCTGGACGGCGATGTACCTCTCCGGTGTCCACCCCACCCTCGCCGGCGTGATGATCGCGCTGCTGCTGCCGGTCTACCCGCCCCGGCGACGGGAGGTCGAGCACGCCGCGGCACTCACGCGGGCGTTCCGTCAGTCGCCGAACCCGGAGTACGCGCGGGCCGCCCGCCTCGGGCTCGAGCGGGCGGTCTCGGTGAACGAGCGGCTCATGCGCCTCTACCAGCCCTACACCGCGTTCCTGGTGGTGCCGATCTTCGCGCTCGCCAACGCCGGGGTGGTCCTGAGCCGCGAGACCCTGTCCGCGGCGGCGACGTCCCCGCTGACGTGGGGCATCGTGCTCGGACTGGTGATCGGCAAGTTCGTCGGCATCACCGGCGCCAGCGCAGCGTTCGCCCGCATCCGGCCCCGGGCGCTGGCCCCCGGCCTGACCTTCCCGCAGATCGCGGGCGGCGCCGCGTTGTCCGGCGTCGGCTTCACCATTTCGCTGTTCATCGTCGACCTGGCTCTCGAGGACCCGCTGCTGCAGGACGAGGCGCGCGTGGGCGTGCTGTCGGCGTCCGTGATCGCGGCACTGCTCGGCTGGGGCGTGTTCGCTCTCGGCAACCGCCTGGCACCCCCGCCCGCCGGACCGCCGAAGAAGCTGCTCCGGCCGGTGGGTCGACGCGACCACGTCCGCGGCCCCCTCGGTGCGCCGCTCACCGTCGTCGAGTACGGCGATTTCGAGTGCCCGTTCTGCAGCAAGGCCACCGGGGTCGCGCGGGAGTTGCGCGAGCACTTCGGTGACCGATTGCGCTACGTCTTCCGGCACTACCCGCTGGACGATCACCACCCGCACGCCCGCTACGCGGCGCAGGCCGCGGAGGCCGCCGCGGCCCAGGGCAAGTTCTGGGAGATGCACGACACGCTGTTCCAGCACAGCGACGACCTCGAACGCGACGCGGTCGACGGCTACGCCGCCGCCGTGGGGCTCGACATGGACCGGTACGAGGACGACATGCGGACCGGCGACTTCGTCACCCGCGTCGAGGACGACGAACTCGACGCGCTCACCAGCGAACTGCCGGGAACGCCCGCGTTCTATCTGGGTGGCGCCGACACCCCTCGCCGGCACGACGGCCCGCACGACACGGCGACGATGATCCGCGAGCTGGAGAAGCTGCTGACCTAACGGTGGTCCGGGACCCGATTGCCCTCGTCGTCCCAGTGCTCGGCCACCTTCTTCGACGGCTGCACGCGCGGCGGCTCCCCGGGCATCTTGGGGTAGTCGGGCGGGAAGTTCAGCTCGCCGCCGGGCAGGGTCTCCCACAGCTGCAGCAGGGGATCCAGCGAGAACGCCTCGTCGTCCATGTCCGCCCACGGGTCGCCGTCCGCCAAGTAGTCCGGGACGGTGTGCAGCGTGTAGGCGCGCGGGTCCGTCGTCTCCGCCAACGTCGCCCACGTCATGGGGGTGCTGACGGGCGCGCCGGGCCGGGCGCGCAGGCTCCACGCGCTCGCGATGGTGCGGTCCCGGTTGTTCTGGTTGTAGTCGAGGAAGATGCGCTTCCCGCGCTCCTCCTTCCACCAGGCGGTGGTGACGCCGTCGTCCCGCCGTTCGAGTTCGCGGCCGAGTCCGATGGCGGCGTGCCGGACGTCCTCGAAGGTGTACTCCGGGCGGATGCGCACGTAGACGTGGATGCCGCGGTTGCCGCTGGTCTTGGGGTAGCCGCGCAGGCCCAGCTCGGCGAGCAGTTCCCGCGTCACCTCCGCCACGCGCTGCGCGTCGGCGAACGTGGTGCCCGGCTGCGGGTCGAGGTCGAGGCGCAACTCGTCCGGCCGGTCGACCTCGGGACGACGGACGGGCCACGGGTGGAAGGTCAGCGTCCCCATCTGCGCGGCCCAGACGACCGACGCCGGCTCCGACGGGCACAGCTCGGCCGCCGTGCGTCGACTGGGGAAGGTGATGTCGACGGTCTCGATCCAGTCGGGCGCGCCCTTCGGCAGCCGCTTCTGATAGAAGCCGTCGCCGCCCTTGTCCTGCGGCCCGGTGGCCAGCCGCATCCCGTCGCGGTAGCCGTCCGGCCACCGCTCCATCGCCGTCGGGCGATCGCCGATCGCGCGCATCATCGCCGGCCCGACCGCCGAGAAGTACTCGCACACCTGATGTTTGGTGATCGCCGGGCCGGCGTCGGTGGCCTCGTAGATCACTCGGTCGGGGCTGGTGACGCGAACGTCGCGCTCGCCCGCCCGCACCGACGCGGCCGACGTCGCCATCACGCACCCGCCAGGATGTCGGCGACGTCGTACCGCTCGGGAGTGTCGAGCTGGTCGTAGGTGCAGCTGAGCGGGTCGCGGTCCGGCCGCCACCGAAGGAACCGCGCCGCGTGCCGCAGCCGGTCCTTCTCCATCTGGTCGTACGCCACCTCGAGCACGCGCTCGGGCCGCACGGGGATCCACGTGCGGTCCACCCCGGACCGCCACCGGGTCTGCTCGCCGTCGGAGACGACGTCCTCGCCGAGCCGCAACGGTTCCAGTTCCTTCTGGTACTCGATCCGCTTGGCGTCGGTGAACGCCGACGCGCCCCCGATCATCTGCAGCCGGTCCCCGTTGTAGAGCCCGAGGAGCATGGACCCGATGCCGGTGCCGGACTTGTGGATTCGGTACCCGATGAGCACGCAGTCGGCCGTCCGGGCGTGCTTGACCTTGACCATCTCGCGCTTGTTCGGCAGGTACACCCCGTCCAGCCGCTTGGCCACCACTCCGTCGAGACCCGCGCCCTCGAAGCGGTCGAACCACTCCGTGGCCAGCGCGGCGTCGTCGGTCACGCGGGTGACGTGACACCGCGGCGCCTCCCGCGGCTCGAGAATGCCCTCGAGCGCGGCACGGCGCTCGGCGAAGGGGCGGCCCGTCAGGTCCTCGTCACCCAGGGCGAGGAGGTCGAACGCCACGAACCGCGCCGGCGTCTTCTCGGCCAGCATGCGAACCCGACTGTCCGCGGGGTGAATTCGCTCCGACAGCGAGTCCCAGTCCAGCCGCCACGACCCGTCGCGCTCGAGGGACACCACCAGTTCCCCGTCGACGACGCAGCGGGTGGGCAGTTCCTTCTTGACCGCCGCCACCATCTCCGGAAAATAGCGCGCCAGGTCCTTGCCGCCGCGTGACCCGAGCACCACCTCGTCCCCGTCGCGAAAGACGATGGTGCGGAACCCGTCCCACTTCGGCTCGTAGGACCAGACCGCATCCGGGGAACCCTGATCCGGCACCACCTTCGCGGCCTTGGCGAGCATGGGCTGCAGCGGCGGCGTCACGGGGAGGTCCACGCCGTCAGTCTCGCACGAGACGCCGACGTCCCACGGGCATACAGTGACCGCCATGCCTCTACTCCGGACTCGCCGCACGCGCCCCGCCGCGCTGCTGCTCGGCGCGGTCGCGGCGGTGCTCGTGGCGACCGGATGCTCGTCCACCGTCACCGGCACCCCGGTCGCGGCGCCGACCACGTCGACGGCATCCACCACCTCCGAGCTCCCGAACGACCGCCTCGTCCCCCCGACCACCACGTCGTCGGGCGGAGACGTCTCCATCGACGTCGCGCCGGGTGACTGCGTGCGCCTCGGCGGCACGGTGGACGACGCGACCATCGAGGAAGCCACGTGCGGCTCGGACGAGTCGAACTACGTGGTGGTGGCGTCGTCGCCGACGTCGAGCGGGTGCCCGTCCGACGTGGACCAGACGTACTACGAGACGCTCGGCGGCATCGAACAGGGCGCGCTGTGCCTCGACATCGACTTCGTGGTGGGCGGGTGCATGGACCTCGGCGGTGAGGATCCCGTCCGCGTCGACTGCTCCGAGCCGATGATCGACGGCGTCCGGGTCGACGAGATCATCCGGAACTCCGTGGACGAGTACGACTGCAACACCGACCGCGCGTACGTCTACGACGAGCGAGAATTCGTCGTCTGCTTCGACACGCCCTGACCCGCCGTGCTCGATGCCCCGCGCCTCCGCACCGCTCGCGGACGGTGGATCGTCGCCGCGACGGTGCTCGGCTCGTCGCTGACCATGCTCGACGGCACCGTCGTGAACATCGCGCTGCCCGCCGTCGCCGCCGATCTCGGTGCGGACGTCTCGGGGCTGCAGTGGACGGTGACCGGCTACACCCTTACGCTCGCCGCGTTCGTGCTGCTCGGGGGCTCACTGGGCGACCGGTACGGCCGCGCCCGACTCTTCGCGATCGGAACGGTGTGGTTCACGGCGGCGTCGGTCGCGTGCGCGCTCGCCCCGTCCGTCGACGCGCTGGTCGCCGCCCGCGTGATCCAGGGAATCGGCGCCGCGCTGCT
This sequence comes from Rhodococcoides corynebacterioides, assembly GCF_019834675.1. Lineage (GTDB taxonomy): Bacteria > Actinomycetota > Actinomycetes > Mycobacteriales > Mycobacteriaceae > Rhodococcoides > Rhodococcoides corynebacterioides_A. The sequence continues at coordinate 5,451 of NZ_JABUBU010000013.1, read as the reverse complement.
CACGCCCGGGTCGCTGGCGATCCTCTCGGCGTCGCTCGACCCGCGCGATCGCGGCGCGGCGATCGGGCTGTGGTCGGGGCTCGGCGGCGTGGCCGCCGCGGTGGGACCCGTCCTCGGCGGGTGGCTGGTCGACGTCGCCGGGTGGCGGTCCGTGTTCTGGATCAACGTGCCGCTCGGGATCGTCGTCCTGGCGGTCACCGCCCGCCACGTCCCCGAATCCCGTGATCCCGACGCCACGGGTCGTCTCGACTGGGTCGGCGCGACTCTCGTCGTGGCCGCGTTGGCCGCGGTCACCGTCGGCGCGATCGGCGCGAATGCGGTGGCGGTGGGACTCGGGCTCGTGGGCGTCGGTGTGTTCGCGGCGTGGCAGCGCCGCGTTCGGCATCCGTTGGTGGCGCCGCCGCTGTTCGCCTCGCGCACGTTCGTCGGCGCCAACGTGGTGACGGTCGCGGCGTACGCGGCGCTGGGCGGCGTGTTCTTCCTGCTGCTCCTGCACCTGCAGACCGCGCTGGGGTACGACGCGATCACCGCCGGGGTGGCGACGCTGCCGATCACCGCCGCGATGCTGCTGCTGTCCTCGCGCACGGGAGCGCTGGCGGACCGGATCGGCCCGCGCCTGCCGATGACGGTGGGGCCGGTGGTGGCCGCGGTCGGGCTCGCACTGATGACCCGGATCCACCCCGGCGCGACGTACGCCGGGGCGGTGCTGCCCGCGGTCGTGGTGTTCGGCGTGGGGTTGTCGATCCTGGTGGCGCCCCTGACCGCGGCGGCCGTCGGATCGGTGCCGAGCGAGCACGCGGGCGCGGCGTCGGCGGTGAACAACGCCGTGGCGCGCACGGCTCAGTTGCTGGCGGTGGCCGCGCTGCCGGGCCTCGTCGGCATCACCGGAACGCTGGATGCGGACACGGTGAGCCGGGGCTTCACGTCCGCGATGTGGATCTGCGTGGCCCTGCTTCTCGCGGCGGGCGCCGCGGCGTTCGCGCTGGTCCAGCCGTCGGTGCGGGCCTGAGTTCAGTCGGCGAGGCAGGCGACCTGCGGGTCCACCCGCAGCTTCGCCAGTGCGCTGCGGATGCGCGACTTCATGGTGGAGACGGGCACGCCCATGCGGTCGGCGGCCTCGGCGTAGGTCAACCCCTCGAAGAACGCCATGAACAGGCACTCGCGCTGCCGGCTCGACAGTTCGGCCATCGCGTCGAGCACGGGTCGTCGGTCGAGGAAGCGGTCACCGCCGTCGGCGGTCCCGATGGCGGCGTCGAGCATGGCCCACTTGGACTCCCGGTCCGACCGAGACTGCTCCGACCGCACGCGATCGATGGCGCGACGATGGGCCATGGTGACCAGCCACGCGGCCGGCGAGCCCTGCGACGGAGAGAACGTGGGCGCCTTCTGCCAGACCTCCAGGTAGACGTCCTGCACGCATTCCTCGGAGAATCCGCGATCGCGCAGTACGCGCAGCACGGCGCCGTAGACGCGGGAAGACGTGAGGTCGTAGAACCGGGCGAAGGCGGCCCGGTCGCCGCGGCCGACGGCCACGAGCAGATCCACCAGTTCGCCGGTGGCAGTCTCGGGGCGCCGGGCGGGAACGGACACGGTCCGGTCGACGACGCGCTTGTCCGCCGGCTGGTCCATCGTGCTGATGGTGCCCGTATCGGGTTGTGCGACAAGAGTATTCACGGTCATCACCTCGGTCCGCGGAGCACGGGATCGTGCTCGATGTCTCCGACAGTGCCAGCGCTTCACGGCGGTACCGCGACGCGCATGTCGCAATCGGGACACCGAACGGTAACGGATGCATAACGGCGATCGAGTGGCCGCGCACCACCCGGCTCGACCCCGCCACCGGCAGGTCTAGGGTTTTCGCCATGAGCAGCACCCCCGGCAGCACTCCTTCCGGCACCACCCCCACGACCGACCCCGACGTCAAGCCCCGCAGCCGCGACGTCACCGACGGCCTCGAGAAGACCGCCGCCCGCGGCATGCTCCGCGCCGTCGGTATGGGCGACGCCGACTGGGGCAAGTCGCAGATCGGCGTCGCGTCGTCGTGGAACGAGATCACGCCGTGCAACCTCTCCCTCGACCGTCTGGCCAAGGCGGTCAAGGAGGGCGTGCACACCGGCGGCGGCTACCCGCTGGAGTTCGGCACCATCTCCGTCTCCGACGGCATCTCGATGGGCCACGAGGGGATGCACTTCTCCCTGGTCTCCCGTGAGGTCATCGCCGACTCCGTCGAGACCGTCATCAGCGCCGAGCGCCTCGACGGATCCGTGCTGCTGGCCGGCTGCGACAAGTCCCTGCCGGGCATGCTCATGGCCGCGGCCCGCCTGGACCTCGCGTCCGTCTTCCTCTACGCGGGCTCGACGCTCCCCGGCTTCGCCACGCTGTCCGACGGCAGCGAGCACCAGGTCACCATCATCGACGCCTTCGAGGCCGTCGGCGCCTGCTCCCGCGGCCTGATGTCCCGCGAGGACGTCGACACCATCGAGCGCGCCATCTGTCCCGGCGAGGGCGCCTGCGGCGGCATGTACACCGCGAACACCATGGCCAGCGCGGCCGAGGCGATGGGCATGTCCCTGCCCGGCAGCGCGGCGCCGCCCGCCCCCGACAAGCGTCGCGACGGGTTCGCCCGCGCCAGCGGTGAGGCCGTCGTCGAACTCCTCCGCCGCGGCATCACCGCGCGCGACATCATGACCAAGGAAGCGTTCGAGAACGCCATCGCCGTCGTCATGGCGTTCGGCGGGTCGACCAACGCCGTCCTGCACCTGCTGGCCATCGCGCACGAGGCGGACGTCGAGCTCACCCTCGACGACTTCATCCGCGTCGGCTCCAAGGTCCCGCACCTCGCGGACGTCAAGCCGTTCGGTCGGCACGTGATGACCGACGTCGACCGCATCGGCGGCGTGCCGGTGGTCATGAAGGCCCTGCTCGACGCCGGTCTGCTGCACGGCGACTGCCTCACCGTCACCGGCCGCACCGTTGCCGAGAACCTCGCCGACATCGCGCCGCCGGATCCCGACGGCCTGGTGCTGCGGGCGATGTCGGAGCCGATCCACCCCACCGGCGGCATCACCATCCTGTCCGGCTCGCTGGCGCCCGGCGGCGCCGTGGTGAAGTCGGCCGGCTTCGACTCCGACGTCTTCGAGGGAACCGCCCGCGTCTTCGAGCGCGAGCGCGCCGCGATGGACGCGCTCGAGGACGGCACAATCACCGCCGGTGACGTCGTCGTCATCCGTTACGAGGGCCCCAAGGGCGGACCCGGCATGCGCGAGATGCTCGCCATCACCGGCGCGATCAAGGGCGCGGGTCTGGGCAAGGACGTGCTGCTCATGACCGACGGCCGCTTCTCCGGCGGCACCACCGGCCTCTGCGTCGGCCACATCGCGCCCGAGGCCGTCGACGGCGGACCCATCGCCTTCGTCCACGACGGCGACCGGATCCGTCTCGACGTGGCCAACGGCACGCTCGACCTGCTGGTCGACGAGGCCGAGCTGGCGTCGCGTCGCGAGGGCTGGGCGCCGCTGCCCCCGCGCTACACCCGCGGGGTGCTGGCCAAGTACTCCAAGCTGGTCGGCTCCGCCTCGCAGGGTGCCGTCTGCACATAAGCCCCCTAGGCCACGCCGCTCGAGACCGACCCGAGGCCCCACCGTGATCGATTCGTGACGCGGTGGGGCCGAGGTCGTCATCGGGACGGGGAACCCTTCCTCGTGAGGGGGCAGCGCTGGGCTGTCCGAACCATCGGGAGGCAGCAGCCATGTCCATCATGAAGAAGTCCATCGCAGGTGCGTTCGGTGTGGCGCTCGGTGTCGCGGCGTTCCTGCCCGCCACCGCCTCGGCCGCTCCGGTCGACGCATGTCAGGCCCCCTTCGGCCGGGACGCCGTCACCGGTGAGTGCTCCGCCACCAGCGACGCCTCCAGCGCCGCCGCGGCGTACGGCGACGCCTCCGCCGACGCCAGCCGCAACGCTCTCGCCCTGGCCCTGGGCCTGAACGGCGGCTCCGCCACCTCGTCGGCCGTCGGCCTGGCCGCTCCCGCCGCCATCGCGTTCGGACCGGGCAGCGTCGCGGAGGCCATCGGCCTCAACCCCGGCCTGTCCATCGCCATCGCCGGCCCCGGCGCCACCATCTCCGTCGATTCCGTCGGCGGCGTGACCTGCGACGGCCCCGGCTTCGCGGGCGACCTCACCACGCTGAAGGCCTGCATCGGTCAGAACTGAGGCCAGAACCGAGGTCAGGTCCGCTCGAAGTGAGCAGCACGTGCGGCTCGGCGCCGGATCCTCCGGATTCCCGTCCGCCGACGCTCCGAGTCGCACACTGCGCTCCGAGACGGAACCCCCGTGACACACACGAGCCCCGCACCGAGATCGGTGCGGGGCTCGTGTGTGTGATCGATCAGGGAGTGGGAACGAAACCCGTTCCGACGCCGCCGCCACGGTTGATGTCGTCGAAGACCGCGCGGATGTTGGTGCCGACCTCGGGGCCGATGCACGGGATGCCCAGGTAGGCGTTCACCATGCCCACCAACGTGGTGCCGGCGACCACGGGTCCGCCCGAGTCACCCTGCTGCACGCAGATCTGGGTGTAGGTGCGGTCGTTCTGGAACAGCTCGCCGTACGTGATGCCGCAGGTGTTGCCGGTGGTCCGGCCTTCCTTGCACATGATGCCGGGGAACGTCGCGGGCTCGCCGACACCGGTGATGGTCACGTTGCCGACGCGGTTGGTGGGGGCCACCCGGTTCCGGTCGAACTCGATCACGGCGTAGTCCAGGCCGCCCACCGAGGACACGATGCGTCCCACGGCTCCCGCCTCCGGCAGGTACTCCGCGCCCACCAGGTCGCCCGGAACACCACAGTGACCGGCGGTGATGCCCACCAGCCGTCCGGCGTTGTCGGTGCCGACGGTGGTCAGCGTGCAATCGAACTTGCCCTGGCCCGAGCTGTCGGCGATCAGGATGCCGGACCCACCGCCGAGCACGGCGACGGGTGCGGCGGACGCGGTGCCCACGCCGACACCGGCGGTCAGGGCGAGAGCCGCGGCAGCCGCGACGACGAGTTTCTTCAGCATGTATTCCCCTCCGGAGGTCCCGCACACCGTAGCAATCTCCGGCGGAGGGGTCGTACTACTTGCCCTGCTCCGTCAACCGGTCCAGAACTCGGCGGGCGTCCTCGAGCTCGCGGCTGAGCGCGTCCACTCGCTCGCGGGCCGCCGCGCGGGCGGCCTCGACCTTCTCCTCGACCGCTTCCGAGGCCGCCGGATCGCCCAGTGCGCGGACCGCCTCGAGCACGCGATCGGCCGTCACCGACGCGGGCTTGCCGGACTTGCGGGCACCGTGCGAGACGGCGACCGTCCAGGTGTCGTCCGGTCCCGACGCGAGAGTGACGGTGACCGGCGCCGGGCCCGACTTCGATCGACGCGGCCGAGCCGGGGCGGGCGCTGGGGTCGGTGCGGGAGCGGGGGT
>NZ_JABUBU010000012.1 GCF_019834675.1 Rhodococcoides corynebacterioides | reverse complement strand
TACCGCATCAAACACACCGCGATCGAGTCACTGCCTTCCGTCGCCGCCGACCGTGAGGCAAACTCGACCACCTAACCTGCTCACTTTTCGACCGGAACAACTGCTCACTTTTGGACCGGAGCTGACAACGGTACCTGTGCCTGACCCGCTTCAAGCGTGAAAGACCAACGACTCGAGAGTGAAAGGGCGTACGAGCAGAGGCAGGAATGGCGGTCTCAATAAGGTCGGTGGTCTGTACCGCTCCGCTTCGCGTGTCTCCTCGACGACGCAGGTTGCTTCTGCCGTTACGCCCGACCGAACGCCCGCGGCTCGATGCGGGTAACTGGATTGGGGCCCTCTCGAACTGGACGACTCGCACACCGGGACACGCTTCGAGCACGCAGCATCAACGGCATACTCGGTCGAGTCATCCGTCGACGGTGAGGTGGTCTTGGTAGGTCATGGCAAGTGTTCACGAGGTCATTCAGGCGTTCCGCAACGAGCCCACCAACTCCGAGCGGGGAACCAAGTTCGAGCAGTTGATGGTGCGGTACTTCGAGTTGGACCCCACGCTGTCGCAGCAGTACGAGCAGGTGTGGCGGTGGATCGACTGGCCCGACCGACAGGGCAAGGTCGACACCGGCATCGACCTCGTCGCCCGCGAGCGCGACACCGGCGACTACACCGCGATCCAGTGCAAGTTCTACGAACCCACCACCACCTTGACCAAAAGTGACCTCGACTCGTTTTTCACCGCCTCCGGGAAGACGTTCACCACCACCGAGGGGACACGGTCGTTCACCAACCGCGTCATCATCTCCACCACCGACAGGTGGGGTAAGAACGCCGAAGACGCGATCAACAATCAGACCATCCCCGTGCAACGCATCGGATTGGCCGAAATATCCGATGCCCCCATCGACTGGGACGTCGCCTGGCCCGACGGAAGACTGACCGTCGAACTCAGCGAGGCGGTCCGCAACGAACCGCGCCCCCACCAGGTCGAAGCCATCGACGCCGTCTTCGGCGGCTTCGCTGCCGGCAACGACCGCGGCAAACTGATCATGGCCTGCGGCACCGGAAAAACGTTCACGGCACTGAAGATCGCCGAACGCACCGCCGACGAGGCCGGAGGCAGCGCCCGCATCCTGTTCGCAGTTCCGTCGATCTCGCTGCTCTCGCAAACGCTGCGAGAGTGGACAGCGCAAACTCACCTCGACATCCGCGCATTCGCCGTCTGCTCCGACACCAAGGTCTCCCGTTCCGCCGAGGACTACAGCACCGTCGACGTCGCCATCCCGGTGACCACCGACCCCGACACCCTCGCCGGGCACATGGCGCACCGCAAACGGTCCAAGGGCCTGACGGTTGTGTTCACCACCTATCAGTCCCTTCCCACCGTCGCGGCCGCCCAGGGGTTGGGGGTGGACCCGTTCGATCTGGTGATCTGCGACGAAGCGCACCGCACCACCGGCGTCACCGTGGCCGGCGCCGACGAGTCGAACTTCGTCCGTGTCCACGATGCCGACTTCCTCAAGGCTGCGCGCCGGCTCTACATGACCGCGACACCGCGCATCTTCGACGATGCCGTCAAGGAGAAGGCCGCCGACCACTCCGCCGAGCTGTCGTCGATGGACGACCTCGACATCTACGGCCCCGAGTTCCACCGCCTGTCCTTCGGCGACGCCGTCGAACGCGGCCTGCTTACCGACTACAAGGTCATCGTGCTCACCGTCGACGAGACCCTCGTCGCCGCTCCGATGCAGAAACAGCTCGCCGGCAACTTCGCCGAACTTCAACTCGACGACGCCTCCAAGATCGTCGGTTGCTGGAACGGTCTGGCCAAACGCGCCGGCCGCTCCCCCGACGGCGAAGGCTTCGCGGTCGGTGCGCCACCGATGAAACGGGCCGTCGCCTTCGCGAAGGACATCGCCGCCTCCAAACAGGTCGCCGAAGTCTTCCCCGCCGTCGTCGACGCGTACCGCGGTCTCCTCGACGAGAACGAGAACGACGGCGAAGCCGTCGACGCCACCAACCGCGATTTGGTCGTCTCCGCCCGCCACGTCGACGGCACCTTCAACGCCCTGCGCCGCAACGAACAACTGTCCTGGCTCAAGGCCCCCGTCCCCGAGGGTGAATGCCGCATCCTCTCCAACGCCCGGTGCCTCTCCGAAGGCGTCGATGTGCCGGCCCTGGATGCGGTGCTGTTCCTGCACCCGCGCAACTCAGTCGTCGACGTGGTCCAGTCCGTGGGTCGCGTCATGCGCCTGTCGCCGGAGAAGGACTACGGGTACATCATCCTGCCCGTCGCCGTCCCCGCCGGTGTCTCACCGTCACAGGCGTTGTCGGACAACCGCCGCTTCAAGGTGGTCTGGCAAGTCCTCAACGCCCTGCGCGCCCACGACGATCGGTTCAACGCGATGGTCAACTCCATCGCTCTCAACGCCACCACCAAGCAAGCCAAGACCGGGCAGGGCAACGACCGTCTCCTCGGTGGTCACATCGGCCCCACCACCGACTCGGACGAGACCATCGGCGACGGACACTCCACCGACGGCGGCGATACCCCCACCGCGACGACGGATACCGGGGGCGGCGGGGAGACCGCCACGCAGATGGCGCTGTTCGCCCTCTCGGAATGGCAGGAAGCGATCTACGCGCGCATCGTCGACAAAGTCGGCACCCGCGTCTACTGGGAGCAGTGGGCCGCCGATGTCGCCGATATCGCCGCAGCGCAGATCGCCCGCATCAACGCCCTCCTTGACGGCGCCTCCCCAACGGTCGCAGCGCAGTTCGAGAAGTTCCTGACCGGGCTTCGGGCGAACCTCAACGACTCCATCAGCCGAGACGACGCGATCAGCATGCTTTCTCAGCACCTAATCACCAGACCGGTGTTCGACGCCCTGTTTGCCGGCCACGACTTTGCCGCCCACAACCCCGTCTCGATTGTCATGCAGCAAATGCTCGACACCCTCGACGACGCCAACCTCGAATCGGAAACCGCGGGGCTGGACCGCTTTTACGACTCGGTCCGAGTCCGCGCGTCCGAGGTCACCAGCGCCGAGGGCAAACAGCAGGTTATCGCCGAGCTGTACGAACGGTTCTTCCGCGTCGCGTTCAAGAAACAATCCGACGCGCTCGGCATCGTCTACACCCCTGTCGAGATCGTCGACTTCATCCTCCGCGCCGCCGACCACGTCTCGAAGGAGCACTTCGGCAGAGGACTGACCGATGAAGGTGTCCACGTCCTCGATCCGTTCACCGGTACCGGTACGTTCCTCACCCGGCTGCTGCAGTCCGGGTTGATTCTTCCCGACGATTTGGCGCGCAAGTACCGCGAAGAGTTGCACGCTAACGAAATCATGCTCTTGGCGTACTACATTGCCGCCGTCAACATCGAAACCACCTACCACGCCCTTACCACCCCCGACGGCGAGAATGGGCAGTACCAGGCGTTCGAAGGCATCGTTCTCGCTGACACCTTTCAGATCACCGAAGACGGCGACACCATGGACACGATCATGTTCCCGCAGAACAACGAACGCATCGTGCGCCAGATCGAAGCACCCATCAACGTGATCGTCGGAAACCCCCCGTACTCGGTCGGGCAGGACAGCGCCAACGACGGCAACGCCAACCTCCGCTACCCCACCCTCGATGCCCGCATCGCCGAGACCTACGCCGAACGCTCCACCGGCACCAACAAGAACAGCCTCTACGACTCCTATTACCGCGCCTACCGGTGGGCCACCGATCGCATCGGTGGCACCGGCATCGTCGCCTTCGTCTCGAATGGCGGCTGGATCGACGGCAACACCGCCGACGGGGTCCGACTGAGCTTCGCCGACGAGTTCGCTCATCTATGGATCTACAACCTCCGAGGTAATCAGCGCACTGCCGGGGAGCTCTCCCGGAAAGAAGGTGGCAAAGTCTTCGGCTCTGGAAGCCGCTCCACCATAGTCATTTTCGTGGGTGTCAAGGATGTTTCACACACCGGTCCCGTTCAGATTCACTATCGGAATATCGGCGACTACTTCGACCGGGATCAAAAACTACGGCTTGTGGCCTCCAGCGCTATCGACACCCTCGAGTGGGACACTATAACCCCAAACACCAGCGGCGACTGGATCGGACAACGCGACGACAATTTCGGCACATGGCCAGTGATCGGCGATCGGGGGCAACCGAGCAGCGCCGTCTTCCGTCGCTTCTCCCGCGGAATCGAGACCTCAAGAGACGCCTGGGTGTACGACTATTCCCAAACCGCACTGGAAGCGAACGTTCGTCGGCTGATCGACAACTACAACGCTCTTCACGAACCGTTCGCCACGTTCTGCACTGCAAACTCCATCACGAAACCGAAGGAAGCCGACGTCACCGCATTCCTCACCGCGCAACCCGACGCCGCACGGGAAGACCACATCAAGTGGTCGCGAAGCCTGCGCACGCACCTGGCTCGTCGCGCCGTCCTTGCATTCAACGACGACGGGATTAGACCAAGCACCTATCGACCGTTCACCGCACTGTGGTCGTACTTCGACGGCCATCTGAACCACGAGCGAAGTCAATTGCCGTCGATGTTCCCGACCCTCCACCATGACAATTATGGCTTTGTTGTTATGGGTCCGCGGCCCGCGGCAGATTTTGCCGTTATGGCGTCCCGAACCATGCCCGACGTTGCAATGTTCACCTATACCGTCCAGTTCTTCCCTCGGTACACCTACGAGCGGGTTAACGGCGCCTCCGGCAGTGAGCTCGATTTCGGTTCATCTGCCGATGAGCTGAGCGTGGACGAATGGGGATACCGACGCGTCGACAACATTTCCGACGACATCCTCGCGGTCTACCAGGCTGCGCTCGGCGACTCGGTGACAAAGGATCAGATCTTCTGGTCGGTGTACGGGCAACTGCACGTCCCGGCCTACCGGGAGACGTACGCGGCGGATCTGAAGAAGATACTCCCCCACATCCCCACCCCCGACAGCATGGAGCGCTTCGCGCAGCTTGCCGAGGCAGGCGAGAAGCTCGGCGCCCTCCACATCGGATACGAGGAGGTCGATCCGTACCCGCTCGACATGCAGCTCAAGGCCGGTGTCGACAAGCACGACCGTGAAACGTGGCGGGTACAGAAGATGAAGTGGCGCAGCAGAACCGACCACACGGCCATCGTCTACAACCCCAAGGTCACCATCTCCGGCATCCCTCCCGAGGCCGAGGGATACATGCTGGGGTCACGGTCGGCGCTGGCGTGGATAATCGACCGCTACCAGGTCAAGACAGACAAAGCATCTGGCATCGTCAACGATCCGAACCTCTGGTGCGACGAGCACGACGATCCCACCTACATCGTCGAACTGATCAAGAAGGTCACCACCGTCGCCGTTGAGACGATGCGTATCGTCTCCTCGCTCGAACCCAGCGGTGACGCATCGTGACTGCATCGGCGACGCAGGGCTGACGGTCTGCTCGATGAGCAGACCGGGAGCGCATCCCCGTGACGGTGAGCGCACATCGCATCACATGGAAGCGCTCCTCGTTGAGTATTCGATCTGGAACCACATGAGCGAACGGACCGGTAAGGAGCCCCATGCTGCTCGACCCTGAATACTCACTCCCTCCACTCGAGGCCGGCCAGCGTCTGTTCATCTGCGCCGGATCGCCGTGGGATGAGGCACTCGCGGACCTCCGCAATCCCCGGGCCGATCAAGCCCCGAAGGTGTGGAACGTCGCACGGGACTACGCCAAGGGCGACTGGATCTTGACCTACCTCAGCACTCAACCCAGGGTCTTCCTGTGCTGGGAACAGGCTGTACGGGACGCCACTCCTGGTGGGCAGATACTCGTCGACTACGACCGCGCTGTTTACTTCGAGAACCTGGTGGTCGTCGATACCGTCGAACGGCGAACGGGCCTGACCATCACATCTCAGCGGTCATTCGAGTACGAGGACGCACTCTCCATTCGAGACGCCCTGATCAACGAACTCTGGTACCCACGGTCGTGGCACGGCCTGCCGGGTCGACACGGCGACGTCAACTACTGAGAGGCGCCGTACCCCGACCCAGACGGGAGGCAAAAAAACTCCCCACCTGCGAACAGGTGGGGAGCTTTGGCGGTGGCGGAGGGATTTGAACCCTCGGACGGGGGTTACCCGTCACACGCTTTCGAGGCGTGCTCCTTAGGCCGCTCGGACACGCCACCGCCGACCAGGCTACCGGAGGGGGTGCGCGATCGAGAAATCGCGGCCGGAGCAGGGCCTCAGTGGCCGGTGAGCTTGTCCTTGATGTTGGACGCGGCGTCCTTGACCTTCTCCACGCCGTCCTTGACGGCGGAGGAGGCCTGGTCGCCCTGACCCTCGGCGCGGAGCTGGTCGTCGCCCGTGGCGTTGCCGGCGGCTTCCTTGCCCTTGCCCTTGAGGTCCTCTGCCTTGTTCGAGATCTTGTCGTCCAAGCCCATCGTGCTCTCCTGTTCGTCCCGAAGGACAGTTGCCGCGTAGAACACGGACGTCCACCCCTCCGTTTCGGCGAGGCAGGCGACGCAGCGTTGCGTCTGTCGTTCTACGTCAATGCAGATACCCGGGCTCGCGCCGCGACGAAACATCGCGGGCGCGATGGAAGAAGGCCGTGACCGAATCGGAACACTCGCGTTCCAGCACTCCCCCGGCCACCTCGGGTCGGTGGGTCAGGCGGCGGTCGCGCACCACGTCCCACAGCGACGAGACCGCTCCGGTCCGCGGCTCGTACGCGCCGAAGACGATGCCCGAAATGCGTGACATCACAGCGGCTCCCGCGCACATGGTGCAGGGCTCGAGCGTCACCACGAGGGTGCATTCACCGAGGCGCCAACCGTCGCCGTGCCGCGCCGCGGCGGCCCGAAGGGCGAGGATCTCCGCATGCGCGGTGGGATCGCCGTCCTGCTCGCGGCGGTTGGTCGCCTCGGCCAGGACGGTCCCGTTCGCGTCGACCACCACCGCGCCGACGGGCACGTCGTCGTCGGGTGTCGTCGCGGCGACAGTCAGCGCGCGCCGCATCCACCGCTCGTGGTCCGCGGCGGGAAGCACGTCAGTGCTGGAGCGAGTCGAGCACGGCGGCGAACTCCTTCGCGAAGCCCATCCTCTGCGCGATCATGCCGAGTTGCTCGTCCGGATAGAGATCGGTCTCGGCGACGATGACGCCGAGGACGGGCTCGGGGAGCCCCATGTCGCTCAGCAGGTCGAGATCGCCCTCTTCCCACGGCTCGACGTCGTCGAGCTCGTCGGGGTCGAGATCCGGGATGTCGACGTTCAGGCGATCCAGCACGTCGGCGGCGATGTCGTAGTCGAGCGCGGCGGTGGCGTCGGACACCAGGACCCGGCTCCCCGACGGCGCCGGACGCAGAACGACGAAGAACTCGTCGTCGATGTCGAGGAGGCCGAACACCGCGCCCGCGCTCCGCAGCTCGCGGAGCTCGGTCTCGGCGGCATCGAGGCTGGTGAGGGCATCCGACGACAGTGCCCGGCACGTCCACTTGCCGTCCTCACGCACGACCGCGACGGCGAAACCCTCCAGGTCGTCGTCGTCGGCGGAGGCGTTCCCGCTTCCACGCTGTGCAGCCATGCGCGCAACCGTAGTCGCTGGGAGCGGTGTCGATACGCCGACCTCCCCGCCGATGTGCTTTTCTCACAACTGTGAACTCACCCGATCGTCCCGTCTGCGTCCTGGGTCTGGGTCTGATCGGCGGATCGCTGATGCGGGCCGTCGTCGCATCCGGTCGACCGGCCCACGGCTGGAACCGGTCCGCGCACGCCGTCGACGCCGCGCGTCTCGACGGGTACGACGTCACCGGCGACCTCGACGCCGCCCTCCGGCGGGCGGCCGAGAAACGCGCCCTGATCGTCGTCGCGGTCCCGATGACGGCCGTCGACGACGTCCTCACCACCGTTGCGGCGATCGCGCCCGAGTGCCCGCTCACCGACGTCGTCAGCGTCAAGGTGGAGATGGGCGAGGCCGTCGCCCGGCACGGTCTGTCCTCCCGGTACGTCGGCGGCCATCCCATGGCGGGCACCGCGGCGTCGGGGTGGATCGCGGCCGACGCCGACCTGTTCCGCAACGCCGTCTGGGTGGTCACCGTCGACGACGGGACCGACCCCGACGTCTGGATGCAGGTGGCGTCACTGGCGCTGACCTGTGGTTCCGTCGTCGTTCCGGCCCGGTCCGACGAGCACGATCGCGCCGTGGCGCGCGTGTCGCATCTGCCGCACGTGCTCGCGGAGGTGTTGGCGAGCGTCGGCGCCGACGGCGGCGAACTGGCGCTGCGCCTGGCCGCCGGCTCGTTCCGGGACGGCACCCGCGTGGCCGGCACCGCACCCACGCTGGTCTCGGCGATGTGCGACGCCAACGCCCCGGCCCTGCTCGAAGCGGTCGACGACGCCCTGGCCCGGCTCACCCGCGCTCGCGAGTCCCTCGCGGCGTCGTCCTCCACGACCGAGTTGACCCGCGACGGCCACCGCGCCCGGACGCGGTACGACGATCAGCTGCAGTGGTGGGAGATCACGGACGTCGTGGTCGGCGCCGACGGGTGGGCCGACGCGATGCGGGACCGGGCGCGCGCCGGCGGCGTCGTGCAGCGGTTGCCGGAGCGGCGCGCGGTCACCTGACCTCCGGCTGCGCTGCGCAGCGCAGCAGGATCCGCGCGGGTTGCAGCATACGCAGATCGAGGTGCGCTGCGCACCGGGGACGGGAGACGCGCCGACAAGGCCGGACGACCGCTCAGATGCGGTGCGCCATCCCGTCGTACCCCACGACGAAGCCGTCGGAGTCGACCGTGACCCGTGAGTGGCCCATCGGCGAGTCGACCTCGAACTCGGTCGGGCCGCCGCGGTAGGTCAGCGTCTCCGCGCGGGCGGTCAGCCCGGGCAGGCCGACGTAGACCACCGGAACTTGCTGGTCGGTGGCGTCCGCGGTGTGCAACCCGAGGCGGCGGATGGCGAGGGTGTTGAAGAACGGGCTCCACACCAGCTCGGTGTCCAGCGCGCCGTCGAAATCACTGCGGGTGGGCGACGCGGAGTCGATGAGCCAGAACCCCTGCGAGTCGCGGCTGATCGAGATCTGGCTCTCCCCGGCGGCCACGGCGGCGCGGACGGACAGACGCTTGGTCACCCCGGACTCGTCGGTCACCAGGTCGTACGACGCCGAGAACGCGGGGTGCTCGTCGCAGGCGCCGGCGATGATGCGGCCGGCGGCCTTGATGCGCTTGCCGTTCATCTGCACACGGACCGATTCCATGCGCGGTGCCTCGAGGGCGCGCCAGGTGAGAACGGCCGGCCACGACGATCCCGGAGCGTCGGCGGACGACAGAGACGTGGGTGCGGGAGTGGTCACGTGCACACGGTAGAGCACCGAGCCCCGCCGAGGAGCGGAGCAGCCAGATTTGTCCGTGATCGCGATTCGCGCCTACTCGTCCCGTGACGTCGGCCGACTTCTCCGGGCCGCTGACCAGCGAGGTTCCGACGACGCGCGTGAACGACGCCACGAGCGCCGGTGCCCGCGACCGTGCTCACAGACGCGCGATAGTCTTGGCGGCGGAGTGCCGGGAAGTCTGGTCGGCGGCCCACCGGTGGCCTCACACCGGCCCCGACCGGTCCCACGCGAAAGTTCTCCGATGCCTGCCTCTCCACGCCTGTTCCGCCTCGGCTCCTGGCCGGAGGCGTCCCGCCTCACCGCCGTGCTGCGATCCGAGACCGTCGGCGGGGCGTTGCTCCTCGCCGCCACCGTCGTCGCGCTCGCCTGGGCGAACTCGCCGTGGTCGAGCGCCTATCACTCCCTGATGTCCCTGCGACTCGGACCGTCGGCGCTGCATCTCGACCTCACCGTCGCGACCTGGGCGGCGGACGGACTGTTGGCCGTCTTCTTCTTCGTCGTCGGGCTCGAACTCAAGCGGGAGTTCGTCGCGGGCGATCTGCGCGACCCCGCTCGCGCCGCGCTGCCCATCGTCGCCGCGGTGGGCGGCATGATCGCGCCCGCCCTGATCTACGTGCTCGTGAACACCCTCGGCGACGACGGCGCCCTGCGCGGGTGGGCGGTCCCGACGGCCACGGACATCGCGTTCGCCGTCGCGGTGCTCGCCGTCGTCAGCTCGCATCTGCCGCTGGCGCTGCGCACCTTCCTGCTGACCCTGGCCGTCGTCGACGACCTCCTCGCGGTGACGGTCATCGCGATCTTCTACACCGACGAGCTGAACGTCGCCGCCCTCGCCGGCGCCCTGGTTCCACTGGCGCTGTTCGCCGTCGCGGTGCAGAGGCGCATCCGCTCCTGGTGGCTGCTCATCCCCCTGGCCGTGGCCTGCTGGGTCCTGATGCACGCGTCGGGCGTCCACGCGACGGTCGCCGGGGTGCTCCTCGGCTTCACCGTTCCCGTCCTGCGCAGCCGCGCCGCCGGCGGGCCGGACGCGGGACCCGGACTGGCGGAACACTTCGAACACCGCGTGCGGCCGATCTCGGCCGGGGTGGCGGTGCCGCTGTTCGCCTTCTGCGCCGCCGGCGTCACCGTCGGCGGGCTCGCGGGTCTGGAATCCGCGCTGACCGATCCCGTCGCCGTGGGCATCGTGCTCGGACTCGTGCTCGGCAAGTTCGTCGGTGTGTTCGGCACGACCTACCTGGTGTCGCGGTTCACCCGCGCCACCCTCGACGAGGGACTGGCGTGGCGCGACGTGGCGGGCGTCGCGGTGCTGGCGGGGATCGGCTTCACGGTCTCGCTGCTGATCGGCGACCTCGCCTTCGGCGCCGGCACCGAGCGGGACGACCACGTGAAGGTGGCCGTCCTCACCGGCTCGGTGATCTCGGCGGTGCTCGCGACGATCGTGCTGCGCAGCCGGGACCGGGCGTACCGGGCTCTGCACGCGGAGCAGACCCGCGACGCCGACGGCGACGGCATTCCCGACGTGTTCCAACGCGAGCGGTAGCGCGGCGGGACGGGGCTGTCGGTGCGTCCCGGTAACGTCGGCGTCGATCGAGATCGGGTCGTGCGGCGCCGGTCGGTGGGACGAGTGATGCGGAAGCGGGGACCGACGTGGGCGGCGGAGGCACAGGCACGATGGTCGGGCTCTTCGCCGGCATCGGGGGCCTCGAGCTGGGCCTGACGCAGCACGGGTGGTCCAGTGAGCTGCTGTGCGAGATCGATCCCGGCGCCGGTGCGGTGCTGCGCGCGCGATTCCCCGACGTGCCCCTGCACCGCGACGTCACCACGCTGCGGTCGCTGCCCGCGGGCACGGAGCTCGTCGCCGCCGGCTTCCCGTGTCAGGACCTCTCGCAGGCCGGACGCACCGCCGGCATCACCGGTGATCGGTCCGGCTTGGTGGACCACGTCTTCCGGCTCGTGGCCCGTCGCCGCGGCCCGCGGTGGCTGGTCATCGAGAACGTCCCCTTCATGCTGCAGCTCGGGCGCGGTGCCGCGATGCGTCACATCACGCACGCGCTCGAGGAGCTCGGATACACGTGGGCCTACCGCGTGGTCGACGCCCGCTCGTTCGGGCTCCCCCAGCGTCGGCAGCGCGTGGTCATGCTCGCCTCCCGCACCGAGGATCCGCGCGCGGTGCTGTTCGGCACCGACGTGCCCGTGCCGTACCCGGCGGACTCCGAGTCCCTGCCCTGCGGTTTCTACTGGACCGAGGGCGTTCGGGGGCTCGGCTGGGCGGTCAACGCCGTTCCCACGCTCAAGGGCGGGTCCACGCTCGGCATCGCCAGCCCGCCGGCCGTGCGCCTGCCCGCGGGCGAGTTGGTCACGCCCGGCATCACCGACGCCGAGCGCCTGCAGGGGTTCGACGCCGGGTGGACGTCGCCGGCCGTCGACGTGCCCGGTGTGCGCGCGGGACACCGCTGGAAGCTGGTGGGCAACGCGGTGAGTGTGCGCATGGCGTCGTGGGTCGGGGCGCGGCTGGCCGACCCGGTGGATCACGACGGGACCGCGGACGTTCCGCTCGCGCCCGGGCAGAGCTGGCCGACGGCCGCGTGGGGACGGAACGGGCAGGTCTTCCGCGTCCCGGTCGGCACCTGGCCGGTCGAGGCGCCGTACGAGGATCTGGCCGGCTTCCTGACGGATCCGAAGTTGTTGTCGGAGCGGGCAACTGCCGGATTCCTTCGCCGCGCGCGGTCGGGCAACCTGCGGTTCGAGCCCGGCTTCCTCGACACCGTGGAGGCGCACCTGGACCGCATGCGCACGCCCGAGCGCGAGCCGGTTCGAGTCGCCTGATGTTTCCGCTGACGTTCGCGCTGGACTTCGCCGGGGACCGTCCGTCGCCCACCGCGGACCGCGGAGAAAAGAAGAACTACGCCCAGCGTCTGTCGAACCACCTCGCGCAGGCCGTGGCCGACGGACTCCGTCCCCGCTATCCGTCCATCACCCCGGACGCCCACGGCGTGGGGCAGGAGGCGCAGGTCGACGTCGCGAAGGGCCGCAAGCGGCTCGACGTCAAGGCGCTCGATCCCACGCTCGGACTGATTCTGTGCGTGTCGATCAAGACCTACAGCTTCCAGGATTACAGCCCCACCACCGGCCGACTCGGTCGCTGGACCAAGAACATCGTCCGCAACGATCACGAGTTGCGCGGCGAGGCCATGGTGCTGCACCAGCGGCAGCCGTACAGCGTGCTGGTCGGCGTCATGTTCGAGCCCTGGTCCACGTGCGAGGACGGCGATCCCACCAAGACCAGCGACATCGGCAAATCGTCCTTCGCGCACCACGTGACCACGTTGTCCAAGCGGGCGGGGCGGGGCAAGCGGCCGGTCGTCGGGAGCACCGAGCGGGCCTGGGTCGACCTGGGGGCCGAGGACACCCGCTACGACTTGTTCGAGAAGGTCTTCATCGGCCTGTACGAGCCGGACGGCCCGTACCGCGGGGACGTCCGCTTCTTCGACGTCGAGGACGCGCCGCCGCGCAACGGTCGACCCGCCGAACGCTCTCTCCTGCACTTCGACCAGTTCCTCGACGTCGTGCACGCCGAGGTGGAACGACGAAATCGCTTCGCGCCCAGCTGGTCCGAGCCCGACGACGAGGACTGACCCGCCCATGGCCGAGCGTCCGCGTACCGACGCGGCCACCAGCGCGCGCCTGTCCCAGCAACGCCGCCGCGACACGAAGCCGGAACTCGCGCTCCGCCGCCTGCTGCACGCGGCCGGTCTGCGCTACCGCGTCGACCGCGCGCCGCTGCCCGGGATGCGCCGTCGCGCCGACCTCGTGTTCACGCGGGCGCGGGTGGCGGTCTACGTGGACGGCTGCTTCTGGCACTCCTGCCCCGTGCACGCCACCCGTCCTCGCAACAACGCGCAGTGGTGGGCGGACAAGTTGGCGGCCAACGTCGCCCGCGACCGCGACACCGACCGCCGACTCGCCGAGGCCGGGTGGACCGTGGTGCGCATCTGGGAGCACGAGGACCCGGCGACCGCGGCCGCGGAGGTCACGGCCGCGGTCCGCGGCGACCGGGTGCCTGAAAACTAGATGCGCTCGTGGCGCCCGCCGCCCGACTCGGGCGTGTGCGGGGCGTCCGGGTAGCCCGCGGCATCCGGGCCGCGGTGACCGGCGTCCTGCGGCCCCGCGTTGCGGTGACCGGAATCCTGCGGCCCCGCGTTGCGGTGCCCGGAATCCTGCGGCCGGGCGCTGCCGTGCCCGGCGTCCTGCGGCCCGGCGCTGCCGTGCCCGATGTGCCGGGGGTCGTTGTAGCCGAGATCGCCGGCCGAGTCGATGCCGTCCCGCGCGTGGTCGTCACGCCCGTCGCGACGCCCGTCGCCCCGCACCGTGGGATCGAGCTTGTTCGCCCGCTCCCACTCCTTGTCCAACTCGTCGCGGCTGCTGGCGGCCTCGCCGCGGTGCTCCTGCGCGCGCTGCGCGGCGAGCCGGGCTTCCGCGGCCTTGGCGTCGGCCTCGGCGGCGGCGCGGCGGGCGTCGGCCTCGGACTTCTGGGCCATCGCCTCCCGCTGCTCGACCTCGGTGGACCGCTCGGCGGCCCGCTCCCTGATCTGCTCGGCCTGCTCGAGGCGCTTCTGCTTGCTCTTCTTCGACAGCGCCACCGCGATCGCGGCCAGCACCAGCACGACGACGACGGCCACGACGATCCATACGATGGTGTTCATCCGGAGCGGCTACCCGGGTGGCGCCGCGTTCACACCCGCCCTCACAACCATTTCTGGCGTCGGAAGACCAGGTAGAGCACGCAGGACGCGAGCAGCATCGTCGTCACGGCGGCGGGGTAGCCGAAGCGCCAGTGCAACTCGGGCATGTGGTCGAAGTTCATGCCGTACACCCCGGCGATCAGCGTCGGGGCGAACAGGATGGCGCCCCAGGACGAGATGCGCTTGACCTGTTCGTTCTGCTCCAGGCTCACCTGCGTCATCGCGCGCATCTCGTCGTTCTGCCGTTGGCCGACGAGAGTGGTGTGCACGGACAGCGCGTTCTGCAGCGTCGCGCGGAACGAGTCGACCCGCTCGGTGATCCGGATGGCATGGTCGAGGACGTCGCGCAGGTTGCGGCGGAGCTCGAGGTCCACGTTGTACTTCTCCGAGCCGCGACCGAGCGCCTCGATCATCGCGACCAGCGGATGCGTGGCCCGTTGGAACTCGATGACCTCGCGCGAGAGTTCGTAGATGCGTCGCGAGACGTCGGGGTCGCCGTCGAACAGCTGATCGTCGATCTCGTCGATGTCGTTCTCGAGCCCCTTCACCACGGGCTCGTACTCGTCGACGACCTGGTCGAGGATGGCGTAGAGCACGGCCTCGGCGCCCTGCTCGAGCAGGGTCGGCGCGTCCTCGAGACGGCGGCGGACGACGGACAGGTTGGGCGACTCCGCGTGCCGGATGGTCACCACGAAATCGGGCCCGCAGAAGACGTGGACCTCGCCGAACTCGACCTTCTCGGTCTCGTCGACGTAGCGAGCGGGATGCAGCACCACGAAGAGTTGGTCGCCGTACCGTTCGAGCTTCGGCCGCTGGTGCGCCGAGACGGTGTCCTCCACCGCGAGCGGGTGCAGGCCGAACTCGGCTGCGACAGAGGCGATCTCGTCGTGGTCGGGTCGGTAGAGCCCGATCCACGCCATGCCCCCGCACTTGCGGAGGAGCTCGTAGGTGCGGTCGAGGCTCTCCGGCTGCTCGGTGCGCGCTCCGTGCACGTAGACCGCGTTGTCGACGATGGTCACCCGGGCCTCCTCACCCTTGCTCGGCGCTCCTCGTGAGACGCGCCGAGGAGTCTGTCACGGCGCGCGGCACCGTTCTCGAGAGACTTCGACAGTTTGAACCGCCGACGGTGGAGTGCGCCTGGTCGCACCACGTCCGACAGCGTCCACTATTGCGTGTTCGGACACCTGTCACCGGCGGTCACAGTACCGTTGGCGCCATGGCTGAACGCGGTGCACGCCCCCAGGTGTCGGTCCTCCGGCGAACCATGCTCAAGGCGTTCAAACATCTGTCGAACCCGCTGCGGCCGGACGACTACTTCGAGATGATCAATCCGCTGTGGACCACGCGGGAGCTCCGCGGGAAGGTCGACCACGTCGAACGTGAGGGAACCGACGCCGTCTCGGTGTTCATCAAGCCCGGGTACGAGTGGGGCGGTCACGAGCCCGGTCAGTACCTGCGCCTCGGCGTGCTGATCGACGGTCGCTATCACTGGCGCGCCTACTCGCTCACCTCGGACCCGCACGGCGACAACGGCCTCATCTCGGTCAGCCCCAAGCTCGTTCCGGAGGGCACCGTGTCGCCCTTCCTCGTGGAGAAGATCAAGCCGGGCGACATCGTCCGACTCAGCGAGGTCGAGGGCGTCTTCACGCTGCCCGATCCGGTGCCGGACAAGCTGCTCTACATCAGCGCCGGCAGCGGCATCACGCCGATCATGAGCATGCTGCGCGAGCTCGACCATCTGGACCAGATGAAGGACGTCGTCGTCATCCATTCCGTGCACAGCCGGGATCAGTGCATGTTCTCGGAGACCCTCGAGCGACTGGACCGCAAGCATTCCACCCTGAACCTCGACATTCGTGTCACCGAGGACCGGGGCCGCATGAAGGCGTCCGATCTGGACGAGTTGTGCCCCGATTGGCGTGAGCGTCAAGCATTCTGCTCCGGCCCGGCGGATCTCCTGGACGATCTGAAAGCCTGGTGGAAGGAGAACGGCGATCCGGACAAGTTCCACAACGAGAGTTTTCAGCCCGTCATCGGCAGCGGCGACGAGGAGGGCGAGGGCGGCACGGTCCGCTTCCTGCGCAGCGATCAGGACGTCGAATGCGACGGCGGCACACCGATTCTCGCGGCCGGCGAGGAAGCCGGACTGGACCTCAAGTTCGGCTGCCGCATCGGCATCTGCCACACCTGCACGGGCACCCTGAAGAAGGGGCGTTTGAGGGACTTGCGGAACGGGGAAGTCTCGGAACCTACGGGGCAGGCAGTACGCATCTGCGTCAACACTGCCGAGGGAGACATCGAGATCGATCTCTGACGAGACCGGTTGCCATTACCGCCACGCGGTATCTACAGGGGAGGAATCGTCATGAGCGTCGACACGAGCCGGACGAACGACGTCGTCAGTCCACTCGCTCATCTGAGCGACGAGACCATCGAAGCATTGGCCAAGGAATTCGACGCCATTCACGACGAGGTCTACGCGGATCTCGGCGAACGCGATCGGAACTACATCACCACGGTGATCGCGGCACAGCGGCAGCTCGCCGTCGCCGGCCGCGTGATCCTGTTCGGATCGAAGTCCAAGACGGCGTGGGTGGCCGGAACGGCATGCCTCGGAATCGCGAAGATTCTCGAGAACATGGAGATCGGCCACAACGTCATGCACGGCCAGTGGGACTGGATGAACGATCCGGACATCCACTCGTCGGTGTGGGACTGGGACACCGCATCCACCGCCGAGGCGTGGAAGCACTCGCACAACTACGTGCACCACACGTACACCAACATTCGCGGCAAGGACAAGGATCTCGGCTACGAGATCATGCGCATCGATCCGCACCAGAAGTGGTCGCCGGTCTACCTCGCGCAGCCGTTCTACAACCTGCTGCTCATGGCGTTCTTCGAGTGGGGCGTCGCGCTCCACGATCTCGACATCGAGGCGATCCGACGCGGCGAGAAGCCGGTCAAGGACGTGCTCACCGATCTGCGCGGCATCGCCACCAAGGCGCGTCGCCAGATCGTCAAGGACTACATCGGCTGGCCGGCGGTCAGCGCGGTCGCCTACGGCGCCGCCCAGGTGGCCACCGGTGGCCGGGTCTCCGGTTCCGGCAAGTCCAAGCTCGGCAAGCGGCTGCGTGACGTCAGTTCCGCTCGCGGAGCGCGTCGGGTGGCGTCGGTCCTCGATCGGCACGGGGCCGGCATCGAGCAGACGTTCGTCAACACGTTCGCCGCGAACTTCGTCGCCAACATCATCCGCAACGTGTGGTCGCACGGCATCATCTTCTGCGGCCACTTCCCGGACCAGGCGTACACCTTCAGCCAGAAGGAAGTGGAGAACGAGACCCGCGGCGGCTGGTACGTCCGGCAGCTCGTCGGGGCGGCCAACATCGAGGGCTCCGCGCTCTTCCACCTGATGTCCGGCAACCTGAGCTACCAGGTGGAGCACCACCTCTACCCGGACATGCCCAGCACCCGGTACAAGGAAGTCGCGCCGAAGATCAAGGACATCTGCGAGCGCTACCAGCTGCCGTACAACACGGGCCCGCTGTCCAAGCAGTGGGGCACGGTGCAGCGCACCATCATCCGGCTGGCGTTCCCGGGCGGCAAGCCGCGCCCGAAGCCCGGCCCCTACCGCGGTGAGCGCGTCGGCGGCTCGTCGTCCCAGCCGAGCGAGGCCGCACGCTTCCGCAACCGCGTCCCCGCCGGTCACCCGGATGCCGGCCCGGAGCACAACGGTGGCGGCGTGGCGGCGGACATCCCGCCGCGCGGCGACGACTGACCCCCCGGCAACACGCACCAGGTACCACGAGAAGAGCCGCCCACCGATTCGGTGGGCGGCTCTTCTCGGTTCTCGACTGTGTAGTTCTCGTTGTGGTTTGTGTCAGCGCACGGCGCGACGCACGCGCAGCGCACCGGAGACGAAGAAGGCGATGACCGCGCCGACCACCGCGGCACCCAGCAGAGCGACGCCCTGGCTCAGGTCCAGGTTCCACCCGAGGAAGTCGATGGTCGTCGAGTTGGAGTTCTGGAGAACGAAGATCACCAGAGCGACCACGAGGACGAGCGAGAGCAGCAGGGACAGCGTCGAGAGGAACCCTCCGGCGCGCTTGCGTCCGGTATGCGTGGTGTGGGCGGTATCGGTCATGGTCGTGCCTTTCGCAGAGCCTCCAGCGAGTGCCGGCGGCGATGATGAGGGGGTTACTCCGTCCGCGATTTCACGAAACATGCCCGCGCGGTACGGAATTGGATAATCGGGCCGAGAAGACACGAGCGGCGTCGAACCCCGCACAGGGGTCCGACGCCGCTCGGAGAAAAGTGGATCCTTACTTGAAGGCGTCCTTCACGTTCTCGCCGATCTTCTTGGCGCCGGCCGAGCCCTGATCCTTCTTGCCCTCGGCCTCGAGGTCCTTGTTGTCGGTGACGTCACCGACAACTTCCTTGGCCTTGCCGATGGCGTCCTCTGCAGCGTTCTTGGCCTTGTCGACGAATCCCATGACACATCCTTTCTCTCGATGCGACGGCGTCTCCATCGCGTTCTGGATATGAGTCGAGACGACTCGCCGAAAGCGCACGCCCCCGTTCGGTGATGCCGGTCACATTCGTGTATCGGCCGGTCACACGTAGTTGTCGGCCGTCAGCCACCCAGGGCGAACGCCACGAGGAATCCGGCGGCCGTGGACAACCCCACCCACCATCCGCCGTCCTTGTAGGCCTCCGGCATCAGGGAGTCGGCGAGGACGGCGAGGGTCGCCCCGCCGGCGAACGCCTGGACCGCGGAGATGCCGACGTCCGGAATCGCGTCGGCCAGAGCGTGCCCCACCACCGTCACCACCACGAGCACGACGGCGGTCAGCGACCAGAGCGCCATCGCCCGCGATGCGGAGAACCCGTGCCGGGCCCGCATGAGCGCCGCACCGCCGACTGCCTCGGGCACGTTGCCCACCGCGACGGCCACCAGCAGCACCAGGCCGCCGCCGGCGGTGAGCGAGACCCCGAGCGCCGTGTTCTCCGGAACGCCGTCCAGGATCGTGCCGAGCATCAGCGCGGGACCGATCGCGGCCGGGCCCAGGCGGTTCTCGATCAGGTGGTTCGCGCCGACGTAGACCCCCGCTCCCGCGATCAGCGCAAGTCCCGACACCACGATGCCCGCCTGCGTGAACGCGGGTTCGAAGAGTTCGGACGACACGGCGGCGATCATGGTTCCGGCACCGAAGGCCATCAGCGCCGCCAGCACCCGCTGCGGGAGCGACCACCGCAGTCCGATCGCGGCGCCGATCACCAGCGGCAGGGCGGTGCCCACGCCGTAGAGCAGCGCGGTCAGCACGGGACTCGGTTTCTCACCGGACCTGCGTACCCCCACCCGCGGGGCGTACGCACTGCAGTCCGCTCACCGCAGCGACGCGGCCACCACGGCAGCGGCGAGGATCAGCAGCGCCGCGACCAGCACGCCGTGCCGCAGGGCGCGGCCCGGTGCGGCGAGCACGACGACCACCGCGGCCGCGGCGACGACGGCCACTCCCGCGGCCGCGACGACGCCCACCGCGCCGCTCACCGTCGACTGCACGGCGCGCGCGACGAGCAACGACGTCGCCGCGACGGCGAGCGCGGTCCGCCGACGCGCCAACACGGTCCGTTCCGGGGCCAGACCGGTCACGCCGCGAGGCCCACGAGAAAGACGACCACCGCGACGGTGAGGCCGAACGCCAGCACCGCCGTGGCGGCGGGGACGGGAAGCGACTCGCGTCGTCGCAACGCGATCTCGATCCGCATCCACCGCACCAGCGACGTGGCGCCGACGACGGCCGCGAGCACGGCGAGCCCCACCACGAGCACGGCGTGGACCGCGCCGGGCACGACTCGATCGCCGAACGCCTCCAGGGCCGCCGCGGCGGCGAGCAACCCCAGGGCCGTTCTGATCCAGGCAAGAAAGGTGCGTTCGTTGGCGAGGGTGAACCGCGGATCCGGATCGCTGCCGTCCCGGAGGTCACGCGGGCGAGGAATGCGCACGGGCACAGTCTCCCGGGTGGGTCAGCGGCCGGGGCGCCACCGCTCGTAGTTGCGGCGCTCGCGTTCTTCCCGCGCGACCTTCTTGGGGTTCTGCAGGTCGGGCGACAGCCCGTGCGCGGCCAGGCGGCGTCGGCGGTTCGGCTCCATGTACGCCAGGGAGTAGAAGAGGGCGAGCAGCACGGCGAGCAGGATCATCGCCCCGCGTAGCCACAGCTCACCGGGAAAGAGCAGGAACGCGAGGAAGATCGGCAGGAACGGGACCATGCTGCGGATCAGGTGCCGCGGGACGGCGGCGTCGCCGATCAGATCGTTGCGGACCCAGCCCTGCAGCTCCGGGGGCAATGTGCGGCCGACGGAATAGCCCAGCCACTGCACGGGATTGGGACGACGAGCGCTCACTGGTCGATCCTTTCGGGAACGGAATTGA
This sequence comes from Rhodococcoides corynebacterioides, assembly GCF_019834675.1. Taxonomy (GTDB): domain Bacteria; phylum Actinomycetota; class Actinomycetes; order Mycobacteriales; family Mycobacteriaceae; genus Rhodococcoides; species Rhodococcoides corynebacterioides_A. The sequence continues at coordinate 74,499 of NZ_JABUBU010000012.1, read as the reverse complement.
CGTGTCGGTTGATCACCGAGAGGGCGGCGTGCAGCCGTTCGAGGTCCTCGACGTCGACCCCGAGGGCGTCGATCACGCGGGCCGGGACCCCCTCCGCCTCCGCACGGAGGTCGTGGCCCGCGGCGGTGAGCTCGACGACCAATCGTCGCTCGTCATCCTCGCTGCGCCGGCGGGTCAGCAGGCCGCGGGTCTCGAGGCGCTTGAGCAGCGGCGTGGCCGACGCGGGATCCAGGCACAGGGTGCGGGCGATGTCCCCGGCCGACCGCGGCGACCGCTCCCAGAGCGCGAGCATGACCAGGTACTGCGGGTGCGTCAGACCCAACGGCTCGAGCACCGGGCGGTAGACCCCGAGCACGGCACGGTTGGTGACCGCCAGGGCGAAACACACCTGGCGGTCCAGCGCGAGCGGATCGGCGACGTCCATGATTCGACTCTACGCCAATAGTTGGCCCTCTAACCATCGGCCGCATCACTGCGGTCCGGCGGCGTCGGGCAGAGTGAGCGCGTGCTGATGTCCCTGCGCCTCGTGCGCCAGATGCTGCCCTGGCGTGTCGGGCGCGGCCCGGTGCGCGCCGACACCACGGTCACCTGGTTCCGGGTCGCGCCGTCCGACCTCGACGTGCTGCTGCACATGAACAACGGCCGCTACCTGTCGATTCTCGACGCCGGCCGCGTCGACATGTTCGTCCGCGGCGGACTCTGGGCGGCGCTGCGCCGTCAGGGCTGGCACCCGGTGGTGGCCGCGCAGTCGATCACCTACATCGCCTCGCTGACGTTCGGGACCCGGTTCTCCGTCACCACGCGCCTGCTCGGCTTCGACACCAAGAACGCCTACCTCGAGCAGACCTTCGACGCCGGTGGGCGGACGTGCGCGTCCGCCGTCGTCGCCCTGCGCATGCTCGACGGGCAGGGGCGGTCGGTGCCGAGCGAGCAGGTCGTCGCGCTGTTCGACCCGGCGGCGACGCCGGTGCTGATCGACAGCCGCGACGTTCCGCTGGGACGACGGACGCAGCACGACGTCGTCACGTCGTTCGACCGTCCCTGACCGGTGTCGACCGGGAGGCGCGTCAGCGCGGCGAATACATGATGATCGCCACGCCGACCAGGCAGACCAGCGCGCCCGTCACGTCGTACCGGTCCGGCCGGAACCCGTCCGCGACCATCCCCCACAGGAGCGACCCGGCGACGAACACGCCGCCGTACGCGGCGAGGATCCGGCCGAACTCCGCATCCGGCTGCAGCGTCGCGACCAGGCCGTACGCGCCCAGGGCCACAACGCCCGCGCCGATCCAGAGCCAGCCACGGTGCTCGCGAATGCCCTGCCAGACCAGCCAGGCACCACCGATCTCGAGCACCGCGGCCGCCCCGAACAGCGCAATGGAGCGCAGAACCGTCATGGAGGAAGGGTAGAGACCCGCGAGCCGGAGCTCAGCCGCGCCGCACCCGATCGGCGAAGCCCGCGCACGCCGACCGCAGCGCCGCGATGCGCTCCTCGCGTGCCGCGTCCATGTCGTATCCGGGGAACGGCCGAGGCGGGTCGCGCCGGACGTTGGCCGAGCACTGGAAGTCGCGGCACACGAGGGTGCCCACGGTGCTGCCCCGCTTGCCCGCCGGGCCGGCGAGCTTGGCCGCGTAGAAGACGACGTCGTTGGGCAGCCGGACGTCGCGGCACCAGGAACACTGCGTCCGCACGCGCGGGGTGGCGTCGGCCTGGCGCAGCAGAACACCGACGGTCTCGCCGTCGGCCAGGGGGACCACGACGTAGGCGCGGCCGTCGAACTTGGTGTCGCGCCACCCGAGGTAGTCGAGGGCGTCGAGGTCGAGCGGGTCGAGATCGGGGATCGAGGCGTCGGAGCGTTCCTTCCGACTGGCGTTGACGATGGCGGCGCGCAGGTCGGACGGGGTGAGTGCATGCATGGGTGAGAACCGTTTCGGGATGCGGGCGACGGGGCGCCCGTGCGGGATACGGGCGCCGGGGCGCCCGGGGTGTCGTCAGGGTACGAGCGATGACCGGTCGTCGCGGGACGCGAGACCGGTCGGGGCGCGGTTACCTGATGCCGGCGCCCGAAGCGCCGACCACCTCCGAGCCGAGGGTCGGGTTCATCGTGGACACGCCTCGACGGTAGCACCGGCGAGCAGTTGCGCCAGGTGTACTCCCCGGCGCTCGGTCAGGTCCGCGACCTGTGTTCGGCACGAGTAGCCGTCCGCGAGGACGACGGCCGACGTCTCGGCCGCGCGGAGTGCCGGCATCAGATGCTGGTCGGCGACGGCGAGCGAGACGTCGTAGTGACCCTTCTCGACGCCGAAATTGCCTGCCAGGCCGCAACATCCGCCCAGTCGGGTCACGTCGGCGCCCGCCGTGCGCAGCAGCGCGGAATCGGCGTCCCAGCCCATGACGGCGTGGTGGTGGCAGTGCGGCTGCGCCACGACGGCGGTGCCCGTCAGGTCCGGGGGCGTCCACCCGCGCTCGGTCAGCAGCTCGGCGAGGGTGCGGACCCGGCCCACGACGGTCTCGGTGGCGGGCGCACCCAGCAGACCGGCGGCGTCCGACCGCAGGGTCGCGGTGCACGACGGCTCCATGCCGACGATCGGCACGCCCGCGTCGGCCGTGTCCGCGAGCCGGGTGACCGTCCGCCGCAGGATGCGCCGCGCCGCGTCCAACTGGCCGGTGGTGATCCACGTGAGCCCGCAGCACACCGGGCGTGCGGTGATCCGGGGCGCCAGACCCGCGTCCCTGAGCACCTGCACCGTCGCGATGCCGACCTCCGGCGAGAAGTGGTCGGTGAAGGAGTCGACGAACAGCACGACGGGATCACCGTCGGCCGGACGCTCGGACTCGGTGCGGGCGAACCACTCTCGGAACGTCTCGGGCGCGAAGGCCGGTAGCGTCCGTCGTCGGTCCACGCCCGCGGCCGCGAGCGCGGCGCGCCGCACGGGCGGGAACCCCAGCACCGTGTTGACGACGCGGGGCGCCCGGCTCGCCAGACGCGCCCACTGCGGCAGGCGCCCCAGGGCGTAGTGGGATGCGGGCCGCAGGCGACGGCGGTAGCTCTGGTGCAGCATCTCGGACTTGTACGTCGCCATGTCCACGCCCGTCGGGCAGTCGGACGCACATCCCTTGCAGGACAGGCAGAGATCGAGGGCGTCGTGCACCTCGGGCGAGCGCCACCCGTCGGTGACGACGGTGCCCACGGCCATCTCCTGCAGGACCCGGGCACGGCCGCGGGTGGAGTCCTTCTCCTCCCGGGTGGCGAGGTACGACGGGCACATCACCCCGCCCGTGACGGTGGTGTCGACGCGACACTTGCCCACCCCGGTGCATCGGTGGACGGCCTGCGTGACGTCACCGCCGTCCTCGTCGAACCGAAAGCCGCTGCGCCGCACCGGCAGCGCCAGGGGAATGCGGAGGTCGGCGTCGAGCGGCCGGGGGTCGACCAGCACACCCGGGTTGAGAATGCCGTCCGGGTCGAACACGTTCTTGACGCCCGCGAAGAGATCGAGGGCCCCGGCGGAGTACATCAGCGGCAGCAGTTCGCTCCGGGCCCGGCCGTCGCCGTGCTCGCCGGACAAGGATCCGCCGTACGCGGCGACGACGGTCGCTGCGGCGTGCAGGAATTCGCGGAACGCGGGCACTCCCCCGCGTCGATCGAGCGGGAAGTCGAGGCGGATGTGGAGACACCCGTCGCCGAAGTGGCCGTACGGCAGGCCCGTTACCCCGGCGTCGGCCATCAGCGTCTCGAAGTCGCGCAGGTAGCTGCCGAGCCGCTCCGGCGGCACCGCGGTGTCCTCCCACCCGGCGTGCGCGGGCCGTCCGACGGGACTGCGGGCGGACAACCCCGACCCGTCGGCGCGGATGCGCCACAGTCGATCCGCCGACTCCGCGTCCGTGACCACCGCGGCGTCCTCCGCGCCGCAGCCGCGCGCGACCTCGTCGGCGCGGGCCCGGACCTCGTCGGGATCGTCCCCTGCGATCTCGACGAACAGCCACGCCGCACCGCGCGGCAGCGTCGGGACGGCGGCGTCGCCGAATCGGGTCCGGACCACGTCGACGATGCGGGCGTCGATTCCCTCGCACGCGGTGGGCCGATACCGCAGCACGCTGGGCGTCGCGTCGCCCGCGTCGGGCATCTCGGGGTAGCCGAGCACCACCAGGACGCGGTGCTCGGGCTCGGCGACCAGCCGGACCGTGGCGAGTCGAGTGACCGCGAGCGTGCCCTCGCTGCCCACCAGCATGCGGGCAACGTCGGTGCCGCGCTCGGGCAACAGATGCTCGAGCGAGTAGCCGGACACCTGCCGGACGAACCTGCCGAATTCGGTTCGGACGGTGGCCAATCCGCGACCCACGACACTGCGGAGCGCGTCCACGGTGGCCGACTCCGGTGGCGGTGCCCCGCTCACCAGGTGTAGCCGCTCGCCCGTGCCCGTCAGGACGTCGAGCGCCGCGATGTTGTCCGACGTGCGGCCGTAGCCCAATGCTCGGGTGCCGCAGGCGTTGTTGCCGATCATCCCGCCGACCGTGCAGCGCGTCGAGGTCGACGGGTCCGGACCGAAGCGCAGGCCGTGGGGCGCCGCGGCCCGCTGCAGAACCGCCTGCACGACGCCGGGTTCCACCACCGCGGTGCGGGTGTCGGGATCGACGGAGACGATGCGCTGCAGATGCCGGGAGGTGTCCATGACGACGCCGGTGCCGACGGCGTTCCCGGCGATCGACGTGCCCGCACCGCGCGTGGTCAGCGGCACGCCGGTGCGGCGGCAGACGTCGAGAACGGCGTCGATCTCGTCGACGTGGCGCGGCCGAGCCACCACGGTCGGCACCACGCGGTAGAGCGACGCGTCGGACGAGTAGGCGGCCCGCGTGGTCTCGTCGACCAGGACGTCGGCCACCCCGGCGTCCCGCAGCGCCGACGCGAGCAGGTGCGGTTCCCTCACACCGAGCGACGCTACTCCGATCGGGGTGGCTCCCCGACCGGGTTCGTGCCACCCTCGACACTCATGACGTCCCTCTCGATCGGCACCGTCTTCACCCCGGCCGTGGACCCGACCCGCCTCCCGGCGGCCGCGCGCGCCGCCGAGGCCGCCGGTCTCGACGAATTCTGGCTGTGGGAGGACTGTTTCAGCCACGGCGGGCTGACCACCGCGGCCGTGGCGCTGGCCTCGACGTCCCGCATCCGGGTGGGGCTCGGCCTCATGCCGGCGCCGCTGCGCAACGTCGCGCTGACCGCCATGGAGGTGGCGTCGCTGCAGCGCCTCTTCCCGGGCCGCTTCCTGCCGGGTGTCGGTCACGGGGTGCAGCGCTGGATGGAGCAGGTGGGGTCGCGGGCGGCGTCGCCCATGACGTTGCTGGACGAGTACCACGCCGCGCTGCGCGCACTGCTGGCCGGCGACGAGGTCACCGTCGACGGCCGCTACGTCCGACTCGACGCCGTGCGGCTGCAGTACCCCGTCCCCGGCGAGCCGCTGATGGTCGGCGGAGAGGGCCCGAAGACGCTGCGGTTCGCGGCGTCGCACTCGGACGGCACCCTGCTGTCGGCGGCCCTCACCGACGACCGGCTGCGCGCCGCCTGCGCGGAGGTCCGCGGAGCCGCGTCGACCGACGACCACCCGATCGTCGCGCCGCGACTGGTCGCCGTGGGACCCGGTGCGGCCGAACGGCTGCGCGACGAGGCCGCCCGGTGGGGGCAGGACTCCGCGGACACCATCGCCGTCGGGGGCGGCGCCGAGGAGATCGCCGCGGACTTCGCACGGCTCGGCGAGATGGGTGTCACCTCGGTGCTCGCGCACCCCACCGACGACGAGCCGGACCTCGAGAGCTGGACCGCCGTGATCGGGGAGGCGGCCGCGCTGCTGCGGTGACGGCTCGGGCCGGGTCGGGTCAGGTCGCGACGCGCCACTCGCCGAGCGGCGGGGGTGACGTCCGCGGCCCTGGTTGCCCACAACTCGCCCGGATCGACGGGATCCCGTCGATCCGGAGCAGTTGTGGACGCCGGCGCCCGCCCGAGGAGCCCGGAACGCCACCGGGCGGGCGTTCCTCGACGCGTAGATTGATCGGCGCCGCCGACCGTCGGTGGACCCGATCGACCGCGAGGAGCGGCACATGCCCGGTTCCCTCGCCCGCACGGCGGTGTCGGTGGGTCTGGTCGCCGCCGGGGGCGCGGCCGGGACGGGCGTTCGGTACGCGGTCGAATCCGCCCTGCCGCACAGCGACACGAGTTGGCCCACCGGCACGGTCGTGGTGAACGTCGTCGGCTCGTTCGTGCTCGGGCTCCTGCTCGAGGCGCTGTCCCGGCGCGGGCCGGACACCGGGTCGCGTCGTCGGCTGCGGCTGCTGCTCGGCGTCGGATTCTGCGGCGCGCTGACGACCTACAGCACCTTCGCGCTCGAGATCGTCGAGTCGATTCGCCAGGGCGCCGCTTTCCTGGCCGCGGTGTACGCCGCGGCGTCCATCGTCGCGGGTCTCGTCGCCGCCGTCGTCGGCATCGCGGCGGCCGGAGCCGTGCGGAGATCGTCGTGATCGCGGTGCTGGTGGTGCTCGCCGGCGCCCTGGGCGCGGTCGCCCGGTTCGCCGTCGACTCCGCCGTCGCTCGCCGATGGTCGACCACGATCTCGTGGGCGACCGTCGGCATCAACGTGTCCGGCTCGTTCCTGCTCGGGATGCTCGCCGGGGCGGTGGCACTGCACTCCGCTCCGGACGCCTGGCAGACCGTCGTCGGAACCGGGTTCTGCGGTGGTTACACGACGTTCGGCACCGCGATGGTGCAGGCGGCCCGCCTCGCGCGGTCGGGGCGGACCACGGCCGCGGCGGTCGGGCTCGCGGTCACGCTGGGCGCGTCGGTCGTGGCGTGCGCCGGGGGATTCACCGTCGCCGCGTCCGTCTGACGTCTATGACGATTTCTTGACGATCATCACACCAGCGGCATACTGTGACCGCACTCACGCGCCCCACCCCCCACTCGGAACGAGGAAAACGCCCATGACGCGTCCCCGACCCACGAGACAGCGCTCCGGCCTGCTGGTTCTCGTCCTCTGCTTCGTCACCATCGTCTTCGACGGGTACGACCTGGTGGTCTACGGATCCACCGTCCCCACCCTGATCGCCTACGAGGGATGGGATCTGGACACGGGGTCGGCGGGACTCATCGGCAGCCTCGCGCTGGTCGGCATGCTGCTCGGCACCCTGTCGGTCGGCCTGATCACCGACCGGTTCGGACGCCGTCGCATCATGATCGGGTCCATCGCCTGGTTCTCCGTCTGCATGCTGGCCACGGCCTTCGCTCCGAACGAGGTCGTGTTCGGCGTCCTGCGGTTCCTCACCGGCATCGGCCTCGGCGGTGTCGTGCCCACCTGCATCGCCCTCACCGTCGAGTTCGCACCCAAGGGCCGTCGCCAGATCGCGAACGCCGTGATGTTCAGCGGCTACTCCGTCGGCGGTGTGAGCGCGGCACTCCTCGCCATCGCGCTGCTCCCCGAGACCGACTTCCGGGTGCTCTACGCCCTCGGCGCTCTGCCTCTGATCACGTTGCTGCCCATCGTCGTTCGCTATCTCCCCGAATCGGTGTCCTACCTCGCCGCCACCGGTCGCGAGGCCGAGGCCCGTGACGTCGCCGCGCAGCACGGACTGGTCTACGACGACGTCGTCGCGCCGGTCCCCGCGGCCGCCGCGCTGGACACCGCACCTCCCGTGTCGAGCATGCGAGAACTGTTCACCCCGCGGTGGCGACGGTCCACACTGCTGTTCGCCGCGGCCAACTTCTGCGGACTGCTCCTGGTCTACGGCCTCAACACCTGGCTGCCGCAGATCATGCGCAGCGCCGGCTTCGCGCTCGGCAGTTCCCTTGCCTTCCTGCTCGTCCTCAACCTCGGTGCCATCGTCGGCGCGATCAGCGCGTCGTTCGTCGCGGACCGCATCGGCGTGCAGAAGGTCGTCACGGCGTCGTTCCTCATCGCCTGTGTCGCCATCTTCCTCATCAGCCAAAATCTGCCCGCCGGACTGCTCTTCCTGCTGGTCGCGGTGGCCGGCCTCGGCAGCGTCGGCACCCAGATCCTGGTGGGCGGGTTCTGCGCCACGCACTACCCGCAGAAGCTGAACGCCACCGCGCTGGCCTGGTCCCTCGGTGTCGGCCGGATCGGCGCCATCTGCGGACCGTTGCTCGGCGGCCTCATCGCCGGGTGGGCGTTCGGGTACCAGGTGAACTTCTACGCGTTCGCGGCCGTGGCCGTGCTGGGCGCGGCGGTGGTCGCCTCGGTCCGGACGCAGGTGCGCCGACGGGATTCTCTCGGCGCACCGACCGCCCCGGCCGCACCGACGCACGCGGGATAGGTCGTCACATGCGAGAACCGCCACCGGCATGGCCGGTGGCGGTTCTCGTGGTGCGCCCGAAGGGATTCGAACCCCTAACCTCTTGATCCGTAGTCAAGTGCTCTATCCGTTGAGCTACGGGCGCATGTCTTCTGTTGTCTCCGACCGAAGTCGAAAGTGGCGGAGGCGAGAGGATTTGAACCTCCGGACCCGGTGAAGGGTCAAGTCATTAGCAGTGACTCCCATTCGGCCGCTCTGGCACGCCTCCTGAGCCTTCTTCCGAAGGGCACCGGTCCTTTCGAACCGCCGAGAGAGAAGATTACACATGCGCCACATCGGACGCAAAACGGCAGGTGGGCGTCAGCGCAGGTGGCTGTCGAACCAGTCGAAGATGCGGCGCTGGGCGTCCACCACGGCGTCCTCGCCGGCCGTGGTACCCGACTCCGGCGACACCTCGTCGGGACGATGGTCCAGGCCGTCGTAGCTCACGACGAGCGTGGCCACCGGCGCCGCGGCGACGGCATCGCGCAGCCGGTCGACGTGGTCGGCCGGGATGCGCTCGTCGCCCTGACCGTAGAGGCCGAGCCACGGTGCCTGCAGCGACGGCGCCGCCTCGACCAGCGCCCTCGCGTCCGCCGACAACGGCTCGACGATCCCGGGCGCCGCGACGCTCACGGCCGCGCCGACGGGCCGGTCGGTCGCCACCAACGCCGCCGCCGTCCCCGCGTCGTCGAAACCGATGACCCCGATGGCGTCGGCGTACACGCCCTGACCGGTCAACCACGCCACCGTGGCGTCGAAGTCCTCGAACAACGCGTCGCCGAACACCTCGTCGTCGGACGCCGCGCGATGGAACAGATGCGGCGCGGCCACCAACCAGCCGTCCGTCGCGAGCGCCTTCATGAACTCCACCAGTGCCGGGGAGAACTCCCGCGACTCGTGCAACACGACGATGCCTCCCCGCGGATTGGAGTCCGGCCGGAACGCCGTGAGCGGGACCCGCTCGTCCGACTCCGTGCCGTCGTCCGCACGTCGAAGAGGGGCCGAATCCTCGATCGATGCCGTCATGGAACCACCGTAGAACCGCGACGCACTTCTGGCGAGGCTTCGTTGCGGGCCGACCGCACTTTCGTGACCCGACGCCCCCGACCCGGCGCGACCATGCGCCGCGCATAATCCAGTGTCGTGACCGCACGCACCCGCCCCGACCTCGACGCCATCCCCGGGTACATCCCGGGCCGCACCGTGCCGGGCGCGATCAAGCTCGCCAGCAACGAGACGACGGCGGGTCCGCTGCCCAGCGTGCGCGAGGCCATCGCCGAGGCCGCGGCCGGCGTCAATCGCTATCCCGACAACGCCGCGACGGCCCTGACCGACGCCCTGTCCGGGTTTCTCGACGTGCCTGCGGCGAACGTCGTCGTCGGCTGCGGATCGGTGTCGCTGTGCCAGGAACTGGTGCAGGCGACGTGCTCACCGGGCGACGAGGTGGTCTTCGGGTGGCGGTCCTTCGAGGCCTACCCGATCGTCACGCTGGTCGCCGGCGCCACCGCCGTGCGGGTCCCGCTGACCGACGACGACGTCCACGACCTGGGCGCCATGGCCGCCGCGGTCACCGACCGGACCCGCCTGATGTTCGTCTGCAACCCCAACAACCCGACGGGCACCGTGGTGGACCCCGCGGACCTCGACCGCTTCCTCGACGCGGTGCCCGAGCATGTGCTGGTGGTGCTCGACGAGGCGTACTTCGAGTACACCGACCGGCGCATCGACGGCGTCGAGGTGGGCCGCACGCGGCCCAACGTCATGGTCCTGCGCACCTTCTCCAAGGCGTACGGTCTCGCCGGCCTGCGGGTGGGGTACGGCGTCGGCGCACCGTCCGTCGTCACGGCGATGAAGAAAGTGCACACCGCGTTCAGCGTGAGCTCGGTCGCGCAGAGCGCCGCCGTGGCGTCACTGGCCGCCTCCGACGAGCTGCTCGCCCGAACCGAGCTGGTGATCGCCGAACGTGCCCGGCTGCGTGATGCGTTGCGCGGCTCCGGGTATCGCGTGGCCGACTCGTTCGCGAACTTCGTCTGGCTGCCCCTCGCGGAGGCGTCGGGCGCCTTCTCCGCCGAGGCCACGGACGCGCGAATCCTGGTGCGGGCGTACGGCGACGACGGCGTGCGCATCACCGTCGGCGACCCGCACGAGAACGACGCGTTCCTCGAGTTCGCGGCGACGGTGGCGGACCGCTACACCGCGTGACCCGGTGCGGCGCGAGCTAGTTCCCGATTCCGAGCGCGCGGGCGAGCACGGGCCAGGACCCGTGCATCTCGTCCTGCCAGTAGCGCCACGAGTGGGTGCCCCACGGCTTGCGCACGATCGTCGCCGGCACCCCGGCGCGAGCCAGGGTGTCCACGAACCCGGTGGTGCACAGGTTGGCCGCCGCCTCGAGCGGGCCGCCGACCAGGAGCGCATCCATCAACTCCTCGGCGGGCGAGCCGCCGGCCTCGTACGGACCGGGCAGGCCGGTGCCCGACGAGACGTAGATCTGCTTGCCGCGCAACGCGTCCACTCGCAAGCTCGGATCGTTGTCCGCCCAGGCGGGGTCGGAGTTGCTACCCCACATGTTGGTCGCATCCCCGCCCGTCGAGCCCACGGTGGTGCGGACGGCGTTCTTGGTCTCGTTGCTGCGGTTGTCGTAGCACCCACTGAAGGCGGCCACGCCCGTGTACAGGGCGGGATGCTTGGCGATCAGGTTCATCGCGCCCTGCGCACCCATCGACAGCCCCATCAGGGCGTTCACCCCGGTGCCGGAGAACTGGGCGTCGATCAGCGGCGGCAGCTCCCGCGTCAGGAACGTCTCCCACATGTTCACGCCCAGAACGGGATCGGGCCGCTGCCAATCCGCGTAGTAGCTGCCGCGTCCGCTGATGGGGAGCACGACGTTGACCGGCTTGTCCGCGAAGAACGCGACCGCATCGGTCTTGGCGGTCCAGGTGCTCTCGGTGTAGTTCGTCTCCTCGCCGGCGCTCACCCCGTCGAGCACGTACAGGGACGGCCTCGGGGCGGAGCGGTCGGCCGGGAGCAACACCTGCACCGGAATCTCGCGCCCCATGGACGGGGAGAACACGGACACCAGCGCCCGGCGGTCCGTCTGCATGACCACCGACACCACCCGCGCACCCGTCTCGCCGACGACGGACACCGGACCGGCCGGGTCCGCGAACGCGACGGTGGGCGTGGCGACGACCAGTGCCGTCGTCGCCAAACACGACGCGGCGAGGGCCGCGAGACGTCGCATGGGTGGTCCCTTCGATGGTGGTCGGCGAACACGGGCGATCGGGGTGATCGGTGCCCGTACGGCCGACGGCCGCGTCGCTCGGTGCAGACGAGGTTACTTCGCAGTAAGGACGGCCAGAATCCTGTCCAGCGCATCGGCTCAGGTCCTGGAATCGGTCACAACGCCGATTCTCACGGACCCGAAGCCCGGTACGGCGCTCGAAAGAGACCGCCGGACTGTGTACACCGCCCGCCGGGTGCGTTACCGTCTCGATACCACCCTGTGTCTGGTCACAAACTTGATGCGGTCCTGGTTGTGCAGATGCAAGCGAAAAACGGCATCCCGAACGGTCGTTGCAGACTCAACAGTCGTTGACGACGACCATAACCGCAGGTCACGTGGGGTGTGACCCGGCACACCAGATGGTTGCGCGGTGACCTACTCGCCAAACATGACGATTGGTTCTGTCCACCAAAACAATCCTCGTCCCCGTTAAGGGTTGTTACCGTACACCGAGAACCAGCCCAACCGGCATGAGCCACACAGTCATGGGGGAGCCAGATGACGACACCGAAGACCGTTGCGAGCCCGCTTCCGGGCAACGTGGAAGCCGGGTTCATCGCCGGCACGAAGGCCAACAATCTGGCCCTGAGCGACCTCCGCGGAGTCGCCCGTCATCTGGTCGACCACTTCGCCGCCAACACGCCCTGCGGCACGCTCCCCGGTGAGCTCCTGCACGGCGACGTGACCGAGGTGACGGTCAAGTGCCTCGGACTCGCGGTGCGCATGCTCGAGTCGGGCAACACCCCGTCCGAGAAGGACCTCGCCAACGTCCACGACGCCGCGGCGCGCTGGGCTCGCGAAGGGGTCCCGCTGCGGGCCATCCTGCGCGCCTACCACGACGGGTTCCGCTACGGCCTGACGTTGGTCGGTCGCCAGGCCGCCGGCCAGAAGGTCGAGGACGTCACCTCCGACTCGCTGGTCCTGGTCACCCTGCTCGAGGCCGTCACCACCGAGGTCTCCATGGCCTACGTCGACGAGTACCGCTCCGTCGCCTCCGAGCACCACACCGCCACCCACACGCTCGTCACGACACTGCTCAGCGGCGGCAAGAACGCCACCGCCACCGCCCAGCAGTGCGGGATCGACCTCGCCGACGACTACCTCGTCCTCGCCCTGCACTTCCCGCAGCATCCCGACGAGGCCAATCCCGTCGTCGACCGCACCGTGTCCGCGCGCCGCAAGCTGCGCCGCATCCAGGCCGAGCTGGCCACCACCTGCGGCAAGTCGCCGCTGGCGCTGCTCAGCACCGAGGGCGGCACCATCCTGCTGCCCGCTCCCCGCGACCGTGAATGGGTCGACGCCCTGATCGAGCGCCTCTCGCGCGCCGGCGAGGTGCCCGTCACCGGAGCCGTCACGTCCTCCGACCGCGACGACATCCCCGCCGCCGCCGAGCACGTGTACGAACTGCTCTCCCTCGCACGGCAACTGGGCCGCCCCGCCGGCCTCTACCGCACCGAGGACCTGGTGCTCGAGTACCAGCTCACTCGCCCCGGCCGCGGGCGTGAGCAGCTCCTGCGCGCACTCGAGCCACTCGACGACGCTCCCGAGCTCCTCGAGACCCTCACCTCGTACCTCGGACACGAGCTGAACCGCCAGCGCACCGCCCGGCACCTGTTCGTCCATGCGAACACCGTCGACTACCGCCTCAAGCGCATCGGCCAGCTCACCGGCATCGACCCGTCCGTGCCCTCCGGCCTCCGCTACCTCCAGGCGGCCATCGTGGCGCGGGGGCTCGAGAACGCGAAGAACGCCCAGACCGCCGCCGCCGCGGGGAAGACTCCGCGCAAGCGCTGACGGTTCGACTCCTCGGCCCCCTCGTCCTTCGCGGCGAGGGGGTCGAGGTGTGTGTGGGGGTTGCAGGCATCGGTCCGGGGCGGTACCTGCTCAGGTTGCCGCCACCCTCACCAGGTGCAACCGGTGCAGGTGACCAGAAGCCGCGCAGATGGGGTCGAGACGGCCCGCGCCGCCCGGAGCGACTGCCACCCGGGTGGGCCACGTCGCGGTGGCGGAAGCGGAGGGATTTGAACCCCCGGACGCTGTTACACGTCTCTCGCTTTCAAGGCGAGTGCATTAGGCCGCTCTGCCACGCTTCCGGATCGAATACTAGTGCCCATGACGCCCCCGGACTCACCCGGCCGCGAGGATGCCGCGGTCCACCTCGGCGAGCGAGGTCAGGCCGGCGAGGCCCATGGTGATGTCGAGGTCGGCGAGGATGCAGCGCAGGGAGTGCTCGACGCCGTCGCGGCCGGCCAGGCCCAGGCCGTAGACCCACGGACGGCCGTAGAGCACGGCGTCGGCACCCAACGCCAGGGCCACGAGAATGTCGGCGCCGGAACGGATTCCGGAGTCGAGCAGCACCGTGGAGGACCCGCCCACCGCCTCGGCGACGGGGCCCAGGGCGTCGACGGCGGCGATGGCGTTGTCCACCTGCCGCCCACCGTGATTCGACACGACGACGCCGTCCGCTCCGGCGTCGACGACGGCGCGGGCGTCGTCGGGATGGAGGATGCCCTTGACCAGGACGGGCAGGTGGGTCCACTCCTTCACGCGGGCGACGTCGGCGGGGCGGAGGGTGTGGTTACCGAACATGCCCACCCAGGTGAGGACGGCGATCTGCATCGCTTCGGCGCTCTCCTCGGGCGGGGCGGCGAGACGGGAGCGGAACACCGGGTCGGACAGGTAGTTCGCGATGCCCTGCGCCTGCAGGAACGGCAGGTGCCCCAGGTCGAGATCGCGCGGGCGCCAACCCATTCCGGGCGTGTCGGCGGTGACCACGATCGCCTTGGCACCGGCTGCGGTGGCGCGGCGAACGAGGGACTCGGCGACGCCGTCGTCGGCGGGCCAGTACAGCTGGTACCACCAGTTCTCCCCGGACACGGCCGCGACGTCCTCGATGGGGGTGGACGACGCCGTCGACAGCACCGATCCGATGCCGAGCGCGGTGGCGACCGACCCGACGGCAGGTTCGGCGTCGGGATGCACCATGCCGAGCACACCCACCGGCGCGGTCAGGACCGGCGCGTCGAGTCGCAGGCCGAACAGGTCGACGGAGAGGTCGCGCGCGTCGGGCGCACTGGCCCCACGCCACATCCGCGGCACGATGCGGTGACGGGCGAAGGCACCGACGTTCCCGACGGCCGTGCGCTCGGTCGACGCGCTGCCCGCGATGTAGGCGAACGCGGCGGCGGAGAGGGTCTCGCGTGCTCGGGCCTCGAGGCCGGACGCGGTGGTGGGGAGGTCCGGCGCGGTTCCGCCGAGGCCGCGAAGGTAGATCTCGTTCTGGAAGTTGCCGAATACACTCACCCCTCGCACGCTAACCCGTCGTCGGCACCCCGGCACGCGTTTCTCACCTCGCCGACCGCCGCGTCCGGCAGGATGGCACGCATGCCCGATCCCTACGTCGCTGCCGCCGACCGTTACGACCACATGCCCTACCGCCGCACCGGCGCCTCGGGCCTGAAGCTCCCCGCCATCTCCCTCGGGCTGTGGCACAACTTCGGCGACGACAAGCCCCTGGCCACCCAGCGCGCGGTGCTGCGCCGGGCGTTCGACCTGGGCATCACCCACTTCGATCTGGCCAACAACTACGGTCCCCCGGCCGGCAGCGCCGAGATCAACTTCGGCCGAATCCTGAAGGAGGACTTCGGTCCCTACCGCGACGAGCTGGTCATCTCGACCAAGGCCGGGTGGGACATGTGGCCGGGTCCCTACGGATTCGGCGGCTCGCGCAAGTACCTGCTGTCCTCGCTGGACCGCTCCCTCGACCGCATGGGCCTGAACTGCGTCGACATCTTCTACAGCCACCGCGCCGACCGCGAGACGCCCGTCGAGGAGACCGCGGGCGCGCTGATCAGTGCGGTGCAGCAGGGCAAGGCGCGCTACGCCGGCATCAGTTCCTACTCGGCCGCCCGCACCCGGCAGATGGCGTCGTTGCTGTCCGACGCCGGCGTTCCCCTGCTGATCCATCAGCCCAGCTACTCGATGGTGAACCGGTGGATCGAGTCGGATCTGCTGCCGACCGTCGACGAGCTCGGCGTCGGCGTCATCGCCTTCTCGCCGTTGGCGCAGGGCATGTTGACCGACAAGTACCTCGACGGCGTGCCGGAGGATTCCCGTGCGGCGCAGGGCAAGTCGCTGAACCCGGACTGGCTGACCGACGAGATCCGGGAGAACCTGAACGCGTTGAACGACATCGCGTCGTCCCGTGGCCAGAGCCTCGCCCAGATGGCGATCGCCTGGGCGCTGCGCGACCCGCGGGTGACGACGGTGCTGCTGGGCGCGTCGTCGGTCGAGCAGCTCGAGGACAACGTCGCGGCCCTGCAGCACCTGGAGTTCGACGACGACGAACTGTCCCGGATCGACGCCCACGCCCCCGATGCGGGCGTCGACATCTGGGCGGACTCCACGCGCATCTGACCCCGGACCTCGCGACGGGCCTACGCTGGGATCCATGCACGCGATCACGCTGACCGAGTACGGCGACCCCGAGGTCATGGTCTGGTCCGAGGTGGCCGACCCGACCCCGGGGCCGGGCGAGGTGGCCGTCGTCGTCACCGCGGCCGGGGTCAATCGGGCGGATCTGCAACAGCGCCAGGGCAATTACCCGCCCCCGCCGGGGG
Source organism: Rhodococcoides corynebacterioides (assembly GCF_019834675.1). Classification (GTDB taxonomy): domain Bacteria; phylum Actinomycetota; class Actinomycetes; order Mycobacteriales; family Mycobacteriaceae; genus Rhodococcoides; species Rhodococcoides corynebacterioides_A. The sequence goes on along the minus strand of NZ_JABUBU010000012.1, from coordinate 58,259 downwards.
CGTCCGAGGTGCTCGGGCTCGAGTGTTCCGGTGTGATCGACGCACTCGGTGAGGGCGTCACCGGACTGCAGGTGGGCGACGAGGTGTGCGCTCTCCTCGCCGGCGGCGGCTACGCGGAGCGTGTCGTCGTCCCTGCGGAGCAGGTACTGCCGGTTCCCGACGGCGTCGACCTCGCGGTGGCGGCGTCGCTGCCGGAGGTGGCGTGCACGGTGTGGTCGAACGTCGTCATGTACGGCGGACTCGGCGCCGGGGACACGCTGCTGATCCACGGCGGCGGAAGCGGAATCGGCACGCACGCCATCCAGGTCGCGAAGGCCCTCGGCGCGCGGGTCGCGGTGACCGCCGGCTCCGCCGGGAAGCTCGAGACGTGCCGGTCCTTCGGCGCCGACATCCTCATCGACTACAAGGAGCAGGACTTCGTCGACGCCCTGCGCGAGGCCACCGACGGCCACGGCGCCGACGTGATCCTCGACAACATGGGCGCGAAGTACCTGTCCCTCAACGTGTCCGCCCTCGCCATGGACGGGCGACTGGTCACCATCGGCATGCAGGGCGGCCGGAAGGCGGAGTTCGACTTCGCCGCGTTGATGGCCCGCCGCGGCACCGTGCACTGCGCGGGACTGCGGGCGCGCCCGGTGACGGGGCCGGGCGGCAAGGCCGAGATCGTGCGTCAGGTGCGCGAGCGCGTGTGGCCGATGATCGCCGACGGGTCCGTCACTCCCGTTGTGCACGAGGAGGTTCCGATCGCCGAAGCACCGCGGGCACACCGTCTGCTCGACGAGCACTCCACGGCCGGCAAGGTGATCCTGCGAGTGCGGTGATCGACTCCGGGGCCGATCGCACCGCGCCTCAGGCCATCGAGTCCAACACCGACGCGAGCTGATCGATCTCGTGCCGCGTGGTGTACGGGGCGAGGCCCACCGTGATCGCTCCCCCGGCATCGGCGACACCGAGCGCCTCGAGCAGTCGGCTGCCGCCGTGCACCCCGCCGACGACGTCGATGCGGTGGTCCGCCAGCCGCGCCGCGACCTTGTCCGACTCGACCCCGTCGACGCTGATGCTGACGCACGGCACCCGGCTGGCGGCGGTACCGATGGTCATCAGGTGCGGACGGTCGAGCCGCTCGAGCAGGTAGGCGAACAACGAGTCGTGGTAGTCCTGCAGCGAGCCGATGGACAGCTCGAGCTTCTCCCGACGCGTGCCGCGGGCGCTCTCGTCGAGCGAGGCCAGGCAGTCGATGGACGCCGTGGCGCCGGCGAGCAGCGAGTAGTGCAACCCGCCGAGCTCGAGCCGGGCGGGACCTGTGGCCTGCTGATCGAGCGCGATGGAGGGCAGCCGGTCCAGCAGACCCGGGTCACGGAACACCAGCGCCCCCACCCGCGGGCCGCCCCACGCCGCCGCGTTCACGGCCACCACGTCGGCCTTGAGGTCCTCGATGTCGAGGACCGCGTACGGCGCCGCACCGGAGGCGTCGACCACCACGAGGCCACCGACGTCGTGCACCCGGTCCGCCGCCACCCGCACGTCGGGCGCGGAGCCGACCAACGACGACGCGGCCGTCACCGCGACCAGGCGCGTGTTGGCGGCCACCAACTCGTCGAACTGCCAACTCGGCAACTCGCACGTCTCGATGTCGACCTCGGCCCACTGCACCTGCGCGCCGTAGCGGTTGGCGATGCGGAGCCACGGTGCGACGTTGGCCTCGTCGTCCAGACGGGAGAGCACGATTCCGGTGCCGAGTCCGAGCCGAGTGCTGAGTGCCTCGGCGAGCCACGCCAGGAGAACGGAGTGGTCCGGACCGAGCACCACCCCCTCCGGAGTGCCTCCGACCAGATCTGCGACGGCCTGCCGGGCCTCGTCCACCACCTGCGTGCTGCGCTGCGCTGCGGGGTAGCGGGACGCGTGCGACGTGGCCGATTTCCGGAACGTCGTCGACACCGCCGTCGCGACGCGGTCCGGGATCTGGGCACCCAGCTGCGGATCGAGATGAATCCAGCCGTCGCCGAGCGAGGGAAAGAGCCCTCGTACGCGGGCGACGTCGTAGGTCATGCCGAACACTCTAGGCGTCGACACCGACTGCTCGGTGGGTCAGGCGGGTCGGCCGCCTTCTGTCCTGTCGGTGTCCCGGGTCAAGATGGAGGCATGACCACTTCCCCCGGTTCGGCTTCCCCCGGCGGCTCGGACGGCCACGACGGTGACGGGTCGGACCACGTCGTCGTCATCGGCCCGGACGGGCAGCCGCTCGCGCTGAGTCCCAGCGAGGCCGCGGCCGCGGCGGCGCGGGCCAACGTCACCGGGGCGGCCCGCTCGGGCGACGACGACGCCGAGGAGTCCCTGGCCGACATGGTGGAACAGCCGGCCAAGGTCATGCGCATCGGCACCATGATCAAGCAGCTGCTCGAGGAGGTGCGCGCCGCTCCGCTGGACGACGCCAGCCGCACCCGCCTCAAGGAGATCCACACCTCCTCCATCCGCGAGCTCGAGCAGGGGCTCGCGCCCGAGCTGCGCGAGGAACTCGAGCGGTTGGCGCTTCCGTTCGGGGAGGACGCCGTGCCGTCGGACGCGGAACTGCGCATCGCTCAGGCGCAGCTGGTGGGCTGGCTGGAGGGGCTGTTCCACGGCATCCAGACGGCGCTGTTCGCGCAGCAGATGGCTGCCCGCGCCCAGCTCGAGCAAATGCGGCAGGGCGCGCTGCCGCCCGGCGTCGCCATCGCCGGTGGCGGTCCCGCCCAGCACAACCAGGGAACCGGTCAATATCTCTGACGGGTACTCTCGTCCGTCGTGGTAGCACCAGCGATCGACTCGGACACCGGCGGCGAGCCCGCGTCGGACTCCCAGACCTATCGCCGGGCGGTCCGCGACCTCCGTGACGGCTACGCGCAGCGTGAGCTGTGGCTGAGCCTGGGGTGGCAGGACATCAAGCAGCGCTACCGCCGGTCCGTGATCGGCCCGTTCTGGATCACCATCGCCACGGGCGTCCAGGCCGTCGCCATGGGCCTGCTGTACTCGGTGCTGCTCGACATCGACCTGCGCTCGTTCCTGCCGCACGTCACCGTCGGCCTCATCATCTGGAACCTCATCAGCGCGTCGATCCTCGAGGGCGCCGACGTCTTCATCGCCAACGAGGGACTGATCAAACAGCTCCCCTCGGCGCTGAGCGTGCACGTCTACCGCCTGGTGTGGCGGCAGGTGCTGCTGCTCGCGCACAACCTGCTGATCTACCTGATCATGTTGGCGGTGTTCCGGCCGGAACTGCACTGGACCATCATCACGGCCGTTCCGGCGTTCTTCCTGATCGTCGTGAACATGGTGTGGGTGGCGCTGCTGTTCGGCATCGTCGCCACCCGGTACCGCGACCTCGCGCCGATCCTCGGCAGTCTGGTCACGCTGCTGTTCTTCATGACGCCGATCGTCTGGACCACCGCCAACCTGCAGACCATGGGCGGTGAGGCCGCGCAGCGCGCCCGCCTGGTCGAGATCAACCCCCTCTTCCACTACCTCGACATCCTGCGCGCGCCGTTGATCGGCGAGGACCAACAGGCGTACCACTGGTACATCGTGCTGGGCTGCACCGCGGCCGGCATCGCCCTCACCATGGTCGCCATGCGCACCTTCCGCGCCCGCGTGCCCTACTGGGTCTGATCGGAGACCGCGACCATGACCGTCAGCATCGACACGCATTCCGCGTGCGTCGACTTCCCCATCTTCGACGCCAAGACCCGCTCGCTGAAGAAGGCGTTCCTGGGCAAGGCCGGCGGAACGATCGGCCGCAACGCCAGCGACGTCGTCGTCGTCGAGGCGCTGCGCGACATCACCCTCTCTCTCCGCGAGGGCGACCGCGTGGGCCTGGTCGGCCACAACGGCGCGGGCAAGTCGACGCTCCTGCGACTGCTGGCCGGGATCTACGAGCCCACGCGCGGCAGCGCCGTCGTCCGCGGCCGCGTGGCCCCGGTCTTCGACCTCGGCGTCGGGATGGACCCCGAGATCTCGGGCTACGAGAACATCGTCATCCGCGGCCTGTTCCTGGGGCAGACCCGCAAGCAGATGGCGTCCAAGATCGACGAGATCGCCGAGTTCACCGAGCTCGGCGACTACCTCGACATGCCGCTGCGCACCTACTCCACCGGCATGCGCGTACGCATCGCGATGGGGGTGGTGACCAGCATCGACCCCGAGATCCTGCTGCTCGACGAGGGTATCGGCGCCGTCGACGCCGAGTTCATGAAGAAGGCCCGCACGCGCCTGCAGGAGCTGGTGAAGCGCTCCGGCATCCTCGTCTTCGCCTCGCACTCCAACGAGTTCCTCGCCCAGCTCTGCGACACCGCGATGTGGATCGACCACGGCCAGGTGCGGCAGCAGGGCGGGATCGAGGACGTCGTGCGTGCCTACGAGGGCGACGACGCCGGTGACCACGTCGCGCACATCCTCCGCGAGTTGGCCGTGAGCGACGGGGAGCGTGACGGCACCGCGAGCGACGGGGAGCGCGGTGCCTGAGACGATCGTCGGCGTCGTCGTCACCCACCGTCGTCGAGCGTTGCTGGCGGAGTCCCTCGCCGTCCTGGCGTCGCAGACGCGGCCGTTGGACCACCTGATCGTCGTCGACAACGCGTGCGAGGACGACGTCCGGACGTTGGTGGAATCTCAACCCCTCGCGACGACGTACCTCGGCAGCAAGCACAACCTCGGCGGCGCCGGCGGCTTCGCCCTCGGCATCCTCTACGCCCTGTCCCTCGGTGCGGACCGCGTCTGGTTGGCCGACGACGACGGTCGGCCGGAGGGTCCCGACGTGCTCGCGACGCTGCTGCGCTGCGCCGAGACCCACGCGCTCGACGAGGTCTCGCCGGTGGTCTGCGACATCGACGAGCCGGACCGGCTGGCCTTCCCGCTGCGCCGCGGCACGGCGTGGCGACGGTGGCGGTCGGAGTTGGGAACCGAGGAGTTCCTCCCGTCCTACGCGTCTCTGTTCAACGGGGCGCTGTTCACGGCGGCGGCCGTCGAGGCCGTCGGCGTGCCCGATCTGCGCCTGTTCGTGCGTGGCGACGAGGTCGAGGTGCACCGTCGCCTCACCCGCTCCGGACTGCGGTTCGGGACGTGCCTGCAGACGGCGTACCTGCATCCCAACGGCAGCGACGAGTTCAAGCCGATCCTGGGCGGTCGGATGCACACGCAGTACCCCGACAACGACGTCAAGCGGTACTACACCTACCGCAACCGTGGGTACGTGCTCGCGCAGCCGGGAATGCGGAAGCTGTTGCCGCAGGAATGGATTCGGTTCGGGTGGTACTTCCTGGTCACCACCCGCGACGTCGCGGGACTCCGCGAGTGGCGGCGTCTGCGGGCCCTCGGTCGGAACGAGCGATTCCGCCGCCCCTGACCCGACGAACCGGACGCGTCGGCGACGGGGCCGTGAACTACGGTATGTGTCCATGACACGACTGCGGTGGCCGCGATGAGGTGGGGTCGGCGCATCCGGTCGTCGGCACGCGCGAAGGTGGTCCGGGCCGTGCACGAGGTGGTCGCGGAGACCACCGAGGACGCCGAACGTCGGCACCGCGAGCTGCTGGATCTGCTGGTGGGCCAGGCCCGCACGATCGCCGAACTCCAGGAGTCGGTGTCCTCCCTCGAGTTCCGGATGCGACGCGATCTGCCGTTCGCCTCCGACGTCGAAGCGGCCGCGTCGAGCGCCGACTTCGTCGAGCAGCACCTCCCGACGGTCCCGTCGTTCACCCACCCCACCGCCATCCTGCGGCACGCCGTCGACGCCGTGTCGATCGACGGCATGGCACTGGAGTTCGGGGTCGCCACGGGCACGACGCTCAACGTCGTCGCCGAGCAGTGGGCCGCCAACGCCAACGTGGGCGTCGTGGCGGGCTTCGACACGTTCGAGGGCCTCCCGGAGACGTGGCGAACCGGCTTCGAGGCCGGCACCTTCGCACAGGACACCCTGCCCGAGGTTCCCGGAGCGCACCTGGTCCGGGGCCTGTTCCAGGAGACGCTCGGCCCGTTCCTGTCGAAGAACCGCGGGCCCGTGGCGTTCGTCCACATCGACGCCGACCTCTACTCCTCGGCCGACTTCGTCCTGCGCCGCCTCGAATCCCGTCTCCGGGCAGGCACGGTGATCGTGTTCGACGAGTTCTTCAACTTCCCCGGCTGGCAGGCGCACGAGTACCGGGCGTGGACCGAGTTCGTCGAGCGGACGGGCGTGAAGTTCGAGTACCTCGCCTACACCTCGAACAACGAGCAGGTGGCCGTCCGGCTGCGCTGACGCGGTCGGTCAGCGCATCTCGGCGTGGGCAGGGGTGTCGAGTCCGTAGAGGCGGGCCCAGTTCTCGCGCGTCGTCAGGTCCGATCGCGCGGCGCGATAGGTCTGCGCCACCGCCGGCGTCTCCTTGCGCAGTCGGTCCAGTACCCGGCGACCGCGCTTCAGCAGCTCCAGCGCCCGCTGACGGTCGCGTACCCGTACGCGGACACCCTCCTGCGACCGGTCGGTGACGACGGCGTGAGCGAAGAGCGAGACGTGCCACCAGTGGGCGTCGTCGGCCGAGATGGCGACGGGGCCGGGATGAACCCTGCCGTGGAACTGCTGCACGATGCGCTTGGCCAGCACCGCCCATTCCATGCTGGGCTTGGGATTCGGTCCGGCCGGCGTGATGACCATGTCCGCGGGACGGACCCCCGGAACATCGTTGGCGTTGTGACGCTTGGTCTCTCCGTAGCGGGCGCGTTCCCGACGGATCGCGGCGGCGGCCTCCATGCCGCCGTCCGCCAGCAGCGCCGGGCCGCCGAGGAAGTCCTCGACGGACTTGATGAGGGTGTACGCCATGCCGTACTGCATCGACACGAGGTACCGCAACAGATCTCGCCGCAACTGCTTGGCCAACGCGACGCCGTCGAGTTCGGTGTGCAGTGCGGCCGTGATCATGCCGTTCCGGAGGTTGAAGTAGCGGTGCCACTCGTCCCAGTCCTTCCAGGCGAAATCGGCATGCCAGACCGCCGCCCCGGGCAGCGTGACCGTCGCGAATCCGTGTGCGCGCGAACGGTAGCCGTACTCGATGTCGTCCCATTGGAAGAACAGGGGAAGCGGGTAGCCGACCTCCGCCACGATCTCGGACGGGATCAGGCAGGACCACCAGCCGTTGTAGCCCGCGTCCACGCGGACTTCCTGCTGCTTCTTCTTCAAGACGCTGCGGTCGGCGAACGCGTCCTTGACGTGCAGTCCGGCCTCGAGCCGCTGGAGGTTCGCCACCTCGGCCCCGACGTGCACGCGATCCGGGTGCAGCAGGTAGAGCATCTGCGCACCCACGATGGCCGGCTCCACCGTCTTGTTGGCGAAGGCGTTCATCCGCACGAAGGCTTCCGGCTCGCACAACACGTCGTCGTCCATGAACACCACGTTGGCCGGATCGCCGCCCTTGCCCTGCACCTCGTACAGGCCGCGGGTGAACCCGCCCGCACCGCCCAGGTTCGGCTGGGTGATGTACACCAGCTTGTCTCCCAGATCTCCTGCCACACGCTGGAATTCCGCCCGCGTCTCGACCCGGTCGGTACCTTGGTCGACGACGTAGACGTGGTCGACGTCCCGCAGGGCGAGGGGATCGTCCGCCAGTGCGGCCACGGTGGCAGCGCAGTCGTCCGCCCGGTTGAACGTGCACACCACCACCGAGGTGGGGCGCATCCGTTCCGGTGCCTCGACCCGCCACGTCGCATCGTCCAGAACGAACTCGTCGGCCGACGTCATGATGCGCACGAACAGCGCGCCGCCGTCGAGGAACTGCGTCGTCGGCACGGTGAGGCTCACGCGGTCGTCGGCGTCGGTGATTGCGCGACTGGCCATGATGCGCTCGCGACCCAGGTAATCGGTGGCCACCACGTCGAGTCGCGCCCGACCGTCGACCCGTGCATCGAACGTCACCTCGGTGACGGTGGTCCACCGCTGCCAATAACTCGCCGGAAAGCGGCCGAAATAGCTGTTGGTGGAGACCACGCTGCGCTTGGCCATGGCGACCGCCGCGCGGGAACGCTCGGCGGACCCCTTGGCGATCTCGGCGTACATATCCGCACTGACCAGCGGAGAAGGACCGTCGAACAGGACCCGCTGGGCCACCGTCGTCCCGGATGTCGTCGGCACGACAGCGTCGCTGTTCATGATGAGAAATACCCTCCGCGTCGCGTTCTCTCGGCATTGTCCCGTGAAAAGCGGACAATCGTTCTTCGACCGTCGTCAGGCTATCAATCCGCGCGTGCGGGGCCCGCATTCACGACGGAGCGGCGACGGCGGCGGCGATCCAGCACCGAGATCGCCGCCGATGCCAGGACCGCGACCACGGCCGCGGCAACGGCGACCGCGCGGCCGGGTGCCAGTCCCGGGGACGAGTAGACGACGTCGAGCTGCCCACCACCGGCCGGAACGTCGACCGAGAGCAGGCCGGCCGGTCCCTCCGCCACCTCCACGGGCCGACCGTCGACGGTGGCGGAGTACCCGGGCCAGGCCAGTCGGGAGAACAGCACTGTTCCCGCGCGGTCGGCGGTGACGACGACCGTCTCCGATGTCGGAGTGCTCGACCGGGTCTCGGTGTCGATGCCCGCGGACGCCCACGTGACCGGACCCGCCGACGCCGCCATCGGGCTGTCTCGCACCCATACCACGCGCGCGGGGTCGGCTGCCGCCAGTCGCCACCCGGGCGGCGGCGGTCCCGCCGTCTCCACGGGCGCCAACGTGCGCTGAACGACGAGGGTGGACACTCCCATCACGTCGACGAGAGGAGCGTCGACCGCAGCGGACGCCGGTGCGAAGATGCGCTCCACCGCGCCCGAACAGACGGCGCCCCGGTAATCCATGCAGAGCTCGTCGGCGAACGAGTCGAATCCCATTCCGGTGTAACTGGTCACGGCACCGGGGTCCGCCACTCTCGCCAGATTCCCGAAGAGGAGTCGTCCTTCTCGCGAGTCCTCCGTCGTCACGGAGAGGCGGTCGGCCAACTGCAGCACCACCCCTCGGTACTCGGCGGCGCCGCGCCGCATGTCGGCGACCGAAAAGACCGGCGATCCCCCGTCCGGCAGCGGGTCCGGCCGAGGTTCGTCGTCGACCGCTATCGGTTGCGCGACCGAGGGAAAGGCCGAGAACTGCACCATCGACACCGCAGCGGTGCCGACGACGGCGACCACGGCCAGCGCCGCGACGCCCGCTCGTCGGCCTACGGTGACCGCGGCCGCCACTCCGGCCCCCACCACGAGCAGGCCGACCAGATGCTCGAGCCACAGATCGGGACGGACGGCCCAGGCGGAGTAGGCGCCGAACGCCACGATCGCCACGGTCGCTCCCACCCGCCGTCTCGTCATCGGAGCGAGCCCCCGGCTCAGCAGCACGGCGAAGACGACCGCCACGACCACGTAGAGATACTCGACCAGACGGAACGGCCACCTGAACAGCCAGAGATTCGAGGGTGCGAGGGTCGCGATCAGATAGAAGGAACCCACGACGAGCAGCCCGACTCCGCCCGGGATCCGACGCCGACCACTCCAGCGCAACCAGGGCAACAGCGGCAGAACGAACCAGGCCAGGTACGTCGAGGGCACGCTGTCGAGCGGCCCCTTCCAGTTCGAGATCGACGGGAGATACGTGGGCGAGCTACCCGCCGCCAGGTCACCGAGATCCGGCACGAGGAACGTGTCGTTCGCGATCGCCGCCAGGCTCTGCCGGGTGGTCACCTCGCTCGCCCCGAGCAGGGGCAGGAACACCATCGGAGCGATGGCGCCGACGCAGGCACCCATCACGGTGAGCAGGACGAGGCGACGGCCGTCGCGACGCAGGATCAGCTCGATGCCCAGCGCGGCCAGGACGACCACCAGACCCAGCGGGGCGTACGGGTTACCGGCGGTCATGGCGAGGAAGCCGAACGCGAAGGGGACGATCATCGGGGCGCGACCGAGGGCGAAGCGTCTCGCCGACCACCAGAAATGCACGAACCAGGTGAACGCGGCGAGTCCGGCCGGCCACCCGGCGGCCTCGTACCAGAGCGTCAGTCCGGACACCGGTATCGCGACGGCGACCAGGAACGACGGCCCCCGGTGAGCGCCGTAGGTCCGTGCGAGCAGGTAGACCCCGATCGACAGGATCGCGAGCATCTCGGCGGCGACCACGAACGCCGCGAGCGAGAGATTGTCGAAATAGGACACCAGGACGAAGTTGGCCAGGTTGACCGGGTTCCAGATGCCGTCGAGCGCTTCGGCTGCGTAATTGCCGCCCATCCACGCAGCCGGGTCCATCGCAACCCACTGCCCGCTACGCAGCTGCGACCCCAGGACGTGCCAGAGTGGCGCGAACTGCTCGTACATGTCTCCGACGTAGAAGAACCGAGTGCCGCGCCACTGCGCCAGAGCCACCAGGCCGACGACGGTGACGGCGGCCAGAATTCCGAGCAGAACGTCCCATCGACGTCCGGGACGCGGGTTGCCGACGGCGGCGTCGCCCGTCGCCTCGATCGCCTCCGTGGTGTCGGCCGATGCGGTCACGGGTCACCCGCCCCGGTCGGGTCCGCCGGCGCAGGCGCGCTCCGACCGATCAACAGGCGCCGGGACAGCAGGAAGGTCACGGGAATGGCAGCTGCCGCCGCGACCAGCGGCGCGACGCGCTCGTCCATTCCGAGACCACTGACGAGGACGATCACTCCGACCGTCGTCATCACGTAGTTGGTCGCATTGGTGAGCGGCCACAGGGCGAATTTCCGCCAGGTCGGTCGAGTGCGAAAGGTGTACAGACAGTTGAGAAAGAAGGAGAACACCATCGCCGACGCGATGGCGAGCAGATGCGCGGCCCAGTACGGAACGACCAGGCGGAAGGCGAGGTAGAGACCGTAGTAGACGCCGGTGTTCAGAACACCGACGAGCGCGAAGCGAAGGATGTGCGTGGGCATACGTCGGTCGTCAGGCGTCCCCGCCGCGGCGGGACTCGCGCCGGGTGGGTCCGTTCGGGCCGGAGTCGAACGCCGGGACCGCATGGGACGGCCGAAAGCGTCCGCTCGGCATTCCGGAGGACTGCTCGATGCGGGGATCGATGTGGCCACCCGTCGGGATGCCGGGCTCGGTCTCCGCGACCAGGTAGTGCGGGCGTTGCTTGACCTCGTAGTAGATGCGCCCCACGTACTCCCCGATGACGCCGAGGAAGAGCAGCTGCAGACCACCGAATCCGATGATGGCCGCCACCAAGGTGACGTACCCGGGCACCGTGACCCCGGCGACGACCGCCGCGCAGATGAGGAACACCACATAGGCGAAGCCCACGACCATCGCTGCGGCGCCGAGATAGATCGCCAGCCGCAGCGGCGCATTGTTGAACGACATCACGCCGTCGAGCCCGTAGTTGAGCAGGCGCCGGAGCGTCCATTTGCTCTCACCGCCACCCTGGCGAGGCTCGTTGCGGTAGTCCACGGTGACGGCCGGGAAGCCGATCCACGAGAAGAGGCCCTTGGAGAACCTGTTGTATTCGCCCATCTGCAGGAGCGCGTCCACGGCCCGCCGACTCAGCAGGCGGAAATCGCCCGCGCCGTCCTCGATGGACACGTCGACCACACGATTGACCAACCGGTAGTACATCCGCGACATCGCGGTTCGGCCACGCGAATCTCCGTCACGCGTCCGCCGGGCGACCACCTGGTCGTACCCCTCGCGGTGCAGTCGGACCATGTCGGCGATGAGGTGCGGCGGGTGCTGCAGATCGGCGTCCATGATGACCACGGCATCGCCCCGCGCGTAACTCAGTCCGGCCAACATCGCGGATTCCTTGCCGAAGTTCCGGCTGAAGGAGACGTACCGCACGCGCTCGTCACGCTCGTGGCGGGCTCGCATGATCGACTTGGTGGCGTCGCGACTTCCGTCGTCGACCAGAACCACCTCGAGACGCGGAGAGTCACCGTCCACGGTCTCGGGCAGATCCGCCTCGACCGCGAGGACCGCATCGACGAGGGCATCGAGAACGCTCTCCTCGTTGTGACACGGAACGACGACGCTGAGCAGCACTACTCCCCCATCGTCGCCTCCGCGCACCCGGACGGGCGCCGGCCGTGAAGTCTACCCATACCGCTCGTCACGGTCGGCGACTCGATCAGTGTCGTGAACCGGCCCCGGTCACCCGCTCGGTGCCGGCGTAGACGGCTTCGGTGGCGTCCTTCTGCGGTCGCCACCAGTTCTCGTTGGTGCGGTACCAGTCGATGGTGGCGGTGAGGCCGGCGCGGAAGTCGGAGTAGGTGGGGGTCCAGCCGAGTTCGGTGCGCAGGCGGGTGGAGTCGATGGCGTAGCGCAGGTCGTGGCCGGGGCGGTCGGTGACGAAGTCGAAGTCGTTCGGGTCCTTGCCGCAGAGTTCGAGGATGGTTTCGACGACGGTGCGGTTGTTCGCTTCGCCGTCGGCGCCGATGAGGTAGGTCTGGCCGAGTTCGCCGCGCTCGACGATGGTCCAGACGGCGTCGTTGTGGTCGTCGACGTGGATCCAGTCGCGGACGTTGGCGCCGGTGCCGTAGAGGCGGGGGCGCACGCCGGTGAGGACGTTGGTGATCTGGCGGGGGATGAACTTCTCGACGTGCTGGTAGGGGCCGTAGTTGTTGGAGCAGTTGGAGATGGTGGCGCGGATGCCGAAGGAGCGTGCCCACGCGCGCACGAGCAGGTCCGAGGAGGCCTTGGTGGAGGAGTAGGGGCTCGACGGGTTGTACGGGGTGGTCTCGGTGAACCGGGCCGGGTCGTCGAGTTCGAGGTCGCCGTAGACCTCGTCGGTGGAGATGTGGTGGTAGCGCACGTCATGGGTGCGGACGGCCTGGAGCAGGGTGGTGGTGCCGACGACGTTGGTGCGCACGAACGGCCAGGGGTCGGCGAGGGAGTTGTCGTTGTGCGACTCGGCGGCGAAGTGGACGACGAGGTCGGTCTCGGCGACGAGGCGGTTCACGAGGTCGGCGTCGCAGATGTCGCCGTGGACGAACGTGATGCGGTCGGCGACCGGGGCCAGGGAGGCGCGGGTGCCGGCGTAGGTGAGGGCGTCGAGGACGGTGATCCGGGCGTCCGGGCGGGTCGCCAGGGTGCGGTGGACGAAGTTCGCGCCGATGAATCCGGCCCCGCCGGTGACGAGCATCCTCATGCGCGAAACAGTACGTGGCGTGCGGTCGCTTCTGCAGTCTGGGAGACTCCCCCGGTGCGAGGAATCATTCTGGCCGGGGGAACCGGGTCGCGGTTGCATCCCATCACGCAGGGGATCAGCAAGCAGTTGGTGCCGGTCTACGACAAGCCGATGATCTACTACCCGCTGACGACGCTGATGCTCGCCGGGATTCGCGACATCCTCATCATCACCACCCCGCAGGACGCCGACCAGTTCGCCCGCCTCCTCGGCGACGGCTCCCGGTTCGGCATCTCCCTGACCTACACCGTCCAACACGAACCCAACGGTCTCGCCCAGGCGTTCGTCCTCGGCGCCGACCACATCGGCGAAGACGCCGTCGCCCTGGTGCTCGGCGACAACATCTTCTACGGCCCCGGCCTGGGCTCCCAGCTCACCCGCTTCGAGGGCCTCGACGGCGGTGCGGTGTTCGCCTACGAGGTCGCCGACCCCTCCGCCTACGGCGTCATCGAATTCGACGAGCACGGCCGCGCGATCTCCCTCGAGGAGAAGCCCGCCGTGCCGAAGTCGACCTTCGCGGTGCCGGGGCTGTACTTCTACGACAACGACGTCGTCGAGATCGCCCGCGGCCTGACCCCGTCGCCGCGCGGGGAGTACGAGATCACCGACGTCAACCGGCACTACCTCGAGGCGGGTCGCCTGCAGGTCGAGGTGCTGCCCCGCGGCACCGCCTGGCTCGACACCGGCACTTTCGAATCGCTGCTCGAGGCGTCGAACTACGTGCGCACCATCGAACACCGCCAGGGCCTGAAGATCGGCGCCCCCGAGGAAGTCGCGTGGCGACGCGGATTCCTCACCGACGACGACCTGCGCACCCGCGCGGAGGGCCTTATCAAATCCGGTTACGGGTCCTACCTGCTCGCCCTGCTCGAGAGAGGCCACCGATGAACATCCGAGAACTGTCGGTACCGGGAGCGTTCGAGATCACCCCCCGCCAGTTCGGCGACGACCGCGGCGTGTTCTTCGAGTGGTACAAATCGTCCGCGTTCACCGAGGCCGTCGGACACCCCGTGGACCTGGTGCAGGCCAACTGCTCCGTCTCCGCCGCCGGCGTGCTGCGCGGCATCCACACCACGATCGCCCCGCCCGGGCAGGCGAAGTACGTCACCGCCGTCACCGGCGCGTTCCTCGACGTCGTGGTCGACCTCCGCCCGCAATCGCCCACCTACGGCACCTGGGACTCGGTACTCATCGACGACGTCGACCGCCGCGCGGTGTACCTGCCCGCCGGCCTCGGCCACGCCATCCTCTCCCTCGAGGACCGCTCGACGGTGATGTACCTGTGCAGCCTCGAATACAGCCCCCACCTCGACCGCGACATCCACCCACTCGACCCCGACCTCGCCATCGACTGGCCCACCCGCGGCCGCGACGGCACCGCCCTGACCTACCAACTCTCCGACAAGGACGCCGCCGCCCCCGCCTTCGCCGACTGGAACCGCTGAGCGGACGAGTCGGCTCGGCGTCACGACACCGTCGGCGTCAGGACACGCGGAAGATGACCGTCCGCTGCACGACGAAGTTGATGACCGTCGCCGTGCCCTGCGCGATGACGAAGGCCGCGGCGCTGTAGACCACCGTCTCCGGCCAGAGGTGGCCGAACAGGGTGTAGAGCACGTTCTGCACGCCGAACGTCGCCAGGTAGAGCAGCACGACGGCGACGAACCGCTTTCGGCTCGGCGCGGCGGCGAACGTCCACCGCCGGTTGATCAGGTACGCGACGGTCGTCCCGACGACGAAGCCGACGGCCTTGGCCAGCGACAACTGCACGTCCAGCCCGTACTGCAGGGCGATGGTGATGGAGAAGTCGACGATCGCCGAGAGCACGCCGGTGACGAGGAACCGCACGATCTGCGTGCGCAGATCCGGGGCGGCGTCGGCCGTGTTCTCCGTCAGCGGGAGTTCGACGGGAAGCGGTGCATGAGGCTGGTCCGACACGCGTGCGAGCCTAGCCCCACGGCCCCGGGAGCCCCCGCGCGAGAACATAACGTATGGTCTCGTGGTGCCCATGACAGCGACCCCCATGGACAGAGTGACCGACCGCGGTACACGCCGCGTCCTCGCCGCCGCGCTCGTCGCCGTCGGTGTCGCGCTGTTCGCCGCTCGCGCCCTGCCGCGTTTCCGCGACCCGGCCCTGTTCGCCGAGGACGGCGAGATCTTCCTGGCCGGCGCGTACAACGAGGGACTCGCCGCACTGCTCGAGCCCTATGCCGGGTATCTGCACCTCGTTCCTCGCCTCGTCGCGGCGGCGACGGTGTGGGTACCGATCACGGCTGTTCCGCTGGTCTACCTCGTCGCGACGGTGGTGATCCACCTGGCGTTCCTGGCTCCGGCGCTGTCCCGTCGCCTCGACCCGGTGCTTCCCTCGGCGCTGTACCGCAGCGGCCTGTTCGTGTCCCTCTGCCTGCTCCCCGCTTTGTGGGAGGTGTACGGAAACATCGCCAACCTGATCTTCGCGGCGGCGACGGCCCTGACGTTGGTCGTCATCAGCGTCGATCCGCGGACTCGACCGGGTCGCTGGATCGAGATCGTCGCGATCGGGCTCATCGGGCTGTCCGGTCCGCTGATCGTGCTCTTCGTCCCGTTCTTCGTGTGGCGCTGGCTGCGTCTCGGCAGAACGCGTCATTCGCTGGCGGTGACGATCGTCGCCGTGGCCACGGCCGCGGTCCAGCTGTCGGTCTATCTCTCCTCGGATCGCTCGACCCCCGGTGGCGGAACCGTGACGATCCTCGTTCGCAGCGCGGTCGAGCGGGTGGGCGGCGGCTACCTCGTGGGACACCGGGCGGGCTTCGTCGGCGCGCTGGGATCGCCGACGGCCGTGGCCGCGGCACTGTGGCTGACCGCGGCCGTCGTTCTGACGTGCTGGGCCGTGGGACGAATCGCTGTCCCGCTGTGGCTGCTCTTCGTCGTTCTGCTGGCATCGGCGGTGAACGCCTACGGGCCGATCGTCCTGGCCTCCGGGGAAGCGCTGCAACGACACATCACCACCCCCATGGCCATCGTGGTGATCCTGATGTGGGTGACCATCGCGTCGAGAGCGCTCACCGCTGTGCGGGTCGTCGCGGCCGGTCTACTGCTCTGCGGTGCGCTCGGCGTGGTGCGCGATTTCGCCCCTGAGCCGTATCCGTTCCGGCCCGACCTCCGCCCTCTCGAACGCTGCGTCGAGGCCGACGCCGGCGTGTGTCGGCAGCTGATCTTCGGACCGGGGTGGGAGGTGGTCCTCGCACCGGATGGGCCGCGGCTCGTCGGGGGCACGCCGACGGACGGGTAACCTGACTACCGATGTCCATCACCGATATGCCCCCGACCAGCGCGCGCACCCTCACCGGGTGGGCCCGCACGTCGCCCACCACGGCGCAGGTTCTCTCCACGCCGGACCCGGCCGTCGTCGCCGACGCGGTGCGGGTGGTGGCGGAGCAGAACGAGAGCAAGCCGTCGCACCTGCGCCGCGGTGTCATCGCCCGCGGGCTGGGCCGCAGCTACGGCGACAACGCGCAGAACGGCGGCGGCCTCGTCGTCGACATGAGCGCGATGAACCGCATCCACTCCATGAACGCGGAGACGCACATCGTCGACGTCGACGGTGGCGTGAACCTCGACCAGCTGATGCGCGCCGCGTTGCCGCTGGGCCTCTGGGTCCCGGTGCTGCCGGGCACGCGGCAGGTGACCATCGGCGGCGCCATCGGCTGCGACATCCACGGCAAGAACCATCACAGCGCGGGCAGCTTCGGCAACCACGTGCGGTCGATGGACCTGCTCCTCGCCGACGGCACCGTCCGGCACATCACGCCCGACGGCCCGGACTCGGCGCTGTTCTGGGCCACCGTGGGCGGCAACGGGCTGACGGGCATCATCCTGCGCGCCACCATCCAGATGACCCCGACCGAGACGGCGTACTTCATCGCCGACGGCGACGTCACGGCGAGCCTCGACGACACCATCGCGTTCCACAGCGACGGCAGCGAGAGCAACTACGACTACTCGAGCGCCTGGTTCGACGCGATCTCCGGCCCGCCGAAGCTGGGCCGCGCCGCCATCTCGCGCGGCTCGCTGGCGCGGCTGGACCAGCTGCCGACCAAGCTGCAGAAGGATCCGCTGAAGTTCGACGCCCCCCAGCTGCTGACGTTCCCCGACGTCTTCCCCAACGGTCTGGCCAACAAGTGGACGTTCGGGCCGATCGGCGAGCTCTGGTACCGCAAGTCGGGCACCTACCGCGGCAAGGTCCAGAATCTGACGCAGTTCTATCACCCGCTCGACATGTTCGGTGAGTGGAACCGCGCGTACGGATCCGCCGGCTTCCTGCAGTACCAGTTCGTGGTGCCGCCGCAGGCCGTCGAGGAGTTCAAGCGCATCATCGTCGACATCCAGCGCTCGGGGCACTACTCGTTCCTCAACGTCTTCAAGCTGTTCGGCGAGGGCAACCAGGCCCCGCTGAGCTTCCCCATCGCCGGGTGGAACGTCTGCGTCGACTTCCCCATCAAGGCCGGTCTCGGCCGGTTCGTCGCCGATCTGGACAAGCGCGTCCTCGAGTTCGGCGGGCGCCTGTACACGGCCAAGGATTCGCGGACCTCGGCCGAGACGTTCCACGCGATGTACCCCCGCATCGACGAGTGGATCGGTGTCCGCCGCTCCGTCGACCCCACCGGCGTGTTCGCCTCCGATATGGCCAGAAGGTTGGAATTGCTGTGACGATCGACGCCGTGGGCGACCCCCAGACCATCCTGGTGCTCGGTGGCACCAGCGAGATCGGTCTCGCCATCACCGAGGAGTACCTGGCCACCGCTCCCGCGCGCGTGATCCTCGCTGCGCTGCCGAACGATCCGAAGCGCGACGCCTCGGTCGCGCAGATGCAGGCGGCCGGCGCGCGGGAGGTCGAGGTGATCGACTTCGACGCCCTCGACACCGACGCGCACCCCGCCGTGATCGAGAAGGCGTGGGAGAAAGGCGATGTCGACGTCGCCGTCGTCGCGTTCGCGGTCGACTTCGACCCCGAGGAGCTGTGGCAGGACCAGCGCAAGGCGGTCCTGACGGCGAACGTCAACTACACCGCCTCCGTGTCCGTCGGCGTGCTGCTCGGGCAGAAGATGAAGGCGCAGGCGTCGGGACGCATCATCGTGATGTCCTCGGTGGCGGGTGAGCGGGTCCGCCGCTCCAACTTCGTCTACGGCTCCACCAAGGCCGGACTCGACGGCTTCTACCTGGGCCTGGGAGAAGCGTTGCGGGAGTACGGTCCTCGCGTCACGGTCATACGCCCCGGCATGGTGCGCACCGAGTTCAGCGCCCACGTCAAGGAAGCCCCCCTGACGGTGAACAAGGAAGACGTCGCCAAGCTGGCCGTCTCCTCGGCCCGCAAGGGCAAGGACCTGGTGTGGGCACCGGGCCCCTTCCGCTTCGTGATGATGGGTCTGCGGCACGTGCCGCGTCCGGTCTTCCGCAAACTCCCCCTCTGACGGTGCGGGCGGCAGCGCCGGCGCGGACGGCTCTCACCGTCGCCGCCGAGGCAGTGGCGGCGGTCGTGGTCGCCGCCCTCGTCGCGGCGACCGGCCTGATCGCCTTCTCCGTGGTGCAGTGGCCGGCGTTCAACTCCTCCAACGTCACTCGGGCCGTCACCACGGTCGGCCAGGTGGTGACGACGGCCGTTCTCGGGGCCGCGGTGGTGCTGGCCCGCCGGAACGGTCGGCCGCTGCTGTGGAAGCCGTTGTCGTGGATCGGGCTGTCCGGCTTCGTCACCGTCACGCTGGGCATGCCGCTGGCGGCGACGAAGCTCTACCTGTTCGGCGTCTCCGTCGACCAGGAGTTCCGCACCGAGTACCTGACGCGTCTGACGGATTCGGCTGCGCTGCAGGACATGACGTACGCGGACCTGCCGCCCTACTACCCGGCCGGGTGGTTCTGGGTGGGCGGGCGCATCGCGGACGCCCTGGGGCTCGCGGGCTGGGAGGCGTACAAGCCCTGGGCCATCGGTTCGCTCGCGGTCGCCGCCGTGATCGGCCTGGTCCTGTGGTCCGCCCTGGTGCGCCGGGATCTCGCGATCCTCGCCGCGCTTGGTGTGACGGCCCTGGTCCTGGCGTACGCCTCCCCCGAGGCGTACGGCGCGGTGATCGCCGTCCTGATCCCGCCGATGCTGATCCTCGCGTGGGGCGGTCTGCACCGCCCGGACGCTCCGCGCGGTGCAGGGTGGGCCGCCGTGGTCGCCACCGGCGTGTTCCTCGGGGTCGCGGCCACCGTCTACACGCTCTACCTGGGGTTCACCGCCTTCGCCGTCACGCTCATGGCCCTGGTGTCGGCCCTGCTGCGCTACCGCGCGTCGAGAACCCCGTCGTCCCTGGTGGATCCGGCCGTGCGCCTGATCGTGATCGCCGCGCTGTCGGGGCTGATCGCCCTGACCGTCTGGGCCCCGTACCTGGCCGCGGCCCTCACCGGGAGAACCGCCGAATCCGGCACCGCCCTGCACTACCTACCGGAGACCGGCGCCGAACTGCCGCTGCCGATGACGCAGTTCACGCTCCTCGGCGCGCTCTGCCTGGTCGGCACGGTGTGGATCCTGTTCCGGCTGAAGGACTCCCGCCGCGCACAGGCCCTCGGCGTCGGCGTGGCGGCCGTGTACCTGTGGGCGCTGCTGTCGATGCTCGCGACCGTCGCCGGGACCACCCTGCTGGGGTTCCGCCTCGAACCGGTCCTCATCGCCCTGCTCGGCGCGGCCGGCGTGTTCGGCGTCGTCGACGGCACCCGCGTGCTGTACCTCGTCGCCTCGGAGTCCCCGCGTGTCCGGACGGCCTCGGTGGCCGTCGCCGTGGTCGGGGCGCTGGCGTTCGCCCAGGACATCCCCCACGTCCTGCAGAACGAGATCACCGTCGCGTACACGGACACCGACGGCAACGGCGATCGAGCCGATCGCCGCGCGCCCGGCGTCGCGTCGTACTACGGGGAGGTCGACGCCGCTCTGCAGGCCGCCCGACCCGGCCCGCGGACCGACACCGTGGTCCTCACCTCGGACACGTCCTTCCTGGCGTTCCTGCCCTACTTCGGGTTCCAGGGCCTGACCAGCCACTACGCCAATCCGCTGGCCGAGTTCTCCGCACGGGCCGACGCGATCGAGTCGTGGAGCGAGCTCACCACGCCCGAGGAGTTGGTCGCCGCGCTCGACGCCGCACCGTGGCGGGCACCCGACGCGTTCCTGTTCCGTCGCGGCGCCGACGGCTACACACTCCGCCTCGCCGAGGACGTCTACCCGAACGATCCGAACGTGCGTCGGTACTCGGTGACGTTCCCCGAGACCCTGTTCGACGACCCGCGATTCGACGTGCAGGAGATCGGCCCGTTCGTGCTCGTCGTACGCGGTGCCGACGCCGGTGTCGCCGCGGCCGGTGCGGGTGGTGCGGGCGGCGGCTCGTGACCGAGGTGCTCGACCCGACCGTCGACGACGTCACGACGGCGCGCCGACGGCGTCGTCCCGACGTCGTGGCCGCGGGCGTCTACCTCCTGCTCGCGGTGATCGTGCTCGGCGGGCAGTGGCACCGTCTCGGCACCGGGTACCTCCGATTCTCCGGCCAGGACCAGACCATGTGGGAGTGGTTCTTCGCCGTCACCGCGAAATCGGTGGCCGCGCTGGAGAACCCGTTGTTCTCCGATCTGCAGAACGCCCCCGCCGGGGTGAACATGATGGCGAACACCGCCATGCTGGGCCTGTCGATCCCGCTCACCCCCGTGACCCTCGCGTTCGGTCCGACGGTGACGTTCACGCTCGCCCTGACGCTCGGCCTCGCGACGACCGCGTTCGGGTGGTACTTCCTCCTCTCGCGCACGGTGATCAGATCCCGCCTCGCGGCCGGGTCGGGCGGACTGATCGCCGGATTCGCCCCCGGCATGATCAGCCATGCGTCCGCCCACCCCAACTTCACCTTCCTGGGCGTCCTGCCCGTGCTGGCGCTGTGCCTGATCCGGCTGGGTCAGGGCCGGAACGTCCGCCGCCACACGGTGGCTCTCGGCCTGCTCACCGCGTGGCAGGTACTGCTCGGCGAGGAACCGTTGCTGATCTTCGCCATCGCCGTCGCCGTGATGCTGGTGGCGCACACCGCGGCGGCGCCGCGCGCCACGCTCGCCACGATCCGGCGCGGTCTCGGCCCGGTTCTGCTCGCCGCCGCACTGGCCGCCGCCCTGGTCGCGGTGCCCCTGTGGTGGCAGTTCCGCGGACCGCAGAGCTACACCCACCTCGACCACCAGCTGCCCGGCAACTCGCTGCTGTCCTTCGTGGCGTTCCCGCCGCAGTCGCTGTGGGGCACGGCGTTTCCCGCCGAGGACGTAGCACTCAACCCCACCGAGCAGAACGCCTACTTCGGCGTCCCCCTGCTGCTGCTGGTCGCGGCGTGCGTCGTCGTCCTGCGGCGTCTGCCGATCGCGCGCGCTGCCGCCGCGACCGTGCTCGTGCTCGCCGTGCTGTCGGTGGGGACCGAACTGACGATCACCGAGGATCCCGTCGCGCGCTGGCTCCCGGGCGAGTGGCTCGACCGCACGCCGCTGCTGGAATCCGTCCTCGAGACGCGGTTCGTGTTGGCCGCGGTGCCGCTCATGGCGATGCTCGTCGCCCTCGTCACCGATCGCGTCCTGTCCGCCCGCGGCGATCGGAGCGGCCGACGCCGGACCGCTCTGTGGGCGGGCGCGCTGGCCGTCGCCCTGGTTCCGCTGATCCCGGTCCCCCTGCCCACCGCCGAGCGCACCCCGGCACCCACCGTCCTCGCCGGCGGTCTGCCGGGCGCCCTGGTCGACGGCGCCGAGACCGGCGCCGAGACCGGCATGGCCACCGTGGTCACCGTGCCGATTCCGAGCCCCGGCAACGCCGACGCACTCCGGTGGCAGGTCGACGCCGGCCTGACCTACCGCATCGCCGGCGGCTACTTCGTCGGCCCGAGCGGGGAGGCCGACGGCGAGGCGAAGTACGGCGCCGTCGATCGGCCCACGGCCCTGCTCCTCGGCCGGGTCGCGCGCACCGGTGAGGTGCCGCCCCTCGCGGACGTCGATCGCACCCGCGCCCGCGAGGACCTCGCCTACTGGAACGCCGACGTCGTGATCCTGCCCACCGCGCAGTCGACGGCCGACGCCCTGCGCCGCACCGTCGCCGACCTGCTGGGCGAGGACGGCACCGTCCTCGGCGACGCGGTGCTCTGGGACGTCCGCGGCATGCGGGAATGACGGGCCCCGCGGAGCGGTCGCCTAGCATCGGGGCCGTGTCGAATGCCGTCGTCGAATCTCCATCCCCGTCCGACCCGGCAGCACGGTCGTTCCGCACGGCACGGCTGGTCGCCGTGGTCACCGGTGTTCTCGGCACTCTGCTCGCGCTGATCACTCCGTTCCTGCCGGTCGAGCAGGACGCAGCCACCGTCTCCTGGCCCGACGGGCAGTTCGAGTCCGTCTCCGCTCCCCTCGTGTCCTACCGACCCCTCGCCCTCGACGCGACCATCCCCTGCTCGGTGCTCGCGGACGCGCCGGCGGACAGCGTCGTGCTCTCCACCGCGGCGCCGGGTGCGCCCGATGCCCGCCGGGTCGGACTGGTCGTCTCCACCGGGGCCGACCGCGGCCTGTCGGTGGTGCTGCGGGACCAGTTGCTGCTCTCGGCGCCCGCCGACGCGCTCACCGGCTGCGACGGACTGACCATCACCTCGACGCAGGACGGCACGACGGCCACGCTCGGCGAGCGGGTGGGCGAGGTCGCCGGCGACCAGCGACCACAGACCGTCGGACTGTTCACCACCCTGACCGGCCCCGCACCCGACGGCACCACGGCCACGGTCGCCGTCGACTCGCGGTTCTCCTCCTCGCCGTCGACCGTCAAGTTGCTCGCGATGATCGTCGGCGCGCTGCTCACCGTCGCGTCGCTGGTGGCGCTGCACCGTCTCGACGGCGTCGACCGTCGACGTCCGCGTCGATTCCTCCCCGCCCACTGGCTCCGCCTCACCGGCGTCGACGCCGTCGTCCTGGGCACGCTCGTCGTCTGGCACGTCATCGGCGCCAACACCTCCGACGACGGCTACCTGCTCAACATGGCCCGCGTGTCCGAGAACGCCGGATACATGGCCAACTACTACCGCTGGTTCGGCGTCCCCGAAGCGCCGTTCGGCATGCCGTACTACGACATGCTCGCGGCGCTGACCAAGGTCTCCACGGCCAGCCCGTGGATGCGCCTGCCCGCCCTGCTCGCCGGCATCCTGTGCTGGCTCGTCATCAGCCGCGAGGTCATCCCGCGCCTCGGCCGCGCGGTGCGCACCCGGCCGGTCGCGGTCTGGACGGCGGGCCTGGTCTTCCTCGCCTTCTGGCTGCCCTACGACAACGGCCTGCGCCCCGAGCCCGTCATCGCCCTCGGCGCGCTCCTGACGTGGTGCTCCATCGAACGCGCCATCGCGACCGGCCGACTGCTTCCCGCGGCGGTGGCCGCGGTGATCGCGGCCTTCTCGCTGGCGGCCGGCCCGACGGGTCTGATCGCCATCGCCGCCCTCGTCGCCGGGTCCCGTCCCGTGCTGCAGATCGTGATTCGACGACGTCGTGCCATCGGGCTGCCGGCGTTGCTCGCGCCGCTGCTCGCGGCCGGCACCGTGGTGCTGACGGCGGTGTTCGCCGACCAGACGGTGGCCTCGGTCCTGGAGGCGACCCGCGTCCGGTCCGCCGTGGGCCCCAACGTCGCGTGGTTCGACGAGCGGTACCGCTGGGACGCGCTCCTCAACATCTCGCCCGACGGGTCGCTCGCCCGCCGGTTCGCGGTCTTCGCGATGCTGCTGTGCCTGGTGACCTGCATCGTCGTCATGCTGCGACGCGGCGGCCGCATCCCCGGCACCTCGCTGGGGCCGTCCCGACGCATCCTCGGCATCGTCGTCGGCGCCCTCGCGCTGATGATGTTCACGCCCACCAAGTGGACCCACCACTTCGGGGTCTACGCCGGCCTCGCCGGGTCGTTGGCCGCGCTGGGCGCGATCGCCGTCATCTCCGCCACCGAACGCTCACCCCGCAACCGCACGCTCTTCGGCGCCGCCGTGCTGTTCCTGACGGCGCTCGCCTTCACCGGCTCGAACGGCTGGTGGTACGTCTCGAGCTACGGCGTGCCGTGGTTCGACAAACCGCCGTCCATCGCCGGCAAGGGATTCGCGACCGTCCTGCTCGGGCTGACCGTCCTGACGTTGGCCGTGGCGGCGTGGCAGCACTTCCGCGCGCCGTTCCGCCCGCCGCAACCCACCCGCCTGCGGCGCTGGAGCGGGGCGCCGCTCACGATCGTGGCCGCCGCCGTCGTCCTGTTCGAGATCCTCTCGCTCCTCAAGGGCGCGGTGTCGCAGTACCCCGCGTACTCCGTGGCGCGCTCGAACCTGAACGCGCTCACGGGCGAGACGTGCGGCCTGGCCCGCGACGTCCTGGTGGAGTCCGATCCGAACTCCTCGATGCTGCAACCGCTGAACCCGACGCCGGGCGTCGATCCGCTGGCCGGGACGTCGTCCGTCGGGTTCACGCCCGACGGTGTGGCGAGCGACCTCTCCGCGGACCGGGAGACCTCGGGCACCACGGGCGGCGCCAACTCCGTCGACCCGTCCGACACCGACCAGAGCAGCACCGCCAACACGGCGGGCACCGGCGGCGGCACCACCGCGGGCACCGGCGTCAACGGCTCCCGCGTGGCCCTGCCCTTCGGCCTCGATCCCGCGACCACGCCGGTCCTCGGCAGCTTCGGCTCCGGCGACAGTGCCCCGGCGACCCTCGAGTCCAGCTGGTACGCGCTGCCGCGGACGGAGGACTTCCTGGCCATCACCGCCGCCGGGCGCATCCGGTCGGTCGACGCGGACGGCATCGTGACGCCCGGTCAGTCGCTCGAGCTGGAGTTCGCCGCCGTCGACGGTGTCGGCGGTGTCGACGGTGTCGACGGTGACAACGAGCGGCTCCTCGGCCGCGTCACCCCGATCGACATCGGCCCGCAGCCGTCGTGGCGCACACTGCGCGTCGCGCCGGCGGACATCCCTCGGGAGGCGAACGCGGTGCGCGTCGTCGCGACGGACGACGACCTCGCGGGCGACCAGTGGCTCGCCGTCACGCCCCCGCGGACACCGCGGACCGAGACGCTGAACGCCGTCGTCGGGCCGACCGCGCCGGTGCTGCTCGACTGGTCCGTCGGCCTGGCGTTCCCCTGCCAGCGGCCCTTCGACCACCGCTTGGGTGTCGCGGAACTGCCGGAGTGGCGCATCCTGCCCGATCGCACGGGCGCGGAGTCGACCAACGCGTGGCAGGACTCCGTCGGCGGCGGTCCGCTCGGCTGGACTCCGCTGATCCTGCGCGCCGAGACGGTGCCCACCTACCTCGCCGACGACCTGCGGCGGGACTGGGGTTCGCTGGAGCGGTACCTCCCGCTCGACCCCGAAGCGGAACCCGCGACGGTGGACGTCGACACGGTCGGGCGGTCCGGACTCTGGAGTCCGGGACAGATCGGCTACCAGTAGGTAACCGGCGATTCGGGTGCGGCGTCACGGTCGCATAACATCGGTAGCCGTGCCTGACGCTCCCTCCGTGCCCGCTGCGCCGACACCCGACCGCGGGACACGATCGGCAGATCTGCGTGGGCAGTACCGCACCACCCGTCTGATCGCCGTCGTCGCCGGACTGCTGGGGGCGCTGTTCGCCGTGCTGACCCCGTTCCTCCCGGTCACCCAGGAGGACGCCTCGGTTCGGTGGCCGCAGAACGGCACGCTCGACAGCGTCGACGCCCCGCTGATGTCGCAGGTCCCGCAGTCGATGAGCGTGACCGTTCCGTGCACCGCGGTCGGTGCGCTGCCCGACGCCGGCGGCCTGCTGCTGTCGACCGCACCGCCCCAGGGCGAGGGCGCCGCGCTCAACGCGATGTTCGTCCGGGTCTCGTCGTCCTCGGTCGACGTCCTCGACCGCAACGTGGTCATCGCGTCCGCCCCGCGGTCACAGGTGGAGTCGCCGGCCTGCACCGCGATTCGGTTCGACTCCGACCTCGACGCGACCACCGCCTCCTTCGAGGGACTCACCGACGACCAGGGCGCGCCGCGCGCCGGCCGACTCGACGGGGACTTCCGGCCCCAGGTGGTCGGCGTCTACTCCGATCTGTCCGGACCGGCGTCGTCGTACCCCGGTCTGTCGGTCGACCTCTCGGTCGACTCCCGGTTCTCGTCGTCGCCCGGGTTGCTCAAACTGCTGGTGATGATCGGCGCGGCCGGCACCACCGCCCTCGCCCTCGGCGCACTGGCGCGGCTCGACGGTCTCGACGGCCGCTCGCACCGCCGCTTCTTCCCCACCGGCTGGTGGCGACCCACCGGGATCGACGGTGTGGTGGTGGGCGCCCTGGTCGGCTGGCACTTCTTCGGCGCCAACACCTCCGACGACGGCTACCTCCTCACCATGGCCCGGGTGTCGGAGAACGCCGGGTACATGGCCAACTACTTCCGCTGGTTCGGCGTACCCGAGGCCCCGTTCGGCTGGTACTACGACGTGCTCGCCGCCTTCGCGAAGATCTCCACCGCCAGCCCGTGGATGCGCCTGCCCGCCCTGGTCGCCGGCGTGCTCTGCTGGCTGGTCATCAGCCGCGAGGTCGTCCCGCGGCTCGGCCGCGCCGTCCGCACCAACTCGGTGGCGCTGTGGACCGGCGGCCTCGTCTTCCTCGCGTTCTGGCTGCCCTACGACAACGGCCTGCGTCCCGAGCCGGTGGTCGCCCTCGGTGCGCTGGTGACGTGGTGCTCGGTGGAGCGGGCCATCGCCACCGGACGATTGCTCCCGGCCGCGGTGGCGGCCCTGGTGGGCGCGTTCACCCTCGCCGCGGCGCCCACCGGACTGATGTGTGTGGCCGCGATCATCACCGGCATCAGGCCGCTCACCCGCATCGTGGTCAAGCGGCACCGCGCCGTCGGCACCCTGCCGCTCCTCGCCCCGATCGCGAGCGCCGGTCTGCTGGTGCTCATCGTGGTCTACGGCGACCAGACGTTCGCCGCCGTGCAGGAATCCACCCGCGTTCGCACCCTGATCGGGCCGAACCTGCCCTGGTACAACGACTTCCTCCGGTACTACTACCTCTTCGTCCAGACCGTGGACGGCTCGGTCACCCGCCGCTTCGCCTTCCTGGTGATGCTCCTGTGCCTGTTCACGACGCTCGTGGTCCTGTTGCGTCGCAAGCGCATTCCGGGTGTCCCGTCCGGTCCGGCGTGGCGACTGATCGGCGTCGTCTTCGGGACGATCTTCTTCATGATGTTCAACCCCACCAAGTGGACGCACCACTTCGGGGTCTACGCGGGCATCGCCGGATCGCTCGCCGCGCTCACCGCCGTCGCCGTGTCCGCCAGCGCGCTGCGCTCGCGCCGCAACCGCACCGTCTTCGTCGTCGGCCTCGTCTTCGTTCTCGCCCTGTCCTTCTCGGGCATCAACGGCTACTGGTACGTCTCGAGCTACGGCGTGCCGTGGTTCGACAAGGTGGTCTCCGTCGCCGGCATCCAGTCGAACACCGTCCTTCTCGGGCTGTTCTTCGTCGCGGTCGCGCTGGCCGGATGGCACTACCTCCGTGAGGGATTCGCCGCGCCGCAGCCCAAGCCGGGCAGCGTCCGCGGCCGCCGCATCCGGAAGTTCGCCGCCGCACCGCTCACGGTGGTGGCCGGCCTGATGGTGCTGTTCGCGATCGCGTCCCTGCTCAAGGGCGCCGTCTCGCAGTACCCGGCGTACTCGCTGGGCCGCTCCAACGTGCAGGCCCTCGCAGGCAACAGCTGCGGTCTGGCCCGCGACGTGCTGGTCGAGTCCGACCCCAATCAGGGTGTTCTGCAACCGCTTCCCGGACCCGTGAATCCCGAGCTCGGTCCCCTGGGCGGCGAGAACCCGGTCGGGTTCAGCGCCAACGGTGTGCCGACCGACCTCAGCGCGGACGCCGTGGAGGTCAAGCCCGGCCAGGGCAACACCGACTCGCAGTCCGTCGGCGCCTCCTTCGAGGAGGGCCAGTCCTCCGGTACCGCCGGCGGTGTCGGCGCGGTCGGCGTCAACGGCTCCACCGCCAAGCTCCCGTTCGGCCTGGACCCTGCCCGCACACCCGTGCTGGGCTCGTACCAGACCGGGGTGCAGACCCCGGCCGTCGCCACGTCGAGTTGGTACGGCCTACCCGCCGCCTCCGACGACGCCCCGCTGATCGTGGTCTCCGCCGCCGGCCGCATCTGGTCCGAGGACCCGACCGCGGGAACGTTCACCTACGGCCAGTCGCTGCGCGTCGAGTACGGGCGCACCCAGCCCGACGGCACCGTCGCGGTCCAGGGCGACTACCTGCCGAAGGACATCGGTCCGGCCCCCTCGTGGCGGAACCTGCGCATCCCCCGCGCGGACCTGCCCGCCGACACCGACGCCGTCCGCATCGTCGCCAACGATCCCAACCTCACCGGGGACCAGTGGCTGGCCTTCACCCCGCCGCGCGTGCCCGTCGTGACCACGCTGCAGGACGAGATCGGCTCGGAGCAGCCGGTGCTGCTGGACTGGGCCGTCGGGCTGCAGTTCCCGTGCCAGCGGCCGTTCGACCACCGCGTCGGCGTCGCCGAGGTGCCGGGCTATCGCATCCTGCCGGACCGCGGACTGGCCGTGTCCTCCACCGACACGTGGCAGGCGGCCGAGAACGGCGGACCGCTCGGGTTCACCGAGATGCTCGCCTCCCCCGTCGCGATCCCGACGTACCTGAACCACGACTGGGGACGGGACTGGGGCTCGCTGGAGCGCTACGACCGGTTCGACGCCTCCGCCCGCACCGCGGACGTCGACGTCACCGAGCGGAGCCGCTCGGGACTGTGGTCGCCGGGAACGCTGCGGGTCTACTGATTCGGGTCTACTGATTCGGATCCGCGGACTCGGGGTTTCCGACGCCGAGGGCTACGAGCCTGCCGACGCGGGCTCGACCGGTAGCGGGTCGTCGCAGGTCGATCCGGCGGGCACGCCCGCCAGCCGATCGGCCAGCCAGTCGACCGCGAGGAGGCCACCGGTCATGGCCGTGTCCTGGTGCGAGACCTGGCCGAGCCACGCCATCGTCAGCGCGGGTTCGGCAGCGCTGCACGCGTTCTCGGCGAGAAGAGCGGTGGTGTTCGGCAGCACGATCTGGTCTGCGAGCGACTGGACCACGAACAGCGGCTCGTCGGGGGTGGCGTAGAAGTCGGCGAGCGACGCCTGGAACGTGTCGTCGTCGCGCCGGGTTTCGCCGGTGCGCGTCACGATCACCACCACCACGACCGCCACGGCGATCACCACGACGGCGCCGAGCGCCGCCAACACGGTCACCAGGCGTCGTCGTCTCACGGCGACGGGCGGAACGCTAACCCACCCGCGGCGCGGACCACCGCGAAAACGGGTGGATCAGATGGGGAACAGGTGCTGCTTGCGTGCGCGACGCTCCGGCGTCCGGTCACGCAGCAACCGCAGTGCCTTGCGGATCTCGAGGCGCGTGGACGACGGCTCGATCACGGCGTCGATGTACCCGCGCTCGGCGGCGATCCACGGCGTCGCGACGTGCTCGTTGTAGAAGTCGATGAACTGCTGGCGGATGGCCGGCGCGTTCTCGCCCGCCTCGGCGAGCTGCTTGCGCGCCATGATCGACACGGCGCCCTCGGCACCCATCACCGCGATACGCGCCGTCGGCCAGGCGAAGTTGATGTCGGCGCCGAGCTGCTTCGAGCCCATCACGGCGTAGCCGCCGCCGTAGGACTTGCGGACCACCACCGTCACCTTCGGCACGCTGGCGCAGACGTACGAGAAGATGAACCGTCCGCCGCGCTTGATGACGCCGATCTTCTCCTGCTCGAGTCCCGGCAGGAACCCCGGCGTGTCGGTGACCAGCACCAGCGGGATGTCGAA
The DNA here is from genome assembly GCF_019834675.1 of Rhodococcoides corynebacterioides. Lineage (GTDB taxonomy): Bacteria > Actinomycetota > Actinomycetes > Mycobacteriales > Mycobacteriaceae > Rhodococcoides > Rhodococcoides corynebacterioides_A. The sequence continues at coordinate 28,249 of NZ_JABUBU010000012.1, read as the reverse complement.
GGCGTTGCAGATGTTGATGAAGTGCGACGCCTTGTCCGAACTCGCCGCGTCCAACGCCCCGGAGAGCACCATCGGCTGATTGGCGACGACGCCCACCGGACGGCCGTCGACCCGCGCGAAGCCCACGATCACGTTGTTGGCGGTCTGCGCGGTGAGCTCGTGGAACTCGCCGTCGTCGAAGATCCGCAGCAGCACCTCGTGCATGTCGTACCCGGCGTTGTCCGAGTCCGGCATGAACGTGTCGAGTTCGCGGTCGTAGTCGGTGAGCTCCGGCTCGAGACCCGGATTGATGACCGGGGGTGCCGAATTGCAGTTCGACGGCATGTACGACAGGTACTTGCGCACCCAGTCGAACGCGGCCTTCTCGTCCGCCGCCACGTGGTGGACGTTGCCGTACTCGGCCTGCTTCCGCGCACTGCCCAGATCGTGCAGGCTGACGTCCTCGCCGGTGACGGACCGGATGACGTCGGGCCCGGTCACGAACATGTACGCCTCTTCGGTGGCGACCACGATGTCGGTGTTGATCGGGGCGTACACCGCACCGCCCGCGCACTTGCCGAGGATCACCGAGATCTGCGGGCACATGCCGGACAGCGGCTCCTGGCGGCGGCCGAGCTCCGCGTACCAGGCCAACGACGTCACGGCGTCCTGCACCCGCGCGCCGCCGGAATCGTTGATGCCGATGCAGGGGCAGCCGATGTCGGCCGCGAACTCCATGATGTGCGCGACCTTGCGGCCGAACATCTCGCCCACCGTCCCGCCGAACACCGTCTGATCGTGCGAGAACACCGCCACCGGGCGACCGTCGATCAGACCGTGACCGGTGACGACGCCGTCGCCGTACAGCGCGTTCGGGTCACCCGGCGCTCGCACCAGCGCGCCGATCTCGACGAAGGTGCCCGGGTCGAGCAGCATGTCGATGCGCTGACGGGCGCTGGGAATGCCCTTCGCGGCCCGCTTGGCGATGGCCTTCTCGCCCGCCGGCTCCTTCGCGAGCTCCAGCTTCTCCCGGAGTTCGGCGAGCTTGGCGGCGGTGGTCGAGGTCACGGGTGCGACTCACTTTCCTTCGGTCCGGAAGCCGAGATCGTGTCCAGCTTCTTCGTCAGGTCGGCCGCGATCCTGCCGATGTACGGCTCGTCGATCACGGCGAGGTGGTCACCGCCGACGTAGACGATGTCCAGCTTCGGAGCGTACGGCCCCCACCCGCCGTGCTCCTCACGCCGGCCCAGCCGCGGCTCGAGCGCGATGGCGTCGTCGTGGTACTTGTCCGCCATGTACAGGGTGACGTCGCCGTCGTACCGCTCCGGCTGCGCCGTCTGGATGGCGCGGTTGTCCAACCACGACGTGCGCTGGTGCTCGATGATCCCGCTCGGAATCTTGGCGCTGCTCATCTTCAGCAGATCCATGATGATGCCGATCTGACCGTCGTCGTCGGCCTGCGCCAACTTCTCGTACGGCAGCGGGTAGTCGACGTTGTAGAGCTTCTTGCCCACCTGCGCGTACCGCTTCCACCGCAGCTCGATCTCCTCCGGGGTGTCCGGAATCGGCTCGTACGGCATCACGGTGTCGATGAGACCGACGTAGCGCACGTCGGCACCCTCCGCGCGCAGCAGCGACGCCACCGCGTACGACAGCACGCCGCCCAGCGACCAGCCCATGAGGACGTACGGTCCGTCGCCCTGGATCTCCCGCAGGATCGGCACGTACTCCGCGGCCCGCTTCTCGATGGGGCCCTCGGTGCGCTCGAGCCCGTACATCGGGGTGTCGGCCGGCAGTCGACGCAGCAGCGGCTCGTACACCACGCACGAGCTGCCCGCCGGGTGGAAGACGAACACCGGCACGGCGGTGGACCCCTCCGGACGGGCGCGCAGCGTGCGGACCAGCCCCGTCACGTCGCCGGCCTCGAGGAACGGCCGCACGATGTCGGCGAGCTGCTCGATGGTCTCCGAGTCGAGGATGTCGTCGAAGGTCACCTCGCCCTTGGCGCGCTCGCTGAGGCGTTCGGCCAACTTCTCGGCCGTCGGGTCGTCGAGGACCGGCAGGGGGTTGAAGATGCCCTTGGCGGACTGGCCCGTGACCGTCGCCCACGTGGCGAAGGTCAGGCGCTCCGCCGCGTCGCGCGGCGCGACGTCCGTGCCCGTGGCCTCGGCGAAGCTCTTCGCATCGGAGGCGTCGCTGCTCGGGGCGGGGGCCGCCTCCGTGACGGGAGCGGCGGTGTCGGTGACCGGTGCCTCGAACGCCGTCGCCACCGACGGACCGGTGGCCTCGGGCTCCGGAGTGGACTCGGCGGTGTCCGGCGCAGCGGTGGCCGCGCCGTCCTCGGCCTCGGTGCCTTCACCGCCCTCCCCGGCCTCCCGTGCCTGCTCCGCCTCGCGCTCGCGGCGCTGCTCATCGGCGAGCGCCTCGACCTCCTCGCGGTTCTCGAGGGCGTAGCGGAGGTACTTCTCCACCTCGCGGAGGCTGGCGTCGCGCACGGCCTGCAGCTGCACCTGCGGAATGTCGAACTCGAACTCCACGCGGTTCTTGATGCGCACGGCCATGAGCGAATCGAGCCCGAGCTCGATCAGCGGGATCTCCGCCGGCAGGTCCTCGGGGGCGTAGCCCATGGACTCGGCCACGATGATCGCGAGCCGCTCCTCCATGGTCTGGCTGCCCGTCGGGTCCCAGCGGTTGCCGAAGTCCTCGACCACCTCGGGCTCGTACTCGACCCCGTCCCCGTTCCCGATCGGCGATGTCCCCACGCCGTCGGCGACGCTCGGGGCGGCGGCCGCCGGGGCACCCGCGGACACCGCCGCGGCGCCGGACGTCACGACGGCCTCGGCCCAGGGGCGGAAGGTCCCGCCGTCGTTCCACTGCAACTGCAGTGCGGCGCCCCCCGGATGCGGGGTCAGCACCGTGGTGATCGATCCCGTGGTGGGCGGGTCACCTGCGACGACCGCACCCACGACGACGTCGGAGAGCACCTCGGACGCCAATCGACGCACCAACTCGTCGGCCGACGTGACGCGCGCGACGGGCGTCTCCCACACGGTGCGACCGTCCGGGAGGGCGACGCGGGCGGGCGAGCCGCCGAGGGTGACGTCGGCGTGCAGCCAGTGCTCCTTGCGGATGAACGCGGTGCGCGGGATCGGCGCGTACTCGCCGGGTCCGATCACCGCGGCCAGGTCGACCGGGTGCCCGTGCACGTACAGCTCGGCCAGCGCGGCCCGGAACGTCGCCGGCTCGCTCTCCTTGCGCTTGAGCGTGGCGATCAGCGTGGCGTCGGGAACGCCCGCGGCCCACGCGGTGGCCGCGACGGACATGAGCGCCACCGGGTTCGGGGCCAGCTCGACGAACGTGGTGTAGCCGGAGTCGACGGCCGTCTTCACCGCCTGGGTGAACCAGACCGCGTGGCGCATGCCCTTGGTCCAGTAGTCCACTCCGTGGATCGGCTCGTGGCCGGAGCGGTAGAACGCCTCCTTGTCCACCGACGAGAACACCGCGGTGGCCAGCGGGTGCGGCTCGATGCCCATCAGCTCGGCGGCGAGTTCGCCGAGCAGCGGGTCGACGGCCGAGGTGTGGCCGGCTCCGCGCACGTCGAGCACGCGGCCCATCTTGCCGAGCGACTCGGCGTACTCGACCAGCTTCTGCACCGGCTCGGCGGGACCGCCGACGGTGGTGTGCGTCGGCGCGGCGTAGACGCTGGGCTCGACGCCGGGGAAGCGCTCCGCCAGCTCGGCCACCTCGGCGGCGGAGAACTCCACCAGGGCCATGGCGCCGGCCTCGGCGTCACCGAGACCCTCCTGGCCCTCGCCCAGCAGGCGGGAGCGGGCGACGATGATGCGGACCGCGTCCTCGAGGCCGAGGCCACCCGCTGCGTACGCCGCGGCGACCTCGCCCATCGAATGACCCACCACCGCAACGGGACTCGCGCCGTAGGCGCGCAGAGTCTCCACCAGCGCCACCTGGATCGCGAAGATGGCGACCTGGGAGTTCTCGAACTCGTACGTCTGCGCGTCGTCGGCGACGATGGCGCGGATCGAGTAGCCCGACTCGTCCTCGATCAGCTCGTCGACCCGGTCGAGCGCGGCGGCGAACAGCGGCTCGGCCGCGTAGAGACCCTTCGCCATCTTGCGGTGCTGGGCGCCGAAGCCGGAGAACACCCACACCGCGCCGTTGGCGGCGGGACTGTCGGAGGACAGGACGCCCGTGCCCGGCTTGCCGGCCGCGACGGCGCGCAGACCGGTGATCGCCTCGGCCCGCGTGGTGGCCAGGACCACGGCGCGCGACCGGCCGTGGTTGCGCTTGGCCAGGGTTCGCGCGACGGCCTCGAGATCGGCGATGCTGCCCGCTTCGGTCTCGAGCCAGTCGGCGAGATCGGCCGCGGTCCGACGACGCCGCGACGGCATCGAGGCGGAGACCGCCAGCAGGACCGGCAGCTCGGGCTCGCCGGACGGGGTGGCCTCGGTAGACGGGGTCGCCTCGCCCGACGGGGTGGACTCGGCGGAGCCGGCACCGGTGACCTCCGCGAGGACCTCGCGCACCTCGGCGTCGGTCTCCTCCGGCGCGCCGACGGATTCGCCGACCAGCGCTTCCGGATCGACGGCCGCCGCGTCGAACGACACGGCGTCGGGATCGACGTCGGCCGGCGCGTCGGCGGTGGAACCGGGGACGTACTCGCGCACGACGACGTGCGCGTTGGTCCCGCCGAATCCGAAGCCGGAGACGCCGGCGACCGCGGACCCGGAGTACCGCGGCCACGCGGTGGGCGCGTCGACGACCTGCAGCCGGGCGGCGTCGAACGGAATGTAGGGGTTGGGACCGGCGTAGTTGAGCGACGCGGGGAGGGTGTTCTCGCGCATGGCGAGCACCACCTTGATCAGACCCGCCGCACCGGCCGCACTCTCGAGGTGCCCGAAGTTGGTCTTGGCGGAGCCGAGCAGCGCGGGCGCGTCGGCGGACCGGCCGCGACCGACGACGCGGCCGAGCGCGTCGGCCTCGATCGGGTCACCGAGGATGGTGCCGGTGCCGTGAGCCTCGATGTAGTCCACGGTCGACGGCAGGATCCCGGCGTCCCGGTAGGCCGCCCGCAGGACGTCGGCCTGCGCGTCGGGGTTGGGGGCGGCGAGTCCGTTGGACCGGCCGTCCTGGTTGACCGCGCTGCCCTTGATGACGGCGAGGATGTCGTCGCCGTCGCGCTCGGCGTCCTCGAGACGCTTGAGCACCAGCAGGCCGCCGCCCTCGGAGCGGATCATGCCGTCGGCGTCGGACGAGAACGCCTTGATGCGGCCGTCGGGCGCGAGCACGCCGGTCTGGCCGAAGCCCAGGGTCGCCGCGGGCGCGAGGATCAAGTTCACGCCGCCCGCCAGCGCGACGGACGACTCGCCGCTGCGCAGGCTGCGCACGGCCTGGTGCACGGCGACGAGCGACGACGAGCAGGCGGTGTCCAACGCGACGGACGGCCCGCGGAAGTCGAAGTAGTACGAGATGCGGTTGGCGACGATGGACGTCGACGTTCCCGTGAGCGCGTACGGGTGCGGGTCCGTGTCGCTGATCGCGATCATCTGGTAGTCGTTGGTCGACGTGCCGACGAACACGCCCACCGGCGCGCCCTTGAGCCCGCTGGCCGGGATGCGCGCGTGCTCGAGGGCCTCCCACGCCAGTTCCAGTGCCAGCCGCTGCTGCGGGTCGACGTTGGCCGCCTCGCGCGGCGACATGGCGAAGAATTCCGCGTCGAAGCTCTTGACGTCGTCGAGATAGCCGCCCTTGGTGACCGTGGTGCGCACGGCCTCGGCGATCCGCGCGTCGCCGAGGAACTCCGACCACCGCCCGTCGGGCAGGTCGGTGATGCCGTCGCGACCCTCGATGAGCAGGTCCCACGTCGATTCCGGCGTGTGCCCCGCGCCGGGCAGGCGGGTGGCGAGTCCGACGATCGCGACGTCGTGTCCCGTCCCCGCCGACGCGCCCAGGTAGAACGCGTCGTCCGACGCGCCCTCCGGCACGTCGGGCTCGCCCTCGATGATGCGGGTGGCCAGCGACGCGATGGTGGGGTGCTGGTAGGCGACCGTCGCGGTGAGCGTGACGCCGACCAGTTCCTCGATCTCCCCGCTCAGCGCGACGGCGTCGCGGGACGACAGCCCGAACTCCTCCATCGGCCGATCGTCGGAGATCTGCGAGACCGGCTGCCCGGTGACCTCGGCGACCCAGGTGCGCAGCCACTCGCGCAGCTGGGCGACGGTCATGTCCGACGACCCGCCGGCCCCCGTTCCGTCGGTGGTCTCCAGGTCCCCGGTGCGGGTCTCTTCGGTCGTGTTGTCGTCAGCCATCGAATCGCCAAACTACCCGCGGGGGGTGATCATGCTTCGGGAGAAGTCTCGTCCGGTGCGGCCTCGGGCGCGTCGGGGAACGCGGTCTGCTGGTAGCCACCGCGCAGCGTGCCCTCGATGTACGCCGCCTTGCAGGCCCGACGCGCGATCTTGCCACTGGACGTGCGGGGAATCGATCCCGCCGGAACCAGCAGGACGTCGCGGGCCGTGACGCCGTGACGCGCGGAGATCGCGGCGCGGACGGTGTCCGCGATGGGCCCCGGATCGGCCTTGCCCGCACCGGGGGCGCGCTCGGCGACGATGACCAGCTGCTCGGACGAGTCGCCCGGGTCCCGGCTCAGGCCGCCCGCGCCGAACTCGAAGACGACGTCGGGAAGCTGGTTCGCCGGGACGGCGAAGGCGGCGACGAAGCCCGGCCGCAGCGCCGAGCTCGACTCCTGGGCCGAGTACTCGAGGTCCTGCGGGTAGTGGTTGCGGCCGTCGACGATCACCAGGTCCTTGACGCGACCGGTGATGTAGAGCTCGCCGTCGACGTACACGCCGTAGTCGCCGGTCCGCATCCAGTTGGCGTCCTCGGGAACGCCGTCGGCGTGGCTGCCCTCGCCGAGCCGGGAGACCAGCTTGTTGTGAAAGGTCTCCGAGGTCTCCTTGCTGCGACCCCAGTACCCGCGGCCGATGTTCTCCCCGTGCAGCCAGATCTCGCCGACGTGGCCGTCGGCGACCTCGCTCGCGGCGTCGGCGTCGACGATCGCCGCCCACTGGCTGCGCGCGACGTAGCCGCAGGAGACCTGCGGGATGGCGTTCGGCGCGGACTCGTCCACCCGGACGATGCGTCCGGCGTTCAGCTCCGCCCGGTCGACGTAGATGACCTTGGCCTCGTCGGAGTGCTTGGTCGAGGACACGAAGAGGGTGGCCTCGGCCATGCCGTACGACGGCTTGATCGCCGTCTTGGGCAGCCCGTACGGCGCGAAGGCGTCGTTGAACTTCTTCATCGACGTGGTGGTGACCGGCTCGCTGCCGTTGATGAGCCCGATGACGTTGGACAGGTCCAGCGTGTTGCCGTTCTTCGGCAGGCCGCGCTGCGCGGCGTGCTCGAAGGCGAAGTTCGGCGCCGCGGCGAAGGTGCCGGCGCCGTCGGAGATCGCCGCGAGCTCCTTGATCCAGCGCCACGGCCGCTGCACGAACGCGCGCGGGCTCATGATGGTGATGTACTTGCCGCCCAGCGCGGGCAGGATCACCGTGAGCAGGCCCATGTCGTGGAAGAGCGGCAGCCACGTGACGCCGCGGGAGTCCTCGTTGAGCTCGATGGCGTCGACCATCTGCAGCGCGTTCACGCCGACGGCGCGGTGCGTGATCTCCACACCGGCGGGCGTGCGGGTCGAGCCCGACGTGTACTGCAGGTACGCGATGTCGTCGATCGACGCGCCGGGCTCGGTCCAGCTGTCGCCCACGGTGTCCGGGATGGCGTCCACGGCGATGATGCGCGGACGCTTGGCGGCCGGCAGCGACCGGAAGAACTGGCGCACCCCGGCAGCCGAGTTGGTGGCGGTGAGAATGGCCGACGGCTCGCAGTCGCCGAGCACGGCGTGCAGGCGATCGCTGTGGCCGGGCTCGTCGGGATCGAACAGCGGCACCGCGATGGCGCCCGCGTAGATGGCACCGAAGAACGACACGACGTAGTCCAGGCCCTGCGGCGCGAGAATCGCGACGCGGTCACCGGGCTGGGTCACCTGCTGCAGCCGCGCACCGACTGCACGCAGACGTGCACCGAACTGCGCCCAGGTGAGCTCGTGGACCTCGCCCTCCCGCTCACGGGAGTAGTCGATGTACCGGTAGGCGAGGGCGTCACCGTTCTCGGCGACGTTCTCCTCGACGTGACGCACCAGGGTCAGACCCTCGCGAATCCGGATGCGGCCGGTGTCGTCGACGAAGTCGTCGAACGAGTCTTTCATCTCATCTCCTCCGCGGCGCTGAGCACCGAGTCATCGCTGCGTACCCGCGACCGGCGCCGCGAGGCGCCGTGGGTCGTACTGGGGCATGAATGCCGACGATCGGCGCTCGACACGTGTCGACGCAGCCGACGATAGGGTACAGACCGTACTCCCACGTCATTCCCCCGCCAGCAGGGGAATGACCGGCGCGAATGCCTCCATCTGGGTGGGAAAGACGCCGACATAGGACATTCCGGTCGCCGCGCGGACCCCGCGGACCTGCTCGGCGATCTCCTCGAAGGTGCCGATCGCGATGTAGGGCGAGCGCAGCACGTCCTCGACGGTCAGCTTCACGTCGACGTCCATGTTGGGCGGAAAACCGTTGTCGAGCGCACCCAGCACCATCTCCGCCGTCTGTTCCCGATCGTCCGAGATCAGAATGGTCGTGATCGTCCAGTTCAGCTCGATGTCGGCAAAACGGTCGCCGGCGGCACGACGAATGACGTCGACCCGCTCGATGCTCTTCTCCATGGTGATCTCGGAGAGCTTGAGCTTGCCCTCCTTGGTGGTGCTGGGCACCAGCGAGATGATGTCGGCGTGCTTGGCCGCCAGGGCCAGCATGCGCGGTCCGCCGCCGCCGACGGCGATGGGCGGCCGCGGGCCCTGCCGCGGGCGCGGACTGCCCTGCAGCCCGCGGACCTGGTAGTGCTTGCCCTCGAAGGTGCATTCCTGACCCCGCAGCAGGACGTCGAGGATGGTGAGCGACTCGTCGAGCTTCTCGATGCGGACGCCCGGGCTCTCGTAGGCGATGCCCGCCTTGTCGTACTCCTCTTTCATCCACCCCGCGCCGATGCCGAACTCGAGCCGACCGCCCGAGATCTGGTCGATGGTGGTGGCGTCCTTGGCGAGCACCGCAGGATGCCGGAACCCGTTGGCCAGGACCGCGGTCCCCAGCCGGATCTTGTCCGTGGCCACCGCCAGCGCACCCAGCGCGGCGATCGGACCCACCTGGTTGCCCAGGTGGTCGGGGATCATGAAGCTGTCGTACCCGAGTTCCTCGGCCTTCTGCGCCAACTTCACGAATCGACGGGCACCACCCTCGTCCGGGTTGCCCTCACCGCCGGCTGCGAAGCGGAACTTGCGCACAGGCGCAGCGGCGGTCATTCGATCGGGTCTCCTGTGGCTCACGGGCGGGAATCTCGGGCCGGTTCTCGACCGGCCGAGAACCGAGGAGCCACTCTAGCCGTTACCGGGCCGAGACCAAAAGCGTCTGTGACGCGCACACACGCGCGTGCACGCGATCCTGTCGACGCGACAGTTGAGTCACGCACGACTCGCGTGCGCCGTCACGAATGTGCCGGTGTCGGCGCGGAGTCGATCAGCCCGGCGGCCCACTCGGTGGTCCACGCCGTCGCCGTCGTCCCGCTGTCGTCCACGACGTACGACGCGTAGCTGCCGTGGACCGGGTTGCCGGCCGCGCCCGCGAGCGCGCCGAGCGACGACGGGATGTTGCGCAGCGACATCGCCTGCGGCGGCGCGGCGCAGATCAGGTCGCCCGGTGCGCAGATGCTGTAGGTGCGGTCCGCGAGTGCCCCGAAGCCCCCGCGTCGCTCGCCCGTCATGGTGATGCCGGGAACGTCGAGGCCGCCGAGGGCGACCTCCGCGCCGACGCCGTCGACGGGCGCACCGATCTGCTGCGCACTGACACCGTCGCGTCGACCGTCGGCGATGAGGGTGACGCCGAGGACCCGGTCCGCCGGGACCGGCCCGGCGCCGGCGCCGATCGCCGCGGCCAGATCACCGACGATCACGGCGCCCTGCGAGAACCCGGCCAGGACGTAGGAGGTCAGTGGGCAGTCCGTGAACCGTTGCGTCAGAACCTCGTTCGCGCGGGCGGCCCCCTCGGACCGACTGACGTTGTACGACGCCTGGCCGTCCGGCGGGAACGCGATGGGATTGGAGAACTGCGCGACGTACGGAACGGTGTAGACCTCCGCCCGCCCCGGCGGGAAGCGGTTCTGCAGCTCGGAGGTCACCTTCAGCATGAGCGACGCCGGGTTGGCCGTCGGCGCGTACGGATCGTCCGCGGCGTTCGACTCCCAGGTTCCCGGCACCGACAGCACCATGACGTCGGGACACGACGCCGGTTGCGACGTCGGAGGTGCGGCGCCGGGCTCGCCCGGACGTCCGGGCTCGGGCTCGGTGAGCCGGCCGGCGAGCAGGTACCACAGCAGCAGCGCGACGAGCAGGACGACGAGGACTACGGCGACCAGCACGAGCAGCCGGCGCAGCGGTGACCGACGACGGACGGCGGATCCCCGCCGGGCGGACGACACGGCGGCCTACCCGCAGTACGTCGACCGCGCCGCGTCGATGTACTTCTGCGCGGTGGCGGCGGCGTCCTCGGCACTGATCTCGGTGCCGGCGGCGGAGGCCTCGGCACCGACGTTGGCAGTGACGAAGGTCGTGATCTGATCGGCGGCGACGCCCTCGCTCTGCGCGGCGCAGATGTAGTTGGCGGTGCCGATCGCGATGTCGCCGTTGCCGGCGACCGCGACACCGTCGGACCGCAGCGCGTCGAGGAACGCGTTCGCGCGGGGATCGCGGGGAACCTCGGTGGGCCCCGGGTACCCGCTGGGCACCGCTTCCTGCTCCTCCGCGGCCGCGCCGGACGCGGTCGCGCTCGCCGTGGTGGTCGCGGACGCCGACGTCGAACCGGACGGCGCCTCGCTGCTCGACTGCGCCGCCGTCGTCGTCGCGGACGGGGTGGGCGTGCTGCTGGCCGACGAGTCGTCGCCGCCGCACGCCGTCAGCAGTGCGCCGGCCGCCGTCGCCAGCAGGACGGGCGCGAGCAGGGAGACCACTCTCGAAGTCACGTGCGGTTCCTCTTCCATTCGGGACGGGTGCCGAGCGGAGCACACGCTACCGACCGGGGCTGAGAGAACTCTGTGCTCCCTCGTGCGAGACGGTGTCGGCCCCGGTCGGGCGGTGGTCAGGGGACGATCTGGGCGACGCCGTCGCGCACGGTGACGAAGCCGTTCTGGAAGTTCTGCTGCACGCCACCGGGGATCGGGAACTCGTCACTGGTCACGTACCCCAGCCGTCCGTTCTCGTAGCCCACGCTCTTCCACGCGTCGAAGATCGGTCCGTTGCGGATCACCCAGGCACCGGTGGTGGGCGACCAGTAGATGTTGCCGCCCTCGAACTGGGTGAAGCGGCCGTTGTCCCGCACGGCGATCTCGTTGGTGCGGGCGAACCCGAGCGGACCGTTCTCCCAGCCCGTCTGTCCGTACTTCTCCATGATCTTGCCGAGCACGGCGTGCGTGCCGGTGTCCGGCGAGAAGTACATCGCGCCGATCTCGAAGCCCTGCACCGCACCCGGGCGGTTCGGGGTCGCCACCTCGTCGCGCAGCGGGTAGCCGAGCGGCCCGCGCTCGTAGCCCTGGCGGGCCCACTCGTCGAGAATCGCCCCGCGCACGGCGTGCGCCCCGGTCTGCGGCGTCCAGTAGACCATTCCGTTGCGGAACGAGTTGTAGCGTCCGCGGCCGTCCGGCACGCCCAGCTCGCCGGAGGTCGGCATGCCGAGCACGCCCGCCGGCCCACCGAGACCCGCGTACGCGCCGCCGATCGCGCCGGCCACCACGTGCGTGCCGCTGTCGGAGGAGAAGATGCGTCCGCCGCGGAAGTCCTGCGCGCGGCCGCCGGGCACGTCGTACTCCGCCGTGAGGCAGTCGCCGAGCCACCCGTTGGCGCTGGCCGCGCCGCCGATCGGACCGCCGACCCCGCATGCGGGCTTGTCGACCTCGACGCCCAGCGCCGACGCGATCTGCGGCCACGCCTGCTTGATCTCGAACTGCCAGTACGCCCACGAGTGGACGCCGGAGGGCCGGTAGTTCACCGTGGCCGGAATGCCCAGCTTGGTGAGCTTGGTGGCGAACGTCTGCGAGGTCAGGCGCGCCAGGATCTCGAGGCCCATCCCGGCGTAGTTGGTGCTGATGCCGGGGATGTCGGAGACCTGGTCGTACGGGCCGGCCGCACCGCTGCCGCTCGAGACGTACAGGCTGGTGCCCTTCAGCTTCTCGGCCAGCACGTAGGGATCGTGCTGGGCCCACAGCTCACCGGAGGGCACGCCCCACATGGACCCGACGTCGAAGCCGCCCGCGTCCTGCATGGCGTACCCGATGGCCTGCGGCATGCCCAGCGTGGAGGTGGACAGGATGCCGGAGAAGGAGCCGGCGAACCGGAAGAAGCCGGGGTTGCGGGCGGCCAGCGTCATCGCCGCCGTGCCGCCCATCGACAGTCCCGCCACGGCCCGCACGTCCGTCGACCGCCAGTCGCGCTCGAGGATCGGCGGCAGCTCCTTGGTCAGGAACGTCTCCCACTTGTAGTTGCGGCCGTTGTTCTGCTCGACCCAGTCGGAGTAGAAGCTCGACTGCCCGCCGACGGGCAGGACCACGTTGACGTTCTTGTCGGCGAACCACGTCTCGGCGTCGGTCTCGGCGGTCCAGCCGTTCTCGACGTCGGTCGCGCGCATGCCGTCGAGGAGCCACAGGGTGGGGAACGACGCCTGCGGGCTGCGGTTCCAGTCGCGCGCGAGCAGGATCTGCACCTGGATCGGCACGCCCATCGACGGGGAGTTCACCCACACGGCGACGCGGCGGTCGGTCAGCCAGTCGACCCGCGAGACGGATGCCCCGGCGTCGTTCTGCGCCCGCACGGGGGCGGCCTGCACGGGCGCGGCCGCGGCGGGCGCCGCGAGTGCGGTCGTGGTCGCGCCGCCGACGAGCGGCAACACCAGCGCCAGGGCCACGGCTGACATCCGCAGCCGACGCCGGCCGGTCGTCCTCGGTTCACGCATGGGACTTCTCTCGCTTCCTCGGGTGGCGACGCCGTCGGCGGGCTCGGATCCCGGGGGACCCCGGGAACAACACCGCCGTCGGCGCGGTCGGTAGTTCCGATTTCTACACGTCCAGGCGCCTCTCCCCCGAGAGGCTCGCTGTGACGGATGGTGCGAATGTTACTGGCCGATCCGACCCGAACAGACGAACGACCCCGACACCGCAGTGCCGGGGTCGTTCGTGAGCGTGCTGTGGTCGGCCTCGATCAGCCGATGTTGGCGCGCAGGTCGGGCATCATCTGCACGACCTGGTCGAACCAGTAGCCCCACCGGTGGGTGCCCTGACCCGGGAAGCTGTAGGTCACGTTGTTGGCACCGATGGACGCCATGCGCACCTGGAAGGCGCGGCTGTTGGCCAGGGCCAGAGCCTCGAGGCCCATGCCGTTGGCGGTGTTGTAGTAGTCGAGCAGCGAGGCCGGGCGGTCGTAGACGCCGGGCAGACCGCTGGCGGCCGAGACCCACACGCGGGTGCCGTTGTCGCGCAGACGCGGAGCGAAGACGAACGGGTCGTTGCGCAGCCACGCCGGATCCCACGGCGGTCCCCACATGGAGTCGACGTTGTAGCGGCCGGCGTCCAGCATGGCGACGCGGATGGCCTCACGCATACCCGGGGCCGAGATGTTCAGGTAGCCGGACAGCGATCCCGCGTAGCTGAACTGGTTCGGGTGGTACGCCGCGAGCGTCAGCGCGGCGGAGCCGCCCATCGACAGGCCGACGACGCCGTTGCGGGTGGTGGAGAAGCCGAGCTGACGGTTCAGCTGCGCCGGCAGGTTCTGCGTCAGGAAGGTTTCCCACTTGTACGTGGTGCGCTGCCCGTTGAAGTTCGACGGGGCGTACCAGTCCGAGTAGAAGCTGGACTCGCCGCCGACCGGCTGCACCACGTTGATGTTGTTGTCGGAGAGGAACGAGCCCGCGTTGGTCTCGTGCTCCCAGCCGCTGATGTCGTTGGTGGCCCGCAGACCGTCCAGCAGGTAGACGACCTTGCTGGTGTTGCCGTCGGCGGCACGCCAGACACGGCTCTTGATGTCACCCATCGAGGACTGGGTGATCACGTCGAACCCGGCACGCACCTCCGCGTTGGCCACGGGGCCGGTGCCGACCACGGCGAGGCCGAGCGGGACGGCCGCGGCCATCGCCAGGGACACGACGGCGCGGCGCATACGACGGCCGACTCGGGGGGTGCGAAGGCGAGTTGCCTTTCGCGGCTGAGCGCTGGCTTCACCAGCGGCTTCGGTCACGAACCCGTCACGCATACATTCGGCCTCTCACCTTCACACGTGCGGCCGGTCGGCCACACCGCTTCGTTCCGTTCGATCGGGCGGCGTTCCCGTTTCGCTTCACGAACGCCGTCCCTCGGTTTCGTCCACTGCGCGCACGTCGCCCGGTGGGCGAGTTCGCACGTCGACGCACATCATCTCTGCATATCCCCCGCGACGATGACAGCGTTACACAACCGAGATGCAAGATTCCAGCCGGTCGCGTCGTGACATCGCACGGTCGAGGGGGAAACAGCACGACGCGACACGCCGTGTGTGACGTAGATCTCACTCACGACGTCGGTCCCGTCGGAGTCCGCTCGGGGGGCAAGGTCAGGCCGCAGCGCTCGATCTCGTACTTCGGCACCCGGTCGATGCGGTACGCCGCGTAGTCGAACGCGTGCTTGAGGTTCTGCACGAAGCGCGCCCGCGTCAGGTCCGACCGATACGAGGTCAGCAGGGCCTCGGTGTCCGGGCACGTCAGCGCGACCTTCGCCTGCGCCACCCAGTCCTCGTCGAGGTAGAACGGCAGGAACGGGTGCACGTCGACCATCCCCGTGTCCGCGACCACCCAATCGGGGAACAGGTTCTTGTCGTGGCCGATGCGGCCGTTCTCCAGCCGCTCGGTGTGCGCGGCCAGCGGGTACGCCAACCCCATCTGATCGAGCACCCGCACGTCGAGCCCGACGTTCATGCTGGTCATGCCCAGATTGAGGAAGAACACGACGTGCTCGGCGCCGCCCTCGGGAATCGGCAGCGGCGGCGGCACCACGTCCCAGCTCGTGAACTGGGCGGACGGCAGCAGCAGCCCCCCGTCGGGCGTGCTCTCGATCGCGTCGACCATCGCCCGCATGCGCGGGTAGTCGAGGTAGTCGCTCGCGAGGATCGGATGCCGGTGACCGGTGTTGACGGAGTAGAAGGCACGCTCGTCGACGATGCCGCTGCGGCCGACCTGCGTGCCCTGCGGCATGGCCGTCGTGAACGCCGCGGCCACGGCCCACACCAACACGCCGACCCACACCAGCAGGGCGCTCACCAGCGCGATCGGGCCGCGGCGCAGCGGAACCGGAATCACCGCGACGGGCAGCAACAGCAGGAACAACGCCGGCAGCAGCGTCCGGCCGTGCATGAAGTCACCGCCGACGCGCACCGCGTAGACCACGGACAGCAGTCCGGCGAGCAGCGCGAACGCCACCACCGCGGACGGGGTCCGCAGGGCGTCGAGGCTCGTCGGGAGAGTCGGGCGCGCCCGTCCGACACGCGCAGTCGAGCGCGGCGCCGCAAGCGCCCACACCAGGACGGCCATCGCGACGAGCAGCAGCGGCACCCACAGCGCGTAGGGGCCCACCAGGTTGCCCAGGTAGGTCAGCCCCTGCTCCCACTTGGCGCCGCCGGCGTCCTTCGACACGGCCGTGTTGGGGTAGGGCAGCGCGTAGTAGCCCATCCGCCAGATCTGGTAGCCCACCGGCGTCACGCCGGCGACCACCACGATCGCGGCGCGCCGGGCCCACGACTGCGGAACCGCGACCAGCATGAGCAGCGCGATCGCGCCGACCAGCACCAGTTCGGGACGCACCAGCGGCGACAGACCGCCCCAGAAGGCCAGGAACAGCACAGCGCCGAGTCCGGGACGGGTGGCGCGGTCGGCCCACCGCAGCATCGCCCACCACAGGACGGCGATCCAGAAGATCACCAGGCACGTCTCGAGTCCCGACGTCGCGAAGTCGCGCGCCGGCGGAACCGCGACGTAGACGACGGCTCCGGCGGGCAAGAGCACCACCGCGCGCCCACCGTAGAGGCGCATGGTGCCGAGCATCGCGACGACCACCGCGGCCGTCGTCAGCACCAGGGCGATCGTGAGCACCACGTACTCGAGCCGCACGTCCGTGAGCCAGGAGAAGAACCACACCACGTAGGTCCACGCGGTACTGGTGTTGGCCTCGACCCGCTCGCCCGCGTTGAAGACCGGCCCGTTGCCGGCCAGCAGGTTGCGGACCGTGCGCAGCACGATCAGCCCGTCGTCGGCGATCCAGCGTCGCTCCCAGGCGCCGAGGAACGTCACGACGCCGACCACCAGCACGCCCACCGCGCCGACGACGCGGGCCCAGCGAGGGGCCGACGTCGCGGTCGGGTCGACTGCTTCCGTGCGCGTCGTCCCCCTAGGCGAGGTAGACAGCGACACCCACCACTCCGATCCACGCGATGGCGAGCAGTTGGAGCACTCGATCGCCGAGGGCGATCTCCTCGGGCTCGCCGGCTTCACCGCCGTCGACGTCGACGGCGTATCGAAGGATAGCGACGGTGAACGGAACCATCGAGATGGCGAACAGGGTGCTGTCGTTCTTCGCGTCCTGATCGAAGGCCCACAGGCCGTAGCAGATGACGACGGCAGTGGCGCTCAGCGTCCACACGAAGCGCAGGTAGGTGGTGGTGTAGTTCTCCAGCGACCGGCGGATCTTGGCGCCGGTGCGCTCGGCGAGCTGCAGCTCGGCGTAGCGCTTGCCGGCCGCCATGAACAGCGACCCGAACGCCATGATGAGCAGGAACCACTGCGAGAGCGGGATGTCGGCGGCCACACCGCCGGCGATCGCGCGCAGCAGGAACCCGGACGAGACGATGCAGATGTCGAGGACGGCCTGGTGCTTGAGCCCGAAGCAGTACGCGAGCTGCACGCCGATGTAGACGGCCATCACCACGGCGAGGTTCCAGTTGGCCAGGAACGACAGCGCGATCGCCCCACCGAGCAGGACGACGGCCATCGCGTACGCCAGCTGAACCGGCAGGACCCCGGCCGCGATCGGCCGGAACCGCTTGGTGGGGTGAGCGCGGTCGGCCTCGACGTCCATCGCGTCGTTGACCAGGTAGATGCCCGACGCCGCCATGCAGAACACCACGAACGCGAGGGCGACGGGCAGCAGCACCGAGCCCTCGGTGACCGACCCGGCCGCCAGCGGCGCCGCGAGGACCAGGACGTTCTTCACCCACTGCCGGGGGCGCACGGCCTTGACGATGCCGGCCGCCAGGTTGGCCGGCGGTCGACCGACCTCGGTGGGTTCCTCGCTCATGACGCCGCCTTCTCGAGTCGAACCGCGACCGCCGCGCTCGCCGCGCCGAGAGCGGCGCCGCTGAGCACGTCGGACGGGTAGTGCACGCCCAGGACCAGCCGCGAGAGCAGCATGGTGGGCACCAGGACCGGCGCGACCGGGAGCCCGCAGGCCCGTCCGATCAGCAGCGCGGCCGCCGTCGTCGACGTGGCGTGCGACGACGGGAAACTGAACTTGCTGGGGACGCCGACGCCGATGCGGACGTCCGGATGGGTCGGTCGACGGCGACGCACGACGCGCTTCACGGCGATCGAGGCGGCGTGCGCTCCGACGGCCCCGACGACGACGGTGGTCCACTGCGGACGTCGGGCCGGGTCGAGTGCGGCGCCGAGCCCGCCGACGGCGATCCAGCCGAGGGCGTGCTCACCGAGATGCGACAGGCCCCGCGCGGTCCGCACGGCGCCGGGCACCGAGCCGACGGTCCGCTGGACCGCGAGCAGCACCCGGACGTCGGCGTTCGGCGTCGGCAGCGTGACCGGCGACGGGCCGGCCGCGTCGTCAGCCGACCGGGGTAGAGAAGACACGTTCCCACCGCTCCTTGCTGGTCAGTTCGGGGACGGCGCGACGATACTGCTCGGACACCTCGGGGAAGCGTCGCAGCAGCTCCCGACGCAGCGCCAGCGCCTCCCGGCCCAACGACGCCGCGACGGCCCGATCCCGCTTGCGGTAGACCACCCCGCGGCCGTCGGCGGTGGTGACCGTTACGCCGTCGACCTGCGAGAGCAGGAACCAGCGCGAGTCCATGGTGGGCACGTTCAGCTGGGGCGTCTCGTGATGCCCGTCCTTGGCCGGTCGGAGGCTGTGCACCAGGCCGCGGGCCAGCCGGGAGACCTTGGCGACCGCGCCGACGGGCATGCTCACGTCGGGCACGTCGGCGCCGCTCGCGGGCGGCAGCGCCGTCGACGACGGCAGCACGACGGCATCCGGGTACTCCCGACGCGCGGCGTGCACGTCGCCAAGGGCGGTGGGCAGGATGTCCACCAGGTTCTCGGGTCCGGCGAGGAAATCGCGGACGGCCATGTTCTGGATCGCGACCGTGGAGTACTCGAGGCACAACAGGTGCTTCGTGGTCGCCTTGAGCGTGTCCAGGACCAGCCCGCGCGCGGACTCGGGCGCGTGCAGAGCCGCGACCACGAGCCGGTTGCGCAGGTGGAAGTACGCCTGCCAGTCGATCGCGTCGTCCTTGTCGCTCCACGCCATGTGCCAGATCGCGGCCCCGGGCAGCGTGACCGTGGGGAAGCCGGCGGCGCGGGCGCGCAGGCCGTACTCGGCGTCGTCCCACTTGATGAACAGCGGCAGCGGCTGCCCGATGGTCTCGGCGACCACGCGCGGGATGAGGCACATCCACCAGCCGTTGTAGTCGACGTCGATGCGGCGGTGCAGGAGCGTCGACTCGCGCAGCGGCTTCTCGGCGAAGTCGTGGTCGTACTCGACGTTGTCGGCGCCGCCCCACATGAAGCGGGACCGGTCGATGCGTTCGCCCATGACGTGCAGGTGGCTGCGCGCCTGCAGGTTGAGCATCTGCCCGCCGACGAGCGTCGGCACGGTGGCGAAGCGGGCGAGGGCGAGCGCACGCAGGATCGAGTCCGGCTCGATCTCGATGTCGTCGTCCATGAACAGGATGTGCTCGGCGTCCGTGGTGGTCAGCGCCTCGTACATGATGCGGCTGTAGCCGCCCGACCCGCCGAGATTGGCCTGGTCGTGAATGCGGAGCCGATCGCCGAAGTGCGCGGCGACCTCGTCGAAGTCGGGCCGATCGCGCACCTTGCGCGTGCCCTGGTCCGGCACGATCACCGCGTCGACGACGTCCATCACCAGCGGGTCGGACGCGATCGCGGCCAGGGCGGCGACGCAGTCGGCAGGACGGTTGAACGTCGGGATCCCGACGGCGACGCGCCCCGACCCCGGCGCGGGCACGGTCGCGTACCACCCGGCGGCGTCGACGCGCACGTCGTCGTACGTGGTGACGTCGAACCAGATCCATCCGCCGTCCTCGAACGGCCCCAGATCGATCTCGAACTCGAGCGCGGTCGCGCCGTCGGTGGCCGCGCCGTCCACGTGGATGCGGGAGCCGTCGGCCTTGGAGCGGTAGACGTCGATGCGGCACTCGCCGGACAGCTCGACCCGCAGGAGCACCGAGGTCAGCACGCTCCACCGCCGCCAGTAGCCCGCCGGGAACGCGTTGAAGTAGGTGCCGAACGACACCTCCGACTCGGCGCCGATGGCCACCGAGGTCCGCGAGAGCGAGTGCGCGCGTCGGGGATTGGTGAGCGCCTCGTCCGTGTACAGCGACCGCACGTCGAGCGGTTCTCCCGCACGCGGGAGGAGAATGCGGTGCAGCAGAGCCCGGTCCGTCACGACGTGCCGCCGGCGGCGCCGCCCAGAGCGGCGCCGGTCTCGAGGTGCGGGCGCAGCGTGTTCTCGAACGCGGTCAGCGCGCTGGCGATCGCCATGTGCATGTCGAGGTACTGGTAGGTGCCCAGGCGCCCGCCGAACAGCACCCGGTTCTCCGCGGTCTCGCGCTTGGCCCGCTCGCGGTAGGCGGCGAGCTTGCTGCGGTCGTCGGGAGTGTTGATGGGGTAGTACGGCTCGTCACCGGACTCGGCGAAGCGCGAGTACTCCCGCATGATGACGGTCTTGTCCGCCGGGTAGGACCGCTCGGGGTGGAAATGGCGGAACTCGTGGATGCGCGTGAACGGGACGTCGGCATCGTTGTAGTTCATGACCGGCGTGCCCTGGAAGTCGCCCGTCGGCAGGACCTCGGTCTCGAAATCGAGGGTGCGCCACCCCAGTTCGCCCTCCGAGTAGTCGAAGTAGCGATCGAGCGGGCCGGTGTAGACGACGGGCGCCTCCGGGCTCTCCGCGCGCAGCGCGTCCCGGACGTCGAACCAGTCGGTGTCCAGGCGCACCTCGATGAGCTCGTGGGCGGCCATGTTCTCGAGCCACGCGGTGTAGCCGTCGACGGGCAGACCCTCGTGCGTGTCGTTGAAGTACCGGTTGTCGAAGGTGTAGCGCACGGGCAGTCGCGTGATGTTGCCGGCGGGCAGATCCTTGGGATCGGTCTGCCACTGCTTGGCGGTGTAATCGCGGACGAACGCCTCGTAGAGCGGTCGGCCGATCAGCGCGATCGCCTTCTCCTCGAGGTTCGCGGCGTCGTCCACCGAGATCTCGCTGGACTGCTCCTCGATGAGTGCGCGCGCCTCCGCGGGCGTGAAGTAGCGCCCGAAGAACTGGGAGACCAGGCCGAGTCCCATGGGGAACTGGTAGGCCTGGCCCTGGTGGAGGGCGAAGACCCGGTGCTGGTAGCCGGTGAAGTCGGTGAACCGGTTGACGTACTCCCACACCTTCTCGTTCGAGGTGTGGAAGAGGTGCGCTCCGTACTTGTGCACCTCGATGCCCGTCTCGGGCTCGGGTTCGGAGTACGCGTTGCCGCCGAGGTGCGAGCGCCGATCGAGAACGAGCACGCGCTTGCCCAGTTCGGTGGCGCTTCGCTCGGCGATGGTCAAGCCGTAGAAGCCGGACCCCACGACGATGAGGTCGTACCGGCCGTGCGAAGAATCAGTCACGGGTGACCAGGGTATCCGACGCCGTGTAGTGGAGCCGCGTCCCCAGCCGGACGACCCGCCGTTCGAACACCTGGCCGAACCCTCTAGTAGAGGTTGATGGTTGACTGTTCTGTGGTTACTGTGACGCTTGTTGCGCATCAGAAGCCACATCAGTCACATCCGTGACACGACGACCCGGTGCGCAACGACGTCTACCAGGGGAGTTCATCAGTGCACCGTCGCCCGAAGCCCGCACTCGTCATGGGTGTCGTCGCCGCGCTGGCGGTGACCACCCCCGTCGCCGTCCACCTCGTCCGCGAGCAGTCCACCGACGTGCAGACCGCCACCGATTCGGCCGTCGTGGTCCCCACCAGGATCGCCAAACTCGCGTTGGCGAACGCCCCCGACATCGTCATCCCGCTCGAACAGCTGACCGGCCTCGCACTGCCCGACATCAACCTCGGCTCGCTGCGTGACCTGCCGATCCCGGACAACCTCGAGATCCCCGCCATTCCCGGCATCACCGTGCCCGGGGCAGCGGCGCCCGCACCCCTCGCGCCCGGCGACGTGGCCGACGCCGTCGAGGTCCCCGCCGGCGGCGCCGTCGTGAAGGAGATCGCGCAGGACACGCCGTTCAGCATGGTCGCGCTCACCGCGGAGCAGCTCGGCAACGCCGTCGCCCGCGTGCGTGCGCAGCTCGACGACGGGTCGTGGGGGCCGTGGAACGAGACGCAGCCCATCGACACCGGCCGCTCCGACTCCGACGTGCCCACCGCGTCCCCCGGGACCGAACCGATCTACGTCGGCGCCACCAAGCGCGTCCAGTTCCTGCTCACCCCCACCGTGCCCACCCCGGCCGTCAACCCGGCGGACCCGGCGTTCCCGGTTCCCCCGGCGCCGGCCCCGGCTCCCGCAGAGGCCGCAGCTCCGGCTCCCGCCGATCTCCCCGCCCCGGCGCCGGCCGATCCCGCGCCCGCCGAGCTCGGCTACGTCCCCGCGTCGTCGTCGAGCCCGCTGCGCGCCCAGCCGGCCGCACCGGTCGCCCAGACCCTCGCCGACGCGACGGCCGTCCTCATCACCCCCGGCACGTCGGCCGCCGACGCGACCCTGGCGGACATCGCCGCCCCGGTCTCCGGTTCCGGCCCGGCCGTCATCTCCCGCGCACAGTGGGGCGCCGACGAGTCGATCCGCTGCGGCAGCCCGACGTACGACGACTCGCTGGGCGGCGCGACGATTCACCACACCGCGGGCAGCAACAACTACACCCGGCAGGAGTCCGCGGGCATCGTCCGCGCGATCTACGCGTACCACGCGCAGACGCTGGGCTGGTGCGACATCGGCTACAACGTGCTGGTCGACAAGTACGGTCAGGTCTTCGAGGGCCGCGCGGGCGGTCTCGACCGCAACGTCGAGGGCGCGCACGCCGGCGGCTTCAACGAGAACACCATGGGCCTCGCGCTGATGGGTGACTACAGCCGGACCGCTCCGACCCAGGAGTCCATCGACGCCGCCGGCCGCTTCCTCGGATGGCGCCTCGGCAAGGCGGGGCTGGATCCGCAAGGCCGCACCACCATGTACTCCGAGGGCACGCAGTACACCTTCGTGCCGCAGGGCAATGCCATCGATCTGCCGGTGATCTTCGCGCACCGCGACGTCGGCAACACCGAGTGCCCGGGCGACGCCGCGTACGCCCGACTCGGCGACATCCGGTCGATCGCCGCGGCCAACCTCGGCGCCGGATCGCCGACCGCACCGCAGCCCGTCACCTCGCCCGACACCGTCGTCGGCGACGGTACGGTCCCCGCACCGCCGAGCACCGACGCGTCGGGCCGCGACAGCAGCGCCGCCCTGCGCGGCCTGGTGTCCGACCTCCTGCGCATGGGCGTGCAGAACCCCGTCGTCCAGAAGTGGGTCGCCGAGGGCGGCGAGACCGGACGCCTCGGCGCCGCGCTGACGGGCCTCCTGCCGATCGCCGACGGGCTCGAGAAGGCGGACTTCGTCAACGGATCGATCTACACGACGCCGACCGGCCAGGTGGTCTCGGTGCTGGGCAAGATCTACCAGCAGTTCCTCGCACAGGGGTCGGAGTCCGGGTCGCTGGGCCTGCCCGTCACGGACGAGTACGACATCCCCGGCGGCAAGCAGACCGACTTCACCAACGGCTCGCTGATCTTCGACCAGGTCACCGGCATCGTGACCACGGTGATGAAGACGTTCGTCGACACCTACACGACGGAGATGAACGCCGGCGCTCCCGCACCGGCACCCGAGGCGGCCCCGGCGCCCGAGGCCGCACCCGCACCCGCACCCGAGGCGGCACCGGCACCCGAGCCCGCCCCGGTGGGCTGACCCGGCCGTCGTCGGTAGCTCAGGTCCACCAGCGCTCGACGACGCGGGCCACCCCGTCGTCGGCGTTGGTCGCGGTGACCTCGTCGGCCGCGGCGATTGCATCAGGATGGGCGTTGCCCATCGCGACGCCGTGGCCGACGGCCGTCAGCATGGGGACGTCGTTGGGCATGTCGCCGAACGCGACCATCTCTGCGGCGTCGATGCCGAGGGTGCGCCCCACCTCGAGCAGGCCCGACGCCTTGGTCACGCCGGGTGCGCTGAGCTCGACGAGCCCGTTGTCGGTGGAGAACGTCACGTCGGCCAGATGCTCGACGTGCGCGGTGATGGCCGCGGCCATCGCCCCACTGGTCATCGACGACTGCCGGACGAGCAACTTCACCGCCGGCGCCGACAGCACGTCCTCGGCGGAGGTCTCGGTGTTGTCGGGGTTCAGCCAGGCGTGTTCGTACCCGGGTTCGCTGACGAACTGGGGTGTCGCCGAATCGTGGGCGGATTCGCCCACCCGCTCCACCGCCAGGCCGCAGCCCGGCAGCAGGGCGCCGACCACCGCGGCGATCTCGGCCAGCTCGTCGACCCCCAGCGTCGCCGCCGAGATCACCCGGTCGGTCTCGCTGTCGTAGAGCACCGCGCCGTTGGCGCACACCGCGCGCGGGGCCAGGCCCAGCTGCTCGACGACCGGGGTGATCCACCGCGGCGGCCGACCGGTCGCGAGGACGAAGACGTCCCCTGCCGCGACGATCGCGTGCACGGCGGCGCGGGTGCGGGCACTGACGCGCTCGTGCCGGTCGAGAAGCGTTCCGTCGACGTCGGAGGCGACGAGGCGCGGTCGGGTGGGCTGCATCGTTCGAGTCTGCCCGACCGGACCGACACCGCCGAATATCGGGTGACGCCCGTCGGCCCGTCGCCGTACGCTGACCGCCCGTGGCTCATCTCGAACTGGTCGACGTCGACCTCGCGCTTCCCGACGGTCGACCGCTGCTGAACGGCGTGTCGTTCCGCGTCGGCGACGGCGCCAAGACCGCCCTCATCGGACCCAACGGGGCCGGAAAGACCACGGTCACACGGCTTGTCGCCGGCGAGATCGAGCCCGATTCCGGCACGGTGACCCGATCCGGTTCGCTCGGGGTGATGCGCCAGTTCGTGGGGAAGGTGCGAGACGAGACGACGGTGCGCGACCTCCTGCTGACCGCGTGTTCACCCGCCGTGCGCGCCGCGGCGACCGCGCTCGACGACGCCGAGACGGCCATGATCGAGTGGGACGACGAGCGAGCCCAGATGGCCTACGCCACAGCGCTGTCCGACTGGGGCGACGCCGGGGGCTACGACCTCGAACCGTTCTGGGACGAGGTCACCACCACCGCCCTCGGGATGCCGTACGACCGCGCGAAGTGGCGCGCTGCCGCGTCACTGAGCGGCGGTGAGCAGAAGCGGCTGGTGCTCGAGGCGCTCTTCGGCGGCACCGATCGGCTCCTGCTGCTCGACGAGCCCGACAACTACCTGGACGTGCCCGGCAAGCGGTGGCTGGAACGCACCATCGCGGCGTCGGACAAGTCCGTGCTCTTCATCAGTCACGACCGAGAGTTGTTGGCGCAGGCGGCCACTCGGGTGGTGACGCTCGAGCCGGGCGTCGCCGGCGCGACGGCGTGGGTCCACGGCGGCGGGTTTTCCACCTACGCCGACGCGCGCGTACGGCGAACCGAGCGGCTCGACGAACTGCGCGCCCGCTGGGACGAGGAGCGCGCCAAGTTGCAGGCGTTGGTGCTGCGGCTGCGAGAGAAGGCGAAGTTCAACGACGGCGTGGCCTCGCGATACCAGGCGGCGCGCACCCGACTCGAGAAGTTCGAGCAGGCCGGTCCGCCGGAGGCGGTTCCGTTGCGGCAGAACGTGTCCGTGCGCCTGACGGGTGGGCGGACCGCGAAGCGCGCCGTGGTGTGCACCGGTCTGGGGCTCACCGGACTCATGGCGCCGTTCGACACCGAGCTCTGGTACGGCGACCGCGTGGCGGTGCTCGGCTCGAACGGGTCGGGCAAGTCGCACTTCCTCCGGCTGCTCGCCGGCGGGGGGTCCGATCCCGCCCCCGAGCATCGGCCCGTCGACGAGCTGGACCTCGCGCCCGTGCCGCACACCGGGACCGCCGTACTCGGGTCCCGGGTTCGTCCGGGACTGTTCGCGCAGACGCACACCCGGCCGGACCTCGAAGGGTCGACGCTGCTCGAGATCCTGCATCTGGGGACCGCGCACCGGGCGGGCATGGGACGGGAAGCGGCCTCGCGGGCGCTCGATCGGTACGGCCTGTCCCGGCAGGCCGAGCAGAAGTACGACGACCTGTCCGGCGGGCAGCAGGCACGCCTGCAGATTCTGCTGCTCGAGCTGTCCGGGGCGACTCTGCTGCTCCTCGACGAGCCCACCGACAATCTCGACCTGGAGTCGGCGGACTCGTTGCAGGACGCCATCGCCGCGTTCGACGGCACGGTGATCGCCGTGACGCACGACCGCTGGTTCGCGCGGAGCTTCGATCGCTTCCTGGTGTTCCGGTCCGACGGCCGTGTCACCGAGGCGGACGAGCCGGTCTGGGACGAGGCCCGGGTACAGCGACAGCGGTAGCGGGGTGCGGTCCGCCGCGCACGCCGAACGTGACGATTGGGACACGGTGCGCGTGCGTCCGGCTCGGGCGCCGACCACCGGACCTTAGGGTCGGGTCACACCGAGGAGAGGCGTGACCGCGTGGACATCATGGAACCGGCGTACGGGACCGCGTACCTGCTGACCGTGGCGGCGGTCGCCGTCGCCGTGTTGCTCGTGCTCATCATGAAGGTGCGGCTGCACCCGTTCCTGGCGCTCGTGCTCGTCAGCATGGTGACGGCCGTCGCGGCCGGCATCCCACTGGCCGACGTCCCGGACACCCTGCTGGCCGGCTTCGGCGGCACGCTCGGCAGCGTCGCGTTGCTCGTCGCGCTCGGCGTGATGTTGGGTCGCCTGCTCGAGAAGACCGGCGGGGCACAGGTTCTCGCGGACACGCTCATCTCGCGGTTCGGGGCCGCGCGAGCGCCGTTCGCTCTCGGCGTGGCCGCGTTGATCTTCGGCTTCCCGATCTTCTTCGACGCCGGCCTGGTCATCTTCCTGCCCATCATCTTCTCGGTGGCGCGGCGGTTCGGCGGCTCGGTGTTGCTGTACGCGCTGCCCACGGCCGGCGCGTTCGCCGCCATGCACGCCATCGTGCCGCCGCACCCCGGTCCCGTCGCGGCCGCGGACCTCATGGGCGGCGACATCGGTCTCACCCTCATCGTGGGGGTCCCGGTGGCCGTCGTCGCCTGGTTCGTCGGCGCCTACCTCGTCGGTACGCGCCTCGGCCGGCGCTTCGTCACCTCGCCCGCCGCGATGTTCGGCGACGCCTCGGACGACGACCGCATCGCCGCGGATCCGCCGAAGTTCGTCGCGGTGCTGGGCCTGTTGCTGTTCCCGTTGATCCTCATCTGCCTGAACACCGGCATCTCGACGCTGCAGACCGCCGGCACCGTTCCCGAGGACGCCGCCTGGGCCGATGCGCTGGTGCTGATCGGCCAGACGCCCGTGGCCCTGCTGCTCACGGTGTTGCTCGCCCTCGTCGTCCTCGCGCCGGGACGGTTCTCCGTTCAGCGGGCGACGGACCTCATGGACGACGCCCTGGGCCCGGTGTGCGCGATCATCCTCATCACGGGTGCGGGCGGCATGTTCGGCGGCGTCCTCCGCGCCAGCGGCATCGGGACCTCGCTGACGGAATCGTTGTCCGGTCTCGGCTTCTCGCTGATCGTGCAGGCGTTCCTCATCGCCACGGCGCTCCGGGTGGCGCAGGGCAGCGCGACGGTGGCGTTGACGACGACGGCGGGACTGGTGTCGGCGCAGGTCGCCGAACTGGGTCTCGACGACTTCCACATCGCCCTGCTCGTCTTCGCGATCGCGGCCGGGTCGACGGTGCTGTCCCACGTGAACGATTCGGGGTTCTGGTTGGTCAGCCGCTTCTTCGGCATGGACGTCAAGACCACCCTCAAGACCTGGACGGTTCTGGAGACCACGCTCGGCCTTGCGGTCTTCCTGGTGGCGGCACTGCTCTGGGTAGTGTTCTGAGGTGACCACCGATACCGGCGCCGGCCACCCGGACGCCTCGCACGGCCCGCCTCGCCACATCGTCGTCATGGGGGTGTCGGGGACGGGGAAGACCACCGTCGGCAAGCGGGTGGCGCGCAAGCTCCACGCGTCGTTCGTCGAGGGCGACACCCTGCATCCGAAGGCGAACATCGACAAGATGTCGGCCGGCCATCCCCTCACCGACGAGGACCGGGCACCGTGGCTCGCGGCGATCGCGGCCGAGATCCGTCGTCTCGACCAGGACGGCGTCGCCTCGGTCACCGCCTGCTCGGCGTTGCGGGTGACATATCGCGACAAGCTGCGCACGGGCTATCCCGAGCTGTTCTTCCTGCACCTGCAGGCGGACTACGACACCTTGCTGGCCCGCATGACCCGTCGCAAGCACTTCATGCCGCCGTCGCTGTTGCATTCGCAGTTCGACACCCTGGAGGATCTCGAGCCCCGTGAGCACGGCGCCGGCATCGCGGACGTCGACGGGATCGACACCGTCGTGGCGGCCGCGCTCACGGCGCTCGGCGTTCGCCGCGACTGACGCGCCGGCAGGTTCGACGGGCCTGTCGCGCAGCGCATCTCGACAACAGGGTCCCGAACGCACGGCACCCCCCGACCGGGTGGTCGGGGGGTGTCGTGGAATGGTTGTTCGGCGGTGTCCTACTCTCCCACACCCTGTCGGGTGCAGTACCATCGGCGCTGGAGGGCTTAGCTTCCGGGTTCGGAATGGGTCCGGGCGTTTCCCG
>NZ_JABUBU010000011.1 GCF_019834675.1 Rhodococcoides corynebacterioides | reverse complement strand
CTCCCCCCCCCTGGCGGGGGTCGTCGACGTTCAGCCCCGGGGGGTCGGGCTGAACGCGCCCGATTCATGACCAGGCACAACGAAGTCTACACCCGACTGCGCTCGATCAACATTGCCCCGCGGCGCGTCGTCGCAGCAGGTCCGACCGACTTTCGCCGCTGTTCCACCGGGCGGCCTTCGCCGCGGGCGCCCCCACCCGCCCGTTACCCTGGCCGGGTGAGCAGCCCCGAGGCACCCGGACGCATCGCCGCGTTCTTCGATCTGGACAAGACGATCATCGCCAAGTCCTCCACCCTGGCGTTCAGCAAGCCCTTCTTCGACGGTGGACTGATCAATCGGCGCAGCGTGCTCAAGAGCAGCTACGCCCAGTTCCTGTTCCTGGTGTCCGGCGCGGACCACGATCAGATGGAGCGGATGCGCATCCACATCGCGAGCATGTGCACGGGGTGGGACGTCGACACGGTGCGCACCATCGTCGCCGAAACCCTGCACGACATCGTCGATCCGCTGGTGTTCGCGGAGGCTGCGGATCTGATCGCGGACCACAAGCTGCGCGGCCACGACGTCGTCATCGTCTCGGCGTCGGGCGAGGAAGTCGTCACCCCGATCGCCGAGGATCTCGGGGCCGACCATCACGTCGGAACGCAGATGCGGATCGAGGACGGCAAGTACTCGGGCGAGATCTCCTTCTACTGCTACGGGCCGGGCAAGGTCGAGGCCATGGAGAAGCTGGCCGCCGAGCACGGGTACGACCTGTCCCGCTCGTACGCCTACACCGACTCGGTGACCGACCTGCCGATGCTCGAGGCCGTCGGTCATCCGACGGCGGTCAATCCCGATCGCGGTCTGCGCAAGGAGGCGGCGAGCAACGGGTGGCCCATCCTGACGTTCTCCAACCCGGTCTCGTTGCGCAGTCGGTTCACGGCCCCGTCGTCGGGCGCGGTCGCGGGCGTTGCCGCCTCGCTCGCGGCGGTGGCCGCCGGCGCGGTCTCGTACGGCGTACTGCGTCGCCGTCGCTGACGCGACCGAAAGGCGCCGTCGCTGACCGCGACAGTCCGTACGAGTCGCTGAATCGATCGGGCCGTCGGAAACCCTTGCTGTGGCGCCGATCACAGAGTAAGAATGGACGCACGGAAAGACGGAAGGCCAAGAGCGAGCCGGAAGAGAAGGAACGCTCTCCCAGCCGGGCTTTCCCGGCACGGACCGACGGTACCCACGCGTAGCGCGCCGCTATGATGGCACAAGTGTTGTGGGCCTGCGGAATTCGGGCGGACAACGTGAGAACTCTGCACTGGTTGCGGACACGAACGAAGGTCGCCACGCATTCTCGCCGAGGCCACGTGGAGATTTCTCCACCGCAACCCACCCTGCACGCCTGGTAACCGCGGATTCCGTGCCGACGGGCGACGACGCCGGAGTGAGATCCCGGCACCGTCGCCCGTTGTCATGTGGCGGGCCCCGTCGAGTCGCCTCAGGCCGGCTGCGCGTTCTTCGCAATCGTCGTGGCCTCGGCGGCACCGGCCTCGAAGGACCCGCAGCACAACAGAACCCAGCTTCCGACGCCGCGCTCGGTGCCGGCGGCAAAGCCCTCGACTCCGGTGCGGTAGGCGGCGAGGCGCTTGGCCCAGCTCTCCTCCGGCACGCCCAGGTTGTGCGGATCGAGTCCCGACGCGACGGCCACCAGCCGCGACGCCGCGCGCGCGACGATGCCGTCCGCCGTGCCGAACGGCTGCAACGCCACCAGCTCTCCGTGCACGATCGCGGCGACGACGGGCGCGGGCGCCCGGGTCCCGCCGGTGACGAGATCGGCGAGGAAGGACAGCCGCTGGGCGACGTCGTCCCCCGCTCGCGGCCGGCCGAGCTGGTCCTGGTCGTCGACCAGGTCCGCCGCGGCCAGCAGATGCAGGCGGGCCAACGCCTGGAGCGGGGCGCGGCGCCACGTCCCGACGGTGCCGGTGAGCGCGTCGCCGTCGAGCGCCTGCGCCACCCGCAGCGCACCGGCGAGCAGGGGCGGGGCGGTCCCGTCGTCGGCGACGGCGGTGGAGGACCCCTCGATCACCGCCGAGGCCCGGGCCGCCCGCACCGCCGCCTCGGCGGCCGTGGCCGGCCACCCCCGTCGGTTGGTCTTGTGCCGGTGCACCTCGGCCAGCGCGTCGCGGGCACGGTCGGCGGCGTCACGGACGCCCGGCAGGTCGAGGAGCGGAGCCAGCGGATCGGTCACAGGGCGAATCTACCGACCACTCGCCCGCTCGGCGGCGAGCAGTTCCGCCCGCTCCCGGCGTCGTACCGCCTGCTGTTCCGGATCCGGCACGGGCACCGCGGCGAGCAGGCGCTTGGTGTACGGGTCGGTGGGCGAGCGCAGGATGCGGTCGGTGCGGTCGAACTCGACCAGCTTGCCCTTGCTCATCACCGCGATGCGACGCGCGAGGACCTCGACGACGGCCAGGTCGTGCGAGATGAACAGGCACGCGAAGCCGTACTCGCGCTGGAGTTCCTGGAACAGCTCGAGCACCTTGGCCTGCACGGACACGTCGAGGGCCGATGTCGGCTCGTCGGCCACCAGGAGCGTCGGTTCGAGGGCGAGTGCCCGCGCGATGCCCACGCGCTGCCGCTGACCACCCGACAGCTGGTGCGGGTAGCGGTTGCGCATGTCGCGGGACAGGTGCACCTGATCGAGGAGCTCCTCGACCTTCTTGTTGCGCTGCGTGCGGTCCATCTCGGTGTGCAGGAGCATCGGCTCCGCGATCGACTGGCCGATTGGCCAGCGCGGGTTCAGTGACGACCCCGGATCCTGGAAGACGATGCCCACCTTGCTGCGCACCGGGCGCAGCGCGCGGGTGGACGCCGACGTGATGCCGGTGCCGGCCACGGACAACGACCCGGAGTGCAGCTTCAGCAGGCCGACGGCGGCCTTGCCGATGGTCGACTTGCCGGAGCCGGACTCGCCCACCAGCCCGACGACCTCGCCCGGCTCGATGGTCAGACTCACCCCGTCGACCGCGCGGAACCCGCCGGAGCGACGCGCGCCGGGGTACTCGATGACGGCGTCGCGGAGCTCGAGGGCGTAGGTGACGTCCGGAGTGTCGTCGGTGCCCTGCTGACCCGCCCGCGATCCCAGGTGGGGCACGGAGGCGAGCAGTTCGCGCGTGTAGTCGTGGTCCGGGCGGTGGAAGATGTGGTCCGCGGTGCCCTGCTCGACGATGTCGCCGTTGCGCATCACCAGGATGCGGTCCGCCATGTCGGCGACCACGCCCATGTCGTGGGTGATGAGCACGATCGCGGCGTCGACCCGGCCGCGCAGGTCCCGCATCAGCTCGAGGATCTCGGCCTGCACGGTCACGTCGAGCGCGGTGGTCGGCTCGTCGGCGATGAGCACGGCGGGCTCGGACGCGAGCGCCTGGGCGATCATGGCGCGCTGACGCTGACCGCCGGACAGCTGGTGCGGGTAGTAGCCGACGCGCTTCTCCGGCTCCGGCATCTCGACCAGACGCAGCAACTCGATGACGCGGTCCTTGGCCTGCGCCTTGGTGACGTCGCTGTGCGCGCGGATGGCCTCGGTGATCTGCCAGCCGATGGTGTACACCGGGTTCAGCGCCGTCATCGGCTCCTGGAAGATCACGGCGATGTCCTTGCCGCGCACGCCGTTCAGCTCGCGTTCCTTCAGGCCCGTCAGTTCGCGCCCGTTCAGCGTGATGCTGCCGGCGACGCGACTGTTCTCGGCCAGCAGCCCCGGAATCGCCATGGCCGTCGTGGACTTGCCCGAGCCGGATTCGCCCACGATGGCGAGGATCTCGCCGCGCGCCACCTCGAAGGACACGTCGCGCACGGCCGTACGCCAGGTCTTGTCGACCTCGAAATCGATGGTCAGGCCGGAGACACCGAGAATCGGGGTCCCCGCGTCCGATGTTGCCCGTTCGGTCATCGTCAGCTCCGTTTCGGGTCGAGCGCGTCACGCAGCGCGTCGCCCATGAGGATGAAGGCCAGCACGGTCACCGACAGGAACCCTGCCGGGAAGAGCACCAGGTGCGGCGAGGTGGAGATGTAGTTCTGGCCCAGGTTGATCTGCAGGCCCCACGAGATCGCGGGCAGCTGCAATCCGATGCCGAGGTAGGACAGCGTCGCCTCCGCGGCGATGAACGTGCCGACGGCGATGGTGGCGTACACCAGCACCGGCGCCAGGGCGTTCGGCAGGATGTGCCGGACCAGGATGCGGTACGTCGACGCGCCGAGAGCCTGTGCGGCCTGGACGTATTCGCTCTGCTTGATGGTGATGACCGACGAGCGCACCAGACGCATGGCGGTCATCCAGCCGAACGCCACCAGGGCCAGGGCGACCGTCACCACGGTGCGCTCGCTGGTCACCGTCAGCAGCACCAGCGCGCCGAGCAGCAGCGGGATGCCGAAGAAGATGTCGGTGAACCGCGCCAGCAGGCTGTCGAGGAACCCACCGAAATAGCCTGCGAGAGCGCCGATCAGCACGCCCACGACCAGCACGCCGATGACGGCGAGCAGGCCGATGGTGAGCGAGATGCGCGCCCCGTAGATGACGTTGGCGTAGTAGTCGCAGCCCTGCAGGTCGGTGCCGAACCAGTGCTCGGCGCTCGGCTTCAACCGGGTGTTCGTCAGGGTGCAGTCGCGCGGATCGATGCCGCGCGCGAACAGCTGCGGCACCACGGCCATGAGGACGAGGACCAGGGTGATGACGGCCCCGAACCAGAAGAACGCGCTGCGGCGCAGCTTCTTCCACGCGTTGCCCCACAGGCTGGCCTGACCGACGAGGTCCTGCGCCTCACCGGTGACGACGTTGCCCGGCTCGCCCTCGGCGGCCGCGTGCTGTGCATCGGAGGTCATGGTGCCTACTCGTATCGAATTCGGGGGTCGAGGAGCGCGTAGAGCACGTCCACGACCAGGTTGAAGAAGATGTAGAAGAACACCATCAGCGTCACGATGCCGACGACGACGGCGCCCTCCTGGTTCTGCACGGCGTCGAAGATCGCGCGTCCGAGACCGGGGATGTTGAACACCGACTCGGTGACGATCGCGCCGCCCAGCAGCGATCCGATGTCGGCGCCGATGAAGGTGACGACGGGAATCATGCTGTTGCGCAGGGCGTGCCGGAACACGATGCGCCGGTACCCGACGCCCTTGGCGCGGGCGGTGCGGATGTAGTCCGCCGCCATCGCCTCGGACACCGCGGTGCGGGTCAGTCGGGCGACGTACGCCATGGACAGCGCCGCGAGCACCAGGCCGGGCAGCAGGTAGCTGTACCAGCCGGCGTTGATGCCGGCGATGGGGAACAGGTCCAGCTTGTAGCCGAGCAGGTACTGGGCGACGAAGCCGAGGACGAACACGGGCACCGACACCAGCAGCGTGGTGGAGACCAGCACCAGGTTGTCGAAGAACGAGTTCCGGCGCAGGCCGCTCAGCACACCGGCGGCGATACCGATCAGGGCCTCGAAGACGATGGCCACGATCGTCAGCCGCACGGTGACGGGCAGGCGCTGGGAGATGGTGTCCAGCACGGGCCGACCGGCGAAGTCGGATCCGAAGTCGCCCTGCAGGAGTCCGCCGACGTACTTGACGTACTGCACCAGGAACGGATCGTCCAGGTTGTACTGCGCACGCAACTGCGCGACGACGGCGGGGGCGAGCGGACGATCGCCCGCGAGCGCGCGAATGGGGTCGCCCGGCAGGGCGTAGACCATCGCGAAGATCAGGAAGCTGGCGCCGATGAGGACCGGGATGGTCAACAGCAGTCGGCGAGTGATGAAGCGACCCACTGGGTTCTCCTCGAGAGGGGTCTCGTGCCGAAGGACACGGACCGTTGCCGTGCCGTACGGCACGGGCCGATAGGTCACGCACCGGTGGGGCGCTCTGCTGTCAGGCAGAACGCCCCACCGGGTGGTCGATCAGTTGACCGTGACGTCCGCGACCTCGATGTCGCCGAACAGGTCGATCTTGACGTTGTCCACGCGGTCGCTCCACACGGCCTGGTTCAGGCCGTAGAACAGCGGGGTGGCCGGCAGGTCGCGGAACAGGATGTCCTCGGCCCGCTGGTACTGCGTGGTCGCGTCCTCCAGGCTGTCGGCGTTGTTACCGTCCGACAGGGCCGCGTCGAACTCCGGGTTGGAGTAGAACGGCTTGTTCGACCCCGCCGGCGGGAGAGCCGCCGTGCTGTACGTGGGAGCCAGGAAGTTGTACAGCGACGGGTAGTCCATGATCCAGCCGGAGCGGAACGGGCCGGTCATGCCCTTCTGATCCTGCAGCGGCAGGTACTGGGCGAACTGGAGGTCGCCGCGCAGGACGTACTCCACGCCGAGGTTGGTGCGCAGCTGGTTGCCGATGGCGGTCATCCAGGTGTCGTGCGCCGCACCGGCGTTGAACCACAGGTCCACCGGCTGGGACCGGTCGAAGCCGGCCTCGTCGAGCAGCTGGTTAGCGCGATCGACGTTCAGCTCGCACTTGCTGCCGCAGGCGTCCTCGCGGTACCCGTCGACCACGGGCGAGCCGAAGGACGTCGCCGGGGTACGGGTGTTGGTGAAGATCGCCTCGGTGATCGCCTGGCGGTCGATCGCCATCGAGAATGCCTCGCGCACACGCGGATCGGAGTACCGCGGGTCGTACGTCGGGAACCCGAGAGCCGTGATGTCGGGACGCGCGCGCTCGGCGTAGCGGTCACCGAACTGGTCGCGGGCGGTGGCCCACGCGTCGGACGGCAGGTCCAGCATCACGTCGAGGCCGCCGGCCTGGACGTCGGTGTAGCCGGTGTTCAGCTCGGTGTAGACCTTGAACTGCACGCCCTGCGCCTGTGCGGCGTCGTCGCCCGCGTAGTCGTCGTACTTGGTCAGGGTGATGCCCTGGCCCTGGACGAAGTCCTGGTCGGCCTTGAACGGGCCGTTGCCGATCGGCTTGCGGCCGAACGCATCCGGATCCGCGTAGAACGCCTCGGGCAGCGGCGAGAACGCCGAGTAGCCCAGCGTCACCGGGTAGATCGCGAACGGCTCCTTCAGCTGCACACGAATGGTGGTGTCGTCCACCGCCGTCAGGCCGGACATCGCGGTCGCGGCGGGCGCGGCGCCGTCGGCTGCCTGCAGATCGTCGTAGCCGGCGACGTTCTCGAAGAAGTACGACGCCTGGTACGCGTTGGTCGAGTTCGCCGTGTAGTTCCACGCGTCGACGTAGGACTTCGCGGTCACCGGCGTGCCGTCGTGGAACGTCCAGTCCGGCTTCAGCTTGATGGTCCAGGTGACCTGGTCGTCCGACTCGACGGACTCCGCGACGCCGTCGTACTCGACCTCGCTGGTCTCGTCGTTGTAGGTCACCAGCGGGGTGAACAGTGCCTTGAGGACCTGGTTGCCCTCGCTCTCGGTGGTGTTGCCGGGAACCAGCGGGTTCTCGGGCTCGCCGATGTAGAGGCTGTAGACGCCCTCCGCGCTGGAGGAACCTCCCCCGCCACCACAGGCCGCGAGCATGCCGACGGCCACGAAGCCGACCGACACGATCGCGAGCGCGCGCTTGATCCTCACAATCGATCCTCCATACATGTCCTGCGGGACAGGGTGCTGCCCTCGACAGATCCGTGGACGTCCACGGGCTCGGGTGTGGCCGCATGCGATGGTGCGACCCGGATATTCGCTTGACTGTAGACACACTCCGCACCCGTGTCGTCGACTCCCCCGAAATTGGCGGCCACCGAAACACAGCCGTAATTCGGGCAGGACCGGACCTGTCCGGTCGGACAGCCTGATGGGACGGTTTTTCGGCCCCCCCGCCGCCCGTCGCCGCAGACCACCGCCCGTCGCGTCCAATCGACCTCTCGGCGCACGCGTCGTCGTGCTGCCCGATGCAACGGTGCGGCGCCCGTCACACGTGACTACCCTCACACCCGTCAGAGAAGACCAGTCCGAGAGGGGCCAGGAGCACCATGACCGAGACGGTGACCGGCGGCGACGCAGCCGCGGCAACGACCGACACGACGGAGTCGGAACACCCCGTCTCCTACGCTCCGAGCGAGGAGTTCGTCCGCCGGGCCAACGCCGGCGAGGAGCTCTACCGGGCCGCCGAGCAGGACCGACTGGCCTTCTGGGCCGAGCAGGCGAACCGCCTCCACTGGCACACCCCCTTCGAGGAGGTCCTCGACTGGTCGGATGCACCCGTCGCCAAGTGGTTCGTCGGCGGCGAACTCAACGTCGCCTACAACTGCGTCGACCGGCACGTGCACGAGGGCCGCGGCGACCAGGTGGCCATCCACTGGGAGGGCGAGCCCGGCGACAGCCGCGACCTCACCTACAGCGATCTCCTCGCCGAGGTGAGCCGCGCCGCCAACGCCTTCACCGACCTCGGCCTCGTCGCCGGCGACCGCGTCGCCATCTACATGCCGATGGTCCCCGAGGCCATCGTGTCGATGCTCGCGTGCGCGCGACTCGGCCTCACGCACAGCGTCGTCTTCGCCGGCTTCTCCTCGTCCGCGCTGCGTTCGCGGATCGACGACGCGCAAGCCAAGCTCGTCGTCACCACCGACGGACAGTGGCGTCGTGGCAAGGCGGCACCGCTCAAGGAGTCCGTCGACGAGGCCGTCGACGGCGCGGAGTCCATCGAGCACGTGCTCGTGGTCCGGCGCACCGAGATCGACACCCCGTGGACCGAGGGCCGCGACCTCTGGTGGCACGAAACCGTCGGGCAGGCGTCCGCGGAGCACGAGGCCCAGCCGTTCGACAGCGAGCATCCGCTGTTCATCCTCTACACCTCGGGAACCACGGGGAAGCCGAAGGGCATCATCCACACCTCCGGCGGCTACCTCACCCAGACCGCCTACACCCACCACTACGTCTTCGACCACAAGCAGGGCCAGGACGTCTACTGGTGCACCGCCGACATCGGCTGGGTCACCGGCCACAGCTACATCGTCTACGGCCCGCTGGCCAACGGCGCCACGCAGGTGGTCTACGAAGGAACGCCGAATTCGCCCGACGAGCACCGTCATTGGAACATCGTCGAGAAGTACGGCGTCACCATCTACTACACCGCGCCGACGTTGGTCCGCACGTTCATGAAGTGGGGCCGCGAGATCCCGGATGCCCACGACCTGTCGTCGATCCGCCTGCTGGGCAGCGTCGGCGAGCCCATCAACCCCGAGGCGTGGCGGTGGTTCCGTGACGTCGTCGGCGGCGGCACCGCACCCATCGTCGACACGTGGTGGCAGACCGAGACCGGCGCCATCATGGTCTCGCCGCTTCCCGGTGTCACCCACACCAAGCCGGGATCGGCGCAGACGCCGTTGCCGGGCATCTCCGCCAAGATCGTCGACGACGACGCCAAGCCGCTCGGGCCCGGCGGCAACGGCTACCTGGTGCTCGACGAGCCGTGGCCGTCGATGCTCCGCGGCATCTGGGGCGACATGGAGCGGTACAAGGACACCTACTGGTCGCGCTACGCGACCGAGGGGTGGTACTTCGCCGGCGACGGGGCCCGGTTCGACGACGACGGCGACCTCTGGGTTCTCGGACGCGTCGACGACGTCATGAACGTCTCCGGCCACCGCATCTCCACCTCCGAGGTGGAATCCGCCCTCGTGAGCCATCACGGGGTGGCCGAGGCGGCCGTCGTCGGCGCGTCGGACGAGACCACCGGCCAGGGCATCGTGGCCTTCGTCATCCTGCGCGGCGGCGTCGAGAACACCGGCGACGAGCTGATCGCCGAGCTCAAAGCACAAGTGAGCAAGGAAATCTCGCCGATCGCGAAGCCGCGCCAGATCACGGTGGTGCCGGAGCTGCCGAAGACCCGGTCCGGCAAGATCATGCGCCGCCTGCTGCGCGACGTCGCCGAGGGCCGCGATCTGGGCGACACCTCGACACTGGTCGACCCGGCCGTCTTCGACGCGATCAGTCAGGCCAACGCGAAGTAATTCCCCGCCTCCCCTTCCGCGCTGCCACCGTGCACCGGCGCTGCGAACTTGCAGCGCGTGAGCACGGTGGCAGCGCGGGAGTCGGTTCAGACCCGGTCCAGGTCCGCATCCCGTGTCTCGCGCATGACCACCAGCGCGAACAGCGTCAGCGCCGCCGCCACGGCGAGGTACACCCCGACCCAGGCCACGCCGTAGGAATTCACGAGCCAGGTGGCGATGAACGGTGCGACGGCCGCACCGAGGATCGAGGCGGTGTTGTACGAGATGCCCGAGCCCGTGTAGCGCACGTTGGTCGGGAACAGTTCCGGCAGAACGGCACTCATCGGTCCGAAGGTCAGACCCATCAGCGCGAGCCCCACGCACATGAAGGCCAGCATGCGGCCCGCGGTGGCCGTCTCCGGAGCGGCGACCCACCCGAAGCTCAGGCCGAACACGATGATCGCCGACGTCACCACGATCAGCGTGATGCGACGTCCGAACCGGTCCGCGAGCCAGCCGGAGACGGGGACGAACGCGGCGAAGAACAGCACCGAGATCAGCTGCAGCCCCAGAAAATCCGTGTAGGCGATGGACACGGCGACCCCGCTGGCGTCGACCACCTTGCCGGTGCCGTAGCTGACCACCCACGTCGTCATCACGTAGAACAGCGTGTAGGTGGCCAGCATGACGAAGGTGCCGAGGATCAGCGGCCGCCAGCTGGTGCGGAAGACCTGCGCCACGGGCGTCTTGACCCGCTGCCCCTGCGCGACGGCGCGCTTGAACACCGGGGTCTCCTCCAGCTTGAGCCGGACGTAGAGGCCGATGATCACCATGACGGCGCTGAGCAGGAACGGCACGCGCCAGCCCCACGTGAGGAAGGCGTGGTCGGACGCCGAGGTCTTGGCGTCGTAGTCCATCAGCGTCATCAGCACCAGGAAGATGCCGTTGGCCATGAGAAAGCCGATCGGCGCGCCGAGCTGGGGCCACATCGCGGCCCACGCTCGCTTGCCCTTCTTCGCGGTCTCGGTGGCCAGCAGAGCGGCGCCGCTCCACTCCCCGCCGAGGCCCACGCCCTGCGCGAAACGCATCAGCGCCAACAACATCGGGGCGACGATGCCGACGCTGTCGTAGGTGGGCAGCAGACCGATCAGGAAGGTCGCGATACCCATCGTCAGCAGCGAGCCGACCAGGGTCGCCTTGCGGCCGATGCGGTCACCGAAGTGGCCGAAGAGGATCGACCCGACGGGGCGGGCGACGAACGCGAGTCCGAACGTCGCGAACGACGCGAGCAGCGCCGTGGTGTCGTTGCCCGCGGGGAAGAACAGTCGCGGGAAGACCAGGACGGCGGCGGTGGCGTAGATGTAGAAGTCGAAGAACTCGATGGAGGTACCCACCATCGACGCGACGACGATGCGGCTACGGGGAACCCCGTCGACCGCGTCGACGTCGGATGTCGGACCGTCGGTCGGAACCGGGTCCGCGGAAGTGCTGGTCACGTGTGCTCCTGCGGCATGAAGATCTGGCGATCGAGAAGACCCGACCGGGGCGGGTCGACCCGGGAGAAAATACCCGAGTGCTCGCTCGGGCGGACCGAATACCGCTGCGCGCGGTCGGTGGGACGCGGGGAAGATAGGGTGAGCCCCGACGGGGTATGGAACCCATCGGGCGTGCCGGACGGCACGCGAACCGGAGAACGTCGAAGGGGACAGCACGTGAGCAGCAGCCGAGGTACCTCCCACGCCGACACCACCGTTCCGGCCGGCGTGTCCTCCATCCCCCTCACGGACGTCGACAGTCGGTCGAACCCGGCCACCGCCAGCATCGGCGCCCTGGTCAAGGACGCCACCACGCAGGTGTCGACGTTGGTCCGCGCCGAGGTCGAGCTGGCCAAGGCCGAGGTCACGGGCGAGATCAAGAAGGGACTGCAGGGCAGCGTCCTGTTCGTCCTCGCGCTCGCCGTGCTGATCTTCAGTTCGTTCTTCTTCTTCTTCTTCCTCGCGGAGCTGCTCAACACCTGGGTCGTGCGGTGGCTCGCGTTCCTCATCGTCTTCCTGATCATGGTGGTGATCACGGCGCTGCTCGCCTTCCTGGGCTACCTGCGCGTGAAGAAGCTGCGCAAGCCCGAGAAGACCATCGACTCGCTGAAGGCCACCGCGACCGTGATCCCGGGCCAGCGCTCGGACGGCCCCGAGTTGGCCGCGAAGGACGTTCGCGCCCCGCTCACCCGCTGACACCCGCGGTGCCCGCACCGGATCCCGCCACCGTTCGGCTGCCCGGCCCGTGGCGTCATCGCGACGTCCGGGCCAACGGCATGAAGTTCCACGTCGCCGAGATCGTCCCCGACCGGTCGTTGGACGATCCCACGCCGGAGTTGGTGCTGCTCGTCCACGGTTTCGCCGACCTGTGGTGTTCGTGGCGGTCGCAGCTGGTGGCTCTCGGCGACGCCGGCTACCACGCGGCGGCAGTCGACCTGCGCGGGTACGGCGACAGCGACAAGCCACCCCGCGGGTACGACGGCTGGACTCTCGCCGGTGACATCGCCGGGCTGATCCGGTCGCTCGGCCACACCGACGCCCACATCGTCGGTCACGCCGACGGCGGACTGGTCTGCTGGGCCACGGCGGCGCTGCATCCCCGCTCGGTCCGCAGCATCGCCCTGCTCGCGTCGCCGCACCCGCTGGCGCTGCGCCGCGCCGCGATCCGGGACCGGGCGCAGCGTCGTGCGCTGCTGCCCACGTTCCTGCGCTACCAACTCCCCCGCATTCCCGAGCGCGCGCTCACCGCGAACGACGGCGCCGAGGTCGAGCGGTTGGTGCGTGAGCGGTCCTCGACCCGCTGGCAACGGTCACCGGAGTTCGCCGACACCGTCAACGTCATGCGGCACGCCATCGCCGTCCCCGGGGTCGCGCACAGCACTCTCGAGTACCAGCGCTGGGCGTTCCGCAGCCAGTTCCGGTCGGACGGTCGGCGATTCGCGTCCGTCGTCGACACCGTGCTCGACGTCCCGGCCGTCCAGATCCTGGGCGGCGACGATCCCTACGTGCTGGCCCGCACCGCCCGGCACGACGCCGACTGGGCCCCGGGCATCGAGGTCCACGAGCTCCCCGGGGTGGGCCACTACGTCCACCACGAGGAGCCGGAACGAGTCACCGCTCTGCTGCTGGAGACCCTGCGCCGGAGCTGAGCGGGTCCTCGAGGTGCGCCAGCGCGGCGTCGAGTCCGACCCGGAGCCGACCCGACGCCGGCGCCTCGCCGCGGACGAACGCCCGCACCACCGCGGCCACCGACGCGCCACCGAGCGCCACGTCGCCCGCCAGCTGCGGCCACGTCGACAACGACGTGCCGATGTGCGGCAGCGACGCCGCCATGCGCGGCGTGATCGACTCGGCTCCCAGAATGCGGGGCGCGAGGCCGGCGCGTTCCGGCGCCGTCAGTCGCGCCAGTCCGGCGCGGTCGAGATCGCCGAGCAGGCCGTGGAAGAACGGCCGCTCGCCGTCGAGGTCGTAGCGCTCCACGTCGAGCACACCGCCGTCGCTGGTCTCCATGATCACCGGGATTCCCCGCGCA
This sequence comes from Rhodococcoides corynebacterioides, assembly GCF_019834675.1. Taxonomy (GTDB): domain Bacteria; phylum Actinomycetota; class Actinomycetes; order Mycobacteriales; family Mycobacteriaceae; genus Rhodococcoides; species Rhodococcoides corynebacterioides_A. The sequence continues at coordinate 84,457 of NZ_JABUBU010000011.1, read as the reverse complement.
CGCGCACGCTCGCGGACGAGGAACTTGGCGTCGACGGAGTCGCACTCCTCGACCACGACGTCGAGACCGTCGAGGAAGTCGTCGATCACGGCGTCGTCGATTCCCGTGGGGAAGGTCCGCACCGTGAGGTAGGGGTCCACCTCGGCGATCCGCCGTGCGGCCACGACCGACTTGTTCACGCCCAGGTCGAACACGGTGGCCGGCACCCGGTTGAGGTTCGACAGCTCCAGCTGGTCGAAGTCGGCCAGCCGCAGTTCCCCGCAGAGGCCCTCCAACGCCAGCGTGTGGGCGACGGCGTGCCCCACGCTGAGCCCGACGACGCCGACGCGCAGATCCAGAGCGCGGCGCTGCTCGTCGAGGGTGAGCTTGTCCCGGTTCCGGTCGAGCCGCAGGCGGCGGAAGCCGACCGGGCCGAGCACCCGCACGAGGGTCCGACGCCACGGGTAGTGGACCCAGCGCACGGGCTCGTCCGATCCCGCGGTGGGTTCGGGCAGCAGCGCGCCGAGCGCGAGGGCCTGGTCCGGCGTCGTGTCGAGCACGCTCGTCGTCCCGTCGGTGAGCAGGACGTCCACCGCTCGGGCGTCGGTGTCGTCTCGGGGATCGAACACTCGGTGGGTCACACGGTTTCCGCTCTGTCGTCGGGCTCGGACGGTGTCGGCCGGGGCGGCCGTCTTCCACAGGGCAGCGGACCGGCCGCCGTCACGGACCTACGACGCGTGACGACGGAGTGGCTCCACTCGATCACGGCGCGCGGCCGCGCCGCCGGTCCAGTCCACCGGGTCCTCGAGGGCGAAGGCGACGCGGTCGCGTCCCGCGGTCTTCGCCGTGTACAGCGCCCGGTCCGCGGCGTACGTCAGGCGGTCCAGCGTGGTCTCGACGTCGACGTCGAAGGTGCCCGGTCGCACGTCGGCCTGCGCGACACCGATGCTCACCGTGACGTTGCAGGACGTGCGCACCGCGTCGAGGATGCGCTCCTCGAGCCCGGTGACGGACCGCGCGAGGCCGAGCACCAGGAATTCCTCACCGCCGAGGCGAGCCACGACGGCATCGCTCGGCACCTCGTTCGCGATCGCCTCCGCCACGGCCGTGAGCACGCCGTCGCCCGCGGCGTGACCGCGCGTGTCGTTGACCGACTTGAAGTGGTCGACGTCGACCAGCGACACCGCGATGGCGGTGCGGGCCGCGCAGGCCTCGGCGAGCAGTGCCTCCACGCGCGGCAGCATCCCGCGGCGGTTCAACAGTCCGGTGAGCGGATCGGTGTTGGCCAACATCTCGAGACGGTCGGTGACCGATTCCAGGGACGTTCGCATGGCGGCGATCAACAGCGCGGGCACGATCACGGTGGTCACCGCGGCGCCGGCGGCGACGTAGCGGACCACGCCCTCGGCGCCGATGATGCTGAGCGCGGCGGCGAACACCACCGCGGTACCGGTGAGGGACAGCGTGACGCGCCGGGGCGAACCCGACGCCGCGAGCGCGGGCACGACCGCGAGCATGGCGGTGACGGCGCGCGCGCCCGACGGGTCGGCGATGAGGAACGCACACACCGCCACACCGAACATGCCGCCGGACCCGAGCACCGTGAACTGGCGGTCGGTCAACGTGCCCACCCGGACGGTGAAGGCCACGGTCACGAGGGTGAAGACCACGATGCCGACCAGGATCGGCAGCGTTCCGGGACGGAGGAAGGTCGGTTCGAGAACCGCGATCAGCAACAGCGGCAGCGCGCCCCCGGCGCTGAAGATGACCCCTTTGGATCGGGTGTCGAAATGCGACTCGTTCTCCGGGCGGGGACGCCGGTCGGCACGGCGTGTCATGCGTGCCTCACCTCCCGCGAATCCGTGTCCCGTCGGACACCGGAGTCTGATCGCTACGACGGACGAGTCCTGCACGCCGTCGTCGGTGTGGACCCTCGTGGCCACGGTACGCGGAGAACGCACGGCGCGGCATCCGCGTACCCGCTATCGGTCAGGCGACACAGGAACCGGTTCCGACGACGTTCCCGTTCTGCAGGCCGAGAGCAACCTCGTCGGCGACTTCCGCTGCCGTGAGCACGAATCCGGTATCCGGGTCGTCCACCGCCGCCCCGAACACGACGCCGAGAACCAGACCGTCCGTGCTCATCAGCGGTCCGCCGGAGTTGCCCTGCCGGATGGACCCCCGGACGGTGTAGACCTCGCGCTGGACGGTGCCGGTGCGGTAGATGTCCGGGCCCGAGAGGTTCAGCGTCTCCCGGACGCGCGCGGGCGACGCGGTGTACGGGCCGCCGCCGGGATACCCGAGCACGACGCCGTCGGTACCGGTGTCCGCACGGTCCGGCGCGAACGACAGGACGTCCGCACGCAGACCCGGCACGGCCAGCACCGCCACGTCGATGGAGGGATCGAACAGAACCACCTCGGCGTCGCGCGGACCGTCCTGCGTGTCGACGGCCACCGACGAGGTTCCGGCCACCACGTGCGCGTTGGTGATCACCCGCTCCGGCCCGATGACGAATCCCGATCCCTCGAGCGCCCGTTGGCAGCTCTCCGCGATTCCGCGGATCCGGAGCACGCTGTCCGCGACGTCCGCCGCGACGGGCGAGGCGGCCACACTCGGATCGGGCGGACCGACGTCCGCGACGGGTGTGCGGCCGAACGGCCCGATGACGTCGGGCAGCCCGGAGGTGTCGAGGAGCGCGGAGAAATCGTTCGGAATGCCGCGCACCCAGTCCGGCGCGAGACGATCGACGGCCCCGAGCACGGCGGATCCCCGGACGGCGGCGGCGATCTGCGGTTGCGACGTGGCCGTCAGCGGCACCGCGAGCAGCCACGCCGCCACGAGCACCGCGACGGCCTGCAGACCCGCCCCGACGAGGCTGTCCACCCCGCGCGCGGCGGGACTGTGGATGCCGCTGCGCAGCGCCCGTCCGAGCACCATGCCGGCGATCTCCCCGACGACGACCACCACCACGATGAGTCCGATGCCCGCGAGGATGCGCAGCCGCGGCTCCTCCACGTGCACGAGAACCTTCGGGGCCAGGAGAATGCCGGCCACCGCGCCGATGACGACGCCGAGGAACGCCAGCGCGGACGCCACGGCGCCCTGACGCCACCCGGACGACGCCGCGAGCAGCGCGACGAGCACGACGACGATGTCCAACCACGTGGATCCCGTGACCGTCACAGCAGCTCCGATCCCGCTGCGGCAAGGGCGGTCTCGAGATCACGGACGTCCTCGGTGTCCCACGGCACGGTCCACCCCGCGGTGTCGAGGATGCCGGTGAGCACCCCGGCGGTGAAACCCCAGACCAGCATCCCGCGGACGTCGAACGCCGGTCCGGCGTAGCCGCGCGGATGACGGACGACGAATCGGTGGGCGGGATCGAGCAGCTCGGCGAGAGGGACCGCCTCGACGCGCGCCACCTCGGCGGTGTCGATCACCCGGACGGGCCCGGGCGTCCGCCAGTACGCGAGCACCGGGGTCACCTCGAAGCCCGACGGCGGCACGAAGATGGGATCGAACGTCGCCAGCGGCTCCACGCCGGTGGCGTCGAGTCCGGTCTCCTCCGTCGCCTCCCGCAACGCGGTGCCCACCGCGCCCCCGTCACCGGGGTCGGCGGCGCCGCCGGGGAACGCGACCTGACCGCTGTGCTGACGCAGCGACGACGCGCGCTGGGTGAGCAGAACCGTCGCGTCGTCGGGCAATCGGTCGGCGCCCGGGTCACCGCCGAACAGCACGAGCACCGACGCCGGCCGACCGTCCGCGTCCGGCGGAGTCTGGAGCTGCGTGATCGGGTTGACCGGGTCCGCCACCATCGATCCGGTCGCGGCGAGGGTCCGCAACCAGGGCGGCCCGCTCACGTGGTCACCCCGAGACGGGTCCGGACGGCGTCGGCGATCTCGTCGACCGACCGGAACGGCTGGGCCAGAACGGCGGCGACCTCGCCGGACGGGTCGAGGAGAACGGACACCGGGAGAACTGCCGGGGCGCCCAGGGCCGCGGCGACGGACTTGCCGCCGTCCTGCACTCCGGGCAGACGGACGCCGTAGTCGGCGAGTCGAGCGAGTGCGCTGCCCTCGCGTGGATCCTCGTGCACCGTGAGAACGGTAACCGCATCGCCCGCGCGCTCGGCGTACTGCTGCAGATACGGCAGTTCCTCGGCGCACGGCTCGCACCAGTGCGCCCAGAGGTTGAGCACGGTGGGGCGACCGGCCAGCGCGCGGCCGAGGTCCAGCGGCGCGCCGTCGGCCAGGCACGTCACCTGCAGGCCCGCCAGGGGACCGGTGGGCGCGGCGGCGTCGGCGGCGGGTCGCGGGCAGTCGGCCAGGCCCGCGGCGGCCCGCTCGGGCCCGAGGTCGACGTCCGGGGCGTCGGCGGGGGCGGTGGTGCCCACCCGGTCCCGGTACTCCGCGAAACTGTCCGGCGCCGAGGCGTCGTCACGCGGCCAGATGGCCACGATCAGCGCGATCACCACGACGAGTGCGGCCAACGACCAGCGGGCAGCGGACGACGGCTTCACCGGTCGATTCCGGCGAGGGCGAGGATGTGATCGGTCTCCGGCCCGCGGACCAGGGCTGCAGCCTTGTGCGGGTCGGTGGGTCCGGTGCCGTTGGCCGGACAGAGCGGCGCCAGGAGACAGACACCGCACGCCGGCGTCCGGGCATGACACACCCGCCGACCGTGGAAGATCACGCGGTGCGAGAGCACCGTCCACTCCTTGCGCGGAATCAGCGCACCCACGGCGTGCTCGACCTTCACCGGGTCCTCCTCGGCGGTCCACTCCCACCGACGTACGAGGCGACCGAAGTGGGTGTCGACCGTGATGCCCGGGACGTCGAACGCGTTCCCGAGCACCACGTTGGCCGTCTTGCGCCCGATGCCCGGCAGCGTGACCAGATCCTTCAGCCGCGGCGGGACCTCACCGTCGAACCGCTCGAGCAACTCGCGCCCGAGCCCGATGAGCGACGTCGCCTTGTTGCGGTAGAAGCCCGTCGACCGGATGTACTCCTCGAGCTCCGTCCGATCCGCCTCGGCGTAGTCCTGCGCCGAGCGGTACCGCGCGAACAGCGCCGGCGTGGTCTCGTTCACCCGCTTGTCGGTGCACTGCGCCGACAGGATGGTGGCTACCGCGAGCTCGAGCGGGGTGGTGAAGTCCAACTCACAGTAAACGTGCGGGAACACCTCCCCCAGCTGTCGGTACATCCGCCGCGCGCGGCGCGTCAACGCCAACGGCGTCTCCGACCGAAGACCCACGTGAGGGCTGTTTCCGGGTGTTCTGGGCACGACATCGACTCTACGGACAGGCCCCGACACGCCCTGTCGCCCACGCGTCCCCCGCGCGCGGACGGGGTCCGGCGCCGTGGCCGAGGCGGGTCGCCGCCGTGTTCTTTTCGAGACCGAGGCAGTGTTTACTCCTCCGTATGCAAGCTCTCGCTGTGGTGCTGTTCCCGGTCTTGCTGATGCTGTTCGCGCTCGCCATGGAGCGCTTCGAGGTCCGCCTCAACCGCGTCGGCGTCCGCGAGCAGGAAGTACAGGAGTTCCTCGACGCCGCCAGCTCCTCCGAGGTGGCGACGCTCGCGGCCGAGGGCTTTCCGCACGCGCTCGCACGGTTCAAGACCCGCCGCCGTCGCGGCGGCGAGGTCGCGGAGGACGACATCGCGATGCTCGACGACCGGGCCCGCCGCGCCAGCTGACGACCCCCGCGACTCACCGGTCCGAACCCCTGCGACTCACCGGTCGGTGGCCGTGATCACTCCCCGACCGCCCGCGCGACGTAGACTTCACACCCGGCACGACTGGACGTAGTCGAATGGCGACCCGACGGCACCGCGAGGCACCGATCGGCGCAGCTGTTCGCGGATGGGCAAGGAGCACACGTGGACGAGGTTCTGGCACGGGCCGGCATCTTCCAAGGGGTCGAGCCGTCGGCGGTGTCGGCGCTGACCAAGCAGCTGCAGCCCGTCGACTTCCCGCGCGGCCACGTGGTGTTCAACGAGGGCGAGCCCGGCGACCGGCTCTACATCATCGTCAGCGGCAAGGTGAAGCTCGGCCGCCGTTCGCCGGACGGCCGCGAGAACTTGCTCACCATCATGGGTCCGTCCGACATGTTCGGCGAACTCTCCATCTTCGACCCGGGCCCGCGCACCTCCACCGCGACGACGGTCACCGAGGTCCGCGCCGTGAGCATGGACCGCGACGCCCTCAAGGCCTGGATCGACCAGCGTCCCGAGATCGCGGAGCAGCTGCTGCGCGTGTTGGCGCGCCGTCTCCGCCGCACCAACAACAGCCTGGCCGACCTCATCTTCACCGACGTGCCCGGCCGCGTCGCCAAGGCTCTGCTGCAGCTCGCGCAGCGCTTCGGCACGCAGGAGGCCGGCTCCCTGCGGGTGGTCCACGACCTCACGCAGGAAGAGATCGCGCAGCTCGTCGGCGCGTCGCGCGAGACCGTCAACAAGGCGCTCGCCGACTTCGCGCACCGCGGGTGGTTGCGCCTCGAGGGCAAGAGTGTGCTGATCTCCGACTCCGAGCGCCTGGCGCGCCGCGCCCGGTAGTCACGGCGCGCCGCGCCCGGTAGAGCCGGCGCGGCTCAGCCGCGCAGGTACTCCAGCTGCGCCTTGACCGACATCCGGGCCGCGGGCCAGAGCCGTTTGTCGACGTCGGCGTAGACGTGGCGCACCACGGCCAGTGCGGACGCGTCGGCACCGAGCACGTCGAGGGCGCCGCGCACCTGGTCCAGTCGCTGCTCCCGGTGGGCGCGGTACGTGCGGGCGAGAACCGCGGTGTCAGGATGGTCCGGCCCGTGGCCGGGCAGCACGGCCCGCCCCTCACCGAGTTGCTCGAGCCGGTCGAGGGAGGCGAGGTAGTCGCCCAGGCTGCCGTCCTTGCCGTCGAGCACCGACGTGCCGGTGCCCAGGACGGTGTCTCCGGTGAGCACGGCGTCGGGCAGCAGGAAGCTGACGGAGTCGGCGGTGTGACCGGGCGTCGCGACGACGGTGATGTCCAGTCCGGCGGCCGTGATCACCTCGCCGTCCTCGAGCGGGGCCGCGTCGCCCCGCAGGTAGGTGGAGGTGACGGCCCGCACGGGCGCGCGGGTCAGCCGGTGCAGCCGGGCGATCCCACCCGTGTGATCGTGGTGGCGGTGGGTGACCAGCACGAGGGCGACCGGGCCGCAGTCCGCGACGGCGTCGATGTGCGCGCGGCTGCGGGGTCCGGGATCGACCACCACGCATCGGTCCTCGCCCGGTGCGCGCAGAATCCAGGTGTTGGTCCCGTCGAGTGTCATCTTGCCCGGGTTGTTCGCCAGCAGTACCGACGCCGTCGGAGTCACCTGGCGGAGTTGCCCGTAGGCGGGATGTGCGAGACCGGCCATGATCCCACCCAACCACACCCGCGGTCGGGCACGAGAGCAAGGAGAGCACGGTGCGTATCGGACTCGTCGGAGCCGGCCCCTGGGCACGTCAGGCCGCCGTCCCCGCCCTGACGGCCCACGACGACGTGGACTTCGCCGGTGTCTGGGCTCGTCGGCCGGAGGCTGCCGCAGCGGTCGCGCCCGGCGTCCCGGTTCTCGATTCGGTGGACGCGCTGATCGACGCGGTCGACGCGGTGGCCTTCGCCGTGCCGCCCGAGGTGCAGGCGGAGCTGGCAGTGCGCGCGGCGGAGGCGGGCCGACACGTGCTGCTGGACAAGCCGATCGCCGGAACCGTGGCCGACGCGGAACGGCTGGCCGCGGCCGTCGACCGTGCCGGGGTCAGCTCGATGGTGACGTTGACCCGTCGCTTCGCCGGTGAGACGCGCGCGTTTTTGCAGGACGCGCGGGCGCAACGCACCGTCGGTCTGACCGCGACGTGGCTCTCGGGGGCGCTGCTGGGCGGCGAGTACGCCGGGTCGGCCTGGCGGCACGACGGCGGCGCGCTGATGGACGTCGGCCCGCACGTCGTCGACCTGGCCGAGGCCGTGCTGGGACCGGTGACGGACGTGCCCTTCGCGCGTCGGGACGCGGAGTCCGACACGTGGTCGCTCACGCTCGACCACGACGGTCGGGTGAGCCAGGTGGCGCTGTCCATGCGGACCCCGGTGCGACCGTCGGTGCTGCGCGTGAGCGCGAGCGGACCCGACGGGCTGGTGGACCTGCTCGATCGCACCACCCCGCCGGACCGCTGCTACACCGTGCTGCTGGACGAGTTCCTGCAGTCGGTCCGCACCGACACACCGCACGAGTTCTCGGTGCACCGCGGTCTGCACCTGCAGCGTGTGCTGGCGCAGGTGACCGAGCGCCTCGAGCGGACCGGCTAGGTCCGCACCTCGACGATCAGTTCCACCTCGACGGGGGCGCCGAGCGGCAGTTCGGCGACGCCGACGGCGGACCGGGCATGGACCCCCGCGTCCCCGAAGACGTCCCCGAGCAGGTGCGACGCGCCGTTGATCACGCCGGGCTGGCCGGTGAAACCCGGTGCCGAGGCGACGAATCCGACGACCTTGACCACGCGGGTGATCGACTCGATGCCGACCAGCGCGTCGATCGCCGCGAGCGCGTTGAGCGCGCACAGCCGGGCGGCCTCGGTGGCGACGTCCGGGTCGACGTCGGCGCCGACCTTGCCGGTCGCGTGCAGGGCGCCGTCGACCATGGGCAGCTGGCCCGAGGTGAAGACGTGGTCACCGCTGCGGACGGCCGGGACGTACGACGCCACCGGCGGCACGACGGGCGGCAGCTCGAGACCGAGTTCGGCCAGGCGCTCGCGGATCATCAGCCGACGGGACGCTTGAAGTAGGCGACGAGCTGCTCGCCGGTGGGGCCGGGGGTCACCGTGACCAGTTCCCAGCCCTGGGATCCGAAGTTGTCGAGGATGGTCTTGGTGTTGTGGATCAGCAGTGGGGCCGTGAGGTATTCCCACGTCGTCGATGCGCTCATGACAGGAAACCCTAGCGAAGACCCTCGCCACCCGGACTTTCTATAGGCTCGGTCTGTGTCCGACATGCCCGACATTCCCGAGAATCCGGCGACGCACGAGTCCACCGGCTGGCCACCCGAGGCGGCGCAGGCACGCCTGCACTTCGTCTCCGGCAAGGGCGGCACCGGTAAGTCGACCGTCGCGGCGGCGCTGGCACTCGCCCTCGCGGCCGGCGGTCGCAAGGTGCTGCTGGTCGAGGTGGAGGGCCGTCAGGGCATCGCTCAACTCTTCGACGTGCCGCCGCTCCCTCCGGTCGACACCAAGGTCGCGTCCGCCGAGGGCGGCGGCGAGGTGCACGCGCTGGCCGTGGACATCGAGACGGCCTTTCTCGAGTACCTCGACATGTTCTACAACCTCGGCTTCGCGGGGCGTGCGATGCGCCGGGTCGGCGCGATCGAGTTCGCCACCACCATCGCGCCGGGGCTGCGCGACGTCCTGCTCACCGGAAAGGTGAAGGAACGTGCCGTCGCGGTCCGCAAGGACGGTCGGCCGCTCTACGACGAGATCGTGGTCGACTCGCCGCCCACCGGCCGGATCGGCAGTTTCCTCGACGTCACCACCGCCATGCGCGATCTGGCCAAGAGCGGGCCGGTCCGGTCGCAGAGCGAGGGCGTGGTGCGGCTGCTGCACTCCGAGCAGACGGTGGTGCACCTGGTCACCCTCCTGGAAGCGCTTCCGGTGCAGGAAACCGCCGATGCCGCAGTGGAACTGGCGGCGGCGGACCTCCGGCTGGGCACCGTCGTGGTCAACCGGAGCACCACCTCGTACCTGCCGGACGCGGTGCTCGACGAGGCCGCCGACGGCACCGTCGACTCCGCCGCGGTGCAGCGCACGTTGGCCGGGGCGGGAATCACGTTGTCCGAGGCGGACTTCGCGGGTCTGCTGACCGAATCCATCGAACACGCCGCCACCGTGCGTACGCAGCGCGAGAGCGCCCGCAAGCTCGAGTCCCTCCCGGCGGCGCGGTTGGTCCTGCCCGCCCTGAACGACGGCATGGACCTCGGCGGCCTGTACGAACTCGCCGCACACCTGACCGAACAGGGAGTCCGCTGATGGCCACGGTGCCCTCGCTCGACGTCGAATCCATCCTCGCGAACCCGTCGTCACGCGTCGTGGTGTGCTGCGGGTCCGGTGGCGTCGGCAAGACGACCACCGCCGCGGCGATGGCGCTGCGCGCGGCCGAGCGCGGCCGAAAGGTGGTGGTACTCACCATCGATCCGGCCCGGCGGCTGGCGCAGGCGCTCGGCGTCGGCGAACTCGACAACAGTCCGCAACCCGTCGCCCTGGGTCCCGGTGCCACCGGCGAGCTGCACGCGATGATGCTCAACATGCGGCGCACGTTCGACGAGATGGTGATCGAGCACTCGACGCCGGAGAAGGCCCAACAGATCCTGAACAACTCCTTCTATCAGACCGTGGCGTCGTCGTTCTCCGGCACGCAGGAGTACATGGCGATGGAGAAGCTGGGGCAGCTGGCCGCGGACGGCGACTGGGATCTGGTCGTCGTGGACACCCCGCCGTCGCGCAACGCGCTCGACTTCCTCGACGCGCCGCAACGTCTCGGGTCGTTCCTCGACGGCCGCATGATCAAGCTGCTCATGGCACCCGGCCGCGGCATCGGGCGCGTCGTCACCGGAGCCGTCGGGCTCGCGATGCGCGGCGTCTCCTCCATCGTGGGGTCCCAGATGCTTTCGGACGCCTCGTCGTTCGTCCAGTCGCTCGACTCGATGTTCGGCGGGTTCCGCGAACGCGCCCGGCACACGTACGAGCTGCTGCGTCAAGACGGCACGCACTTCGTGGTGGTGGCGGCCGCGGAGCCGGACGCGTTGCGGGAGGCGTCGTTCTTCGTCGACCGGCTCGCGGCGGACGGGATGCCGCTGGCGGGGCTGGTGCTCAACCGCACGCACCCGACCCTGAGTTCCCTGTCCCCCGACCACGCCTCGAGCGCGGCGGACACCCTGTCCGGCACGGGGAATCCCGACGACGATCTCGCCGCCGGGATCCTCCGCGTGCATGCCGACCGGGCCCGCACGGCCACCCGCGAACTGGCGTTGCTTCGCCGGTTCACGGCAGCGCATCCGCGGGTGCCGGTGGTGGGCGTGCCGTCCCTGCCGTTCGAGGTCTCCGACCTGACCGCGCTGCGGGCAGTCGGCGATCAGCTCACCGGGACGGCCTGACCCGCTACTTCTTCGGAGCCGGGGGAGCCTGCAGCAGCGTCACGAACTGCTGGGCGTTGCCGACCACGGCGCCGAGACCGCCGATCGCGGTGCCCGCGAGGGACGCGCCCGAGCCGAGCAGAACCGCACCGCCGATGCACCCGGCGATCGGGCCCGCGCCGAAGAGCAGCGCGACGGGCGCGGAGACGACGCCGGCCGCCGTGGCACCGAGGAGGCAGCCGCCCACCAGACCGGTGGCGGCACCGAGGAATCCACCCACCGAGGCGCTCAGCGCGATGGGGTCCTTGACGCCGGCGACGGCGGCGGGCAGGTCGGCCGGCACCGTGCCGGGCAGGTCGTAGACGGGTGTGGTCGGGGCGGCGGCGTCGACCGCGAGGGTGGCGGTGTTGCCGTCGACCTGCGCCGACACGGGGTGGACGACGCCGTCCACCGCGATGCCGAGAGGAACGGAGTCGACGACGACGCCGGCGTCGTCACGCACGACGAGGTGGTTGTTCTCGGTGCTCAGGGTGCCCGAGTCGGTGGTGACCAGCACGCCGGTGCCGGCCGTCACGGCGTTCCAGTGCACCTCCGGAACGGTCGGGTTCGCGTACGCGGTGGCCGACGCCCCGCCCAGGGTCACGATGGTCATGGCAGCGACAGCCGCCTTCCTGTTGAACTTCATGCCAGTCCTTTGCCGCGTGGAGGTCGGACCCGGGAGTCGGGTCCGACGGTGGCCGAGCAGCCCGAAAGTCGCTGTGCCGACGGAAGTCTCGGTTCCGCCCCGAGCGGTGTCAATGAACGGGAAGGTGTCGTGGGGGCGACGAACGAACGACGGCCGACCACGAGCCGCCCGGCGGCGGCGACGGGGCGGCGGGGAACGAGCGCGGACCGGAACGATTACGGCCCGGGAGGGGTGGGCGCGCGGGTGCGGGGACGATCACCGCAGATCGGGAGGGGTGCCGACGCGACCGGGTCGGCGCGCCGAGCGGCGCGGGGAATCGGACGACCGTGGCGAACCGGGCGCGCACCAGAGACGGGCGGCCCCGAGACGAAGCAGGACGAAGCGGACCACCCGGTCACGCCGCGCGGGGGTACCCACCCCCGCGCGTCCGTCGTGCGTTCACGAAGAGTTCATCGACCGTCGGCCGACGCGACCGAGTCCCGATAGTGAACTGTCCCACCGCAATTCGGACATCGCGGTGGGACAGGACGAACGAGAGGCGAGGGTCGATCAGACGGCGGACTGATGCTGGCGCTGAGTCTCGAAGAACTCGGCCCAGGACTCGACCTCGGGGTGCTGCTTGATGAGGGCGCGGCGCTGACGCTCGGTCATTCCGCCCCAGACGCCGAACTCGACGCGGTTGTCGAGGGCGTCCGCTCCGCACTGCATGAGTACCGGGCAGTGCCGGCAGATGGTGGCGGCCTTGCGCTGCGCCGCCCCGCGAACGAAGAGCTGGTCGGGGTCGACGCCCCGGCACCGCGCCTGCGAGACCCACGCGATGCGCGCCTCGGCCTCCCCGATGTCGAGCGCGGAGTTCGACGTTCCTGCGTGCATTCGAAGATCCCTTCACCGTCCGAGAACACCGAGACTGAACGGTGTCCGGTACCGCTGCCGTGATGCGCCACCTGCTGCACACCCACCCGAGCGCTACCCCACTAACCGAGGTGATTGTTAGCTGAATCACAACGGCCTGATCAATGTAAGCGACAGCCCACGAGCGAAGCAAGGCGGGTGGTCAGATTTCTGGTACGGGCGTGCGAGCGGAGACGAAAGCCCAGGTCGGACGGTCGAGCCGCGAGCAGGCGGCCCAGGAACACCGAGCGTGACGGTGGTGACCCGTACTCTGTCGGACGTGCCGATCGCCAGAACTGTCGCCAAACTCGCCGGGTGCAGCGCACTCGCGGGCGCGTTGCTCGCCGGAGTGATGTTCCCGCTCGCCGGTGGGTTCGGATACGCCTCCAACCGCGCCGCCGACACCGTCGACAACGTCTCCGCCGAGCTGGTGGAGGGAACGGTCCCGGCCGTGTCCACCATGGTCGACGCCGCGGGCAATCCCATCGCCTGGCTCTACGAGCAGCGCCGCTTCGAGGTCCCCAGCGACCGCATCTCCAACGAGATGAAGCTCGCCATCGTCTCCATCGAGGACCGCCGTTTCGCGGAACACGACGGCGTGGACTGGCAGGGCACCGTGCGCGCGTTCCTCACCAACACCACCAGCGGCCAGGTGGAACAGGGCGCGTCGACGCTCGACCAGCAGTACGTGAAGAACTACCAGTTGCTCGTCGTCGCCAAGACCGACGCGGAGCGGCGCGCGGCCATCGAGACGACGCCGGCGCGCAAGATCCGCGAGATCCGCATGGCGCTCACGCTGGACAAGCGGCTGACCAAGGACGAGATCCTCACCCGCTACCTGAACCTGGTCCCGTTCGGGAACTCGTCGTACGGCATCCAGGACGCGGCCCGCACGTACTTCGGGGTGGACGCCGCCGATCTGACGCTGACCCAGGCCGCGATGTTGGCGGGCATGGTCCAGTCCAGCTCCGCGCTGAACCCGTACACGAACTACGACGGCGTCATGGACCGTCGCAACACCGTGCTCGACACGATGATCCAGAACATCCCCGAGCGCGCCGCCGAGATCGAGGCCGCCAAGGCCGAGCCCCTCAGCGTGCTGCCGGAGCCCAATCAGCTCCCGCGCGGATGCATCTCGGCCGGCGACCGCGGATTCTTCTGCGACTACGCCCTGCAGTACCTGGCCGACGCCGGCATCAGCAAGGAACAGGTCGACAAGGGTGGGTACCTCATCCGCACCACCCTCGACCCGGAGGTGCAGGCCAGCACGTCGTCCGCCCTCGCGTCGAACAGCAACCCCAACCTCGACGGCGTGGCCACGGTGATGAACGTGATCGCGCCGGGGCAGGACGATCACCGCATCCTCGCGATGGGCTCGTCGCGGCGCTACGGACTGAACGGTGACGCCAACGAGACCGTGCAGCCGCAGCCGTATTCCCTGGTCGGCAGCGGGGCGGGGTCGATCTTCAAGATCTTCACCACCGCCGCGGCCATGGAGAAGGGTCTGGGCACCTCGGCGGTGCTCCAGGTTCCCAGTCGCGTCGAGGTCAAGGGCCTCGGTGACGGCGGCGCCCGCGGGTGCCCGCCGTCGACCTACTGCGTCACCAACGCGGGCACCTATCCGGCCGCCCTGTCGGTGACCGACGCCCTGGCCCAGTCGCCCAACACCGCCTTCGTGAAGCTGATCGAGTCGGTGGGGGTCACCCCGACCGTCGACATGGCCGTCCGTCTCGGTCTGCGGTCCTACACGCTGCCGGGCACGGCCGGGCAGGGCACCGACCAGAGCCTCGCCGACTACCAGAAGGAAGCCAACCTCGGTTCCTTCACGCTCGGGCCCACCTACGTCAATCCGCTCGAGCTGAGCAACGTCGCCGCCACCATCGCGTCGGGCGGAAAGTGGTGCCCGCCCAATCCGATCGACAGCGTCTTCGATCGCAGCGGCAAGCAGATCCCGGTCACCCACCAGGCCTGCGAGCAGGTGGTCGAGCCGGGTCTGGCCGACACCCTCGCCAACGCGATGAGCAAGGACGACCAGCCGGGCGGCACCTCGGCGTCCGCGGCCGCGTCCGTCGGGTGGACGCTGCCGATGGGCGGCAAGACGGGGACCACCGAATCTCACCGGTCCTCGGGTTTCCTCGGCTTCACCAACCGCTACGCGGCCGCTGCCTACACCTACGGCGATTCGCCGACGCCCAGCGAGATCTGCTCGTTCCCGCTGCGTCCGTGCGGCTCGGGCAACCTCTTCGGCGGTAACGAGCCGGCGCGCACCTGGTTCGACGCCATGGATCCCGTCGCCACCAAGTTCGGCGACGTCGCGCTTCCGCCGGTCGATCAGAAGTTCGTCCGCGGCTCGGCCAACGGGCAGGTACCCGACGTCGTGGGGCTGAACCAGAGCTCGGCGCAGTCGCAGGTCCAGGCGGCCGGGTTCCGGGTCACCATCGCCACCACGGCGTCGTCGGAACGTCGGGGCACGGTGGTCAGCACGTCGCCGTCGGGCTCGGCCATTCCCGGGTCGACCATCACGCTCTACGTGTCCGACGGCTCGGTGCGGCCGGCGCCCGCCCGGCCGACACCGGGGCCGGGCATCACCCTGCCCGCGCTGCCGCCGGACGTGACCATTCCGCCGATCCCCGGCCTCACCGCACCTCCGCGGTAGGGCCGGGGGCGGGCGCGCTCAGAGCCGGGCGCGCACCGCGGCGGACAGTCGAGACCCGTCGGCCTTGCCCGCGGCGATGGCGGTCGCGGCCTTCATGACCTGACCCATCTGCCGCATGCCCGGACGCTCGCCCAGCTCCTCGGCGACCTGCGCGATGGCGGTGTCGGCGACGTCCGCGAGTTCGGCGTCGGTCAGGGGGGTCGGCAGGTACTCGTCGATGATCTGCGCCTCGGCGCGTTCGGTGGCCGCCAGTTCGCCGCGACCGTTCTGGGTGTAGATCTCGGCGGACTCGCCGCGCTTCTTCGATTCCTTCGCCAGGACGCGGAGCACATCGTCGTCGGTCAGCTCCCGCGCTTCCTTGCCGGCGACCTTCTCGGCGCCGATCGCGGACAGCAGCATCCGCAGCGTGGCGGTGCGCAGCGCGTCCTTCGCCTTCATCGACGTGGTCAGGTCCGCGCGCAGGCGCTTTTCGATGTCTGAGTTCTCGGCCATGTTCGAAACGGTATCCTCGACGAGGTGTCCGGCAAATCCTCGTTCCTCTCGCGCCCGGCCCCCACCTCGTCTCTCGGCGCCGTCTCGTCGGTCGGTGCGGCCGCGCGTGGCGCCCTGTCCACCCCGGCGGGTGTCGCCGCCCTCGCCGTGGGGAGCGCGGCGGCCGGACTGACGTACGCCACCGCGATCGAGCGCAACGCGTTCACCCTGCGAGAGGCCACCCTCCCCGTGTTGGCGCCGGGCAAGCCGTCGTTGCGCGTCCTGCACATCAGCGATCTGCACATGATGCCGAACCAGAAGCTCAAGCAGACGTGGCTGCGCGAGCTCGATCGCCTCGAGCCGGATCTGGTGGTCAACACCGGTGACAACCTGTCCCACCGCAAGTCGGTGCCGGCGGTGGTCCAGGCGCTCGGCGGTCTCCTCGGCCGGCCCGGTCTCTTCGTCTTCGGCTCCAACGACTACTTCGCGCCCGTGCCGAAGAACCCGATGAAGTACTTCCGCAAGGACCACACTCGCGTCTTCGGCGACGCGTTGCCGTGGCAGGACCTGCGCGCCGCGTTCACCGAGCGCGGCTGGTTCGACGTCACCCACGTCCGTCGCGAACTCGAGGTGGCCGGCGTGCGCATCGCCACCGCCGGGGTGGACGATCCGCATCTGCAGCGCGATCGATACGACACCGTCGCCGGGAACCCGAATCCCGTGGCCGACGTCAGCATCGGACTCACCCACTCCCCCGAGCCCCGCGTGCTCGACCGGTTCGCCTCCGACGGCTACGACCTGGTGCTCGCCGGCCACACGCACGGCGGTCAGCTCTGCCTGCCGTTCTACGGCGCGCTGGTGACCAACTGCGGACTCGACCGGTCGCGGGTGAAGGGGCCCTCGCGGTGGGGCGCGCACACGCGGTTGCACGTGTCCGCCGGCCTCGGCACCTCGCCCTACGCGCCGTACCGATTCTGCTGCCGGCCCGAGGCCACTCTGCTCACGCTGGTGCCGTCCGGTCGAGCCCGCGAAATGACGCCCGAGCAGGGCGTTTCGCGTTCCGAGGCGGTCGTGCGTTAGAGTGATGCGGCTGCCTGCGAGGGTGGCGATCACGGGGTGTGGCGCAGCTTGGTAGCGCGCTTCGTTCGGGACGAAGAGGTCGTGGGTTCGAATCCCGCCACCCCGACTCGTGGTTGAGACACGAAGAGAAGGCCCTGCTCCGGGATGCCGGTGCAGGGCCTTTTCGCTGTTCGCACAGCGTGAGCGAACCGCCGGGTCTGCCTATCATGGCGGCATGATCCGCACTCGGTTCGTCGTCGCGATCGTGTCGGCGGCAACAGTTCTCGGCCTCGCCGGTTGCTCCGACTCGTCCGCGGCGCAGGACACCCGCTTCGACGGACTCACCTCCGGCGAGCGCGTCTACGACCGAACGGGCTTCTCGCTCGATCCCGGCCAGACCGAGGCCCTCGACCGGCGCCTCGAGGCCCTGCGTTCCGAGACCGGCGCCGACGTCGTCGTCTGGGTGCGTGAACTCGACGCCGATCCCGACGACACCCTCGATCAGGTCGAGGCACTGCAGCAGGCCTGGGTCGCGGCCACCGGCGTCGATCAGGACACCGCCGGGGCGATCCTGATCAACCGCGAACCCGGCACGGTCGACGAGGCCCGCGCGGGCATCTTCGTCGGGTCCACCTTCGACGACGGCAACGTTCCGCCGGACGAGCAGGAAGCCATCGTCGAGGACGCGCTCATCCCGCCGCTGAAGGACGGCGACGTGGTGGGCAGCCTGAACGCCGGACTCGACCGACTGCAGTCCTCCATCGTGAACGGCCCGCCGGTCACCGCGCTGAACCGATTCGCCGACGGTCCGGGGTCGACATGGTTGCCGTGGACCGGACTCGCCGCGGCCCTCGCCGGGGCGGTGATGGCCTTCTCGCTCTACCGCCGTCGTCCGCGGGCGACCGTGTCCGCCGAGACGCCGACCACCTACCGACCGGACCACCGCACCGACCCGGCCGTGGCCACGGCCCTGGTGCACCGCAGCAGTCAGGCGAGTGCCACGTCGGCCACCGTGGTGGCGCTCGCCGCCGACGACGCCGTCGCCTTCGAGCCCGACGAGAAGAAGCACGGGAAGCCGACAGTGCGCGTCCGCCTGCTGGACGACAGCAAGGTTCGGGGGGACGTGCCCCGCGCCGTGTGGGACCAACTGTCCGAGCATGCCGTGGACGGCGTCGTCGACAACGCGGCGCTGAAGAAGGTCGGGGCGAACACGCGCCCGGTCGGTGCGGTGGTGAATGCCGAGTTCGACGCGCGGGGATGGCGAGCTCACGGGGTCGGACGGCTGCGCTGGGCGTTCGGGGGTCTGGCCCTGCTCGGCGGGGCGATCATGGTGGGCGCCGGGGTGGTGGCGGCCGCGGGGGCGCCGATCATGCTGGTCGCGGCCGTCCCCGGCGGTCTGCTCCTGCTGACCGGTCTGGTGATGGCCACGGCCTACCCGGGACTGACCGCCGCCGGGCTCGACGCCGCCCGGCCGTGGGAGGCGTATCGCGACGGCCTGAAGGCGGCCGCGAAGAAGGACGACGCGACCGTCGACCTCGACGCCGCGCTGCCGGACATCGTCGCGCTGGGTCTCGGTGCGGCGTACAAGAAGCGGCTCGAATCCGGCCCGGAGCTCCGGGCGTTCACCGCGCCCGCCGGCCTGCCCCTCGCCGTGGACCCCTCGGTGGTCAACTGGGCCGCGTTCTCCGCGACGTTCGGGGCGAGCGCCTCGTCCGCCACGGTGTCCGGCGGAGGCGCCGGCGGCGGAGGTGGTGCGGCGGGCAGTACGTGAGCCGCCGCCCCGGTCCTTCCCGCACTGCGACCTCGCGGACGCGCTGACCGTGGGCAGCGCGCGAGTGGAACGGCAGCGCGGGAAGGGTGCGAGGTCAGTCGGCGATCAGGACGATGCCGCCCGGAGCTTCTCGAGCAGCGGCTCGGCGGCCTCGGCCAGGAACCGCTCCTGGGACTCGTCGCCGACCTGCACCAGCGCGATGTCGGTATAGCCCGCCTCCCAGTACGGCTTGACCTTCTCGACGATCGCGTCGAGGTCCGGGCCGCACGCGATGGTGTCGGCGACGTCCTCGGGGCGCACGAACTGCGTCGCCCCGGCGAAACCGGCCGTGGTGGGCAGGTCGGCGTTGACGGCCCAGCCGCCCGCGAACCACCGGAACTGCTCGTGCGCCAGCGTGATCGCGGCCTGCTCGTCCGGCCCCCAGCAGATCGGAATCTGGCCGATCTTCTTCGAGTTCTGCGCCAGACCCGTGCCGACGTGCCGCGCCTTGTCCCACCCCTCGATGAGCTCGGGCTTGGGCTCGGTGGAAATCATGTGGTCGGCGAGCGGGGCGAAGCGCTCGATGGACTTCTCACCACTGACCGCGACGCCGATCTCGAGTGGCGTGTCGGGGGTGTCCCACAGCCGCGCCGAGTCGACGCGGTAGTGCTCGCCCTCCCAGGTGACCAACTCACCCGACTGCAACTGCCGGATGATCTTGACGGCTTCCTCGAACATGTCCTGCCGCTTGTCCACCGACGGCCAACCCTGGCCCACGACGTGCTCGTTCAGATTCTCCCCGCTGCCGAGGCCCAGCGTGAACCGGCCGTCGGCGAGAATCTGCAGCGTCGCGGCCTTCTGTGCGACGACGGCGGGGTGGTAGCGAATGATCGGGCAGGTCACGTACGTGTACAGCTCGACCCGCGAGGTCACCTGCGCGACCGCGCCCAGCATCGTCCAGGCGTACGACGCGTGACCCTGGGCCGAGAGCCACGGCGAGTAGTGGTCGCTCGAGACCTCGAAGTCGAAGCCGACGTTCTCGGCTTTCTGCGCGTAGTCGACGAGCTGCTTGGGCCCGCTCTGCTCGGTCATGAGGGTGTATCCGAAGCGTGTCATGGGTGTCTTTCCGTGTCGTGCGTCGGTTCGGGGTCTAGATGGTGGCGACGGATCCCGAGTCGACGCGGTAGTTGCTGCCGTTGACGAAGGCGGCGCGCTCGGAGCACAGGAACGTCACCACGGCCGCCACTTCCTCCGGGGTACCCCGTCGACCGAGTTCCATGAACGGACGCTCTTCCTTCAGGAAGCTCTCGATGGCCTCGTCTCGGTCGGTGCCGCGCTCGTCCGCGCGCTTGTCCATCATCGCGTCGGTCATCGGCGTGTGGATGAACGCCGGGGAGACGGCGTTCACCAGGACGCCCTCCGAGGCGTAGGTCTTCGACAGACCCTTGGTGAGCGAGAGAATGCCGGCTTTGGCTGCGCAGTAGGGCAATTCGTCGACGTACGGCTGTTCGGCGTCCTCGGAGGCGAGCAGCACGATGCGCCCCCATCCGCCCTGGCGCAGCTCCGGGAGGAACGCGCGGATCAGGCGCACCGGTCCCAGGAGGTCGATCTCGACGGTGGACGCCCACCCGTCGTCGTCGATCTCGTGGAACAGGCCCTGCGCGCCCGTGACGCCCGCGCTCTGCACCAGGATGTCGACGGAGCCGAGCGCCTCGACGGCGCGGCGGTGCAGTTCGGCCACCGACGCCGGGTCGGTGACGTCCGCGGCAACCGCGGTGACAGCGCCCTCGGGTCCGGTCAGCTTCGCGGCCGACTCGGCCAGCTTGTCCTCGTCCTTGTCGCTGACGACGACGCGGACACCTTCGTCGAGCAACATCTGTGCGGTGCACCAGCCGATGCCCGAGTCGGCACCCGTGACGACGGCCGTGCGGCCCTTGATTCCGAGATCCATGAGTGCGCTCCAATTTCCTTGTGGGTCAAGCGGTGTGGTCGTGTCCGCGCGCGAGGGTCAGCGCGGAATTGATGAGGGCCAGATGGCTCAGGCCCTGCGGGAAGTTGCCGAGATGCGTGGTGGTGCCCCGATCCGGGGTGCGGTGCGGGTCGACCATCTCGGCCCACAACCCGACGTCGTTGGCGCTGGTGACCAGCCTGTCCATGAGGTCCGAGGCCTCGTCCTCGCGACCGATGTGGGCCAGGGCGTTCACCACCCAGAACGAACACGCGACGAAGGTGCCCTCGACGGTCTGCATCCCCGAGTAGCGGTACAGGTGGTCATCCGCACCGAGTTCGGAGCGGAGGGCGTCGATGGTCGACGACATGCGGGCGTCGTCGGTGCAGGGGCTGCCGGCGTGGAGCAGCACGGAGGCGTCCAGTTTGTCCGTGCCCGGGTACCAGACGTAGGCCTGCTTGGTCTCCGACCAGCAATGGTCGTGGATCCACTCGGCGATGCGATCGCGCTCGGTGACCCAGCGGTCCGCGATGCCGGGAATCATGCCCTGCTCCGACAGGTGCACCGCTCGATCGAGCGCGTGCCAGCACCCCATCTTCGACGACGTGTAGTGCTGCTCGTCCGGCAACTCCCAGAGTCCGGCGTCCTTGCTGCGCCAGATGTCGCAGGTGGTGTCCGCGATGGCGGCGAGCAGTCGACCGGTGGGCGCGTCGAGGATGTTGCCGGCGTCGACGTACAACGAGACGATGTCGAACAAGTCGCCGAAGATGCCCTGCTGCAGCTGGGTCGCGGCGTCGTTCCCGGCGATGACGGGGCCGATCCCGCGCCACCCTGGAACGTCCGGATACGAACTACCGCTCGGGATTTCACCGTTCAGGGTGTAGAAGACCTGGGTGAGCTTGTCGTTGCGGCGGATGATGCGCAGCAACCAGGCGACGGCCGCGTGCACTTCTTCCCGCAGCCCGAACCGGATCATCGCCTTGATGGTGTAGGCGGCGTCGCGCACCCACGCGTAGCGGTAGTCCCAGTTCTTCGCGCCGGCCCACCGCTCCGGCAGCGAGGTGGTGGCGGCCGCGGCGATTGCCCCGGAAGGGCTGTACAGCAACAGTTTCAGAGCCAGCGCGCTGCGGTGCACCGCCTCCTTCCACGGTCCGTCGTACCGGAACTCCTCCGACCAGCTCTGCCAGTTGCGCACGGTGCGGTCGATGCCGGCGTCGACCTCCTCGGGGGTCGGCAGGTACAGCGGCTCGACCTCGGTGCCGACGACGGCGACGGTCGACCGCGACCCGGCGGTGGCCGCGAACCGTCCCCGGATGGAGCGGGTGTCCTTGTCCACGTCGTCCGCGTTCAGGGTGCGGACGCCGAGGGTGATGCCGTCGACTCGGAGCACCGTGCCGTGCACGGTGTCGTACGCCCACGGCGAGGCGTTGCCCAGGCAGGTTCCCGGAACCACGGCCCATTCCATGTCGACGGTCCCCGACACTCCCTCCACCCGCCGCGCGAGCTCCGTCCACGGAAGACGGCCCGCCACACCGGTGTTCAGCGAGTCGGTCGTGCGCACCACCCCGGTGTCGGTGGTGAACGTGGTGACCAGAACGTTGGTGCCCTCGAGGTACGAGCGTTCGGTGCTGTAGTCCCCCACGGGATGCAGGGCGATGTAACCGCCCTCGTCGGCGTCGAGCAGCGCCGCGAACACCGGCCGGGTGTCGAGGTTGGGCACGGGGAGCCAGTCGATGCGTCCGTCCGCCGCGATGAGGGCCACCGTCCGGCCGTCGCCGATCGCGGCGTAGTTCTCGATTCCGGTGTAGCCGTCGCGCCTCATCGTCGGTCGAGGAGCCGTGCGATCGGCGAATCGTCGAGCGACGCCAGGAGATCCGCGGGGTCGTCGTACACCGCGACGGCCCCGGCGTCCCGCAGTTCCGCGGCCGAGATGCCGCCGCTCCGCACTCCGATGCAGTCGACTTTCGCCGACCGCGACGCGTCGACGTCCCAGACGCTGTCACCGACGAACACCGCGCGCTCCGCCGGCACACCCGCACGCTCGAGCGAGATGTCGACGATGCGCGGCTCGGGCTTGGCCGTCTCCACGTCCTCCGACGAGGTGGACTCCGACACGATGTCGTCGATCCCCAGAACGTCACGGAGGGTGGACAATTCGTTCTCCGGCGCCGACGTCGCGAGCACCACCTGCAGCCCGCGGTGTTCGATCTCGGCAAGCAGTTCGCGGGTTCCCGGCAGCGGCTCCAGGAGAGGTGCGAGCTCCTCGTAGTACTGGGTGTGCAGTTCCTTCGCGTGCTGCGCGCGGTCCTCGTCGGCGTCGCCCGTGAGCGACTCCAGCAGCTTGCCGCCGTCCATGCCGATCGACCGATGCGTCCGCCACGCCGGCACCGGAATCCCCGCCTCGCGGAAGGCGCGGGTCCAGGCGTGGACATGGGCGTAGTTCGAGTCGACGAGGGTGCCGTCGATGTCGAAGAGCACGGCGGGGGACTTGGTCACCCCGGTCGGCTACCCGGCGGTCCATTTCCACAAACGGTCGGGGGTTTCGGCCCGGGGTTTCAGTGGGGGCGAGTGCACCTGCGCAGGTTGCCGCCACCCTCACCGGTTGCAACCCGCGCAGGTGGCGGGAACCTGAGCAGGTGCAGCCGCGGACCGCCGACACCGCCCCGGTTGGCGCTTCATCCGAGGTGCAGCCACACCTGCGCAGGTTGCAGCCAACCTCACCGGTTGCAATCCGCGCGCTTGGCGGAAACCCGCGCAGGTACGACCGTCACTGCGAACCTGCTCCCCTTCCCGCAACCTGCTCCGGCTACAACAGGAGCAAGCTGCGGAAGCCGGAGCAATGTCAGCCGCGGACCGCCGACACCACCCTGACCGGCGTGCCGTCGGTCGTGCTGGGTGTCCACACTCCCTGCACCGTCGCGGCAGCGACCGCACTCGGAGTCACCGCATCAGCCGAGATCGTGGTGCCGTCGTCGCAGCTCAGTCCTCCCCCGTCGACCGCGGCGCACACCACTCCGTCTGCGGTGGTCAGCCGGATCACTGCGTCCTCCGCCGAACCCGTAAAGGTCGTCGCGGGCGCGGTCGTCGTGGTGGGAGTGGTCGTCGTCGTGGCCGGCGCAGCACTGGTTGAGGTCGTCGTCGTGGTCGGCGCAGCACTGGTCGTAGTCGGCACAGCACTCGTCGTGCTCGGCGCAGCACTCGTCGTAGTTGTCGTGGTCGTCCCGGCGCTGGTCGTCGCCGACCCGTCGACCGTGGTCGTGGTCGACGGGCCCGAGGTCGTGGTCGTGGCCGGCGCGGGGGACGTCGTTGCGCTCGCCCCGGTTGTTGCCGTAGCCGTGGTCGTAGCCACAGCGGGACTAGTCGTGTCGGCGGACGTTTGCTCTGCATTCACAGCTCGCGCGCCGACTGTGGACGAGGCACTCGAGGTGGGACTCGTGGCCCCTGCGGTACAGGTCGATTCGGCGAGTACAACGTCGAACGACGCGGTCACGAGGCCCAGCAGGGTCACCGATCCGTCCACAGTGAGGCGAGAGCGCGCTGCCCCGGTCGTGCTCTTGGTACTGCGAACAGTTGCCGTGACGCCGTTCCTCGATACGGGCTGTGTGGACCCGGGCGCAGGAATGTTCACGGCCTGACCACCGATCCGTATTTGCCCGAAACCGCTGATCGGGGTGCCGGCCACAGGATCCGTCGCAGAGTAAGTGTTCAACCCGGTGTCCAGATTGCAGAACGCCGACGTATGAATGGGAGACACAAGCTCGATGACGTCGGTGCCGACCGCCACACCGACCGACAGAATGTCCGCCCTTAACAAGTACGACGTCAGAGATGACGTGGCCGACACCGGCCGATCTGCTGTGCACGGAGTCGCTCGCGGCGCGGGACCGAAGGTGTACGAACTGCAGACCGAACCGGAGACAGCCCCGCCCGACGCGCCACTCGACCGCAGCCGAAGCGCGGTGCCCAGTACCGAACCACTCGAATATGGCCCTGCGGATGTCGCCTCGGAGCGTCCGGGAGCCGCCTGTGTGATCGATGTCGTCGGACCTGGCCACGGAGGTGGCGTGCCGCCCGCGAGGATGCTCAACCCCGACGCCGACGTCACCGTCCCCGCCTGCGCGGCGGCACTCCCCTTTGTCGGCCAGTACCCGGCGGTCACTCCGGCTTTGGCGAATTCCGACCCGTACCCGTTGGCCTCGGTGAGGTCGGCACGCAGAACTCCGGACAGCATGACGCTGACCGCACCGACCAGCGCGACCGCCACACGCAGTCGACCCCTCACGTCGACCGCCGGGGCTCGCGGGGCCAGAACACCGTCACCACCAGTGCGGTCATACCGACCGTGATGAGGCCCAGCACAACGGGATTCGACAGCCACACGACGGCGCGAGCCAATCCGGGAACGGACCACAGCACCTTCCGGACCTCGGTCACCGTGTAACCGGCCGGGTCCTCGTAGTTGTTGGCGTCGCCTTTCAGCTCGAGCAGGGTGGTTCCCGACGGTCCGGGCGAGGTTCGCACGACCCGGTGCGTCACAGGCAGATCGCCGGGCCGATTGACCGTGACCACATCGCCGGGCCCGACGTCCGACGCCGGCACCTCACGCACGACGGCCAGCGATCCCGTGGGGATGGTGGGGGCCATCGATCCGGTCTTGAACATGATCAGCGAAACCCCGAAGAGGAACGACGCGAGCACCGCGACGATGCAGACGACGCCGCCTGCGGCGAGGACCGTGAGTACGGCGTCGCCCAGCCGCCCGGCCACGCTGCGGCGGGTCGACGGGGCAGCATGGCGCGGCGTGACGGCCGGATCGGTGGTGCTCATGGCTTCTTCCCCTCGAAGTTCCATACGGGCGGTCCGCTACCGGGTACCGACGAGTCGGTCCAGACCTGGATGGTGTCCGGGAGGCGCAGTCGGAAGCAGAGGGACGCCGTCGGTCCGGGCGCGGTCGCGGTCGCGGCCTGCAGGGGGAAGTCCGTCGGTGCCGTGGAGATTGGCACGTCCGTCGTCACTCCACCCACCAGAAAACTTCCCGGGTCGGTGAATGCAGACGACGTGCACGTGTTCGACCGCACGACGGCGTACAGCAGTCGATTCGGGAGTCCCGTCGCGGTGGTCGTCGCCTTCGTCGCGACGTTGATCGCGGATGATCCGGTTTTCGTCCGGAGCGAGACTGCGGTGTACACGGTGGTGCCTGGCAGCATGGCCGCGGCCGGCGTCGCGGTCATCGTGACGGCGTCGGACGCCGACGTTCCGGACCTCCAGGTCGACCCGTCGCCCGAGATCTCGAACCCGTTGTTCGCCGCCGTGAAGGTCGTCCCGCCGAACACCGGATCCCGCAACGTCGCCACGACGTTGGTGGTGGTGAGTCCGACCGCGGCCACGCCGAGCAGCACGCCCGACGCGGCCACGGCCGATGCCCGACGACGCCGCCGTGACGGCGGCGTCGGAGCGGAGTGTTGCGCCATCGGCCGACTCAGGGCAAGACGGCGGTCGCGTCGAACCTCCAGGTGACAACACCCGTGGTCGTACCCGCGACCGTACTGGCCGCGACCGTCGGGGACATGGTGACCGCGAAGCACAGCGGCACCTCGGTACCCGCTTTCAGCAGGGTGAGGGCACTGTCGGCGCTCGATACACCCAGCGCGCTGCCTGCGGCCACGATGGGCGCCGTTCCGCCGGCGAGGGACTTCGCGAGGCAGTCCGCCCGTGTGACGCCGGGGACGACGGTGTAGGTGAGATGGGGGAACAGCGCACCGGTGCTCGGAGTCGCCCCGTTCAACTTGACGGTGGCGTCGTACGCACCCCCTGCCGTGGTGCCCTTGCCCACCCGCAGCGACACCGGTGCATAGACCGTGTCACCGGGACCCATGGCGTTGAATCCGGTCGAGAAGGAGAACGACCCCGCCGCGTTCCCCGGTGTCTGGTCGTACTCGCCCCAGGTCGTTCCGTCGAAGTTGCCCTGCACGTTCCAGTTCGCCGCACTGAACTCCGCTTGCCCGAAGACGTTGTCCGTCCACGCCGCGAGCGTGACGGCCGCACCCACGCCGAGGACCAACCCGCCAGCGAGCAGTGCGCGGACCTTGCGGCGACGGACGGAGCGGTCGTCGCGCTCCGATTCGTGTGAAAGATCGGTCGTCATGACGGGCCCCTGTTCCGTTCGCAGAGCCATTCCAGCAATGGCTGCGAGCAGACTGTAGAGCCAAATTGCCGTCTTTACGTTCCGAACGTTCTCTTTATTCCCGGTAACCATCCAGTGAGACCCCGGGTAGCACCAACCGAAACGGGCTTACGACTCCGTAAAGCCGCAACAATTCGATACACGCCGAGACCGGGCAAGTTCTGCCGCCGTCACCATCGGTGAAACAGCGGTTCCGACAGGGTTTGCAACACTCCCGACTCAAACGTGATTTACGTCACGCCAGAACGGTCCCCACCCCAGCGACGCAGGGTGGGGACCGGACAGCGATCGATCAGACGCGAGCGGCCTCGTCGGCGGGGTCGTCGACGGCGCCGGCGCCGGTGGTGGGTGCGGTCTCGCCCTGCCCGGCGCGCACACCCTCCTCGACCTTCTTGCCGATCTCGGGGTCGACGTTCCGCCAGTACTCGAACACGCGCAGCAACACCGGCTCGGTCACCCCGTTGAGGGCGTGACCGACGATGTTGTCGACCAGTCGATCACGGGCGTCGTCGTCCATGACCTCCCGCACCAACTGCCCGGCCTGGACGAAGTCGCCGTCCTCGGGGTGCTGGACGTAGCCGGTGCGGACGAACCGCGGCTCGAAGTCCCAGGCGCCGTCGTCGCCGTAGCGGTTGCTGTCCGCAGCAGGGCCGCCGTAGGAGTTGGGCGCGTACACCGGCGTGTCCGCCGAGTTGTAGTGGATGTTCATCGCGCCCTCCTTCGAGTAGGAGTTGATCTCCGCCTTGGCGCGGTTGACCGGCAGCTGCGCATAGTTGGTACCGATCCGGTAGCGGTGGGCGTCGGCGTAGCTGAAGATGCGGCCGAGCAGCATCTTGTCGGGGCTCGCGCCGATACCGGGCACCAGGTTGGACGGCTCGAACGAGCTCTGCTCGATCTGCGCGTGGAAGTTCTCCGGGTTCCGGTTCAACGTCATCCGGCCCACCTCGATCAACGGGTAGTCCTTCTGCGACCAGACCTTGGTCAGGTCGAACGGATTGAACCGATACCCTTCCGCGTCGTCGTACGGCATGATCTGCACCTTCACGGTCCAGCTCGGGAAATCACCGTTGCGGATGGCGCCGAACAGGTCCTGGCGGTGGTGATCGGGGGACGTGCCGGCGAGCTCGTCGGCCTTGTCCTGCGTCAGGTACTCGATGCCCTGGTCGGTCTTGAAGTGGAACTTCACCCACGACTTGGTGCCGTCGGCCGCGATGAACTGGTAGGTGTGCGAGCCGAATCCGTCCATGTGGCGGAACGACTTCGGGATTCCGCGGTCGCCCATCAGCCACGTCACCTGGTGCGCCGACTCGGGCGACAGCGTCCAGAAGTCCCACTGCATGTTGTTGTCACGCAGACCGGAATCCGGCATGCGCTTCTGACTGCGGATGAAGTCCTGGAACTTGAGCGGATCGCGGACGAAGAAGACCGGCGTGTTGTTGCCGACCATGTCCCAGTTGCCCTCGGTCGTGTAGAACTTCAGCGCGAAACCGCGCGGATCACGCCACGTGTCGGGGCTGCCCTGCTCGCCGGCGACGGTGGAGAACCGCGCCAGGACCTCGGTGGTGGCGCCGGGCTGGAACACGGCCGCGCGCGTGTACTGCGAGATGTCCCCGGTGACCTCGAACGTGCCGAACGCACCCGAACCCTTGGCGTGCACCACGCGCTCCGGCACCCGCTCGCGGTTGAACTGCGCCATCTTCTCGATGAGGTAGTGATCGTGCAGGAGAATCGGCCCCTGCGCACCGGCGGTCAGAGAGTGCTCGTCACTCGGTACGGGCACGCCCGCGTTGTTGGTGGTGGGCTTGGGCGTCGTCATGGATCCACTGCCTCCTGCTGATCGGGGGACGCGGGGGCAGCCGCGTCACAGGAACGGCTACCCGCTCCCCCGCACACGCAACCGTGACCCGGTCCGAACGTCGTCCGGACCGGGCCGGGACCGGTCCAGAGCCGGTCCTGGCCCGGGCAGGGTCAGCGATCCTGGCCGACCACCGTCAACGGCAGCCGGAGAGCGCCCGGTGCGTGCACCGGCACCACCGGTGCGGCCGGGCTCTGCGGTGGCAGCGCCACGTACTCGCCCTGCATCGGCGGACGACGGTCCTCCTCGCCCTTGTTGGGCCAGAGCGCCAGGGCCCGCTCGGCCTGGGCGGTGATGGTGAGCGACGGGTTCACCCCGAGGTTGGCGCTGACGGCGGACCCGTCGACCACGTGGAGTCCCTCGTACCCGTAGACCCGGTGGTACGGGTCGATGACGCCGCGCTCCGGCGTGGCCCCGATGACGCAACCCCCGAGGAAATGCGCCGTCATCGGAATGTCGAAGACGTCCGCGAACGATCCGCCGGGATCGCCGCCGATCTTGTCGGCGGCCTTGCGAATCGCGACGTGCCCTTCCGGAATCCATTTCGGCGGCGGCGTTCCCCCACCGGGACGGGACGTCAGCCGTCGACCGAATCGCCCCTTCTTCGACCCGAGCTCCAGGGAGTTGTCGTCGGTCTGCATGACCAGCGCGATGACCGTGCGCTCCGACCAGTTCCGCACCGACAGGCTCCGCAGCGTGGCAGCCGGGTGCCGCACGGCGACGCCCAGCGTCTTCAGCGGCCGGGGCAGTCGCCCACCGCCGTCGCTGAGCACGGTCTGCAGCAGCCCGATCGCGTTGCTGCCCTTGCCGTATCGCACCGGCTCGATGTGCGTGTGGTCATTCGGGTGGAACGACGACGTGATGGCCACACCCTCGGTGAAGTCGATCTGGCGATCGCGGGCGGTGGCCGCGAGGACCGCCTCGGAGTTGGTGCGCACCACCGAGCCGAGTTTGTCCGACAGGCGCGGCAGCTCCCCGCTCTCCTTCATGGCGAGCATCAGCTTCTGCGTCCCGTAGGTGCCGGCCGCGAACACCACCTGCGACGCCGTCATCACCGTCTCGGCACGGCGCAGCTTCGCGCCGGTACGGCGCACGCGGACCTCGTAGCCACCGCCGGACCGGGGACGCACCGAGGTCACCGTGGTGAGCGGATGTACGGTGGCACCGGCTCGTTCGGCGAGGTGAAGGTAGTTCTTGACCAGCGTGTTCTTCGCGCCCACCCGGCAGCCGGTCATGCACGAGCCGCATTCGGTGCAGCCGGTGCGCGTGGGTCCGACGCCCCCGAAGTACGGATCGGGGACGTCCTTGCCCTTCTGCCCCGGCGCACCGAAGAACACGCCGACGGGCGTGGTGCCGAAGGTGTCGCCGACGCCCATCTCCTCGGCGATGTCGCGCATGATCTTGTCGGCGGGGGTGATGGTCGGGTTGTCCTCGACGCCGAGCATGCGCTTGGCCTGGTCGTAGTACGGCGCCATCTCCTTCTCCCAGTCGGTGATGTCACCCCACTGCGGATCGCGGAAGAACGGAGTCGGCGGCTGGTAGAGGGTGTTGGCGTAGTTCAGCGACCCGCCACCGACGCCGGCGCCGGCCATGACGAGGACGTTCGGCAGCAGGTGGATGCGCTGGAGTCCGTAGCACCCGATCAGCGGCGCCCACAGGTACTTTCGCAGCCGCCAGCTGGTCTTGGGCAGTTCGTGGTCCTCGAAGCGACGGCCGGATTCCAGCACGCCCACCCGGTAGCCCTTCTCCGTGGCGCGCAGGGCGGCGACACTGCCGCCGAAGCCCGAGCCGATCACGATGACGTCGTACGTGTCCTTCATGCGTTCACCTTCTCGGTCGCGGGGTCGGTCCGCGTCGCGGTCACCGGACGCAGCGCGCGGTAGTTCTCCCGATCGAACTTCTTGGTGGCCCGGCGGAAGAGCCACGTGAACGTGGGCCACATCGCCGAATTGCGGCCGCTGGCATCGAGATACCAGCTCGAGCACCCGCCCGTGTTCCACACCGTCCCGGCGAGATCGCGGTCGAGGTCGGCGTTCCAGGACTCCAGGGCGTCGGGCCGCACGTCCACCGCCTCGATGCCGGCGTCGGACATCTCCCGCAGCGCCGATTCGAGGTAGGCGGACTGGGATTCGAGCATGTAGACGATGGAGCTGTGCCCGAGGTTCGTGTTGGGCCCGTACATCATGAACAGGTTGGGGAACCCGGCGATGGTGGTGCCGCGGTACGCCCGCGGGCTGCCTTGCCACCGCTCGGCGAGCGTGACGCCCTCGCCGTCCCGGATCAGGTGCGCCACAGGGGGTTCCGTCGGCGTGAACCCGGTCCCGAAGACGATGACGTCGACCTCGCGCTCGCGCCCGTCCCGGTCGACGACGCCCGTGGGCGTCACCGCCGTCAACCCGGAGTCGACCAAGTCGACGTCGGGACGCTGCAGGGTGTCGTACCAGTCGTTGGAGAGCAGCATGCGCTTGCACCCGATGCGGTACGACGGCACGACGCGCTCGCGCAGCGTCCGGTCCCGCACCTTGCGGTGCAGGAACGCCGTGGCCACCAGGTGTGCCGCGCCGAGCAACTTCGGCCGCCGCGCCATCATCTCCACGTACATCTCGCGGTAGGCGTAGATCGCGCCGCGCTGCGCCTTGAGCGTCCACGGTGCGCGGCGGTACAGCGCCCGCTCCAGCGGCCCGCGGGTGCGGTCCGCGCGCGGGACCACCCACGCCGGGGTGCGCTGGAACACGACGGTGTGCTGCGCGATCGGCGCGATCTCCGGGACGAACTGGATGGCCGACGCGCCCGTCCCGACGACGGCGACGCGCTTGCCGGCCAGGTCCACGTCGTGATCCCAGGTGGCGGAATGGAACGCCTGCCCCTGGAACGTGTCGAGACCGGGCACGGCGGGCAGTTTGGGCGTCGACAGCGTGCCGGTCGCGGCGACGAGGACGCGCGCCGTGCATTCGCCCTTCTCGGTGGTGACGTGCCACCGGCATCGGTCCTCGTCCCAGCGGGCGTCGAGCAGTGCGCACCCGGTGATCAGCCGCTCGCGGATGCCGTGTCGGTCGGCCACGCCGCGCAGGTACTCGTGGATCTCCGGCCCCCTCGCGAAGGTGTGCTTCCAGTCCGCGTACGGGGCGAAGGAGAACGAGTAGAGCGAGGTGGGCACGTCGCAGGCGACGCCCGGGTAGGTGTTGTCCCGCCAGGTGCCCCCGACGTCGTGGGCTCGCTCGATCACGGTGATGTCCGCGGTCGGGTCCTGACGCAGGACACGCGCGACGACGCCCATGCCGGCGAAGCCGGACCCCACCACGAGAATGTCGCTGTGCGCGGGCAACTCTCGCGCCGACGGCTCGATCGACGTGGTCATGCCTCGGTCACCGCCTTCTCCCACACGGGCAGCAGTCGGGTCCGCATCTCGTTCTCCTCTCGGGGCGTGCGCAGGATGGCGGACACCGCCATCCCCCTCGCCAGTTCGATGCTCAGTTGGAAGGCGGCAGGACTCATCCGGTCGCCGTAGATCTCGCGTCCCCCGAGCTCGAGTGCCTCGGTGACCTTGCGTTCGAGCGGCAGCATGGCGGCGTGCAGCGACGGGTCCGTCCGGGCCGCCACCCACAGCTCCAGCGCCGCGTGGAACAGCGGGCCGGAGAACGCCTCGAGCAGCAGCTCCAGTCCGGGAGTCTCCCGATCGACGTCGAGGAACTCCGCGAGCCGACGATCGACCAGGTGCTCGACGGCCGCGACCACCAGCGCCTCACGGGTGGGGAAGTGATGCAGCTGGGCGCCGCGCGACACCCCGGCCCGACGCGCGATCTCCTGCGTCGACGTCCGGGCGTAGCCGAGGTCGACGAGAGCGTCGATGGCGGCGTCGAGCAGCCGGGCGCGCGTGGCCGCCGTGCGCTCGGCCTGCGTGCGCCGCGGCGGTGCGGGGGCGGTAGTGGTGTCGCTCACACCGGCGACGATAGCGGGAAACTTACAAACAGTCCAGACTGACTTTAAGTTGCCTCGGTCAGCACGCCGAGCATCGCGTCGACCGCGACGGGCCAGGCGAATTCCTCGGCACGCGTGCGCGCGGTGACCCGCCCGCCGGACAGGTCCAGGACCCGCGCGATGCCCTCGGCGAACTCGCGCCCGGTGTTGCCCACCGCCGCACCGCAGGCGGGGGTCACGATCTCGGCGGACGCCGACGTCCCGGAGACGACGGCCGGCGTACCGGAGGCGAGGGCCTCGAGCGCGGCGAGCCCGAAGGTCTCGTGCGGCCCCGGCGCCAGGGCGACGTCGGCACCCGCGAGCAGGCGCGCGACCCGCAGACGATCGCCGACGAACCCGGTGAAGTGCACCGGGAGCCCGGCCGCCCGTCGCTCCAACGCGCCGCGCCGCGGCCCGTCCCCCACCACCGTCAGCTCGGCGTCGAGCCCACCGCGCCGCAGCTGAGCGAGGGCGTCGATGCTGCGCTCCGCGTGCTTCTCCACCGACAGTCGGCCGCAGTGCACCAGCCGGACGTGCCGCCCCTCGTTCCGACGTCGTCGCCGGGGATGGAAGAGGTCGAGGTCCACTCCGAGCGCCACCCGCCGCGCGTCCACCGCGATCCGGTCGAACTCTCGCTGCGCGAACTCCGTCGTGCACACCACCGCGTCGTGCCCGGCGGCGCTCCGACGGTTCGCCGCGTCCGCCACCCGCCGCGCGACGACGCCCGGCATCACCTGACCGAGCAACCGGTCCAGCCGTTCGTGGCTGATCATCACGCTGCGGATGCCGCGGTCACGCGCCCACGCGCCGAGACCGCGCAGCGTCAACCGGTCCGACACCTCGAGCACGTCGGCTCCGATCTCGGCGATCACCTCCGCCGTGGTGCCGGGACGCGCCACCCGATAGCCACCGGTGAACGGCAGACCCGACGACGGGACCTCGATCCGCCGCACGCCGGTGGCCGTCGTCGACTCGGCGTACGACGTCCCCGGCACGATCAGCGTGACGCGGTGGCCGCGGGCGACGTACCCGGCGCCGAGGTGGTCGACGGCGGTGCGGAGCCCGCCCGATCGCGGGCCGTAGAAGTTGGCCACCTGCACGATGCGCATGGCCGGAGTATCGACCGCGCACCGCCCGGGACCGGTGTACGACGACGAGCCACCCGGCGAACGTCTCGCGAACTGTGGAGACCGGAGCCGTCCCGGACGGCGCGCCCCCCCGGGGGAACCACCGTCCGGCCCGGGTCGTTGTCGAGGTGACCACCCGCCGACCGACCGAAGGACGCCCGTCATGACCACGCCCGCTCGTCGTCTCACCCGTTCCCGTCGCAGCAAGGTCGTCGCCGGCGTCTGCGGCGGCCTGGCCGAGCGGTTCGGACTGAGCCCCAACCTGGTTCGTCTGCTGTTCGTCCTGTCCTGCATCCTGCCCGGTCCGCAGTTCGTGGTGTACCTCGTGCTCTGGATCGCGATCCCCAAATCGGCGTACTGACCGACTCGGTCCGTCGACCTGCCGATCGTCCCGATCCGACGGGCGGTTCACGGGAGGATGCACACTTGCGCCCGTTCCCGAGGGCGTCCTAGTGTCGGTGCGAGCCCGCGTCGGCCCGCTTCACGGTGGGGACCGACCGGACTGCGAGTGCCCGTGACGATCGAACCCGCGTCGTCCGGCAGATGTGCCCCGCCGATCACGACTCGCTCGTACCCGAGCGATCCGAGGACGCCGATGCCTGCTCTACCCCCGAACGACCCGTCGGGTCAGCCGCCCGACTCCGCGTCGGCCCGCTACGCCTGGCGTTCGCTCGACCGACACGACGCCGCCCGCCTGTGGGACGACCTGGTGGACTGGGTGTGGTGGCTGCGCGACCGCTACGAGCTCACCGAGACCGTTGCCCCGTGCTGGTACCGGCACGGCCCCGTCGTCGAGGAGTTCACGGCGTTGCTCGCCTGGTGGCGCACCGCGCAGGGCGAGGCCCCCCGCGATCACGACGACGCGAGCCGCGCGCTCGCGGACTGGCACACCGACGGCCTCTGGCCGCTGATCGACCGGCTGCCCCGCCTCGCTGACTTCGAGCGATGTCGAGCCGACGGCTGCGCGCACACCTCGGGCTTCCTGCACGCCCCGGAGGGCACCGCGGAATCGATGGAGCCGCTCGACCTCGCGTCCGCCGTGTCCGTCGACTCCGACTACGCGGGGGACTACACCGGGGACGACGTGGCCGACGCGGACGTCGTGGCGGTCCTCGGCGAGAACCTCATGCTGTCCGCGGTGGTGAGCGGCGAGGCCACCGCCCTCGACACCGGACTGCGACACGGCCGGTACCGCATGGGCGGCCGGCTGTGGTCGTGGAGTCCGATCCTCGGCGGCTACATCCCGTCGGAGGACTCGGTGTCCCGCAACTGAGCGTCTGCCGAACCCGACTCAGCCGACGAAGAGCTCCGCGATCTGAATGGTGTTGAGGGCAGCGCCCTTCCGCAGGTTGTCCCCGGAGACGAACAGCGCGAGACCGCGACCGTCCGGCACGCCCGGATCCTGACGGATGCGGCCGACCAGCGACTCGTCGGCACCCGCCGCCGCGAGGGGCGTGGGCACGTCGGTGACCCGCACACCCGGCGCCGTCGACAGCAGTTCCGTCGCCCGCGCGACCGACAGCGGCGAGGCGAACTCGGCGTTGATCGACAGCGAGTGCCCGGTGAACACCGGAACGCGCACGCAGGTGCCACTGACGAGCAGGTCCGGCAGACCCAGGATCTTGCGAGACTCGTTGCGCAGCTTCTGATCCTCGTCGGTCTCGCCGCTCCCGTCGTCGACCAGCGTGCCGGCGAGCGGCAGCACGTTGAATGCGATGGGCGCGGTGTAGACCTGCGGATCGGGGTACGCGAGCGCACCGCCGTCGTGCACCAGCTTCTCCGCGTCGGCGACCACGGCGCGAGCCTGGGTGGCCAGCTCCTCGACACCGGCGAGCCCGCTGCCGGACACGGCCTGGTAGCTGGAGACGATCAGACGCTGGAGACCGGCCTCGTCGTGCAGCACCTTGAGCACCGGCATCGCGGCCATGGTGGTGCAGTTGGGGTTGGCGATGATGCCCTTGGGCAGGTTCCGCACGGCCTCCGGATTGACCTCGCTGACCACCAGCGGCACGTCGGGGTCCTTGCGCCACGCCGACGAGTTGTCGATGACGGTGACGCCGGCGGCCGCGAACCGCGGCGCCTGCTCGCGGGACATGGTGGCGCCCGCCGAGAACAGCGCGATGTCCAGGCCCGTCGGATCCGCGGTGGAGGCGTCCTCGACCACGATCTCGCCGTCGCCCCACGACAGCGTCTTCCCGGCCGAGCGAGCGGACGCGAAGAAGCGCACCGACGCCGCCGGGAACTTCCGCTCCGCGAGGAGCGTGCGCATGACCGCGCCGACCTGTCCGGTGGCGCCGACGACGCCGATGTGCAGTCCGCTCATGGTCCTACCGTCCTGTTCCGCCGTGGACCACGGCGATCTCGTCGCCGCCCAGTCCGAACGCCGCGTGCAGCACGCGCACGGCGTCGTCGAGCTCGGAGTCCTTGGTGAGCACCGAGATTCGGATCTCCGAGGTGCTGATCAAATCGATGTTGATGCCCGCCTCGGCCAACGCCTCGCAGAACGTGGCCGTGACGCCGGGGTGGGACTTCATGCCCGCGCCGATCAGCGAGACCTTGCCGATGTGATCGTCGTAGAGGACCTTCGAGAAGCCGATCTCCTCCTGCATCGCCGTCAACTTCGTCACCGCGGTGGGCCCGTCGGTCTTCGGCAGCGTGAAGGTGATGTCGGTCTTGCCGGTCTCCACCTTCGAGATGTTCTGCAGCACCATGTCGATGTTGATCTCGGCGTCCGCCACGGCGCGGAAGATCTTGGCCGCGTAGCCCGGCTCGTCGGGCAGACCGACGACGGTCACCTTCGCCTCGCTGCGGTCGTGCGCGACACCGGTGAGGATGGCTTCTTCCACTGGAATGTCCTCCATGGATCCGGACACGATGGTCCCTGGCTTGGTGGTGTACGACGAGCGGACGTGCACCGGAACGTCGTACCGACGGGCGTACTCGACGCACCGGAGCATGAGCACCTTCGCCCCGCACGCGGCCATCTCGAGCATCTCCTCGAAGGCGACCTTCTCGAGGTGGCGGGCGTCGGGCACGATGCGCGGGTCGGCGGTGAAGATGCCGTCGACGTCGGTGTAGATCTCGCAGACGTCGGCGTTCAGGGCGGCGGCCAGGGCGACGGCGGTGGTGTCGGAGCCGCCCCGACCGAGGGTGGTGACGTCCTTGCTGTCCTGGCTGACGCCCTGGAACCCGGCGACCAGCACGATCGAGCCCTCGTCGAGGGCGTCGCGGACGCGGCCGGGCGTGACGTCGATGATCTTGGCGTTGCCGTGTACCCCGGTGGTGACCACGCCGGCCTGCGATCCGGTGAAGGACCGCGCCTCCGCGCCGAGCGAGTGGATGGCCATGGCGACCAGCGCGTTCGAGATGCGTTCGCCGGAGGTG
This sequence comes from Rhodococcoides corynebacterioides, assembly GCF_019834675.1. GTDB lineage: Bacteria > Actinomycetota > Actinomycetes > Mycobacteriales > Mycobacteriaceae > Rhodococcoides > Rhodococcoides corynebacterioides_A. The sequence goes on along the minus strand of NZ_JABUBU010000011.1, from coordinate 47,404 downwards.
AGCAGCATGTCCATCTCGCGCGCGGGGGGCGCCGGGCTGACCTGCTGGGCGAGATCGAGCAACTCGTCCGTGGTGTCGCCCATGGCGGAGACGACCACGACGACGTCGTCGCCGCGGCGCTTGGTCTCGACGATGCGCTCCGCGACGCGCCGGATGCGCTCGGCAGTGGCGACCGAGGACCCCCCGTACTTCTGGACGACGAGTGCCACGCTGGTACTACCTCCTGGACTGCTGTCTTCGCTCCGGGTCGGGTCGGCGAGTCAGCCTACCGAGAACGGCACCGAGGAGAGCAATCGCGTGCCCGCTCCCTACCATCGATCCGTGAACTCCGTCGATTCCTCCGCCCTGCCGCCGCGGCACGGACTACGACGGATGTTCGTCGAGATCCCGGCGCGTGGCCGACGGTGGCCGGGCGGCGTGCGCGCGGCCCTGGCCTTCGGAATCCCGGCATTGGTGCTGCTCACGCTCGGTTTCCAGACCGAGGCGCTGCTGACGGCCGCGGGCGGCTTCGCCGTCGTCTACGGCGAGGGCCGGGCGTTTAGAGCGCGGTGGGCGGTGGTCCTCACCGCCGGTCTCGCCCTGACCGCGTCGGCGGCCGTGAGCGGACTGGTCGGTCAGTACACCCCGGCGCGCAGTGTGGTCGGGGGCGCGATCCTGGTCGTGGTGCTGACCGTGACCGCGATGGTCGGCGCGTTCGTCGTCGACGCGCTGCGGTTGGGTCCGCCCGGCCCGTTCTTCTTCGTGCTGACGTGCGCCATCGGGTCCGTCGTACCGCTCGCCGGGGTGTCGTGGTCGGTCAACGCCGGATGCGTCGCTCTCGGCGCGCTATGGGCCGCCGTCGTCTCGACGGCGCCGGCGATCCGCGATCCGCTGCGCAGCCGACGCGCCGACCCCCGCCGGGCGCCCGAGCGCGAGGCCGTCGCCGCCGCGGACCGTGCGGTGGCGGCGTTCCTCGCGGTGCGGGATGCCGGCTCCGTCCCGACCACCGGCGGCACGAATGGCACGGACGGCACGGCCGATCCGCGGGTGGCGTCCGCGCGGCACCGCGCCGCCGCGGCCGTCGACACGGCGTGGGCGACCCTGCACGACGCGCGTCTGCCGGCTCTGCGGCCGAACGACCCGCTGGTCATGCGCTTGCAGGACATTCACCACGCGGTCGCGGTGGCCGGCGCGTCCGGTCCGGTCGACCCGGGCCACGCGTCCGACGCGATGCACGACGGCATTCCCATGGCCCGCCCGTCGGTCGGCTTCCGGCTGCGCCGGGCCCTGCACCCGCGGTCCCACGCGACCGTCACCGCCCTGCGGGTCGGGGCCGCGTCCCTGGCCGCGGGCGGGCTGGCCGTCGCCGCCGGGCTGGGGCGACCCGATCCAGCACGCCGCTCCCGACGCGCCGTCGTCGATGGCCCTGCGCCGCGACGTGCAGTTCGAACTCGCGGGGGCGGCGTCCGCCGCCGAACACGCCGTCGCCGACGACCGCGCCTGGGCGGCCACGCAGTGGAGCCGGTACCTGCGCACCGTCGACGTCGGTCACGACCTGCTGGCGGCCTGCCGCGCCCGCGGCACGGACACGATCGACCCGCAGCCGTGGCTCGCTCGCTTGCCCCGCTGACGCCCCGGGCTCGTTCCGAGCGCCGCACCGGAGTAGGGTGACGCCCATGTTCGGCGCCGGGTTCGCCCTCCTCCTTCGTCGCCGCGACGGGGTCTGACCACCAGACCGGCACCCTGTCGCGGGTCCTTTCGGCGCCGGTCGACCCCTCATCTCGTCAACGGAGAGTCACCATGTCACCCGCCGATGCATTCGTATCCGGATCGCGCACCGTCACCACCCCGACCAAGCCCGCGCCGGCCGATCAGCCCGCCTGGAACACCCAGAAGATCTCGTCGATGCCGACGTTCCGCTACCGGCCGTTCGCCGAGGAGGTCGAGACCGTCACGCTGCCGGACCGCACCTGGCCGGACGTCGTCATCGACCGTGCGCCGCAGTGGTGCGCCGTCGACCTGCGAGACGGCAACCAGGCGCTCATCGACCCCATGAGTCCGGCCCGCAAGCGGCGCATGTTCGAGCTGCTGGTGCGGATGGGCTACAAGGAGATCGAGGTCGGCTTCCCCTCCGCGAGCCAGACCGACTTCGACTTCGTCCGCGAGATCATCGAGGACGGGGCCATTCCCGACGACGTGACCATCCAGGTGCTCACCCAGTGCCGCCCGGAGCTGATCGAGCGCACGTTCGTCGCCTGCCGCGGCGCGAACAAGGTCATCGTCCACTTCTACAACTCGACGTCGGTGCTGCAGCGCAAGGTCGTCTTCCGTGCCGACACCGACGCCATCGAGAAGATCGCCACCGACGGCGCCCGCAAGGTGCTCGAGGAATCGACCAAGTACCCGGACACGGACTGGCGCTTCGAGTACTCCCCCGAGTCCTACACCGGCACCGAGCTGTCCTACGCCAAGCGAGTGTGCGACGCCGTCACCGAGATCATCGCTCCCACACCGGAGAAGCCGATGATCCTCAACCTGCCGGCCACCGTCGAGATGACCACCCCCAACGTCTACGCGGATTCCATCGAGTGGATGCACCGCAACCTGGCCCGCCGCGACTCCATCGTTCTGAGCCTGCACCCGCACAACGACCGCGGAACCGGCGTCGCCGCAGCCGAACTGGGCTACGCCGCCGGCGCCGACCGCATCGAGGGCTGCCTGTTCGGCAACGGCGAGCGCACCGGCAACGTCTGTCTGGTCACGTTGGGGCTCAACCTGTTCACCCGCGGCGTGGACCCGCAGATCGACTTCTCCAACATCGACGAGATCCGCCGCACGGTCGAGTACTGCAACCAGCTGCCCGTCCACGAGCGCCACCCCTACGGCGGCGATCTGGTCTACACCGCCTTCTCCGGCAGCCACCAGGACGCGGTCAACAAGGGCCTCGACGCCATGAAGGTCGCCGCGGACGAGCAGGACCGGGACGTCGACGACCTCGTCTGGCAGGTGCCGTACCTGCCCATTGACCCCAAGGACGTCGGGCGCACGTACGAGGCCGTGATCCGGGTGAACTCGCAGTCCGGCAAGGGCGGCGTCGCCTACATCATGAAGTCCGACCACGGCCTGGCCCTGCCCCGTCGTCTGCAGATCGAGTTCTCCTCCGCGGTCCAGCGGGTCACCGACGGCGAGGGCGGCGAGGTCTCGCCCAAGGCCATGTGGGACGTCTTCGCCGAGGAGTACCTGACGCCGATCACCCCGCTCGAGCGCATCCGCCAGCGCGTCGAGGCGTCCGAGGTCGACGGCGGCACCGACTCCATCACCGCCGTCGTGAAGATCGACGGCACCGAGCAGGAGATCACCGGCGCCGGCAACGGTCCGTTGGCGGCGTTCGTCGACGCGCTCGGCTCCACCGACTACGACGTCCGCGTGCTCGACTACTCCGAGCACGCCATGTCGGCGGGTGACGACGCGCAGGCCGCGGCCTACGTCGAAGCCTCCGTCACCCTGCCCGGCGGGCACGAGCACACCGTGTGGGGCGTCGGCATCGCCACGTCGATCACCACCGCGTCGCTGCGGGCCGTGGTCTCGGCCGTCAACCGGGCCGCACGACGCGCCTGACCACATTTCGCCCCCGCGCCGCCGACAGGTGTGACAGGCTGCAAGCCTGTCGGCGGCCGCGGTGGGCGACCTGCGTCCTCGGCCCCCGATTCGGGGGTGCCGGTCGGACCGCGACCGGCCGGACACGAAGGGGTGGGCGTTGGCGGACCGTGAACCTGTCGGTGCCGTCGGCGCCGTCGTTGCGGAGACCACCGACCGAGGCATTCGCGTTCTCACGATCCGGGGCACGCTCGACCTGACGTCGTCGATCCATCTGTCGCCGGTCGACGCGTCCGTGCGGGCGGTGCTCCTGGACCTGACGGGGGTCGACTTCCTGTCCTCCGCGGGGATCGCCGCTCTCATCCGGGTGCGCAACGAGGTGCCGCCGCGGGCTCCCGTCGTGGCGATCGCCGACCATCAGGAAGTGGTGCGGCCCTTCGAACTCAGCGGCCTCGATCGGCTGATCCCGGTGGTCCCGGATCTCGAGGCGGGTCGTCGCCGGGTGGAGTGACCGAGTCCTGCAGCGCGGCCACCTCGGCGTCGAACGCCCGCAGGACCGCCCGCACGGCCGGGCGGAGATCCGCGCCGGGGCGGGTGGCGACGTCGTACACCCGGGCCGCCCGCACGCCGGCCAACCGGCACCGCGCCACACCGGGATGCGAGGAGGCGTACCGGGGCATGAGGGCGATGCCGTGGCCCGCCGAGACCAACTCCTCGATGAGACGAAAGTCGTTGATACGCATCACCACCCGCGGCTCGACGCCGGTGACCGCCGCCACCGAGAGCAGGACGTCGTCGACCGGGAAGCCGCCGCGCACGCTGATCCACCGCTCGTCGGCCAGCTCGCGCACCTCGACCGCGTCCCGGCCCGCCAACGGGTGATCCGGGGGTACGACGAGGTCGATGGGCTCGCGCAGCACGGTCCGCACCGCGACCCGGTCGGACGCGATGGTCGGAGCCCGCTCGTCGCGGTGCGTGAGGACGACGTCGTAGTCGGCGAGCAGGCGCGGAACCGCGGACGCGGGGACGTCCTCGTCACGGGCGTCCAGCGTGACGCCCGACGCCGCCATCCGGTGCAGCACGCGCGGCAACAGCAGGGCCGCGCCCGACGGGAACAGCGCGACCCGCACCGTGCCGCGCGGGGTCTCGGTGAACGACGCCATCTCCGCCTCCGCCCGGTCCAGGGCGGAGAGCACCTCGTCGACGTGCGGGAGCAAAGCCCGTCCGGCGGCGGTGAGTCGCAGCCGCCGGCCGTCCGGTTCGAGCAGGGCGATCCCGGCCTCGCGGGTGAGCACCTTGAGCTGCTGCGACACCGCCGACGGCGTCGTCGACAGGGCGGCCGCCGCCGCGGCGACCGTGCCGCGATCGGCGACCTCACGAAGTACCCGCAGCCGCCGGACGTCCATGTAGAAAAACTACACGGATAGGTCGAAACAATTCGATTGTTCTTCCGGCCCCGCATCCGCACGATGAGAGGCATGACCACCCGCGACCGACTCCTCGGCCTCACCGTCGTCGTCCTGTGGGGACTGAACTTCCTGGCCATCCGCGCCGGTCTCGACCAGTACCCGCCCTTCTTCTTCGCGGCCCTGCGGTTCGCGGTCATCGCCGTGCCCGTCGTCCTGTTCGTCCGTCGCCCGCGGGTGCCGCTGCGCTGGCTTCTGCTGTACGGCACCGGGTTCGGGCTCCTGCAGTTCGCGTTCCTCTTCGCCGCGATGAACGCCGGCATGCCCACCGGACTCGCCTCCCTGGTCCTGCAGTCCTCCGCACCGTTCACCGTGATCCTCGGGGCGCTGCTGCTGCGCGAGCACGTCGGGCCGCGGCAGTGGCTGGGCATCGCCGTCGCCGTCGGCGGCATGGTCCTCATCGGGTGGGACCGCGCGCAGACGGCCACGCTGATCCCCGTGCTGCTCACGCTGCTGGCCGGCCTGAGCTGGGCCTTCGGCAACCTCGGCAACCGGCTGGCCAAGTCCACCGAGCCGATGCGGCTCATGCTGTGGATGACCGTCGTCCCGCCGCTGCCGCTCTTCGCGCTGTCGGCCGCCGTCGAGGGCCCGACGACGGGATGGTCGGCCCTCGCCGTGTCGGTCTCCACCGGCCAGCTCTGGGGTCTCGTGGGCCTGGCGTACATCGTCTTCCTCGGCACCATCGTCGGCTCCGGGCTGTGGACCGTGCTCATCTCCCGCAACCCCGCGGGCGTCGTCGCACCCTTCTCCCTGCTGGTGCCGGTGGTCGGCATTGCCGCCGCGTGGATCGTGCTGGACGAGACGCCGTCCGTCCTCTCCCTCGTCGGCGCCGCCGTCGTCATCGGCGGCTGCCTGTGGGGACTCGGGACCACCCGGCGCAGCGCCGAACTCGTGCGGCCGGAACTGGCCGCGGTGCGCTGACGGCCGCTGTCGCCCCCATCACCCCGGCCGTCCGCCGCCCGAGCGACACGGTCGGGGTGTGGGAGGATCGGACACCATGGTCGACAGCACTTCGTCCCGGCGCGCCGCCGCCCCCCGCGGCTCGATCGGCCTGCGGGGCAGGATCGCCCTGGGAGCCGCTTCGGCCACCGCCTGGGCCTCCCGCAAGGCCGGTCGCGGTCAGGGTTCGATGATCGGCGGCCTCGTCGCACTCAAGATCGACCCCGCGCTGATGACGCGTCTCGGGCGCGGCCGCCGCACCGCCGTGATCACCGGCACCAACGGCAAGTCCACGACCACCCGCATGACGGCCGCCGCCCTCGGCACCCTGGGCGAGGTGGCCACGCAGGCCGACGGCGCCAACATGGACGCCGGCATCGTCGCGGCGCTGACGGCCCGGCGCGCCGCCCCGTTGGCCGCCCTCGAAGTCGACGAGCTGCACGTGCCGCACGTGTCCGACGCGGTGAACCCCGAGGTGATCGTGCTCCTCAACCTCAGCCGCGACCAGCTGGACCGCGTCGGCGAGATCAACATGATCGAGCGGAAGCTGCGGGCGGGCCTCGCGCGGCATCCCGACGCGATCGTGGTCGCCAACTGCGACGACGTCCTGGTCGCCTCGGCGGCGTTCGACGCCCCCAACGTGGTGTGGGTGGCCGCGGGCGCGGGCTGGGTCGGCGACTCCGTCAGCTGCCCGCGCACCGGTGAACCCATCGTCTGGGACGGGCCCCGCTGGCGCAGCACGGCTCCCCTGGCGGACGGTCGCGAGTTCGCCCGGCCGGAGCCGTCGTGGTGGCTCGACGACGAGAACCTGTACGGCCCCGACGGTCTCGTGCTGCCGATGTCCCTGGCGTTGCCGGGCCGGGCCAACCGCGGCAACGCGGCGCAGGCCGTCGCCGCGGCCGTCGCGATGGGCGCACGCGCCGAGGACGCCGTCGCCGCGGTCTCCACGGTCGGGGAGGTCGCCGGGCGCTACGGCACGGTGCAGTACGGCCCGCATTCCGTCCGAATGTTGTTGGCCAAGAACCCCGCCGGGTGGCAGGAAGCCCTGTCCATGATCGACCCCGACGCCGACGGGCTGGTCATCGCCGTCAACGGTCAGGTCCCCGACGGCGAAGACCTGTCCTGGCTGTGGGACGTCCGCTTCGAGCACTTCGAGAACACCCGCGTCGTCGCGTCGGGCGAGCGGGCGACCGACCTCGGGGTGCGGCTCACCTACGCCGCCGCCGAGCACGAGGTCGTCGCAGATCCGTTGCGCGCCATCACATCCTGCCCACCCGGGCGAGTCGAAGTGTTGGCGAACTACACCGCGTTCCGCGACCTGGGCCGAGCATTGGCCCGCGAGACCGCCAAGGAGGCTCCGGGTGCCTGACACCGTCCGCATCGGCCTGGTCCTGCCCGACGTCATGGGCACCTACGGCGACGGCGGCAACGCCCTCGTCCTGCGGCAACGCCTGCGCATGCGGGGGCAGGACGCCGAGATCGTCTCCATCACGCTGAACGACCCCGTTCCGGACTCCCTCGACGTCTACGTCCTGGGCGGCGCCGAGGACTCCGCGCAGCGACTCGCGACCCGGCACTTGACCCGGTACCCCGGACTGCAGCGGGCCGCCGAGCGCGGTGCCCCCGTGCTCGCCATCTGCGCCGCCATCCAGGTGCTGGGCCACTGGTACGAGACCAGCTCCGGGGAGCGCGTCGACGGGGTCGGCATGCTCGACCTCACCACCGCGCCGCGAACCGAACGTGCCATCGGCGAGGTGGTCACCCGGCCCGCGACGGGGGGTCTGACCCAGACCCTCACCGGCTTCGAGAACCACCGCGGCGGAACCACTCTCGGCTCCGACGCCGCCCCCTTCGCCCGCGTCGAGCGTGGGGTGGGCAACGGGGTCGGCGACGGTACCGAGGGGGTGGTGCAGGGCTCCGTGATCGGCACCTACCTGCACGGCCCGGCCCTCGCGCGGAACCCCGAACTGGCGGACCACCTGCTCGAGACGGCGCTGGGTCGGACCCTCGAGCCGCTGCACCTCCCCGACGTCGAGCAGTTGCGGACGGAGCGCCTGCGCCGGTAGCCGGGCGGGCGTGAGTGCCCACAACCCGCCTGTTCCGACGGGATCCCGTCGATTCGACCGACTTGCGGACGCTCGGGCCCGCGCCGGCGCGAGTTCTGCCACACGATCCGCCCCGAACCCCACGGATCCGCGGGATCTCCCCCGATCCGGTGCGAAAACTCGCGCCCGGCGCTCAGACCCCGACCAAATCCTTCCGCCGCCCGGCCCGGCGGGTGAGGAGCGAGGCGATCACGGGCGCGGCGATGAGCATCAGCACCAGCCGAATCAGCTGCACGCACGCGACGAAGGTGACGTCCGAGCCCGTGGAGGCGGAGACGGCGAGGACCGCGGCCAGCCCGCCGGGAGTGGTGGCGAGGTAGCCGGTGAGCATCGAGGTCCCGGTCAGCTCCGCGAGCAGCCACCCGAACAGCGAGCACACCACCCCCACCCCGAGGACCAGGGCCACGGCGTAGGGGAACAGTCGGCCGATCATCCGCAGACTCGGGAGGGTGAAGGCCAACCCCGCCTGCCAGCCGATGACCAGAAACGCCACCGGCAAGACGGCCGCGGGCACGTCGATGTCGCCGGGCCACCCCGACAGGGCGCACGCTCCGGCGACCAGGAGCGGACCGAGGGTGGCCGGCGCGGGCAGTCGCAGCAGCCGTCCGGCCACGATGCCCACCACCACCGCCCCGGCGACGAAGCCCGACGCCACCCACCACGGCAACGACCCACCGCCCGGGTCCGACGCCGCCACCGCGTGGGTGTCCGCGTGGAACGCGAAGGTCACCACCAGCGGCATGGTGACCACCACAAGCGCGACCCGCAGGTACTGCACCACGGCGACGACCCGCTCGTCGCCGCCGAGTTCTTTGGCCGCGGCGACCAGTCCGGTCGCGCCGCCCGCGATGAGCGAGAGCATCCCCGTTGCGGCGGTAACCTCACGGTGCAGCGCGAGGAGGGCCCCGGCGCCCGCACTGACCACCAGTGTCGCGACTCCCACGAGTACCGCCGAGATCGCGTTGTCCCCCAGCGCTCCCAGCGTCTCTGGGTCGATCATCAGCCCGATGGTCACCGCGAGGGTGCCCTGCGCCGCCATCGAGCCGAGCCGCGGCACCCGCGCCGGCCCCAGTCCGGTGAGCGCGAAGATCACCGCGACCACCAACGCGGCGAACAGCGACGGCGCGGTCAGACCCACGGCGTCGAGGGCGAACCAGCCGGCCACGGACACGACCGTGAGCGCCACCCATCGGGCGGCGCTCACGGCGGCGGTACGGGCACGGGTCACTTGACCAGCAGCACCGGAATCGAGGTCTCGAGCAACAGCCGCTGCACGGGCTGGCCCATGAGGAACTTTCCGACGGCGGAGCGGTGACGTGAACCCACCACCAGCAGTTCGGCTTTCGCGTCCTCGACCAGGCTCAGCAGAGTGCTGACGGCATCGGGATCCGGCTGGCCCGCCAGCAGCGTCCACGCCGCGTCGGGGTCTCCGATCTCACCGAGTCCGGCGACGACGGCGTCGCGGACCGCGGCGGATTCCTTGGCCTCGGACGCCGGGTCCGACGATCCCGAGAAGGCATGCAGGACGACCAGATCGGTTCCGAGGACCCGAGCCTGGGTCAGTCCCGAGGCCAGGGCGCGACGGCCCTCGGCGGACGTGTTGTGCACGACGGCGACACTCATGACGTGTTCTCCTCTCGACGGTCGGGGTCAGCCCATGGGGATCTGGCCGAGCAGGACACCGACGGCCAGCATCACCAGCGAGACGACGGTCGCGCGCCAGAGCACCTTCTTGTGGTGGTCGGCCAGCGAGACACCGGCGAGGGTGACCAGCAGGAGGATGGCCGGAACCAGCGGGCTCTGCAGGTGGACGGGCTGACCGGTGATCGAGGCCCGGGCCATCTCGACCGGCTCGATGCCGTACTGCGCGGCGGTCTCGGTCAGGACCGGGAGGATGCCGAAGTAGAAGGCGTCGTTGGTCATGAAGAACGTCAGCGGGATCGACAGCACGCCGGTGATGACGGCGAGGAACGGGCCCATGGAGCTCGGAATCACGCCGAGCAGCCACTCGGCCATGGCCTCGACCATGCCGGTGCCGGAGAACACGCCGGTCAGGACGGCGGCGGCGAGCACCATGGCGACCACGGAGACGATCGAGGCGGAGTGCCGGGCGATGGCCTCGCCCTGTTCCTTGACCTTGGGGAAGTTGACGGTCAGCGCGATGGACGCCGCGATCATGAACAGCACCGGGATGGGCAGGATGTCCATGACCAGGACGACGAGCAGCACCACGGTCAGAGCCGCGTTGAACCACAACAGCTTCGGGCGCAGGGTGTCGCGCTGCGGGTCGAGACCGTCGATGAACTGGCCGGCACCGCCGTCGGAGTCGCCACCCGCACCGCCGCCGCCACCGGTACGACGCGCCGGGCGTCCGGTGTCACCGCCGCCACCGACGGACACCATCTCCTGGTCGAACACCAACGCGCCGAGACGACGACGCTCCATCAGACCGAGGTGGATCGAGAACAGCAGCACGATGACCAGGCCGGCGATGAGCGACGGCACCATCGGGACGAAGACCTCGGACGGCGAGATGCCGAGCGCGGACGCCGCCCGCACTGTCGGGCCGCCCCACGGAATGATGTTCATGGTGCCGTTGGCCAGACCGGCCACCACGGTCAGGATGACCGGGGAGACACCGAGTTTCAGGTAGAGCGGCAGCAGCGCGGACGTGACGATGATGAACGTCGTCGACCCGTCGCCGTCCAGCGAGACCACCATGGCGAGCACGGCGGTGCCGACCACGAGCTTCATCGGGTCGTTGCGCACCAGGCGCAGGATGCCGCGCACCAGCGGGTCGAACAGGCCGACGTCGATCATGATGCCGAAGAAGATGATCGCGAAGAACAGCAGTGCTGCGGTGGGGGCCAACGACTTGATGCCGTCGGTGATCATGTCCCCGATGCCCAGGCCCGCGCCGGCGAAGAGGCCGAAGATGACGGGCACCAGGATCAGGGCGACCACGGGGGTCGCGCGTTTGGTCAGGATCAGGAACATGAAGGCGGCCACCATCAGGAAGCCGAGTATCACCAACATGGGGTACTCCTCGTTCGGGGTCGGGCAGGGCAGCAGTGAAGACAGCAGGGCGGAGCGGAGAAGCGCGGTCAGGCCGCGGGGTCGAGCGTGGCGGCGACCATGTCCGCCTGGTCGCGCAGGAACGCGCCGAAGTCGTCGCCGGTGAGCAGGGCGTCCTGCCAGCCGTTGCGTTCGGCGAGGCGGGCCCAGTCGTCCGAGGCGACCAGCTCGCGTACCTGCCGGATCAGGGTCTGCACCCGGTCCGGCGGAAGGTCCGGCGGCGCCATCAGACCCCGCCAGTTGTCGAAGACCAGGTCGACGCCCTGCTCGCGCAGGGTGGGGGCGTCGACCCCCGCCACGGCGTCGTCGGAACTGACGGCCAGGGCGCGCACGGTGCCGGACGCGAGTTGGTCGAGGTACTCGCTGACTCCGGTGGTGGCCACGTCGACCTCACCGGTCAGCAGCGCGGGCAGCAGCTCGCCGCCGCCGTCGTACACCCGGTAGCCGGTGGCGTCGGGGTCGACGCCGACGGCGCGGGCGAGCCGCGTCCGGAAGAGCCCGTCGGGCCCACCGGCGGCCGATCCGCCGCCGAAGCGGAGGTCGTCCCCGGCGCGCCAGCGCACCAGCAGGTCGTCCAGTGTGCGGAGCGGTGACGCCGCGGGCACCAACACCACCTCGGGCTCGGTGACCAGGCGGGCGATCGGTGTCACGTCGTTCAGGGTGTACTCGGACGGAATGGTGGCCAGGGCGCCCACCAGGCCGAGGCCCATCATGAGCAGCAGACGCTCGTTACCCCGTTCCGCGGCGAGCCGGCCGAGACCGACCACGCCGCCCGAGCCGGGCAGCACCAGGACGTCGTCGACCGCGACGCCCTGTGCCGCCCAGGCCCGGGACACGCTGCGGGCGGTCAGGTCGTAACCGCCCCCGGCGACCGACGGGGCGATGATGCGCAGCCCGGGTGGGGGCGCACCGGTCACCATCGACGTGACCGACCCACCGCACGCGGAGAGCGCGAGGGTCAGCGCCGTGAGCATCGCGAGGATGCCCGGGCGAACACGTCGGATGTCGGTCACGGGTCTCACTCTGACGCACCTTGTGACTGTGGTCACCCTTTGGTGCACAGTTCGCGTTGTGTTCATTCTGCGCGCTGCGTCCGCGCGTTTCGGCCCTACCGATCGGAACGTCCCGACGACGCGTCGGCGGTACCGTGCAGGTCGTGAGTCGACGGCTGCGGGTCAGGAGGACCCTGTCGGCCCAACTGCTCGCGCTGCAGCTGTTGATCGTGGTCGCGGTGCTGGTGGTGGTGGGTGCGCTCTCGCTGGCGCAGTCGTCGGCGACGTTCCAGCGTGAGCAGGGTCTGCGGGTGCAGTCCGCCGCGGAGAACCTGGCGGCCAACCCCACCGTGCGGCAGTTGCTTCCGGGCGCTCAGCCGCGCATCCGGTCCGGCCTGCAGGGAGCGCTCGACTCGGTGCGGGCGGTGTCCGGGCTCGACTACGCCCAGCTCACGGACACCGACGGCCGCATCGTCGCGGCCACCGATCCCACGCGCATCGGGGAGACCGCCGCCGACGAGGGTGCCGGCGCCCGCGTCGGGCGCAGTTGGACGGGGCTCGCCGAGACCAGCGAGAACACCGCATTGGAGCCGAGTCGGTCGGTGCAGTCCCAGGTTCCGGTGCTCGGCGCCGACGGCCGCGTCGTCGGCGTCGCCATCGTGGGCCGCGAATATCCGTCCGTCTGGGCGCGGCTGGCCCAGTCGACGCCCGATCTGATCATCTATCTCGCCGTCGCGACGGTGCTCGGCGGCGTGGGCTCGCTCCTGCTGGCACGTCGCGTCAAGCGGCAGACGATGGGCCTCGAGGCGGGTGAGATCGTCGACCTCGTCCGCCAGCGACAGGCCATGCTCGAGGGTCTGAAGGAAGCCGTGGTCGCCCTCGATCCGAGGGGCACGGTGCTGCTGCTCAGCCGCAGCGCCCACGACATGCTGGGCCTCGGGGCCGACAGCGTGGGCAAGCAGGTCGACGCCCTCGGCCTCGACGATCGCCTCGAACGCGTGCTCCGCCACCCCAGCGACGACGGTGACCAGCTGGTCCTGACCGGCGATCGCATCCTCGTCTTCAACACCGTTCCCATCGAGGAGTCCGGCCGCATCGTCGCCACCGTGACGACGTTCCGCGATCGCACCGAGCTCAGCGAGGTCGAGAGCAAGCTCGACATCAGCCGCACCAGTTCGACGGCGCTGCGCGAGCACATCCACGAGTTCGACAACCAGCTCCACACCATCTCCGGATTGGTCCAGCTCGGTGAGTACGACGAGGTGGAGCGGTACGTCGACGGGATCACCGAGCACCGTGAGCGGCTCACCTCGGCCGTCACCGACCGCGTCGCCGATCTGGGGGTCGCGGCGCTGCTCATCGCCAAGATCGGTGCGGCGGCCGCGCGCTCGGTGTCGGTCGAACTCACCGAGGACTCGTCCCTGCGGCGCGCCGACGACGACGCCTCGCGTGACCTGTGCACGGTGGTGGGCAACCTCGTCGACAACGCGGTCGATGCTCTCCTCGAGCACGGGACGCCGCAGGCGACGGTGCGGGTGACCATCGCGCAGGACGAGACCGACCGCGTGACGGTGACGGTGGCCGACAACGGTCCCGGGATCGCCGACGCCGACGTGGACCGCGTCTTCGACCAGGGCTGGAGCACCAAGGGGACGTCGACGGACGGACACGGCTTCGGCCTCGCCCTGGTTCGGGTGGTGTGCCGACGCGGCGGCGGTGAGGTGCAGGTGCGCACCACCGTCACCGACGGGGCGGAGAATGACCGGTGGACGGTGTTCGTCGCGACGCTCGACGTCCCGTCCCGTGCACACGAGGCGGCGAGCGCGGGGAAGGAACGATGACGTGCTGAAGGTCCTGGTGGTCGACGACGACTTCATGGTCGCCCGCGTCCACACCGGTTTCGTGGGCAAGGTGCCCGGGTTCGAGGTCTGCGGCGTCGCCCACACGGCGCAGGAAGCGCTGGAGAAGGTGGAGTCCGCCCGGCCCGACCTGGTGTTGCTCGACGTGCACCTGCCGGGGGTGACGGGCCTCGACCTGATCGCACCGTTCCGCGAGATCATTCCCGACCTGGACGTTCTGGTGATCACCAGCGAGCGCGAGGCCGAATCCGTGCAGCGGGCCCTGCGCTCGGGTGCGGTGCACTACCTGATCAAGCCGTTCAAGTTCGCCGCACTGCAGGAGCGGCTGGACCACTATCGGCACACCCGCGAGGCGCTGGCGGCTGCGCAGGAGGCGGAGCAGGACGCGGTGGACAAGGCGTTCGGCCTCCGCGGCTCGCCGTCCCGGCTGCCGAAGGGACTGAGCACCGAGACGCTCGCCACCGTCGAGCAGCAGCTCCGCGAGGTGGAGAGCGACGACCCCGGGCGCGCGGTGTCGGCCAGTGCGATGGCCGACCGCACCGGCATGTCCCGGTCCAGCGCGCGTCGCTACCTGGAGTACCTGTCCGACATCGACAAGGTGCTCGTGTCGCTGGATTACGGCAGCGTGGGACGACCCGAGCGTCTGTACCGATTGCGGCGGTAGGGACTACCCCATCACGCGGCGGCCCGCCACCGCACGACCCAGAGTGAGCTCGTCGGCGAACTCGAGATCGCCGCCCATGGGCAGCCCCGACGCGAGCCGAGTCACCGACAGGCCGGGGAAGTCGCGCAGCATGCGGAGGAGGTACGTCGCGGTCGCCTCGCCCTCGGTGTTGGGGTCGGTCGCGATGATGACCTCGGTGACGTCGACCCCGTCCTCCTGAGTGCCGATGCGCGTCAACAACTCTCGGACCCGCAGTTGATCCGGACCGACGCCGCTGAGGGGGTCCAGGGCGCCCCCGAGCACGTGGTAGCGACCCTTGAACTCGCGGGTTCGCTCCACGGCCTGAACGTCTTTCGGCTCCTCCACCACGCAGATGATCGAGCGGTCACGCCGCGAATCGGCGCAGATCCGACACAATTCCTTGTCCGAGACGGTCCCGCAGATCGTGCAGAACTGCACCCCGTCACGGATGCGGGCGAGCGCGTTCTGCAACCGGTCGATGTCCGGCGCCTCGACACCGAGGAGATGAAACGCGATGCGCTGCGCGCTCTTCGGACCGACGCCGGGCAGCTTGCCCAACTCGTCGATCAGATCCTGAACCGGTCCTTCGTACACCCCGAGCGACCTAGAAGCCGGGCAGACCCGGCATGCCGCCGCCACCCAGCCCGGCCAGCGGCCCGAGCTTCTGCGAGGCCACCTCGCCGGCCGCGCGCGAGGCATCGGCCAGGGCGCCGACGATCAGGTCCTGCAGCGTCTCGACATCCTCGGGGTCGACCACCTTGGGATCGATGGTGATGCCCGTGACCTCGCCGCTCCCGGTGACCGTGGCGACGACGAGCCCGTTGCCCGCGCTGCCGGTGACCTCCGTCGCGGCGATCTCGGCCTGCGCGGCCATCAGTTGCTGCTGCATCTGCTGCGCCTGCTGGAGCAGCTGGGACATGTCGGGCTGATCGCCGGGTTGCACCGTCGGTGTCCTCTCGGAGGGGGAAAACGTGAGTCCAGCCTAGTCGTCCGCACCGACATCGCCCGGCCGTGGGACCCGGGCCTCCCAGCGTCGTCGGCGATCGTCGTCGCTCTGCTCCCACCACGGGGTGCCGCGCTCGCCGAGCGCCACCTTGGCCGCCTGCACGCCCGCGCGGGATTCCGGGGCGCCACCGGTGCGGCGCACGTCGCGACGCCACGCCATGAGGATGGACCGCAGTTCGGCCTGGCGGTCCTCCGGTATCGCCGGGTCGGTCGCCCGCCAGCGGCGCCCGTCTATCACCACGAAGTGGCCGTCGGGCGTCCGCTCTGGGCCGGACTCGCTCACCCGACCTGGCGGGAGAGGTTCTCGAGGACCTGCGCCTGGATCTTCTTCAGGCCGAGCGGGGCGAACGTCTTCTCGAAGAACCCGCCGATGCCGCCGGCGCCGGTCCACTCGGTGGTCGTGGTGACCTCGGTGCCCTGCCCCGCCGGCGCCACGCGGTACGTGGTGACCATCGAGGAATTGGCGTCCGTCTCGGTGATCGTGTCGCCGGCGACACGGACGGTGGCGTGGACGTCGCGCGCACGCTTCTTCGTGGCCTGCAGGGTCCAGGTGGCCACGGTGCCGTCGCCCTGACCGCCCTCGACGACGGTGAAGTCCCGGTACTGTTCGGGCAGGATCCGCGGGCGCACGGTCTGGTAGTCCGACAGTGCCGCCAGCACCTGCTCCGGGGTCGCGGTGACGGTGTGGGACGTGCTGGCGCTGACCTTGGCCATGAACGCATTCCTCCTGAGCATCGGGGGTCTTTCGTCCCATTCTTTCACGGTGCTTTCGGTCCCCTCGACGCTGCCGAAAGACGTCCGTCCGGCAACGGTTACGTGACGGACCCCTACCATCCGTAGTCCTGCGAACGATCGCGATATAGCGTTCTCGCGTGGATCGCACCGTTCAGTCTCCGACCGGCAACTCTCCGGGCCCGCACGAGGTGGGCGCGGCCGCGCACGCCGCGGGCGTCCGACGCCTGGTCGCGAGCTACCGGGCCATCCCGCGCGAGCAGACCGTCCGGCTGGCCAAGAAGACCTCCAACCTCTTCCGAGCCCGCCAGGACACCAGCGTTCCCGGACTCGACGTGTCCGGTCTCGGCAAGGTGATCTCGGTCGATCCCGTCGCGCGCACCGCCGACGTGCAGGGCATGTGCACGTACGAGACCCTGGTGGACGCGACCCTGCGCCACGGACTGGTGCCGCTGGTGGTGCCGCAGCTCAAGACCATCACCCTCGGCGGCGCGGTCACGGGCCTCGGCATCGAATCGACGTCCTTCCGCAACGGCCTCCCCCACGAGAGCCTGCTCGAGGTGGACGTGCTGACCGGCGCGGGCGAGGTGGTCACCGCGCGCCCCGAGGGCGAGCACGCGGACCTGTTCCACGCGTTTCCCAACTCTTACGGCACGCTCGGCTACTCGACCCGCCTGCGCATCGAACTCGAGGCCGTCCCGCCCTACGTCGCCCTGCGCCACGTCCGGTTCCACGACCTGCAGTCGGTCCAGGACGCGATGGATGCGATCGTCGACGCGGGTGAGTACCGCGGCGAGCGCGTCGACTACCTCGACGGTGTGGTGTTCACCGACTCCGAGGCGTATCTGACCCTCGGCCGACAGACCGACGAGCCCGGGCCGGTGAGCGACTACACCGGCATGCAGATCTACTACCGGTCGATCCAGCACGACGGCGCCACCCCGCGGACCGACCGGCTCACCGTGCACGACTACCTGTGGCGGTGGGACACGGACTGGTTCTGGTGCTCGCGAGCGTTCGGCACCCAGAATCCGCGGATCCGACGGTTCTGGCCGCGCCGCTACCTCCGCAGCAGCGTCTACTGGAAACTCATCGCGCTCGATCGGAAATACGACATCGCCGATCGGCTCGAACGCCGCAAGGGCAACCCGATCCGCGAACGCGTGGTGCAGGACATCGAGGTTCCCATCGAGAACACCGCCGCGTTCCTGCGGTGGTTCCTCGACGAAATTCCCATCGAACCCCTGTGGCTCTGCCCCCTGCGCCTACGGGACGGCAGGGACGACGACGGGGGCGGTGCCCGCGAGTGGCCGCTGTACCCGCTGCGCCCCGGTCACACGTACGTCAACGTCGGATTCTGGTCCTCGGTGCCCGTCGAGGAGGGCGCCGACGGTGTCGTCGAGGGCGCCACGAATCGCCGCATCGAGCGTCGGGTGTCCGAGCTCGACGGCCACAAGTCCCTCTACTCGGACTCGTTCTACGACCGGGACGAGTTCGACGCGCTCTACGGCGGGAATCACTACTCCCGCGTCAAGAAGATCTACGACCCCGATTCACGTCTGTTGGATCTGTATTCGAAGGCGGTGCAACGTCGATGACTCTGTTCCGAGAGGGCTACAAGGACTATCAGGTCGGCTCCCCCAAGCTGACCATCGCGGGAATTCTCGAGCAGTTCACCGAGGGCGACATCCCGGTGCGCTTCAGCGCGTACGACGGTTCCGTGGCCGGCGACCCGGACTCCGCCTACGGACTGAACCTGCTCACGCCCCGCGGAACGACGTACATCGCCACGGCCCCCGGCGATCTCGGGATGGCGCGTGCGTACGTCTCCGGTGACCTCGAGATCGTCGGCGCGCACCCGGGCGATCCGTACGACGTGCTGCGCATGCTCGGCGACGACCTTCACTTCAAGCGTCCCTCGGCGCGGACGTTGGCGGCGATCACCCGCTCGCTCGGCTGGGAACTGTTGCGGCCCATCGCCCCGCCGCCGCAGGAGTCGCTGCCGCGGTGGCGTCGGATCGCCGAAGGACTGCGGCACAGCAAGACTCGCGACGCGGACAGCATTCATCATCACTACGACGTCTCGAACACGTTCTACGAGTACGTGCTCGGCGAGTCCATGACCTACACCTGCGCCGCCTACCCGACGGAGGACGCGACGCTCGAGGAGGCCCAGGAGAACAAGTACCGGCTAATCTTCGAGAAGTTGCGGCTGAAGGGAGGCGACCGGCTCCTCGACATCGGCTGCGGATGGGGCTCGATGGTGCGCTACGCCGCCCGCCGCGGCGTCCGCGTCATCGGCGCGACCCTGTCGGCGGAGCAGGCGGAGTGGGCCCAGCGGGCCATCGAGGCCGAGGGTCTCGGCCACCTCGCGGAGGTGCGCCACAGCGACTACCGCGACATCGCCGAGACCGGCTTCGACGCCGTGTCCTCCATCGGGCTCACCGAGCACATCGGCGTCGCCAACTACCCGGCGTACTTCGGGTTCATCGCGAGCAAGCTCCGGCCCGGCGGACTGGTGCTCAACCACTGCATCACGCGTCCGGACAACCGGTCCGCCGCCCGCGCGGGTGGGTTCATCGACCGCTACGTGTTCCCCGACGGGGAACTCACCGGATCCGGCCGCATCATCACCGAGATGCAGGACATCGGCCTCGAGGTGCGGCACGAGGAGAACCTCCGCGAGCACTACGCCCTGACCCTGCGCGACTGGTGCCGCAATCTGGTCGACAACTGGGACGCCTGCGTCGCCGAGGTCGGCGAGGGCACCGCCCGCGTGTGGGGTCTCTACATGGCCGGCTCGCGACTCGGCTTCGAGCGCAACGTCGTTCAACTCCATCAAGTACTCGCGGTCAAACCCGACGGCAATCGCTCTCACCTGCCGCTGCGTCCGTGGTGGAATGGCTGAGTGACCCTTACCTTCCGCCGCGCCGCCGCCGTCGTCACCTGCGTCGTCGCGGGCCTCGCGCCCACAGTGCTCACCGGACCGGCAGCGTCGGCCGCTCCGACCGCCGAGCCCGGAACGCTGCTGTCGAGTGCGCCGCTCGCGGCGGAGCTGCTCCCCGCGGGCGCGGCGTCCGGCTCGCTGGTGCGCTACAGCACGCTGCGCACGGCGGGCCAGGCCGGTGAGTCGACCGGCCTGGTCTACGTGCCCGAGGGCGAGACGCCGGTCGGCGGATGGCCGGTGGTCTCGTTCGCGCACGGCACCACCGGCGTCGCCGACGCCTGCACCCCGTCCCTCACCGGCGGAACGGAGTTCGAGCGGCCGGCCATGACCGAGTGGCTGCGGAACGGCTACGCCGTCGCCGCCACCGACTACGCCGGTCTGGGCACTCCGGGTGTGCACGCCTACCTCGACGGTCCCGCGTCGGGAGCCAACGTCGTCGACATCGTGCGCACCGCACATCGGCTTCTCGGTGACGAGCTGTCCCCGCGGTGGCTCGCCACGGGGCTCTCGCAGGGCGGCAACGCCGCGTACTTCGCCGCCGCCGTCGGGACCGAGCGCGCGCCGGAACTCGACTACCGCGGCGCCGTTCCCATCGCCGGGCCGACGCAGCTGGACACTCTGCTGCCGCCGTCGGGACCGGTCTTTCCGCCGATCGCTCCCAGCGGCTACGTCGGGTACGTGATGTACATCCTGGCGGGCCTCAACGATCAGCGACCGGACCTGAACGTCCCGAGCTACCTCACCCCCCGCGGTCTCGACTACCTGAACGCCGCGACCACGTTGTGCGGCACCGACTTCCGAGCGTTCCGCGAAGCCAACCCGGTGGTGCTGCGCGACCTGCTGACCCGGCCGCTGGACGACCCCGCCATGAACGCGACGCTGCGCGAGATGCAGGCCGTGCCCGTCGCGGGCTACGACCGGCCGCTGCTGGTCACCCAGAGTCTCGCCGATCAGACCGTGCCGGCGCCGCTGACGTTCGCGCAGACCGCACGCATGTCCGCCGCGGGCACCGACTTCTCACTGGTGACGTTCCCGGACGCCGATCACGTGGGCACGCTCATGGCGTCGATGCCGGCGGCCCTGGACTTCGCCCGCACCGTCACCGGCTGACCCCGACCAGCACGCGACCCCCGCACTCCCGGCGTCGGGAGTGCGGGGGTCGCGTCGTTCTCGTGCGTCAGCGCAGGGACTGCGGCGGGGTGAAGCGCTCGCCGTACTGCTTGGCCAGCTCCTCCGCGCGGGCCACGAAGGCCTCCTTGCCGACGGTGCCGTCGGCGGCCTCGTAGCCGACGATGTACTGGTGCACACCACCGGTCCACGCCGGGAAGCCGATGCCGAAGATCGAGCCGATGTTGGCGTCGGCGGTGGTGTTCAGGACGCCCTCGTCGAAGCACTTCTGCGTCGCGATGGCCTCGATGAACAGCATGCGCTCCTTGAGATCCTCGAACGGGATGTCGGCGGTGCCGGACTCGAACGCCTC
Organism: Rhodococcoides corynebacterioides; assembly: GCF_019834675.1. Taxonomy (GTDB): domain Bacteria; phylum Actinomycetota; class Actinomycetes; order Mycobacteriales; family Mycobacteriaceae; genus Rhodococcoides; species Rhodococcoides corynebacterioides_A. The sequence goes on along the minus strand of NZ_JABUBU010000011.1, from coordinate 26,543 downwards.
GCGCAGCCCGGACCACAGACCGGCACGCTTGCCGTCGACGTACTCGTAGAAGCCGGCGCCCTTGGCCTTCGACGGACGCTCGAACTCGTCGACCATCTTGTCGATCACGGCGCCCGCGGGATCCTCCGGCGGCGTACCGCCGGCGGCGACCACGGCGTCGTAGGTCTCCTTGCGGATCTTCTGCATGAGGGTGAGCGTCAGCTCGTCCGACAGCTGCAGCGGCGGCGCGGGGTAGCCCGCCTGCAGGCCGGCCTGCTCGATCGACGACGGCTCGACGCCCTCGCCGAGCATCGCGATGGCCTCGTTGATGAAGGTGCCGATCACGCGGGAGGTGAAGAAGCCGCGGCTGTCGTTGACGACGATCGGGGTCTTCTTGATCGCCTGCACGAGGTCGAATGCCTTGGCCAGAGCCGCATCCGAGGTCTTCTCACCGCGGATGATCTCCACCAGCGGCATCTTGTCGACGGGCGAGAAGAAGTGGATGCCGATGAAGTCCTCCTGCCGCTTCACGCCGGTCGCGAGACCGGTGATCGGCAGCGTGGAGGTGTTGGAGCCGAGCAGCGCGTCGGGTGCCACCAGGTCCTCGATCTCCTGGAAGACCTTGTGCTTGAGGTCCTGCGACTCGAAGACGGCCTCGATCACCAGATCCGCACCCTCGACGTCCTTCGGGTCGGCGGTGGGGTGGATGCGCGCGAGCAGCGCGTCGGACTTCTCCTGCGTGGTCTTGCCGCGCGAGAGCGCCTTGGCCTCGATGGCCTCCGAGTACGCCTTGCCCTTCTCGGCGGACGCGAGCTCGACGTCCTTGAGCACCACGTCGATTCCGGCCTTGGCGCACACGTAGGCAATGCCGGCGCCCATCATGCCGGCGCCGAGCACGGCGACCTTGGAGAACTGCGTCTTGTCGTACCCGTCGGGACGCGACTTGCCGGCGTTGATCGCCTGCAGGTCGAAGAAGAACGCCTGGATCATGTTCTTCGAGACCTGACCGGTGACCAGCGAGGTGAAGTAGCGCGACTCGATGGTGGACGCGTTGTCGAAGTCGACCTGCGAACCCTCCACGGCGGCAGCCAGAATGGCGAGCGGAGCCGGCATGTTCGCGCCCTTGATCTGCTTGCGCAGGTTGGACGGGAACGCCGGAAGGATCTGTGCCAGCTTGGGATTCGACGGCGTGCCGCCGGGGATCTTGTAGCCCTTCACATCCCACGGCGCGACGCCGCCCTCGGGGTTGGCCTTGATCCATGCCTTGGCGGCCGGAACCAGCTCCTCGACACTGCCGACGACCTCGTCGACCAGGCCGAGCTCCTTCGCCTTGGCCACGCGGAATCGGGTGCCCTGCGAGAGGACCGACATGAAGCCGTTCTGGATGCCCATCATGCGCGTGATGCGGGTGACGCCGCCGCCGCCGGGGAGCAGGCCGAGGGACACCTCGGGCAGACCCAGCTGCACACCGGGCACGTCGGCGACGATGCGGTGGTGCGTGGCCAGCGCGATCTCGAGACCGCCGCCCAGGGCCGCGCCGTTGATGGCGGCGACGACGGGCTTGCCGAGGGTCTCCAGGCGGCGCAGCTGCGACTTGATCAGCTGCACCTCCTCGAACACCTGCGCGGCGTCGTCCTTGGTCGCCTTGACCATGTTCTTGAGGTCGCCACCGGCGAAGAAGGTCTTCTTCGCCGACGTGACGACGACACCGGTGACGGAGTCCTTCTCGGCCTCGAGGCGGTCCACGGTGGCGCCCATCGAGTTCTTGTAGGTCTCGTTCATCGTGTTGGCGCTCTGGCCGGGATCGTTCATCGTCAGCGTGACGATGCCGTCGGCGTCCTGATCCCACTCGATCATGTTCTCGCTCATGTGTTCTCGGTTCCTCAGACTCGCTCGATGATGGTGGCCACGCCCATGCCGCCGCCGATGCACAGGGTGATCAGTGCGTAGCGGCCGTTGCGACGCTCGAGCTCGTCGAGCACGGTGCCGGTGATCATGGCGCCGGTGGCACCGAGGGGGTGGCCCATCGCGATGGCGCCGCCGTTGACGTTCAGCTTCTCGCCGGGGATCTTCAGATCCTTCTGGTAGCGCAGCACCACGGAGGCGAAGGCCTCGTTCAGCTCGAACAGGTCGATGTCGTCGACCGTCAACCCGGCCGCGGCCAGCACCTTCTTCGACGCGGGCGTCGGGCCGGTCAGCATGATCGTGGTGTCGGCACCCGAGGTGGCCGTCGCGACCACGCGGGCGCGCGGGGTCATCCCCATCGACTTGCCCGCGTCCTCGCTGCCGACGACCACCAGCGCGGCGCCGTCGACGATGCCCGACGAGTTACCGCCGGTGTGCACGTGATGGATCTTCTCGACCCAGTGGTACTTCTGCAGCGCCACGTCGTCGAAGCCGCCCATCGCCGCGACGCCCTCGAAGGCCGGCTTGAGCTTGCCGAGCGACTCCGTCGTCGTCCCGGGACGCATGTGCTCGTCCTGGTCCAGGATCACCAGACCGTTCTGGTCCGTCACCGGGACCACCGACTTGGCGAAGTAGCCACCCGACCACGCCGCCGCGGCACGGTCCTGCGACTGCACGGCGTACGCGTCGACGTCGTCACGCGTGAATCCCTCGATCGTGGCGATGAGATCGGCACCGATGCCCTGGGGCACGAAGTACGTGTCGTACGCGGTCTGCGGGTCCATCGCCCACGCGCCGCCGTCGGAGCCCATCGGCACGCGGGACATCGACTCGACGCCGCCGGCGATCACCAGCTCGTCCCAGCCCGAGCGCACCTTCTGCGCGGCCAGGTTCACGGCCTCGAGGCCGGAGGCGCAGAAGCGGTTCAGCTGGAATCCGCCGACGGTGTCGGGCATCTTCGCGGCCAGCACGGCCGTGCGGGCGATGTCCGCGCCCTGGTCGCCCACGGGGGAGACGACGCCGAGGATCAGATCGGAGATGCGGTCCTCGTCCATGTCGGGAAAACGACGACGGAGCTCGTCGATCAAGCCCGTGACCAGCGAGATCGGCTTGACGGAGTGCAGCGCGCCGCCCTTGCCCTTCCCGCGCGGTGTTCGGATCGCCTCGTAGATGTATGCCTCTGTGGTCACTGCGCGCAGTTCCTTCCGAGAAGTGGATCGGGCATCTCGACGCAGCGCGTCGGAGCCCACGAGGTACAGACCTCGACGATGGTCACACTAGGCGGGCGCGGACGTGCCCGACAGGTCCGAAACGAGCACGAGAGATGACCGCGGAGGGTCACGCGAAGAAGAGTGCGTTCGCCGCCGAGGCCGCGAGCACGAACCCGACGATGCCGATCACCCAGCCGACCACGGTGTCCGCGCGCGCCGAGAGGTAGCCGTCGATCCGGCCGAGCGGACCGTCCAGCCGCCGCCCGACGGCCAGCCGGGCACCCGTGATCGCCGCGGCGGGCGCGATCATGACCAGGCAGTACGCCGCCAGCGTCACCGCCGCCGTCGGCGGTGACACGTCCGCCGACACCAGCAGCCCGATCGCGCCGAGGTACGGCAGCATCGTCGCCACCTCGGACAGCCCGGCCACCAGAGCGAGCCCGACGATCGGCCGCGCACCGGTCCCGGACGTCGTCACCCGCTCGCGCCACCGCGCGACACTGCTCGCGCCGCGTCGCGAATCGAACCGGAAGCTCCAGGCGAACAGGGCGAGGCCCAGCACCAACTGCGCCACACGGACGGCCGGGTGATCGACCCATCCGGACGCCACGGTCACCCCGAGCCGGGCGAGCGACCACAGCGCGATACCCACCACCGCGTAGAACGACGCCAGCACGGCCAGGTAGCCGGCGAGCACCCGGACCCGGGGCCGTCCCGGCGCCAGCAGGAACCACAACGGCACCACGAGCGTCCCGAGGGACGTGCTGTCGACGAGCGCCAGCCCGGCGAGCGCCGCCGCCAGGGTGGCTGTCACTCGGCCCGCCGCCGGTCACGGGACCACAGCGAGCCCACCAGGTCGATCGCGCCCACCACGACCAGCACCACGCCCAGCGGTCCGCCGCGGAACCACAGGAATTCGGTGTCGCGGGCGAACAGCCACAGGCAGCCACCCACCACGATCAGGGCCAGGGAACCGAGAACCTTCCAGAGTTGTGTCGTCATACGGATCAGCGTCGATCGTCGGGCGGCCTGCCACATCGGCCGACCGAGCCACCCGCCGGTCATCCGAAGGAATGACGACCGCCGTCCCCGGCCGTGCTGTGATGAGGCGGTGAGATCGCGACGCGTGTCCCTCGACGTCGTCATCGCCGCGGGCCTGTTCGGCGTCGGAGTGGTCCTCTACCTCTCCGGGCTCTTCTCGCTGGGCACCGAACGCACCGACGTGCCGCTCGCCGTACGACTCGTCCTGCTCGCCGCCCTCTGCCTCGTCGGGTGCGCCCGACGCGCCCGGCCGGGAGCGGCCCTCGCCCTCGGCACCGTGCTGTTCGCCGTGGATCTCGTCCTCGGCCCATCGGTGCCCGTCTGGATCGTCCTCGCCGACCTGCTCTACGCCGCCGTCCGACACGGGTCGCCGCGGGTGGGGCGGGCGGCCACCTACGCGACGGGCATCGGCGTCGTCGTGCTGGCGGGCGTCGTGCTGGCCGCGGAGCACGACGTCCGACCGGCCGCCGGCGCGCTCGTGGTGAGCGCTCTGTTCTTCGGGACCTCCCTCTGGTGGGGCCTGGCCATCAAGCGGCAGGTGGAGCTGACCGACATCGAACGCGAACGGGCCCGAGCCCACCGCATCCTCGCCGACCGCGACCGCGAGGCCGCCGTCGCCGAGGAGCGCAACGCCATGGCCCGCGACCTGCACGACGTCATCGCCGGGCATCTGTCCTCCATCGCCATCCACTCCACCGCGGCGCTCTCTCGCGACGTCGACCCGGCCGTACGGGAATCATTGAGCGCGATCCGCACCGGGAGCACCGCCGCGTTGACCGAGATGCGCGCCATGATCGACGTCCTCCACGCCGACGCCGCCGATCCCGCCGTCGCCCCGCCGCGCTTGGCGGACCTGCACGTCGTCGTCGACGCGGCCCGCGCGACCGGCACCGACGTCTCGGTCGACCTCGAGGTCGGGGACCTGCCCACCGTCGTCGACCACGCGGCCTACCGGATCGTCCATGAAGCCGTGGTCAACGCGATGAAGCACGCAGCTCGTCGGCCCATCGACGTCGCCGCGAACCGCACGGGCACCGCGCTGCGACTGATCGTCCGCAACGACCTCGATGCGGACTCCGACGAGACCCGGCGAGTCGGCCGCGGGCTCGCGAACATGAAGCACCGCGCGCAACTGCTCGGCGGCGACTGCAGCGCGGGTCCGTGCGGCGGGCACTGGGTGGTCCGAGCGCACCTCCCGGTGGGGTCGGCGTCGTGATCACGGTGGTGGTGGCGGACGACCACGCCGCGATCCGCGCCGGTCTTGGCATGCTGCTGGATGGGCACGACGACATCGAGGTGGTCGCCGAGGCCGAGAACGGCGCGTCGGCGGTCACCGTCGCCCGGACGCATCGTCCCGACGTGGTGCTCATGGACATTCGGATGCCGGGGATGGACGGCATCGAGGCGACCCGGCACATCGTCGAGACGACGCCGAGTCGAGTCCTGGTGCTCACCACGTTCGACGTGGACGACTACGTCTTCGCGTCCTTGCACGCCGGCGCCTCGGGATTTCTGCTCAAGACGGCGTCGGCCGACGAATTGCTCGGCGCCGTGCGCAGCGTCGCGGCGGGAGACGGTGCCCTCGGGCCCGGTGCCACCCGGGCGGTGATCGAGCGGTTCGTCAGCAGCCCCCGTTCGACGACCGCACCGGCGGGATACGACGACCTCACGCCCCGCGAACGCGACGTGCTCCACCTGTTGGGCCAGGGTCTGTCCAACCACGAACTGTCGACGGCGCTGCAGGTCAGCGGGGCGACGGTGAAGACCCACGTGTCGCGCGTACTGGCCAAACTCGGACTGGAGTCCCGCGTGCAGGCCGCCATCGCCGCCGCCGAGGCCGGCCTCTAGACCTCCTTGATCGGCGTCGCGCCCAGCTCGGTCTGCAGCAGTTCCAGGGCCACCTCGTCGGGGTCACGACGCGTCGCAGGATCCACCGGCTCCTTGGCCTGCTTCATCATCTCCTCCTGCTCCTCCGGACTTTCCGGGGGCGGAGGGCCGTCGTAGGAGTCGTACCCCGGATCCGGATAGTCCGGCTCCTCTGGAGGCGGTGGGATGTCGTCGGACCCGTCGCGGCCGTCCGGGGATGCGCTCGAGGGCGCGGGCGGCGGGGTCGACCGGGACGGGCGCGAGAACCGGGGCGGTGCCGGACGCTCCTTCGGCGCGGCCGCGGGAGCCGCGGCGGGTGCCGGGGCAGCGGCAGCACCGCCCACCTCGCACTGCACCGTCCACTCGACCCCGAACACGTCGCGCAGCGCATCGACGATCACCGCGGCGTTCCGCGGCTCGACCAGTCGCTTCGCCAGCGGGGCCGAATCGTGGGCGAGGACGAGCGTGCCGTCGGTAACCGCGCGAACGGTGGCGCCGGACAGCATCACCTCGACCGTCCGACTCCGCTCCCGCACCTTGGTGCGCACCTCCGACCAGACAGCGCGGATGTCCGCGGCGTCCGGGCCCGATGCCGCGATCGGCTCCGGATCCGGTTCGGTCGCGGGTTCGGGTTCGTGCGCGTACTCGGGAGCGGCGGCGGGTTCCGGCTCCGGGGTCGGGGCGGGAACCGGATCGGCCGGGGCTTCCCGAGTCGGCTCCGGGGGTTCCTGGCGTGGCGGCTCCGGGGCAGGGGGGTTCTGGCGCGGCGGCTCCGGTGCCGGGGGATCCTGGCGCGGCGGCTCCGGTGCAGGGGGTTCCTGGCGCGGCGGCTCCGAGGTAGGGGGTTCCTGACGCGGCTGCTCCGGTGTGGGGGGTGCTGCGGCTGCCCGCTCGGACGGCCGGACGAATCGCGGCGCGGCCTCCGTCGCGGCCGCGGCGCGCGGGGCGTCGGCACGCGGAGCCTCGGCCGCCGCGCGGTCCTGCCGGTGCTCGGCGTCCACCGCAGCCTGCTCGCCGACCGGGAGGCTGACGTCGAGACGTCGTTCCAACCGTTCGATACGGTGCAGCACAGCACTTTCCGCGTCGGACGCCGCCGGCAGCAGCATGCGAGCGCACATGACCTCGAGCAGCAACCTCGGCGCCGTGGCACCCCGCATCTCGCCCAGGCCGGCGTGCACCGTCTCGGCGTACCGAGCCAGTGTGGCGGGGCCGATGCGCTCGGCCTCGTCCCGCATCCGCTCGATCATGTCGGCGGGGGCGTCGACGAGTCCGCGCTCCCCGGCGTCGGGCACCGCGCGCATGAGGATCAGGTCGCGGAAGCGATCGAGCAGATCGACGGCGAAGCGGCGCGGATCGTGGCCGGCGTCCATGACCTTCTCCACGGTTCCGAACAGCGCGGCACCGTCCTGCGCCGCCAGGGCGTCGACCGCTTCGTCGATCAGCGCGACATCGGTGACGCCGAGCAACATCAGGGCGCGGGAGTATTGGACACCCTCGTCCCCCGCGCCGGCCAGCAACTGGTCGAGCACGCTGAGGGTGTCACGCGGCGACCCCCCGCCGGCCCGAATGACCAACGGATACACCGCATCCTGGACCGTCACGTTCTCTTCGGCGCAGATGCGCTCCATCAACCCGCGCATCGCGACAGGCGGAAGCAAGCGGAACGGATAGTGGTGCGTGCGACTGCGAATGGTCGGCAACACCTTCTCCGGCTCCGTGGTGGCGAAGACGAAGATCAGGTGCGCGGGCGGCTCCTCGACGATCTTGAGCAGCGCGTTGAATCCCGCCGTGGTGACCATGTGCGCCTCGTCCACGATGAAGACGCGGTACCGCGACTCGGCCGGGGCGTAGAACGCCCGATCCCGCAGTTCCCGGGTGTCGTCGACACCGCCGTGACTGGCGGCGTCGAGCTCGATCACGTCCAGGTTGCCGGGACCACCGGGCGCCAGGGCCACGCACGAGGAGCAGACACCGCACGGCGTCGACGTCGGGCCCTGCACGCAGTTGAGCGACCGGGCGAGAATGCGCGCCGACGACGTCTTGCCGCACCCGCGCGGGCCGGAGAACAGGTAGGCATGGTTGATGCGGCCGGAGTCCAGCGCGACCGACAGCGGCTCGGTGACGTGCTCCTGGCCCACCACTTCCGCGAACGACGCAGGACGGTACTTCCGGTACAAGGCCACGTCGAGGAGACTACCGACGTCGTCCGACAGTCGAGAATCTACGAGCCGGCGCTCTCCTTGGCCGCCTTCTTCGCGGCCTTCTTGAACTCGCGGACCTGCCCGAGCGACTCCGCGTCGACCACGTCGGCGATGGACCGCCTCGACCCGTCCTCGCCGTAGGCACCGGCGGCCTCGCGCCACCCGGCCGGCTCGACGCCCATCTGCTTGCCCAGCAACGCCAGGAAGATCCGTGCCTTCTGGTCGCCGTATCCCGGCAGCGCTGTGAGCCGCTTCAGAACTTCCTTGCCGTTGGGCTCGCCGTCGGTCCAGATGGCGTCGGCGCGACCGCCCCACTCGTCGACGATGTACGCGCACAACGCCTGGATCCGCTTCCCCATGGAGCCGGGGAAGCGATGCACCGCCGGCGTGGTGCTGCAGTACTCGAGGAACGTGTCCTCCGGCATCTCGGCGATGGTGTGCACGTCGAGAGACCCGATCCGATCGACCAGCTTCTTCGGTCCCGCGAACGCCGACTCCATCGGCACCTGCTGGTCGAGCAACATCCCGATCAGCAGGGCGAGCGGGTCCGAGGCGAGCAGTGCGTCGGCGTCCGGGTCGCCGACCAGATGGAGGGTCCTGGCCATGGGGTCCAGTGTGGCACGGGGGTGCCGGGTGCTCAGGTTCCCGCCATCCTCACCGGTTGCAACCCGTGCAGGTGACCAGAACCTGAGCAGGTGGCCGACAACCCCCACCCGCTCAGGTTTCCGCCATCCTCACCGGTTGCAACCCGTGCAGGTGACCAGAACCTGCGCAGGTACTACCCGTCACCGACCGACCAGAGCAGCGAGGACCCGTCGTGCCAGCCGGCCGTCCGCGAGGTCCGCCCAAGTCCAGCGGATCACCACGTATCCCGCGGCCCGGAGCGCGTCCTCGCGCAGCTTCTCGCGGACCACGGCGTCACCACCCTGGTCGCCGGCGTACTTGCTCAGCCCGTCGAACTCACCCACGATCCCGTCCCACAGAAAGTCGACGCGGTAGGTCTTCCCGTCGACCACGATCTCGACCTGCGGGTCCGGAGCCGGGACGTCGAACCGGTCGAAGTACACGCGGCTGCGGGATTCACCGACACTCTCGCTGCGGCCGTCGAGGAAGGACAGAACCCGTCGCGCCTTGGCGGTTCCCCGACGACGACCGCAGCGTGCAAGCGCTGCTGCCAGCAGTTCGGGTGTGGCCAGCTGAGAGCGCAGTGCCGAATCCCCCACGCAGACCGCCTCGTCGAACGGTAGGGCGCACGCAAGGTCGGCGATAGTGCGTGCCGCCGTCGTGATCGGGAGTCCGAGCCGCTCCGTGACGTCCACCGCGTCCAGCAGATGCGCGTGCACGTGTCGCATACGGTCGACCCGTCCGCCGGTCGAACGATCGGTGGTGAGGTGCACGAGCTCGGACGCGCCCCGCCAGAGATCGAATCCCCAGGCCAGGGCGGCGGACTGGTGACTCAGAACCAGACCCGACGAGGCCGCGTCGAGTGCCGCACGAGCCAGGAGTAGGTGCCGCTCCTCCGAAGTGGCAGCAGTGATCTGCACCGTCTCGGCGAAGCACCCGCGCCTGATCGGAACGATCGTGCCGCCCCGCTTGGCGGTTCGAATCTCCGCGTCCGTCACCCCACGGCGGAGGAGAGCACGCCGGGTCAGCAGAAGGTCGTTCTCGTCCGAGGTGAACTCGGGCTGTGCACTCATTCGAGCAGCATGACGGGCTGACGGACGGCGACGAGGCCGTCATCCACAGGGCTCGGAGTTGTCCACACCCACTGAGCGGCGACACCTGCTCAGGTTTCCGCCACCCTCACCGGTTGCAACCTGCGCGCCTGACCAGAACCTGCGCAACTGCCGGAACCGCGCCATCTGCTCAGGTTTCCGCCACCCTCACCGGTTGCAACCTGCGCGCCTGACCAGAACCTGCGCAACTGCCGGAACCGCGCCACCTGCTCAGGTTCCCGCAACCCTCACCGGTTGCAACCCGCGCACGTGACCGGAACCTGCGCAAGTCGAGGCGCGCTGCGCAGCCCCAGCCGAACGACTACCCCCGCAACTTCTCCGTCGCGGCGAGCAGGACACACGTCGCCACCCCGTCCATGGCGGCGGCGAGCTCGTCGGTGGAGGGGAAGCTGGGGGCGAGGCGGATGTTCTTGTCCTCGGGGTCCTGCTTGTACGGGAAGGCGGAGCCGGCGGCGGTGAGGGCGATGCCCGCGTCCTTGGCCAGGGCGATGGTGCGGGCGGCGGTGCCCTCGAGCACGTCGAGGCTGACGAAGTACCCGCCGGCGGGCTCGGTCCAGGACGCGACCTTCGACGCGCCGAGCCGGTCGTCGAGAATCTGCTGCACCAGCGCGAACTTCGGCGCGAGGATCTCGCGGTGCTTCGCCATGTGGGCGCGCACGCCGTCGGCGTCACCGAAGAAGCGCAGGTGGCGCAGCTGGTTCAGCTTGTCGGGCCCGATGCTCTTCTTGCCGAAGTGCGACAGGTACCAGTCCAGGTTCGCGGTCGAGGCACCGAGGAAGCTGACGCCGGCGCCGGCGAACGTCACCTTGGACGTCGACGCGAACACGTACGGGCGGTTGGGGTGACCGGCTTCGTCGGCCATGCCCAGCACGTCGTACGCCGGGGGGAAGGCCTCGGCCAGCGGATGCACGGCGTAGGCGTTGTCCCAGAACAGACGGAAGTCGGGGGCGGCGGCGGACATGGTCGCGAGCGCCCGCACCACCTCGTCGCTGTACACCGCGCCGGTGGGGTTGGCGTAGTTGGGCACACACCACATGCCCTTGATCTGCGGATCCGCGGACAGCAGCCGCTCCACCTCGGCCACGTCGGGGCCGTCGGGGTTCATGCGCACCGGGATCATCTCGATGCCGACGCTCTCGGTGATCGCGAAGTGCCGGTCGTACCCGGGGCTGGGACACAGGAAGCGCACGACGGGCTCCTGCGACCACGGCCGCACCGAGTCGACGGTGCCGTGCAGCAGCGCCCACACCACGAGGTCGTGCATGATCTCGAGGCTCGCGTTGTTGCCCGCCACCAGGTTGGCCACGGGGATCGACAGCAGCTCACCGAAGATGGCCCGCAGCTCGGGCAGCCCCTGCAGGCCGCCGTAGTTGCGGCAGTCGGTTCCGGACCCGTCGCGGAAATTCTCTCCCGGCAGCGTGAGCAGATCGGACGCCAGATCCAGCTGCTCGGGCGACGGCTTGCCGCGGGTGAGGTCGAGGGCGAGGCCACGGGCCTGCAGCGCTCGGTACGCCTCGGTCTGCTTCTCGTGCTCCGCAGCCAACTCGTCGGGATTCATCAGTCCGAGTTGCGTCGTGGGCATGGCGAGAGGGGCCTTTCGAAGGGCGACCGCGCGGGAGTGAAGTAAGGGGACCCCGCGCACCCGGCAGAGCCCGTTGACCCTTGCTGCCTTCCGGCCCTGGGGGAGTTCACAGGATGCGCGCCGCGCGGGATCCGCAGACGAGTCTAGTCATAGACCCGGCGCCGCACCGAACCCCGTGGTCGCGGGCCCGATTGGCTCCGACCGGGGTGCCGCCGGTATGGTGGCCCACGGAGGATTCGCCTAGTGGCCTATGGCGCTCGCCTGGAACGCGGGTTGGGTTAACGCCCTCAGGGGTTCAAATCCCCTATCCTCCGCCACGTCGAGGCCCCGCACTGCATGTGCGGGGCCTCGACGCATCACTGGTCCCGTTCCAGCACCCACGTCACCGGCGCGGGATCGGCGTCGCTCACCACGACGGCCGCCCACGCCTCGGCGGTGGAGACGTCCTCGTGGACCGCGGTGGCCAGCACGTCGTCGGTGGAAGTGTCCCGGATTCGATACATCGGCATGGCACTCGAGTGCCCGGACGGGCGAACCCGAAACGGCCGTCAGAACAGCGCTTCCTGCACCGCGGGCAACGCCGTGTCGTAGTCACCGAACTCGATGCGACGGCCCCGCAGACGGGACAGGTCGGCGACGTACACCGTGCCGGGATCGGCGGCGACCTCCGCGCCCACCGCCGACCCGACGCCCCATCGCACGTCCAGCCCGTGCGTCCCGACGCCCGGATCGAGGGGGTACGACGTGCGTCGCCCGGCGAACACGTCGTCCCGCGTCGGCGCCTCCCACCGTTCGTCGACCACGGCGAAACTGTCGTCGGCCACGTCGGAGGAGGGATCGGCGGACAACTCCCCCAACATCTCGCGGGCGAACGACGCCGCGTCGGCGTTGGCGGCGTCCAGGGCGGCGAGGTGGACGGGTCGCGCGAGCCCGGCCGCCTTGGCCGAGGCGCGCACGGCCTGCCGCAGCCCGGCGACGTCGGTCGCGGCGTCCTCGAGGATGCGCACCACGCGGCCGTCGACGGCACGGGCGACGTAGCGCCCGACCAGGGCGCCCTGCTCGAGCAGTCGGGCACTCTTGCGCGGATCCGCCGCGGTTCCCACCTTGGTCTCGCCACCGGCGAACGTGGCCACGTACAGCCAGTGCGGTTGCAGCACAACGCGTTCGAGGGACTTCGACAGGAAGTTCTGCCGGTGGACGATGTGGACGAAGCGGTACGGATCGGCGGCGGCGCAGTCGGCGCAGTGGACGCCGGACGACGCCCGGTTCCCGCGCGGGCAGGCGGTCGCGCGGCCGTCGTCGTCACGCCGGCCGATGCACCACACGATTCCGGCGTCGTCGATCGCGCGGTAGCGCAGCGAGCCGAGGACGTCGCGGGTGGTCGTCTCGCCCGTCCGGACGTTCGTGAGCGCGAGCCGCGGCCCCGGCCACTGCACTCCGCGGACGACGTGCCGATCCATGTGTGTGCTCCCCTGTCATGATTCGGCGATGCCGCTGCCGTCCCTCGTCCGGTCCGCCCGTCGACGCCTCACCACTCGGCACGGGGGAACCATGTCGCCGGAGCGGGCGGCGCGGCGACTGTCCGCCTACGTGTACGGCAACGTGCTGGTGCTGGCGGCGGCCGCGGCGTCCCCGCTGGGCTACGTCGAGGACGGTACGGCCGCGCTCCTCGTGCTGGGGACGGGGGTCTCGACGTTCCTCGCCCATATCTTCGCCGACACGGTCGCGGCGAGCGCGATCCGCGCGGACCGTCGTCACGTGCTGGAGGAACTGCGCGACGCCGTCCCCATCGCGTCGTCCGCCGCGGTGCCCGCCGCCCTGCTGGCGCTGGCCACCACGGACCTGGTCTCCGCGGCGCTCGCGCAGGCCCTGTCGGTGGGTCTGATCGCGCTGCGCGTGTCCGGTATTCCCGTCGTCGTGCAGCGGTTGCGCGGCAGCGAGGTGTCCTTCCGCGTCGTGATCGCCGGCGTCGTCCTCGCGCTCGTGGCGGCGATCGTCACGGCCGCGAAGATCGTCCTGACCCACTGACCTGCGCCGATCCCGACGCGACGATTCGTTCGCGTCGCAAACGCCTTGTGATCCATGACGCTCTGCCCCCGGGAATGTCGGACTTCTCGTTTCCCCGGAACGCCCTCCGAACCGCTCCGCCGGGGCACACTGAAGGCAGATCTACGGAGGGACACTCATGGCGGAATTCGAAGCCGCGCATCCGACGATGCACACGCTCGTCGTCCACGGCGACGCGCTGCGCTATCTCGACGTGGGCTCGGGCCCCGTGGTCGTGCTGATCCACGGGCTGCTGGGCAACCACCGCAACTGGGCGCCCCAGGTGGAGAGGCTGTCGCAGCACTACCGCGTCATCGCGCCCGATCTGCTCGGACACGGCGAGTCCGACAAGCCCGCGGGCGACTACTCGATCAGCGCCCATGCGGCGACGGTGCGAGACCTCCTGCGGTCGCTGGACATCGAGTCGGCCACGTTCGTCGGGCACTCGCTGGGCGGCGGCATCGCGATGCAGACGCTGTATCTGTTCCCGGAACTGGTGGAGCGCATGGTCCTGGTGGCCAGTGGCGGCCTCGGTCCCGAGGTCAGTCCGCTCCTGCGGGCGGCAACGCTCCCCGGCAGCGAGCTGGTCCTGCCGTTCATGGTCAACCGGGCGCTGCGCGGCATCACCGACCGCGCGCTGAGCGGCCTCGACAAACTGGGCCTGCCGGTGATGAGCCCCAGCGCCGCGGAGGCCTGGGACGCGTTCGGCAGCATCGAGGACCGCGGAACCCGCCGCGCGTTCCTGGCGACGGCCCGGTCCGTGATCGGCTTCCACGGCCAGACCGTGTGCGCCACTCCGCACTTCGCGAGCTTCCCCACCATCGACGCGATGCTCGTCTGGGGCGAGCGGGACACCATCATCCCGCTCTCGCACACCGACAACGCCCGCGCGGAGCTCCCCACCGGACGCGTCGAGATCTTCCCGCGCGCCGGGCATTTCCCGCATCTGGACTACCCGGACCGCTTCCACCGCGTGTTCGAGGAGTTCATGGCGGAGACGGCGGGGTCCCCGCGACCCGACCTGGTCGCCGCCGACACCGGCGCCTGACCGACACGCTTCACACAGAGCGACGGCGGGCCGCACCGGAGGTTCCGGTGCGGCCCGCCGTTCGTTCTGGAGAGACCTACTTCAGACCGACCTTCGCCAGCTCGGCCTCGGTGGCCAGAGTCTTGGCGTCGGCGACGTCGATGGACTCGAGCGCGATACCGCGCGTCTCTCGCGCCACGACGACCGCGACGAACGTGATGGCCGCCGAGGCGAAGAGGTACCAGGCGATCGGCACCGACGAGCCGTACACGTCGAGCAGCTTGACCGCGATGATCGGCGCGAGCGACCCGGCGACGATCGAGGTCACCTGGTAGCCCAGGGACACGCCGGAGTAGCGCATGCGCGTCGGGAACATCTCGGACATGATCGCCGGCTGCGTCGCGTACATGAACGCGTGGAACACCAGGCCGATGATGATGGCCAGCATGATGACCACGTTGTGGCCGCTGTTCATCATCGGGAAGGCGAAGAAGCCCCACGACGCCGTGGTGATGGCGCCCACCAGGTACACCGGACGACGTCCGACCGTGTCCGCGAGTCGGCCGACCATCGGGATAACGGCGAAGTGGACGGCGTGCGCGGCCAGCATCCACCACAGGATGGTGCTGGTGTCGGTCCCCACCTCGACCTTGAGGTAGGTGATCGAGAAGGTGACCACCAGGTAGTACATGACGTTCTCGCCGAAGCGCAGTCCCATGGCGGTGAAGACGCCGCGCGGGTACCGCTTGACCACCTCGAAGACGCCGTAGGACGCGGCCTTGATGATCTCGGTCTGCTTCTGGGCCTCGAGGAAGATCGGGGCGTCGGTGACCTTGGTGCGGATGTAGTAGCCGACGAAGACGATCACTGCGGACAGCCAGAACGCCACGCGCCAACCCCAGGAGAGGAACTGATCCTCGGGCAGCGTGGTGGTGAGCACCAGCAGCACGACCGTCGCGAGCAGGTTGCCGCCGGGCACGCCGGCCTGCGGCCAGCTGGCCCAGAACCCACGACGCGCGTTGGGGCTGTGCTCGGCGACGAGCAGCACGGCGCCGCCCCACTCACCGCCGACCGCGAAGCCCTGGATGAACCGCAGCGCGACGAGCAGTGCGGGCGCCCAGTAGCCGATCTGGTCGAAGGTCGGCAGGCAGCCCATGAGGAACGTCGCACTGCCCACGAGGACCAGCGAGAACTGCAGCAGTTTCTTGCGGCCGTACTTGTCACCGAAGTGACCGAAGACGATGCCGCCGAGCGGGCGCGCGACGAAGCCCACGGCATAGGTGACGAACGCGGCCAGGATGGCGTCGAGTTCGCTGGTGCCCTCGGCGAACATGATCTTGCTGAAGACCAGCGTCGCGGCCGTGCCGTAGAGGAAGAACTCGTACCACTCGACCACCGTGCCCGCCATGGATGCGGCGACCACCTTCTTCAGACCCGACGGTTCCTCGTCGCGGTCGACCCTGTCGGCAACCGACATGTCCCACTCCTCGCCTGATGGATCCCGTGACCGGGATCCGCTGTCGCCGACTCCTGTGACCAGGAGCACACGTGCCGAGTATCGGCGGTCGTGCGCCCGCTCCACAATGGACGCTCCCGCACGACGAGCCTGCAAAGATGCACACATGTTCCCGATCGGTCGGTCGCTCCCCAGTGCCGACGACCTCCTCGTTCTGTTGGCCGTCGGCCGCAGCGGGCGATTCACGACGGCCGCGGACTCGCTCGGCGTCAACCACACCACCGTCTCGCGGCGCATCGCCTCGCTCGAACGCGCCCTGGGCGGGCGGGTGTTGGTCAAGACGTCCGGCGGGTGGGAGCTCACCGCCCTCGGACGACGCGCGCTCGACGCCGCCGAGCACGTCGACGGCGTCGTGCGCGGACTGGTCGATCCGGACGGCGCTCCCCTCGGCGGCGTCGTCCGCATCTCGGCGACGGACGGCTTCAGCGCCTACATCGCGGCGCCCGCTGCGGTGGAGGTCCGACGCCGGCACCCGGCCGTCTCGGTGGAGCTGATCGCGGCGACCCGCCGCGCGTCGGAATCGCGGTCGGGCATGGACATCGAGGTGGTGGTCGGGCAACCGAGCGTGCATCGGGCGGAGGCCATCCGGTTGGCCGACTACTGCCTCGGGCTCTACGCGACCCGCGACTACCTGGGCCGGCACGGCACGCCGGCCGACCGGACCGAACTCGAAGCGCATCCGCTGGTCTACTTCGTCGACTCGATGCTGCGGGTCGACGATCTGGACCTGGCCCACACCGGCGCCGGGTCCGGGGTGCGCCTGCCCGCCATGGCCGGGTCGGTCAGCTCGACCAACGTCTTCGTCCACGTCGAGGCCACCCGCGCCCACGCGGGCATCGGGCTGCTCCCCTGCTTCATGGCCGACCGGCACGACGACCTCGTCCGCGTCCTGCCCGACGAGGTCACCGTGACCCTGGCCTACTGGTTGGTCGCGCGGTCCGACACGTTGCGACGTCCGGAGGTGGCCGCCGTCGTCGACGCGATTCGGGCGCAGGCACTCGCGCGCGCCGACGAGCTTCGAGGCCGCGCCGGGGCGGCGCGGTGACGAATGCGCACCGCCGGGGCGGCGCGGTGACGGCTGCGGGCCGGTTCGCGCCCAGCCCGTCGGGTGATCTGCACCTCGGCAATCTGCGGACCGCGGTGCTGGCGTGGCTGTTCGCACG
The DNA here is from genome assembly GCF_019834675.1 of Rhodococcoides corynebacterioides. GTDB lineage: Bacteria > Actinomycetota > Actinomycetes > Mycobacteriales > Mycobacteriaceae > Rhodococcoides > Rhodococcoides corynebacterioides_A. The sequence continues at coordinate 9,270 of NZ_JABUBU010000011.1, read as the reverse complement.
GCAGAGCGACCGCGCGTTCCTGATCCGGATGGAGGACCTCGACCGGGTGCGCGAGGGATCGGCGGAGCGCCAGCTGGCCGACCTCGCGGCCCTCGGACTCGATCCCGACGGGCCCGTCCTGACCCAGTCGTCGCGCCGGGACGCGTACGACGACGCGATCGCCACCCTGCAGGCCGCCGGCCGCGTCTACGAGTGCTTCTGCACCCGTCGCGAGATCCAGCAGGCGGCGTCGGCGCCGCACGCGCCCCAGGGTGCGTACCCCGGCACCTGCCGGAATCTGACGGACACGGAGCGCGACGAGCGGCGACGCGCCGGTCGGCGGCCGGCGCTCCGGCTGCGGGCCGACGTCACCACCCGGGCGGTGCACGACGTCCTGCTCGGCGACCACACGGGCGTCGTCGACGATCTGGTGCTGCGGCGGACCGATGGCGTCCCGGCCTACAACCTCGCCGTGGTCGTCGACGACGCGTTCCAGGGCGTCGATCAGGTGGTTCGCGGCGACGACCTGCTCTCGTCGTCACCGCGTCAGGCGTACCTTGCCGGACTGCTGGGCCTGCCGGTCCCCGAGTACGTCCACGTTCCCCTCGCCCTGGGTCCGACGGGTGCGCGGCTGGCCAAGCGGGACGGTGCCGTCACGCTGCGTGACCGACTGGACGCGGGCGAGTCCGCGGACGACGTGCTGGCCGAGATCGCGGCGTCCATCGGAGCGCCGGGTTGCCGCACGGTGGGCGACCTCGCGGTCCGGTGGCGACCCGACCTGCTGCCGCGCGAGCCGTGGTACGCGGTGGGTCGCGACACGTAGTCGATCCGCTGTCCGTCGACGCTGGGCAAGAAGTTCCTCGGCCTGTCGGTGCGCGGACCCGGCGGCACGACGATCGCCCTGCAGCAGTCGGCCATCCGGAACGCCTTCATGTTGCTGACGATCATCCCCTTCATCGGTGGGCTGCTCGCTTTCGTCGCGTACGTCGTCATCGCGGTGACCATCAACTCCAGCCCCACCAAGCAGGGCAAGCACGACGAGTTCGCCGGCGGCACGCAGGTGATCGAAACCTAGTCCGCCCCGACACCGCACGACCACACGACGGGCGCGCATCCTCTCTACGGGATTCGCGCCCGTCGTCGTCTCGGTGCTTGGATCGACGGGTGACTGCTACCAACACCACCAGCACCGACGGTGGCACCAAGTCTGGGCAGGTCGCGTTCGCCCATGTCAGCCGCGGGTACTACCCGACGATCGTCGCGCTCTTCGTCGCGACGCTGCTGATCTCGAACGTGGCCGCCAGCAAGGGTGTCGCCTTCTTCGGCTCGTCCGACCTCACGCTCGGACCTCTCCAGATCCTGCCCATCAACACCGACGGCGCGTTCTTCCTGTTCCCGCTGGCCTACATCCTCGGCGACGTGCTGTCCGAGGTGTACGGCCTCAAGGCCGCGCGCCGCGCCATCTACCTCGGCTTCGGCTCGCTGCTACTGATGTCCGTCTGCTTCTGGGTGGCCATCGAGCTGCCCGCGGCGTCGTTCTACGAGAACCAGGCCGCCCTGGAGACCGTCGTCGGCGTCGTGCCACGGCTGGTCCTCGCCGGGCTCGCCGGCTTCGTCGTCGGCCAACTGCTCAACGCCGTCGTGCTGGTGAAGATCAAGGAACGCACCAAGGAGAAGCACCTCTGGGCGCGTCTGATCGGCTCCACGGTGGTCGGCGAGTTCTTCGACACCCTCATCTTCTGCGCCATCGCCGCCGGCGTCATCGGCATCTCGACGTGGGCCGACTTCGTGAACTACGTCGTGGTCGGCTTCCTGTGGAAGACGCTGGTCGAGGTGATCGTGCTTCCCATCACCTACGCCGTGATCGGCTACATCAAGAAGCGCGAACCGACGTACGCCTGACCGCGAGGACCCCCTGCGCGTCCGCACCGGACACGCAGGGGCTCACCGGTAGAACCGGCCGAGCGCCTCGGCCTTGAACTCGTCGAACCGACCCTCGCGGATCGAGGCCCGGATGTCGTCGACCAGGCGGACGGTGAACCGCTCGTTGTGAATGGTCGCCAGCGTGGAGGCGAGCATCTCCTTGGCCTTGAACAGGTGGTGCAGGTACGCCCGCGTGTAGTGCGCGCAGGTGTAGCAGTCGCAGTCCCGATCGAGCGGCGTGAAGTCCCGGCGGAAGCGCGCGGTGTTGACGTTGTACCGTCCGTCGCGGGTATAGATCGCCGCATTGCGGGCCACCCGGGACGGATTCACGCAGTCGAACGTGTCCGCCCCGTTCTCGATGGCGACGAAGAAGTCGTCCGGCTCGCTGATCCCAAGCATGTGGCGCGGCTTGTGTTCGGGCAGTTCCTCGTTCACCCACCGGACGATGGTGCCGAGGTTCTGCTTCTCGAGCGCGCCGCCGATGCCGTAGCCGTCGAACCCGCGGCCCGACTCCCCGACGATCGACTCGAGTCCGCGCGCGGCCTTGCGGCGAAGATCCTCGTACTGTGCGCCCTGCACCACCCCGAACAGCGCCTGGTAGGGCTTGTCGTCGCGCTCGCGCGTCAGGCGCTCGTGCTCGGCGATGCACCGCACGGCCCACGCCTGCGTCCGATCGAGCGAGAGCTCCTGGTAGGCACGGGTGTTCATGAGCGTGGTCAGCTCGTCGAACGCGAACATGACGTCCGCGCCCAGCTGGTGCTGGATCTGCATCGACACCTCGGGGGTGAACCGATGCCGCGAACCGTCCAGGTGGGACTTGAACGTCACGCCGTCGTCGTCGACGCGGGCCAGGCGCTCCTTGCCCTCGGCGATGACGTCGTCGGACTGCACCCGCGAGGCGTCCATGGCGATGACTTTCTTGAAGCCGACGCCGAGCGACATGACCTGGAAGCCGCCGCTGTCGGTGAACGTGGGGCCGTCCCAGTTCATGAACGCACCCAACCCGCCGGCCTCGTCCACGATGTCCGGACCCGGCTGCAGGTAGAGGTGATAGGCGTTGGCCAACACCGCCTGCGCCCCGAGCTCCTTCATCGACTCCGGCAGAACGGCTTTCACCGTCGCCTTGGTCCCGACGGCGATGAAGGCGGGGGTCGCGATCGTGCCGTGCGGGGTGCGCAGGGTGCCGGTGCGGCCGAGCCGGGAGTCCAGTCGTGTTCCGACGGTGAAGAAATCGTCCTGCGGTGCGCTCACGATCCCATCGAACCAGACGCCACCTGCTGCTCCTGCAGGCCGGACGCGGACAGCCGGTGGTAGGCGCCGCGTGCCGCGAGGAGTTCCTCGTGCGTGCCCTGCTCGACGATGGACCCGTTCTCCATGACGAGAATCAGATCGGCGTCGCGGATGGTCGAGAGTCGGTGCGCGATCACGAAACTCGTGCGGTCGCTGCGCAGCGCCGCGGTGGCCTTCTGCACCAGCAACTCGGTGCGGGTGTCGACCGAGCTGGTCGCCTCGTCGAGGATGAGCACCGACGGATCGGCCAGGAACGCCCGCGCGATGGTGATGAGCTGCTTCTCCCCCGCGCTGACGTTGTTCCCCTCCTCGTCGATGACGGTCTCGTACCCGTCGGGCAGGGAGTGGACGAACCGGTCGACGTAACTCACGCGCGCGGCCTCCATGACCTGCTCGTCCGTCGCGTCGACGTTGCCGTAGCGGATGTTCTCCCGGATGGTGCCGCCGAACAGCCAGGTGTCCTGCAGGACCATGCCCGTTCGGGACCGCAGTTGCGCCCGCGTGAGATCGCGGGTGTCGACCCCGTCGAGGGTGATCGACCCGGAGTCGACGTCGTAGAACCGCATCACCAGGTTGACCAGCGTCGTCTTGCCGGCACCGGTGGGACCGACGATGGCGACCATGCGCCCGGGCTCGGCCACGAACGACAGGTGCTCGATGAGCGGCCGCTCGGGGTCGTAGCGGAAGGACACGTCGTGGAACTCGACGCGCCCGCCGCCGGCGGAACCCGGAACGCCTGCCGGATCGGCGTCCTCCTCCTCCGCGTCGAGGATCTCGAAGATGCGCTCGGCGGACGCGACACCGGACTGCAGCAGGTTCACCATCGAGCCGATCTGGGTGAGCGGCTGCGTGAACTGCCGGGAGTACTGGATGAACGCCTGCACCTCACCGAGGCTGAGACTGCCCGAGGCGACGCGCAGACCGCCGATGACGGCGATGGCCACGTAGTTCAGGTTGCCCAGGAACATGATGGCGGGCATGACGATTCCGGAGATGAACTGCGCACGGAAGCTCGCGCGGAACAGTTCCTCGTTGCTCTCGTGGAAGACGCGCGCGGTCTCGTCCTGACGCCCGTAGGCCTTCACCAGCTCGTGTCCGGTGTACGCCTCCTCGACCTGCGCGTTCAGCGATCCGGTCTGCTTCCACTGCGAGACGAAGTGCGGTTGCGAGCGCTTGGCGATGAACGCCGTCACCACCACCGACACGGGCACCGTCAGCACGGCGACGAGGGCGAGCAGGGGCGAGATCCACAGCATCATCCCGAGAATGCCGATCACGGTGATGACGGAGACCACCAACTGACTCAGCGTCTGTTGCAGGCTCTGCGAGACGTTGTCGATGTCGTTGGTGACGCGCGAGAGGACGTCGCCGCGCTTGGTGGAATCGAAGTAGCGCAACGGAAGCCGGTGGATCTTGGCCTCGACCTCGGTGCGCAGCCGCTTGATCACTCGCTGCAGAGCGATGTTGAGCAGGTAGCCCTGGATCCACTGCAGCACGGCGGATCCGATGTACAGCGCCAGGACGATCAGGAGCACGCGGCCGACGGCGTCGAAGTCCACCCCGCGTCCGGGCACCAGGTCCATCGCCGCGATCATGTCGGCGCGCGCCGAATCTCCCTGTGCGCGCAGGCCGTCGACGATCTGCTCCTTGCTCGACGACGGGTCGAGCGAGCGACCGACGATGCCGTCGAAGATCAGATCGGTGGCCCGTCCGAGCACGCTGGGTGCGACGACCGTGAGGATCACGCTGGCCGCGGCGAAGAACAGAATGACGCCGAGGACCGTGCGTTCCGGGCGGAGTCGGCCGACGAGCCGTCGGACCGACGGTCCGAAGTTCATCGCCTTCGTGCCCGGCGCGCCGGGTCCGGCGGGCCGCGTCACGACACACCTGCCGTGCTGCGCTGGGAGTCGACGATCTCCGCGTAGGTCGGACACGTCTCGAGCAACTCGTCGTGCGTGCCGGTTCCGACCATCCGTCCGTCGTCGAGCACCACGATGAGGTCGGCGTCGCGCACCGTCGACACCCGTTGCGCCACCACCAGAACGCAGGAGTCGCGCGTGATCGGACGCAGCGCGGCGCGCAGTCGCGCGTCGGTGGTGAGGTCGAGGGCCGAGAAGGCGTCGTCGAACACGTAGACCGACGGCCGACGGATGATCGCGCGGGCGATGGCCAGTCGTTGTCGTTGGCCACCCGACACCGTGGTGCCGCCCTGGGCGATCGGGGTGTCGAGGCCCTCGGGCATGGCGCGGACGAACTCGGCGGCCTGCGCCACCTCGAGCGCCTCCCACATCTCGGCCTCGGTGGCGTCCTGCTTGCCGTACCGCAGGTTCGAGGCCACCGTTCCGGAGAACAGGTACGGACGCTGCGGGACCAGGCCGATCTCGGCCCGCAACACGGCGGGATCGAGGTCGCGAACATCGGTGCCGCCCACGCGGACGACGCCCGCGGTCGCGTCGATCAGGCGAGGCACCAGATTAATCAGGGTCGACTTGCCGGACCCGGTACTGCCGACGATCGCCGTCGTCGTGCCGGGACCGGCGCGGAACGAGACGTCGCACAGCACCGGCGATTCCGCGGCGGGGTAGGAGAACCCGGCCCCGACGAACTCGACGGTGGACGGCGACGTCGCGAACGGACGCGGATTCGTCGCGGGCACGACGGACGACGACGTCGAGAGCACCTCCGAGATGCGCTCGGCGCAGACACTGGCGCGCGGAATCATCATGGCGATGAAGGAGGCCATGATGACCGACATGAGGATCTGCATGATGTAGCTCAAAAGCGCGGTGAGCGAGCCGATCTGCATCCGGCCCTCGTCCACGGCGTGACCGCCGAACCAGATGACGGCCACACTGGTGACGTTGGAGATGAGCATGACGATGGGAAACATCAGGGCCATCAACCGACCGACCTGCAGCGCCGTCGCGGTGAGCGCGGTGTTCGCGTCGTCGAATCGCTGGACCTCGTAGGGCTCACGGACGAACGCGCGCACCACGCGGATACCCGTGATCTGTTCGCGCAGAATGCGATTGACGGTGTCGATCCGCTTCTGCATGACCTTGAACGCAGGGATCATGCGCGCGACGACGATGCCCATCGCGATCGCCAGCGCGGGAACGGCGACGCCGAGCAGCCACGACAGCCCCAGGTCCTCCCGCAGCGCCATGACGATGCCGCCGACACACATGATCGGCGCCATCACCAGGATCGTGCAGCCGGCGAGCACCAACATCTGGACCTGCTGCACGTCGTTGGTGTTCCGGGTGATGAGCGACGGCGCCCCGAAGGTGCCGACCTCCCGCGCGGAGAACGTCCCCACCCGGTCGAGCAGCGCGCCGCGCAGATCCCTTCCCGCTGCCATCGCCGCCTGCGCCCCGCAGTACACACCGCCGATCGAACAGGCGATCTGCACCGCGGAGATCGCGAGCATGAGCGATCCGGTCGACAGGATGTAACCGGTGTCGCCCACCGTGACGCCGTTGTCGATGATGTCGGCGTTGAGGCTCGGCAGGTACAGCGACGCCGCGGTGGCGACGAACTGCAACACCACCACGCCGACGAGGAGCCGTCGGTAGGGCGCGAGGTAGCGACGAAGCAGCGGGATCAGCACGGCATCAGCCTGTCACCTGTTCCTTCTCTCGTTCCACCGGACGAGCCAACTTCTCGCCCTCGATGTCGACGTTCGGCAGGATGCGGTCCAACCAGCGCGGCAGGTACCAGGCCTTGTCGCCCAGCAGACCCATGACGGCCGGGATGAGCACCATGCGCACCACGAAGGCGTCGAAGAAGACGGCGGCGGCGAGGGCGAAGCCGATGGACTTGATGAACGCGTCCGGCTCGAGCATGAACGCCGCGAACACGGAGATCATGATGACCGCGGCGGCCGCGACCACGCGGGCGCCGTACTTGAAGCCGGTGACGATGGCGTCGTGCGCGTTCGCGCCGTGGACGTAGGCCTCCCGCATCCGCGAGACCAGAAACACCTGGTAGTCCATGGCCAGGCCGAACACCACACCGATCAGGAAGATCGGCATGAAGCTGACGATCGGCTGCGGGTTCGACACCAGGCCCAGGCCGCCTTCCTGGAACAGGAAGACCGTCGCGCCGAAGGTCGCGAGCACGCTGAGCAGGAAGCCGAGCGTCGCGGTCAGCGGCACCAGGATCGAGCGGAACACCACCATCAGCAGCAGGAACGCGAGGCCGACGACGACGGCGAGGTAGGGCACCAGCGCGTCCTGCAGCCGCTCCGAGACGTCGATCTCGAGCGCGGTCTGTCCGGTGACGCCGTAAGTCACCCCGTACTGCGACTCGAGGTCACCCTCGGCACCGCGCAGGGCGGTGACCAGGTTCTGCGTGTCCTCGCTGATGGGCGAGCTCTTCGGCGTGACCGACACCAGCGCGGTGTCCCCCGCCGGGTTCAGGCCGGCCTGCTGGGCGTTGGCGACGTCGGGCTCGGACGACGCCCGGTCGACGACGGCCGCGAACGCCGCGGCGCGATCGGCCTCCGGCACCGCACTGCCGTCGACCACCACGAGCAGCTGGCCGTTGCGACCGGGACCGAAGCCCTTGTCGATCAGGTCGTACGCCTCGCGGGCCGGGGTGCCCGGTTCCGCGGTGGCGACGGACGGCAACGCCAGTCGGAGCGAGGTCATGGGGCCGGCGATGACGCCGAGCACGATCACGCCCAGGACCAGCACGATCGCGGGGCGCTTCAGCACGACGCGGACCCAGCGCAGACCGTTGGTCGGCTTGTCGCTGTGCTCGGGATCGGGGACGGTGCGGATCTTGCCGGCGAAGGCCTTGCGACCGAACAGGCCGAGCACCGCGGGCAGCATCGTGAGCGCCACGAGCACCGCGACGAAGACGCCGAACCCGGCCGCGAGACCCATCTGCGAGAGGAAGGGGATGCCCACCACACGCAGCGCGACCAGCGCGATGAGGACCGTCGTGCCGGCGAACACCACGGCGCTGCCGGCGGTTCCGACGGCGCGGCCGGCGGCCTCCTCGCGATCGTCGGTGTCCGCGAGCTCGTTCTTGAACCGGGCGACGATGAACAGCGAGTAGTCGATGGCCACGGCCAGGCCGATCATGATGGCGAGGATGGGCGTGAACTGGGTCAGCTCCGCGAAGCCCGACGCCGTGGTGATGGTGAGGCTGGTGACGCCGATACCGACGATCGCCGTGATGAGCGGCAGGCCGGCGGCGACGAAGGACCCGAACATGACCACCAGAACCACGGCCGCGACGGCGAGGCCGATGAGCTCGGCGGTTCCGCCCGGCGGGCTGGCCGCCTGCATGGCACTGCCGCCGATCTCGACAGTCAGGCCGGCGTCGCGAGCGGGCTGCGCCGCGTTCTCGAGGTCGGTCCGCGTCTGATCGGTGATGTCGGTGACCGTCCCGGAGATCGGTACGGTCACGATGCCGACGGTCTTGTCCGGCGAGAGCGGGGAGACCGCCGCCGCGTTGGCCGCGGCCACGTCGGCCGGGGCACCGGACTGCGCGTACTGGTCGACGATCGCCTGGTTGCCCGCGACGGGGTCCAGCAGCGGCTGCGCGCCCTCGGGCACGGGACCGGCGGCCGGATCGACCTTGGCGCTGTCCTTCACGGCCGCGATGCCGCGGATGTTCGCAATGACGGCGTCGATGGCCGCGGTCGCCTCCGGGCTCTCCAGCGTGGATCCGGCCGGCGCCTCGAAGACGTACTCCGCCGATGCGGCCGTCAGCGGGTTCTCGTTCCCGCCGAAGCGCTCGGACTGCAGGTCCAGCGCCTGCTGCGCCGGCGTCCCCGGAATGGAGAACGACGTGCTGGTGGGGCCGGACAGCGTCGCGGCGCCGACGCCGGCGAGCACCAGGATGGCGAGCCAGATCGGCAGCACGATGCCTTTGCGTCGATACGCGAACCGCCCGATGCGGTACAAGAAGGTGGCCACGGGTTTTTGCTCCTCGGTCGGTGGTTCGACGGTCGAGTGGTTCGGGTCAGGCGGACGGGGGCGGGGGCGCGCTTGTCGCCAAGTTCGGGCTGCGGGGCGACGAGCGTGCGCACGTCCGCGTCCGGCCACTCCGGCACCGCGGCGGAGA
>NZ_JABUBU010000010.1 GCF_019834675.1 Rhodococcoides corynebacterioides | reverse complement strand
GTGGTGGCGGGGGAGCGGGTCGGGGTGTTCGGCTGTGGTGGTCTGGGCCTGTCGGCGGTGATCGTGGCCGCGCAGGCGGGCGCGCACGTCACGGCGATGGATCGGTCTCCGGACGCTCTGGAGTTCGCGCGGCGGCTGGGCGCCACCGACGTGCAGAGCGCCGCGCCGTCGGATCTGCACGTGGCACTGGAGTGTTCGGGCCACCCGGCGCTGGTGAACGTCGCGCTGCGGTCGCTGCGCCGACGCGGTCGGCACGTGCAGGTGGGGCTGCTGCCGGACGGTGCGGACACCGCGCTGGACGTGGTGATCGCCCGTGAGCTCGACGTGCTGGGCAGCCACGGCATGCCCGCGCGGGACTACCCGGAACTGCTGCGCACGCTGCCGCTCGACGCGGTCGCCTCGATGATCGCGCGCCGAGAACCACTCGAGGGCGCCCAGCTCGCGCTGGACGCCCTCGGTGATGCGGCCGGGGTGACGATCCTGCACCCCTGACCGGTCAGTCCTTGCGCAGGTTGGTGCGCGGGATCTCCTCGGTGCGGTCGGTGGTCCAGTCGTGGCCGCGACCGCCGTCGTCGACGCGGTTGTCGTACGCCTGCGTCGGCGCATCCGGCGCGGGGCCGGTGGCGGTGGCCGGACGGCCCTGACCGCGGCCGCCGCGGAGCAGCAGCAGGAGGCCGAGGACCAGCGAGATCAGACCGACGACGCCGGCGACGATCGGCACGGTGCGGCCGATGAGCGCGATGCGATCCATGCCGTCGCGGGCGCGGCCCAGCTGGTACTCGACGGTGTTGTCGTCGAAGGAGATGGGCGCGCGGATCACGTCCACCTCGGGGGTGCCGGCCCGACGTGCGTAGTACTGGTGCACGTCCTCCTGGCCCTTGACGATCACGCCGGTGGTGGGCTCGACGAAGATGTCACGGGTGTTCTCGTAGAACCGCGTCATGGTGATCGGCTGGTCGCCGCCCTCGACACCCCACGTACTGGCCGGCAGGGCGAGCTTATTGGTCGGGGAGGGAACGACCTTCGACAGGTCCTGTGCCGGGATGGTCTGCGTGTAGTGGTAGACGGTCACGCCCTCGATCTGCGTCTCCTCGACGAAGGTCATGTCGAAGGACTGGCGGGCCACCGTGTCGAAGAACGGGTACGTCTGCTTCTGCGCGTCGAACGGGAACTTGTACTGCAGACCCGTGTGCGGCACCTCGGTGGCCGGCTGGTCGGCCTGACTCTGGATGGAGCCGACCGGATCGACGGGCATGGAGGAGACGCGGTCGAGCGTCACGCGGTCGACGACGGCGGTGAGCAGGCCGGTGTCGCCCTGCCGGTCGGTGCGCCGCAGCGTGGAGCCGGCCTGCACGGTGATGCGGTCGGAATCCGACGGCTCCTCCGTGGTCACGAAGCGCTGCGAGACCAGGGGGACGTTCTCGTCCACGCGCGCCGCGCCGGCCGAGAGGGAGCGCGAGTCGAGCACCGAGCCGGTGCCCGTGGCGACGGTGGTGATCTCGAGGTCCAGCGGGGTCTTCTCCAGCCGTCCCACCGTGTACAGCGGGATCAGGATCGCCACGACCAACAGGAAGACGCCGAGGCCGATGAGGATCGACGGAAGCACGCGCTTCGGAGACTGGGTCGACGCGGGTGCCGACGAACTCTTCGCCATGGACATGAACTCCTGTGGTCAGGTGGTCGAGCGCGGCCGGATCTGCCCGAACCCTAACGTATCGCCCGCCCGAGGGCGGGACCCCATGAGGCACACTGGGCAGGACCATGACCAGCGACGCACCTTCGGTATCGGCCTCGGGATTCGTCCCGGCGCTGGAGGGAATGCGCGGGTTGGCCGCGGTGGGTGTGCTCCTCACCCACGTCGCGTTCCAGACGGGCACGTTCTCGGTGCCCGTGGTGGGCCCGCTGCTCGGCCGGCTCGATCTCGCCGTCGCGGTGTTCTTCTCGCTCTCCGGTTTCCTGTTGTGGCGTCCGCACGCGGCCGCGGCGCGCGGTCTCGGTCGGTCGCCGTCGGCGCGGCGGTACCTGCTGCACCGTGCGGCGCGCATCCTGCCCGTCTACTGGGCGGCGGTGATCCTGGTGTTGGCGCTGCTGCCCGGCGCGGGCGGCGGTCTCGGGCTGTGGCTGGCGAATCTGACGTTGGTGCAGGTCTTCGTCCCGCTCTCGCTCACCCAGGGCCTCACGCAGATGTGGTCGCTGTCGGTGGAGGTGGCGTTCTACCTCCTCCTCCCGCTGGTCGGGTGGCTGCTGGTGCGGCTGTCCGGGCCGCGTGCGCGGTGGCGCGTGCCTGTGCTCCTGGGCGTGGCGGCGGCGTCGACGGCGTGGACGTTCCTGCCGATCGAGCCGATCGACGGCGTGAACATCGAGAACTGGCTGCCCGGCTACCTGTCGTGGTTCGCCGCCGGGATGATCGTCGCCGAGACCGCGGCGGAGGTCGCCGTCCGACCGGCCGACGCCGTGCGTCCCCGGCTGGCCCGCATCGCCGATCGACGGTGGACGTTGCTGGCGGTCGCCGCCGTCGCCTTCGTCGTCGCGGCGACGCCGGTGGCGGGCGAGCAGGATCTGACGACGCCGGCCGCGTGGCAGTTCGCCGTCAAGGTCTCGCTGGGTGCGCTGATCTCGTTCTGTCTGCTGGCCCCGCTGGTCCTGGGCACGTCGGTCCGGACGCGGTGGCTGGGCGGCGAGTTCGCGCTGACGATCGGTCGGTGGTCCTACGGCATCTTCGTGTGGCACCTGGCGGTGCTGGCCGTGGTGTTCCCGGTGCTGGGCGTGTCTCCGTTCGCCGGACAGTTCCCGCTGGTGGCCGGGCTGACGCTGGTGCTGACCGTCCCCGTGGCCGCGGCCGGGTACGCGTTGATCGAGGAACCGGTGCGGGTCTACGTGCGTGACCGGGAGCGGCGCCGACGGTCGACGACGCCTGCGAGCGCCGGGGAGTCCGGCGAGTTCGGGGCAGCGGCCAGCAGCACCGAGACCGCGGGGGCCGCCACCGCGAGCAACGCTGCGCCCTGAATCGGTGCGGAATGCCCGACGTAGCCGTCCGCGGCGCGCCACGGCCCCGTCGAGAGCATCGCTCCGGCGAGAGTGAACCCGACGCCGGCGACCACCACGGCGCTGCGCCCCGCGACCTGCCACCCGAATCTCGTGCGCACGCCGATCAGGACCGCCGCGAGCGCCGCGACCAGGCCGAGGCCCGCGAGTCCGCCGACCACCCACACCGCACCGGCCAGGGCGACCGACCCGGCGACCGTGCCGCGCCAGGGTCGGACCGGCGTGGTCGCGTCGTCGACACGTCGTGGCCCGACGAGCACGAACGCGATCAGCGCCGCCGTCAGGAGCAGACCGACCACCAGCGCCGTCCGGTAGGCGGTGTCGGCCGGGAAGGTCAGCGTGACCTCGCCGGACACGCCGGCGGGCACCACCCAGCCCTGCTGCCACCCGTTCACCACCACGGGGGTCAGGGCGGTGCCGTCGGGAAGCATCGCGCGCCGGACGGACGTGCTCTCCGGCACCACCAGCAGGCGGTCCTCGGTCGCTCCGGTGAGGGTCACGCGTCGGGTGTCCGCGCTCCACACGCCGGCGGTCCACTCGTCGGCGGTGACGGCCACCGGGTCCGGCCCGGCCGGGGGGAACGCGCGCAGCGGCGCGGTGCGCAGGGTCACCGAGTCGACGACGAGCGCGTCACCGGGGTCCACCGAGACCGACCGGTCACCGGCGGGCAGCGGCACGGGATTGCTGACGTTCGCCGCGACGGGAACGTTCCCGGCGCAGAGGGTGGCGCGGACGGGTTCGCCCGACGCGAGGGCGGACGCGGTGGTCGACACCGCGGTGCGCACGAGCTGCCCGGCGACGGTCAGGGTGGGTCCGTCCCCGCACGCCAGGACGACGGGGGCGTCACGGTCGACGGGGGCCGAGAGCGCGCCGTCGTCCGACCGGACGGCGATCTCGGCGAGCCCGGGTGGTCGGATGCGGTCGAATCCCAGTGCGGTGCGGTCCAACACGTCGTCCCAGTCGAGCACCGAGACCACGATCCGGTCGGTCTCGGTGGGGGCGAGGTCGATCTCCGTCGTTCCCTCGGGGTCGATCTCGCGGACCTGCGGTCCGGCACCCAGGTCGACGACGACGCGGGTGGGGTGCGCCGGCAACGTCCCCAGCGGCTGGGTGAGCGCGAGTCCGTCGACGCGCGTGCGGGACGGAAGGGACAGTGTGACAGTGGGATACGTGCCGGCGCGGGACTCGACCGAGTCCGGTGACGCGGTCCAGCTGGTGCGCTCGTCGCCGTCGGTCAGGGCGAACGCGGAGCCCCGCACGTCGGCCACCTCGGACGCGCCGCGGGCGCGGGGGCGGCCGTCGCGGGCGAGGAGATCCTCGAGCGCCGAGCCCGGTCGACCGCGGACCCACACCTCGGGGGTCACCGCCGTTCCCTGCGGCACCGACAGGGTGCGCTGGAACGCGTCGACCTCCTCCGGATCCACGCCGACACCGCCCGCGCAGCGCACCCGGTCGGTCGTGTCGATGCACGGGGCACGGCCCGGAAGTTCCTGAGCGAGTGACCATCCGGTGACCTGCGCGCCGGCGGCGGGGGCCGGGAGATCGGTACGGTGCTCGATGCGCACCGGGGTCGGCGCGGCCGGGTCGGAGTAGTCGGTCAGCCGCAGGTCGGCGATGCCGAACTGCGCGCCGCGCGACCCGTCCTCCGTCTGCGTGGCCGTGATGCGGACGACGGTCGTGCGGCCCGCCGGCAGCGAGACCGTCACCGGCTCACCCGGTTCGGTGATCCGCGCGGCGGCGGTGCCGTTGTCGGTGGCGATCTCCACCCACTTGACGGGCGAGCCCAGTGACCCTGCGGTGGTGCGGAATTCGAGCAGACCGGACGTCAGCGGGGTGTCGGGTCGCAGTTCGAGCCACTGCCCGACGGCGCTCTCGAGGCCGTTGCTGATCCAACCGGTGACGGCGTCACCGTCGACGGCCGCGGCCGGGTTCGCCCCCGGCAGGGCGCCGCCGAACTGCGTGGCGTCGGACGCGGACGAGGACACCGTGACGCGCGCGCCGCGCCACGATCCGGTGACCAGCGGGGTGGGACCCGCCGGGTAGTCCGGAACGGCGTTGAGGGTGCGCCGCGCGTCGTCCGGGGCGCGGACGGCACTGCTGTGGTCGTCGACGGAACCGAAGTCGACCTCGCGGTCGACGGGGGTGTCGGTGACCAGGACGTCGTCGACGGGCAGCCCCGCCGCCCGCGCGTCGCCGTCGAGCAGGACGGGGCCGGCCGGGACGGGCGCGATGCCGCCGCGCTCACGCTCGTCGTCCAACCGGGCCGCGACCTCCGGTCCGCCCTGGACTCGCGGCACCGCATCCGCCGCCACGGTGTACGGGCCGCTCGGAGTACCGCCCGCGTCGACCTCGAAGATCTCGATCGCCGGGTACGTCGGACGCAGGTCGGAGTCGGAGACGATGCCCTCGACGTCGCCGGGCCCGACGTCGTCGCCGAACGTGGCGACGCGGCGCAGTCCCGGCGACCCGTCGATCGCCTGGTGGACCGTGGACGTCCGGGTGGACCGGGACGTCTCCGGATCGAGATCGTTGCGCAGCACCAGGTGTCGCACGTTCATCGTCGTCAGGGTCGCGGCGAGCCCGGCCGACGAGCGGCCGTTCGCCAGCAGGCGCTGCACGGCGTCGAGGGCGCGGATGGCACCCGGCGGAACCAGGGGGACGGCGTCGCGCACCGCCCAGGGCGACGACGCGAGGGCCTGCAGCGGCTCGTCCCGCGTCAGTCCCCACAACTGGGACGCGAGCGGGGCGCCGGGGATCACCAGGGCCCGCGACTGCTCCGCCCCGTCCCCGGCGTGCTCGCCGAGCCACTGCGCCGCCGCCGTCCAGTCGTCGGGCACCGCCGGGTAGGCGCCGCGCGGGGCGAGACGCCCGGTCCAGGCCAGCGAGGTCGCCACGGTGAGCGCCACGAGAATCAGCGCCGCGAACGCGACCAGCGGCTCCTTCTCCGGGTGGCGGGCGGCGCGTCGCCAGCGGGCGGAGGACACCGTGCCCGGCAGCGGCGCGAACCGGAGGAGGTGGGCGACGCCGAGCGCGAGGGGCAGCCGGATCAGTGGCTCGAGCTTGTGGATGTTGCGCAGGGGCGCGCCGACGCCGTCGAGGAACGCGCGCACCGGTTCCGACACCGGCGAGCCCAGTCCGCCCATGTACCCGGCGGCCATGCCCACCACGCCGATCAGCAGCACCAGCGTGAGCCGTCCGCGCGCCGGCATGGACCGCATGGCCAGGCCCGCGAGGCCCGCCGCCGCGACGACGCACGACGCGAGCACGACGGCCGGCTGCGTCACGACGATCGCGCCCGCGATGCGCTCCGGCGAGACGAACGGGGTCCAACTGCTGGTCCCGCGGACGGCCTCGGTGAGCGAGGCCCACTGCGTCGTCGTCCCGGCCGATTCGATGAAGTCGAGGAACGGCGGGCTGACCCGGCCCAGGATCAGCAGCGGCACGATCCACCACAGCGTGGCCGCCAGGAGCGCCGCGATCCACCAGCGGGTGAACTGCCACCAGCGGGCGTCGGGGCGGTGCGCGAGCCACCACACCACCGCGACCAGCGTGGCGGCTGCGGTGGCGACGGCGTTCACCGCCCCCATCAGAGCGACGGCCACCGCGGACGACGCGGCGGCGCGGCGGACGTCGAGCGCGCGGCCGGAGAACACGCGCACCAGGGGAATCAGCACCCAGGGCGCGAGCATCACCGGCAGGGATTCCGAGCTGATCGACCCCAGTGTGGTCAGGACGCGGGGGGCGAGGACGAACGTCAGCCCGGCGACCACCCGGGACCCGCGGCTGCCCACCTCGAGGGCTTCGGCGAGCCGGACGATGCCCCAGAACCCGGCGAAGAGCAGCAGCGCCCACCACAGGCGTTGCGTGACCCAGCCGGGAACGGAGAGGACGTCACCGAGCGCGAAGAACGCCCCGTGCGGGAAGAAGTAGCCGTAGGCCTGGTTCTGCACCTGGCCGAGCGGCGCGTCGGACGTCCACAGGTGGGACGCCCGGGACAGGAACCCCAGCGGGTTCTGCGTGAGGTCGTACTTGGTGTCGGCCACGATCAGGCCGGGGGCCTGCAGGAACGACAGGATCAGGGCGCCGAGGGCCGACCAGAGCCGCCATTCGGCGCCGACGGGCGCGACCCGGGGCACCGCAGCGACGGCGGGTTCGCGAGCGGTCAGCGGCTGCCGTACTCGACCTGGTTCAGCAGCGACGAATCCGCGTTGCCGGACCGGTCGATCTCGGGACGGGAATTCGAGGACGCGGCGGCGGTGGCGCCGAAGACCACGGCGACCCCCAGCACGGCTCCGACCAGGGCGCTCACGGCTGCGGATTTCACGCGCTCAACGTACCAGGGCGGTGCCCGGTGCGGGTGTCACCGGCCGGGCGGAACGATGAGAACGGGTCGGTGGCTGTGCTTGAGCACCAGGTCGGCCACCGAGGACTGCAGGAGCGACCGCAGTCCGGTGCGCCCGCGGGTGCCGGTGACGATGATGTCGGCGTTCACCTCGTCGGCCACCTCGACGATGGTGGTCCAGATGGCGGAGTGCGACTCCTCGCAGCGACCGTCGGCGTTGATGCCGGCCCGCGCCGCGAGCTCGAGGCCCTCGGAGTTGGTGGCGCGCGCGTCGGAGAGCGCGATGTCCTCGGCGGCGTCGTCGGGCAGCCATTCGGGGGCCATCACTCCGGACAGACCCGACATGCGGGCGGCCTGTCGCACCATCGGTTCCCACGCGGTGACGACGATGGCTCGCTGGGCCTGCAGGAATCGGCCGGCGTACTGCACGGCGCGACGGGCGTTGTCCGACCCGTCGTAGGCGATCAACATGACGTCACAGGACATGACGGTCCTCCCGACGGGGATGGGCTCGTGTGCGTGGCCAGCACCTTACCGGCGCGAGGCGCCGGCCGCGGGCCCATCGCGATAACGTTTCGGTCATGCCCGGATACCGTCTGACCTGTCTCCTGGCCGTGTCGACCGTGTCGACCGTGTCGACCGTGGCGCTGGCGGCGTGTGGTTCGGGGGCCGGGACCGACGCACCGGAGTCCCCCGCACCGTCCCCGGCGGCCTCGTCGTCGCCCGCGATGTCGGAGTCGCCGGCGGCCGTGTCGTCGTCGCCCGCCGCACCCCCGGCCGACACCTGTGCACAGGCCGTCGCCGCCCTCACCGAACGCCAGCGTCTGGCGCAGTTGCTGACCGTCGGCGTCACCGGCACGGACGACGCCGTCGCGGTGGTGCAGGCCGAGCAGGTCGGCGGCGTGTTCGTGGGCAGTTGGACCGAACCGGGCATGCTCGCGGGCGGCGGCGTCGCCCGCGTGCAGGACGCCGCGACGCTCCCCGTGATGGTCACGATCGACGAGGAGGGCGGCCGGGTCTCGCGAGCCGAGGACCTGCTCGGATCGATCCCGAGCGCGCGCGAGACCGCGGCGACCATGACCGTCGAGCAGACCTACGCGATGTGGCGCGAGCGCGGGCAGGGCCTGCGGGAGCTCGGCATCACCGTCGACTTCGCGCCCGACGTCGACGTCAGCGACCAGGCCGACGACACCGTCATCGGCGACCGGTCGTATGCGGACGATCCGGCGACCGTCGTCGCCTACGCCGACGCCGCCGCGCGGGGACTGCGCGACGCCGGTGTGCTCCCGGTGATCAAGCACTTCCCCGGCCACGGTGCGGCGTCGGGCGATTCGCACACCGGCGCCGTGACCACCCCGCCGCTCGACGCCCTCCAGACCCGCGACCTGGTGCCCTTCCGTGAGTTGGCCCGTCCCGGCGTCGGCGTCATGGTGGGTCATCTCGACGTGCCCGGGCTGACCGCCGAGGGCGAGCCCGCCAGCATCAGTCCCGCGGCGATGGCGTTGCTGCGGGGCGGCGGTGGGTACGGCGCGGCGCCGTTCGACGGACCGATCTTCACCGACGACCTGTCCGGGATGGCCGCGATCACCTCGCGCCTGGGGATCGAGCAGGCGGTGGAGGCGGCGCTCGTCGCGGGCGCCGACGTCGCCCTGTGGATCACGACGGACGCCGTCCCGGACGTGCTCGACCGGCTCGAGGACGCGGTGGCGTCGGGCCGGCTGACCGACGAGCAGGTGAACCGCAAGGTGGCCACCGTGTTGCGGGCGAAGGCCGCCCCGGGCTGCGTGTGAGCGAGCTGACCGTCGAGTAAGATCGGGGGCTGCACCGAGACCGCGGGAGGGCGCATGGCAGGCGGAACCAAGCGGTTGCCGCGCGCCGTCCGCGAACAGCAGATGCTCGACGCGGCCATCGAGGTGTTCTCCGAGAACGGCTTTCACGCCACGTCGATGGATTCCATCGCCGCGCGGGCGCAGATCTCCAAGCCGATGCTCTACCTGTACTACGGCAGCAAGGACGAGCTGTTCGCCGCCTGCATCCACCGCGAGGGCCTCGAGTTCGTCCAGGCCATGACGCCGGCGGCGGACCCGTCGCTGAGTCCTCGCGAGCAGCTCCGCAAGGCCCTGGTGGGGTTCCTGACGTTCGTCGACCAGCACCGCTCGTCGTGGATGGTCCTCTATCGCCAGGCCATCGGTCAGCAGGCGTTCGCGGGACAGGTGCAGAGCAGTCGGGACCGCCTGATCGCGCTCACCGCGTCCCTGCTGGAGATGAGCACCAAGGACCCGGGGCCCGAGCACGACTTCGGATTGATGGCTGTCGCGCTGGTCGGCGCCGGTGAGGCCGTCGCGGACCGCGTCGCCGGGGGCGAGGTGGACGTCCACCAGGCCACCGAGCTGCTCGAGACGCTCGCGTGGCGGGGTCTGCGCGCGTCCTGACGGCCGCTTCATCCATCCGAATTAACTTCCGGTCGACCTGTAGGCGACGCTCCCGAACGCGAATACTGTTCCGCTCGATCGGTTCGTTTCGCGGCCCGTACCGGTCGAGGTGAATTCCGAACCGCGCCACCGTCGTTCTCTGCCGAGGTGCCCCGTGAACCGTTCCGCCATCGCCGACGCTCGTCCCGTCTCGGTGCCCACCCCTCGCACTCCTCTCGCCCCCGCTCCGTCCGCTCCTGCCGCGACCGCCCCGGCCCGACCCGCTCCCGGCCGGACCGCCCGCATGGACATCGCCGGCACCCGGGTCGATCTGTGCGGCACTCCCCACGTGTTGTCCGTTGTGGCGGAACGACTCTCGGGCGGCAAGCCCCTCGCCATCGGGTCGGTCAACCTCGATCACATCCACCACTTCGGGGGCATCGAGCGGTCGCGCCTGAACCTGCCGACGGAGCGGCCCACCCACGAGTGGTTGCTGCTCGCCGACGGGCAACCCATCGTCGACCGGGCGCGCGACCTCACCGGCACCCAGTGGCCCCGCCTGACGGGTGCGGACCTGCTGCCCCGACTGCTCGAACTCGCACGGGCGGAACGGAAGTCGGTCGGATTCCTCGGGGGCACGCCGCGCGTGCACGAGCACCTGCGGACCACGCTGGCGCGGGACTACCCCGGTCTCGCGGTCTCGGGGTACTGGGCACCGGATCGCACCACGGTCGAGGACGACGTGTTGGCGGACGACATCGCCGAACAGGTCCGCGCGGCCGGCACCGACGTGCTGGTGGTCGGGCTGGGGAAACCGGTGCAGGAGGTCTGGATCGAACGGTTCGGCGACGACACCGGGGCTCGGGTGTTCCTGGCCTTCGGCGCGGCCGCGGACTTCCTCTCCGGGGACGTCGCTCGGGCGCCGTCGATCATGTCCGAGCACGGGCTCGAGTGGCTGTTCCGGCTGGTCCACGAACCGCGTCGGCTCTTCCGCCGCTACCTCGTGCAGGGACCGGAGGCCTGGCTGCGCCTGCGCGGTGCCTACCTGGTGGCCGATTCGGACCCGTCCGCCGGCCGGCCCGTCGGCGACGACGCGCCGCGGGTTCGGAACGCTCGTGGCTAGGCCGTTGGGCGTCGCGGTGATCGGCGCCGGCTACTGGGGACCCAACCTGGCGCGCAATTTCCGCGCCCACCCGGCGTGGGACCTGGTGGCGGTGTGCGACCGGGACCGCGCCCGCGCGGAGAAGGTGGTGGGCGCCCGGTCCACGGTGGAGGTGTGCACCGACGTCGAGGCGGTCCTGGCTCGGCCGGACGTCGACGCCGTCGCGATCGCCACTCCCGCGGCGACGCACGCGTCGATCGCTCTCGCGGCGCTCGAGGCCGGCAAGCACGTGGTCGTGGAGAAGCCGCTGGCACCGGACTCGACGGATGCGTCGAAGATGGTCCGCGCCGCACGGGACGCCGGCCGCGTGCTCATGATCGACCACACCTACTGCTACACCCCGGCGGTGCAGTACATCCGCGACGCGATCGCGAAGGGCGCGCTCGGCCGCATCCTGTACCTCGAGTTCACGCGCATCAACCTCGGTCTGATCCAGCCCGACGTCGACGTGCTGTGGGATCTGGCCCCGCACGATCTGTCGATTCTCGACGCGATCCTGCCCGGTGGGCTCGCGCCCACCAGAGTGTCCGCGGTGGGCTCGGATCCGCTGGGGGCGGGCAAGGCGTGCGTCGCGCACCTCAACCTCGACACCCGCGACGGCGCCACCGTGCACATCGCGGTGAACTGGTTGTCCCCGACCAAGATCAGGCAGACGGTGATCGGCGGTACCCACCGCACCCTCGTGTGGGACGACCTCGATCCCGCGCGCCGCATCTCCGTACACGATCGCGGCGTGCAGATCGGCCCCTCGGGGCCGGACCTGCGGGAGCGCTCGGCCGTCTCGTACCGCCTCGGCGACATCACCGTTCCGGCGCTCGAGGAGCGGGAAGCGTTGTCCGCCATGGTCGGCGAGTTCGCCGCGGCCATCCGTGAGGACCGGCCGCCGGCCACCGACGGCATCGCCGGACTGCGCGTGCTCTCGGTCCTGGAAGCGGCGTCGGCCAGCGCCGCCGATCACGGCCGGCCCGTCCGGCCGCGCCACGTGAACGCCGAGAACGGAGACATGGAGTGACCGACACGACCGCACTCGTCGGGGCGTCCGCGGTGGTGACCGGCGGCGCCGGCACCATCGGATCGACCCTCGTCGACCAGCTTCTCGACGCGGGATGCGCGTCGATCACGCTGGTGGACAACCTCACTCGCGGCCGACGGGACAATCTCGCGCACGCGCTCGCCGACGGCCGGGTCACCCTCGTCGAGGGGGACATCCGGGATCGCGACCTGATGCACGACGTCACGCGCGGCACCGACCTGCTCTTCCACCAGGCCGCCATCCGCATCACTCAGTGCGCGGAGGACCCGCGACTGGCACTCGAGGTGCTCGTCGACGGTACGTTCACAGTGATCGAAGCGGCGGTGGACAATCGCGTCGGCAAGGTGGTCTCCGCGTCGTCGGCCTCGGTGTACGGCCTGGCGGAGACGTTCCCGACGACGGAACGCCACCACCATCACAACAACGACACCTTCTACGGGGCGGCCAAGTCGTTCGGCGAGGGGATGCTGCGGAGTTTCCGGGCGACCGCGGGACTGAACCACGTCTCGCTCCGGTACTTCAACGTCTACGGCCCCCGCATGGACGTGCACGGCGTCTACACCGAGGTGCTGGTGCGCTGGATGGAGCGCATCGCGGACGGGCGTCCGCCGCTGATCTTCGGCGACGGCGCGCAGACCATGGATTTCGCGTTCACGGAGGACATCGCGCGGGCGAACGTGCTCGCCGCGGCGAGCGACGTGGTCGACGGGGTCTACAACATCGGCTCCGGGCGCGAGACGAGCCTGCGCGAGTTGGCGGACGCACTGCTGCGGGTCATGGGGTCCGATCTCGGCATCGAGTACGGGCCCGAGCGGGCGGTGAACGGCGTGACACGGCGCCTCGCCGACGTCACCGCCGCGGCGGTGGACCTCGGCTACACGGCGTCCGTGGACCTCGACGAGGGGCTGCGTCACCTGGTCGACTGGTGGCGCCCGCGGCGACACACGATGGACACCACGGCCGTCGCGGCGGCCTCCCGATGACGCGCGTCGACGTCATGCGCCCCTTCCTGGGCGCGGAGGAGATCGCGGCGGTCACCGCCACGCTCGAGTCGGGGTGGCTGGCGCAGGGACCGAAGGTCGCGGAGTTCGAGTCCGTGTTCGCCGCGCGCATGGACGCCGCCCACGCCGTGGCCGTCAGCAGCTGCACGACCGCGCTGCACCTCGCCCTCGTCGTCGCGGGCATCGGGGCGGGGGACGACGTCGTCGTGCCGTCGCTGTCGTTCGTCGCGACGGCCAACGCGGTGCGCTACGTGGGGGCGAGGCCGGTGTTCGCCGACATCGACCGGCTCACCGGCAACGTCACCCCGGACAGTGTCAAGCGCGTGCTCACCCCGTCCACCCGCGCCGTGATCGCGGTGGATCAGGGCGGGGTTCCGGTGGATCTCACCGGGATTCGCGCGTTGTGCGACCCCCTCGGGATCGTCGTGGTCGAGGACGCGGCCTGCGGGGCCGGGTCCACCCATCGCGGCCGGCCCGTGGGCGCGGGCGCCGACATCGCCGCGTGGTCCTTCCACCCGCGCAAGATCCTCACCACCGGCGAGGGCGGCATGATCACGACGTCGAACGGGGAGTGGGCCGCGCGGGCGCGGGCGCTGCGGGAGCACGCCACCAGCCGCTCGGCGGCGGACCGGCACCGCGTGACGCTGCCCGCGGCCGAGTCCTACACCGAGGTCGCCTTCAACTACCGGATGACCGACCTGCAGGCTGCCGTCGGGGTGGTCCAGGTGGGGCGCCTGGACGAGATCGTGGCCCGGCGCCGGGAGTGGGCGCAGCGCTACCGCGACGACCTCGCCGCCGTCCGCGGGCTGCGCTGCGTCGCCGACCCGGAGGACGGCACCGGCAATGCGCAGTCCTTCTGGGTCGAGGTGACCGAGGCCGCGGCGCGTGACCGCGACGGCTACCTCGAGGCGCTCGCCGCACGGGACGTCTCGGCCCGTCGCGGCATCATGGCGATCCATCGCCAACCGGCGTACGCCGAGTCCGACGCCGTGGTCGGCGACCTGACGGTGACCGACCATCTGACGGACAACACGCTGATCCTGCCGCTGTTCCACGCGATGACCGAGGAGCAGTACCGCCGCGTCGTCGACACGCTCACGGCGTCGTCGTGAGCCCGCTGGCACCGTCGGCGCGCAGGCTGGTCCTGCTCGCCGCGTCCGGACTGGCGCGGGAGGTGCTGAGCACCGTCCGTGCCGGCGAAGCGGACGAGGTGGTCGCCGTGCTCGACGACGACCCGGATCGGTCGGGGGTCCGGGTCGGTTCCACGACGGTCGTGGGGACCACCTCGGCCGCGGCGTCCTTCGCCGGGTGCCACTTCGTGATCTGCGCCGGCTCCGGGGCGGCGCGGGCCGCCGTCGCCGCACGCCTCGCCGCCGTCGGCATCGGCCCCGAACGCTTCGCGACGATCGTCCATCCGTCCGTCGACGTGCCCGCGGGATGCCGTGTCGGCGCCGGGTCGATCCTGTTGGCGCACACGGCGATCACCGCCGACGTGACCGTCGGGGATCACGTGGTGGTCATGCCCAACGTGACCCTCACGCACGACTGCGTCGTCGAGGACTACGCCACCCTCTGCGCCGGCGTCGCCCTCGGCGGCGGTGTCCGCATCGGGCGCGGCGCCACGCTGGGGATGACCAGCTCGGTGCGCGAACACCGGCGCGTGGGCCGCGGCGCCGTGCTCGGCATGGGCGCCGTCGCACTCGACGACGTTCCCGACCACCAGACCAGAGTCGGATGTCCCGCCCGACCGATCGTCCCCGCGTCCCGAGGAGCAGCATGACCGTCCCCTTCGTCGACCTCGCCGCCCAGCAGGCCGAGATCCACGACGAGATCGTCCCGGCCGTCGAGGAGATCCTGCGCACGGCGGCCTTCGTCGGCGGTCCGGCCGTGGCCCGGTTCGAGCGCGACTACGCCGCCTTCGTCGGCGTCGACCACTGCGTCGGCGTCGGAAACGGCACGGACGCCGTCGAACTCGCGCTCCGCGGCGTCGGCGTGGGCCCCGGTGACGAGGTGATCCTGCCGGCCAACACGTTCATCGCCACCGCCGAGGCGGTGTCCCGGATCGGCGCCGTCCCGGTCCTCGCGGACGTCGACCCGGCGTCGCTGCTGCTCGATCCGGACGACGCGGCACGGGCGGTCACCGACCGCACGGCCGCGATCGTCCCGGTGCACCTCTACGGGCAGACCGCCCCGATGGAGGAGATCACCGCGGTGGCCGCAGCACACGGTCTCGCGGTCGTCGAGGACGCGGCGCAGTCGCAGGGCGCGCTCCGGTCCGGCCGCGCGGCGGGATCCTTCGGCCACGCCGCCGCCACGAGCTTCTATCCGGGCAAGAACCTGGGCGCGGCCGGGGACGCGGGTGCCGTGCTCACCGCCGATCCCGCGGTGGCGCAGCGTGTTCGGGTCCTGGCGGCGCACGGCAGCGCCCGCCGGTACGAGCACGAGGTGATCGGGCTGAACTCGCGTCTCGACGCCGTCCAGGCCGTCGTGCTGTCGGCGAAACTGGCCCGCCTCGAGAAGTGGAACCGCGCTCGGCAGGACGCCGCGGAGCGCTACGCCGCGCTGCTCGGCGACGCCGACGGCCTCGAGCTGCCGACGTCGCTTCCCGGCAACGACGACGTCTGGCACCTCCACGTCGTCCGCACCGACCGTCGGGACGAACTGGCCGCGGCCCTCGCGGCGGCGGGCATCGGGACCGGAATCCACTATCCGACACCGATTCACCTCACGCCCGCGTACCGGGGACTCGGCCTCGGACCGGGGTCCTACCCCGTCGCCGAGCGGGCCGCGCGGCGCATCCTGTCGCTGCCGATGTTCCCGCACCTCACCGCGGAACAGCAGGACCGGGTGGCCGAGGTGGTGCGGCGCGTGTGCGCGGGGACGGCGGGCGCACGTCGCGCACCAGCCGTGCGGTGATCGCCGTGTCGACCGCCGAGGACGTCGGACGACGTGCCTCGCGGGCGTTCGGCTGGAGCCTGGCGAACACCGCACTCGCCCGCCTCGGCACGGTGGGGATCGGGATCGCGCTCGCCCGGATGCTCGGACCGGAGTCGTTCGGCGCGTTCGCCGTCGCGACCGTGGCCCTGCTGGCCGTCCTGAGCATCAACGAACTGGGGATCTCCCTGGCGATCGTGCGATGGCCGGGCGACCCGCACCGTATCGCGCCGACCGTGGCGACGTCGTCGATCCTGTCGAGTGCCGTCCTGTTCGTCGGGTGCCTGATCGCCGCCGCACCGTTCGCGTCGGCGATGGGCGAGCCGTCGGCCGCGCCCGTCGTCCGGGTGATGGCCGTGTGTGTCCTGATCAACGGTGTCGTCGCGGCCCCGGCGGCGCTGATGCAGCGCGAGTTCATGCAGAAGGAGCGCATGATCGTCGACCAGACCGGCACCTGGATCGCGGCGCTCGTCTCGATCGGGCTCGCGGTCGGCGGCGGCGGAGCCATGAGCCTGGCCGTCGGACGGGTGGTCGCATCCGTGGTCACGGCGGTGTTGTTCTGGCGGATGGCTCCCGGTGGTCGGCGTCCGGGGCTCGATCCGGCCCTCGTCCGCCCTCTCCTCCGATTCGGGTTGCCGCTGGCCGGCGCGTCGGCGGTGGTGTTCGCCGCCGGGTACGCCGATCAGATCGTCGTGGGAACGACCCTGGGGGCGACGGATCTCGGCTTCTACGTCCTCGCGGTGAATCTCGCCTCGTGGCCACTGGCGGTGATCGGCACGCCGTTGCGCTCCGTCGCGCCCGCACTCTTCGCCTCGATGCAGGACGATCGTGCCGCTGCGGCCGAGATGTTCGGCCATCTCGCCCGCCTGACCGCGGCCGTCGTCCTGCCCCTGTGTGTCGTGCTCGCCGTGGCGGCGGATCCCGTCGTGGCCTTCCTCTACGGTCCCGAGTGGGAGAGATCGGCCGGAGTGCTGGCGTGGATGGCGGCATTCGTGGCCGTCCGGACACTGCTCGAGCTCTCGTACGACTACCTGGTGGTGATGCGCCGGACCGGCGCCCTCCTGGTGGTGCAGCTCTGGTGGACCGGTCCGTCCGTCCCGTGCCTGCTCCTGGGGGCTTCGCTGGGCGGAATCGAGGGCGTCGCGGTGGCGCAGGTGATCTCGGTCGTGGTGTTCGCCGTTCCGGCCTACCTGCAGCGGTTGGCGGCGGCGGGGGTCGATCTCCGGCGCTCGGCCCGCGGGCTGGTGGTTCCCGGCGCGGTGACCTCGGCGACGTGGGCGGCGGCCGCCGCTCTGCCCGACGGCGGTGGGGCGTTCCTTCGCTGCACGGCAGCAGGATTCGTCGCTCTGGCAGGCACGGCCGTCGCGGTCCACGGCGTGCGGGACTCGGTGAGACGGGTACGAGAGACGAAGGTGGAGCAGTCGTGAGAATCCTGGTGTATCCGCACGATCTCGGTCTGGGCGGAAGTCAGCTGAATGCCATCGATCTCGCCGCTGCGGCCGCCGAGACGGGGCACGAGGTGTGCGTCTACGGCGACCCCGGTCCGCTGGTGGACCGGGTGCGCAGCAAGGGCCTCGAGTTCGTGGCGTCGCCGTCCCCACGCCGTCGGCCGTCGTCGGCGGTGGTCCGTCACCTGCGCGCGACGTTGCGCGAACGGCGGGTGGACGTCGTCCACGGGTACGAATGGCCACCGGTTCTCGAAGCCACCCTGGCCTGCGTCGGGACGACCGCCCGGCCGTTCGCGACGGTCATGTCGATGGCGGTCGCCGACTTCCTGCCGCGGACGGTCGATCTGGTCGTCGGGACCGAACGGATCGCCGCGGTCGAGCGGTCGAGGGGGCGACGACGCGTCGACGTCCTCGAACCACCGGTGGACCTGAGGGAGAACGTGCGGGACACCGCGTCCGGCGTCGCCTTTCGCCGGAGATGGGGCATCGGACGCGACGCCACACTGGTGGTGTCCGTCGCGCGTCTGGCGCACGAGCTCAAACTCGAGGGGACGCTCGTCGCGATCGACGTGGTGGCCGACCTGGCCGCGACGACGGACGTCGTGCTGGCGCTGGTCGGTGACGGACCCGCGCGTGCCGAGGTCGACCGACGCGTCGCGGCCGCGAATGCCCGCGCCGGCCGTCGGGTCGTCGTCACCACGGGCGCCCTCACCGATCCGCGTCCCGGCTACGCCGCCGCCGACATCGCTCTCGGGATGGGCGGATCGGCGTTGCGCGCCATGGCCTTTCGAACACCCGTCGTCGTGCAGGGTGAACGGGGCTTCTGGCGGACCCTGACGCCCGAGTCGGTCGACGGCTTCCTGTGGGAGGGCTGGTACGGGGTCGGTCGGTCCCCCGACGACGGTGCGCGTTATCTGCGGGCCGAGCTCGGTCCGCTCCTGGACGACGCGCGTCGTCGCGCCGAACTCGGCGCGTTCGCCGCGTCGGTGGTCGCCGAACGCTTCTCCCTCGAGGCCGCGGTCCGTCGGCAGGTGGCGCTCTACACCCGAACCCTGGAGCGGGCCACCACCGTGTCGGGAGCGATTCCCGACGGCGCGCGCAGCGCGACGCTGTTCGGGGAGTACGAGGTGCGACGGCAATGGAACCGGCGGCGGGGTCGCGCCGCGGTCGACGACTTCAACACCGTCGGGATCGACGACTCCAACACCGTCGGGATCGACGACTCCAACACCGTCGCGGATCCACGACCGGTGCGCGCGTGATCGTCTGGTACGCCGGTGCGTGCTGGGACGGCATCGTCGGTACCGACCGATGCCTCGTCGAGGAGGTGGCGCGGCACGAGCCGGTGGTGTGGGTCGATCCCGTGGTCTCCGTTCTGCGTGCGCGAGGCCGCCGAGCGACGGTGACGTCTCCGCATCCGAACGTGCAGCGCATCCGCGTCGTCGGTCCGCCCGGCGTGACCAGACCGGGTGTGCGTGCGCTCAGTCGGGCCCTGCGGGACGCTGCCGTGGCGCGTCACCTCCGCCGCCACGGGCACGGCGACGTCGATGTGGTCGCCGCGTCGCCCGACGGACTACCGACGCTCGCGGCGAGGAGAACGCTCTTCTATCTGACCGACGACTGGGTCGCGGGCTCGACGATGATGGGCTTGTCCCGGTCGTTCGTGCAGTCCCGCGTCGCGGCTGCCGTACGCGGCGCCGACGTGGTCGCCGCGGTGGCTCCGGACCTCGTCACGGCGGCGCGGGCGCAGCGGTCGGATCCTCACGCCGTCGTTCTGCTGCCGAACGGGTATCGCACCGAGCATGCCGTCGACCCCCGGACCGCCGAGGTGGCGCCGGCCGGCCGCGCCGTCCTGTCCGGACAACTGAACGAGCGGCTCGACGTCGCCACCCTCGACGCGATCGTCGACCGGGGTGTCGAGGTCGAGGTCGTGGGCCCGCGGACCGACCGCGATCCGGCGTTCTCCGCCGAGCTGAGCCGGTGGCTCGGACGGTCCGGCGTGCGGTGGCACGGCACGGTCTCGCCGCCGGAACTGCCGCACCGTCTCCGTGCGGGCCGCGTGGGGCTGG
Source organism: Rhodococcoides corynebacterioides (assembly GCF_019834675.1). Classification (GTDB taxonomy): domain Bacteria; phylum Actinomycetota; class Actinomycetes; order Mycobacteriales; family Mycobacteriaceae; genus Rhodococcoides; species Rhodococcoides corynebacterioides_A. The sequence goes on along the minus strand of NZ_JABUBU010000010.1, from coordinate 92,547 downwards.
TCCCGTACGCGAACTCGGAGTTCAACCGGGCCAGCTTCCCGCTCAAGACCCTGGACTACCTCGGCGCCGGGCTGCCCGTGGTGTCGAGCGATCTGCCGGCGTCGCGCTGGTTCGAGAGCGACCACGTGCGCGTCACGACGGGTCCGCAGCAGTTCGCGGACGGGGTCGCGATGCTGGCGCGCGCCACGTCCACCCCCGAGGAGATGGACGCGCGCGTCGCGCTGGCGACTCTCAACGGCTGGGACGCGCGGGCACGATCCGTCCTGGCGTTGCTCGGCCGGTGACGGTCGCCTCGCGCGCGCGGGGCGACTCGTGCACGCTCCCCGGCTCGCGGCGCGGACGCCCGGCTCGATCCGTCGGGTCGAGTGCCCGGGCGACCGAGATCGCGGCGATCAGCAGCACCACGCCACCCAGTCCGGCCACGGCGGAGGTACGGAGGCGACCCGAGACCTTCTCGGTCGCGGTGGACGCCCGGTTGATCGTCTGCACGGTGATGAGGGACGTGTCCGATGCACCGTTCACGAGCTGGACCTGGCGGATCTGCTGATCGAGGATCTCCCCCAACCGCTGTGCGGTCCGCACCGCGACCGCGGGGTCCGCGGCCTCGGCGGTGACGGTGAGGATCTGCGTACTGGTGGCCGGTCCGGACGCGACGACGAAGTCGGTGGAGAGGTTCTCCGATCGGAGCATCCCCGTGACTTCGTCGGACGCGAGGCGGGTCTTCCCGACCTGGAGGACGAGTGTGGGATCGGCGGACCTGAGGTACGGGTTGTCCGCGATCGCGGTCGATTCCGGCAGTCCCGGGACGCCCACCGTGCCCGGCACGGCCGGCGTGATCATGGCGTAGCTGGACGTCGCCTGATAGACGCGCGGGCCGAAGAACAGGGCGCCGGCGAACAACGCGACCGTCAGAACGACGAACGGCAGCGCAACCCATTTGTGGCGCAGCAGGGTTCGCAACGCGGCGTGCGGATCCATGGTCATTCCTCCGTCGGGGTGGTGTGAGCTGGGCGCACAGGCCCACGGTCGGGGGGTCCGCATCGAGTCGGTGCGGTGCGTCGCGCGATGAGCCAGACGGATCCGGACAACCCCACCAGGACCGGCCACACGATGCGGAACACCGGGAACGACAGGGAATCGAACACGGCGGAGGACACGGCGGCGACTGCGCACCCCGCGGCGACCGCGGCAGCCAGGAGCCGCAGCTCCGGATCGCGTGCCCAGCAGGCGACCGTCCCGGCGGCCACGATCGGCAGCACCAGGACGGCGACCAGGGCGAGGGCTCCGGGCACCCCGGTTTCCACCGCGCTGTGCAAGTACTGGTTGTCGAGGAGATCGAGGGCGTTGTCGGGCAGATACGTCGCCGGCCCGATGCCGAACCAGGGACTGTCGGCGATCATCGCCTGCACCCGGGGGTAGTTGTTGACCCTCGTCGCCAGAGAGGGGTCGGTGGAGGGATCGGCACCGATGCTCGACGCCAGCGTCGCGATCAGGCCGGGCACCGCGACGAAGACTCCGACCACGCACGTCGGCACCACGATCGCGGCCCAGCGACGGGCGTGGCGGGGCAGGAACGGGACGGTGATCGCGGTGGCGACCACGAGACCGAGTACGGCCGACCTCGAGACCGTCAGCACGCACGCCACGGTGACGAGCACGCACGGGAGCCACCGCGCGACGCGTCCGGCGGACCGGTCGACGAGCGCACGCCACACGGCCAGGGGCAGCACCATCGACGTGACGACACCGAGTTCGATCGGCGTAAAGGTGTTCCCGGCGACCCGCGTCAGGGTGCCCCGTTGCTGGAAGGTCGTCTGGCCGCCGTTGTCGACCATGCCGACCATCACCGACCGGACCACGTCCAGCGGGTCGACCCGAAAGACGAACTGCCACAGTGCGACAGCCGACGTCACGGTGGCACCCACGATCACGGTGCGCACCAGGACGAGCGCGCGATCGGTGCTCGTGACGGTCTCGGCGGTCACGCAGACGATGGCCGTGACGGCCAGCAGGCCGAGCAACCATCGGTCGGCCGACGCTCTCGCCGTGGTGTCGGCCCCGGTCATCCGGAGGTAGGACAGGATCGTGGTCAGCCAGAACAGGGTCAGGCCGATACGAGCGGGATGACGGCAGCCGATCGCGTCGTGGCCGTTCCACAGTGCGGACGCGGCCCAGACCCCGAACAGCACCAACGCGACGATCATGGCCACGTAGCCGCTCGCCCCGAGCGGCTCCAGGACCATGTTCGCGGGGAGCACGAGAGCGGTCAGGACGGTCAGACGCAGCAACACGGGTACGGAACCGGTTGTCGTCCCGAAGTCGGACGTCGTCCCGCACGGCCGCGTCAGCAGCATGAGCGACCTCGGCTTCTCGGGGAGGGGTGGATTCGGCGTATCGCACCGGGGTGCGCCGATGCACCGACGCTACCGACGCCGACGGTCGAGAACGACCATTCGGTCGGATGAACTTCGCTCTGCCCGTTCGTCTTCGGCGCCGCCGGCTCGTAGTCTCGACACGGAGGTGGTACATGGTGCACCGCACGCGACAGGCCGTCGTCGTGGCCGCCGTCGTCACGCTCGTCGTCACGTCCTGCGCCGAACCGGAGCACCCACGCTCCGCCGCGTTGCCCGACTCCGTCACTCTGCGCGAGGTCGACGGCGGAGCCGACTTCTACGGCCGATTCTCCCCGTCGCTTCCGGCCGGCGCCGACTTCTTCCCCGTCGGTCTCTGGGCGAGCTCCGTGGTCGACGACACGCGGTGGCCGATCTATCGAGCATCCGGGATCACCACCTACGTGGAACCGACGCCGGACTCCGATCCGACTCTGGTCGCCGACGCCGGGATGACGGTGCTCTCGTCCTGGGGAGACGGCACCAACGGCCGGTTCACCGCGGACGAGGTCGACATGTGGGCCGGGCCGGGCGAGGCGGCCTGGACCGGGCGGTTCCCCGGGGACGGGGACGTGTGCGAACCGGTGACGGCCAAATGCGGGTACACCGTTCTGGACACCCTGGCGTCCACCGCGGACGAGAACGCCCTGACCTACGGCAATTTCGGCAAGAGCGTGCTCTTCTGGGGCACGGACGAGCAGTCGCGCCGATTCGTCAACGACTATCAGGACGTCGTCTCCGCCGATGCGTACTGGTTCACGGACCCGAACATCTGCGGCGCGACGGAGGGCGGTGTTCTCCTGGCGGGCGGGACCGCGGTGCCCGAGGCCTCGTGTCGTCGCGCGGAGAACTACGGCGCGACGGTGGACCGGGTGCGCGGTCTCGTCGACCCGCCGGGCAGCAAGCCGGTCTGGGCTTTCGTCGAGGTCGGCCGTCCGTTCGAGAATTCTCCGAGCTCGATCACGCCGCGGGACATGCAGGACGCGGTGTGGAGCAGCATCGTGCACGGTGCGCGGGGGGTGGTGTTCTTCAATCACAGCTTCGGCGGTGACTGTCGGTCCCAGCACGTCCTCCTCGACTGCGACCCCGCCATGCTCGAGGCCGTCGCGACCACGGCCGGCAGGCTGCGCGACCTCGCTCCCGTCCTCGCGGCCCCGGTCGCCGACGGTCTCGTCGTCGCGTCCTCCGTCGACGTGACGGCCCGGTACTCGGGCGGTGACCTCTACGTTCTCGCGGCGACCCCGCGCGACGGGGGCCGAGTCTCCCTGGAACTCGCGTGTGCTCCCCGGTCGCCGATCGAGGTCGTCGGCGAATCCCGCACGGTCGTCGCGGGGCCCGACGGCGAGCTCGAGGACGACGTCCCCGGCGGCCTGCACGTCTACCGCACGTCGGCACGTGAGTGTGTGTCGGAGCCGGGGCACTAGCTGTCGTCGCCGGGGGTCCGGCGCGCAGGGCGGGCGGGCCGGGAGTCAGCCCCGGCTGGTCTCGTCCCGCACCCACCCGCGGTCGCGCCGAGCCGCCACCCGACCCGCCGTCGCGATCGCGACGTACACGGCCGCGTCGAGGGCGCTCACCGGTCCGCGAACACTGCGGGCGAGGGTGGACAGCGAGGATCGGGCATCGGTGGTGCGCGGCACCGCCGCATTGCCCCGCAGGCTGCGCGAGAGCACCGCGACGAGGGCGCGGACGGTCCGCGGGACGGCCACGACCACGGGGTCGGTGTCCACCACCGTCTTCTCCCCCGCGGTGAACAGGCCGTCGACCACGACGTCGTCCGCCACCACGTCGGGGAACCGCCCGAGCCGCCGGTGTCCGGTCTCGCCGAGCGCGTAACACCCGGCGCCCCAGAGATGTCGGGAGAACTCGGGGACGCGGGAGCGGGCGGCGTAGAACCGGCGTACCGGCAACGACGCGTGGCGGGTGTCGTAGACGAAGGGCGGCCGGGCGGCGAGCACGCCGCCACGGACGGCCGCCAGGACGTCGAGCACCGCCCGCGGGGTGACGACGATGTCGGCGTCGAGGTAGAGCCGCGGCCAGAACATCGCGGTCGCGTCGGCGGCGTTCATCGCGTCCGTCTTCGACGCGGCATCCGTCTCGAGCACCGTGATGCCGGGTACGGATCGGGCCAGATCGGCTGTGCCGTCGGTGCATCCGTTGCACGCCACGATCACCTCGACCGTGCCGGTGCGGGCGAGCCGGGACAGCGGGGCCAGCGTCGCGGCCAGTACCGCGGCCTCGTCGTGGGCCGGAATCACCACGGTGCCGGAGCCGGCGTCGGCGGTCGGTGGTCGGCGCCGGGCGCGCGGCAGTCCACGCCACCGGGACCGATCGAGCACCACCCGCAGCGTGGCGCGGTGGTGCGGTGCGGAGGACCGGGCCAGTTCCGCCGTGACGATCAGTCCCCGGAACACCGTCGCCCACAGACGTCCGTGGTGCTTCTCGGCGTAGCGGATCTTGTTCACCGTCAACAGATCCTGCAGAGGCTGCGACGTCCCGGAGCCGGCGCCGAGGTGGGTCACCACGGCCTCGGGGACGAAGCGGATGCGGCCGAGTCGGCGCAGGCGCCGGAAGTAGTCGGTCTCCTCGGAGTAGAGGAAGAAGTTCTCGTCCCAAGGCCCGGCCGCGCGGGCGACGCCGGCGTCGATCATGACCGCCGCGCCCGTGGCCCACTCGATGTCGTGGGAGATGCTGTACGCCAGCGGGTCTCGGACCGTCTCGCTGGACCATCGCGGTCGGTGCGGGAGGTAGTGCCCCACCGCGGCATCCACCGCGGTGGCCACGAGGCGTGGTTCGCGGCGCAGGGAGTGGGACACCGCGCCGGTCGCGTCGGTCAGCGACGGCACCACGGCGACCACGCCGGGCTCACGCAGCGCGGCGAGCAGTGCGCCGACGCACCCGGGGGCGACGACGGCGTCGGGGTTGAGGACCAGGACGGCCGGGGATGCTCCCGCGCGCGCCGTTCCGAGGTTGACCGCCGCGGCGTACCCGGTGTTGCCTCCGGCCGGGACGAACTCCACGCCGGGGAACGTCGCGACCACGGCGGCGGTGTCGTCCGTCGAATCGTTGTCGACCACGACCACGTGCAGTGCGACGAAACGGCTTTCGCGATGCAGGCTCTCCAGTAGATCGCCGACACCGGCGCCGGACTGGTAGGTCACCACGACCGCCGTCACGTCGGCGTGGTCGGCGGACGCGAACCCCGGGCTCACGCCGAACCCGCGGAAGAAACGGCCGGTGCCGCCGGACCGGACGTGCGGGGGGTCGCGGGCACCGGGCCCTCGTCCGAGAGGCGCCATCGCCGTCCGCAGTCGCACACCCCGGAACCGGGGAGACGACGCCCGCACCGGCATGCCCAGCCGATGCGGCGGCCGGGGTTCCCGACCACCACGGCGTGCGGGGCGACGTCGCCCGTCACGACGGCGCCGGCGCCGACGAACGCGTCGTGTCCGATGCGCGTCCCGCAGACCACCACCACCCCGGCGCCCAGCGTGGCGCCGCGCTCGACGACCGTGCGCGACAGGGCGTCGGGGCCCTTCTTCACGTGCGCCCGCGGGTGGACGTCGTTGGTGAACACCACGGCGGGGCCGAGGAACACATCGTCTTCGACCGTGACGCCGTCGAAGATCAGGACGCGGTTCTTGACCGTCACCCGGTCGCCGAGCACGGCGCCGCCCTCGACGTAGGCATGGTCGCAGATGTTGCAGTCGGCGCCCACGACGGCACCCGGCAGCACGTGAGCGAAGGCCCACACGCGGGTGCGCGCACCGACGGTGTCGCTCTCGCACAGGCCGGCGGGATGGACGACGGGCGGCGCGGACGCAGTGAGGGCGGGCGCGGGCGACGCCGGCACGGACGCAGTGAGGGCGGACACGAGGCCGACGCTACGGTCGTCGTGTCCGCCCTCACCAGTCGTTCGGTGGGCTGAATCCCTACCCGGTGATCAGGGCAGGGTGCCCGTCAGCGCAGGGTGCCCGTCAGGAACGGGTAGCCCTTCTTCGGGTGCTTCAGGGCCAGGTCCCACCGGCCACGGTCACCCGCCTGGTCCGCGTAGACGTTGACCTTCGCCGGCAGCACGATCGGCTTGCCGAACTTCACGGAGTACGTCGTCCGGTCCGCGATGCGGCCGTCGACCGCCCCCAGCACGGCCGCGGCACTCCACATCCCGTGGGCGATGGTGCGCGGGAACCCGAAGGCCTTGGCGCCCAACGACGAGACGTGGATCGGATTGCGGTCACCCGACACCGCGGCGTACTTCGAGATCACCTTCTGGTCCGGACGCAGCGTGGTGAGCGGCGGCGGCGGAACCTCGTCGGCCGGCGGCGCTTCCCGCGGCCCGCCCGACAGCGAGGTCTTCTGCAGCGACAGGAACGTCGAGGTCTGCCGCCACACCGTCTCGCGGCCGACGGCCACCTCGCTGACCAGGTCGATCAGCAGACCCTTGCGGTGCTCGCGCAGATTCTCCGCGTGCACCGTGAGGTCGAGCGGCTCGAGCACCGACACCGGACGCAGGCTCTCGATCACGTTCTCCGCGTGCACCGAGCCCATGGCGGCGAAGGGGAAGTCCTTCGACACCATGAGCGACATGACCGTCGGGAACACCAGCGTGAACGGGTAGGTGACGGGGAGCGCGTCGGTCAGGCGCAGCCCGGTCACCCGGCAGTACGCCGCCAGATTGTCCGGATCCACCTGCACCCCGGCCAGTTTCAGCGTCGTGCTCGGCACGGACCGGGTCCGCTTGCCGCCGCCGATGATCGGCACCGAGTCGAGCGCGGCGCGCGCGTAGACGTCCCGGATGCGCGGGGGCGCATCGAGCGTGATCACGTCACCCACGTCAGGCTCCGATCAGGGACTGACCGCACACGCGCACGATCTGGCCGGTCACGGCGTTGGAGGCGGGGCTCGCGAAGTAGGCGATGGTCTCGGCCACGTCGACGGTCTGGCCGCCCTGCAGCAGCGAGCTCATCCGTCGTCCCGCCTCGCGCGTCGCGAACGGGATGGCGGCGGTCATCGCGGTCTCGATGAAGCCGGGTGCCACGGCGTTGATGGTGATGTTCTTCTTCGCCAGCTCGGGAGCCTCGGCGTGGACCATGCCGATGACGCCGGCCTTCGACGCGCCGTAGTTGGTCTGGCCGCGGTTGCCCGCGATGCCGGCGATGGAGGACACGTCGATCACGCGGCCGCCCTCGTTCAGCGTGCCGGACTTCACCAGCGACGACGTGATGCGGTGCGGCGCAGCGAGGTTGACACCGATGACCGAGTTCCAGCGAGCGTCGTCCATGTTGGCGAGCAGCTTGTCGCGCGTGATGCCGGCGTTGTGCACCACGATGTCGAGGCCGCCGTGACGCTCCTTCACGTGCTTGGCCAGGACGTCGGCGGCGTCGGGCGAGGTGACGTCGAGGGCGAGCGAGGTTCCGCCCACCTTGTTGGCCGTCTCCGACAGTGCCTCACCGGCGGCCGGGATGTCGGCGCAGATGACGTGGGCGCCGTCGCGCGAGAGGACCTCGGCGATGGTGGCGCCGATGCCGCGCGCGGCGCCGGTCACCAGGGCCACCTTGCCCTCGAGGGGCTTGTCCCACGACGCGGGAGCGGTGGACGAGTCCTTGCCGACGGCGATGACCTGACCGGACACGAAGGCGGACTTGGCCGAGAGCAGGAAGCGCAGGGTGGACTCGACACCCGACAGGTCCGGTGCGGCGTCGGAGGAGACGTAGACCAGCTGCGAGGTGCCGCCGCGGCGCAGCTCCTTGCCGACGCTGCGGGTGAAGCCCTCGAGCGCACGCTGGGCGATGTGCTCGTCGACCGAGGAGGTCTCCTCCGGGGTGGTGCCGAGCACCACGACGCGGCCCGACGGTCCGAGACGCTTGATGTTCGGGGAGAAGAACTGGAACAGCTGCTCGAGCTCCTCGATCGACGCGATGCCGGTGGCGTCGAAGACCAGGGCGCCCAGCTTGTCGTCGTGCGCGCTGGCGACGGGGTAGTCGGACAGCAGGACGCGCAGGGGCTCCGCGAGGCGGCCGCTGCCGCCGATCAGGATCGGTCCGGCGAGCGGCGGCTCACCCGGCCGGTAGCGGCGCAGCGTCTCCGGCTGCGGCAGTCCGGCCTGCTTGGCGAGGAACGCGCCGGGCGCCGAGGACAGGAACTGCGAGTAGAGGTCGGGGGCTCCCTTGGTGGCTGCCATGTCTCACCTTCGTGTCTCGGGGAATGTCGTGTTTCGCGACTTGTCGGGTGGTATCGACAAGTAACTTACCGGTGAGTAAGAATAGAGTCCACGACGATGCGGCCACAAGGCCGTACCCTCCGCGCACAGGGAGAACGAAGCAGTGACCAGTACAGAGAAGCGCCCCGTCGCGATCCTCGGTGGCAACAGAATTCCGTTCGCCCGCTCCAACAAGGCGTACGCGAACGCGTCCAACCAGGACATGCTGACCGCCGCCGTCGACGGTCTGGTGAGTCGGTTCAACCTCCAGGGCGAGCGGCTGGGCCTGGTCGGCGGCGGTGCCGTGCTCAAGCACCCGCGCGACTTCAACCTCACCCGCGAGGTGGTGCTCGGCAGCGCGCTCAGCCCGTACACCCCCGCGTTCGACCTGCAGCAGGCCTGCGGCACCAGCATGCAGACCGTGATCGCGGTCGGCGACGCCATCGCGGCCGGCCGCATCGAGTCCGGCATCGGCAGCGGCGTGGACACCACCTCCGACGCCCCCATCGGCGTCAACAACGAGCTGCGCGAGTTCCTGCTCTCGCTCAACCGCGCCAAGAGCACCACCGATCGCCTGAAGCTGCTCGCGAACGTGCGCCCGTCCATGCTGGGCATCGAGATCCCGCGCAACGGCGAGCCCCGCACCGGCAAGTCCATGGGCGAGCACGCCGCGGAGACCGCCAAGGAGTTCGGCATTCGCCGCGAGGACCAGGACGCCCTCGCCGCCGCGAGCCACCGCAACATGGCCGCGGCCTACGATTCCGGGTTCTTCGACGACCTGATCACCCCCTACCTCGGGCTGACGCGTGACGACAACCTGCGCCCGGACTCGTCGGCGGAGAAGCTGGCCAAGCTCAAGCCGGTCTTCGGGACCTCGCTGGGCGACGCCACCATGACCGCCGGCAACTCCACGCCGCTCACCGACGGCGCGTCGGCCGTCCTGTTGTCGAGCGACGAGTGGGCCGAGCAGCACAACCTCCCCGTGCTGGCCCATCTGGTGGACTCCGAGTTCGCCGCCGTCGACTACGTCCACGGCAACGGCTCGTACAAGGACGGCCTGCTCATGGCCCCCACCTACGCCATCCCGCGTCTGCTCGAGCGCAACGGCCTCACGCTGCAGGACTTCGACTACTACGAGATCCACGAGGCCTTCGCCTCCGTGGTGCTGGCCACGCTGCAGGCCTTCGAGAGCGACGAGTACTGCAAGGAGCGCCTGGGCCTCGACGGCGCCCTCGGCTCGATCGACCGGAGCAAGCTCAATGTGCACGGCTCCTCCCTCGCGGCGGGTCACCCGTTCGCCGCGACCGGTGGCCGCGTGGTGGCTACGCTCGCGAAGATGTTGTCGCAGAAGGGGTCCGGCCGCGGCCTGATCTCCATCTGCGCTGCCGGCGGTCAGGGGATCACCGCCATCGTCGAGGCCGCCTGACCGGTTCTCGCGCACACGAAGGGACCCGGCAACGAGGGGTGGCCGGGTCCCTTCGTGCTGCCCGGACATGCGGCCGCTGTGGCACCATGGGCCGCGTGCAGCGGTGCCGGGGCGAGAGTGGGGTCGACCGGAGTACTCGGCCGGTCACCCGTCTCGGGGGCAACCCTCGGGTACGAGAACACAGCCGATCACTGCGTCCGACGCAGGAATGCACGCTCCGCGTGCTGCGCTGCGCCGCCGACGGGAGAGCATGGTCGCCCCGGTCCCGCTGCCGCTCGCGACCGTGACTCCGCCGCCGGAGAACCCGCACTGGGCCCGCCACCACGTTCCGGTGATCGCGCCGCTGCTGGTCGACACCGCATGGACCCGCGCCTCGCTCGACGAGATGCTGGTGCCGTTCGGCCGGTTCCTCGACGTCGACACCCTGCGCGGTCGGCTGATGGACGCGATCACCGGTGCGCCCTACACCGTGGACATCGCGGTCCGCGTCCTGCTCGAGGCGGGGTATCCCGGTCCGCCGCCGCGCATCTCGATCCCGCGGGCTCCGGTGGTGGTGCGGCCGTGGCGGTTCGACGTGCCGCGGTACGCGACGGCGGCCGAACTCGCCGCCTCCCTGGACGTGACCTTGGACGAGCTGGACTGGTTCGCCGATCTGCAGGGCCGGTTGCGTCGCGCACCGACTCCGCTCCGGCACTACCGCGCGGTGACGATCCCCAAGAGCGCCGGCGCGCACCGCCTCCTCGAGATCCCGAAGCCGCGGCTGCGCGAGATGCAGCGCCGCGTCCTCCGTCGCATCGTCGACCGCATCGAGCCGCACGACGCCGCCCACGGATTCCGGCGAGGCCGCGGCGTCCACACGTTCGCCGACCCGCATCGGCAGCAGGACGTCGTCATCCGGATGGACGTGCGGAACTTCTTCCCGACCATCACGTTCGCGCGCATCCGCGGAGTCTTCGCCGCCTGCGGTTACCCCGATGCAGTCGCCGCGGTCCTCGCCGGCATCTGCACGACGTCCCTGCCCGTGGACGAGGCCCGGCCGCTGCCGTGGCGGGAGGCGGCCGACCTGCGCGGGCGACACCTCCCGCAGGGCGCCCCGACGTCGCCGGCGCTGGCCAACCTCGTGGCACGCGGCGTCGACCGCCGCCTCGCCGGACTTGCCCGCGCTCGGGGCCTGGCCTACACCCGGTACGCCGACGATCTGGCCCTCTCCGGCCCGTCGTCGACCGACGTTCGGACCGTGATCGGCTCCGTCGACCGCATCCTGCGGCAGGAGGGGTTCACCCCGAACGCGGCGAAGACGCGGGTACGACGCTCCCACCGGCGCCAATCGATGACCGGCCTCGTGGTCAACGTGTCCCCGCAGGTGCCGCGGGAGGAGTACGACGCGCTGCGCGCCCTGCTCCACAACTGCCGTCGGACCGGTGCCGCGGCGCAGAACCACGACGGTGTCCCCGACTTCCGGGCGTACGTCCTGGGACGGGTCGCGTGGGTGGGAGAGTCGAACGACACCCGACGACGGCGGCTGCTCGCCCTGGCCGACGAGGTCGACTGGGCGTCCTGACGAGCGGCCGCTGTAACGCTTCCCCGCCCGCCCCGATAGAGGGGGTGGCTCCGCAGTGCTGCCCGACCCCCGACCCGGCAGCGCTGCGGGGCCTTCTCGGTAGGCTCGGGCCGTGTATCAGCAACACTCGCGCACGTCGTCGACGTGGAAGCCCGTGGCCGTGGTCGCCGGCGCCGTCGTCGCCGTGGGCGTCGCGCTCTACGCGGTCGACTGGTTCACCTCCAGCGGCGACATCCCCCGCGGCGTCACCGTCGCCGGGGTCGACGTCGGTGGCCGGAGCCCACAGGACGCGGAAGCCCTGCTGCGTGACCGCCTCGGTACCCGCGCCGACCAGCCGGTCACCGTGCGTGCCGACGACGCCACCGCCGAGATCGTCCCGGCCGCCGCCGGCCTCGGGATCGACTGGGTCGGCACCCTGGACCGCGCGGGTGACCAGCCGTTGTCCCCGATCACGCGGGTGACGTCGTTCTTCGGCTCGCGCGAGATCGGCGTCGTCTCCTCGGTCGACGACGCCGCCCTGACCGCCGCCGTCGAGAACCTCCGTCCCGTCGTGGACCGGGCGCCCGTGGAGGGCGACGTGGTGTTCGACGCGGCCACGCCGGTGCCGGTGCCGGTGCCGCCGGTGACGGGCCGGACGTTGGACGTCGACGCCGCCGCCTCGACCCTGCAACGTGACTGGGCGACGGGGGAGACCGTCGACCTGCCCTACGACGAGCAGGCGGTGACCGTCTCCGAGGACGCCGTCCGCGAGGCCGTGGACGAGGTGGCCGCGCCCGCCGTGTCCGCCCCGGTCCTCGTGACGGGCCGAGAGAACGCCACCGCCGCGCTCCCGCCCGAGCGAGTCGGCGAGGTCCTGCGGTTCGAGCCGAACGGTGACGGCGGGCTGGACCCGGCCTACGACACCGACGCCGCGATCCGCATCCTCGCGCCCGGACTGGCCGACACGGAGACGCGCCCGGTGAACGCGCGCTTCGACTTCTCGTCGGGACGGCCCGTCGTCGTGCCGTCGCAGGAGGGCGTGGCCGTGCAATGGCCGCAGACGCTCGAGAACCTCCCCGACCTGCTGGCCGCCGACGGGCCCGCGCGGTCCGTCGACGCGCAGTACGGACCGCAGGCGCCCGCGGTGACCACCGAGCGGGCGAACGGACTCGGCATCCGGGAAGTGGTGGCCGAGTACACCACCGGCGGGTTCGAGTACGCGTCCGGCGTGAACATCGGGCTGACCGCGGACATCGTGAACGGTGCCGTCGTGGCCCCCGGCGAGACGTTCTCGCTCAACGGCTACACCGGCCCGCGCGGGACGGCGCAGGGCTTCGTGGAGTCCGGCATCATCGACAACGGTCGGCCGGACCGCGCCGTGGGCGGCGGGATCAGCCAGTTCGCCACCACGCTCTACAACGCCTCCTACTTCGCCGGGATGGAAGACGTCGAGCACACCGAGCACAGCTACTACATCTCCCGCTACCCCGAGGCGCGGGAGGCGACGGTGTTCGAGGGCGCGATCGACCTGAAGTTCCGGAACCCCTTCGAGACCGGCGCGGTGATCGAATCGTTCGCCGATTCGTCGTCGGTCACCGTTCGGATCTGGGGCACCAAGACCGTCGACGTCGAGTCGATCACCGGGTCCCGGTCCGCACCGACGTCGCCGGACACGATCCGACTGCCGCGCGGCCCGCAGTGCATCGCGTCGAGCGGCGCGCCGGGCTTCACCACGAGCGACACCCGCGTCGTCACCGATGCCGCCACCGGGGCCGAACTCTCCCGCACCACCCGCACCGTGAAGTACGACCCCGTGCCCATCGTGAGGTGCGAGTAGCGCGAGTCCCGCTCACGGTGATCCGAACCCCCTGCCTGTGACCTTGCACGGTCCACCCCCGTGGGTGGTGGCGGCGGGATGAGCGCGGACCTACCGTGGAGTTCATGAGCCTCGCCTCCACCACCGACCTCGACCAGGACACGTTGCGCCGGGCGTACGGCACGTTTCCCAGCGGGGTCGTCGCGATCGCGGCGCAGATCGACGGCGAGCGCGTGGGGTTGGCGGCGAGCAGTTTCGTCTCGGTGTCGATCGACCCGCCCCTGGTGGCCTTCTGCATCCAGAACACCTCCGGCACGTGGCCGCGCCTCGCGGCGGCGTCGCACCTCGGCATCAGCGTGCTCGGCGAGGCGCACGACGTCGCCGTGCGGACCCTCGCGGCCAAGACCGGCGATCGTTTCGCCGGCCTGACCACGTCGACCAGCGACGACGGCGCGGTGTTCGTCGAGGGGGCGTCGGCGTGGCTGGACACCACCGTCGAGCAGCAGATTCCGGCCGGTGACCACGCGATCGTGCTTCTGCGGATCCATGGTCTGGACGTGCACAGCGGCGTAGCCCCCATCGTGTTCCAGGGAAGTCGGTTCCGCCGCCTCGTCGAGTGAGCCCGGGCTCGTGGACTTTCGGTTAATCATCGTTTACCGTCTTGGTTAAGGGCGATTAACCGAGAGACGGTGGCACATGACGGTGAGGACGGGCGCGTACCGCGATGCGCACCTGGCGCTGGTCGACGACCTGCGGGCAGCGACGGAGAATGCGGCGCGCGGCGGCAGCGAGAAGGCCCGCGCGCGACACGTCGACCGCGGCAAGTTGCTCCCGCGTGACCGCGTCGACACGCTGATCGACGACGGCAGCCCGTTCCTCGAGGTTGCCCCGCTGGCCGCGAACGGGATGTACGACGACGCGTGCCCCGGCGCCGGCGTCGTCGCCGGGATCGGGCGGGTGGCCGGCCGCGAGGTGATGGTGGTGGCCAACGACGCCACGGTCAAGGGCGGCACCTACTACCCGATGACCGTCAAGAAGCACCTGCGTGCGCAGGAGATCGCGCTGCAGAACCGGCTGCCCTGCGTCTACCTGGTCGACTCCGGCGGCGCGTTCCTGCCCATGCAGGACGACGTGTTCCCCGACCGCGAGCACTTCGGCCGCATCTTCTACAACCAGGCGACCATGAGTGCGCAGGGCATCGCGCAGATCGCGGCCGTGATGGGCTCCTGCACCGCCGGCGGCGCCTACGTCCCCGCGATGAGCGACGAGGCCGTGATCGTGCGGAACCAGGGCACGATCTTCCTCGGCGGCCCGCCGCTGGTGAAGGCCGCGACCGGCGAGGTCGTCACCGCGGAGGAACTCGGCGGCGGCGACGTGCACGCCAAGGTCTCCGGCGTGGCCGATCACCTCGCGGCCGACGACCGCGATGCGCTGCGCCGCGTCCGCGCGATCGTCGCCACGCTGGGGCCGAAGTCCGATACGCCGTGGGAGACCGTCGAGCCACGCCCGGCGGCCGACCAGACCGAGCTGTACGACGTCGTCCCGACCGATCCGCGCACACCGTACGACGTGCACGAGGTCATCACCCGGCTGGTCGACGCCGGCGAGTTCGCGGAGTTCAAGGCCGAGTACGGCACGACGCTGGTGACGGGCTTCGCGCACATCGCGGGGCACCCCGTCGGCATCGTCGCCAACAACGGTGTGTTGTTCGGCGAATCCGCCGTCAAGGGAGCACATTTCATCGAGCTGTGCGACAAGCGCAGCATCCCGTTGCTGTTCCTGCAGAACATCACCGGCTTCATGGTCGGCCGGGAGTACGAGGCCGGCGGCATCGCCAAGCACGGCGCCAAGATGGTCACCGCCGTCGCGTGCGCTCGGGTGCCGAAGCTGACCGTGGTCATCGGCGGCTCCTACGGCGCGGGCAACTACTCGATGTGCGGGCGCGCGTATTCGCCTCGCTTCCTGTGGATGTGGCCGAACGCGCGGATCTCCGTCATGGGCGGCGAGCAGGCGGCGTCGGTGCTCGCCACCGTGCGCAGCGATCAGCACTCCGCATCGGGTGAGCCGTGGACCGAGGAGGACCAGGAGCGGTTCAAGGCCCCCATCCGCGCGCAGTACGAGGAGCAGGGCAACCCCTACCATTCGACCGCGCGGTTGTGGGACGACGGCATCATCGACCCGGCCGACACCAGAACCACACTGGCGCTGGCACTCTCGGTCTGCGCGGGCGCGCCCTTGCCGCCCGTGTCCTACGGCGTCTTCAGGATGTGACGGCAGCTATGACCCCCGACATCACCACCGTGCTCGTCGCCAACCGCGGCGAGATCGCCGTCCGCGTGTGTCGGACGTTGCGACGGTTGGGCATTCGATCCGTCGCGGTGCACAGCGACGCCGACCGCGACGCCCTGCACGTGCGCGTCGCCGACACCGCGGTGCGCCTCGGCCCGGCCGCTGCGCGGGAGAGCTATCTGAACATCGACGCGGTGATCGACGCCGCGCGCCGCAGCGGTGCCGACGCGATCCACCCCGGCTACGGATTCCTCTCCGAGAACGCCGAGTTCGCGGCGGCGTGCGATCGCGCAGGCATCGCGTTCGTCGGCCCGCCCGCCGGGGCGATCCGCACGATGGGCGACAAGATCACCGCCAAGAAGGCCGTGTCCGCGTTCGACGTCCCGGTCGTGCCCGGCATCGCCGAGCCGGGGCTGACCGACGACGAGCTGGTCGCCGCCGCACCGGAGATCGGCTTCCCCGTCCTGATCAAGCCGTCGGCCGGCGGCGGCGGCAAGGGCATGCACGTCGTCGAGTCGGCGGAGGCGCTGCGGCCGGCGCTCGAGCGGGCGCGGCGCGAGGCGGCGTCGTCGTTCGGAGACGACACGCTGTTCCTCGAGCGATTCGTGTTGTCCCCGCGGCACATCGAGGTCCAGGTGATGGCCGACGCGCACGGCTCCGTCGTGCATCTGGGCGAGCGGGAATGCTCGCTGCAGCGTCGGCACCAGAAGGTGATCGAGGAAGCCCCGTCGCCGCTGCTCGACGAGGCCACCCGCGCTCGCATCGGCGAGGCGGCCTGCGCGACGGCCCGCAGTGTGGACTACGTCGGCGCCGGCACCGTGGAGTTCATCGTCTCCGCCGACGCGCCGGACGAGTTCTTCTTCATGGAGATGAACACCCGTCTGCAGGTGGAACATCCGGTGACCGAGGAGGTCACGGGGCTCGACCTGGTCGAGCTGCAACTGCGCGTCGCGGCCGGCGAACCGCTGCCGATCACGCAGGACGACGTGACCCTCACCGGCCACGCCGTCGAGGCCCGCATCTACGCCGAGGATCCGGCGCGCGGGTTCCTGCCCACCGGCGGCACCGTCGTCGGGCTCGTGGAACCGTCCGGACCCGGTGTACGCGTGGACTCCTCGCTGTCCGTCGGGTCCGTGGTGGGCAGTGATTACGACCCGATGCTGTCGAAGGTGATCGCCCGCGGCCGGGACCGGGCCGACGCGTTGCGGATCCTGACCCGGGCGCTGGCGGACACCGCGGTGCTCGGTGTCGGCACCAACGTCGACTTCCTGACCTACCTGCTCGGCACGGACGACGTGATCGCCGGGCGACTCGACACCGGGCTGCTCGACCGCGTCGTCCCCGACTACGCTGCCCCCGACGTCGCCGACGAGTCTCTGATCGCCGCGGCGACCTTCCGGTGGGCGTCGTCGTGGCCCACCAGCGAGGTCGACCCGTGGACCGTCCCGTCGGGATGGCGTGCGGGGGGACGTCGGGCGCCGATCACCGTCGTGGTCGACGACGGCACCACGCGTCGCGTCGTGACCTTCTCCGGGACCCCGGCCGACGCCGTCGTCACGGTCGACGACGGACCGCAGCGATCGCTGTCGGTGTCGGTGGCAGGAGACCGGGTCGGCGTCGTGCTCGACGGTCTCCGGACGACCGTGACCGTGGTCCCCGACGCGGACTCCCTGTGGGTCACCGGTGCGGGCGGTGGCCGCCGGCTCCGTGTCGCCGCGGAGGTCGACCTCGCCGAGGCGGACGCGGCCGCGACGTCCGACGAGATCCGAAGCCCCATGCCCGGCACCGTGATCGCCACCCCGGTGGCCGACGGCGCCGAGGTCCGCGCCGGCGACGTGGTGGTGGTCGTCGAGGCGATGAAGATGGAACACGCACTCACGGCTCCCGCCGACGGTGTCGCTCGGGTGTTCGTCACCCGAGGCGACCAGGTCGCCGTCGACCAAGTTCTGGCGCAGCTGCGCACCGATACCACCCCTGATTCGACCGCCAAGGAGAACGCGGCATGACCCACCTCAGCACTGGCTCCCTGCCCGACGAGTACACCCAGCTGGCCAAGACGGTCCGCGACTTCGCCCGCACCGTCGTGGCACCCGTTGCCGCGCAGCACGATCGGGACCACACGTTCCCGTACGAGGTCGTGCGGGGCATGGCCGACATGGGCCTGTTCGGTCTGCCGTTCCCCGAGGAGTACGGCGGCATGGGCGGCGACTACTTCGCCCTCTGCCTGGCGCTCGAGGAACTGGGCAAGGTGGACCAGAGCGTCGCCATCACCCTCGAGGCCGGAGTCTCCCTGGGGGCGATGCCGGTGTACCGGTTCGGCACCGAGGCGCAGAAGCAGGAATGGTTGCCGCGCTTGACGTCCGGACAGGCGCTGGGTGCCTTCGGCCTGACCGAGCCCGGAGCGGGCAGCGACGCCGGCGGCACGCGCACCACCGCCGTGCGGGACGGCGACTCCTGGGTGATCAACGGCTCCAAGCAGTTCATCACCAACTCGGGTACCGACATCACCGAGTTGGTCACCGTCACGGCGGTCACCGGCCGGGACGCGTCGGGCAAGGCGCAGATCTCCTCGATCCTCGTGCCCACGACCACAACGGGTTTCGAGGCCGGACCGGCCTACGACAAGGTGGGATGGAACGCGTCCGACACCCATCCGCTGACCTTCACCGACGTGCGGGTGCCCGCCGAGAACCTGCTCGGTGAGGAGGGGCGCGGGTACGCGGGATTCCTGCGCATCCTCGACGAGGGCCGCATCGCGATCGCCGCACTGGCGGTCGGCGCCGCACAGGGCTGCGTCGACGAGAGCGTCAAGTACGCCCGCGAGCGCGAGGCGTTCGGCACCGCGATCGGACGCAACCAGGCCATCGCGTTCAAGATCGCCCGCATGGAGGCCCGTGCCTACACCGCCCGGACGGCGTACTACGACGCCGCCGCACTCATGTTGGCCGGCAAGCCCTTCAAGAAGGAAGCGGCGATCGCCAAGCTGGTGGCGTCGGAGGCCGCGATGGACAACGCCCGCGACGCCACCCAGATCCACGGCGGCTACGGGTTCATGAACGAGTACGCGGTGGCGCGGCACTACCGGGACAGCAAGATCC
The DNA here is from genome assembly GCF_019834675.1 of Rhodococcoides corynebacterioides. Classification (GTDB taxonomy): domain Bacteria; phylum Actinomycetota; class Actinomycetes; order Mycobacteriales; family Mycobacteriaceae; genus Rhodococcoides; species Rhodococcoides corynebacterioides_A. The sequence continues at coordinate 73,792 of NZ_JABUBU010000010.1, read as the reverse complement.
TCGAGATCGGCGAGGGCACCACCGAGGTTCAGCTGATGCTCATCGCCCGTCAGGTGGGGCTGTGACCGGCGAGCCGGTCCGGGTCGTCCAGCGCGGCCTGTGGTTCGACGAGATGGAGATCGGCACCGTCTACGAGCACCGGCCCGGGCGCACGATCACCGAGGCCGACAACGTTCTGTTCACCACGCTGACGATGAACACGCAGGCGCTGCACCTCGACGCCGCCTACGCGGCGGACACCACGTTCGGTGAGCGCCTGGTCAATTCGATGTTCACGCTGTCCACGCTGGTAGGGCTGTCCGTGGCGCAGCTGACGCAGGGCACCATCGTCGCCAACCTCGGGTTCTCCGACATCGCGTTCCCCAAGCCGCTGTTCCACGGCGACACCCTGTACGCCGAGACGCTGATCGCGGCCAAGCGCGAGTCGTCGTCGCGGCCGGGAGAGGGCATCGTGACGTTCGAGCACACCGGGCGCAACCAGCACGGCGTCGTCGTGGCGACGGCCACGCGGAGGACGTTGGTGCGCCGGGAGCCGAGCGCGTGAGTGCAGGTCCCGTGAGCCCCGTCTGGATGTTCTGTCCCGCCGATCGCCCCGAGCGGTACGCCAAGGCGGCAGCCGTGGCCGACGTGGTGATCCTCGACCTCGAGGACGCCGTCGCGCCCGCCGACAAGGAGGCGGCCCGGGCGGCGGTGATCGACACCCCGCTGGACCCGGCTCGGACCGTGGTGCGGGTGAACGCTCGGACCACCGACGAGTTCGCCGCCGACCTCGCCACCCTCGACCGCACGTCGTACCGCCGGGTGATGGTGCCCAAATGCGAATCGGCCGAGGACGTTCGGGCTCTGGGCGGTCGCGACGTGGTCGCCCTGATCGAGACGCCGCTGGGTGTGGCGCGCGCGGCCGAGGTCGCCGCGGCCGAGGGGGTCGTGGCCGTGATGTGGGGTGCGGAGGATCTGATCGCGGCGCTCGGGGGCGAGTCCTCGCGCTGGGCCGACGGAAACTACCGGGACGTGGCGCAGCACGCGCGGTCGTCGGTGCTGCTCGCGGCGAAGGCCTTCGGGCGGGCGGCACTGGACTCGGTCTACCTCGACATCGCCGACCTCGACGGGCTCCGTGCGGAGACCGACGACGCCGTGGCCGTGGGGTTCGACGCCAAGGTGGCGCTGCACCCGACCCAGGCCACGGTGATTCGAGAGTGCTACACCCCGTCTCCGGCCCGAATCGACTGGGCGCGGCGGGTACTCGCGGCCGCGGACTCGGAGCGAGGGGTGTTCACCGTGGACGGGAAGATGGTCGACGCGCCGGTGATTCGGCACGCCGAGCGCATCCTCCGGTCGTCGCCCTCACCGGGGTGAGCGCGCAGGTTTCCGGCACCCTCACCGGTTGCAGCCTGAGCGTGTGACCAGAAGCCGAGCAGGTGGGGGCTCGAAGTTGCTCCGCCTCCAGCAACTTGCTTCGGTTGTAGCAGGAGCAGGTTGCTGAAACCGGAGCAAGTTCACTCCTGCTCGGGTTCCCGCCACCCTCACCGGTTGCAATTCGCGGAGGTGACCGGAAGCTGAGCGGGTGGGGCTCGAAGTTGCTCCGCCTCCAGCAACTTGCTCCGGTTGTAGCAGGAGCAGGTTGCTGAAACCGGAGCAAGTTCACTCCTGCTCGGGTTCCCGCCACCCTCACCGGTTGCACCCCGCGGAGGTGACCGGAACCCGAGCAGCTGCCCGCCCTACCGCCGCGGCGTCGCGGTGGTGGCGGTCCGGACGGCGCGAGGCAGGACGAACCCCAACGCGATCATGCCGACCCCGAGGACCAGGTGCAGCCAGTTGTCGGCACTGTTGACGGGCACGAAGTTGGCCGAGCTGTCGTGGTCGATCAGCAGTCCGTACACGAAGAGCACGAGGTAGATCACCCCGCCGCCGATGAGGTACGTCCGCGCGCTCGCCGGGGTGCGGGACAGCGCGATGCCCGCGACCCCGAAGAGCAGGTGCACCAGGTTGTGCAGGATCGACACCGCGAAGATTCCGAGCAGCATCGCGCTCGAGTGATGTCCGGCGAAGCTCAGGCAGTCGTAGTTCGTCGTGATGCCCGGGACGAAACCCAGGATTCCGACCGCCAGGAACACGATGCCCACCAGAAGGGCACCCCATTGCACCGGTGAGCGCCCGTAGCCCGGCCGCGCGCCCACGGAGCCAGTGTTTGCTGCCATCGTCGTCCTCCTCGATCACCGACCGGGCCTGTCCCGGCGGTGCGGACGTATTGCCGCTCGACGGCCCCGCAAACGCCTCGGCCGCACCATTCCAGGAATGGTGCGGCCGAGGGGTGGGAGGAACGGACGAATCAGAACGCGGCTTCGTCGAGCTCCATCACGTCGTTGTCGAGATCGCTGAGGATCTGACGGGTGCTGGTGAGACGCGGCAGGATGTTCTTGGCGAAGAAGGACGCCACGGCGACCTTGCCCTCGTAGAACGGCTTGTCCTTCTCGCTGGTGCCGTTGTCGAGCGCGGCGATGGCGATCTCGGACTGGCGCAGGAGAAGCCAGCCGATCATCAGGTCGCCGACGCTGAGCAGCAGACGCACGGAGCCGAGGCCCACCTTGTACAGCTCGGTGGGCTGCTCCTGCGCACCCATGAGGTGCTGGGTGAGCGTGGCCACCATGCCCTGGACGTCCTCGAGCGCGGTGTTCAGCAGGGCGCGCTCGCTCTTGAGGCGACCGTTGCCGGCCTCGCTGTCGATCCACGACTTGATCTGCCCGGCAACGTGAGCCAGGGCGACGCCGCGGTCACGGGCGATCTTCCGGAAGAAGAAGTCCTGCGCCTGGATGGCCGTGGTGCCCTCGTAGAGCGAGTCGATCTTGGCGTCGCGGATGTACTGTTCGATGGGGTAGTCCTGCAGGAAACCGGACCCGCCGAGCGTCTGCAGACTCTGCGCGAGCTGCTCGTACGCGACCTCGGAACCGACGCCCTTGACGATCGGCAGCAGCAGATCGTTCACGCGGTACGCGGTGTCCTTGTCCGCGCCCGAAACGTGCTGCGCCGCAGCCTCGTCCTGGTGCGCGGCGGTGTAGAGGTACACCGCACGCAGACCCTCGGCGTAGGCCTTCTGCGTCATCAGCGAACGACGGACGTCGGGGTGGTGCGTGATGGTGACGCGCGGCGCGGCCTTGTCGGTCATCTGCGTCAGGTCGGCACCCTGGACACGCTGCTTGGCGTAGTCCAGCGCGGTGAGGTAACCGGTGGAGAGCGTCGAGATGGCCTTGGTGCCCACCATCATTCGCGCGTGCTCGATGACGTCGAACATCTGCGCGATGCCGTTGTGGACGTCGCCGACCAGCCAGCCCTTGGCGGGAATGCCGTGGCCGCCGAGGGTCAGCTCACACGTGGCGGAGACCTTCAGGCCCATCTTGTGCTCGACGTTGGTGACGAAGACGCCGTTGCGCTCGCCGAGTTCGCCGGTCTCGGAATCGAAGTGGAACTTCGGGACGAAGAACAGCGACAGGCCCTTGGTGCCCGGCTTGCCGCCCTCGGGGCGAGCCAGAACCAGGTGGAAGATGTTCTCGAACAGGTCGTCCGAGTCGGCCGAGGTGATGAAGCGCTTCACACCCTCGATGTGCCAGGTGCCGTCCTCCTGCTGGATGGCCTTGGTGCGGCCGGCACCCACGTCGGATCCGGCGTCGGGCTCGGTGAGCACCATCGTGGCGCCCCAGTTGCGCTCGGAGGCGAACTGCGCCCAGCGCTTCTGCTCCTCGTTGCCGTTGTCGTAGAGGATCTGTGCGAAGCCGGGGCCGGCGGCGTACATGAACGCGGCGGGCTGGGAGCCGAGCAGCATCTCCGCGACGGCCCAGAACACCTGGCGGGGGGCGGGCAGGCCGCCGAGCTCCTCGTCGAGGCCGAGGTGGTCCCAGCCGGCCTCCTGCAGCGCGCGGTAGGACTTCTTGAACGACTCCGGCAGCGTGACGGTGTGCGTCTCCGGGTCGAAGGTGGGCGGGTTGCGGTCCGCGTCGGCGAAGGACTCGCCCAGCGGGCCCTCGGCGAGGCGACGGACCTCGACCAGCATCTCCCGTACCGTGTCGACGTCCAGGTCGCCGAACTCGCCCGACGCGAGCGTCTTGTCGAGGGCGTAGAGCTCGAACAGGTTGAACTCGAGGTCTCGCAGATTGCTCTTGTAGTGGCCCATGTGACTGCGTCTCCGTACTAGGTGGTGCGGTCCGCCCTCGTCGGTACCGCCTTCGGTGAGCACCCGGCGCTTGCTACTCGCCAGTAACTTGACGCCATAGTACGCCGACGGCGAGACCCTGCCAACAGGGGATTACTCGTCGGTAACCGACGCCACCAGAACGGTGTCGAGTGCGGTCGCGTTACCCACGCGCCGGGGTGTGCGGGCCGCCCGAATCACGGTCGCGCCGTCCGGCAGGTCGACCACGAGATCGCCTGGTGTGTACAGGATTTCGACGTCCGTCGGACCCGGTGCGCCCGTCGACGGATTGTCGACGTGGTGACCGACCACGATGAGGATTCCCTCATGTTTCAGCGCCCCGATCGCGGCGCCCAGCACGGCCCGTCGGGAGTCCGGCGGCAGGTGCAGATACGACGCGAGGACGAGGTCGTACTCCCGCGGCGGGACGAGCGTCGTGACGTCCGCCTGAACCCAGCGGATGCGTTCCCGAATGGACCGCGTCGCGGTCGCGGCCACCGATGCCGCCCCGGACAGTGCCACGGCACTGAAGTCGACCGCGTCGACCTGCCACCCCCGCATCGCCAACCACAGAGCGTTGCGGCCGTGCCCGCAGGCGAGGTCCAACGCCCGCCCGCGCGGACGCGAGGTGACGAACTCGACCAGGACGTCGTCGGGCGGCGACCCGGGCGACGGGGTCCGTCCGTCGTACTTCGCGTCCCAGGCGGCGGCGTCCATCAGGTCCAGATCTCGTCCGGATCCGCCGCGGTGCGGGCCGGGCCCTCCGGCTGCGTCGGCACGGTCCGCGAGAACCGCGGCGCCGGGGCGTGCTGGGTGATGCCGTCGACGTCGACGAGGTTCTCGCGGGCCGCCATCTGCGGATGCGACGACGCCTCCCCGAACGTGAGCACCGGCGTCACGCACGCGTCGGTCCCGTCGAAGGTGGCGGCCCAGTCGTCGCGGGTGCGGGAGGCGAAGACGTCGGTGAAGGTCGCGCGCAGCTCGGGCCACCGCGCGCGGTCCAGCTGGTGCGGCAGCGCGGTCGGGTCCAGGCCCAGACCCTGCAGGAGCGCCGCGTAGAACTGCGGCTCGAGCGCCCCCACCGCGACGTGCTTGCCGTCGGCGGTCTCGTACGTGTCGTAGAAGGGGGCGCCGGTGTCGAGGAGGTTCGCGCCCCGCTCGTCGGACCACATCCCGATGCCGCGCCAGCCCCAGATCATGTGTGACAGCGCGACGGTGCCGTCGACCATCGCGGCGTCGATCACCTGTCCGCGACCCGACGACGCCCGCTCCACCAGCGCCGCCAGAATGCCCGTGACCAGGAACATCGAGCCACCGCCGAAGTCGCCGACCATGTTCATCGGCGGCACCGGGCGCTCGCCTTCCCGCCCGATCGCGTGCAGCACGCCGGTCACGGAGATGTAGTTGATGTCGTGGCCGGCCGTCTGCGCCCACGGCCCGTCCTGACCCCACCCCGTCATGCGGCCGTAGATCAGGCGCGGGTTGCGGCCCGTCGTGTCCTCCGGCCCGAGGCCCATGCGCTCGGTCACGCCCGGGCGGAACCCTTCGATCAGGACGTCGGCGCGGTCCACCAGTCGCTGCACCCGGTCGAGGTCGGCGGGATCCTTGAGGTTGGCCTCGACGATGCGGCGGTTCCGGATCAACGGATCGCCGGTCGCGCCCTCGCCCGGCAGCGCACCCGCGCGCTGCACTCGCACGACGTCCGCGCCCAGATCGGCGAGCAGCGTCGCGGCGTGGGGTCCCGGACCGATGCCCGCGAGTTCGACGACCTTGATCCCGGCCAGAGGCCCACCTGAAGTCATGCGCCGACCCTAACGACGCGCGGGAGCGGTGGCCGTGACCGGATCGTGCGGGTGGGGGGACCGAGTGGTCGTGGACCGCCCCGTCCCGTCGAATCTGCTCAGGTTCCGGTCACCTGCACCGGTTGCAACCGGTGTGGTTGGCGGGAACCTGCGCAGGTGGGAAGTTGCTTCGGTTCCAGCAACTTGCTCCGGTTACAACCGAAGCAGGTTGCGGAAAGGGGAGCAGGTTCGTGGACCGCCCCGTCCCGTCGCACCTGTGCAGGTTCCGGTCACCTGCACCGGGTCAGCAGATCCGTCGTGTCCGCCATGCCCGTTAGCATGCCTGCTGTGACGACATTCCGGCTCGGAACTCCGCTGTCCCCGTCCGCGACCAAGGTGATGCTGCTGGGCTCGGGTGAGCTGGGCAAGGAGGTGATCGTCGCGCTGCAGCGGCTCGGGGTCGAGGTGATCGCCGTCGACCGGTACGCCGACGCGCCCGGCCATCAGGTGGCGCACCGTGCGCACACGGTGGACATGAGCGATCCCGACGCCTTGCTGGCCGTGATCGACGCCGAGCGCCCGCATCTGATCGTCCCCGAGATCGAGGCCATCGCCACGGACGCGTTGGCCGTCGTCGAGCAGCGCGGCGTCACCACGGTGGTGCCGACGGCGCGCGCGACGCAGCTGACGATGAACCGGGAGGGCATCCGTCGTCTCGCGGCGGAGGAGTTGGGGTTGCCGACGTCCCCCTACGGTTTCGCCGACAGCGTCGACGAGATGCGGGAAGTCCTGTCCCGCACCGGGTTTCCGGCGGTGATCAAGCCGGTGATGTCGTCGTCGGGCAAGGGTCAGTCGGTGGTGCGAGGTGACGACGACGTCCAGGCGGCGTGGGATCACGCGCAGGCCGGCGGCCGCGTGGCGCTGGGACGGGTGATCGTCGAGGGTTTCGTCGACTTCGACTACGAGATCACGCAACTCACGGTGCGCGCCTCCGACGAATCCGGCGAGATCGAGACGTACTTCTGCGAGCCGATCGGCCACCGGCAGGAGTCCGGTGACTACGTCGAGTCGTGGCAGCCGCAGCCGATGTCGCCGGTCGCGCTGGAGGCGTCGCGCGAGGTGGCCCGCACCATCACGACGGCGCTCGGCGGGCGGGGGGTGTTCGGCGTCGAGCTGTTCGTGCAGGGCGACGACGTCTTCTTCTCCGAGGTCAGCCCGCGCCCGCACGACACCGGCCTGGTCACGCTGGGGACGCAGCGGCTCTCGGAGTTCGAGCTGCACGCCCGCGCGATTCTGGGCCTGCCCGTGGACACCTCGCTGCGTTCACCCGGCGCGTCGGCCGTGATCTACGGCGGCCTCGACGAGGTCGGCATCGCGTTCGAGGGTGTCGACGACGCACTGCGGGTCCCCGAGTCCGACGTGCGGCTGTTCGGCAAACCGGAGAGCTTCGCCCGACGACGCATGGGCGTCGCCTACGCGACGGCCGCGGACGTCGAGACCGCCCGGGAGCGTGCGCGCACCGCGGCGAGTCGGGTGCGGCCGGTCTCGGCGACGTGAGCGATCCGTCGTGAGTCCCGCCGGCGAATTGCTCGTCGGGCTGGCGATCGTCGTCGGTCTGATCGGCGTCGTTGTGCCCGTCCTGCCGGGGGTGCTGCTGATTCTCGCCGCCATCGGCGTGTGGGCGTTCCTCACCGCGACGACGACGGCGTGGACGGTGTTCGGGGTGGCCGCCGCGGTGCTGGTGGTGGCGGGCGTCGTGAAGTACCTGTGGCCGGGCCGACGCCTGCGGGACGCCGGGGTGCCGACGCGCTCGATCGTCGTCGGCGGGGTGGTCGGCATCGTCGGGTTCGTCGTCGTCCCGGTGGTGGGGCTGTTCCTCGGCTTCCCGCTGGGGGTGTTCCTGGCGGAACTGCCGCGCAGCCGCACGGCGGGGTCGGCGTGGCGGTCCGCGGTGCACGCCACCAAGGCGGTGGGCCTGTCGATCCTGGTCGAACTGTTCGGGGCGCTCCTCGCCGCCGGCACCTGGTTGCTGGCCGTCGTGCTCTGACGTTCGGCCCTTCCTTCCGGACGGCCCGGGCGCGACCATCGAGGGATGACCTCGAACCCGGCCTCGTCACCGCACCGACCTGCCTCCCGCGACGTCGTCCTCGTCCCCGGCCACTGGCTCGGCGCATGGGCGTGGGACGAGGTGGTCGCCGCTCTCACCGATCTGGGCACCCGGGCGTGGCCGATCACGCTGCCGGGCCTCGACCCCGACGACGACCTGCGCGCGTCGAGAACCCTCGACGATCAGGCCGCGGCCATCGAGGAGTGCCTCGTGCGGGCGGGCGAGGGCCGTGCGGCGGTCCTGGTAGCGCACAGCGGGGCGAACGCGCCGGCCTGCCTGGTCCTCGACCGGCACCCCGAGCTGATCCATCGGATGGTGTGGGTCGACTCGGGGCCGGTGACGTCCGGCAGCGCCGCCGACCCCGCCGCCGACGGCGACCGACCGCTGCCGCCGTTCGACGTACTGGGGCAGCAGGCCGGCCTCGAGGGACTGAGCGAGGAAACGCTCGCCCGGTTCCGGGCGGACGCCGTGGACCACCCGGCGACGACCCTGCGGCAGGCCGTGCACCTGACCAACGACGCGCGCCGCCGCACGCCGACCACCATGGTGTGCTGCTCGATACGCAGTGAGCGGATGATGGAGCTCGCCCGGGCGGGCCACCCCATGTTCGCCGAGGTCGCGCACCTCGAGAACCTGGATTTGGTCGACCTCCCGACGGGCCACTGGCCCCTGTGGAGCCGTCCCGCCGACCTCGCCCGCATCCTGCACGACGTGGCGACGGCCGACTGACCCCCGCGCGCAACCCCCGGCCGGCGGCCCTACCGCTGCCGGTACCAGGCCCGCGCGTTGCCCACCAGTACGGCCTGCAGGTCACCGCCCACGGCCTCGGCGATCAGGTCGAGGTCGGCGGGGTCGAACGGGCGCCGCGCGCGGGTGCCCGGCAGGTCCGATCCGAACATCAGGGCGTCGGGGTTGACGGCGTGGATGCGGCGCATCGCCGAGACCGGGTCGTGCTGGATGCGGCCGAATCCCGACGCCTTCACCCGGACGCCGCGGTCGACGAGGTCCAGCAGATAGGGCATCGCGTCCTCGCTCATCCCGAGGTGGTCGACGCTCACGGCGGGCAGCTTGGACATCACGGGTTCGAGCGTGCGGAGCAGGCCCGCGTCGACGTAGAACTCGGCGTGCCACCCGGCGACCGCGTGGGCGCGCACGGCCTGGCGGGTCATGGTCGGCAGGTCCGAGACGCCCCGTCGGAGGTGGAAGCGCAGCGCGCGGACCCCGGCGCGGTCGAGCGCCGCGATGTCGTCGTCGGTGGCGTCGTCGCCGAGGTGGACCACCCCCACCCAGCCGGGACCGAGCTCGTCCAGCGCGGAGGTCAGGAACGCCGCGTCCTTCGACTGGAACGTGTCGGACACGACGGCTCCGCCGGTCACGCCGAGTCCGTCGACGTCGGCGAGGTAGTCCGCGACGGTGTACGACTCCGGTTGGTAGGTCTCGTTGTTCACCAACGGAAATCGAGGATCTCTGATGTGGACGTGGCTGTCGAACACGTCTGTCAGGATGCCTCACGGAGGCTTACGGCGTACGACCCACCGCGGATGGTGGACGAGAATCGAGGAGATCCATGAAGGCCGAACCGACCATCGTGCTGGAGGGCTACACCTACTTCGAGTGCCCGCGGTGGCACGAGGGGCGCATCTGGGTGTCCGACTTCTACACCGGGCAGGTGCTGTCCGCGACCGAGGACGGCGACGACGTCCGGGTGGAGGCGGAGGTGCCGGAGCAGCCGTCGGGCCTCGGCTGGCTGCCCGACGGTCGACTGCTGGTGGTGTCGATGCGGGACCGGAAGGTCCTGCGCCGGGAGACCGACGGCAGCCTCGTCGAGCACGCGGATCTCTCGGCGCACGCCACCGGTCACGCCAACGACATGCACGTCGACGCCGACGGCCGCGCGTACGTGGGCAACTTCGGCTTCGACCTGATGAACCTCGCCCCGATCGAGACGGCGTCGCTCCTGCGCGTCGAGCCCGACGGGTCGGTCCACGAGGACGCGACGGACTTGCACTTCCCCAACGGGATGGCGGTGACCGCCGACGGCGACCTGCTGGTCGACGAGACCCTCGGCAACAGGATCTCCGCGTTCCGGATCGGTGCCGACGGCGTGCTGGGCCCGCGTCGGGACTGGGCGGTGCTGGGGCCGATGCCGGAGTCGACCGACATGGCCACCGGGATCGGCGAGGTGGTAATGGCACCCGACGGCTGCGCGCTGGGACCGGACGGCACGCTGTGGGCGGCCGACGCGCTGAACCAGCGCATCGTGCAGATCCGCGAGGGCGACGGCGTCGTGGACGAGCTGGCCTTCGACACCGGCGTGTTCGCCTGCGGATTCGGTGGATCCGATGGGCGCACGCTGTTCGCGTGCGCCGCACCGGATTTCAACGAACACGCTCGCAAGGAGGAGCGTGAAGGACGCCTGCTGGCGGTCCGGATCTAGATCTTGTCGGGCTCGCTGGCGCGGAGCATGTCCTCGCGCTCGACGACCTTGACCCGCTCGCGGCCCTGGGGCTCACCCAGGCTGCGCTCGTGGGCGTCGAGCCGGTACCAGCCGTCCCACGTGGTGAACGGAATGTTCTTCGACTCGAGGAACGACGTCACCGCGTCCTCGGCGGGCTCCTCCGCGCCGGCGAACGACGGCGCGTCGGCCAGCAGGTTGGCGACGGTTTCGTTGGCGTCGCCCTTGGTGTGGCCGATGAGGCCCACCGGGCCGCGCTTGATCCAGCCGGTGACGTAGGTGGACGGGAACGGCGTGCCGTCGTTGTTCAGCACGCGGCCGGCCTCGTTGGGGATGGTGCCCGCGAGCTCGTCGAACGGCAGGTCGGCGATGTTCTGCGACAGGTAGCCGACGGCGCGGTACACGGCCTGGACGTCCCAGTCGGTGTACTTGCCGGTGCCCGTCACGTTGCCCGTGCCGTCGAGTTCCGTGCGCTCGGTGCGCAGTCCGACGACCTTGCCGTTCTCGCCGAGCACCTCGTGCGGCGACTCGAAGAAGTGCAGGAACAGCTTGTGCGGGCGGTCGCCCTGGTCGCGGATGGCCCAGTCCTGCAGGGTGTTGGCCACCATGTCGACCTGCTTGGACTCGCGACGGGCCTTCTCCGAGCCCTCGTCGTAGTCGATGTCCTCGGGCGCGACGATGACCTCGATGTTGGGCGAGTGGTCGAGCTCGCGCAGTTCGAGCGGGGTGAACTTGGCCTGCGCGGGACCGCGGCGGCCGAACACGTGCACCTCGACGGCCTTGTTGGCCTTCAGGCCCTCGTACACGTTGGCCGGGATCTCGGTGGGGAGCAGCTCGTCGCCGGTCTTGGCCAGCACGCGGGCGACGTCGAGCGCGACGTTGCCGACGCCGAGCACGGCGACCTTCTTTGCGTCGAGCGGCCAGGTGCGGGGCACGTCGGGATGGCCGTCGTACCAGGAGACGAAGTCCGCGGCGCCGTAGCTGCCGTCGAGGTCGATGCCCGGGATCTTCAGTTCGCGGTCGGCGTTGGCGCCGGTGGAGAAGATGACGGCGTCGTAGAAGCGGCGCAGCGTCGGCAGGTCGATGTCGGTGCCGTAGTCGATGTTGCCGAGCAGGCGGACCTGCGGCTTGTCGAGCACCTTGTGCAGCGCGGTGATGATGCCCTTGATGCGCGGGTGGTCCGGCGCGACGCCGTAGCGGATCAGGCCGAAGGGGGCGGGCATGCGCTCGAAGAGGTCGATGCTCACGCCGGGACCGGACACGTTGTGGTCCGACTTCATGAGCGCGTCGGCGGCGTAGATACCGGCCGGGCCGGCGCCCACGATGGCCACACGAAGCGGGCGGGTCTGGTCAGTCATCAGCGTGGATCTACCTAACGATCGAACGAGGCGGACAGCCAAGCATAAATGAACAGGTGGGGGCCGCGGTGCGCCAGGTCAGCGGTAGGGAATCGGCATCGAACAGTCGAGGCACCGTTGTGGCGACGAATAGAGACAGTCCGACGAAACCCCCGGAAAGGCACCACCCGTGACCGAACTAGGCCCCGACTCCCCGATTCTCCAGCCACTCGAGGCGGGGGCCATCGCCACCCGCAACCGCGTGTGGATGGCCCCGCTCACCCGCAACCGCAGTGAGCCCGACGGCACCCCGAACGATCTCAACGTCGAGTACTACCGGCAGCGGGCCGGCGCCGGACTGATCGTGTCCGAGGGCACGCAACCGTCCGCCGTCGGCAAGGGCTACCTGAACACCCCCGGCATCCACACCGACGAACAGCAGGCCGGCTGGGCGCGCATCGCCGACGCCGTGCACGGCGGCGGCGGACGAATCGTGGTGCAGCTGATGCACGCCGGACGCGTCTCGCACCCGGACAACACCGGAGAGGAGTCGGTCGCGCCGTCGGCGATCGCCCCCGGCATCGACATGGTCACCGCATCCGGGGAGCAGCCCATCCCGACGCCGCGGGCGTTGACGGCGGAGGAACTGCCGGGCGTCGTCGCCGAGTTCGTCGACGCGTCCCGACGCGCGATCGCGGCCGGTCTCGACGGCGTCGAGATCCACGCCGCCAACGGCTACCTGCTGCACCAGTTCCTCGCGGACGGCGCCAACACCCGCACCGACGCGTACGGCGGGAGCCCGGCGAACCGGGCGCGTCTGGTGGTCGAGGTGACCCGCGCCGTCGCCGACGCGATCGGCGCCGGACACGTGGGCATCCGCATCTCACCCGGGTCGACGGCCAGCGGCATCGCCGAGGACGACACGACGGGCGCCTACGAGGCACTGCTGGACGGCATCGACGGTCTCGGCCTGGCCTACCTGCACGTCCTCGTTTCGCCGGACGATCCGTTCCTCGGCAAGATCCGGTCCGCGTGGTCGGGTCCGCTGGTGCTCAACACCGGTTTCGAGAAGCCCACCACGCGGGAGGACGCGGTGACCCTGGTCGCCGACGGCGTGGCCGACGCGGTGACCGTCGGGCGCCCGTTCATCGCGAACCCGGATCTGGTGACGCGCTGGACCCACGACACCGAGCTGAACACTCCCGACGAGAGCACCTTCTACGGCGGCGGCGCCGAGGGTTACACCGATTACCCGACCCTGGAGGGGTGAGAGACTGCCGGGCATGACCACACCCGAGCCCGAACCCGCTGGCCGTTCCACCGCAGCCCCGTTCCTCGCGGCGGCTGCGGTGGTGGCCGTGGTGGCGATCATCGTCGCGGTGCTCTCGCTGACCCGCTCGCCCGAGGACAACGTGAGCGAGAACCAGCGGGTGGGCACGGTGGTCGCCGAGTACGTCGAGGCCGCCGGGCAGAACGACGGCGACCGGCTGAGCTCCCTGCAGTGCGCCGGCATCGTGAACGCGCCGTTGCGTGACGCCGAGTCGGTCGAGCTCGAGACGATCGACGAGGTGCGGGTGAACGGTGACGCCGCCGAGGTGGACGTCACCGTCACCCTTGACGGCAGCGAGCAGACCCTGACCTGGAACGCCGTGCGTCAGGACGAGGCTTGGAAGATCTGCAGCAGCTGAGGTCCGCCCCCGGCCCGCCGGGCTGCGCAGCGCAGCTCGATCCGCGTGTGTTGCAGCCTGCGCAGATCCCGGTGCGCTGCGCACCGGGGCCGGCTCAGGGCTCCGCTAGCTCCGTCCGCTGCGCAGCCAACCCGCCCTGTGTGCGCAGCGGGATCTCCTTGTGGAACAGGTTGATGACGAACCCGACGGCCAGGAGCACGCCCGCGGCGACGAACACCTGATCCATCGCGTCGGAGAAGCCGATGCGGAAGGGGTCACCGAGGGCCGTCGGCAGCTTCTGGATGAACGACGTGTCCTCGAGGACCCCGCCGGCCGCCGACCCGTCGCCCGACGCCAGTCCCCGCGCCAGCCCGGCGACCGTCGGGTCGCCGCTCTGCGCGGCCTCGCCCACGGCGGACTGGAACTCGGGCGTCGCGGCGGCCGAGATCAACGCGTCGCGAATGGTGTCGGTGACGCGGGAGAACAGCAGCGACAGGAACGCGGCGACGCCGATGGTGCCGCCGATCTGGCGGAAAAACGTGGCCGACGACGTCGAGACGCCCATGTCCTGCGGCGGCAGCGCGTTCTGGATGGCGAGGGTGAGCGGCTGCATCAGGTTGCCCAGGCCGAATCCGAACCCGAACATCGCGAGCATGATCGCCCACAGCGGGGTGTCGTAGCGGATGAACGAGAACGCGAACATGCAGACCGTCATCAGGGTGGTGCCGATGATCGGGTACGGGCGGTAGTGCCCGGTGCGGGAGATCATCTGCCCGGAGAAGACCGAGGCGATCATGATGCCCAGCACCAGCGGCAGCATCTGGAACCCGGCGAGCGTCGGCGACGATCCCTTGACCACCTGCAGGTACTGCGGCAGCAGGGTGATGCCGCCGAACATCGCGGCGCCGGTGACCACCGACAGCAGCAGTCCGATGCTGAACGTCGAGTTGCGGAAGAAGCGCATGGGAATCAGGGCGTTCGACTTCATCCGGACCTCGACCGCGATGAACGCGGCGATACCGAGCGCGCCGACGACGTAGCAGATCACCGCCCGGCCGGAGCCCCAGCCCCAGACGCGGCCCTGCTCGGCGATGATCAGCAGCGGCACCAAGCCCACCGCGAGCGCGGCGGCGCCGCCCCAGTCGACGACGGCGTTCCCGCGCCGCGGCGGCAGATTCAGGACCTTGGCGACGACGAACAACGCGACGACGCCGATGGGCACGTTGACGAAGAACACCCAGCGCCAGCCGGTGATCGAGAGGATCTCGTCGGCGCCGGAGAGCACGCCGCCGATGACGGGACCGAGCACGCTCGACGTGCCGAACACGGCGAGGAAGTAGCCCTGGTACTTGGCGCGTTCGCGCGGCGGGACGATGTCGCCGACGATGGTCAGGGCCAGCGAGAACAGGCCGCCGGCGCCGAGGCCCTGCACGGCGCGGAACGCGGCCAGTTGGTACATCGACGTCGCGAAGCCGCAGAGCGCCGACCCGATCACGAAGATTGTGATGGCGGCGAGGAAGAACTGCTTGCGGCCGTAGAGGTCGGACAGCTTGCCGTAGAGCGGGGTCGAGATCGTGGCGGTGATGAGGTACGCCGTGGTGACCCACGCCTGGATGGAGAACCCCTGCAGGTCGTCGGCGATGGTGCGGATCGACGTCGAGACGATCGTCTGATCCAGCGCCGCGAGGAACATTCCGAGCATCAGCCCGGAGATGACGGTCAGGATCTGCTTGTGCGTGAAGTCGGTCCCGGTGGAATCCTGCGCCGACGCGGTGGCTTCGCTCCCCGGAGCAGTGGTGTCGCTCATCGGCACATCTTGCCCTCATACCGCCCTGCGCTGCGACTATGCGACAAATCGGGCACGAAGCCCTGTGTGCGAAACTGGGGCCGTGAGCTACGCAGGAGACATCACGCCCGAGCAGGCCTGGGAGATGCTGGCCTCGGATCCGAACGCGTCGTTGGTCGACGTCCGTACGCACGCGGAATGGACGTACGTCGGTGTGCCGGACACCTCGTCGCTGAACAAGCGCACCGCCTTCGTCGAGTGGGTGAGCTACCCCGACGGTCGGCCGAACGAGCACTTCGTCGAGCAGCTGCGCGCGTCCGGGGTCGAGTCCGGCCCGGTGGTCTTCCTGTGTCGCTCCGGTCAGCGGTCCATCGGCGCCGCGGAGGCCGCGACGGCGGCCGGCATCTCGCCGGCCTACAACGTGCTCGACGGGTTCGAGGGCGCCACCGACGAGGACGGGCACCGCGGCGGCGCCGGGTGGCGTGCGGTCGGCCTCGCGTGGCGGCAGAAGTGATCCCTCGCGGCGGTGGCTTCGCCAAGCCCCTTCCCGGCGGCGTGGGCCCCGGCACCCTGGGAGTGCGCGGCGGGCTGAACCGGTCCGGGTTCGAGGAGAACGCCGAGGCGCTCTACCTCACGTCGGGCTTCGTCTACGAGAGCGCGGAGGCGGCCGAGCAGGCCTTCACGGGTGACGTCGACCACTTCGTCTACTCGCGCTACGGCAACCCGACGGTGTCGATGTTCGAGGAGCGCATTCGGCTGCTCGACGGCGCGGAGGCGGCGTTCGCGACGTCGTCCGGCATGTCGGCGGTGTTCACCGCGCTCGGGGCGCTGCTGAAGGCCGGGGACCGATTGGTGGCGGCGCGCAGTCTGTTCGGCTCGTGCTTCGTGGTGTGCAACGAGATCCTGCCGCGGTGGGGCGTGGAGACGGTCTTCGTCGACGGCGAGGATCTCGACCAGTGGGAGCAGGCGCTGTCGGTGCCCACCACGGCGGTGTTCTTCGAGACGCCGTCCAACCCGATGCAGTCGCTGGTGGACGTCCGGCGGGTGGTCGAGATGGCCCACGCCGCGGGCGCACAGGTGGTGCTGGACAACGTCTTCGCGACGCCGATCCTGCAGCGGAGCTTCGACCTCGGCGCCGACGTGGTGGTCTACTCCGGCACCAAGCACATCGACGGTCAGGGCCGCGTGCTCGGCGGCGCGATCCTGGGCTCGCAGGACTACATCGACGGCCCGGTCCAGAAGCTCATGCGGCACACGGGCCCGGCGCTGAGCCCGTTCAACGCGTGGACCCTGCTCAAGGGTCTCGAGACGATGGCCCTGCGGGTGCAGCGGATGACGGCGTCCGCGTTGGCCGTGGCGGAGTTCCTCGAGACGCAGCCCGGCATCTCGTGGGTGCGGTACCCGTACCTCGAGTCGCACCCGCAGCACGAGCTGGCGATGTCCCAGATGTCCGGCGGCGGCACCGTGGTCACGTTCGAGCTCGAGGGCGGCAAGGAGCGGGCGTTCCAGTTCCTCAACGGGTTGCGCATCGTCGACATCTCGAACAACCTCGGCGACGCCAAGACCATGACGACGCACCCGGCCACGACGACCCACCGGTCCATGGGACCGGAAGGCCGTGCGGCCGTGGGGATCACGGACGGCGTGGTCCGCATCTCCGTCGGTCTCGAGGACGTGGCGGACCTGCTCGGTGACGTCGAGGGCGCGCTGAGCCGATAGCGGCGGCGCGGCGCTCGCGCGTCCGATCAGGCGAGGCCGAACGGCGCGAGCACCGTCGCGAACTTGGCGGTGGTCTCGTCGAGTTCGGCGTCGGGGTCGGACTCGGCGACGATGCCGCCGCCGGCCGTCGCGACACCGCTCTTGCCGTCGGCCGCGAGGTCGAGGCAGCGAATGGCCACCATCCACTCGCCGTCGCCCGAGGCGTCGCACCACCCGACGGCACCGGCGTAGAAGTCGCGGCTGCGGCCCGACTCGACCAGGTCGATGGTGCGCAGGGCCAGGTCGGTGGGGCTGCCCGCGACGGCGGGCGTCGGGTGCAGCGCCAACGCGAGATCCAGTGCGGTGGTGGCGGTCTCGCGCAGAGTGCCGGTGATCGGGGTCGCGAGGTGCCACACGGCCGGCGTCCCGATCAGCGTCGGCTCGGCGGGAACGTCGAGGTCGTCGCACAGCGGGGCGAGCGCGGCGGCGATGGCGTCGACCACGTAGCGGTGTTCCTCGAGGTTCTTCGCGCTGGCGAGCAGCGCCTCGCCGGCCGCGCGGTCGGCGTCGGGGTCGGCGCTGCGCGGAGCGGTCCCGGCGAAGGGACGACACACCACCTCCCGTCCGGTACGGCGGACCAGCAGTTCCGGCGACGCGCCGACGAGGTGACGCCCGAAGTACGGGCCACCCGCCGCGGTGAGGTCGACGCAGAACCCGTTGTGGCCGGGGTTGGCCGCGATCAGGCTGTCCGCCAACACGATCGGGTCCAGCGGGCGGTCGAAGACCAGGGTGATCGAGCGGGCCAGCACCACCTTGCGCAGTGCCCCGCCGGGGTGCCGCAGGATGGTCAGGGCCCGGCGCACTCGGTCGACGTGCTTCTCCGGCGGCGGGTTCCGCGAGGCGATCACCGCCCCCGGCAGGTCGAGGTCGTCGGCGGGGACGCGGGGCTCGTCGTACCGCTCGAACGTGACCGGCTCCACCAGCGCGCACAGCGTGGTGGCGTCGAACCCGAACGCCCCCACCAGAACCGACGCGTCACCGTCGGCGAGCGCCTCGCGCGCGTCGTCGACGTGGTCGAACGACTGCCGTGCGCCCGACGCCACCACGCTGCGGTCGGGACGGGAGTAGAGAAAGGTCATCCGAACGGAGTCTCCGTGTGGCCCACCAGGTCCGCGACCGACTCGATGACCCGCGTCGGCCGGAACGGATACATCTCCACCGACGCGCGCGTCGAGATGCCGGTGAGCACCAGAATCGTCTGCAGTCCCGCCTCGAGCCCGGACACCACGTCGGTGTCCATGCGGTCGCCGATCATCAGCGTGTTCTCCGAGTGTGCACCGATGGCTCGCAGGGCCGAGCGCATCATGAGTGCGTTCGGCTTGCCCACGTAGTACGGCTCGCGACCGGTGGCCCGCGTGATCAGGGCGGCCACGGACCCGGTCGCCGGGAGCGAGCCGTCCCGCGACGGACCGGTCGCGTCGGGGTTGGTCGCGATGAAGCGCGCGCCGCGCTCGACCAGGCGGATCGCCGTCGTGATCGCCTCGAACGAGTACGTGCGCGTCTCGCCGAGCACCACGTAGTCCGGGTCGATGTCGGTGATGATGTAGCCGATGTCGTGCAAGGCCGTCGTCAAGCCCGATTCGCCCACCACGTACGCCGTTCCGCCCGGCCGCTGGTTGTGCAGGAACGTCGCGGTCGCCAGCGCGGACGTCCAGATGGACTCCTCGGGAATCTCGAGCCCCGTCCGGCGCAGGCGCGCCTGCAGGTCGCGACGCGTGCGAATGGAGTTGTTGGTCAGCACGATGAACGGCGTGCCGGTGTCCTGCAGCTCCTGGAGGAAGCGGTCGGCGCCCGGAACCAGGTGCTCCTCGTGCACCAGGACCCCGTCCATGTCCATGAGGTAGGTCCACCGGTGGTCGGCTGGGTTCGTGGTCACGGGTCCATTCTGCCCCGTCGCGGCCGGGGAGCACCGCGGACCTAGGCTGGCGGAATGGTCGAGATCCGCCTCCTGCGCACCCCCGACGAGCTGCTCGCCTCCCAGCAGGTGTTCCGCGCCGCGATGGTGGGGTTGCCGGGGCTGCCGGTCACCCGCGAGGTCGTGACCACCCTGCGCGAACCCGGCCTCACCTACGGCGCGTACGACGCGTCGACCCTCGTCGGAACGACCGACTCGTCGACACTTGTCGGTACCACCGACTCGTCGACACTTGTCGGTACCACCGACTCGTCGACACTTGTCGGTACCACCGACGGTGGCATCGGCACCCTCACCCTCCCCGGCGGCGCCGCCGTGTCACACCTCGCCGTCACCCACGTCGGGGTGCTGCCGACCCACACGCGTCGCGGCGTCGTCTCCGCCCTGCTGCGCCGCCAGCTGCGCGACGCGCGAGACGCCGGCCACGTCGTCGCCACGCTGCGGGCGTCGGAGGCCGTCATCTACGGGCGGTACGGGTACGGCGTCGCGACGTCGTCGCTGCGGGCCGAGGTGATCACTGCCCGCGCGCGGCTGCGCGACGGCGTGGCGACGTCGGGAACCACCCGCCTGATCGATCGCGACGGGGCGCTCGACCGGCAGGCGGCGATCGTCGACGAGAACCCCTCGGCCCGGCCGGGTTTCGTCTCGCGGCTGCCGATCTGGTGGGCGGCCCACCGACTGCGCGAGGACGACAAGCCGGTGTGGATCGCGGTGCACTCCACCGACGGACGCGACGACGGCTACGTGCGCTATCGCCCGGCGGACCCGTCGCAGTGGTGGTCGGGCGCCGACCGACGCGTCGTCGTCGACGACCTGCACGCGTCCACCGACGCGGTGTTCGCCGACCTGCTGCGGTTTTTGCTCCGACTCGACCTGGTGGACCGCATCACGTTCGGCGCGGTGCCCGTCGACACCGTGCTGCCGCTGCTGGTCCACGACCGCCGCGCCGTCCGTCTGCAGTCGACCTCGGACGAGACGTGGCTCCGGATTCTCGACGTCGACGCCGCCCTCGCCGCCCGCACGTACGGCGCGGGGCCGTCCGTCACGATCACCGTCGACGACGACGATCTGCCCGAGAACGCCGGAACGGTCGAGGTGGGTCCGGACGGGGTCCACCGGGTCGACGGGCCCGGCGCGCTGCGAGTGCACGTCCGCGACCTGGCGGCCGTGCTGCTCGGCGGGACGTCGTGGCGCTCGCTCGCGGTGGCCGGGTTGGTGACCGGGGACGCGGCGGCGCCGGCCGCGGCCGACACGCTCTTCACGACCGAGCTCGCCCCGTTCGCCGGGGTCGGGTTCTGACCCGCGGGCCCCGTGCGGCCCGACACAGCACTGCACTACCCGGGAGGCCGTCATGACCGCTCTGCCCGTCCTCGACCTGTCCACGGCGGACGAGGATCCCACTGCGTTCCGGACCGCGCTGCGTGAGGCGACCCACCGCGACGGCTTCTTCTACCTGGCCGGTCACGGCCTCGACCCCGCCGTCGGGGCCGAGCTGATCGCTCTGGCGCGCCGGTTCTTCGCGCTCCCGGACGAGGCGAAAGCGGAGATCGACCACCTCGAGTCGCCGCACTTCCGCGGCTACAGCCGGGTGGGTGGTGAGCTGACGGGCGGCGCCGTCGACTGGCGCGAGCAGATCGACATCGGCCCGGAGCGCGACGCGATTCCCGGCGCGCAGGGGTACTGGAACCTGCAGGGCCCCAACCGATGGCCGTCCGCGCTGCCCGAGCTGCGCCCGGCCGTCGAGCAGTGGGATGCCGCGCTGTCCGCGCTCGGGGCCCGGTTGCTGCGGCACTGGGCGGCGTCGCTCGGTGCTGCGGAGGACACCTTCGACGCGGCGTTCGTCCAGCCCGCGACGCTCATCAAGATCGTGCGGTATCCCGGCACCCGCGAGAACCCGCAAGGGGTGGGGGCGCACAAGGATTCGGGGGTGCTGACCCTGCTCCTGCTCGAGGAGGGCTCGACCGGACTGCAGGTGGAACGCGAGGACGGCACGTGGATCGACGCGCCACCGGTGCCGGGCACCTTCGTCGTCAACATCGGCGAACTGCTCGAGGTGGCCACCGGGGGCTACCTGCGGGCGACGCGGCATCGGGTGGTCGCGCCGGAACCGGGACAGGACCGCATCTCGGTGCCCTACTTCTACAACCCGGCCCTCGACGCTCGCATCCCGGTGCTCGACCTTCCCGCCGAGTTCGCCGCGGAATCCCGTGGTGTCGAGGTGGATCCGGACAATCCGATCTTCTCCACGTACGGAGAGAACGCGTGGAAGTCGCGGACGCGGGCGCATCCGGACGTCGCGGCGCGGCACCATGGGATCGTCGCGGCTCGCGAGCACGGCATCACGTCTCGATGAGTCGGGTGCCGCGCAGTTCGTAGGACTTCAGCGCCCAGTACCCGCCGAAGGTGACCACGGCGACGGCCTCGACCACCAGCACGGCCAGCGCACCCTGACCGAAGAGCAGGACGAGGCCCAACGCGACGAGCGGGGCGATCACCACCACGAACGCCACCACACGGTAGGCGGTGCGGTAGCGGCGGATGCGCCGCGCGGAGTCGTCGGACGAGCCGAGGGTGTCGTCGGCGCACCACCACACGGACGCGGCGAAGGTGACGAAGAACCCCACCGCCGCGGCGGCGTGCACTGCCATCCGGAGGCCGAACGCCTCGTCGCCGGGTGGGTCCGTCGGCACCAGCGCGACGATCACGAGCAGGGTGCCGGCGACGTTGAGCAGCCGGTTCTCGAGCGGGCCGTAGCCGCGGTAGCAGATCAGGGTGATGCCGGTGCCGACGAGCGCGCCCACGAAGACGTCCCGCGCCGGGCTCCAGTAGTACTCGCTGATCGAGCCGAGGACGGGTAGCGCGGGGTCGGCCAGCGACCAGCCGACCAGCACCACCGGCAGGCCCACCGCCAGGATCGTCAGGGCCGCGCGCAGGGCGAAGTAGGTGCCGACGATCTGTTCGGCGAGCTCGTCGGTGCGGGCGGAGCCGGGCGGGGTGGCCATGGCTCGACCCTAGGCGCGCGCCGGTGCTGCGGGACGGCACACAACCGCGCCGGATCGGCGGGAACCCGTCGTTCGGACGCGGTCGTGTGCTGCCACGCACGGTCCCTGCTGCCGGGCCGGACGCCCCAGCGCCTACATTCGAGAGCGGCAGAGGTGGTCGACGGAGCGAGGAGTGCGGCGTGGCACGGGAACTGAAGTTGGGATACAAGGCGTCCGCCGAGCAGTTCGGCCCACGTGAGCTGGTGGAGCTCGGCGTCGCGGCGGAGGCCGCCGGCATGGACTCCGCCACGGTCAGCGACCACTTCCAGCCGTGGCGCCACGAGGGCGGGCACGCGCCGTTCTCCCTGGCCTGGATGACGGCGGTGGGCGAGCGCACCGAACGCCTGCAGCTCGGCACTTCGGTGATGACCCCGACTTTCCGCTACAACCCCGCCGTGATCGCGCAGGCGTTCGCCACCATGGCCTGCCTGTACCCGAACCGCATCTTCCTCGGCGTCGGCACCGGCGAGGCCCTCAACGAGATCGCCACCGGCTTCTCCGGCGAGTGGCCCGAGTTCAAGGAGCGGTTCGCGCGGCTGCGGGAAGCGGTCTCGCTCATGCGTGAGCTGTGGCTCGGCGACCGCGTGGACTTCGACGGCGAGTACTACCGCACGTCCGGCGCCTCGATCTACGACGTGCCCGACGGCGGCGTCCCGGTGTACGTCGCGGCCGGCGGTCCGGTGGTGGCGCGCTACGCCGGCCGGGCGGGCGACGGATTCATCTGCACCTCCGGCAAGGGCATGGAGCTCTACACCGACAAGCTGCTGCCCGCGGTGGCGGAGGGTGCGGAGAAGAAGGAGCGGTCGGTCGACGAGATCGACCACATGATCGAGATCAAGATCTCCTACGACACCGACCCCGACGCCGCACTGGAGAACACGCGGTTCTGGGCGCCGCTGTCGCTGACGCCGGAGCAGAAGCACTCCATCGACGATCCGATCGAGATGGAGAAGGCGGCCGACGAGCTGCCGATCGAGCAGGTGGCCAAGCGGTGGATCGTCGCGTCCGATCCGGACGAGGCCGTCGAGAAGGTGAAGCAGTACGTCGACGCGGGCCTGAACCACCTGGTCTTCCACGCGCCGGGACACGATCAGCGCCGTTTCCTGGAGTTGTTCCGGACCGACCTCGAGCCCCGACTGCGCCGACTCGGCTGAACTAGGGTGGGCGGCATGGCCGACACCGAGTCCAGCGGGGTAGTTCGTGGCGTCTACATCGCGTCGCCGGAGGGGGACACCGGCAAGTCCACGATCGCGCTGGGTCTGCTGACCATGCTCGGGGCGTCGACGGCGCGGGTGGGGGTGTTCCGGCCCATCGCGCGCTCGTCGTCGGAGACCGACTACATCCTCGAGCTGATGATCGACCACACCACGGCAGACACCACCTACGAGCAGTCGCTCGGGGTGACGTACGACGAGGTGCACGCCGATCCCGACGCCGCGCTCGCGGAGATCGTGCGTCGGTACCACGAGGTGGCGGCCCAGTGCGACGCCGTCGTGGTGATCGGGAGCGACTACACCGACATCGCGAGCCCCAGCGAGCTGGGCTTCAACGCGCGTATCGCGGTCAATCTCGGCCTGCCGGTCCTGCTGGCGCTGCGGGGATCGGAGCGCACGCCCGAGGAGGTCGCGCACCTGGCCGATCTCTGCCGGTCCGAGTTGTCCACGCACCGAGCGCATCTGGCGGGGATCGTCGCCAACCGGTGCGATCCGGACGCCCTGGACGAGGTGATCGACCGCCTGGCCACCGACGACGTGCCGGCGTGGGCGCTGCCGGAGGTGCCGCTGCTGGTCGCGCCCACCATGGACGAGCTGCTCACCGCCATGAAGGGGGAGCTCTACAGCGGCGATCCCGAACTGCTGCAACGGGAAGCGCTCCGCGTGATGGTGGGCGGCATGACCGCCGAGCACATCCTCGAGCGACTGTCCGACGCCGTCGTCGTCATCGCGCCCGCGGATCGTTCCGAGGTTCTGCTCGCCCTCGTCAACGCGCACGAGGCCGACGGCTTCCCATCCCTCGCGGGCATCGTCATGAACGGTGGGCTCGAGCCGCACCCCATGATCGCGAAACTCATTGCGGGACTGCAGCCCCGGCTGCCGATCCTCACCACGGAGCTCGGCACCTTCGACACCGCCAGCGTGGCCGCGAACACCCGCGGCCGCGTCGCCGTGGGATCGCAGCGCAAGGTCGACACGGCACTCGCGGTGGTGGAGCAGCACATCAAGGCCGAGGACATCTTGGCCCGGCTCGACGTCGCGATGCCGTCGGTGGTGACGCCGCAGATGTTCGAGTACCGCCTGATCGACCGGGCCCGCGCCGACCGTCGGCACATCGTTCTCCCGGAGGGCGGTGACGACCGCATCCTGCGCGCCGCCGGGCGTCTGCTGCAGCGGCAGGTCGCCGACCTGACCATCCTCGGCGACGAGACCGCGGTGACCCGGCGGGCCGGGGAACTCGGCGTCGACCTGTCCGCGGCCACCGTCCTCGACCCGACGACGTCGGAGCACTTCGACGACTTCGTGGCCGAGTACGCCGAGCTGCGCAAGCACAAGGGCATGACTCCGGAGAAGGCGCGCGAGGTGATGGCGGACATCTCGTACTTCGGAACCATGATGGTGCACAAGGGCATTGCCGACGGCATGGTCTCCGGGGCCGCGCACACCACGGCGCACACCATCAAGCCGTCGTTCGAGATCATCAAGACTCGCGAGGGGGTGTCGACGGTGTCGTCGATCTTCCTCATGTGCCTCGCCGATCGCGTTCTCGCGTACGGCGACTGCGCCGTCGTGCCCGATCCCACCGCCGAGCAGCTGGCGGACATCGCGGTGTCGTCGGCGGCGACGGCGTCGATGTTCGGCATCGAGCCGCGGGTGGCGATGCTCAGCTACTCGACGGGTGATTCCGGCTCCGGCGCGGACGTCGAGAAGGTGCGCGAGGCGACGGACCTGGTGCGGGATCGGGCGCCGGATCTGTTGGTGGAGGGGCCGATTCAGTACGACGCCGCCGTCGACCCGTCGGTCGCGAAGTCCAAGCTGCCCGAGTCCGACGTCGCCGGGCAGGCCACCGTCTTCGTCTTCCCCGATCTGAACACCGGCAACAACACGTACAAGGCCGTGCAGCGCAGCGCCGGCGCGGTCGCGGTGGGGCCGGTGCTGCAGGGCCTGGCGAAACCGGTGAACGACCTCTCGCGCGGCGCCTTGGTCCAGGACATCGTGAACACCGTGGCCATCACGGCGATTCAGGCGCAGGGGGCCGAGCAGTGACCGTTCTGGTGATCAACTCCGGATCCAGCTCGGTGAAGTTCCAGGTGGTCGACGTCGAGCAGGCCGACGGCGTGCTGCACGGCATCGTCGAACGCATCGGCGAGTCCGACGCGACGGTGGCGGTCACCTACCGCGGCGAGACCACCGAGCGGACGCTGGAGATCCCGGATCACGACGCGGCGCTGCGGACCGCCTTCGAGACCATGGCGGAGGCGGGGCTCTCGCTCGCCGACGCCGGTGTCACGGCCGTCGGTCATCGAGTGGTCCACGGCGGCACCGTGTTCAGCGAACCGACGCTGATCGACGACGACGTGGTGGCCACCGTCGACCGGCTCAGTGCCCTCGCGCCCCTGCACAATCCGGCGAACGTGAAGGGCATCGAGGTGGCGCGCCGGGAGCTGCCCGACGTGCCGCAGGTGGCCGTCTTCGACACCGCCTTCTTCCACGCCCTACCCGCGGCGGCGTCGACCTACGCGATCGACCGCGACGTCGCCCGCGAGCACGACATCAAGCGGTACGGCATGCACGGCACCTCCCACGAGTACGTCAGCGGCCGGGTGGCCGAATTCCTGGAGCGGGATCCGCAGTCGCTCAACCAGATCGTGCTCCACCTCGGCAACGGGGCGTCGGCGTCGGCGGTGCGCGGCGGCGCCGCCGTGGACACGACGATGGGTCTGACCCCGCTCGAGGGGCTGGTCATGGGCACCCGCAGCGGTGACATAGATCCGGGCATCGTCATGCACCTGCGTCGCAGCGCCGATCTCGACGTCGACGGCATCGACACCCTGCTGAACCGGCGCTCCGGCATCAAGGGACTGTCCGGCGTCACCGACTTCCGCGAGCTCCGCCGCCTGGTCGACGACGGCGACGACGACGCCCGGTTGGCCTTCGACGTCTACGTCCACCGCCTGCGGAAGTACCTCGGGGCGTACATGATCGGGCTCGGACGCGTCGACGTCGTCACCTTCACCGCCGGCGTCGGCGAGAACTCGCCCGAGGTCCGCGCCGCCGCCCTGGCCGACCTGGAGAACTACGGCATCGTGCTCGATGCCGAGCGTAACGCCGTGCGCAGCAAGGACGCTCGGGTGATCTCCGCCGACTCCAGCGCGGTCACCGTGCTGGTGGTGCCCACCGACGAGGAACTGGCCATCGCCCGCGCCGCCGTCGCATTGACGTCGTCGTAGGTCCTACGGTGTGAGATGTCGTAGGCCCTACGGTGTGAGATGTCGTAGGCCCTACGGTGTGAAGCGGTGCATGATCGCGTGCGCCGCCTGCGTGACCGTCGTGCGGTCGTAGGTCTGGACGAAGTCGAACGTGCGCTCGAGGTCGGGTCCGTTGTCGTGACGGTCCCGCGCCGAGAGCAACGCCGCGTGATGCGGCCCGAGGACCACGACGGTCCACTCGTTCACCATGTCGTCCGCCGGATCCAGCGGCGCGTGCTGGGTGTTGCCGTCGAGCATCTGCGTCAGCCCGACGCCGTAGACGCCGGCGAACCCGATGGTGTCCGCCAGGTGCCGCCAGCGCTGCGCCGTCCGATCCGTGAAGTGCGTGGCGTGCTGGAACGTCCCCAGCGCCAACATGGCGGACCCTGCCGCCACCGCCTGCTTCTCCAGCGACTTGCTCATCTGCACCAGGACCCGCTTGGTGCCGCGCCGCGGCGTCGCGTGCTCGGAGGCGATTGCGTACGGCGTGGTGTCCCCCGGGATGGGGGTGGACCACACGGGGGCGTGCGGCATCGGGACGACGTCCTCGGCGAGCAGACCCGCGGGATCGTCGACGGCCGGGTACAGGCGACCGATCCCGTACGTCGCGCCGACGGTCTGAGCGGCGAGGCGCGCGGCGTCGTCGTCGATTCCCTCGGCGACGATCACGGCGTGGCTGCGCTCGACGTAGGCGGACAGGGCGTGGGCGGTGGCACCGATGTCCGTCCGGGCGGACCCGGAGTGGAGCTCGGCGGCGGTCACGACGATGTCCGGCTCGATGAGTGACAGCAGCGTCGCGGCCTGGACGTCCACCCCGACCCCGTCGAGCGCGACCAGGCGGCCCGACGCCCGCGCCGACACCACGCGGGCCAGCGCGCTATGCGGGTTGCGCAGCACGTCGGTCGCGTCGACGGTGACGATGGTGCGCTCGAGACCCTCGGTGGCCGGCTCCGCGGCCAGCGGCGACTCGGAGTCGATGGTCACCAGCAGGGGCAGGTGGTCGGCGACGGTCCGCGCGAGCGGCGTGCGGGCGTGCCGGTGCTTGTACTCGTCCAGATCGGCGCGCTGACCCATCAGCTGCGCGGCGTGGCGCAGTGCGGATGCGGTACCGAGAGCGGTACCGCTCGGACCCCGGACCTGCAGCTCCGCCCCGGCCAACGCTCCATCCTCGAGACGGCGTACCGGCGCGAACTGCATCTGGACCTCCACCCCGAGCAACTCGGGAACGTGGGTTCGCGTCAACGAACTCCCCTCACGTACGAACGACAACGATCGGCGCCGGGGTCTCGACGTTCCCTCTACCGTACGGAACGAGGGGACGGGGCGTCACACCTACTGCTCCGGGGCCTGTGCGAAGGAGCGGCGCGCTGCGCGGCGGGGGCACGGTCGCAGTTGCGCAGGTTCTGGTCACCTTCACCGGTTGCAGCCTGTGCAGGTGGCGGGAAGTCGTGCATGTGGCGGGAACGTGCGCGGGTGGCGGGAATCTGCGCAGGTCGAGGGGCGCTGCGCAGCGGGCGCCGGGGTCAGAACAGAGACTGCGGCCGCACGGCGTTGGCGAGGTCGACCAGGGCGAAGCGATGGGACCGGGTGCGCGCGGTGCGGGCCAGGGCACGAAGAGCCGACTCCGCCCCGGTGCGCAGGCCGTCGCGCGTGAAGGGCACCCCGAGCAGGCGGTGGGAGGTCTCGGGCTCGCGGCCGGACTCCATCCAGTCGAGCGCGGTCCCGAGGACGACGGTGCGCAACTGCAGCGCACGGGGCTCGCGGGCGGGGAGGGCCTCGATGCGGTTGGCGGCTTCGACGAGGGCGCCCTCGGTCATGTCGGACACCGGCCCGGACAGGAGGGTGAGCACGCTGGTCATCCGGGCCATCGAGTAGTGACGTGAGGTCGGGGGCACCTGGTCGAGGGTGAAGATGGCGTCGAGGATCGCACCCCGCTCGGTCATGCGTCGTGCGACTCCGAAGGCCGCACTGACGATGGTGCGGTCGGTGCGCCACACGGAGGTGTACATCGTTTCGGCGGTGACGCACCAGGTCTCGTGGTCCTCGTCGCCGGTCTGCTGGGCGAGCAGTTCGGCGGAGGCGGCCATCGCGAGCTTCGGCGCGATCTCGCCGGGGACGGCGGAGAGCACGGCGTCGAATCGTCGAGCGGCGTCGACGAAATTCCGGCCGAGCAGCGCGGCCGTACCTCGATGCCAGTCCACCCGCCAGTTCCCGGTGACGCCGTCGAGCCGCGCGAGCACCTCGGCCGCGGCGTCGCCCTCACCCAGGTCGAGGTAGGCGCGGGCTTCGGTGAGCACGGCCTCGACGGAGCCGAGCGCGTCGTCACCCACCACACGGTCGACGCCGTTCTCCCGGGCGAGGCGCAACGAGTCGAGGGTCTGGTGGGGCTCGCTGTGGACCGCGGCGGCGATGAGCTGCGCGCTGGGGTCGGAGGTGTCGATGAGCGGAACCGGCAACGCCGCCACCACGTCTCGGGGGTCGAGGCGGGCGACGCGGTGCCGGCCGTCGATGTAGACGTCGGTCACGGCGACCTGCTCGTCGGTGCCGAACGTGGTGCGCTGCGGGGAGAACACCGTGGACAGGCCGGGGTGGGTCTTGCCCGTCTGCTGCGACAGGACCTCGCGGAGGATGCCGCCGAGCTGGCTCGCGAGTTCGTCGGCGCTGCGGAACCGGGCGTCCGGGTCGGGGTGGACGGCGCGACGCAGCAGCCGATCGTAGAACTCGTACTCGGCGAGCACGGGGGCGTCGTCGGGCAGACCGTCGACGTATCGTCCCTTCTCCGAGGCGATCTCGAGCGTGAGCACGGCGAGGGTGCGGCCGACGGTGTAGATGTCCGACGCCACGGTGGGACCGGTGCGGACGATCTCCGGGGCCTGATATCCGGCGGTGCCGTACAGGTAGCCGTAGCCCTCCAGCGGTCCGACCGCGCCGAGGTCGATCAGCTTGATCTGGTCCTGCGAGACCATGATGTTCTCGGGCTTGAGATCGTTGTACGCCAACCCGATCGAGTGCAGATACGCCATGGCCGGCATCACCTCGAGCACGTACGCGATGGCCTGCTCGACGGGAAGCTTGGTGCGCGACGGATCGTCGGTCATGATCTGGCGCAGGGTGCGGCCGCCGACGTACTCCATCACGATGTACCCGGTGTTCTCGGCCTTCGCGGGAGAATCGCTGCCGGGCGGGACCTTTCGCGGATGTTCGACGAAGTTGTAGATCTTGACGATCCCGGGATGGGTCACCTCGGCGAGGAACTGCCGCTCCGCCATGGCCACCGCGTGCGCCTCGGCGTTGCCGAAGTGCAGCAGCCCCTTGAGCACCACCCAGCGGTCGCTGACGTTCCGGTCGATCGCGAGGTAGATCCACCCGAGGCCGCCGTGGGCGATGCACCCCTGCACCTCGTACTGCCCGGCCACCATCTCGCCCGGCTCCAGCAGCGGTGCGAAGTCGAAATGCGTTCCGCACCGGGCACAGTCACCCGTCGGGTTCGCCGGGCGCCCGTCCACGCTCCGCCCGACGGGAGCGGCGCACTTCCAACAGAACCGCTTGCTCTCCGGTACCCGCGGGTCGGACATGATGGCCGTCGCCGGATCCACCTCGGGAATGCGCGGCAGTTCCACCAGCCCGCCGCCGAGTCGACGACGCGACCCCGTGCGCACCCGACGCGACGGCCGGGGCGCGGTGGTGCGGCGCGACCGGCCGGTGTCCGGCGTGGCCGCTCGGGTGGTG
Source organism: Rhodococcoides corynebacterioides (assembly GCF_019834675.1). GTDB lineage: Bacteria > Actinomycetota > Actinomycetes > Mycobacteriales > Mycobacteriaceae > Rhodococcoides > Rhodococcoides corynebacterioides_A. The sequence goes on along the minus strand of NZ_JABUBU010000010.1, from coordinate 43,571 downwards.
TCGAAGTCCGGCACCGCTGCTCGGGTGCCCTCGAAATCGGGCACTGCTGCCCGCGTGCCCTCGAAGTCCGGCACGGCCGCCCGGGTGCCCTCGAAGTCCGGCACGGCCGCTCGGGTGCCCTCCAGATCCTCGTCGGAGGAGTCGGCGCCCGTGTCCCGCGTGCCGTCGGTGCGGGTCACGACGCACCGCCGTACACCGGGAACGGCGGGCCCGGGGACGGCCCGAGCACCCGCAGCCAGCGGGCGTAGAGCGCGTTCCACGTCCCGTCGTTCCGCACCCGCTCGAGGGTGCGGTTGACCAGCCGCACGACGTCGGCGTGCCCCTTGGTGATGCCGATGCCGTACGGTTCGGCGGCGATCGAGCCGCCCACGATCTGCAGGTACGGGTCCTGCGCCGCGAGTCCGGCGAGGATGGCGTCGTCGGTGCTCACCGCGTCCACCCCGCCCTGCTGCAGCACCACCAGGCAGTCCGCCCAGCTCGGCACGGTCACCACGACGGCGGTCGGCTGCAGGCGTTGGATCCGTTGCAGGGACGTGGTTCCCGCGGCCGCGCACACGCGTCGGCCGGCGAGGTCGTCGATCCCGCGGATGCCCGATCCCGTCACCGCCAGCACCCGCTGATCGGCCCGGAAGTACTCCGAGGAGAAGTCGACGCGCTCGCGTCGCGCGCACGTGATGGTCATGGTCTTGACGACGATGTCCACCTCGTTCGCCGCGAGCGCGTCGAGACGCTGCGCGGACGACAGGATGCGGTACTCGATGCGGTTGGCGTCGCCGACGAGGTCGCGGGCCACCTCGCGCGCGATGTCGACGTCGAATCCCGCCATCTCCCCGGTGACCGGGTCGCGGAAGCTGAACAGGTTGCTCCCGGTGTCGAGGCCGACGACGAGGCGTCCGCGGGCGCGGATGGCGTCGACGTTGGGGGACGGCCGGCCCGCGCCGTCGGGCGTCGCGTAGTCCGGCTGCAAGCTGGCCCGCGGATCCCCGCAGTCCGGCGCGGGCGTGGTGGTGGTGGGCGTCGGGTCCGTGGTGGCGCCGTCGGGGAGCGGTTGGGCGACCGTCGCCGTCGCCGGCGCGGCGGGCACCGGAGTGTTGTCGGCGCAGCCGGCGAGCAGCGCTGCCACGACCGCCACCGTCGCGGCCCCCGCCCGCCGCCTCACAGGTACTCCCGGATGCGCGACCACATGCCGGCGACGACGGCGAGCGCCGCCAGCCCGCACGTGACGGCAGCGCCCACGGTGAGTCCCGTGAGCACGCCCGACGCGCGCTGGACGTTGTCGCGCAACGCCGTTCGCGACGCGTCGATCTCGTCGACCAGCGCGGAGTCGAGACGACCGAACGCGTCGGTGGCGTCGCCCGGCGCGGGACCGGTGGCGATGGTCACCGCGGACTCGAAGTCCCCGACGTCCAACGCCGCGTTCAGTCGGTCGTGGGCCGAGGACCAGATCGCGACCAGCGTTCGGGTCTCGTCGATGCGCGCGGTGCGGGTGGCCTCGTCGTGCGAGAGGGACGCGAGCGTGTCCGACAGCGCGGCCACCGACTCGGTGTACGACTTCTCGTAGTCGTCGTTCGCGGTCCGACGGGTCATGCCGATGGTCTCGTCGGTGCGCGCCTGCTGCGCGAGGATGCGGCTGGAGGTGAGCAGATCGAGCGGCTCGGCGCCGCGCGTCAACGCCCGGTCCGTCGCGGTCGAGGAGACCAGCCCGGCCACCAACATCCACCCGAGCAGGACGACGACGGCCACGGCCGCCGTGCTGAACCCGAGGTTGATCGTGCGTCGCGTCCGCCGACCGAGGTAGACCTGGGCGCCCAGCAGGACCACCAGGGAGACGACGAGGAACAGCAGCGCCGTCCAGGGCGGCGTCGCGAAGCGGCGTTGCACGGCCGAGACGTCGTCGGACTTGCCGGAGTGCAGGCTCTCCGCCCACGGCAGGACCGTGTTCTGCATGAGCGTCGACGCCTCCGCGAGATACGCGGCGCCCACCGGGTTGCCCACTCGATTGTTGGTGCGGGCGGTCTCGATCAACCCGGCGTAGAGCGGCAGGTTGGTCGAGATCGAGGACAGCAGGCTGCGCGACGCCGCGTCCTCCGCGGCCAGGCCGGTGGACGCGCGGACCACCTCGCCCGCCGCGGCGCCGAGCGCCTCGGTGTACCGGTCGCGGACGTCGCCGGGTTCGAGGCCGCCCGCGAGGAAGGCGGTGGCCGCCGTGGCGTCGGCGACGGAGAGCTGGACGTAGAGGTTCTGGGCGGCGTCGGACAACGGCTCGGTGCGGGCGAGCAGCTGGTCGAGCGTGCGCTCCCGATCGGACACCGTCACGCTGGTGACCAGCGCCGTCGTCACCAGCGTGGCCACCACCAGCAGGCCCACCAGGAGGAAGCGGACCGGGGTGGAACGGAGGAATTCGGCGCGTTCGGAGCGGGTGTCGACCGGAGCGCGGAGGGTGAGCGCACTCGACTGCACGGTGAGTTCTCGCCTCCTCGCCCTCGCGGGAACCGCGCGCCACGGATCCGGTCTCGAGCATAGGCCCCGAGGCGCTCCGGCACAGGAGTCCTGCGCGGTCGCGCCATAAGCTGTAGTCGAGTGCACGAGGTCCGGAGGGTGAGCGATGCGTGGTGACGGGGACGGCTGGGTCTTCGGCAGCGACGGCAGCCGGCGGTGGGGCCGGCACGGGGCGGCGGGTTTGCTGCTGCGGGCTCCGGGTCCGACGGGCCGGGCCACGGTGCTGCTGCAGCACCGCGCCGGGTGGAGTCATCACGGCGGCACCTGGGCGTTGCCGGGCGGCGCGATCGACAGCCACGAGTCCCCGGAGGGTGCCGCGGTGCGGGAGGCCGGCGAGGAGGCCGGGATCGCGCGGGACTCGCTGACCGTGCGTGCCGAGCGGGTCACGTGGACCGAGGACTCCGGCTGGTCCTACACGACGGTGATCGCCGACGCCGACACCCAGCTCGCCACCGTGCCCAACGGGGAGAGCACCGAACTGCGGTGGGTCGCGGAGGAGGACGTCGAGTCGCTGCCGCTGCACCCGAGCTTCGCCCGGAGCTGGCCGGCCCTGCGCTCGGTTCCGGTCCGGGCCGTGCTGGGACCGGACGTCGTGACGACGCCGGAGCCGCGCACCGTCGATCTCGGTGAGCGCGGGTTCGGGTGGATCGTGGCGGTGGTGGCGACCGAGCGCGTGGAGGACACGATCGACGCCGTCCGCGGGGAGAACGACGGCACCGCGGGCACGGCCGACCGGCGCACGACGGTGGTCATCACCGCCGACGACGCCGTCCGCCGCGCCGTCGGATCGGTCCTAGCCGCCGAGCTGTGACCGCAGGTCCCGCGCCGCGGCCTCCGGGTCGCGGGCGCGCGTGATCGCTCGGACGACGGCGATGCGCGACGCCCCCGCGGCCACGGTCTCGCGGGTGTTCTCTGCGTCGACGCCGCCGATGACGAACCACGGCCGGGTCGGGTGCGACTCCGCGACCTCGCGGACCACGTCGAGACCCGCCGCCGACCGGCCGGGCTTGGTGGGCGTCGCCCACACGGGACCGACGGCGAAGTAGTCGACGCCGTCCTCGATGTCGGCCAGCGTCGCCTGCGCGCGGTTCTGGGTGGACCGTCCGATGACGACGTCGGGACCGAGGATGCGGCGCGCGTAGTGCGTCGGCAGGTCGTTCTGGCCGAGGTGGAGCACGTCGGCTCCCGCCGCGAGCGCGAGGTCCGCGCGATCGTTGACCGCGAGCAACGCCCCGTGCCGTCGGCACGCGGCGCCGATGATCGCGAGCGCCGCCAGCTCGTCCTTCGCCTCGAGCGGTCCGAACTGCGCCTCGCCGGCCGAGCCCTTGTCCCGCAGCTGCACGATGTCGACGCCCCCGGACAGCGCGGCGTCGACGAACTTGGCCAGGTCGCCGGTCTCGCGTCGGGCGTCGGTGCACAGGTAGAGCCGGGCGTCGGCGAGTCGATCGCGGGCGGAGGGCCGTGTGGTGGTCACGGGGTCGACGGTAGTCTGTCGTGACACGTTCGGAGTGCACGCACGAACGACACGAGAGCACACGGGAGTCCCGCAGGGGGCTGAGAGTGGGACGTCCGCCGTCACGGCGGAAGCGCCCTGACCGTAATCACCTGATCCGGATCATGCCGGCGCAGGGAGGAGATGGCATCGCAGTGACGTCGCATCAGGCACCACCACCGACGACCGACGGGCGCCCGTCCGTGGCGGTCGTCGGCGCCGGCGTGGTCGGGCTGTTCGCCGCCCGCGCCGCCGCCCTGGCCGGTCACCCGGTGCGGGTGATCGACCGCGGCGAACCCGGTCGTCCCGACGGCGCCAGCTGGGTCGCGGGCGGCATGCTCGCCCCGTTCTCCGAGGGATGGCCGGGTGAGGACGATCTGCTCGCGCTCGGCGCCGCGTCGCTGGGTCGGTGGCGCGCGGTGGCCCCGGAGTTGGGTGAGCACGTGGTCACCGCGCGCGGAACCCTCACGGTCGCTTTCGATTCCGCGGACGTGGCCGATCTGACCACCGTCGCGGAATGGGTCGGTGCCCGCGGCCACGAGGTGGAGATGCTCGGGCGGCCGGCGCTGCGCGCGCTCGAACCCGGCGTCGGGGGCCGCGCGGCCCTGTCCTGCCCGACGGAGCTGGCCGTCGACAACCGCGCGCTGCTGACGGCGCTGGTGGCGTCGTGCCGCGCGCTCGGCGTGCGGTTCACGACGGACGCCGTCGCCGACCTCGAGGCACTCCCGGAGGACCGGGTGGTGGTCGCCGCGGGGTGGGCGAGTTCCGCTCTGCTGCCCGGTGTCTCGGTGCGTCCGGTGAAGGGGGAGATCCTCCGGTTGCGTCGTCGCGCCGGTTCGGTGCCGCCGCCGCAGCGCACCGTCCGGGCGACGGTGAACGGCCGCGCCGTCTACCTCGTCCCGCGCGCGGACGGTCTGGTGGTCGGGGCCACGCAGTACGAGCACGGCGACGACACCGCCGTCACCGTCGCGGGCGTACGGGATCTGCTGGCGGATGCCGAACGGGTGCTGCCGGGCATCGCCGACTACGAATTCGTCGAGGCCGCAGCTGGATTGCGCCCCGGCAGCCCCGACAACCTGCCGATGATCGGACCCGTCGACGAGCGGACGATCGTCGCCGCCGGCCACGGACGCAACGGGGTGCTGCTGGCTCCGATCACCGCCGACGCGGTGGTCGCGGCCCTGCGCGGCGACGTCCTGCCCGAGGCCGCCTGTTGCTCACCCACCCGACGGTCCGGCTCGGACCGACCGCAGAACCTCAGCAGAACAGGAGCACACCCGTGATTCCGATCGGTGTCACCGTCAACGGCCAGGACCACGAGTTCGAGCCCGGCACATCCGTCCGCACCATGCTCACCGCCCTCGGGCTGCCCGACGCCGGCATCGCCGTCGCGGTGGACGGCGCGGTCCTGCCGAAGTCCCGGTGGGACAGCGAACTCGGGCGCGGCTGGCGCGTCGAGGTGCTCACGGCGGTGCAGGGTGGCTGACCACCTCGTCGTCGACGGTCGGTCCTTCTCGTCCCGCCTCATCATGGGGACGGGCGGCGCGGCCAACCTCGCGGTGCTCGAGGACGCCCTGGTGGCGTCGGGAACCGAGCTGACCACCGTCGCGATGCGGCGCGTGGACGCCGCGGGCGGAACCGGCGTGCTCGATCTCCTGCGCCGGTTGGACATCGCGATCCTGCCGAACACCGCCGGGTGCCGCGGCGCCGACGAGGCGGTGCTCACCGCCCAGCTGGCGCGCGAGGCCCTGGGGACCGACTGGGTCAAGCTCGAGGTGGTGGCCGACGAGCGGACCCTGCTGCCCGACGCCGTCGAACTGGTCCGCGCGGCCGAGCAACTGGTCGACGACGGATTCGTCGTCCTGCCGTACACGACGGACGATCCGATCCTCGCCCGTCGGCTCGAGGACATCGGGTGCGCGGCCGTCATGCCGCTGGGGTCGCCGATCGGCACCGGGCTCGGTATCGCCAACCCGCACAACATCGAGATGATCACCGACGCCGCCGGCGTCCCGGTGGTGCTCGACGCCGGCATCGGGACGGCCAGCGACGCGGCCCTGGCGATGGAACTCGGTTGCGACGCAGTGCTGTTGGCCACGGCCGTCACGCGGGCGCGCGATCCCGAGCTCATGGCGTCGGCGATGGCGGACGCGGTGCGTGCGGGCCGGTCGGCCCGGCGGGCGGGGCGCATCCCCAAGCGGTTCTGGGCGCAGGCGTCCTCACCCGACCTGCCCTGACCGACCCCTCCTCGCACCGACCGACCCCCGAGCCGTCCCCGAGCCGTCCCCGAGACCTCCCGAGACTTCTCGGGCCCCGGGTCATCCTTTCGGACGACGCGAAATGGGGACCGGGGACCGATGTGCGCGCGGGGGTGCGCGCGGCAGGGTGGTCACCATGATCGAAGTGACGGGATTGACCAAACAGTTCGGGGCCAAGAAGGCGGTCGACGACCTCACCTTCACGGTCCGGCCGGGCATCGTCACCGGGTTCCTCGGGCCCAACGGTGCCGGCAAGTCCACCACCATGCGCATGATCCTGGGGCTCGACCAGCCGACGTCCGGGACCGCGCTCATCGAGGGTCGGCCCTACCGGGAGCTGACCAACCCGCTGCAGACGGTCGGCGCGCTGCTCGACGCGAAGTGGGTGCACCCCAACCGGTCCGCGAAGGCACACCTGCAGTGGATGGCCGCGTCGAACGGCATTCCGTCGTCCCGCGTGGACGAGGTGCTGCGCCTGGTCGGCCTCTCCGAGGTGGCCAAGCAGAAGGCGGGCGGGTTCTCCCTGGGCATGTCGCAGCGACTCGGTCTCGCGGGCGCCCTCCTCGGTGACCCGAAGGTCTTGATGTTCGACGAGCCGGTCAACGGCCTCGACCCCGAGGGCATCGTCTGGATCCGAAAGTTCATGCAGCGCTTGGCAGCTGAGGGCCGGACCGTGCTGGTCTCGTCCCACCTGCTGTCGGAGATGGCGCTCACCGCGGAACACCTGATCGTCATCGGCCGCGGCCGGCTCATCTCGGACTCCTCGGTCCAGGACTTCGTCGACCACGCCTCGGAATCGTCGGTCCGTGTGCGCAGTCCGCAGCTCGACGCCCTGCGGAGCGCCCTCACCACCGCCGGATTGACGGTGCGCGAGCCGAGCGGAGCGGACGAGCTCCGTCCGGCCCTCGTCGTCGCCGATTCCACCACCGAGGCCATCGGCGACATCGCCGCCCGGAACGGCATCGCACTCCACGAACTGTCCTCGCAGCACGGATCGCTCGAGGAAGCCTTCATGAAGCTCACGGGCGACGACGTCCAGTACCACGGCGCGGACGACTCCGGCGCCGACCGGACCACCACCAGCATGGGAGGAGCACTGCGATGAGTGTGCTTGCCGCAGAACGCATCAAGTTGACCACGACCAAATCGCCGTGGTGGTGCACCATCGCGATCATCGCGCTCGGGCTCGGCATCGCGTCCATCCTGGGCATCTCCGCCCGGTCGGCGTACAACTCCTACGAGAACTCGATCGCCTCGGGCAACACCCCGGACTTCGAGCCGTTCCTGCCCACCACGGCCGACGCCGTCACCGGGGTCAGCGGCTTCGGCGTCCTGGTGCTGATGATCCTGGCGGCGCTGGCCATCACCAGCGAGTACCGCTTCGGTCTGATCCGAACGACGTTCCAGGCCATCCCCTCTCGCGCGTCGGTGCTGGTGACCAAGTCGCTGCTCATCGGCGTCGTCGGTGCCGTCCTGTCCTTCGTCCTGGCGCTCGGTGGCTTCTACCTGGCCAAGGGCTTCGCCGGAGAGGACGCCGGCCGGGCGTTGGTGCTCGAGGGCGGCGACGCGTGGCGCTCGATCTACAGCGTCCCGATCTACGCCTTCCTGTGCGTGTTCCTCGCGGTGGGAGTCGGTGCGCTGCTGCGACAGTCGGCCGCCGCGGTGGCACTGCTGCTGCTCTGGCCGCTGCTGGTGGAGTCGCTGTTCAACCTGTTCGGCAGCATCGGCCGCGACATCATGCCGTTCCTGCCCTTCACCAACGCGAACAACTTCCTCGGCGCTCCCGGCGGCGTGGACTTCCACTGGGGACCGTGGGTGAGCCTGCTGTACTTCGCCGCCTTCGTCGCCATCGTGTTCGGCGCCTCGATCGTCGTGGTGAACAAGCGCGACGCCTGACGGGTGGTCTCGGGTCCGTCCGAGCCCGGTCGCCGCGGACCGCCCGCGCGACCGGGCCGACCGCATTAGGGTGACGGCCATGAGGACGCACCGCACCCGCTTCGCGATGTCCGTCGCCGTCTGCGCCGTCGGCGCCCTGACGCTGACGTCCTGCTCCGGCGACAGTTCCACCGACGACCCCGCGACCACCTCGGCCGCGGGGTCGTCGTCGTCGGCAGCGCAGTCGTCCGGCGCCGCGTCGTCCGACGGTCTCGGCGCCCCGGTCACCGGCGACGCGTTGGCGAACGCGGTCACGCTCGACGCCGTCGTCGGGCATCTCGAGGAGTTGACGTCGATCGCCGAGGCGAACGACGGCAACCGCGCCGCCGGCACCCCCGGGTACGACGCGAGCGTGGACTACGTCGCCGGGGCGCTGCGCGACGCGGGGTTCGACGTCGAGACCCCCGAGTTCTCCTTCGACAGTTACGACCTGCGGTCGGCCTCGCTGCGTGCCGGCGACCGGGAGGTGCCGTCGAACGCGTTCACCTACTCGCCCGCGGGCACGGTCACCGCGCCACTGGTGGTGGCGCCGACCGACGACACCCCGGGCTGCGAGGCCACCGACTACGACGGACTGCCCGTGACGGGCGCCGTGGTCCTGGTCTCGCGGGGCAGTTGCCCGTTCGCGCAGAAGGGCGTCGTCGTGGCCGATCTGGGCGCCGCCGCCGTGATCGTGGCCAACAACGAGGACGGCCCGCTCGACGCCGGCACGCTCGGGAGCACGCAGGACGCCCGCATCCCGGCGCTCGGCGTCAGCCGCGACGACGGGGCGGCGTTGGCCGCCGCCGGCGGCGAGGTGACCGTCGCCGTCGACTCGGAGACGACCACCACCACCAGTCGCAACGTGATCGCACAGACCACCACCGGGGACACCGACAACGTCGTCATGGCCGGTGCGCACCTGGATTCCGTGCCCGAGGGTCCGGGCATCAACGACAACGGCACGGGGGTCGCCGCGGTGCTCGAGTCCGCGCTGCGGATGGGCGGCGCGCCGCAGACCACCAACGCCGTCCGCTTCGGCTTCTGGGGCGCCGAGGAACTCGGCCTGGTGGGTTCGACGAAATACGTCGAGGGCCTGTCGGAGGAGGACGCCGCCGCGATCGCGCTGTACCTGAACTTCGACATGGTCGGGTCCAACAACCCCGGCTACCTGGTCTACGACGGTGACGACTCCGACAAGGAGGGCGCACCCGCCGGCCCCGCCGGGTCGGACGCCATCGAGCGGACGTTCGAGGAGCGCCTGGCCGCGAAGGACGCCGACGGCACCGACTTCGACGGTCGGTCCGACTACGGCCCCTTCATCGAAGTCGGCATCCCGGCCGGCGGCGTGTTCAGCGGCGCCGACGACGTCAAGACCGAGGAGCAGGCCGCGCGGTGGGGCGGGACGGCCGACGAGGCCTACGACCCCAACTACCACACCGCCGAGGACACCCTCGCGAACGTCAATCGTGATGCGCTGGCCGTGAATTCGCAGGCCGTCGCCTACGGCATCGGCACCTACGCCGAGTCCGTCACCGGTCCCAACGGTGTGCCCGTGGGCGAGCAGCGCACCGCCGCGCGTCAGAGCCAGTGAGTCGGAGCGCGTGAGCCCGTCCGCCCGCGAGGCGCTGCGGGCCGTGGTCGACACCGCGCGCACGGTGAACCGGACGGATCGCGTCGTCGACGCGGTTCGGAAACTCCGGGGCGTGCTGCCCGGCGATCCGACGTTCGGCGACCCGTTGTCGACGGCGGGACCGGGCACCGCGCGGTTGGTCGCCCGCGTCACCGATCGCCTGCAGAGCGAGGAACCCGGTGCGGCCAAGGAGGTCTCGCTCGGCGCCCTCCAGGTCTGGCAGGCGCTGCTCGAACGCACCGGCCGCGGTCGGGGTGAGCGGGACGTCACCATCGTGTTCACCGACCTGGTCGGATTCTCGACGTGGTCCCTGTCCGCCGGCGACGCGACGACGCTGATTTTGCTCAAGCAGGTGGCGCGCGCCGTCGAGCGGCCGATGCAGGACCGCGGCGGGCACATCGTCAAACGGCTCGGCGACGGCGTCATGGCGGTGTTCCCGAGCGCCGACAACGCCGTCGGGGCGGTGATGGACGCGCGCGACGCGCTGGCCCGCGTGACCGTGGACGGCTACACCCCGCGCATGCGAGTCGGGATCCACACCGGACGACCGCGCGCGGTGGGATCGGACTGGCTCGGCGTCGACGTCACGGTGGCGGCACGCGTGATGCAGGCCGGCGCCGACGGCAACGTCATGATCTCCTCGACGGCGCTGGACACGGTCTCCCCGGAGGTGCTCGCCGCGCTGCGTCTGTCCGCGAAACCCTATCGGCGCGGGCTGTTCTCGCCGAAACTCGACGGCGTGCCGGAGGGACTACGCATCAACCGACTCGTGCAGGCGCCAGAGCGGTGAGACGGGCCCGTGGCCGGCGCCGAGATCGTAGGCGGCGGCCAGGGATCGAGTGACCCACTCCTTGCCGAAGGCGACCGCGTCGGGCACCGACCGACCGTGGGCGAGGGCGCACGCGATCGCCGCGGCCAGGGTGTCCCCGCCGCCGTGATCGTTGCCGGTGGGCAGACGCGGCGAGGTGAACTCGAGCATGCGGTCGCCGTCGTAGAGCAGGTCGGTGCTGGTGGACGAGGTGCGCAGATGGCCGCCCTTGACCACGGCCCACTGCGCACCCAGGGCGTGGAGCGCCTCCGCCGCGGCGCGAGCCGAGGCGTCGTCGACCACCTCGATGCCGGTGATGAGCCGGACCTCGTCGAGATTCGGCGTCACCACCGTGGCCAGGGGAATGAGGCGGTGCCGCACGGCGTCGAGCGCGTCGGCGTGCAGCAGCGAATCGCCGTGCATGGACGCCGACACCGGATCGACGACGAGGGGAACGTCGGTGTCGCGACCGATGCCGAGTTCGGCGGCGACGTCGGCCACCGCCTCGATGATCTCGGTGGACGCCAGCATGCCGGTCTTGGCGGCTCCCACCCCGATGTCCGAGACGACGGTGCGCACCTGGTCGGCGACGATCTGCGGGGGGATCTCGTGGAATCCGCTGACCCCGACGGTGTTCTGCACGGTCACCGCGGCGACCGCGACGCAGGCGTGCAGTCCGCACAGCGCGATGGTCCGTGAATCGGCCTGGATGCCGGCCCCGCCGCCGGAATCGGTGCCCGCGATGGTGAGGACGCGGCGCGGCGTCTCGCCCGGGGCCGGCAGCGGCAACAGGTGGGAGGGAGTCACACGTCGAAACCCTACCGGGGGTGTTTCCTGTGAGTTCCCCACGATTCTGCGCGACACCCGACGGCCCACCGCCCGGTGTGGAATAGTGGCTCAGGTCACACACGAACCCGTCGTGTCCACCCTCGGCTGCCAGGAGATGCCATGCTGTCCGACGCTCCCGTCACCGAAGTCACCGACAACCCTCATCAGAACCGCTTCGAGCTGCGGCTGAACGGGGATCTGGTCGGCATCGTCGGCTACTACCCGGTGGATGCGCCCGGGCGGAACGCCCGTCGTGCCCCCGTGGTCAGCTTCCTGCACGCGGTCATCACCGAGGATTTCGGGCACCGCGGTCTGGCCGGCGTCATGGTGCGCAGCTCGCTGGACGCCGCCCGCGGGTACGGGTGGAAGGTCAAGCCCGTGTGCTCCTACGTCCAGCGCTTCGTCGCCGAAAACCCGCAGTACCGCGACCTCATGGCGCCGGACTGACCATTCCTGCCGGGCCGGCGACGGGGTCGGCCGGATCGCAATTCGGCAACAGTCGTCACTCTGCTCCCACAAGTCACAGGTTCGTGCTCACAATGGTGTGATGAGTGACAGCCTCGTCGCCGACAATCCCGAGCTGTCGCGCGTCGAGTTGACGGTCGACGGCGCGCTCGCCGGCATCCTCGCGTACGACGTGATCGGTGAGACCGTCGTCCTGCGCCACACCGTGGTCAAGGAGGAGTACGGCGACCACGGGTGGGCAGCCGTGCTGGTCCGCGGCGCGCTCGACATCCTGCGCATGGGCAACCTGCGTGTCTGGCCCGCCTGCGCGATGGTGCGACGGGTCATCGCCGCCGAGCCGGAGTACCTACCGCTGGTCGCCGATCAGGATCCGGAGGAGGCCGTGGAGGCCGACCGTGTTGCAGAGGCCGTGGAGGCCGACCGTGTTGCAGAGGCCGTAGAGGCCGACCGTGTGTCGGAGGTCGTGGAAAGGTCCACCACCACCGGCGCGTGATCGCTCGCGCCCTTGCCCTTCCGCTCCTGCCGGTCGATCTCCGCGCCGACCACCCGCGCCGCGAGCGCCGGTGACGCGAGGACGAAGTCGATGCGCAGTCCCTCACGACGCGGGAAGCGCAGCTGCGTGTAGTCCCAGTACGTGTAGACGCCCGGACCCGGCGTGAACGGCCGGACGACGTCCGCGTACCCGGCGTCGACGACCGCCTCGAACGCCGCCCGCTCCGGCGGGGACGTGTGCGTGCGGCCCTCGAACAGCGCGGGATCCCACACGTCGTCGTCGGTCGGGGCGACGTTCCAGTCGCCGACCAGGGCCACCTGCGCCTCCGGGTCGGCGTCCAGCCACGACCGGGCGTCGTCGCGCAGCGCGGCGAGCCAGTCCAGCTTGTAGCGGTAGTGCGGGTCGTCGAGCGTGCGGCCGTTGGGGACGTACAGGCTCCACACCCGCACCCCGCCGCAGACGGCGCCCAGCGCGCGGGCCTCGACCACCGGCGTCTCCGCGGGGTCCTTGTGGAACCCGGGCTGGTGCTCGAACTCCGTCCGCACGTCCGTCAGGCCCACCCGCGAGGCGATCGCGACGCCGTTCCACTGGCTGTGGCCCACGTGCGCGACCTCGTAGCCGATGTCGGCGAAGCGCTGGTAGGGGAACTGCTCGTCCTTGCACTTGGTCTCCTGGATCGCCAGGACGTCGACGTCCGAGCGGCCCAGCCAGTCCACGATCCGGTCGACCCGGGAGCGGACGGAATTGACGTTCCAGGTGGCGAGGCGCATGGGCGTCCACGCTACCCGGGGCGGTCGGTCGCCCAGCCGGTCGCCTCCGGCTGTGCCTGCCCCGTCGCCTCCGGCTCGGCATGGCGATACCGGTGGTGCTCGGCGAACCGCAGCCCTGCGTACAGCGCGGCGGCGGCGGCGTTCCCCGACTCCACCTGGACGAGGGCGGTGACCGCGCCCCGCTCGGCGCCCCACGACACGGCGTCGCGGCACAGCGCGGCCGCGTGTCCCCGACGGCGGTGGTCCGGATGCGTCGCCACCGCCGCGATGCTCACCACGCGGGTGTCGTCCGGTGTGGCGGTGACGGCGGCACGGGCCACGGCGACGACGGTTCCCGACGGGTCACGCCGAGACAGGAACGCGACCTCGCCGCCGAGCACGGCCGTGAGCACGTCCGGGACGTCCCGGAACCGGGGATGGTGGGCCGACCACGCGGCGTCGGGTGTCGCCGTGACGGCACTGCCCGCGGTGGGGTGGACCGTGGCCGGCGCGGTCAGCACCACGACGTCGGGACCCGCCCGCCACCCCGCCGGGGTGCGCAGGAGGCGGTCCGGGAGCTGCAGTCGCGGCACCAGGCCGCGCTCGGTGTACCACCGCACCACCGCGGGGAGGGCGCCGAGCAGGTCGGCGGTGGCCGCCGCCGGATCCACCGGGAGCGCGGAGTTCGCCCGCAGCGACACGCCGTGGCCCGCGCGCAGCATCCAGCCGCCGACGACGTCCTGTTCCACACCCGGCCACGCGTCGGCCGCAGCGTGCTCGAGGGCACGAATCTCGCTCGCGCGCACGGGTTTGCGGGGAATTGCCTTGCACGCCACGACGTCGGCGCGGGAAATCGCGACGGTGACGCCGGACTCGCGTTCGACGGTGAGGACGTCGGGGGACAGGTCGGTGAGAATCCCGATGACGTCGCTGAGCGGCGGCGCGCCCGCCGCGTCCCGCCGCCGGTACCGCACCACCACCCGGTCGCCGACGGAGATGCGCACGTCAGTCGTCGTCGTGACCGAAGGGATCGGCGACGGTGCCGGGCACCCAGCTCAGCCCGGGCACGCCCCACCCGTTCTTCTTGATCGCCTTCTTCGCCGCGCGGGCGTTGCGGCCCACCAGGACGTCGACGTAGAGGAATCCGTCGAGGTGACCGGTCTCGTGCTGCAGCATGCGGGCGAAGAAGCCGCGCCCCTCGACGGTGATGGGGTTGCCCGCGGCGTCCGTGCCCGTCACGCGGGCCCAGTCCGCGCGCCCGGTGGGGTACTGCTCGCCGGGAACGGAGAGGCAGCCCTCGTCGTCGTCCTCCGGATCCGGCATGGTCTCCGGGATCACGGACGTCTCGAGCACGGGGTTGATCACCTCGCCGCGGCGCCGGGTGACGGTGCCGTCCTCGTCCTCGAACGGGCAGTCGTAGACGAACATGCGCAGCGATTCACCGACCTGGTTGGCGGCGAGGCCCACGCCCTTGGCGGCATCCATCGTCTCGTACATGTCCGCGAGCAGCGGCGCGATCTCGTCCGGCGTGGCCGTCACGGCCTGTGTGGGGGTGTGCAGCACGGGGTCGCCGACGATCCGGATGGGGAGGATGGCCATGGCTGGAGAGGGTACCGGCCGCCCGCGCGCGGCCCGCGCACGCCCGCAGGCGGTCCGCGCACGCCCGCAGGCGACCACCCGCCCGCGACCCGACGCCCGGCGCGGCGTGTTGGGCCGCCGCGACCGACGCCGCCCACCCCCGCGTGGTTAGATTGCGACCGAAGATGACACGGGTGTGATTCACCGCCCGTGATGCGGATGGACGAGGAGCGAGATGGACAGCGCTGCTGCGCGTAGTCACGGGTCCGAGGCCCCTGCCGACGAGCCCGACGACGGCCTCACCCGTCGGGAACACGACATTCTCTCCTTCGAGCGACAGTGGTGGAAGTACGCCGGCGCCAAGGAAGAGGCCATCAAGGAACTGTTCGACATGTCGGCTACCCGCTACTACCAGGTGCTGAACGCCCTGGTGGACAAGCCGGAGGCGCTGGCCGCCGACCCGATGCTGGTCAAGCGCCTGCGGCGGCTGCGTGCCAGCCGGCAGAAGGCCCGCGCGGCCCGCCGCCTCGGCTTCGAGATCTGAGCCGTCGCCTAAGCTCGACCCCCGTGAGTACCCGTCCCGACGACTCCTCCGCCGGCCCGCCGCTGCGGGCCCTGGCCATGGCGTTGCTGTCCCTCGCCGTCGTCTTCGCGGGTATCGGCATCTTCTCGCTGACCGGATCGGGCGACGACGAGACGGCCGCCGCACCCGCCGCCGCCACCAGCACCGCCGCGTCCCCGGCGGGTGCGGCCCCCACTGGGACCGCGTCGGCTGCGCCGCCGGCCGGATCCACGGCTGGGTCCACGTCCTCGGGCGCGCCGACGACCACCACCACCGCCACGACGTCGGGCAGCGCCGCCGCCGGCGAGGTGCGCGTCCTCAACAACAGCGACGTCTCCGGGCTGGCCGCGGAGACGGCCTCCCGTCTCGAGGCCGCCGGCTTCCAGGTCGGCGAGACGGGCAACTACTCGAGCGGGGTCATCGCGGCCTCCACCGTCTACTACGACCCCGCCGTCCCCGGCCAGCAGGCGCAGGCCGAACGCATCGCCCGCACCCTCGGATTCGGGTCGGAGCCCCGCTTCGCCGGCATCGCGAGTGCGTCGCCGGGGATCGTCATCATCGTCACCCGATAGCGCCGACTAGAGTCGTCGGCGAGACCCCCGGATCACTCGGGGAACCGCATCACCGCCCGTTTCGTCCGGACGCAGGAGAAGAGTGACCATGGCCAGCTGGAAGCGCACAACGATCGTGGCGACGCCCCTCGCCGCCGTCGCCGTCCTCGCCCTCTCGGCGTGCAGCGCGAACGAGAACCCCAGCGACATCCCCGGCACCACCCCTCCGGTGTTCACCAGCTCCGCGCCGCCCGCCGGCATGGAGTCCCACGGCGGCGAGTCGCACGGCGGCGAGGCCGAGGGCGGTTCCGAGGGCGGGGCGACGGAGTCCGCCGACATGACCGGTGACCTCCGCGATCCGTCGGGCGCGTCGGTCGGCACCGTCTCCTTCACCGAGGAGGACGGGCACCTGAAGGTCACCGTCGAGGCCGAGGGGCTCACGCCCGGTTTCCACGGACTGCACATGCACCAGAACCCGGTGTGCGAGCCGAACTCGGTGGCCCCCACCGGCGGCGAGCCCGGCGACTTCCTCTCCGCGGGCGGCCACCTGCAGGTGGGCGGCAACACCGGCCACCCGGCCAGCGGTGACCTGACGTCGCTGCAGGCCCGCGAGGACGGCACCGCCACCCTGACCACCACCACCGACGCCGTCACGCTGGACGACCTGTCCGGCGGCGTCGCGGTGATCGTGCACGCGGGTGCGGACAACTTCGCGAACATCCCCCCGCGCTACACCCTCCCGGACGGTGCCGCGGTGCCGGACGCCACCACGTTGGCCACGGGTGACGCAGGCGGCCGTGTCGCCTGCGCCGTGGTCGAAGCCGAGTAGAGCGGCCGGTCCGGTCGAGGTTCCGTTCGTCGGGTCGGCGCGGTCGACCATCGGCGTGGAGTGGGAGATCGCGCTCGTCGACAGGACGACGCGCGATCTGTCCAACACGGCGGCCGAGGTCATGGACGGGGTCGGCGCGCTCGCCGAGAACCCGCGCGTGACCAAGGAACTGCTGCGCAACACCGTCGAGCTCGTCACCGACGTCTGCGACACCGTCGGCGAGGCGATGGACGATCTGAGCGAGTCGCTCGACCTCGTCCGCCGCGCCGCCGACCCCCTGGGCGTCGACCTGTTCTGCTCGGGCACCCACCCGTTCGCGGAGTGGTCGTCGCAGCAGCTCACCCGCTCGCCCAACTACGACGAGCTGATCGAGCGCACCCAGTGGTGGGGCCGGCAGATGCTCATCTGGGGCGTGCACGTCCACGTCGGCCTGCGGTCCGCGGACCGGGTGTTCCCCATCCTCAACGCGCTGCTGCTGCAGTACCCGCACCTGCTGGCGCTGTCGGCGTCGTCGCCCACCTGGGCGGGGTCGGACACCGGCTACGCCAGCAACCGGGCCCTGATGTTCCAGCAACTGCCGACGGCGGGACTGCCGTTCCAGTTCGAGACCTGGTCGCAGTTCGAGGGTTTCGTGCACGACCAGATGAAGACCGGGGTGATCTCGCAACTCGGCGGGATGCACTGGGACATCCGTCCGGTGCCGCGGCTGGGCACGCTCGAGATCCGGGTGTGCGACGGCGTCTCCACCAAGCGTGAGCTCGCGGGGCTGGTGGCGCTGATCCACTGCCTGGTGGTCGATTACGACCGCCGGCTCGACGCGGGTGAGACGCTGCCCACCGTGCCCCCGTGGCACGTGCAGGAGAACAAGTGGCGGGCCGCCCGTTACGGACTGGACGCCGAGATCATCCTCGACGCCGACAGCAACGAGCGCCTGGTCACCGACGACCTGAACGACCTGCTCGAGCGTCTCGCGCCCGTCGCCCGATCGCTCGGCTGCGCCGACGAGCTCGCCGCCGTCGCCGACATTCCCCGCCGCGGCGCGTCGTACCAGCGTCAGCGCGCCGTGGCGCGAGCGCACGGGGGCGATCTGACCGCGGTGGTCGATTCACTGATCGGGGAGCTGCGCGAGCCCTGACGCTTCGGCGTCGGAGCTCAGTCGGTGCGGTCCTCGTGCTCGCCCTTCTCGTCCGCCCGCAGCTCGTCGACCATGAACAGCCCCTTGCGGACCCGCTGCTCGCGGTAGGCGACCTGCCCGACGGTGTGCGCGATGATCGGCGCGGTCAGGACGGTGAAGACGCCGACCAGCGCGATCATCCAGATGTCGACGTTGCCGCGCAGGTGGTTGAACGCGCCGAGCAGGATGAGGATCAACCCCACCACCTGCGGCTTGGTCGCCGCGTGCATGCGGGAGAGGGTGTCGGGGAACCGCACCACGCCGATCGCGGCGGTGAGCGCGAGGACGGCGCCGGACAGGATCAGCACGGACGTCACGATGTCGGACACGAGGTTCATCGCTGCTGCTCCGTGGACTCGGCGGGCGTTCCGGCGGAGGTGGACTCGATGTCGTCCCGCGTGGGCGGGTGGGGGAGTCGCTTCGTGGCGGCGCGGCTCGCCGCGTCGTCGGGGACGCGGAACCGGGCGACGGAGACGGATCCGACGAACCCGACCACCGACAGGGCGACGATGGCCGGCACCAGGGTGGTGTCGCGGGTGTAGACGGCCCACACCATGACGCCGCAGATCACCAGCGCGATGAGCGTGTCGACGGCCACCAGGCGGTCCAGGGAATTCGGCCCCGCGAGGAGTCGGTAGGTGGTGATGACGGCGGCCGTGAGGATCATCAGGCCGGCGACGGTCAGGACGACGGTCACGTGCGGTCCTTCCCGGAGAAGTCGGTGGAGATGTCGCGCGCGGTCTCGGCCACCGCCTCCTCCTCGTCGGTGGTGCTGTGCGACGACGTGACGGCGGGGTGCCATTCGCGGTCGCGCTCGAAGGACGCGATGAACGCGTCCTCGTAGGTGCGCGCGATGGTGCGGAACTGATCGATGGCGTCGGGCTTGCCGACGTCGAAGACGTGGATGTAGAGCACGCGCTCCTCGCGGTCGATCTCGAGGACCAGGGTGCCGGGCACCATGTTCAGCGCGTCGACGAGGAACGTGAGCACCAGATCGGACTTGATGCGTACCGGGTACCGCAGCACGGCGTTGATCGGGGCCTCGCCGGGCCGGATCGCCGCCCACGCGACCTGCACGCTGGACACTCCGGCGTACCAGATCAGTACACCGAGCAGCCGCACGATCGACAGCGGGTGCACGCGGCCCTCGACGGGCACGCGGGGCAGGGCCAGCACGGTGGTCACGAACAGCGCCACCGCCAAACCGCCGAGGATGTTGGCGGGGGAGACGTTGCCCCACAACAGCACCCACACCCCGGTAAGCCACGCGAGCAGGGCGAGGCGCAGCAGCAGATCACGCGTGAGGAACCTCATCGGACGCCCCCTCCGGTCGCGTCGGCCCCGGCGTCCACGCCGTACGTCACCGGGTCCTCGGTGCCGCCGAGCACCGCGGTGATGTAGACCGTGCGGTCACGCAGATCGTCGGCCGCGCGGTCGCTGATGCCGATGATCGGTCCGGCGAACACCGTCAACGCCAGCCCGACCACGACGAGGCCGACGGTCGGCACCAGCATGCCCACCGGCATCCGGCCGGGATCGACCCGCGAGTCGTAACTGACGTCGGAGGCGTTGTCCAGCAACGCCGTCGGCGAATCGTCGGAGATGTCGCCCTCGGGGGCGTCGGCCCGCGCTCGCCAGAAGGCCTTGGTCCACACGCGCGCCACCACGTAGAGCGTCAGCAGGCTGGTGACGACGCCGCCGGCCACGAGGACCCAGGCCAGCACGCTGGCCTTGTCCGCGCCGGCCTGCAGCAGGGCCACCTTCCCGATGAAACCCGAGAACGGCGGGATGCCACCGAGATTGAGGGCCGGCACCAGGAACAGCACGGCGAGGAAGGGGCTGGCGGCGGCCAGGCTGCCGAGACGTCGCAGGGACGACGAGCCGGCCTGCCGCTCGATCAGACCGACCACCAGGAAGAGGGTGGTCTGCACCAGGATGTGGTGGGCCACGTAGTACACCGCACCGGACAGCCCCGCCTTGGTCGACAGCGCCACGCCGAAGATCATGTAGCCGATGTGCGAGACCAGGGTGAAGGACAGCAGACGTTTGATCTCGCTCTGCGCGATGGCACCGAAGATGCCGACGACCATGGTGAGCAGGCCCGCGATCGCCAGCACGTTGTCCATCGAGCCGTCCGGGAACAGCAGGGTGTGCGTGCGGATGATCGCGTAGACGCCGACCTTGGTCAGCAAGCCCGCGAAGACGGCGGTGACCGGGGCCGGCGCCGTCGGGTACGAGTCGGGGAGCCACGCGGACAGCGGGAACACGGCCGCCTTGATGCCGAAGGCGACCAGCAGGATCGCGAAGATGGCCATCCGGGTGCCCTGCGGCACGTCGTCGAGACGCAGCGCCATCTGGGCGAAGTTCAGGGTGCCCGTCGCCGCGTACACCGCGGCCAGACCGGCCAGGAAGATCATCGACGAGACCACCGAGACCATGACGTACGAGACGCCGGCGCGGACGCGTTCGGCACTCGCACCCAGGGTCAGCAGGACGAACGACGCCACCAGCAGGACCTCGAACCCGACGTACAGGTTGAAGAGGTCACCGGCCAGGAACGCGTTGCAGACGCCCGCGGTCAGGGCCAGGTAGGTCGGCAGGAAGATCGAGACCGGCTGTTCGGAATCGCCGTCGCGGATGCCCTGGCCGACGGCGTAGACGATGACCGCGAGCAGGACGACGGCGGAGACCACCAGCATCAGTGCCGAGAGTCGGTCCACCACCAGGGTGATGCCGAGCGGCGCTTCCCAGCCGCCGACCTGCAGCGCGGTGGTGCCGTCGCGGTCGGCCAGGAACAGCAGCACTGAGGACACGGCGGTGACGGCGACGAGCGCGACGATCGTGATGATGCGCTGCGCCCGGGGGCGCCGGCCGAGCACGAGGGTCAGCGCCGCGGCCAGCAGCGGGATCAGGACCGGCAGCGGGATGAGCGGGGTGACGATGGAGGCGGGGAGGGTCATGCGTCCGTCGCCGTCCGTGC
The DNA here is from genome assembly GCF_019834675.1 of Rhodococcoides corynebacterioides. Classification (GTDB taxonomy): domain Bacteria; phylum Actinomycetota; class Actinomycetes; order Mycobacteriales; family Mycobacteriaceae; genus Rhodococcoides; species Rhodococcoides corynebacterioides_A. The sequence goes on along the minus strand of NZ_JABUBU010000010.1, from coordinate 22,758 downwards.
GTCGGTGTCGTCGTCCCGGTCGAGGAAGCGGCCCTCGTGGAGGTCCTCGTAGCACTCGAGGTCCTCGCGGTTGGCGATCTGGTCGAGAGGAATGGGATTTCCGTCCTTGTCGAAGGCGTCGCCGGCCTCGCCGGGTTCGCCGGTGACCGGGTCGTCGGACTTGTCGCGATCCGGCGCGTCGGCGAGGCTGCGCCGCTGGGCGACCTTGGTGTCCTCGGGGTCGTTCTCGACGACGTCCGCGACGTTGATGGTGTACGAGCGGTAGGCCAGGGCCAGGACGAACGCCGCGATGCCCATGGTGATGACGATGGCGGTGAGGATCATCGCCTGGGCGAGCGGATCGGCATCGCCCGCCCCGGCGTCGGACACCCGCCCCACCACCGGGGGATTGCCGTTGGGCCCGCCCGAGGTGAGGATCAGCAGGTTGAGGCCGTTGGAGAGCAGCAGCAGACCGAGCAGCATGCGGACGATGCTGCGTTCGATCAGCAGGTACACGCCGGCCGCGACGAGGACGGCGACCAACGCCAGGATCGTGATGTTGGCGGTCATTGCTGGCTCGTTTCGATCTGGGCGTCGAGGCGCGCGCCGAGGCTGCGGAGGACGTCGAGCACCAGTCCCACCACGATGAGGTAGACGCCGGCGTCGAAGAACAGCGCCGTGACCATCTTGATGTCGCCGAGGATCGGCAGGGTCACCTCGAACGTCGCGGAGGACAGGGCCGGCGCGCCGAGGAACAGCGAGGTCAGCGCCGCGCCGCCCGCGAACAGCAGACCCACGCCCAGCACCTTGCCGGCGTCGTACGGCAGGGTCTCGCCCAGCTCGTAGCGACCGCCCGCGAGATAGCGCAGGACCAGCGCGAGACCGGCGGTGAGACCGCCGGCGAACCCGCCGCCGGGGGCGTTGTGGCCGGAGAAGAAGAAGTAGATCGACAGCATCATCACCGTGGGGAACACCAGCCGGGTGGTGACCTCGAGGACGAGCACCCGGTGCTTGGGATCGATGAGATCGCTGCCGGAGAGCCACGTGATCTCCGACGCCGCTTGGGTGCTGTCCATGGAGTTCGGGGCGTCGGACACCCGCGGAGCGCTGCCGAACCGCCGATTGCGGAACACCAGGCTGGCGACACCCGTGGCCGCGACCAGCAGCACCGAGATCTCGCCGAACGTGTCCCACGCGCGGATGTCGACCAGGATGACATTGACGACGTTGCGGCCGTCGCCGAGCAGGTACGCCGCGTCGGGCAACAGCTCGGCGATGGGCCGGGAGTTGCGGCCGTTCATGGCGTACGCCCCGACCAGGGTGACCATGACGCCGACCCCGATCGCCAACAGAGCGCGGAGCGGTTTGCGGCCGAAGGCGCGGCCTTCGTCGATCTCCGCGGGCAGTTTGCGCAGGACCAGCACGAAGACCACCAGGGTCAGGGTCTCGACCAGGAACTGCGTGAGCGCGAGGTCGGGGGCGCCGTGGAGCACGAACATCACCCCGGCGCCGTAGCCCGTGACGCCGACGAGCAGGACCGCGGCCAGGCGGTTGCGCATCACCATCGCGCCGGCCGCGGCGGCGACCATGACGACGGCGACGACGATCTGCACCGGCGAGTCCGCGAGCCGGGTCTCGAGGCCCGTACGGGTGTAGACGAGCAGGGAGATCAGCGGGAACAGGGCCAGCGTGGCGAGGATCGTGGCCTGCGTGCCGGGGAGCGAACCGCGCTGGGTGGTTCCGGTGAGGCGCAGCGACAGCAGGTCCATCGCGTACAGCGTGCGGTCGTAGATGCGGTCGGCGTTGAGCGGCGACTGCGGGACGGCGCGGGCGATGGACTTGTGCACCGTGTACAGCGCGACACCGACCACGATCACGATCGCCGTCATGCCGAGCGGGAGGGAGAAGCCGTGCCACAGCGCGAGGTGGTAGACCTTCGCGCCGTACGACGGCACCGTCTCGGCGTAGGGGGAGAGCAGGCGGTCCATCACCGGTGCGGCGAGTCCGCCGACCAGTCCGAGCGCGGCCAACAGGACGGCCGGGGCGAGGAAGAACGCACCGGGGGCGTGCATTCCGGCCACCGCGGCGCTGGGCGCGCGCAGCTTCTTGCGGCCGAAGGCGCCCCAGACGAAGCGCAGGCTGTAGGCCACGGTGAGGATCGATCCGAGGACCATCGCGCCGAGAACCACCGCCGACGCGCCGGGGCTCAACGCGTCGGAGTCGATCGCGGCCTCGAACGCCGATTCCTTCCCGACGAATCCCAGGAACGGCGGCAGGCCCGCCATCGATGCGGCCGCGACCACCGCCGTCGCGCACAGCACCGGGGCGCGGTCACCGAGGTGCGCCAGCCGCCGGACGTCGCGGGTGCCCGTGCTGTGGTCGATGATGCCGACCACCATGAACAGCGCCGCTTTGAAGAATCCGTGGGCCACCACCATCGCGAGACCCGCGAGCAGCGCGGTCCGGGTGCCGATGCCCACGATGGCCACCAGGAAGCCCAGCTGACTGACCGTGCCGAACGCCAACACCAGCTTGAGGTCGTAGGCCCGCAGTGCGCGGTAGCCGCCGACCAGCATCGACGCGAGACCGAGCGTCAGGATCGTGACTCGCCAGGGACCGGCGTCGGCGAAGCCGGGGGCGAGCCGCGCGACGAGGTAGATGCCGGCCTTCACCATCGCGGCGGCGTGCAGGTACGCGCTGACGGGGGTGGGGGCGGCCATGGCGCCGGGGAGCCAGAAGTGCAGCGGAACGATGGCCGACTTGCTCAGCGCGCCGACGAGCACGAGCACCAGGGCCACCCCCGCCAACCACCCGCGCGGGGCCGCGGCGACGACGTCGGACAGGTTGTAACTGCCCACCATCTGCCCCAGCACGATGATGCCCACGAGCATCGCCAGGCCACCGGCCGTGGTGACCAGCAGGGCCTGGGTGGCGGCTCGGCGGGACGATGCCCGCTCGGCGTAGTGACCGACCAGCAGGAACGACAGCACCGTCGTCAGTTCCCAGAAGATGTAGAGCATGAGCATGTTGTCGCTGGTCACCAGCGCGAACATGACGCCCGCGAACGCCACCATCTCGGCGGCGAAGATGCCCAGACGTGGCTCGTCGTCCTCGAAGTAGCGGGCGCAGTAGAGCAGGATCAACGTCCCGATTCCGAGAATCAGGGTGCACATGACCGCGGCGAGCGAGTCGAACCGCATGTCGATGTCCATCGACAGACCCGGCACCCACTCGATGTCCAGGCGCTGCTCGGTGTTCCAGTTCCCGATCACCCAGCCGAGCGACGCGGCCGGCACCAGTGCCAACGGAAGGAACGCTCGTCGACCCCACCACCGGACGAGCAGAGGCGCACCGAGCGCAGCCGCGGCGTGGGCAACGAGAATCCAAAGCAAGTGGCACTCCGTCGGTGACGTGTTGGGCGGCGGGGTGTCGGACGAATCGATGGCGCCGCAGAGGTGGCGGCGTTCCGGGACGACCGTGCAGAGACCATCCTAACGTGCGCGGTCGCGGTCCCGTCGGGCCGGGATACCCACGGGGGGTAGGGGTATGTGCGCGATCAGCCGCGTCGGGCGAGCGTGAGGAGTCGGAGGAACGCCGCCACCGAGACACCGAGAAGGAGGTAGGTGGGGGTGGGGTCGGCGGTGACGCCGTCGAGGGAGAGCCCGATTCCCGTGACCGTTCCCGGGTCGGCCGGGTCCAGCGGAGCCAGCGTGGCCAGGAAGTCGTCGATGGTGACCTGATCGAGCAGCAACGCAGGCAGCGGCGCCGCCGTCGACAGCAGCAACGCGGCGCCCGGCAGAGCGAGGGCGAGGGGGCGAACCGTCGGGTGCGGACCGCCGTCGCCGTGGGCGACGGCAAGGAGCAGGATCGGCACGGCGACCGTCACGACACCCAGCGCGACGGCCGGAGCGGGCTCGGCGTCCAGCAGGCTCGCAGCCGCGGGGGCGGCGGCCAGGGCGAGCCCGGCGAGCCACGACGTGATCCGCCCGACCGGCAGCAGCCACGCCGCGAGCGCCCCGGCGGCGAGTCCGGCGAGACCGACGGCGAGCAGGACCGTCTCCGACGTCGTCGTCCGGGCCAGCGTGTTCCACAGGGCGACGGCGGCGGTGGTGGCCAGGACGGTGGCGACGACGGTGCGGGCGTCGGCGGTGTCCCAGCGCGCGGCCACGCGGTCGATCACGACGAGGGCGACCACCAGCGCGGCGATCGCGAGCGCGAGGGAGTACTCGCCGGTGCCGACCACCTCGACGCCGACCCGGCAGACGACGGCGACCAGGACGGCGAAGACCACGAGCCGCAGGAGGTCGCGGCGCGGGGCGTCGGGCGTAGTTTCGGCCGATCGCGGCTCGTTCCCCGGCCCCGGCCCCGGTACCAGGGCGGCGACGACGGCGAGGACGACGGCGACGCCCACCAGCCACCAGGCGGGCTCGCCGAAGACACTGCTGCTGTCGAGTCGCCGCGCCACGAACCCGTCGGTGGTCGCTCGCGTTCCGACCGAGGCCAGGGCGGTGCCGCCGAGCAGTCCCGACGCGAGGCCGACCCAGCCGCCGCGGAGGTGCCGCACCCCGTGCAGGGCGAGTCCGACCAGAACCCCCGCGGCCGCGGACTTCACCCCGTGCAGCGCGATGAGCACGGACAGACTCGCGGACTCGGGGAGGGCGACCTTGGTGAACGCGAGCAGCACGATCGCGACGACGGCGAGGATCCACGGCAGCCGTCGGGCACTCTCGGCCACGGCCAGGAGGTACGCGGCGACGGCCACGGCCAGCACCTGACCCACCGTCGTCGCGGTCGACTGCGCGGACTGCCAGCGGACCAGATCGTCCACGCCGGCGGCGAACGGCCACTGCGCGGTGCGGGGCCCGGACCACGCCACGGCGGCGAGCGCCCCGGATGCCGACGCCGCGAGAACGGGGGCCGCGAGGGTGGGAGGGGCGGCGCGCAGTCGTCTCACTGCACCGAACCTATCGGTCCCGATCGTGGCACCGGGAATGTCCGCCGCAGGGGGCGGGTTCGTACCCACCATGACGACACTCGCGCAGAAGGCCACCACCCTCCTCGACCTGCACGTTCCGGGCAATCCGGTCATCCTGCCCACCGTGTGGGACGCCTGGTCGGCGAACCTCGCGGTCACGGCGGGGTTCTCGGCGCTGACGGTGGGCTCGCATCCCGTCGCCGACTCGATCGGCAAGTCCGACAACGAGGGCATGACGTTCGACGATCTGCTCACCCGCGTCCGGCAGATCACCGCGGCGGTCGACGTGCCCGTCTCCGTCGACATCGAGTCCGGCTACGGCGAGGACCCGACGCGGCTGATCCAGGGCCTGATCGACGCGGGCGCCGTCGGCCTCAACATCGAGGACACCGTGCACGGCGAGGGCGGCCGGCTGCGTGAAGCGCAGGAGCACGCCGATCTGGTCGGCGCGCTGCGCGCCGCGTCCGACGCCACCGACGTGCACGTGGTGATCAACGCCCGCACCGACCTCTTCGTCAAGCAGATCGGCGACGAGAACGACCGCGTCGATCGTGCGATCGCCCGGATGAAGCTCGCGGCCGCGGCCGGCGCAGACTCCCTCTACCCGGTCGGCTTCCACTCCGACGACGACCAGAAGCGGCTCACCGCCGAGCTGCCCCTGCCCGTCAACGCCATCGGACACCCGGCGAAGAACACCCCGTCAGCGCTCGCCGCCCACGGCGTGGGTCGGGTCAGCTTCGGCCCGCTGTTCCAGGCCGTGCTCGCCGAGCGGGCCGCCGAGGTGCTCGCCGCCTGGCGCTGAACACGTTCTCAGCGCGAGATGCTGTACGCCTGCAACGCCGCGACCTGAGCGGCGTCCAGTGACGGCCGGACGGCGTCGCACGCCCGTGCGACGTCGTCCGCGGTCACCACGGCGGCGTCGACGTCCCGCCGCATGGCGGTGAGTGCGGCCTCCCGCAGCAGGGCGGCGCAGTCCGCCGCGGAGTAGCCGCCGAGATCCTCGGCGAGCGCGGCGAGGTCGACGTCCTCCGCCAGCGGGACCGACCGACTCGCCGTCGCCAGGATCGCGCGCCGCGCGTCGGCGTCGGGCGGCGGCACGAACACCGCCTTCTCCAGTCGGCCCGGGCGCAGCAGGGCCGGGTCGATGAGTTCGGGCCGGTTGGTCGCCCCGAGGACGACGACGTCCCGCAGCGGCTCCACGCCGTCGAGCTCGGTGAGCAGGGCGGCGACCACGCGATCGCCGACGCCGGAATCGCTGCTCTGTCCGCGACGCGGCGCGAGCGCGTCGACCTCGTCGAGGAAGATCAGCGACGGCGCGGAATCGCGTGCGCGACGGAACAACTCGCGCACGGCCTTCTCCGACGAGCCCACCCATTTGTCCATCAGCTCGGCGCCCTTGACGGTGTGCACGCTCAGCTGACCGGAACTGGCGAGAGCGCGAACCACGAACGTCTTGCCGCATCCCGGCGGCCCGTAGAGCAGAACCCCGCGCGGCGGATCGACGCCGAGGCGGGCGAACGAATCCGGGTGGCGCAGCGGCCACAGCACCGCCTCCGTGAGCGCCTGTTTGGTCTCCACCATGTCGCCGACGTCGTCGAGCTCGAGACTCCCGACCACCAGTTCCTCGGTGCCCGAGCGGGACAGCGGCCGAATCACGGCCAGCGCGCCGACCAGATCCTCCTGCGTCAACACCGGGGTCGACTCGGTGCGGTGCGCGCGTGCCGCCGCCTGCACCGCGGCCTCCCGACACAGGGCGGCGAGATCCGCCACCACGAAACCCGGTGTCCGCAGCGCGATCTCACCGGTGGCGAGGCCCTCGGTGGGCACCTCGCGGAGCAGCACGTCGAGCAGGCGGGCGCGCCCGGTCGAATCCGGCAGGGGCAGCGTCAGTTCCCGGTCCACCAGGTCCGGATCGCGCAGCCGGGCGTCGACGGCGTCGGGCCGAGACGTGGTGCACACCAACGCCACTCCCGACGACGCGACGGCGGACCGCAGACGATCCAGCACCAACGTCGAGACCGGGTCCGCGTCGACGGGCAGCAGGGCGTCGACGTCCGAGACGAGCAGCACCGTGGGATCCTCGGCGGCGCGGGCCGTGTCGACGACGCGCGTCACGGCGGCCAGTCGATCGTCGGCGGCGGTGGACCCGACCGACGGGCCGTCGATCTCGACCAGACGTCGGCGCGCGGCGACGGAACGCACCATCGTCGCCTTCCCGACGCCGCCGGGTCCGGTGACCAGCACCCCCAGCCGCGGTGACGCGCCGAGGGAACGCAGCAGGTCCGGACGGTCGAGGGCCAACTCCAGCCACTCGCCGAGCGTGGCGGCCTGCTCGCGGGCGCCCACCAGATCGTCGACGGCGACGGTCGGTTCGGACGCACGGTCCCGAGGTTCGTCGGCGGCGGTCGTCGCCACGGCGGCGGCACCGCGCGTCACCGACGTGTTGGGCTGAATGCTCACCGGCCCAGCAGGATCGGTGGCGGTGACGGTCAACAGTTCGGTGGTCCAGGCCACCCCCACGGTGCGGGACAACGTCGCCGACACCGAGGCCGTGGACGTTCCCGGCCCGAGGTCGCGGGGCAGCAGGGACACGGCGTCGCCCGCGCTCACCACCTTGCCGAGCAGCGCGCGGCGCAGCGTGGCGTCGTCGAGCGCGGCCACGGCCGTCCCGCCGTGGACGGTGACCGTGGTCCCGCCCGCCACCCGGACGGGGCGGACGACCACGGTGGCGTTCTCGGTCAGGCCGGTGTTGGAGAGCGTCACGTCGTCCAGCAACGCGATCCCGCTGGGCGACACCGTGCTCGCGGCGACCACCGATGCCGTCCGCCGCGCTCCGACCAACTCCACCGCGTCCCACTCCCGCAGGCCCAGCGCCAGCAGCGCTTCGGGGTGGATCCGGACGATGCCGCGGCGCGCGTCGGCGGCCGAGGTGGTGAGACGGACGGTCAGGGACAGTTCGGGGGCGCTCACCCCGTCGAGACTAGCGATGTAGGCAGTGCTGCAATTCCGTCGACCGGACAGCAGAGACCCGCCTCTGTGCGCTGACGCTTCACTCCGCACGAGTTGGCCCGCGGCCAGCCGGTATGCTTCGCGCCGGTCACTAATAGGAGATAACCATGACGCCGTTTCAGGTCTTGCTGCTCTTGTCGCTGCTTGTGTTTTCGGTCCCCACCATGCTCATAGCGGTGGACAAGAACCGACGCCGCAGCTGGTTCTTCGTCGGCTTGCTTTTCGGGCCGTTCGGCATACTCGCCGCCCTCGTTGCCCCAGACGGGACGCCGAGGCCGCCAAGCGGAATGATGCGCGTGTTCTGCGGCCGGTGTATCGCAGCGCAGAACGTTGCATACGGAGCAACCCCACAACCCTGTTGGCGGTGTGGGCAGTTCGTCGTGGCAGGCGGTCCTGTCAACCCCCACGGAGGTGCTTCCTCTGCGGGTTCCTGAAGAAGCCGGCAGCGGCGCTCGCCCCTGACTGGCTCGAAACCGATTCGGGAAGCGTGCCCCTACCTTCGCCGGCGTTGGCGCGGGTACGAAGAACGATGAACGCGGTGGATTACGTCTTGCCACCTGGGTGGCGCAAGCGAAGACGCGCCGAACTACGACTCGCTTGCGCGGGACGACGACGCCGCACGATCCCCGGACGTTCCCGCCGCGCCGCCCGCCGCACCGCGCGTCGTTCCGCGGGTTTGGCCTCCCACGTCTCCGGACGCGCGGCGACCCACCGCTTGGAGCGCACCGCGAACGGGATGTGCGCCAGGTAGAGCGCGATCAACACGATGAGGAGCACGAACGGGAAGGTGATCAACGCGGCGCCCGCCAGCCCTACCAGGACCAGCAGGATCGCGGCCATGCGCGGCGGAACCGACACGCTCTTGAGGGCCAGGGTGGGAATGCGGCTGACGATGAGCAGCGCCGACAGCACCACCCACGTGGCGACGACGTAGTACGACGACCACCACCCCGTGCCCCACTGCTCCTCCACGGCGAGCGGGGTCAGGGCGATCAACGCGCCCGCCGGCGCCGGGACGCCCACGAAGTACTCGCCCGCGAAGGCGGGCCGGGAATCGTCGTCGATCAGGGTGTTGAACCGCGCGAGGCGCAGGACGATGGACACCGCGTAGATCAGCGCGATGACCCACCCGCCGCTGCTGCCCTCGAGCAGCGTCACGTAGAGCACCAGGGCGGGCGCGACGCCGAAGGAGATGGCGTCGGCGAGCGAGTCGAGTTCCGCGCCCATCCGCGACGTGGCGTCGAGCATGCGCGCGATGCGTCCGTCGAGTGCGTCGAGCACGGCCGCGGCCCCGATCATGGCCAGGGACAACCCGAGTCGGCCGTCGAGGCCGAACTTCACGGCGGACAGCCCCGCGCACATCGCGAGGACCGTCACAGCGCTCGGCAGCAACCGCACGGGCCCGGTGCGGCCGCCTTCCCCGTCGGACGCCGCGGACTCGGCGGCAGCGATCACGGGAGTTCGGCGAGCACGGTCTCGGCGCCCACCGCTCGCTGGCCGGGCAGGACCGTCAGGCGCGATCCCGCCGGGAAGTAGGTGTCCACGCGCGAGCCGAACCGGATCAGCCCGTAGGTGTCGCCGATGGTGAGGGTGTCACCCGCCGAGGCGTGGTTGACGATGCGCCGCGCGAGGAGACCGGCGATCTGCACGACGGCGAGGTCGTGCCCCGCGGGTGTCCGCAGGTGCATCGAGGTGCGCTCGTTGACGACGCTGGCGTCCGCGAGATCGGCCGAGAGGAACTGGCCCGCCTTGTGTACGACGTCGATCACGCTGCCGGACACTGGAACTCGCTGGACGTGCACGTCGAGCACCGACAGGAAGATGCTCACGCGCGGCAGCGGTTCCGACCCGAGGTCGAGTTCCGCCGGAGGGACCGCGACGTCGACCAGCGCCACCTCGCCGTCGGCGGGAGCGACGACGACCCCGGCCCGGTTGGGCGGCACGCGCGGGGGATGACGGAAGAAGCCGGCCATCGCGCCCGCGGTGAGCAGGGAGACGGTGCGCACCGCACGACGACGGCGGCCGAGTGCGGCCACGGCGAGCGGCGCGGCGACGAACGGGGCGCCGGCCGGATGCAGCGGAGGAATCGACGAGCGGATCAGATCCACGATGTGGCCGAGGCCGGTCGGTTCGGGCGTGCCTGCTGGGACGGGGCGTCGGGCCACGATCTCCTCTTACGTCGGGGTTACGGGTGGATCGAGTGCGGGCCCGCGCGGCCGGACAGATGCCTCGGGGCCCCTCACGAGGTTACGTGAGGGGCCCCGAGGACCACGGAGACTGTCAGACGCGCGAGCGACGTCCGGTGACCGCCTTGACGATGAACAGCAGGATGCAGGCGCCGATCAGACAGACTACGAAACTGTAGATCCAGCCCCCGCTTTCCATGCCGAAGACGCGACTCGCCACGAAGCCAGCGATGAGTCCACCGACAACGCCCACAACGACGTTCAGAATGATGCCCTGCTGCGCGTCCGTCTTCATGATCTTGCTGCCGATCCAGCCCGCGAGACCGCCGATGATGATCCAACCAATCCAACCGAGCTCGACCATGTCCATACCTCTTCCGACTCGAGACTCTCCGTCGACCCGAAGTCCAGGCACGACGTCGGCAATCGGCTACCCCTGCCCCCGGGCAGCGAAACGCCACGATTAGCCACGGGGCATCACGATCGGGCCTCGAATCGGTGTCGAGGTCGCTACTCCGGCGCGACGATCAGAACCGAGTCCGTGTCGCCGTTGTCCGTCGTCACCAGGAGCGAGCCGTCGAGTTGCGCCGAGACGGTGCGGATCCGACCGAACTCACTCAGCTCCGGCAGGGTGGCCTGCTCGGTGACGGTGGTGCCGTCCTCGGACAGACGCAGCAGCAGAACCTGCTGCCCCTTCTGCACTCCGACGGCGAGTGCCCCGTCCCAGGCTCCCCAACCGGATCCGGTGAGGAAGGTCCCCGACGCCGTCGCGACGGTGGACGGCCCGGAGCTCCACACCGCACCGCGCGCACCCGGCACCCGGTCGGGGTCGGTCATGGCGACCGACTCGTCGTACCCGGATCCGCTGCGATCGGGCGACCACCCGAAGTTGCCGCCGGGGATCAGAAGATTGACCTCGTCGTCGCGCGAGCTGCCCTGCTCCACCGAGTACACCCGGCCGGTGCCGGGCTGCTCGGCGAGCCCCTGCACGTTGCGATGGCCCAGCGTGAAGACCGGTGACGCCGGGTCCGGATTGTCGGCCGCGGGGGCGCCGGTGGCGGCGTCGACACGCAGCACCTTGCCGCCCAGCGATTCCGGGTCCTGCGGGTTGGACGGCTGCGCGGCGTCACCCGTGCCGATCAGCAGGGTGCCGTCGTCACGCGGCAGGATGCGGCACCCACCGTGCCGTCCCGTCGACACCGGGAAGCCGTCGATGACCGTGCGCTCGCGGGTCAGTGCGGACCAGTCGGGTGCGACGGTCCAGGCCACGACCCCCACGGACCGGCCGTCGCCGGACTCGATTCCCTGGCACGAGTAGACGGTGCGGTCCTGCTCGAAGCCGGGCGAGAGCGCCAACGCCATCAAGCCCGTCTCCGACGACGCGAACAGATCGCCGAGGTCCGCGGAGACCGGCGTCGGCTCGCTGCCCGGACGCACCGCCGTGAACGACCCCGCCCGCTCCGTGAACAGCACCGTGCCGTCCGGTGCCCGCACCACGTCCCAGGGGTGATCGAGCCCGCCGGCCACGACGTCGACGGACACCGGCGGCGGCGCCGTGCCCGGCTCCGCCGCGACGGGCGGCGGCGTGGTGGTGGCGGGGCTGCTGTCGGCCTCCGCCGACGACGCGCACGCCGACGCCGCGAGCCCGGCGGCGAGAACAGCGGCGGTGAGCACGGCCGGGCGTGGAGTCATACCTCCACCGTACGGACGCGGCGCCGGATTCGTCCCGTTCGCAGCCGCTACTTCTCGGCGGCGGCCTTGATCTTGGCCAGCGTCGCGTTCATGCCCCGCTCCAACTCGCCGTCGAAGTTGCGCTGCCCGCCGAAGGCCAGGCGAACCATCACGTTCGACACCGCCGTGGTTCCGCCCGGCGCCTCACGACGCTCGGTGACGCGGGTGCCCGTCGCGGTCGGCTCGAGCTCGTAGGACCAGATCGTGTGGTTCTCGGTCACCCGGAAGGCCAGACGACGCTCGGGCTCGAACCGGATCACCTTCGCGGTGGTCGGCCACAGCAGGGGTCCGCGCTTGTTCAGGTTGATCGTGCGGGTGCCGACCTTCGGGTCGCCCCCCAGCACCGTCATCTTCTTGCACTGCGGGCTCCACTCGCCCATGCGCTTCAGGTCGGACACCACCGCCCAGACCGCGGCCGGTGAGGCCTCGACGTCGATGGAGGCGGACAGAGAGGTGGCCATGGCGGTCGGTCCCGTCGTCGGTGTCCGTGACCGGGCGTCACGGCATCGACCCGCACTGTATCCGGACGTCAGGGAGCGAGAACGTCCACCACGTGGATCCGCACGCCCTCGGACGACACGGTCGTGCCGAGGATCTCGCGCAACGCCTCGGTCACCCGCGCCTCGATGGCGGCGACGAGGTGGTCGAGGTCCTGCAGGTACGGGATCGCGATGTCGAGTTCGGCTCCGGTGACCGTCCGCCCCTCGAGGGTGAGGTCCACGGCGCGCACGCGGCTGGGCAGGTCGCCGAGGGACCGGAGGATCGACAGCCGCACCACGTGGTCGCCGATCCGGAGCGAGTCGCCGCCCGCTCCGCCCGGGAACGCGGCGTCGACGGGCGTGGTCCGCCGGGTGGTGCGCCGCAGCGTCGCCAGGATGGCCGCGCTGGCCGCCACCCAGGAGGGCGTCTCCTCGTCGCGCAGTTCCTGTGCCGCTCGGTCCAGGAGCGGGTCCGTCCCTGCGCCGTCGTCGAGTGTCACCGCCATGGGGCCATCCTCTCGCTCAGAGTGCGTCGAGCACGGGTGACCTGTCCGCGAACCGCGGACGGGGACATCGACAACGTCTCCCCGATCTCGACGTGAGTCATTCCCTCCACTTCACGTAACAACCAGCAGGACCGCTGCACTTCCGGCAGATCCGCCAGCACACGACGCAGGGCCGCGAGGAAGTCGGACCCCGTGGCGGCGGCCGCGGGATCGGCGACGGCGTCGCTGACCGCCTCCTCGAACAGCCAGTCCTCGGCCGGTCGCGGCACCCGGCGTCGGGTGGCGTCGATGGCCTTGTGGTTGACGATGCCGAACAGCCACGTGCGCAGCGCGGAGTCGGAACGGTAGTGCTCGAGGCTCTTCCACGCGGCGACGAAGGCGTCCTGCACGATCTCCTCGGCCAGGCCGTCGTCACGCACCATGTTGCGGGCGAAGCGGTACATCGCTGGTCCGTGCGTTCGCACGAGAGTCTCGAACGCCGCCCGGTCGCCGAGAACGGCGGCGTCGACCAATGCGTCGGAGTCCCGCGCTCCGGTCGACGCTGCGGGTGTCGTGGCCTGCATGTCCCGGTATTCGGTTCCGACGCCGTCTCGGACCGGCTCGAGGAGGGTTGGACCCGACCGGGTGTGGCATACGTGGTGTGTCATACGTCACAAGGGCGCACGTTTCCGCGGCTCGGCCGCGACCTACTCCTGACACCAACGACCTGAAAGGATGATTCGGAGATGACTGCATCGACCGGTTCGACCACCTCGGCGAACTCGCTGGACAAGACCACCAAGAGCGAGGACTCGGGCACCTTGGTCGCCTCCGACGGGCGGACCACCATCGCCGACGTCGTGGTCTCGAAGATCGCCGGCATCGCCACCCGTGAGGTCAACGGTGTGCACGACGTGGGCGGCGGCGCGACCCGCGCCATCGGCGCCCTCCGCGAGCGCATCCCGGGCGCCCGCGTCAACCACTCGCAGGGCGTGTCCGTCGAGGTCGGCGAGCGTCAGGCCGCCGTCGACATCGACATCGTCGCGGACTACGGCGTGTCCATCGCCGACCTGGCCGCCGGTATCCGTCGCAACGTCATCGACGCGGTCGAGCGCATGACCGGCCTCGAGGTGACCGAGGTCAACATCACCGTCCACGACGTCTACCTCTTCGAAGAGGACAACGAGCACGACGAGCCCGCACCCGCGCGCGTCCGATGACCGCGTCTCCGGCAGGTGAGGACGTCGCCGATCGCGTCGCTGCGGCCGTGACGGCGGTTCCCGGCGTCGCGTTCCTGCACGGTGGCGTGTTCGGCGAGATCGGCACCTACCTGCCGGGGCGGCGTGTCGCCGGCGTCGCGGTGCGTGACGACGCCACCGAGGTCCACATCGCGGTCACCACCGATGCCGTCGTCCGCGAGACCGCGGACGCCGTGCGTCGGGCGGTGCGCGCGATCGTCGACAAGCCGGTCAACGTGCTCGTGCAGGACGTCGTTCCGCCCGAGCAGGCCTCGCCGGATCGAGTCGGGGACACCGGCACGCCCGGTCTCGAGCACGGCAGCTCGGAGTCGAGCGGGTTCGGCGGGGGTACCCCCGCCCCGTGACCGACCCGCACCGACCGTCGCACGACGAGCCCGCCTACCGCGAGGCTCGTCGTGCGGCGGTTCGCGCTCACCACCCGGATGCGGGAGGTGACGCGGATCGACTGATGCGCGCCCTGCGCGACGTCGATCGCCGCTTCGGGATCGTCGACCGCGAGGTCGCCGGTCCGCGCTCGACGCCGGTCGACGTCGTCGTGGTGACGACGGCCCGACGACGCGCTCTGCGTCTCGTCCGACGCGCGGGACGTGCGTTGCCTCGCCGACGCGCGTACGTCGACATCACGCCCCCGCCGCGGCCCTGACCTCATCTTTCTCGACCCGCACCACCCACCCCAGCGATCGGAGCACCATGACTTCCTCCACCATCGGACTGTTGGCCGGCTTGCTGCTGGCCGTCGCGGCTGCCGCCGGCGGGTTCACCGGTTTCCTGGTCGCGCTCGTGCTCGGGGCCATCGGCTTCGCCGTCGGCGCCTACCGGGACGGAAACTTCGATCCCGAATCCCTGCTGCGCGGCCGCGGCCGTGGCTGACCCCGACGACGCTCGCCCCGCCCCGCTCGCGGAGCCCGGCGAGCGGGGTTCGCTCACGGTGCTCGACCGCGCGATCGAGCGCATCGCCGACGCCTCGCTGAGCCGCACGACGGGCGTGGTCTCGGGTGGCGGCACGTTCGGTCGACGCCCGTCGCGGGTGAAGGTGACCCAGGAGGGCCGCACGGTCCGGGCCGCCGCGGACGTCACGGTGACGTGGCCGCGCTCGGCCGTGACCGTCGCCGACGATCTGCGTCGCGACATCGCGCGCGGCATGACCGACTCCGGACTGCGAACCGAGTCCGTCGACGTGCGGGTGGGCGACTTCGCGTCGACCGACCGCGAGGTCGCCGCCGCAGCCGGGTCCACGGCGGATCTGCTGCCCGCTCCTCGGCCCCTGGCCGCACCGGCGGCCACGCCCTGGGCCTTCCTGTGGACGCTCGCGCTGCTGGCGGGAGCCGCGGTGCTCATCCGTGACGCGGTCGTCCTCTGGGGATGGGTGCCGGGCACCGCGTGGACCGGATCCGCACTGGACTACCTGAACGGGCTGGGGCCGCAGTCGTGGATGGTGCCCGGCGGCATCGCCGCCGCGGTGGTCGGTGCCCTCATGGTGCTCGCGGCGCTCAAGTGGCGCGGCCGTCGTTACCGGCCGACCGACCTGGCCGACGACGTGTGGATCCACCGCCGTGACCGCGCGAAGCTCGCTGCGGCGCCCGCCGAGTCCGCCACCTCGACCGCTGCAGGGTCGGCCGACGAGACCACCACCGACACGAAGGGAGCGGCGTCGTGAAGCGCAGTACGGCGTTCTTCGACCGTCTCGGCGTGCTGATTCTCGGTGCCGCCCTGGTCGCCCTGGGCGTCGGTGCGGCGCTGTGGCAACAGGGGTCGTTGCCGTTCGAGCTCGACTCCCTGAACGTGGGCGCGGTCGCCGATCGGCAGTCGGATTCCTGGTGGCCGTGGGCTCTGGGTGGAGCCGGCGTCGTGCTCGTGCTGCTGCTGCTGTGGTCGCTGCTGCGCCGATTGCCGTCGTCGGCGGGACGCGAGCTGACGCTCAGCTCGGATCCGTCGGTGCCGGGATCGGTCACCGTCGATCTGCGGGCCGTGACGAAGCAGGCGGCCGACGTCGCCCGCGACCTGCCCGGCATCCGGTCCGCTCGCTCGCGGCTGCGGTGGGAGCGGAGCGACGGCTCCCGCGTTCCCGTCATCACCGTCCTGGCCCGTACCGAGGCCGACGCGTCCCTCGCCACGGCGGCGACGGACCTCGCCACCGTCCGTCGGCACGTCGCCGCGGTGGTCGGGGACAACGCCGTCGCCGTGCGGGTTCTGCTCTCGTCCTGAGCCGGCCGCCGCCGGGGGGTCGCCCCCGGCGGGCCGTCCGCACGGCCCGTTCCCCGGCACGGCCCGTGTCGGGGGACGGTCAGATCAGGCTGATCGCCGCGGCGACGACGGCGATCGCGCTCGGCCCGCCCTGAACGGCGGCGGCGCGCAGCAGCGCCTTGTCGGTCGAGCCCAACACGGCTGCGGCACCGACCATCGACCCGCAGGCGAACAGGACCAGCGCCGCGCCGACGTGAGCCTCGCCGAACGACAGCACCAGGCCGCCCACCGCGGCGCCGATGCCGAGGAACAGGTTGTACCAGCCCTGGTTGAACGCCCAGCGCTTCACCGCGCGGGCTTCGGCGTCGTCGCGGACGCCGAACACACGTCGTCCCGCGGTGTCGAACGCGAGCGACTCGAGAACGAAGATATAGGTGTGGATCGCGGCGGCGAGCAGCGCGGCGATCGTGGCGAGAGCGGTCACGATCGCAGTATGCGCCCGGCGCGCCTCGACACGCCGATGGCGACACGCGGATTCCCACAATGGTCGAACAATGGTTCTCGCGGATGTTTGTAGGAACCCCACAACGAAAACGAACGGTATCCATGACGTACGTGTTTGTGGCGGATCACGAATTGTTACGAGGGTCTGCGTAATGGCCGCACGGGGCGTACGCTCTCGTCAACGACCGGGATTGTTGTATCGCTCACGTTCCCGAACTCGTTACACCCAGTTTGGACGGCGTCCACGCGGCGCCTCGTATCGGGGAGATGCGGATGTACGAGCTACTCGAGAACCGACGTCGCATGGTCAATCCCGGGCACACCGATTTGGTGCGTGCCGTGTTCTGCGACGAGTTCGAGTCGGGCGTGGACCGCGCCGCACTCGATTCCATCGACCACGGCGACATCGACCGGTGGGTGACCGACCTGCGGTACACCGGCCTGCTGCTGCCCGACGAGGTCGCGGCCATCGAACGTCAGTGGCTCACCGACCCGGCCGGCCTCGTGTCCGCGCTGGTCGGCGGTCTCGACGAGGTGACGCAGCGCCGCACGGCGCACCAGGACGTGCACGCGTCGTTCGCCCGTCGTCGTTCCGCAGCGGTCTGATCGGCGGCCGGGGTCCGGCGCGGAGCCGGACCCCCGCTTCAGCGGTTCTTGGGCGGGCGGTTGGTCCGCTCGCGCCGCTCGATCTCCTTCTCCCTCACCCGCGTAGCCTCGCGCTGCACCTCCACGAGGTTCGCCCGCTCGCGGGTCAACCACTCGGGTTCCTCCCCGATCAGGGCGTCGATCTGCTCCTGCGTGAGCGCGTCCGACACCCCGTTGCGGGCCAGCGCCGTGTTGGTGACGCCGAGCTTGCGCGCCACCACGTCGCGCGGGAACGGCCCCGATTCCCAGAGCACCCGTAGCCACTCCGGCGGGTCGGCGCGCAGCGCATCCACCTCGGCGCGAGTGATGCTGCCGGTGCGGAAGTCCTCCGGTGCGGCCGGCAGGTAGATGCCGAGCTTGCCCGCCGCGGTCAGCGGCTTCATGGACTGGGACGTGTCTCCGGTGCTCACGGCATCAGCCTAACGGCGCGGACACCGCCCCGACGCCGTGACGTCGATCGACTCCCCACCACTGTCCGACCGGTGCCCTACCCTGATCGCGTGACCGATCCGACCGTCCTGCGCTGGTTCGTCGCGGTCGCCGAGACGGGCGCCTTCGGCCGGACGGCGCGTGCGCTGTCCGTCTCCCGGCAGCGCCTGAGCGCGGCGATCCGCGACCTCGAGGCCGAGGTGGGCGAGCGGGTGTTCGTCACCGACGAGTCGGGAACGCACCTCACCGCCGCCGGGGAGACCCTGCTGACGCACGCCCGCGCCGTCATCGCCGCGGACGACGAACGACGACGCGCGGAGCCCGCCCCCGAGCCCGTGCCCACCCTGCGCATCGGATTCGTTCCCGGCGTCACCGTGACCAAGTGGACCCGAATCTGGGCCGACCGCTTCCCCGAGACCCCCCTCACCGCGGAGGTGATCGAGGAGCCCGACCAGCTGGCGGCGCTTCGCGAGGGCCGCGTGGACATGTGCTTCGTGCGCGAACCCGCCGACCGCGACGGGCTCCACACCGTCCCGCTGTACGCGGAGGTGGCCGTCGTCGTCGTGCCGAAGGACCATCCCGTCGCCGCGTACGACGCGGTCACCCTCGCCGACCTCGACGGCGAATCGATGCAGGAGCGGGGTGACGACGTCGCCGTCACGCTCGAGATGGTCGCCGCCGGTGTCGGGCCGGTGGTGCTTCCGCACTCGCTCGCTCGGCTCCACGCGCGCAAGGACCTGGTCTACCGGCCGGTGACGGACGCACCGTCGACGCAGGTGTTCCTCGCCTGGCCCGTCGAGGGCGCAGGGAGCGACGGCGAGGAGATCGACAGCGACCCCCGGCAGGAGTTCCTCGGCATCGTCCGGGGGCGGTCCGCGCACAGTTCCCGCGCCGCCGCCGAGCGGCGCACGGGTGCCGATCCCGCCGCGCGTGCCACGCGGCGGAAGGGCGCCGATCCCGCGCAGAAGACGCCGCCGCGTCCCGCCTCTCGGCGCAAGCGAGCGCGCTGACCGCGCCCGACCCCGTGCTGCCCTCCCGAGGGCGATGCCTCGGTGGCGCGTGCGGGCGTGAGCTGACGGCCAGTGGGACCGGAATGCGTTGAGCGGCAGCGTTTTCGGAGTGGTCGGACGGCGTCGGAGCCGGCCGCGCGGGTGCCGGCCGAGCGCGGCGACCACGTCCGCCGACCCGGGGCTCGGGCGCACACCGAATCGTTACGTTCGCCGCCCCTCGTCGGCCGGGTGGGGCCGGTAAGGTTCGCCGTGCCTGCCCCCGTGGGCGGGATCTCTCGCCGTTTCGCTCGTCGTTCTCCAGGAGTTCTCCGTGACGCTGTTCGCCGCCTTCTCGTCCGCTCGTTCCGCCCGCGTCCGCCGTGCCGCCGCTGCCGTAGCCGCCACCTCGGCCGTCCTGTCGTTCGGCGCGGTGCTCGGTACCGCGACCGCCACCGCGGCGCCCGTCACGTGCGTCTCGCCCCCGTCCGCCAACGACATCAGGATCGACGGCACGGCCAGCTGCGGAGCCAAGGCCACCGCGCCGGGCGTCGCGCGGTCGGACGCGAGCGACAGCGGCACCGCGGTCTCCGTCGCCGACGGCGGATCCGCCAACGCGACGGCGACGGGCTTCGGTACCGCACTGAGCGCCGTCAGCGGCGCCGGCACGTCGTACTCCTTCGCGCTCGGTGGCGGCATCAGCCGCTCGGCGGCGTCGAACGGTGCGACGGCCATCGCCGTGGCGGGCTACGGCGGCGGCGCGAGCGCGTCGACCGAGACGGGTGTGAACTGCGCCGGCCTCAACTCCTTCGCGCTGGACCTCTCGACCGGGCGGGCCTGCATCGCCGGATTCTGACGGCACCTCGAGGGCTTGCACTCGACAGGGTCGAGTGCCAGAATCGGACCTGGCACTCATGTAGTGTGAGTGCCAGGTCGAAGAGGTGAGATCGGGAATCGTCGACACCCCTGGTCGTCCGTCGCGGGCACCGACTCGGCCGGAATTGGAATTGGAGCGGCCCCAACCGCGGTCGCTTCGCGTGTCACCCCCAATCCGGAGGATCACTTCGCAATGGCCAAGATCATCGCGTTCGACGAAGAGGCACGTCGTGGCCTCGAGCGTGGGCTGAACAGCCTCGCCGACGCAGTCAAGGTGACGTTGGGCCCCAAGGGTCGCAACGTCGTGCTCGAGAAGAAGTGGGGCGCCCCCACGATCACCAACGACGGCGTCTCCATCGCCAAGGAGATCGAGCTCGAGGACCCGTACGAGAAGATCGGCGCCGAGCTGGTCAAGGAAGTTGCCAAGAAGACCGACGACGTCGCCGGTGACGGAACCACCACCGCGACCGTCCTCGCTCAGGCACTCGTCCGCGAAGGCCTGCGCAACGTCGCGGCCGGCGCGAACCCGCTCGGCCTCAAGCGCGGCATCGAGTCCGCCGTCGCCGCCGTCACCGAGTCCCTGCTGAAGTCCGCCAAGGAGATCGACACCAAGGAGCAGATCGCTGCTACCGCCGGTATCTCCGCGGGCGACGCGTCCATCGGCGAGCTCATCGCCGAGGCCATGGACAAGGTCGGCAAGGAAGGCGTCATCACGGTCGAGGAGTCCAACACCTTCGGCCTGCAGCTCGAGCTCACCGAGGGCATGCGCTTCGACAAGGGCTACATCTCGGGCTACTTCGTCACCGACGCCGAGCGTCAGGAAGCCGTCCTCGAGGATCCCTACATCCTGCTGGTCAGCTCCAAGGTCTCCACGGTCAAGGACCTGCTGCCGCTGCTGGAGAAGGTCATCCAGTCCGGCAAGCCGCTGCTGATCGTCGCCGAGGACGTCGAGGGCGAGGCGCTCTCCACCCTCGTGGTCAACAAGATCCGCGGCACCTTCAAGTCCGTCGCCGTCAAGGCCCCGGGCTTCGGTGACCGCCGCAAGGCTCAGCTCGCCGACATCGCCATCCTCACCGGTGGCGAGGTCATCAGCGAAGAGGTCGGCCTGTCCCTCGAGGGCGCCGGACTCGAGCTGCTCGGCCAGGCTCGCAAGGTCGTCGTCACCAAGGACGAGACCACCATCGTCGAGGGTGCCGGCGACGCCGACGCCATCGCCGGTCGCGTCGCGCAGATCCGCTCGGAGATCGAGAACTCCGACTCGGACTACGACCGCGAGAAGCTGCAGGAGCGTCTGGCCAAGCTGGCCGGCGGCGTCGCCGTCATCAAGGCCGGTGCTGCCACCGAGGTCGAGCTCAAGGAGCGCAAGCACCGCATCGAGGACGCCGTGCGCAACGCCAAGGCCGCCGTCGAGGAGGGCATCGTCGCCGGTGGTGGCGTGGCTCTGCTGCAGTCGTCGCCGGCTCTGGACGGACTCACCCTCTCGGGTGACGAGGCCACCGGTGCCAACATCGTGCGCGTCGCCCTCGAGGCACCGCTGAAGCAGATCGCGTTCAACGCCGGCCTCGAGCCCGGCGTCGTCGCGGAGAAGGTCCGCAACCTCCCCACCGGCCACGGCCTCAACGCCGCGACCAACGAGTACGAGGACCTGCTCGCTGCCGGCATCAACGACCCGGTCAAGGTCACCCGCTCGGCTCTGCAGAACGCAGCGTCGATCGCGGCTCTGTTCCTCACCACCGAGGCCGTCGTCGCCGACAAGCCGGAGAAGGCCGGAGCGCCCGCGGGCGACCCGACCGGCGGCATGGGCGGCATGGACTTCTGAGTCCTGCTCCACCTCGTTCGACGCCCGGTCCACCCTCGCGGTGGGCCGGGCGTCGGCGTGTGTGCGGTGAGGTCTCCGCCCGGGCCGAACTGCCGGGCGTTTCTGCCCTCGAATCGACCGGATCGACGGGATCCCGTCGGAATGCCCGAGTTGCGGTACGTCACGCCCGCGCTTTGCGCCGCCGCCGTACCTCCGTGATGATCTGCTCGACCACCTCGTCGGTCCGCGCCATGGCGGTGGCCGCCGAGTACCGCAGCACCAGCCATCCGTCGAGAATCAGGTGGTTCTGCCGGATGCGGTCCTGCGTGAACGTGTACGCGTCGATGTGGAACTCGCGGCCGTCGATCTCGACGATCACGCGGCCTCGTCGGTCCACCAGGTCGCCGTAATAGGGCCCCACCTCGCCGTTGATCTCGAGGGGGAAGTTCCGTCGTGCCAGTGCGCGTGCCACGAGACGTTCGGGCTCGGAGAGCGTGCGCGGGCAGGCCCGCCGAAGCTGCTCCCGGACGGCAGGAACACCGTGCATTACCCGCACCGCGTCACAGGCCCGGGCAACCGCGCGCCAGCGCATCCGTCGGGTGAGCGCGTGGTCGACGAAGCGTTCCAGGGCGTCCTCGTTCAGGGTCGTCGCGACGTCGACGAAGCACTGTTCCGCGGTCACCAGGGGCAGCGTCTCCCGATACACGACAGTGGTGATGTCGCGTCGGTGGAGCACGCACCACGTCGGGCCCCGATACGAGGCGGACGGTGGGACGGTGGCGTGCACCAGGTGTGGCTCGTTGCTCAGCAGACCCCACCACCAGGCGGCGGTGTCGTGACTCAGAACCGCGTGGGGTTTCCAGACCAGGACGGCGCGGCACCGGTCCTCGTAGCTCGGCGGAGTGGTCGAGTACACCGCGGGCAGCACTCGGTGGAGCGCTCCCGCCGCGACACGACGAGAGAGCGCACTCCCACTGATTCCATTGCGCAGCAACTCGGCTCGACTCAGAACGACCACCACCCGAGTGTGGCGGCGGACCCGAGGGCGAGACCAGGGTGCATCCGGGGCCTGTGGAGAGCGGGCGCCACCATCCACAACTCCGCGCCATCGACGGGATCCCGTCGAATCGAGCGGGTAGTGGACGCCCACGCCCGCGGTCAGCGGCCGGGGACGTAGTGACGGGGGCTGTCGCGCCGGTCCGGGAGGGGGAGATTGCGGTCGGGGGTCTCGGG
>NZ_JABUBU010000001.1 GCF_019834675.1 Rhodococcoides corynebacterioides | reverse complement strand
CAGCACCTCGCGGTCCGGATCGATGGACTGCACGACCTCGACGGCGTTGGACGAGGTGCAGCAGATGTCGGTGAGACCCTTCACCTCGGCGGTGGTGTTGACGTAGGACACGACGACGGCGTCCGGGATCAGCACCGTCTTGCTCGGCGACAGGATCTTCGCCGTCTCCGCCATGAAGTGGACGCCGCAGAAGACGATGGTCTCCTCCTGCGCCTCGGCCGCGATCCGCGAGAGCGCCAGCGAGTCCCCCACGTGGTGGGCGATGTCCTGGATGGCCGGCAGCTGGTAGTTGTGCGCGAGGATGGTCGCGTTCTTCTCCGCGGCCAGGCGCCGGATCTCCTCGGCCCACTCAGGTCCGGCGTCGACGCCCGTCCAGCCGGTGGGTCCGTCGTGGATCTCCGAGAACAGCCGGTCGGCGGTGGTCGACGGCGTGGTGATCGACATGATGTCTCCTCGCGTGCGTCCGACGCGGGGGTCGCATCGGGTGCGGACCCACTCGAGTGGACCCGGCCGGGTTTTCGACTTAAGGTCGAAAACATGACCCATGGTAGCACCGCCCGTCACGAGGTCCTCTCCGTGGTGTTCCGTGTGTCACCCCCGGCCCCCGACGCACCTGCGGAATTGTGCGTCCTGCTGTGGCAACGCGCCCTCGCCCCCGACCGCGGCGCCTGGGCATTGCCCGGCGGCACCCTGGGCGACGACGAGAACCTCCCCGACTCCGCCCGTCGCCAACTCGCCGAGAAGGTCGACGTGCGCGAGGTCCGCCACCTCGAGCAGCTCTCCGTGTTCGCCGAGCCCGGACGAGTGCCGGGTCTGCGCACCATCGCCTCGACGTTCCTCGGGCTGGTCCCCCTCGTCGCCGACCCGGTCCTGCCCGTCGACACCCGCTGGCATCCGGTGTCCGACCTCCCGCGGACGGCGTTCGACCACGGCACCATGGTGGGCTACGCGCGCACCCGTCTGGCGGCGAAACTCTCCTACACCAACATCGCGTTCGCACTCGCGCCCGACGAGTTCACCCTCTCGACGCTGCGCGACATCTACTGCGCCGCACTGGGACACCAGGTGGACACCACCAACCTGCAGCGCGTCCTGACCCGCCGCGGCGTCATCGCCTCCACCGGCCGCACCGCCCCCCCGGGCCCGGCCGGCGGACGCCCCGCCACTCTCTACCGCTTCGCCGACGCACGGCTGCGGGTGACCGACGAGTTCGCCGCCCTCAGACCGCCGGGCTGATCGGGTCGGCAGCGTCGTCGGGGTCGGGCGCGTCGTCCGGGTCGGGCGCGTCGTCGGGGTCGGGTGCGAACGCGACCAGCACCACCAGCGTCACCGCCGCGGCCAACGGCGCCGCGATCAGGACCGTCGGGGCGCCGAGGCCGGGGGCCGAGGCCACCACCGCTCCGGCCGCGACATCGCTGACGTCCGGATAGCGGAGGGCGGCCAGACCGAGCCCTGCTCCCGCCGCGCTCACCGAGCCGACCGCCGCCGCGGCCACGATGCCCACCGCGCGGCGCACCGTGGCCGGACCACCGCGCCACGCCGCGATCGACCCGACGACGCCGGCCGCCGCCGTCGTCGTCGCGAACAGGGCCAGGGCGTCGAACCGGTGCAGGCTCTCCCCGGTGAGGACGACGCCGCGTCCGTCGCCCAGCGCGCCGACGTGCTCGGCCGGGGCAAGCAGTGCCCAGGCGACGCCGAGCAGCGCCCCCACCACCGCCGCCGCCACGATCCCGCGGGCCCACCGGACCCCTCGCGTCGACCGCGGCGCGGAGGTAGCAGGACCTTCGGATTCGACCACGGCCACGACCCTAGTTCGCCCGCTGGCTAGGGTGACGACGACGCCGGGTGCGCCGGCGCCGACGAGGTCGGAGAGGACGGTCCCGCGCGTGCACCTGACCCGAACCGACGTGGTCGACGCCGCCGTGTCGCTCCTCGACGACTACGGACTGGCCGATCTGTCGATGCGCCGCCTCGCGACGTCGCTGGCCGTCGCCCCGGGTGCGTTGTACTGGCACGTCGCCAACAAGCAGGCTCTGCTCGGCGCGGTGGCCGACCGCATCCTGCTGCGCGCCGTCGCCCGCCCGGCGACCGCCGAGCACTGGGACGCGCGCCTGGTGGAGATCGCCGAGTCCCTGCGGGACGCCCTGCTGTCCCACCGCGACGGAGCCGAAGTGGTCGCCGCCAGCCTCGCCGCGCGGCAGGTCGGCGTCCCTATCCGGGAACGGCTGGCCGAGCCGGTGCGCGCGTCCGGACTGGACGACGCCGACGTCGCCCCCGCCGCGCAGGCGGTCCTGCACTTCGTCCTCGGGGCGACCACCGACGAGCAGTCGCGCATGCAGCTCGATTCGGTCGGCGCGCTGCCGGAGTCCGATCGACCCGCCGCGCTCGACACCGATGCGGCCACCGGGTTCGCCGTCGGTCTCACCCTGTTCGTCGACGGCATCCGCCACCGCGTCCGTACGCTGGAGCGGTGAGCGAGTCCACCGTCACCGTCCTGGGCGCCGGAATCTCCGGTGCCGCTTGCCTTCTCGCGCTGCGCGCCGCGGGCGTTCCGGCGCGAGTGCTCGACCGCGGCCGTGCCCCGGGAGGTCGGATGGCCTCCCCGCTCCTGCACGACCGTCGGGTCGACACCGGCGCCGGGTACTTCACGGTGCGCGACGACGGGTTCCGCGCCGTGGTGGACGACTGGTCCCGCCGCGGACTCGTCCACGAGTGGACCGACACCTTCACCGTGCTGCGGGCCGGCGACGAGCCCGAACCCAAGACCGGGCCGACGCGGTGGGGCACTCCCGGCGGGCTGCGCTCCCTGGTCCGCGACCTCCTGCGCGACACCCCGATCGACCGGGCCGAGGTCGACGAGCTCCCGGCCGGGCACGTCGTGCTCGCCATGCCGGATCCGCAGGCGTCACGCATCGCCGAGGTCCCCGACGCCGTCGCGTACGACCCGGTGATCACCGTGGTGCTCGGGCTGCGCGACGCGGCCGCGGTGCCCTTCCCCGACGCGGCCTTCGTGCAGGACGATCCGGACGTCGACTTCCTCGCCCTCGACGGCGCACGCCGCCGCGACGGCGCGCCGGTGCTCGTCGCCCACACCACCGCGGACCGCGCCCGCCGTCATCTCGACGATCCGGACGCGGCGATCGCTCCGGTCGTCGACGCCGTCCGTCGACTCACCGACATCGCGCCGCCCGACTGGACGCACGCCCACCGCTGGACGTACGCGAAACCGTCGGCGAGTCACGACACCTCGCATCGTGTGATCGAGCAGGACGGACGGTTGCTCGGCTTCGCGGGCGATCAGTGGTGCCCGGAGGGGTCGCCGCGCGTGGAGAGCGCGTGGCGGTCCGGAACCGACCTCGGCGAGGCGATCGCGGCGCGACTGGGGGCGTGACCGCCGGCCCGACCGGGGGCGCGACCAGCGGTGCAGGTCACAGACCGGGGGGTATGCGCACCGGCGGGATAGGGTTCGGGCCATGTCCGTCGACCATGCACGCGAGTCCTCGATCCAGGTATGGCCCGGCAGTGCGTATCCCCTGGGAGCCACCTACGACGGCGCCGGCACCAACTTCGCTCTCTTCTCCGAGGTGGCCGAGGCCGTCGATCTGTGTCTGGTGGAGGCGGACGGAACGGAGACGCGCATCCGCCTCGACGAGGTGGACGGGTACGTCTGGCATGCGTACGTGCCCACCGTGCAGCCCGGCCAGCGGTACGGCTACCGCGTGCACGGCCCGTGGAACCCCGGAGCCGGCCAGCGCTGCGACGCCAGCAAACTGCTGGTGGATCCCTACGGCAAGGCCTTCGTCGGCGCGTTCGACGGCGACCGGTCGCTGTTCAGCTACGACATCGATCTCCCCGCGCACACGCCGCAGATCCCGGTCAGCGACGACGTCGCCGTGATCCCCGGCGCGGCGCACGACACCGCACCGGCCGGTTCCGCCGCCGCGTCGAAGACCGTCGACGCGATCCGCGACAACGCGCCCACCGCCGCCGTGATCCCCGACGAGGCCGAGAACGCGGCGGGCGACGAGTCGACCGCCGCGGAACCCGACACCGCCGACGAGCACTTCCCACAACACGATTCGCTCGGGCACACCATGCTCACCGTCGTCGTGAACCCGTTCTTCGACTGGCAGAACGACCGCGCTCCGCGTCGCCCGTACAACGAGACGGTCATCTACGAGGCGCACGTCAAGGGCATGACCATGACGCACCCGGACGTGCCCGAGGATCAGCGCGGCACGTACGCCGGCCTCGCGCACCCGGCGGTGATCGACCACCTGACCCGGTTGGGGGTCACGGCCATCGAACTCATGCCGGTGCATCAGTTCATGCAGGATCAGACGTTGCTGGACAAGGGGTTACGCAACTACTGGGGCTACAACTCCTTCGGCTTCCTCGCCCCGCACAACGAGTACTCGTCGTCACCGATCGCCGGGTCCGCGGTGTCCGAGTTCAAGACGATGGTGCGCTCGTTCCACGAGGCGGGCATCGAGGTCATCCTCGACGTGGTCTACAACCACACCGCCGAGGGCAATCACATGGGCCCGACCATCGCGTTCCGCGGGATCGACAACGCCGCCTACTACCGTCTGGTGGACGACGATCCGTACTTCTACATGGACTACACCGGCACCGGGAACAGCCTGAACGTGCGCCACCCGCACACGCTGCAACTCATCATGGACTCGCTGCGCTACTGGGTGACCGAGATGCACGTGGACGGCTTCCGCTTCGACCTCGCGTCGACGCTGGCGCGCGAACTGCACGACGTCGACAAGCTGAGTGCGTTCTTCGATCTGGTGCAACAGGATCCGGTCGTCAGCCAGGTCAAGCTCATCGCCGAGCCGTGGGACGTCGGCGAGGGCGGTTACCAGGTGGGCAACTTCCCCGGCCTGTGGACCGAGTGGAACGGCATGTACCGCGACACCGTCCGCGACTACTGGCGCGGCGAGCCGGCGACGTTGGGCGAGTTCGCCTCTCGGCTCACCGGGTCATCCGACCTCTACGAGGCGACGGGCCGCCGTCCGGGCGCGAGCATCAACTTCGTCATCGCGCACGACGGGTTCACCATGCACGACCTGGTGTCCTACAACGAGAAGCACAACGAGGCCAACGGCGAGGACAACAACGACGGCGAGAGCCACAACCGATCCTGGAACTGCGGCGTCGAGGGCCCGACGGACGATCCGGAGATCCTCTCGCTGCGGGCCCGGCAGATTCGCAACATGCTGGCCACGCTGATGCTGAGCCAGGGCACCCCGATGCTCGCGCACGGCGACGAGATGGGCCGCACCCAGCAGGGCAACAACAACGTCTACTGCCAGGACTCCGAGCTGGCGTGGATGGACTGGTCGCTCGCCGAGTCCAACGCCGATCTGGTGGAGTTCACCTCCCGCGTGATCGCCCTGCGCAACCAGCACCCGGTGTTCCGTCGTCGTCGCTTCTTCGAGGGCCGGCCCATCCGGTCCGCCGAGCAGACGCGCGACATTGCGTGGCTGACGCCGGCGGGCGAGGAGATGACCGAGGAGGACTGGGATTCCGGCTTCGGCAAGTCGCTGGCGGTCTTCCTCAATGGGGAGGGCATCCCCGAGCCGGACGCCCGCGGCAATCGCGTCGTCGACGACACCTTCTACCTCTGCTTCAACGCGCATCACGAACCCATCGACTTCACCACCGTCGACGGGCAGTACGCGGCGGAGTGGACCGTGGCCCTCGACACCGCCGTCTCGACGGGCGTGCGGGACACCGTCGTGACGGCGGGCAAGAGCGTTCAGGTGCAAGCACGATCACTGTTGGTGCTGAAGAAAACGGGGTAACACCCGGCCATGACTGCCGACGCGATCACCTCGACCTATCGACTGCAACTGCGAGGTGACCGCTTCCGCCTGGCCGACGCCGAGGCGCTGGTTCCGTACCTGGCCGATCTCGGCATCTCCCACCTGTACCTGTCGCCGATCCTCACCGCGTCCGAGGGCTCCACGCACGGATACGACGTCACCGATCCCACCACCGTGTCGGAGGCCCTGGGCGGACGCGCGGCGCTGGAATCGCTGTCCGCCACAGCGCGATCGCACGGTCTCGGCGTCGTCGTCGACATCGTTCCGAATCACCTGGGCGTCGCGACCCCGCGCGAGAACCCGTTCTGGTGGGACGTGCTCCGCTTCGGACGCGCGTCGTCGCACGCGCACGTGTTCGACATCGACTGGACCGCCGGGCGCATTGCCCTCCCGGTGCTGGGGGACGACGCGGACGTCGCCGAGCTGACCGTCGACCGGTCCGGCGACGAGACCACGCTCGCGTACTACGACCATCGCTTCCCGGTGGACCCGAGCACGGACGACGGCAGCGACGACGCGCGCGCCGTGCACGACCGCCAGGCGTACGAGTTGGTCGGGTGGCGGTCGGGCCGCATCGGGTACCGACGCTTCTTCTCCGTCAGCGATCTCGCGGGGATCCGTCAGGAGGATCCTGGCGTCTTCGACTGGTCGCACGAGCAGGTGCGCTCGTGGTTCACGGACGGGTTGGTCGACGGCGTCCGCGTCGACCACCCGGACGGCCTCACCGATCCCGCGGACTACCTCCGCCGTCTCCGGGACCTGATCGGTCCCGAGTCGTGGCTGGTGGTCGAGAAGATCCTCACCGCCGCCGAGCCGCTCGACGCCACCCTCCCGGTGGACGGCACCACGGGGTACGACGCGCTTGCCGACATCGGCGACGTCCTGCTCGACCGACGCGGCGAGGACGCCCTGACGCGTCTCGCCGAGGAGACCACCGGGGACGCGGCGGACGCGGCCTGGGTGCACGCCGCGGAACGCGCGCTGAAGAGAGAGACCGCGCGCACGCAGCTGGCCCCCGAGGTACGACGTCTCGCTGCCGCCGTCGTCCGGGACACGCGCACCGACGCCCGGGCGGAGTCCATCGCCGAGGCGGCGGTCGAGGTGGTCGCCCGAATGCCGGTGTACCGCTCGGACTACGCCCCGCTGACCGGCTTGCTCCCCCGACTGATCGGCGAGGTGCAGGCCGAGCAGCCCGATCGGACCGAGGCGCTGGATGCGCTGGTGGCCGCCGTGGCGGTCGGCGGCGAAGCCGCCGCGCGGCTGCAGCAGGTGGCCGGCGCGGTGATGGCCAAGAGTGTCGAGGACTGCATGTTCTACCGTGCGGCGCGGCTGGTCTCCTTGCAGGAAGTCGGCGGCGATCCCGCCCGATTCGGTCTGTCGACGCCCGAGTTCCACGCTCGCCTGGCCGAGCGGGCGCGCTGGTGGCCGCGGGCGATGACCACCCTGTCCACCCACGACACCAAGCGCGGTGAGGACGTCCGTGCGCGGATCGGCGTGCTCTCGCAGGTGCCGGAGCTGTGGCGGCGGTGCCTCGCCGACTGGAACGACGCCGCCCCGTCACCCGACGGCTCGACCGGACTGTTCCTGTGGCAGAACATCATCGGGACGTGGCCGGCGAACGGCGAGCTCACCGACACCTACCGTGAGCGCCTGCACGCCTACGCCGAGAAGGCCATGCGCGAGGCCGGGTCGCGCACGTCCTGGAACGATCAGGACGCCGACTTCGAATCCGCCGTCCACACCTGGATCGACACCCTCCTCGACGGTCCGGTCGCGCAGTCCGTCACCGAGTTCGTGGCCGGCATCGCTCCGCACGGGTGGAGCGATTCACTGGCCCAGAAGCTCGTGCACCTCACGGGGCCCGGCATTCCCGACGTCTACCAGGGCACCGAGGTGTGGGAGGACTCGCTGGTCGACCCCGACAACCGGCGCGACGTCGACTACGCGGCGCTGCGCACGCTCGCCGAGACCACGACGTCGGCACCCGCGGTCGACGGCACGGGCGCGGCCAAGTTCTGGGTTACGCGTCACGCCGTCACGCTGCGACGCGAGCGTCCGGCGAGCTTCGTCGGCGGTGACTACGTCCCGGTCACGGCCTCGGGGTCGGCGTCCGATCACGTCGTCGGCTTCGGCCGGGGCGAGCACGGCGGCGCTCCGAACGTCGTCGTGCTGGCCACCCGGGCGTCCCTGGCGTTGGTCGGCAACGGGCGGGAGAACGACACCTGGGGTGACACCACCGTCGCTCTGCCCGAAGGCGAGTGGACCGATCGCCTCACCGGGGCGACGTACTCCGGGACGACGCCGGCCGCGACGGTGTTCGGCACGCTGCCCGTCGCCCTGCTGGTGCGCTGACGCCGGTCGACCGTCCGCTGCTACCCGCGCGGCGGGAGCGGCACGAAGTAGCTGGTGCGCTGCTGATACTCCCGGTAGCCCGGCCGCTCGGCCATGTGCCGCTCGAGCAGCCGGGCCCCGGTGGCGAAGACGAGGAAGTAGGTCATCGCCACCGGGGAGAGCACGGTGACCACCGCGGGCCCGGCCAGCGAACCCGCACCGCCCGCCGCGATCAGATACACGCCCCACCACACACACGCGTCGCCGAAGTAGTTGGGATGGCGCGTGTAGCGCCACAGACCGCGGTCCATGATCCGGCCCGTGTTCGCGGGGTCGGCCTTGAACGCGTCCATCTGACGATCGCCGACGGTCTCGAAGGTGACTCCCACGAGCCACAGCGCCACACCCACCACGGTGAGCACCCCGACGGTCCCGTCGGCCGACGCCGCGACCTGCACGGGCAGCGAGACGAACCACAGGGCGAGCGCCTGGGTCAGGTAGATCTTGCGCAGCGCGGTGACCACCGGGTGTCCGCCGGCCCGAGCCAGCATGTCCTCGTACCGCGGGTCCTCCCCCTTGCCGCGGGAGCGTCGGGCCATCGACACGGCGAGCCGGGTTCCCCACAGCCCCACCAGGATCGCGAGCAGGACACGGCGCCACAGCTCGCCCTCGCCCGCAATCGCGGCCACGACCGCGATCACCACGAAGCCGGCGCCCCAGCTGACGTCGACGACGTTGTGTCGTCCGATGCGGAACCCGACGACGGCGGTCAGGCCGAGGACCGCCAGGGCCACGAGCAGCGACAGGCCCGCGAGTCCCGCGAACGCCGAGAGATCGAACGACGCGGAGTTCACGCGTACGACTCGCGCGTCGGCGGCATGGTGGTGTGCCCCTGCTCGTCGGGCCGCGTCGCCAGGATCTGATCGACCCCCATGCGCCCGTCGCGGAAGGCCATACCGCCTCCGACAAGGTACAGACGCCACACGCGGGCGACCTCCTCGCCCACCATCGCGACCACCTCGTCCCACCGGGACTCGAACGTCTCGTACCAGGCGTCGACGGTCCGCACGTAGTGCTCGCGCAGCGCGTGGACGTCGCGCACCTCCAGCCCGGACTCCTCGATCATCGCGACGGTGGCGCCCACGGGACGCATGAACATGTCGGGGGCGATGAAGGATTCGATGAACGCGCCGCCGCCCGGGTTGTCGCCGGCTCGACGTGACATCTGCTGCACCAGCACGCGTCCGCCGGGGACCACGTTCTCGAACAACGCCCGCGCGTACACAGGGTAGTTCTTCTCCCCCACGTGCTCACCCATCTCGATCGAGGCGACGGCGTCGAACGGCCCGCCCTGCACCTCGCGGTAGTCCTGGATGCGAATCTCGACTCGGTCCGCGAGCCCACGGTCCGCGATCCGCTTGTCCACGAACGCCTTCTGCTCACGCGAGATGGTCACCCCCACCACCTGCGCGTCGAAGTATTCGGCCGCGTGCAGGCTGAGCGAGCCCCATCCGCATCCCACGTCGAGGAAGCGCATGCCGGGTCGGGCGTCGAGCCCGATCTTGCGGCACACCAGGTCGAGCTTGTCCCGCTGCGCGTCGACCAGTCCGTAGTCGGGGGCATCCGACGTCCAGTAGCCGCTCGAGTAGGCCATCTGCGGATCCAGAACGAGTTCGTAGAACTCGTTGGACAGGTCGTAGTGGTGACTGATCGCCGCACGGTCGCGCATCAGCGAGTGCAGGCGACCCGTCACGACGGCCTGCGACGCCGGCGGCGGCAGCGGGCGGCCGATCGCCCCGAGCGACGCCGCTGTCCGGGCCAGGTCGACGAGCGCCCGCGGGGTCGGGCGCACCGCCGACAGCCGGCGGGTACGCACCACGTCCCAGACGTGCGTCAGGGCCGCGTTCAGATCCCCCTCGACGTCGAGGTCGCCGGTCACGTAGGCCTGCGCCGCACCCAGCTCGCCGGGGTTCCACAGCAGTCGACGCAGCACGTCGGGGCTGCGCAGGGTCACGGCCGGGGCGTCGACCGGGCCCGCCGTCGACCCGTCCCACGCCGTCAGACGAACGGGCAGCTCCCCGCCCACCACCGGACGCAGCAGGGTCTCGAGGCGGGCCGCCACGGTTCCGGTGGTGGTCATCGGTCGCTCCTTCGGTCGAGCACGATCTGGTGGACGTCGAGGTAGCCGGTGTCGAAGCCGGCCTCGGAGTAGCAGAGGTAGAAGTGCCACATGCGGGCGAAGGTCGGGTCGAAGCCCAGCAGGTGGACGTCCTCGAGGTTCTCGGCGAACTTCTCGTCCCAGGCGCGAAGGGTGCGGGCGTAGTGGTCGCCCATCGAGAAGCGTTCGCGCACCCGCAAAGACGTCTCCCGTTCGGTGACGGTGTCGATCGCGTGGACGGACGGCAGGAACCCGCCGGGGAAGATGTACTTGTGCACCCAGGTGTACGTGTTCCGGGTCGCGACCATCCGGTCGTGCGGCATGGTGATGGCCTGGATGGCGACCCGACCGCCCGGCGCGAGAACCGAGTCGATGGTGCGGAAGTACGTGCCCCAGAACCGATGTCCGACGGCCTCGATCATCTCGACGGACACCACGGCGTCGTACTCGCCGTCGACCAGGCGGTAGTCCAGGAGGTCCACCTGCACGCTGTCCGACCAGCCCGCGGCGTCGATGCGCTTGCACGCCAATTCGAGCTGCTCGGTCGACAGGGTCACGGACCGCACCGTGGCGCCCCGTTCGGCGGCGCGGATCGCGAGTTCACCCCAGCCCGTGCCGATTTCGAGGACACGCGAGCCGGCCGTCACGCCGGCCGCGTCGAGGAGCCGGTCGATCTTGGCCCGCTGCGCGTCGGCGAGCGAGGTGGTCGCGTCGGCGAACAGCGCGCTGGAGTACGTCATCGTCTCGTCGAGGAAGAGCTCGAAGAGCTCGTTCGACAGGTCGTAGTGGCGGGAGATGTTCGACCGGGTGTTGCTCGTCGTGTTGGTCTCCGACCCGGGCGGCTTGGGTACGTACAGCGACCGAAGGCGTTGCAGCGGAGCCGGAATCAGCGTGGCCATGTGCTCGGCGAACACCGACAGCGCCGCCGTCAGGTCCGGCGCGTCCCAGTCCCCGGCCATGTAGGCCTCGCCGAAGCCGATCAGGCCGCTCTCGCCCACGCGCGCAGCGAAGTCCCGCGGCCGGTGCACCACCATCGTCGGTGCGGTGGGATCGGTCGCTCCCCCACCGACGACGACGCCGCCGGGCATCTCGACCCGGATGTGCAGTCCCGCGGCGGCGCGGCGGAAGAGCGCATCGGCGACGGGAGCGGCGAGGCGCGCCTTAGGCGACGTCGGGACGTGGTCGAGTCCCGGCCAGCGACGCGCGTCGACGACGGGTGGGGCGGCGAACGTGGTGGGCATCGGCTGACTTTCGGTGGGAAGGGACGGCGAGGTGGGGTCGTCGGCTCGGTGGCGCGGGACGATCGGCAGGCCGCGGAGCCAGAGCGCGATGCCCCGTCGACGGATGCGGGCGGACACCAGGTGCGGCGCCAGCGGAGAGCGCAGAGCGGTTCGCACCAGGGCGCGGGTGGTGGCCGGGCGGCCGGTGCCGGTGACGGTGGCGACGAACGGGGGCTGCCCGTCGCGGACGAGCACGACCGACAGGTCGAGCGTGCCGTCCGGTTCCGGAAGGCGCATGCGGTACCGGCCGTCGACGTCGTTGAACGGCGAGACGTAGAACGCCTTGTCGACCTGCGCGCGACCGTGCGCGTCGGGCCGCACCGCGTAGTGGTGCCGGCCGCCGTAGGTGTTGCGGACCTCGGCGACCACCCAGTCGAGGGCGCCGGCGTCGTCGTGCACCCAGTAGACCGTCAGGGGGTCGAAGGCGTGGCCGAGCGAGCGCACCCCGGTGAGCATGGTGATGCGCCCGGTCGCCGGCTCGCCGCCGTGGGCAGCGAGCACGTGATCGATCTCGGCTCGCAGTGTCCGGCCGTCCGCCGTGTGGTCCGCCGGGTCGATGCGGCCGAGCGCGCGCAGCGGGCGCGGCACCGTCGGGAGGTCGTCGATGTCGACGAACCAGGCGTGGCTGCGGTAGGTGAAGTCGCTGCGCACCGGCGCCGTCCGCAGGTGGCGGATGGTGGTGTCGAACACCGTGGCCGTCATGCCCACACCCCGCCGAGCCGTTCGGCGGCGCGCAGCCCCGACGCGGCGCCGTCCTCGTGGAACCCCCAGCCGTGGTAGGCGCCCGCGTAGACCGTGCGGTCGGTGTTCAGCGTCGGCAACACCTGCTGCGCGGCAACGGATTCCGTCGTGTAGAGCGGATGCTCGTAGTGCATCGTGTCGAGCACCGCCGCCGCGTCCACCCCGACCCGTCGATCGGTGGGCTCGCCGAGGGTGACGAGGTACCGATCGCCGGTGTCCGGCAGGCGCTGCAGGCGAGTCATGTCGTAGGTGACGACGACGGCACCGGGCGTGGCGGCACAGGAATCCATGCGGTAGTTCCAGGACGCGCGGGCGCGCGGGGTTCGCGGGAGGACCGACGAATCCGTGTGCAGCCGAGCCACGTTGGGCGAGTAGTCGATGGCACCGAGCACCCGGTGCTCGGCATCGGTGGGGTCGTCGAGGATCTTCAGCGCCTGCTGCGGGTGGGTGGCGACGACGATCGCGTCGAAGTCGACGGTGTCGCCCCCATCGGTGCCGACGGTGACACCGTCGGCGTGCCGACGCACCGAGGCGACGGGCGTCGACGTCCGCACGTCGGCGATGTGGGCCGCGACCCGCTCGACGTAGCGGGCCGACCCGCCGGTGACGGTGCGCCACGTCGGCGATCCGCCGACGCCGAGCATGCCGTGATGATCGAGGAACGTGAACAGGTAGCGCGCCGGATAGTCCAGCGCCCGTGCGGGTTCGCAGGACCACACTGCCGAGACCAGCGGAGTCATGAAGTGCGACCGGAAGTAGTGCCCGAACCGGTGCCGGTCCAGGAACTGCGCCACCGTCTCCGGCGTCTCCTCGGTGGTCGGTTCGGCCGCGACGAGCGCGGCGGCCACGCGGTGGAATCGCACGATCTCCGCCAACATGCGCAGGTACCGTCCGCGCCGAGCGGTGGCGAGCGACGGGAGAATGCCCGAGAGTCCCTGTCCGCCCGAGTACTCCAGCCCGCAGCCGTCGCACCGGATGGACATGCTCATGTCCGACACCTGCGTGGGAACGGACAGCTCGCGGAACAGGCGCTGCAGCGTCGGGTACGTCCGGTCGTTGTGCACGATGAACCCGGTGTCCACCGACAGGTCGCCCCGGGTGCGGGTCCGCACGGTGTGGGTGTCGGCGTGGCCGCCGAGTCGCGCGTCCGCCTCGAACACGGTCACACGGTCGGTGCGGGACAACACGTAGGCGGCGGTGAGGCCGGCGACGCCGCTACCGACGACGGCGATGGACCGCGGGGTCCCGGAGCCGTGAAGCATGTGACTTCTCCCTGTATCGCGCAGTCTGTGGTTGGACTGTCGATCAGGATTTCGTTGGCGACGGGCCCCTAGATGGGTCGGTCCGCGGGCCGGATGCCGTCGCGGGCAGCCGAATCCGGGGCGAACAGGACATCCCGGACGGCGTCGCGCGTGAGACGTGACCATCGCCACGACCGGTGCAGCATGAAGTGACCGGCACCGGCCATGGACACGAACCGCGCCACCACCCCGCGACGCGCCGCACGGGACGTCGCGGCGTCCGACAGTGTCGCGTCGGTCCACCGGTCCCGCGTGCCGTGCACGACGAGCAGGCGCGATCCCGGCGCCATCGTGTCGGTCTCGGTGCCGCTCGGCCACCACGGGGCCAGCGCCACCACTCCCGCCACCGCGGGGTGCCCGGCGACGGCGGCCGCGGTGCGGCCCCCCATCGAGTGACCGACCAGGACCACGCGAGCGCCCGGTTCGCGTGCCCGCAGCAGCGTCTCGATCGCCCACTGCGCGTCGGCGACGGGACTACGTTCGGCGCCGTTCCACCCGCGGTAGCGATACCGCAGCAGAACGACGTCGGCGTCGCGCCCGACGGCCCGGCGGAGCATGCGGGCGATCGGAACCATGCGGAGGTAGGACAGGTGCCACGGGCGGACCGGGTCGTGACTGGCGACCTTGCCGCCGTGCAGGAGCACCACGACGGGCCGCGCCGAGCCGGCGGAGCCGGTCGTGCCGTGCAGGGTGGGTGCAACCGAGGCCATGCTCTGTCTTCGGCGCCCCGGGCCGGGCGGATTCCGGGGTGTGGCGCGATCCACGGACGACGAACGGCGGGCCGGACACCTCGTGGTGTCCGGCCCGCCGTGATCGGTGGAGCTGCCGGGAATCGAACCCGGGTCCTGCGTCGTGTTACCAGGGCTTCTCCGTGTGCAGTTCGCTACGCCTCTGCTTGGATCTCCGGATCTCGCGAACACGTCCGGATGACGATCCCAGTCACTGTTGGATGTTCCACGTCAACCCGTGACCGGATGACGCGGTGAGCCCTCTAGCTGATGCCAGTACCCGGCCCGAGGGCGAAACCGGACTGACAGACACGCAGTCGCTACTTAGGCAGCGAGTGCGTAGTCGCGCTGATTGGAATCGGCGCTTATATTTTTGCGATGACGCTTGCGGTGGTCTCTCGCCTGCACCGACACGCTTCCCCTGACTCGACGTACACAGTCGAAACCGTTCAGCCCCTTTCTCACCCGAAGGTGACGTTCACCCACCGATTGCCGGTGGGCTGCTCAGTCTAACGCGTCGCCGCGGGCGTTTCATCCCGGTTACCGTTCGCGGCGCGTTCGGCCTTGGTGGTGATGTTCTCGAGCATGCCGCGGAAGATCACGCCGTGGAACGGCATGATCGCGAACCAGTACAGCCGGCCGCCCAGCCCGCGCGGGAAGAAGATCGCCCGCTGCTCGTAGCGGGACTTCCGGCCCCCCTCCCGCGGGATCACCCGCAACTCCAACCAGGCGCCGCCCGGGGCCTTCATCTCGGCGCGCAGACGGAGCAACGACCCGCGGTCGATCTCCTCGACCCGCCACCAGTCGAGGGCTTCGCCGGTGTGCAGTCGCCGCGGGTCGCGACGGCCCCGCTTGAGGCCGACCCCGCCGACGATCTTGTCCATCCAGCCGCGGATGACCCACGCGACGGGGAACGAGTACCACCCGTTCTCCCCGCCGATGCCCTCGACGACGTCCCACAGCAGTTCCGGCGGCGCCTCGCAGTCGCGCGCACGCTCGTCGAGATAGACCACTTCTCCCGCCCAATCGGGGTCGGACGGCAGCGGATCCGACGGGGCGCCGTTGTCGGTCGCGTTGGACCAGGTGGTCTCCACCTCGCCGTCCTCGATGCGCCGGAGCGCGAGCCGCACCGACTCCTCGTAGCGGGTCAGGCCACCGTCCGGCGGCGGCACCACCCGGTCGATGTCCCGCTCGTGCGCGATGGCGTCGTACTGCAGCGATTCGATGAGCGGCATGGCGAGACCCCGCGGGATCGGCGTCACGAGTCCGATCCAGTGGCCGGCCAGGCGCGGCGTGAGAACGGGCAGGACCAGCATGCGCCGCTTGCGCAGGCCGGCGACGGCGGCGTAGGTGTTCATCATCTCGCCGTACTGCATGACGTCCGGGCCGCCGATGTCCCAGGTCCGCGAGGTCTCGAACGGTGCCTCGGCCGACTCGATCAGGTAGTGGAGCACGTCCCGCACCGCGATCGGCTGGATCTGGTTGTGCACCCACTTGGGCGTCGTCATGACCGGCAGCCGGTTGGTCAGGTGGCGGATCATCTCGAAGGAGGCGGAGCCGGAACCGATCACGACGCCGGCCTGCAGCACGACGGTGAACACTCCGGACTCGATCAGGATGCGACCGACCTCGGCGCGCGACTTCAGGTGCGGCGAGAGGTCGCCGGTCTCGGGATGCAGACCACCGAGGTAGACGATGCGCCGCACCCCGGCGCCCTTGGCCGCCTCGGCGACGTTCTCGGCGCTCTGCCGCTCGGCCTCCGCGAAGTGATCGGAGCCGCCCATCGAGTGCACCAGGTAATAGACGACGTCGACGTCGCGGAAGGCGTCGTCGAGCGACTCGCGATCCGACAGGTCGCCCTGCACGACCTCGACACCGTCGGCCCACGGGACGTCGCGCAACTTCTGCGGCGACCGCGCGAGCACCCGGACTCGGTACCCCGCCTCCTGCAGGCGCGGAGCCAGCCGACCCCCGATGTAGCCGGTGGCACCGGTGACGAGGACACGCGCTCCCGCGGAATGGTTCATGCACTCCATTCGTAGCAGAGGCCCGCGCACAACGAGTCGGGGCGGACCGATCAGCCGGTTCCGGCGATGAGTCCGACGGCCCCCAGCGCGAGCACCATGCCGACCTTCTGCACCGTGCCCACGCGCTCCCCGAGCATCACCATCGCCAGCAGCACGGTGGCGGCCGGATACAGCGAGGCGATCACGCTCGTCAGCGACAGCAGTCCACCCTGGAAGGCGAACAGCAGCGCGGCGTTGGCGACCACGTCGAGCAGTGCGATGCCCGCCGCCAGGTGCAGCACGCTGCCCCGCGGCGCGGAGAACGACCCGGTGGACAGCGCCACGACCCACACGAGAGCGGTGGCGGCGAGACGGCTCGCCAACAGCGGCCACAATCCCGTGTCGTCGCCCCCGGCACGGTCGAGACACACGAACGTGCCGGCGAACGCCACCCCGGACGCGACCGTGAGCAGCGCGATCCGCGGGGTGAATCGCAACACCCGTCCACCCGCGACCTCGCCCGCCGCCTCGTCCGGGGATTCCTTGCTGACCAGGACGACGGCCACGAGAGCGGCGACGATGCCGACGTAGGCGAGCGTTCCCGGCCGCTCCCCGACCGCGAGACCGATCACCACGGGCACCCCGGCGACGAGCACCGCGGTGACGGGTGAGACGACGGCCATCGGCCCGCCGGCCAGAGCCAGATAGAACCACCACACCGCGACGCCACCGGCGATGCCGGACAGCGCTCCCCAGAGCATCGACGACGTCGTCGGCGATCCACCGACGAACGGGACGGCCACGGCGACGACGATCACCGACACGGGGTACGACACGATGACCACGCGCAGCGCGGCGACCCGGCGCGAGGCGACGCCCCCCACGAAGTCGCTGACGCCGTAACCGACGGCCGCGAGCAACGCGAGGAGAACAGCGGTCAGCGCATGCCCCCGACGACGGAGGTCGTCATCGCATGCCCCCGACGACGGAGGTCGTCATCTCATGCCCTTGATCCGGCGACCGAGCTCGCGGGTCACCTCGCGCTCGGCGGTGCGTCGGGCGAGATCCTGCCGCTTGTCGTAGTCCTGCTTGCCCTTGGCGAGCGCGAGTTCGACCTTGACCTTGCCCTCGTTGAAGTACATCGACAGCGGCACGAGCGTGATGTTGCCTTCCCGCGTCTTGCCCACGAGATGCTCGATCTCCCGCTTGTGCAGCAGGAGCTTGCGGTTGCGACGGGGAGCGTGATTGGTCCAGCTGCCCTGCATGTATTCCGGGATGTGGAGTCCGCGCAGCCAGACCTCACCGTCGTCGACGGTGGCGAAGGCGTCCGCCAGCGACGCCTTGCCGTCGCGCAGGCTCTTCACCTCGGTGCCCACCAGGGCGACGCCCGCTTCGTAGACGTCGAGGATGGTGTAGTTGTGTCGGGCCTTGCGGTTGGTCGCAATGGCCTTGCGACCTTTCTCCTTCACGGTGGATCTCCTCTGTCGGGTCGAGCGAGTGGTGTGGGCCGGTCGTAACGCCGTCGAGCCAAGGATAAGGACGGCGTCCAGCCGTTTGTTCCCGGTGTGCCGTCGCTCTCCGGTGTGCCGTGACTCGCGGGTTCCTAGTGGCGCACGTAGAGGCGCAACGTCACGTACGACGTCACCGTCGCCATCCCGACGCCCACCACCAGAAGCACCGGCGACACCAGGAGGACGTCGCTGGTGGTGATGCGGGCCAGGATGTTGGCCTGGTAGAGATCGCCGAGGACGGAGTCGACGAACCCGGCCTTCGCCGTGAACAGCCCGGCGATCGCGAGCGCCGCGCCGATGAGCGACGCCACCACCGCCTCGAGCAGGAACGGCAACTGGGTGTACCAGCGGGTGGCACCGACCAGGCGCATGATGCCCACTTCGGTGCGGCGGGTGAACGCGGCGATCTGCACCATGTTCGCGATGAGCAGCACGGCGGCGATCGCCTGGACCACCGCGACCGCGAACGCGGCGTTCCGCACACCGGCCAGCACACTGAACAGCCGGTCGACCAGGTCCCGCTGGTTGAGCACGCTCTGCACACCCGGACGCAGACCGAACTCGTCGTCGATCACTCCGAAGCGCTCCGGGTCGCTGAGCTTGACCTTGAACGACGCCGGGAAGCTGTCCGGTGAGACGAGCGAGGCGAGCTCGGGCTGATCGCGGAACACGCGGTCCGTCGCGTCGGCGACGGCGTCGTCCCGGTTCAGGTACTGCACGGACACCACCGACGGCGTCGACTCCAGATCGGAGCGCAACCCCGCGCAGATGTCCGAGGTGCACTGCGGGTCGGTGGACGAGATGTCGTCGGTGAGGAAGATCTGCACCTCGACCCGGTCCAGGAAGATCTGCTGGGTCTTGTTCGCCATCTGCACCACGAGCAGACCGCCACCGAACAGGCCGAGCGAGATCGCCGTCGTGAGGATCATGGCGATGGTCATGGTGATGTTCCGGCGGAGTCCGGTGAAGACCTCGCCGAACAGGAAGCTAGCGCGCACTGGTCGTCTTTCGTCTGCGGTCGGGAATGTCTGCCGGCGTTCGGGGCGGGCTCAGCGGCCGACGCCGTAGACGCCGCGCGCCTCGTCGCGCACCACGCGTCCGTTGTCGAGCTCGACGACGCGTCGGCGCATCGAGTCGACGATGTGGTTGTCGTGGGTGGCCATGAGCACCGTCGTTCCGGTGCGGTTGATGCGCTCGAGCAGCAGCATGATGTCCTGGCTGGTGTCCGGGTCGAGGTTGCCGGTGGGCTCGTCGGCGAGCAGGACCAGGGGACGGTTGACGAAGGCCCGCGCCACCGCGACTCGCTGCTGCTCACCGCCGGAGAGCTCGCTGGGCAGCCGGTCCGCCTTGCCGGACAGGCCCACCAGTTCCAGAACCTCGGGCACCGTGCGTTCGATCATGGCCCGCTGCTTGCCGATCACCTCGAGGGCGAACGCGACGTTCTCGGACACCGTCTTGTTCTGCAGCAGGCGGAAGTCCTGGAAGACGCAGCCGATGGACTGGCGCAACTTGGGCACCCGTCGGCCGGCCAGCTTGGTCACGTCGAAATCCGCGACGCGGATGGTGCCGGACGTCGGCACCTCTTCCCGCAGCAGCAGCCGCATGAACGTCGACTTCCCCGACCCCGAGGGGCCGATGAGGAAGACGAACTCCCCCTTGTCGATGGTCACGGACACCTTGTCCAACGCGGGGCGTGTCGACGACTTGTAGGACTTCGAGACGTTCTCCACGCTGATCACGGGACGCCAGTGTAGCCACCGCCGTCCCCCGGACCCCGGCTACGACGCGCGGGGCCGCGGAGGCGGGGGCACAGCCGCGCGGGGCCGCGGCGCCACGGCCACGCGGGGCCGTGGGGGCGGGGTCACGGCGCCGTCGTCGTCGTCGCCGGCGGGCCGAAGCCCGGAAGGACCGGCAACTGCAGCCCCGGCGCGCGGGTGGTGGTGGTCGGGGCCGTCGTCCCGGTCACCGAGGTAGCGGGATTCGAGCCGTCGGCGTCCGGGTCCTGTGTCGGCGTGACGGCGGTGGTGGTCGGCGTGGTCGAGGTGAACGTCGGCGCGACGGTCGAGCTCGGCACCGGGGCGGGCGTCGTCGTCTCGACGGGGGTCGGCGGGACGTAGACCGGCGAGTTCTCGTTCTTCCTTGGGTCGAAGCGCACTGCGTTCCACAGCAGAAGCACCAGGAGGAACGCGACGACCATCGCCACGGTCGTTGTCCGGAAGCCGCCGGGCAGGTGGCTCGGGACGCGGGAGAGCCAACCCATGCCGGGTCGCGTCCGCGTCTGCTGCTGCGCGCCGGGCGTCTGCTCGGGACGGTCCCGATCGGGGTCCGGCCGTTCGGGGGTCGGCCCGTCGGGGGTCGGCTGATCCGGACTCACTGCACACTCCCCATCGGACGATCCGCGGACAGTTCCGGAGAGACGGTGATGCCGTTGCGTCGCAACGTGATGGCGATACGCGCGCGCAATTCGCGCCCGACCTCGAACTGCTTGCCGGGCAGGGTGCGCGCGACCAGCCGGAGATTCACCTGGTCGACCTCGATGCTCTCGACGCCCATGACGGTCGGCTCGTCGAGGAGCAGCTCCGCGAGCCGGCGGTCCCGGTGCGCCTCCTGGCCCACCGTGCGCAGCAGGTCGGTGACGGCGGACAGGTCGGCGGTGGGCGGGACCGGCACGTCGATGACGGCGCGGGCCCAGTCCTTGGACAGGTTCACCGCCTTGACGATCTGCCCGTTCGGGACGGTGATCACCTCGCCCTCCGCCGATCGGACCCGGGTCACGCGCAGGGTCACGTCCTCGACGGTGCCGACGGCGTCACCGGCCGTGCCGGTGATGGCCAGCTGGACGACGTCGCCGTAGCCGTACTGGCGTTCGGTGATGATGAAGAAGCCCGAGAGGATGTCCTGCACGATGCGCTGTGCGCCGAAGCCCAACGCGGCGCCGAGCACCGTCGCGGGCGCGACGAGGCTGGTGATGGGAAATCCGAGACGCTGCAGCACCCGGATGGCGACCAGCACGTAGATCAGCGCGATCACCACCCAGGTCACCACCTGGGCGACCGAGTGCCGGTGCTTGGCGGTCTCGGTCCGGATCAACGCGTCGGTCTGCTGGTACGTGCGATCGATGCGGCCCGTGATCTTCGCCCCGGCCCAGTTCACCGCACGCGCGGCCAACATGCCCCCGAGGATCCACAGGACGATCTCGAGGAAGTTGTTCTGGAGCCAGAAGACGAAGTCGGGCGGCAGGGGCCAGACGGCGCTCACCGATCACTCCCCGTCGGCACGCATCCGCCAGCGGATGCCGGACTCGATGAACCCGTCGATGTCACCGTCGAGCACCGCCGACGGGTTGTTGACCTCGTGCTCCGTCCGCAGGTCCTTGACCATTTGGTACGGATGCAGCACGTACGACCGCATCTGATTTCCCCACGAGCTACCCCCGTCGCCCTTGAGCGCGTCCATCTCGGCGCGCTCCTCCTTGCGTTTGACCTCGAGCAGCTTGGCCTGGAGCACGCGCATGGCGGACACCTTGTTCTGCAGCTGCGACTTCTCGTTCTGACAGGTCACCACGATGCCCGTCGGGATGTGCGTCAGACGCACCGCCGAGTCCGTGGTGTTGACCGACTGTCCACCGGGCCCGGACGACCGGTAGACGTCCACACGGACGTCGTTCTCCGGAATGTCGATGTGGTCGGTGGTCTCCACGACGGGGAGCACCTCGACCTCGGCGAACGACGTCTGACGACGACCCTGGTTGTCGAACGGGCTGATCCGCACCAACCGGTGGGTGCCCTGCTCGATGGACAGCGTGCCGTAGCTGTAGGGCGCCTTCACCGCGAAGGTCGCGCTCTTGATGCCCGCTTCCTCGGCGTACGAGGTGTCGTAGACCTCGACGCCGTAGCCGTGCTTCTCCGCCCAGCGGATGTACATCCGCATGAGCATCTCGGCCCAGTCCGCCGCGTCGATACCGCCGGCGCCGGAGCGGATGTTGACCAGGGCGTCGCGCTTGTCGTACTCGCCCGACAGCAGCGTGCGCACCTCGAGCTGCTCGATGTCGCCGTGC
Source organism: Rhodococcoides corynebacterioides (assembly GCF_019834675.1). Classification (GTDB taxonomy): domain Bacteria; phylum Actinomycetota; class Actinomycetes; order Mycobacteriales; family Mycobacteriaceae; genus Rhodococcoides; species Rhodococcoides corynebacterioides_A. The sequence goes on along the minus strand of NZ_JABUBU010000001.1, from coordinate 934,067 downwards.
AGCGACAGACGCTCGGCGTCCGCGTCGGCGGTGGCCTCCGCGGCCGCCTCCCCCTCCTCCGCCTCGGCGAGTTCGTACAGCACGGGAAGGTCGTCGAGGCGCTGCCGCAGCTCCTCCACGCGGCGCAGCTCGGCCTGGGCGTGACTGAGCGTGCTGGTGACCTGCTGGGCGTGGTCCTGGTCGTTCCACAGTTCCGGGTCCGCCGCCTGGTGCTCGAGCTCGTCGATCCGGCGGCGCAGTTCCTCGACGTCGAGGACCGACTCCACCGTCTTGAGGGTCGTGTCGAGTTCGGCGATGTCAGCGGCTACGTCGGGATGCACGCAGACGAGGTTACCGCCAGCGCAGTAGCGTCCTGACCCGTGACTCCGTCCTCCCCCGAGACCACGCCCGACGACCTCCTCCTGGCGCGGCGACTCGCCGACGTCGCCGACGCCATCACCGCCGATCGCTTCCTGGCCGTGGATCTCCGAGTCGACGACAAGCCCGATCTCACCCCCGTGTCGGACGCGGACCTCGCCGTCGAGACCGCCCTGCGCGAGGTGCTGTCGACCGAGCGACCGGACGACGACGTGCTCGGCGAGGAGTTCGGCGGGCGCGCGTCGTTCTCCGGGCGACAGTGGGTGCTCGACCCGATCGACGGAACCAAGAGCTTCGTGCGCGGCGTGCCGATCTGGGCGTCGCTGATCGCGCTGCTGGTCGACGGCGTGCCGGTGGTCGGCGTGGTGAGTGCGCCGGCACTCGGACGGCGATGGTGGGCCGCGAGCGGCCTCGGCGCCTTCGCCACGGTGCACGGCGGGGAGCCGCGCCGCCTGTCCGTCTCGACGGTGCGGTCACCGGCGTCGGCCAGCCTGGGCTTCTCGTCCCTGTCGGGATGGAAGGACGCCGGACTGCGCGAGCCCTTCCTCGACCTCACCGACGAGGTCTGGCGGGTGCGCGGGTACGGGGACTTCCTCTCCTACTGCTTCGTCGCGGAGGGAGCGATCGACATCGCGCTCGAACCCGAGGTGTCGCTGTGGGATCTCGCCCCGCTCGACGTCCTGGTCCGCGAGGCCGGCGGGCGGTTCGGCGGTCTCGACGGCACGGCCGGTCCGCACGCGGGCAGTGCCGTCGCCACCAACGGGTTGTTGCACGACCACGTGCTGGACGCGCTGCGGTCGGGGCGGAACACACAACAGCCGTTGTGACCCGCGGTAACTTACCGCGTGGTAGACACCGAACTTACCGCCGAGTAAGATAGTGCCGTCCCCGACCGAACACCGAGAAACAGCTGGTGATCATGACGAAGAACGGCACCGCCCCTACCGCCGGCACGGGAGCCAAGCGCCCGGTGCGCGACACGTCCGCCCCCGGTCTGAACCCCATCAAGCGTGATGCCATCGGCACCGCGATGCGGGTTCTCACCAAGCTGACCGGGTCCGAGCTGGCCGAGAAGTACAACCTGCGTCAGACCGTCGACCGCGTGACGTACGAGAGCACCAAGACCGGATTCAAGACGCTCGGCGCCGCGACGCGCGCCTTCGGCAAGGTCTCCGGGGGCAGTGACCCGGCCCGGCTGACCGACTCGAGCACCAAGGGTTCGGACTACTTCGACCTCACGCCGGACGACGAGCAGAAGATGATCGTCGAGACCGTCCTCGAGTTCGCCGAGGAGATCATGCGTCCCGCGGCGCACGACGCGGACGAGGCCGCGGCGTCGCCCGACGACCTGGTGGCCCGCGCGGCCGAGCTCGGCGTCACGATGATCAACGTCCCCGAGTCGCTCGACGGCGTCGCGACCGAGCGCAGCGCCGTCACCAACGCGCTCGTCGCGGAGGCGCTGGGCTACGGCGACATGGGCCTGGCGCTGCCGATCCTCGCGCCCAGCGGCGTCGCGGTGGCACTGACGCAGTACGGGTCGGACGCGCAGCAGAAGACCTACCTCCCCGCCTTCAGCGGTGAGAAGGTGCCCGGTGCGGCGCTCGTCGTCACGGAGCCTCGCGCGCTGTTCGACCCCTTCGCGTTGCAGACCAAGGCGGTTCGCTCCCCCAGCGGGTACAAGCTGACCGGCCTCAAGAGCCTGGTCCCCGCCGCCGCATCGGCGGAGCTGTTCATCGTCGCCGCCGAGCTCGACGGCAAGCCCGCGCTGTTCATCGTCGAGTCCGACAGCCAGGGCCTCGTCGTCGAGGCCGATCCCAGCATGGGCCTGCGCGCCGCCGGTCTGGGTCGACTGCATCTCGACGACGTCGCGGTGCCGGAGAGCAACCTTCTCGGTGAGGCCGACGCCGCCACCCGCGTCGCCGACTACACCGACGCGATCCGACTCTCCCGGCTCGGCTGGGCGGCGCTCGCGGCCGGCACGTCCAAGGCCGTCCTCGACTACGTGGTGCCCTACGTCAACGACCGCACCGCGTTCGGTGAGCCCGTCAGCCACCGTCAGGCCGTCGCGTTCATGGTGGCCAACATCGCGATCGAGCTCGACGGTCTGCGCCTGATCGTCCAGCGCGGCGCCTCGCGTGCCGAGCAGGGCCTGTCGTTCGCACGCGAAGCGGCCCTGGCCCGTCGCTTCGCCACCGAGAAGGGCATGCAGATCGGCCTCGACGGCGTCCAGCTCCTCGGTGGTCACGGCTTCACCAAGGAGCACCCGGTCGAGCGGTGGTACCGCGACCTGCGTGCCGTCGGTGTCGCCGAGGGCGTCGTCCTGATCTGATCCCCCACCCACAGCCCGAAGGAACTCTCATGATCAATCTCGAACTCCCTCGCAAGCTCCGGGCGGGGGCCAACCAGGCTCACCAGGTCGCGGCCGAGATCATGCGTCCGGTCTCGCGCAAGTACGACCTCGCCGAGCACGCCTACCCGGTCGAGCTCGACACGATGGCCGCCATGATCGAGGGCATGACCGACGCCGGCAACGACGTCGGTGGCGCCAAGGGTGGCCGCGAATCCGGCGAGCCGAAGCCCAGCAAGACCGCCAACGCCAACGGCGGCAACATGGCCGCGCTGATCAACGTCATCGAAACCTGCTGGGGCGACGTCGGTCTCACGCTGTCGATCCCCTACCAGGGCCTGGGCAACTCGGCCATCGCCGCGGTCGCCACCGACGAGCAGCTCGAGCGCTTCGGCAAGGTGTGGGCGTCCATGGCCATCACCGAGCCCAGCTTCGGTTCGGACTCCGCGGCCGTCAGCACCACCGCCGTGCTCGACGGCGACGAGTGGGTGCTCAACGGCGAGAAGATCTACGTCACCGCGGGTGAGCGCTCCACCCACATCGTCGTGTGGGCCACGGTCGACAAGTCCAAGGGCCGGGCGGCCATCAAGTCGTTCGTCGTCCCGCGGGACGCACCGGGCCTGTCGGTCGCGCGTCTCGAGCACAAGCTCGGCATCAAGGCGTCGGACACCGCTGCTCTGCTGCTCGACAACTGCCGCATCCCCAAGGACAACCTGCTGGGGTCGCCGGACGTCGACACGGACAAGGGCTTCGCCGGCGTCATGCAGACGTTCGACAACACCCGTCCTCTCGTGGCCGGCATGGCCATCGGTGTCGCCCGCGCTGCTCTCGAGGAGCTGCGCAGCATTCTCACCGAGGCGGGCGTCGACATCGATTACGACGCACCGACGTACAGCCTGTCGGCTCCGGCCGCCGAGTACATCCGCCTCGAATCCGACTGGGAGGCCGCGTATCTGCTGGCACTGCGCGCAGCGTGGATGGCGGACAACAAGGAGCCCAACAGCCTTCAGGCTTCCATGTCCAAGGCCAAGGCCGGTCGCAGCGCGTCCGACATCACGCTCAAGGCCGTGGAACTGGCGGGCTCGCTCGGCTATTCGCAGCATCTCCTGCTCGAGAAGTGGGCGCGCGACTCCAAGATTCTCGACATCTTCGAGGGCACGCAGCAGATCCAGCAGCTCATCGTGGCGCGCCGCGTGCTGGGACTGACCTCCGCGCAGCTCAAGTGACGTCGCGCTGACACGTCCGTCGACGGGCCCGACACTGCGGTGTCGGGCCCGTTCTGCGTTCGCAAGTGGCCCGCTCGGTAGTGGCGGCGCCGTTCGGGGTACCCAGGGCCCGTCAGAACGACGTACACGCGCGAGGAGGCACCCGATGGCCGAGTGGGCGAAGAAGATCGAAGAGAAGACGAAGGAGTTCGTCGCCGAGGCCGAGGTCAACCTGGCGCATCTCGAGGGTGCGGACGCCGTGGATCTGGAGGCGGCCGAGGACGGCGACTCCGCCGATCGAACCGCGACCGACCACACCGCAGCCGATCACACCGCGACGGGCGGCGAGGTCACCGAGAACGACGCCCCCACCACCGGTTCGGTGTCCGAGGACCCCGACCTGCGGGACTGACCACACCGCTCCCGCCGACCGTCCCCGCTCCCGCTGACGCTCTACGCGTTCACGGACGGTGCACCGTCCGTGAACGCGTGGAGTGTCATCGGGAATCGGTTCGTCGAACGCGTGATGCACGGGCTGGTGCAGACACCCCACTCCTGTCACAACCCGGTATCGGTCCGATCGGCGAGCACCACCGGGGTTCCACGGTCTGTCAGGGTTCGAGCTGTGACTTTCCGCCCGCACCGTCGCACCGCCTTCGCCGCCATGATGGTCGCCGCATGGCTGATCGCCTCGCCCACGACGGCGTGGGCGCAGCCGGAAGCCTGGCGGTACACCATGGTGGCGTTCAGCAACGCCAGTGACCGCGACCTATCCGTCTACGACTCGTCGAACGGTACGTCGTTCACCGCTGTGCACACATCGGCCTACCGTCCGCCGTCCGGCGTCGTCCGGGACCCCAGCATCTTTCGACACACCGACGGCCTCTACCACCTCACCTACACGACGGTCGACGGCGCCACCATCGGGTTCGCCACCAGTGCGGACCGAGTGAAGTGGACATTCGGTGGGAATCACGCTCTGCCGTTGTGCTGCGCCTTCCTACCCGGCACCGGCGATGGGCGTGGAGTTGTCGACCTTCCGCTGTTCGGATCGGCCGGCTCCTCCGACGGGCCGTCGCTGTCCCCGTTCACCACCAAGGCCTGGGCACCCGAATGGTTCGTCGAGGGTGATGCCGTCCACGTCATCGTGTCGTTGTCCACCGGTGGTGGCTTCGTCCCGCATCTGCTGACTGCGCAGGACGAATCTCTGACCTCCTGGAGCGCCCCGGTGCCGGTGGCGGGTCTCGGCGCCGATCGGATCGACACCACCGTCGTGAAGGTGGGTTCCGAGTATCACGCGTTCACCAAGAACGAGACGAAGAAGACCATCGAGCATCTGGCCTCGCCCACCCTGGTCGGCCCGTATCGTCCGCTGCCGCCGGGCAATTGGGGCGCCCTGCGCGAGGGGCCCGCCGTCGTTCAGCTACCCGACGGCGCGTGGCGTCTCTACTTGGACGCCTACACCGAGGGGCGCTACCTGTACTCGGACAGTGGCGACGGGCTGCAGACGTGGACCGAACCCCGAGAGCTCCCCGGGGTGTCCGGGACCGTCCGTCACATCGGCGTTCTGCGCGAGCCGAGCTGAGACCGGAGTCCCGCCGCCGGATCGGTCGCCCGTTCCGGCTGACGCTGCACACATTTACGGACAGTGCACCGTCCGTGAAGGCGTGGAGCGTCCGCGGTAATCGGGCTTGGCCGCTCCCCACGAGCTCGCGACACCGGACCCGGAAACGACGAAAGCCGGCATCCTCTCGGATACCGGCTTTCGTACGTGGTAGCGGGGACAGGATTTGAACCTGCGACCTCTGGGTTATGAGCCCAGCGAGCTACCGAGCTGCTCCACCCCGCGTCGGCGTCGGGAACCTCTCGGCTCCGTCTGCGGCTGCAAGCGGTACTGCGTTCTTGCTGAACACGAAGTTACCGGACGGCATCGCCGGATTGCAAATCGCCTGCCCGACCGCCCGAACTGCCTGGCCGACGGCCGAAATCGGTGCTCTCCGAGGGTGATCCACGTCTCGCCGAGCCGGTGATCCCGCTCACGGAACGCGGTGCCCGTTCCTGATCCGGAGAACCGGGGATCGCCCCGGTCACCTGCACGGACGCCGCACCGACGCCGATCCGACCCCGGCACGGGATGCCGCTCGGGTGGGTCACGCCGACGTGACGACCCCGTGATCGTTCCGTTACCGTCGCTCGCGGCCCACAACGAGGGCCAGGCCGACCCGCCGCTGGATTCCCACTGCCCCGCGGGTCGGAGACCCGATACGCCACGGGGGCAGGGACCCCGAGAAGCCGACACGGTTCTCGTGTGTCCGACAGCGCCGAGAGGATTCACCCCGTATGACCACTGCACGTAACTTCACCACCCGCGCCCTCGGATACGCCGCTGTCGCCGGCGCCACCGTCGCGATCCCCCTCGGACTCGCCACCGGAACCGCAGGCGCCGCACCGGCCCACAACTGGGACGGCGTCGCGCAGTGCGAGAGCGGTGGCAACTGGGCGATCAACACCGGCAACGGCTACTACGGCGGCCTGCAGTTCTCCCAGAGCACCTGGGCGGCCAACGGTGGCTCGGGCGTCGCGTCCAACGCGTCGAAGGCCGAGCAGATCCGCGTCGCCGAGAACGTGCTGGCCACCCAGGGCGTCGGCGCCTGGCCGGTCTGCGGTCAGTACCTGACCCAGGGCTCGTCCGCGCCGTCCGAGGTGCCCGCCGAGGCGCCCGCCCCGGCTCCGGCCCCCGCCGCCGCACCGGCCCAGCAGTACATCGACCAGGGCGCTGCCGTGGCCGATCAGTACGGCGTCGGCCAGCAGTACCGCGACTTCGTCGCCGCCAACGCCGAGGTGCTCGCCGGACTGGGTCGCTGACCCCGGTTCCCCACACCCCGCAGCACGCAGAACGGCCGCACTCCACGGGGAGTGCGGCCGTTCTGTCGTGTGCGGAACCGGTGTCGTCAGCCGCCGACGCGGTTGTATTCGTCGATCGCCCGCTGCAGGTTGTCGAACGCCTGCCCCAGCTGCGCGAAGTCGCCCGACTGCTGCGCGGTCCGGACGGCTGCGAGCGCGGAGTTCAGGTTGCTCACCGCCGCGTTCAGATCCGCCGGCGCGGAGGTGGACGGTGCCGGAGTGGACGGGGCCGGCGTGGCCTCTCCCTCGGCCGGCGTCGTCGTGCCCGACCCGGCGCTCGGCGACCCGACTTCCTCCTCCGCCTGCGGCGTGGCCGCGTCACCGCCCGGAGCGGTGGCCACGTTGCCCGTCCCGGGTCCGAAGACCTGGTCCAGTGCGCCGGCGAGGGTCGGTGAGTAGCCGACGCGCACGCCGCCTCCCGCACCCGGCTCGCGATAGCTCACGAGAACGCGGGACAACTGCGGGAACGTCGACGTGTTGGTCGTGTTGCGCTCGGTGTACAGCGGCTCGACGTACAGGATGCCGCCGTTGGCGATCGGCAGCGTCAACAGGTTGCCGTACTGGATGCGGTTCGACTGCTGGAGCAACGTCCGGTCGGACGCCACTCGCGTGTCGGAGATCATCGAGTTCTGCGCCTGCTGCGGTCCCTGGGTCTGCGTTGCGGTGGGCAACTGCAACACCGTGAACTTGCCGTAGTTCTCCGGATCGGACCGCACCGAGATGTACGCGGACAGCAACTCCCGGTTGAAGCCCACCATCGCGCTGGTGAGACGGAACGACGGTTGCCCGGTGTCCGGATCACCGATCAGGACGTAGTACGGCGGCTGGTTGAGGTTGGTGCCGCCCTCGATGGTCGGATCGCTCGGCACGGACCAGAACGCGTTGTTGGTGAAGAACTCACCGGGATCGTTCACGTGGTACTTCGCGAGCATCTCGCGCTGCACCTTGAACAGATCCTCCGGGTAGCGGAAGTGCTGGCGCAGTTCGTCCGAGATGTTCTCCTCCGGCTGCACCGCACCCGGGAAGGCACCCATCCACGCCTTGAGCACCGGATCGTCCCGGTCCACCTGGTACAGGTTCACCGAGCCGTCGTAGGCATCGACGGTCGCCTTGACCGAGTTCCGGATGTAGGACACCTCGTCCCGCGGCAGCAGGCGACCGGTGTTGGCGTCGATGCTGTCCTGCACCAGACCCTCGAGCGAGCTGCGCTGCGCGTAGGGGTACTGGTCGAGCGTGGTGTAGGCGTCCACGATCCAGACGATCTTCCCGTCGACCACGGCCGGGTACGAATTGCCGTCCGCGGTGAGCCACGGTGCCACCTTCTGCACGCGCTCCCGCGGATCGCGATTGAAGATGATCTTGGAGTCGTCCCCGATGGCCCCGGAGAACAGGATGTTGCGCTCGGTGTACTTGGCCGCGAACGCCAACCGGTTGAACCAGTTGCCGATGTCGACGCCGCCGGACCCGGTGTAGGTGTAGCGCGAAGTGTCGGTGTCGTACTCCCGCGCGTCCTGGCCCTCGCTCGCGCCGACGATGGCGTAGTCGGGGTTGGACGACGCGATGACCTCGCCGTAGTAGATGCGCGGCTGCTCGACCGGGATGACCTGATCGCCCGCGGCCTGCGACGCGAGGTCGCTCACCGTGTAGATCGGGTAACCGGAGTTGCTGTTGGAGTCCCCGGTCGACCCTTCCTGCACCGCGGCGTTGACGCGGTTGGCCGGTGCTGCCACGAAGCCGTTGCCGTGGGTGTAGACCGTGTGGCGGTTGATCCAGTCGGTCTGGTTTCCGGACAGGCTGGCGGGCTCGAGCTCACGGGCCGCGACGATGTAGTCCTGCAGCTGCCCGTCGATCTCGTAACGGTCGACGTCCAACGTGGACGGGAACCCGTAGAAGTTCTTCAGCTGCTGCTGCTGGGTGAAGGTGCGGGAGAGCACGTTCGGATCCAGCAGGCGGGTGTTGGCGATGGTGGTCTGATCCGCCGGCACGTCCCGCGGCGACGCGGTGCCGTCACCCGAGTAGTCCTCGTAGGTGACCGTGTCGTCGGTGATGCCGTAGGCGTCTCGCGTCGCGGTGATGTTGCGCTCGATGTACGCGCGCTCCTTGTCCGCGGCGTTGGGGCGCACGGAGAACTGCTCCACGACGAGTGGCCAGACGGCGCCGACCAGGATCGACGAGAGCACCAGCAGTGCGGTGGCCAGAGCCGGGATGCGCAGGTCGCGGAGGAAGATAGCCGCGAAGAACGCGCCCGCACAGATGACGGCGATCGCGAGCAGGATCAGCTTCGCGGGCAGGACCGCGTTGATGTCGGTGAAGCCGGGACCGGTGAACGTCGGTTCCTTGCGGCTGCTGGAGAGCAACGCGTACCGGTCGAACCAGTACGCCACGGCCTTGAGCACCACGAACGTGCCGGCGAGCACGGCCAACTGCACGCGCGCGGACGAGGTGAGCGCACCCTCCCGGCCGCTGAGCCGCAGCCCGCCGAAGATGTAGTGGGTCACCAGCGCCGCGAAGAACGCCAACACGACGGCGACGAAGAGCCAGTTCAGGATCGAGCGGTAGAACGGCAGGTCGAACGCGTAGAAGCCGACGTCGAGGTCGAACTGCGGATCGCGCACACCGAAGGACCCGCCGTGCAGGAACATCTGCACGGTGATCCAGTTGCCCTGCGCCACCAGGCCGCTGAGGACGCCGATGACGACGGGGACGCCGACACCGAACAGCCGCAGCCGACCCATGACGGTGGTGCGGTAGCGCGCGATCGGATCGTTGGGACCGGCGGTGGGCACGAACACCGGACGCGACCGGTACGCGAACGCCAACGCGCCGAACACGATTCCGCCGACCAGCACCGCGACCACGAGGAAGGTGATCAGGCGCGTCAGCAGCACCGTGGTGAACACGGTGCGGAAGCCCACCTCGCCGAACCACAGCCAGTCCGTGTAGGTGTCCACCAATCGCGGACCGACGAGCAGCAGCACGGCCATCACGACCGCGACGACGAGCAGGGTTCGACCGCGTCTCGAGAGAGACGGCATGCCGGTTGGGGGCCTCATGCCCACGTGTCACACTCCAAAGTCTTCGCGAGTACCGGTCGTGACACCACCGAAGGTGACACCACCGAGCGACACCGCATGTCCGTTTCGGACCACTGTACGGACAGCCCGCCTCCGCCGGGTGGGGGGCTCGGTCGACACCCGGTCGGTGCGAGAATGGCCGTCGTGACGTGCACGACGACCGGCAGAACGACCAGCGAGAGGCAGACATCGTGACCGACTTCGGGGACGTGACCGGCGAGGCCGCGCTCGCGCGCGCCGTGCGCGAGATGGTCGCCTACGTCGAGTCCTCCGGCTGGGACCAGGGTCCGCAACTCTTCGCGCTGGTGCCCACCGAGGACCTGGTGGCCGCCGAACCGGGCCTGCTCGCCGAACTCGAGGACGGCGCCGTCCTCACGCCGATCGCTCAGGACCGCCTGCCGGCCGACGTCGCGGGCGGCTCACGCGCACTCGACGAGTTCCTGGGCACCACAAGCTGGCCGTCGTCGGTGGCGGGCTGCGCCCTGGTCGAGGAGATCGTGGTCCTGCCGCCCGACGCCGAGGCCGACCTCGACAGCGCTCTCGCTCCCCTGCTGTCCGACCGGGACGCCGCCGATCACGCGGCTCGCATCGCGGCCGAGGACCATCCCGATCGTCGCGACGCGCGCCTGATCGTGGGGGTGCTCCGCGACGGGCCGTCGTTGGCGCTGCTGCAGCTGCGGCCCGACGACGAGGACGACGACGGCTTCGGCTCCGACGGCGACCTGCTCACGTACGACGACCTCGCGCCCAACGTGGTCGCCGCCCTGTACGCGACCCTCGACGCCGAGCCCGAGGACTGAGCTCCGGACGCTAGGAGCAGCTGGGCGCGTCGCCGCCCTCGGTGAGGTTGCCCAGGGCGTCGACCGCTCCGCCGACGTCGGTGACGCGGACCAGGCGCAGTCCGTCGGGAGCGTTCGCCGCGGCCTCGGCGCAGTTGTCCGCCGGCACCAGGAACGTCGTGGCTCCCGCCTCGCGCGCCGCGACCAGCTTGTACGGGATGCCGCCGATCGGCCCGACGGTGCCGTCGGGATCGATGGTTCCGGTGCCGGCCACGAACGCGCCGCCGCTCAGGTCGCCCGGCGTCAGCTTGTCGATCACCGCGAGGGTGAACATCAGACCGGCCGACGGTCCCCCGACGTCGGCGAGGTTGAAGGTCACGTCGAACGGCACCTCGGGCTCCTCGGTCAGGGTGACGCCGAGGTACCCGCGCTCGCCGTCGTCGGGACGCGGACCCACGGTCACCGTCTCGGTGAAGGGCGCGTCGCCGCGGACGCCCTCGATGGTCACCCGGTCGCCCGGCGACACCGAACCCACCGCGTTCCGCACGTCCTCGGCGGTCGTCACCGCGGTGCCGTTCACCGTCGTCACGCGATCTCCGTCTCGCAGCACGCTCGCGGCCGGCACGCCGTCGCCGACCTCGGCGATCGTCAGTTCCGTCGGCAGATCGAGGTAGCGGAGCGCGGCGAGTTCCGCGCTGTCCTCGGAGCGGGTGAAGTCCGCCTGGTTGGCCTGCTCGACCTCCTCACGGCTGCGGTCCGGCGGATACACCTGATCCCGCGGCACCAGGCCCTGCCGCCCGCTCAGCCACAGTCCGAGCGCGTCGAACACGGTGAGTCCGTCCCGCACGGCGACCGTGGTCATGTTGAGGTGGCCGCCCGGCTCGTCGATACGCGTCGCACCCGTGGGGTCCTCGATGTCAACCACCGGGGCACCGTCGACCTCGCCCAAGGTGTCGAACGTCGGCCCCGGTCCCAGTGCGGCGAACGGGACGACGACCGTCGACCCGAGGACGCCGAGTACCACCACCGGCACCAGTGCGACCAGTAGCGTCGCGATCCGTCGATTCACCCGCACCACCCTAGAGAACGCGTCGGGCCGGCCGGTGTTCGCGCTCGGCGCACGCCGAGACCGGGTCCGCCCCGAACCGGAGCCAGTACCGTTGGGGCATGAACAACACTCCCTTCGGATTCTCGAACTCCGACGACGACGGCGAGGACGAGTCCTCGCGCCGCGCGGGAGGTGGGGAGAACCCGTTCGCGGCGTTCGGCGGAGGCGCGCAGGGATTCGACCCCGCGGCACTCGGTCAGATGTTCACCCAGATGGGCCAGATGCTCAGCGGCATGGGTCAGCCCGGGCAGCAGAGCGGCCCGGTGAACTACGCCCTGGCGGCGAAGCTCGCGCGCCAGCAGATCGGCACGACCGACCCGGTGCGGGAGGGGTCGCGCACCGCCATCCGCGACTCCGCCCACCTGGCGGAGCAGTGGCTGAACGAGGCCACCATTCTCCCGGCCGGTGCCACGCGCACCGAGGCCTGGACCCCGCAGGAGTGGCTCGACCGGACGCTCGACACCTGGAAGCGCCTGTGCGACCCGGTCGCCGAACAGATCTCCGGAATGTGGACCTCCGCCCTGCCGCCGGAAGCCCAGCAGATGATGGGCCCGATGATTGGGATGCTCGGCTCGATGGGCGGCATGGCCTTCGGCTCGCAACTGGGCCAGGCCCTCGGTCAGCTGGCCAAGGAAGTGCTCACCAGCACGGACATCGGACTGCCGCTCGGGCCGGCGGACACGGCGGCGCTGCTGCCGGAGGCGGTCGCGGCGTTCGCCGAGGGCACCGAATTGCCCGAGCGCGAGGTCCTGGTCTTCCTCGCCGCCCGTGAGGCAGCGCACCACCGCCTCTACTCCCACGTGCCGTGGCTGCGTCAGCGGGTGCTCGCCACCGTGGAGGAGTACGCGCGGGGTATCCGCATGGACTTCGGCGCCATCGAGGAGGCCGCTCGCGGGATCGACCCGTCCGCCCTGACCGACCCGTCGCAGCTCGAGAAGATCCTGCAGCAGGGCACGTTCGAGCCGCAGACAACGCCGGAGCAGAAGGCGGCCCTCGAACGCCTCGAGGTGCTGCTGGCCCTCGTCGAGGGCTGGGTGGACACCGTGGTCGCCGCCGCTCTGGGCGACCGCATTCCGGGCGCCGGGGCGTTGGCCGAGACGATGCGTCGTCGTCGCGCCTCGGGCGGCCCCGCCGAGCAGACCTTCGCCACCCTCGTCGGGCTCGAACTCCGCCCGCGCAAGGTGCGCGAGGCGGCCGAGCTCTGGCGCCGACTCGGCGAGGGTGCCGGCATCGACGGACGCGACGGCGTGTGGGCTCATCCCGATCTGCTGCCCGATGCGGGCGATCTCGACGACAACGCGGCCTTCGTCGACCGGATCGTCGGAGGGGACACCGGAACGTTCGACGACCCGATCGCCCAGCTCGAGGAGTTCGAACGCAAGCGGGCGAACGACGCTGCGCGCGAAGGGAAGTCGGACGACGACGACCGGCGCGACGGACCGGAGAGCGGCCCCGCCCCGGTGTGATCGCGCCTGTGGACAACGGGCCCCGATCGCCGCTGCGCACGGGGCTCGGTGTGCAACAGTCCCCGCCATGGTCGACACCACCGCAGCGGGTCACCCGCGACTGATCCGCAACCTGGTTCTGCTCGCTCGACGTGACGAGCGCGTCCAGATCGGCTGGGATCCCGACGATCGACTCGTCCTGACCCCGCCGCCGGGCGTCACCGCCGACACCATGATCGGGGTCCTGCGACTCCTCGACGGATATCACTCGGTGCCGGACGTGGCGTGGCGCGCCGAACGACGCGGTGTCGACTCGGCCGCCGTGTCGGCCGTCGTGCGGTTGCTGAGCGAGGCCGGGCTCGTCGAGCGCACGCCGACCGCCCACTCCCCGGCCCGAACGGTCCTGATCGTCGGTCGCGGTCCGCTCGCCGACGCCGTCGGCGCGGGTCTGCGCCGCGGGGCCACGGTGGATCGGCGCTCGGCGGCAGTGGTCGACCATCACCCCACCTGTCCGCGCACGCTGCCGCGGGATCTCGCGGCCGTGGTGCTCACGGATTCGGTGGTCACCGCGCCGGACGTGGTCCGTCTGCTCATGCACGACGAGATCCCCCACCTGCCGGTGCGCTGCCGCGACGGAGTGGGGGTGGTCGGGCCGTTCGTCGTTCCCGGTCACACGGCGTGTCTGCACTGCGTCGACCTCACCCGATGCGACCTCGACCGGGACTGGCCCTACCTCGCGGCCCAGCTCGACGGCCACGCCGCGTCCGCCACGCCCCCGACCGTAGCGGCCACCGCCGCCTTCGCGGTCGCGCGGGTGCACGACTTCCTGGGCCGGCATACGCGGTGGTCGGACAAGACGGCGCTGCACCGCCGGTCACCGCCGGCCATGGGCCACCGCCGAGATGTGATGATGGGTCACAGCCAGGAAATCGACGCCGAGGCGGGGACCGTGCACAGACGGCCGTGGCACCGGCACCCGGTCTGCCCCTGCTCCGGGCACGTCCCCGTCTGATCCGACATGATGGATGACATGCCCGACATTCCGCGTAGCAGCTCCGCCCGCACCGCCAAGCTCGCCAGCATCCCGCTCGGCATGGCGGGCCGAGCGGCCGTGGGCTTCGGGCGCAAGCTCGCGGGCGGCAATCGCGCGGAGATCGACGCCGAACTGACCGCCAAGGCCGCGGAGCAGATGTTCGCCGTGCTCGGCGAGCTCAAGGGCGGCGCCATGAAACTCGGTCAGGCGCTCAGCGTCATGGAGGCCGCGGTTCCGGAGGAGATGGCCGGTCCGTACCGAGAAGCCCTGACCAAGCTGCAGGCGGAAGCGCCGCCGATGCCGGCCAAGACGGTGCACCGTGTGCTCGATCAGCAGTTGGGCACCGCGTGGCGATCGCGCGTCACCGACTTCGACGACGAGCCGGTGGCGTCGGCCAGCATCGGTCAGGTGCATCGGGCCACCTGGTCCGACGGCCGGGCCGTGGCGGTGAAGATCCAGTACCCCGGTGCCGACGACGCGCTCCGCGCCGATCTCAAGACCCTGTCGCGGTTCGTCGGGTTGCTCGGCACGCTCGCGCCCGGCACCGACGTCCGAGCCGTGCTGGACGAGATGTCGGCCCGCACCGAGGAGGAACTCGACTACCGCATCGAGGGCGAGAACCAGCGTGCGTTCGCCGCGACCTACGACGGCGATCCGCGCTTCGCCGTTCCCAAGGTCGTCGCCAGCGCCCCGAAGGCCGTCATCACCGAATGGATGGACGGCACCGCGCTGTCGAAGATCGTTGCCTCGGGCACCCCCGAGCAGCGCAACACCGCCGGTGAGAACCTCGCGCGTTTCCATTTCGAGTCGGCGGCGCGGGTCCGCCGCCTGCACGGTGATCCCCACCCCGGCAATTTCAAGCTGCTGGACGACGGCCGGCTCGGGGTCATCGACTTCGGCGCCTGCCTGTCCCTGCCCGACGGCCTGCCCCCCGAGCTGGGACGCATGGTGCGCCTGTCCCGCGACGAGGAGTTCGACGAGCTGAACACCCTCATGCGCGAAACCGGGTTCGTCCTGCCGGGGCACACCGTGACCGACCAGGAGATCGCGGACTACCTCCGGCCCTTCACCGATCCGATCAAGACCGAGTCCTTCCATTTCACCCGAAAGTGGATGCAGGACACCGCGGGCCGTGCGGCGGACTTCTCCGGTCCACAGTTCCGCACGGCCCGCTCGCTCAACCTGCCGCCGCAGTACGCGGTGATCTTCCGCGTACTGATGGGGTCGGTCGGCATCTGCGCGCAACTCGACGCCTACGCCCCGTACATGGCCATCCTCACCGAGTGGATGCCCGGGTTCGCGGACTGATCGGGCCCGGGTCGGCCTGGTCGGTCGGGGCCCGCTCACGCGGACCGGGGCCCGCTCACGCACCGCCGTCGGACGGCGCGTTCTTCCGAGGGCGTCCCCGCGAGCGTTTGCGCGCGATGATGCGTCCCTGATCGAAGATCTCGCCGCCCCAGACGCCCCAGGGCTCGGCGCGTTCCAACGCCGCGTCCAGACACCACGTTCGCACCGGACAGTCGGCGCAGAGGGCCTTGGCACGGTCGAGAGCCGCCGGGGACTCGGCGAACCACAGGTCGGGGTCACCGCGGTGACACGGAAGCGATCGGGTTTCCGCGGTCGTCGCGGCGACGACCTCCATCCCGTGGTGGTCGGCGCGAGTCGCCTCGAATGCGAGGGTCACGTCGTTCTCCTGTTCTGACGTCCGTCACGAAGGGGGGTGGGAATCCGTGACGGACGTCGAACGAGGACTCGAACGACGAAGGCCACGGATCGCGGGCAGCGAATCCGTGGCCTGATGGCAGGGCGGGGGTCCGGGGGGACTACTCCCGCCAGGGTCCTGCTCTCACGGATTCCGGGGATACCCGGCGCTCACGAATGCCGCGCGGCAGTAGAGCCACGGGCGCGACACGAGGCGCGACGGGCGCAGCGGCCGCCACGACGGTGTTCGCGCCGCAGGGTGCCGACACGACGGCGAATGCAGTGTTGTTGTCCACGGAGAACACCTCCCTCGAGAGCGAACGGCCGGCCGGCCGGAACAGGGCACCGACCCCATCGGTCGGTGCGAGAACGACAGTAAACCGGGGCGGACCGACCGCACAACCCATTTTCCACCTGCGAGGATGCACTGTCGCGCGCTCCCCGACCGCGTCCGACTAGCGGGTCGCGCGCTCCCCGACCGCGTCGATTAGCGGGTCGCGCGCTCCCCGACGATGGCGAGGACGTCGGCGCCGAACCGTTCCAGCTTCTTCGCACCGATTCCGGGGATGGCCACGAGCGAGCGGTCGTCGCGCGGCCGCTGCTCGGCGATCGCGGTCAACGTGTTGTCGCTGAACACCACGTACGCCGGCACCTTCAACGTCTTCGACGTCTCCGACCGCCACTCCCGCAGCGCCTCGAGGAGCGGGACGTCGACGTCGGACGGGCACTTCTCGCACCGACCCAACATGGTGGCCACCGTGCCGATCACCGGAGATCCGCAGACCCGGCACACCGGACGCTTGCGCGTCGGTGTGGCCGCCGCGATACGCGAGGCCGGAGACGACTCCGGCACCAGATCCACCAGGAACCGCGACCGTCGCCGAGACTTGCGTCCGCCCTCGTTGCGGGCCAGGGCCCACGACAGTTCCAGGTGCATCCGTGCCCGGGTGACCCCCACGTACAGCAGCCGACGTTCCTCCTCGACCGCGGCCTCGTCCGGCGCGGACGAGCTGTCACCCAGCGCGTGACTGATCGGCAGCGTTCCGTCGACCAACCCCACCAGGAAGACGGCGTCCCACTCCAGACCCTTCGCCGCATGCAACGACGCCAGGGTCACGCCCTCCACGGTCGGTGGGTGCCGCGCCTCGGCGCGGGTGCGTAGTTCGGCGAGCAGTCCGTCGAGGTCCAGATCGGGGACCTGCTCGAGCAGATCGCTGGTCAACGCCACGAGCGCGCGCAGGGCAGCCCACTTCTCCCGCGCCTGCGCACCGGTGGGTTCGGTGGCCGTCAGACCCTGCGGAGCCAGCACCGCCTCGACGAACCGCACGATTCCGGGGCCTCGCCGTGCGTCGTCCGGCAGATCGTCCCGCGCCGCACCGGACCGGATGGCCGAGACGGCGCTGCGCACGTCCGCGCGCTGGAAGAAGCTCTCCCCGCCGCGCACCTGATACGGAATCTCCAGATCGGTCAGCGCCTGCTCGTGCGCCTCCGACTGGGCGTTGATGCGGTAGAGCACGGCGATCTCCGACGGCCGCACGCCCTCACGGATCAGCCGCTGCACCGTGCGCGCAACACCGGCCGCCTCGGACACCTCGTCGTCGTACTCGACGAACGTCGGCGCGGGCCCCGCCGGCCGCTGCCCCACCAGCTGCAGCCGAGTTCCGGCGATGCGACCGCGGGCGGCACCGATGACCTGATTGGCCAGCTCCACCACCTGCGGGGTCGACCGGTAGTCGCGTTCGAGACGGACCACCGTCGCGTCCGGGAAGCGCCGCGAGAAGTCGAGCAGGTACTTCGGGGTGGCGCCGGTGAACGAGTAGATGGTCTGGTTCGCGTCCCCGACCACCGTCAGATCGTCGCGCTCCCCCACCCACGCGTCGAGCACCCGCTGCTGGAGCGGCGTGACGTCCTGGTACTCGTCCACCACGAAGCAGCGGTACCGCTCGCGGAACTCCTGCGCGACCGCGGGACTGGTCTCGAGGGCCGCCGCGGTGTGGAGCAGCAGATCGTCGAAGTCGAGCAGCACGGCATCGGGATCACGGTTCTTGAGCTGCTCGTACCCCTCGTACACCGCCGCCACCCGATCCGCGTCCGTCGGGGTGTCCCGGTGCAACCGCGCCACTGTCGCCGCGTAATCCTGCGGCGCGACCAGGGACGCCTTGGCCCACTCGATCTCGCCCGCGAGGTCGCGGATGCTGTCGGTCGACGTCGAGGCGCCGGCCGCGGACGCCGCCTGACCGACCACACCGAACTTGCGATCGAGCAACCGCCAGTCGGTGGTGCCGACGACCTGCGGCCAGAAGTACTTGAGCTGGCGCATGGCCGCCGCGTGGAAGGTGCGCGCCTGCACCTGGCCGCCGTCGTTCGCGATCCCGAGCAGCCGCAACCGCTCCCGCATCTCGCCCGCCGCGCGTGCGGTGAAGGTGACCGCGAGGACCTGACCGGGCTTGACGTGGCCGTGCGAGACCAGGTGGGCGATCCGGCGGGTGATGGTGCGCGTCTTGCCCGTTCCCGCGCCGGCGAGCACGCACACCGGACCGCGAGGGGCGAGGACGGCCGCCGATTGTTCGGGGTCGAGTCCCTCCACGGCGTCGGTTGCGGTCACCGGGCCATCATGTCAGCCGCCTCCGACACGACCGCGGGAGCCCGACCGATGCTCGACGGAACAATCCGGGCGCGGCCGTGCGTTGTCCGAGCGTGACCACAGCAGACACCTCTCATGCCCCTGCACTCACCATGTACTCGACGTCCTGGTGCGGCTACTGCCGGCGCCTGAAGACGCAGCTCGACGAGAACGGCATCGCCTACACCGAAATCGACATCGAGGCGGATCCGGCGTCGGCCGAGTTCGTGGGCAGCGTGAACGGCGGCAATCACGTGGTGCCGACGGTGAAGTACGCGGACGGCACCACGGCCACCAACCCGTCGTTGGCTCAGGTGCGCAAGGCGCTGGGCCTCACCTGACGGGGCGGGCGACCCAGGACTCGAGCATGGCTCGGGCGATGGAGATCGACCCCGGGAGCAGCAGGGGCGCCGACGTCGAGGCCGCCCAGTCCCCCGCGGCCAGCGCGGCCTCGACCTCGTCGCGGTGGAACCACCGCGCCTCGGCGATCTCCCCGTCCGTGAACTCCAGATCGGCGGCCGGGTCGGCCTGCGCCGCGAACCCGATCATGATCGAGCGCGGGAAGGGCCACGGCTGACTGCCCAGGTACTCGATGCGGTCGACGCCCAGACCCACCTCTTCGCGCACCTCGCGCACCACGCACGTCTCGAGTGATTCCCCGGCTTCGACGAAGCCGGCCAACACCGACATCCGACGTTCCGGCCACGACGGCTGCCGCGCCAGGAGAACGCGATCGGCGCCGTCGTGCACCAGCACGATGATCGCCGGGTCCGACCGCGGCCATTCCTCGTGCCCGGTCGCCTCCGACACCCGTGACCATCCGGCCGCCGACGGCCGGGTCGGTGATCCGTCGCGGGCGCTGAACCGCGCACTGCGATGCCAGTTGAGCAGCGCCACGGCGGTGACGACGATTCCGGCGGAGGTGTCGGTGAGGACGTCGTCGAACGCCCGCAGGTCGGTGCTGTCGCCGCTCAGGGTCTCGACCGGCACCGCCCAGAGATGTCGACCGTCCGCCCGGCCGAGGAAGACCGCGTTCTCCGGTGGCGCCTCGGCCACCTCCGCGGCCGGGACCATGGCCACGCCGCCGTCGGCGACGGGAATCCGGCCCGTCGCGTCGACGCGCAGCACCGACGCCGTGGACCATCCGGCGGTCAGCGCAGCGGTGTCCCGGCGCAGCTCCTCCGCTCGGTCGAGCGGGGACCGCGACAGCATGGGTTCGGTGACGAGTGCGAAGGACACCTCACGACCCTAGCGACCTCGTGCCGCGCCCCGGTGATCGTGCCGTGGCAACGGTCCGTCGGTCAGTTGCTCACCCGGCGGATGTACAGCAGACGATCCTCCGCCTCGATCGCGTCCACCTCGGGCGCGCCGACCCGCACCAGGCGGCCGTCCCGGACCACGCCGAGCACGATGTCGGAGAGGTGGCGCGGCGACCCGCCCACCTCGTCGCGCTCGACCTCGCGCTCGGCGATGGCGAACCCGGCCTCCGGCGTCAGGAGGTCCTCCATCATCTCCACCACCGACGGCGTGGTGGTGGCGATCCCGAGCAGGCGACCGGCCGTCTCGGACGACACGACCACCGAATCGGCCCCCGACTGACGCAGCAGGTGCACGTTCTCCGCCTCCCGCACCGCGGCGACGATCTTGGCCTTCGGTGCGATCTCGCGGGCGGTCAGCGTGACGAGCACGGCGGTGTCGTCGCGATTGGTGGCGACGATGATCGACGCCGCGTACTGCGCACCCGTCAACCGCAGGACGTCGCTGCGAGTCGCGGAGCCGTACACCGTCACCAGACCGACGTTCGCCGCCGCGTCCAGCGCGGTCTGGTCGGTGTCCACGACGACGATGTCGGACGCGGACACCCCGTCACCCAGCATGGCGTCGACGGCCGTCCGCCCCTTGGTTCCGTAGCCCACGACCACCGTGTGGTTGCGCACGTTTCGCCTCCATCGCTGAATCTTGAACGCCTGACGCGAACGCTCGGTGAGAACTGCCAGGGTGGTACCGACCAGCAGAATGAGGAAGAACACGCGCAGCGGCGTGATGACGAGGATGTTGACCAGTCGCGCCGACGGGCTGATGGGGGCGATGTCGCCGTACCCCGTCGTCGACAGCGACACCGTCGTGTAATAGAAAGCGTCGAGGAACGACAGGTCGTCGCCCTGGTTGTCGGCGTATCCGTCGCGGTCGACGTACACGACCAGGGCCGCCACGAAGAGCACGATCAACGCGATGACGATGCGGCGGTAAATCGCCCGCCACGGACTCGACTCGAACTCCGGGATGCGCAACACGCCGACCAGCGCGAAATCCGGCCGATCGGTCAGCGCGGCGTTGGTGTTCTGCAGCCGCCTACGCAACCGTCCCGCCATCGTGTGGTCGTCCTCGCCTCTCGATCACCGTCGAGCGTGCTCGCCTCGACCGGTGCGACTGTAACCGAGCCGGCCGCCCGGTGACCGGAACCCGAGCCGGGGTTCGACCGCGCCCGACGTGGCAGGCTCGTCCCCATGACCCGCCTCGCCCGCCGCCGACCCCGCTCCCGCCGTTCCGACGCCGCCGCCGCGCGCCTCACCGTGCTGCTCGGCGGCGCCGGGGTGCTGCACTTCGTGGCCCCGGCGCCCTTCGACGCGCAGGTGCCGCGCGCCCTGCCGGGGTCGGCCCGGACCTACACCTACGTCTCGGGCGTCGCGGAGGTGGCGTTGGCCGCCGGACTGGCCGCCCCGCGGACGCGGCGACTCTCCGGCGCGGCCGCCGCGGCGTTCTTCGTCGCCGTGTTCCCCGCGAACGTGAACATGGCGGTGCTCTGGTGGCGCAGCAGCCGCACCTCCACCGTGCAGAAAGTCGGTGTGCTGCTGCGCCTTCCGCTGCAGATCCCCCTCGTCACGCAGGCGTGGTCGGTGTACTCGGCGCGTCGCTAGCCGCCGCCCCGACGAGCCGGGCCAGGGCCTCGGCGTCCGGCAGATCGGGCGGCGAGACCGTCGTCCCCGACCGCACGTAGTGGAACGCCGCGCGGACCCGATCGAGGGGAACCCCGGCCAGCTCGGACCACGCGACCCGATAGGCCGCGAGCTGCAGGGCGACCGCACGCTCCTCGGCCGCCGTGGGCTGGGCGCCGGTCTTCCAGTCGACCACCGTGAACCCCCCGTCGCGGTCCGCGAACACCGCGTCCATCCGGCCACGCAGTACGACGCCGCCGACGGAGGTCTCGAACGGCACCTCCACCTCGACCGGACTGCGCAACGCCCACGGCGAGGCGTCGAAGGCGCGTTGCAGACCCTCGAGATCGGCGTCCGACCCCGTGACTCCGTCCGCGGCACCGGGCAGCTCATCGAGGTCGAGCAACCGGGTCGCCCCGAACCGCCGTTCCACCCAAGCGTGGAACGCCGTGCCCCGACGCGCCAGCGGATTCGGCGGGAACGGCACCGGCCGACGCAGCGTGCCGGCCAACCGGTCGGGATCGGCCACCAGATCGACCAGCTGACTGACCGACAGCGTGTTCGGCACCGGTACGTCGGTGGTGGCGGACTGCTGCCCCGCCCGCTCGGCCAGCAGCAGGTCGACGTCTCGGTGCCACCCCTCGGGGTCGGTGCCTTCGGTGCCCTCGGTGCCTTCGGTGCCCTCGGTGCCCTCGGCGGGGTCGGTGGGGTCGGTGCCTTCGGTGGGCCCGGCGAGTTCCCGTGCGTTCAGCGCCGCGCGCACCGCCGCGGCGCCGGCCTCCACCGCCGGGCGACGCGGCCCGAGCGGGTCGACCGGCCACCGGGCGGTCACCACGTGGTCCTCGTACGGATTGACGGCGCCGTCCGCGGGCGGAGGATCCCACCGCTCGACGGTGCCCGCCTCGGCGGCGGCCTCGACGCGGGTCTTCAGCTCCGTCAGGAACGGTGACGGCCCCTTGGCCCGACTCGAGCCGGCGGACCAGTGGTGGCCGGACACCAGCAGCATGCGCTCGGTGCGCGTCACCGCGACGTAGAACAGCCGCCGATCCTCGTCGAGGCGACGGTTCGCCATCGCCTTCTTGTGCCGTTCCATCGCCGCCTCGAGGTCCGCGCGGTGCGCGGCGTCGGACACGTCGAGCACGGGAACGCCGTCGGCCGGGTCACCGGGCTGCACCCGGTCACCGCGCAACGAGGGTGGCAGCTCGACGACCGTCGTCATCCAGGTCGGCTGCCCGCGGGTCGAGGGGAACACCCCGGTGCACACACCGGGGACGGCGACCACCTCCCATTCCAGACCCTTCGCCGCATGCACCGTGAGGATCTGCACGCGGTTCGGATCGACGTCCACCTCACCGGGCTCGAGCCCGTCCTCGACGTCGTCGGCCGCGGCGAGGTAGGTCAGCAGCCCGCCGAGCGTCGCGGTGCGTTGGTCGGCGAAATCGGCCACGACGTCCGCGAACGCGTCGAGGTGCTCGCGGCCGGCGGCGATGCGGGACGCGCCGGTCGACGACCCGGTGACCCGAGTACGCGCTCCGGCCTCGACGCCCAGCCCGAGGACGCGTTCGACGTCGGCCACCAGATCCGGCAGCGGTTGGCCCAGACGTGCGCGCAGAGAGTGCAATTCGGCGCCCAGCGCGGTGATACGGTCGTACCCGGCCTCGGAGTACTGCGCCGGATCACCCGGGTCGGCGATGGCGTCGACGAGGCCGGACTGCTCCGCACGCTCGCCCGGCAGGACGTCGCCCAGCGCCTGCGCGAGCTCGTCGACGTCGGTGACCGCGCCGGTCCGCCCATACCCGGCACCGGCCGCGACCGCCCGAGACCGGCGGGCGAGCGCCCGCAGGTCGGCGATCCCCAACTGCCAGCGCGCGCCGGTGAGGATCCGCACGGCGGCGGAACCGGCGAGCGGATCGGACAGCATCCGCAGCATCGCGACCAGGTCGGCGACCTCGGGCGTCCGGAGCAGCCCGCCGAGGCCGACCACCTCGACGGGAAGACCGAATCGGCGCAGCACCTCCGCCATCGGTTCGGCGTCGGCGTTGCGGCGGATCAGCACCGCGGCGGTCGGCGGCGGCTCGTCCCGGCGCCGCGCGGCCTCGTACTCGTGCGCGATGGTCCCGGCGACCCACTCCCGTTCCTCGTCGGCGGTCGTGGTGAGCGCGAGCCGGACGTCCCCGGCGACGGCCCCCGGCCGCGCGGTCAGCTCCTCGACCGCGACCCCCCGCGCCCGCAGCGGCTCCGCGACCGCGTTGGCCAGCACCAACGCCTCGGGGGGATTGCGCCAACTCGTGGACAGGAACTTTCGGTCCGCGAGCACGGCCGCACCGCGACGCCGCGCGGAGGGAAAGTCGGTGACGAACCGCGGGAGGTTGGCCGCGGACGCCCCGCGCCATCCGTAGATCGACTGCATCGGGTCACCGACCGCCGTCACCGACAACGACGGGTCCTGCGCCCCGCCGAACAGCGACGACAGCAGCACCCGCTGGGCGTGCCCGGTGTCCTGGTACTCGTCGAGCAGAACCAACCGGCATCGCTCGCGTTCGGCGCGTCCCACGTCCGGGTTGTCCGCGGCGAGCCGTGCCGACAGCGACATCTGCCGTCCGAAGTCCAGGCGGCCCTCCCGCCGGAGCACCTCGTGGAGCCGCTCGACGAGCGGCAACAGGGCGATGCGGTCGTCCTGCGTCTCGACCACCTTCATCAGCGGCTTCCCGGGATCGCCGTCGCGTTGCGACGGGCCCGGCGGCAGGGTCACGACGAGGTCGGCCAACTCGTCCCTGGCCGTCGACAGATGGGCGGGGTCGACCAGATGCTCCGCGAGCTGACCCGACAGGGCCAGCACCTGCTGGGTGACCGTCGACGGAACCTTGTCGGTGTCGATGTGCCCGTCCCAGTCCGACACCACTCGGAACGCGATCTGCCACAGCTCGGTGTCGGAGACCAGTGCGGTGGCCGGTTCCAGCGGCAGCACCATGCCGTACCGGTCCAGCAGGCGGCCGGCGTAGGAGTGGTAGGTCGACACCTCGGGTTCGCCGGACAGAATGTCCTGCCGGAGATCACCGCTGGGATCGAGTCGGTGGACCAGGTCGGAGCCCGCGAGCCGCGACAGGCGCTGCCGGATCCGCTGTGCCAGCTGTTGCGCGGCCTTACGGGTGAAGGTCAGTCCCAGGACCTCGTCCGGCCGCACGAGCCGGTTGGCCACCATCCACACGACCCGCGCCGCCATGGTCTCGGTCTTGCCGGCTCCGGCGCCGGCGACGACGAGGAGCGGTCCGCGCGGAGCCGCGATCACCGCGGCCTGCTCCTCGGTCGGTGGCGGAAGGCCCAGCGCGCGAGCCAGGTCCGCGGGACCGACGGTGGCGGTGTTCCGCTCCGCCGTCTCGGTGCTGCCCGTCATCCTTCGGTCACCTGTCGTCCTCGATCCTGTGCGGGGCAGGACGCCACCACCGGGCAGTGACGGCACCCGTCGTTGACCCGTGCCTCGAACGTCGGGCCACGCGTCGCGGCCGCCGCGGCGACGACGGCGTCGCGCCACTCGCCGAGTTGCTCCGCGGTGGGCGCCGCCTGTGTCCGCTCCACCGCACCGGTGGAGCGGTGGGTCTGCGCGACGTAGACGAGCCGACCGCCGCCGGGTTCGGCCGGCGGCTCGCCCTCGACCGCCCCGGCGGCCAGCGCGACCTGGTACGTCGCGAGCTGCGGATGCTGCGCGGCCGCGTCCTTGGTCACCGCGTTCTTGCCCGTCTTGACGTCGACCACCACCGGGCGACCGTCGGGGTCGCGTTCGAGGCGGTCGATCCGACCCCGCAGCCGCACCGCGGGCTCGTCCGGCGACCGCGGCTCGAGCACCCCGTCGACGGGCACCTCCACGCCCGCTTCCGTCAGGTCGCCGCGCGACCGCTGCATCCAGGCCCGGAAGGTGTCGATCATCGCGGCGGTTCGGCCGAGTTCCCGCCGTGAGTACCACGCGGATCCGAGGTCGACCGCCTCCCACGCGCGGTCGAGTTCACGGCGCACGTCCTCCGGCGGCACCTGCCCGGCAACGGCCTGCACGATGGTGTGCACCAGGTTTCCGGTGACGGCGTGGACGGTGTCACCGTCCCGGCCGCCGTGCCGTTCGAGCGCCCAGCGCAGTGGGCAGGTGGAGAGCACCTCGACCGTCGACGGGGACAGCGACACGGCCGATTCCCCGTCCGGACCCCCGTCCGAAGCACTGTCCGAAGCCCCGCCCGAACCCCCGCCCGAACCCCACAGCGGTGCGGTGGTGCTCGGGTCGGCGGTGCCGTACCAGGTGTCGGGATGGGCTCCGCGGACACCGGCGGCGGCGAGTCGGGCGAGTGCGTCCACGGCGCGGGCGTACCGCGCCGGGTCCGCTTCCGCCCCCGCCTGGTCGCAGACGACGGAGCGCAGCTCGGCGACCAGGTCGGGCAACGCGAGCACGCGGGTGTCCGACGACCGATCGTCGTCCGTCGACGCGTCGCTCGCTCCGCAGTCGTCGATGCGCACCCGGCCGGACGCGATCAGCTCGTCCACGAACCGGGAGCGGAGGGTCTCCTCGCCGCCGGTGACGGAGTCCACCGCCGTGACGAGGAGCGCGTCCCGCGCCCGCGAGCAGGCGGAGAGGAACAGGCGACGTTCCTCGGCCAGCAGCGGCGCGGTCCGCGACAGGTGGCGGTCGACCTCGCCCGACGCCGTGGACACGCCCGCGGTGAGGTCGATCAGATCCTCGACGCCGAGCAACGACCCGCGGGGTCGCAGCGCCGGCCACAACCCGTCCTGCACGCCCGCCACGGCGACGACGGCCCACTCGCGACCGGTGGCGGCGTGCGCGCTGACGATCTGCACGGCGTCGGGCGCGACGGTGGCCCGCCGCCCCTCGGTGGCCGGGATCTCCTGGTCGAGCACGTGATCGACGAACCCGCTCAGGGTGCCGCGCGGCAGCGAATCGACGTAGGACGCGGCGGTGTCGAACAGGGCGACCACGCTGTCAAGATCACGGTCGGCCTGGGCCCCGAGCGGGCCGCCCCGCGCCGAGGCGGCGACCCAGCGCCGCTCGAGCTTCGTGGCGGTCCAGCCGGCCCACAGGGCGTCCTCCACCCGGCGTCCGTCCGGTCCGACCGCAGCGACGGCGGCACGGACCACCGTCCGCACCCGGCGCAGGGGCGCGACCTCGACATCGGTCAGCGACTCGACCAGGGCGTCGACGTCGTCACCGAGCACGGCCGCCCGCACCAGAACCGCGGAGTCCCGGTCCCCGCCGCGCGCGACCTCGGCGCGGCGCAGACCGCGGCGCACGCGGCGCAGCGACAAAGGGTCCGCGCCACCGATCGGGCCTTCCAGCAGGGCGATGGCGTCGTCGGTGGTGAACTCCGCCGCCCGAGCCGGGTCCGCCGCCCGCCCCGCCGCCACGGCGCGCAGGACGGACAGCATCGCGGCGGCGCCGCGCTGCCGGGACAGCGGGACGGCCGTCGCCGCGGTGACCACCGGGACACCCGCCGCGAGCAGAGCCCGCCGCAGCGGCGCGGCCGACCGGGGCACCGACCGCACGACGACGGCCATGTCGGACCAGGCGACGCCGTCACCGAGGTGCGCGCGGCGCAGGGTGTCCGCCACCACCGCGGCTTCCTTGGCCGCGGAGGTGGACACGACGACGCGCGCGGGCGCCACCGCACGTGCCGTGTCGGGCACTTCCTCGCGGAACCCGGACGCCCCCCGGTGGTGGTAGCGGCCGGGCAACGTGCCGGCGACCACCGACGCGGCCGCGCCGACCCCGGCGGTGCTGCGGTGGTTGTGCGTCAACACGATTCGCGTGTCCTCGTCCTCGAGCAGGAAGCCCGGGTCCGCACCGCGGAAGGAGTACACCGCCTGGTCCGGATCGCCGACGATCAGCACCGTGTGCGCCCCGTCCGCGACGGCTCGGACCATGGTGGCGGCCTGGGGATCGAGGTGCTGGGCATCGTCGACCAGCACGTGCCGCACCCGCGCCCGCTCGCGGGCCAGGAGATCGGGGTCGGTGGCGAACGCGGTCAACGCCGAGCCGATCAGTTCCGCCGCGTCCAGGCCGGGCGACGTCGCCTCCGGTGTCTCGACCCCCACCGATCCCCGCAGCACCATCGCCTGCTCGTACTGCGCCGCGAACGATCCGACGGCGACCCACGCGGGCCGCGAGTGGCGCCGGCCGAGCTTGACCACGTCCTCCGGACCGAGCCCACGCTCCGCCGCCCGCAGCACCAGATCCCGTACCTCGGAGGCGAACCCCGACAGTCCCAACGCCGGACGCAGGTGCTCCGGCCACCGACCGCCCCCGTCCGCCGCCTCGCCCTGCAGCATCTCGCGCACGATCGAGTCCTGCTCCGCGCCCGTGAGCAGGCGCGGCGGCGGATTGCCGTGCGCGGACGCCTGCAAGCGCAGCACGGCGAACGCGTACGAGTGCACGGTGCGCACCAGCGGCTCACGCGTGGCTCGACGGACCGACGCGCCCCCGCTCTCCAACAGCCCCTGCGTGATGCGCTCCCGCATGTCCATCGCGGCCCGACGCGACTGAGTGAGCACGAGCACCGATTCCGGATCGACCCCGTCGTCCCGAATACGGGCGAGCGCGACGTCCGCCACCAGCGACGTCTTTCCGGTGCCCGGTCCGCCGAGCACCCGCCGCGTTCCGGCACCTCCCGGGGCGAGCAGCGCGGCGCAGTCCGCGGGCCACCGACGCGTGACCCGCTCCACCGGCCGGGGGCGTACCAACCGTGCCCCGGCGAGCCGCCCCTCGGCCGGGCCACCCGACGTCCTGTCCCTCATGCACCGATTGCATCATGGGGGTCCGACACGACCACCGTTCGCGAGGAGCGCCGATGACCGACCCGTCCGTTCACCTGTTCGGCCCGGCCGACGGACCGACGGTGCTCGCCGTGCACGGCATGACCGGTCACGGTCGGCGCTGGCGCTCGTGGAGCGAGCATCTGCCCGCCGCACGGGTGATCGCCCCCGACCTGATCGGGCACGGACGGGCCCCGTACACGCCGCCGTGGTCCATCGAGGCCCAGGTGGCGCGACTCGCCGACGTCCTGCGGACGCACGCCGAGGGTCCCGCCGTGGTGGTCGGCCATTCCTACGGGTGCGCCTTGGCGCTGCACCTCGCCCGCACCGAACCCGCGGCCGTGGCGGGCCTCGTGCTGCTCGACCCGGCGGCCGAACTGCCCCCGGAACGACTGCTCGAGGTCGCGGAGTCGACCGTGCGGCACGACGACTACACCGACGCCGAGGAAGCCCGCTCGGACAAGGTCCACGGCGCGTGGAACGACGTGCCGACCGACCTGCTCGACGAGGAACTCGCGGATCACCTGATCGACGCCGAGGGCGGCCGGGTGCGGTGGCGGACGAGTACCGCGGCGGTGGTGTCGTCCTGGGGTGAGCTGGCCCGCCCGATGGCCGTGCCGCCGCCCACGATTCCGACCGTCGTGGTGCGAGCGAGTCGGGTTCAGCCGCCGTACCTGTCGGACGAGTGCCGGGAGCGGCTGGCCGCCGACCTCGACCACGTCACGTTCGTCGACCTCGACTGCGACCACATGGTTCCGCAGGCGAAGGGGCCGGAATCGGCCGCCGTCGTCGCCGATCTGCTGACCACGGTCTCGGGCGTCCCCCGCCGCGACTGACCGACGCGCTCGACCGGGTCAGACGACCGCGTCCGGCACGGCTCGGGACGGCACGCGCTCGCGCGGACCCGCGCTCGCGCCGCCCATGAGCTCGGCCAGCACCGCCACCGCGTCCTCGATCTCCTCGGGCGTGCGGGTGAAGGGGATGCGTTGGCAGTCGTCGAAGGCGTAGCCGGTGCCGAACCGCGTGCCGGGGGCGAGGGCGAGCCCGCGCTCGCGCGCGCGGTCGACGAGGTCGGTCGAGCGCTGTCCGGAGGGCAGTGTGCACCACACCGACAGCCCGCCGGCGGGTGATCGGAATCGCCAGCTCGGGACGGATCGCGCGAGCGCCGCGGTCAGCGCGTCCCGACCGGCCCGCAGCTGCGCGCACCGGTGGGCGACGACGTCCTCGTAGTCGGCCAGCAACTCGAGCGCGGCGTACTGGTCGATCAGCGACACCGACAGTTGCCGGTGGCTGTAGCCGGTGGCGATGCGGGCCAGGTGCGCCGCGTCGGCTCGGACCCACCCGAGGCGCAACCCGCCCCAGACCGACTTGCTCAGCGAACCGACGGTGACCACGGCGCGATCCGGAACCGGCGCGCCGAACGGCTCCAGCGCACCCGCGCCGTCGAGATCGAGGTCGACGGCGACCTCGTCGACGAGCGTCACCACGCCGTGGCGGTGGAGAGTGGCGGCCAGTCGACGACGCGTGTCCGTCGGCAGCACCGAACCGGACGGGTTGGCGTGGTCCGGCATCAGGTACGCGAGGACCGGATCGTGCTGGCGCGCAGCCCGATCGGCCGTGTCGACGAACGCGCCCGGATCGCCCGGGTCGAGCGGAACGGGGACGCACGTCGCCCCCACGGCCCGCATCGTCTCGAGCGCCCCCGGGTAGGTGGGGTGTTCGACGAGAACGCGGTTGCCCGGCCCGACCAGCGCCTCCACGACCGCGTGGATCGCGTCGGTGGCGCCGGCCGTGACGAGAATCTGATCGGCCGTGGTGGGCAGGCCCCGCATCGTGTACCGCCGCGCGATCGCCTCGCGCAGGTGCTCCACTCCGCCGGGGACGTAGCCGGAGTGCGCGGCCGTCGACGCGAGCCGCCGCGCGGCGGCCTCGTACGCGGCGCCGAGAAACGCCGACGGCGGTGGGGCGGCGTTGACGAACTCCAGGACGTCCGGACCCTCGCCCGCGTTCAGACGCCCCCACGGCCGAGCGTCCGACCGCGGGACCACGAACGTCCCCGCGCCGTGCACCGACGTGAGCACGCCCTGCTCCCGGAGCGAGCGATAGGCCGAGGCCACCGTCACCCGCGACACACCGAGCACGCGGGCGAGGACCCGCTCGGACGGCATGCGGGCGTCGGCGGCGACGGCGCCGTCCTCGACGAGTCGCTGCAGGTCACGCGCCAATCCCGCGTACATGGGCCCGCCGCGTCCGAGCACGGCCGCCATGTCCAGGCGCTCGGACAGGGCGCGGGCGGTGACGGTGTCGCGTAAGCGGGCCGGTTCGGTCATGCAGTCCACTCTCCCACGGTGGACCCATTCAGGGCATGGTGGACCGGTCCACACTCGGGATCATGATGTCGAGTGGCCTTCTTGTCGCCTCCCTCACCCTTGTCCTCGTCGCGGTCGTCGCCACCGCGTCCGCGGTGCGCTCCGGTGGCCGGTGCGCCCCGACCGGTCCCCCACGCAGCCACGCGGTCGACGGCACCCGGAACGGCGGCACCCGGAGCGACGACACCGGGCTGCACTAGGGTCGGGGAATGCCGGAACGTTCCTCTGGCGTCGACGCGATCGTCCTCGCCGGAGGCCGCGGGTCCCGGATGCCGGGTACCGACAAGGTCCTCGCGACGGTCGACGGACGCACGCTGCTCGCCCGCGTCGTGACGGCCGCCGCGTTCTGCGACCGCGTCGTCATCGTCGGCCCTCGCCCGGATCACCTCGACGTCCCCACCGGACTCGACCTCGTCCACACCCGCGAGTCGCCGCACTTCGGTGGCCCCGTACGGGCTCTGCGCGCGGGACTCGCTGCGACGGAGGAGAATTCAGATCCGTCCGACGACGACGTCGTACTCACCGTCTCCGCCGACCTGCCGTTCGTCCACGAGAACGCGCTGCGCACCCTGGTCGACGCGCTGCGCTCGCGTCCGGTGGAGGCCGTGTTCGCGACCGATCGGACGGGGCGCGTGCAGTACCTGGTCGGCGCGTGGCGCCGCGGCGCACTGCGGCGCGGGATCGAGGGGGCCCTCACCGGTGTGGACGACGATCGAGAACGCGGACCCTCGGTGCGAGCGGCGCTGCCGCAGGCGACGGCCACCATCGCGCTCGACGACGTCGACGACGTCGACACCCCGGAGGAGTTGGCCGCGGCTCGGGCTGTGGCCGAACGGGTTCCCGACGTGCGACGGGCACGGCACCTCGTGCGCGCCCACCTCGGTCCGCGGCCACCCGTGGCCGGCCGACTCGCGGACCATCCCGGCGGAACGCTCGCCGACCCGGTGGTCGCCGCCCGCCCGTTCCCGACGTTCGACACGTCCGCGATGGACGGCTGGGCGGTGGTGGGCGCGCCGCCGTGGGTGGTCGACGACGCCGTCGTCGTCACCGCCGGGGTCCGCGCACCGGTGACCGTCGGCGACGGCCGAGCCGTGCGCATCGCCACCGGCGCCCCGGTACCCCTGCAGGCCAGCGTGATTCGCGACGAGTACGTCACCCGAACGGGTCGGCATCTGCACCGTCGTTCCGACGCCCCGGTCCGCGACGACGCCCGCCGGATCGGCGAGGACTGGACCGCCGGCGCCGTGATCGCGCCCGCCGGGTCGCCGATCTCCCCCGCCGTCGTGTCGGCCGCGTTGTCGGCGGGGGTGGAGTCGGCGCTGCTCCGGACGGCCCCGCGGGTGCACGTGGTGGTCTCCGGCGACGAGTTGACCGATGCCGCCGAACCACCGCCCGGATCCATTCGCGACACCGTGGGACCCGTTCTGCCGCAGTACCTTCGATGGTGCGGCCTGGACCCGGTGGACGTGCGCCGGTGCGGCGACACGGACGCCGATTTCGACGACGCACTCCGGGACGGCGACGGCGACGTGGTGGTGATCGTGGGTGCCACCGGCGCCGGCGCGGCCGACCCCCTCGCCGGCGCGGTCGCGCGGGCCGCGGCGCGTCCCGTCGTTCGCGGAATGGCCTGTCGGCCGGGCGGATCGACCTCGATCTCGGTGATGCCGACCGGGCGGGTGGTGGTGGGGCTGCCCGGCAACCCCTACGCGGCGGTCGCCACCGCGTGCGTGCTGCTCCCCGACGTGGCCCGCGCACTCACGGGAGGCCCTGCGCCCCACCGTCCGACGGGTGTTCCGGCGGCGCCGATCCCGTCGTCCGACGTCACGCGGGTGCTGCCCGCGGCGATGACCGCGGACGGCCGATGGCGCGTCGCGGAGTCCGTCCGGACGGCGCATCTCGCGGCCCTGGTGGACCACGAGGCGCTGGCGGTGCTCAATCCCGGTCGGGAGCCGACCGATCCGGTCGAGATCGTGCTGCTGCCGCCGAGATGAGGTCGACCGCAGTGCGATAGCGATCGACGATCAGCGCGGTGACCCCCGGGTGCACCCCGAGGGGGTCGGTCACGACGGCCGCTCCCGTCGACCCGAGCCGCGTGTGGAACAGGCCCGGCGCCAGCAGGTACGACGCGACGACGACACGGGCGCCCGACGCCGTGGCCGCGTCCACCACGTCGGCGACCCGCGGTTCGCCGGTGGCGACGTAGGCGACCTCCACCGGGCAGTGCATCTCGTCCGACAGCTGGTCCGCGGCTGTGCGCACGTCGGCCAGCGCCCGCACGTCGGACGATCCGGCGGCAGCCAGCACCACGTGATCCGACGACGCCGCACCGGCCGCCCGCAGCCGCTCCCCCATCACCCGCGCCAGAGCCGGGTCCGGGCCGAGGGCGGGCGTGACGTGCACGTGCCGGTGGCCGCTCTCGGTGATCTCGCGCGGGAGATCGGCGTGGACGTGATAGCCCGACGCGAGGAACGCGGGGACGGCGACCACCGGCGCGTCGTCCGGCAACTCGCGCAGGACGTCGGCCGGCGACGGGCCGAGGACGTCGACGAACGCCACCCGCACCGACACCCCGTGCGCGGATTCGGACCGACCCTCGCCGACGGAGTCGGCCAGTGCCCCCGAGGCGGACTCCGCCAATGCCCCCGAGGCGGACTCCGCCAACGGCCCCGAGGCGGACTCCGCCAATGCCGCCGAGACGGAATCGGCCAGCCGGGCGATCACCTCGACGCCCGCGGGATTGCGGGTGCCGTGGGCCACGAGCAGCAGAACGGGGTCGGTCACGGCACGCGCTCCTCGTGATCGGCGGCCCGGTCGAGGCCGACGCCGACCGGGTGATCGACGTTCAGTCGGTAGCCGCGCTTGACCACGGTGGCGACGATTCCCGAAACGCCGAGCGCCGACCGCAGCCGGGCGACGGCGGTCTCCACCGCGTGGGTGTCGTCTCCGCCGCCGGGCAGCGCGGCCAGCAGATCCTCGCGGGAGACGACCGCTCCGGGCCGTCGCGCCAGCGCGTCGAGCACCGCCAGCGCGGCCCGCGGGACCGTCCGGGGCGCTCCGTCCACGAGCACGGTGGTGGCCAGGAGCCGCACGGCGTGACCTGCGCAGATCGCCGTGGGTACCCGGGCCGGCAACTCGTCGGCGACGTGCCGCACCAGGGCTCCGACGCGCGCTCGCGCGGGGGCCGTGGTGGCGATGCCCATGGCGTCGAAGGGTCCGGCGGTGACGGGACCCACGCAGACCGGCACGACGCGGGTGCGGAAAGCGTGCTGCAGCGGCGCGACGAGGTCGGTGTCCGCCGCCCGCATCATCATCGACGCGACGGCGGGGGCGCTGGTGAACGTGACGGCGTCGAGTTCGCCGCAGACGGCGGCCTCGATCAGCCGGTCCATCGGCGCAGGATCGTCGGGGGGGACCCAGCGATACACCGGCACGGGGACGACGGTGGCCCCGGCGGCGCGCAGTCCGTCGCAGAAATCCGGCAGCGGTTCCCATTCGGTGGTCGCGCCGTGCAGCTGCACCGCGATGCGCAGCCCGGCGACGCCGTCCGCGAGCAGATGCGAGAGCACCTCCGCGGACGATTCGGAGTCCGGCGACCACTCCTCGCGCAGGCCGGCGGCACGCAGGGCGCCCGTCGCCTTGGGGCCGCGTGCGATGACGCGACCCGAGCCCAGCGCGGCCAGCAGCTCGTCCGCGATCCCCCAGCCCTCCGCCGCCTCGACCCACCCGCGGAACCCGATGCCCGTGGTCGCGACGGTCAGATCCGGCGGCTCCGCGACGATCTCGCGGGTGCGCGCCTCGAGCTCCACGTCGTCGGCCAGCGGCACCAGCCGGATCGCGGGAGCGTGCAGCACCTCCGCGCCGCGACGGGTCAGCAGCGTCGCCAGCTCGTCGGCTCGGCGCGCCGCCGTGATGCCGATACGAAACCCCGTGAGGGGGCGTTCCGCGTCGACGACACCCGGGGAGGAGGTCGAGTCGGACGGTCGAGTCACGGGGTGAGGTGCTCCGTTCCGGTCGAGCGGTCGAGGCGGGGGCGGGGCGCGACGACGACGAGTCCGTCCCGCACCTGCACGTCGTAGGTGTCCAGCCGGACCTCGGGCTCGTCCAGACAACGGCCGTCCACCAGCGAGAATACCTGCTTGAGCAGAGGCGACGCGACGGTCGGCTCGCCGGCGCGATCGCCCACCAGGCCGCGGGACATCACCGCGGCGCGACCGAAGGGGTCCAGATTGTCGACGGCGTACACGCTGTCGTCGTCGAGGCGGAAGATCGCCACCTGGCGACGGTCCGGCAGCAGCACCGCCGCGCCGCGCCCGGGGACCAGGAAGGTCAGCCGGGCGGCGGGAACCCAGTCCTCGTCGAGTCGCGGATCGAGGGGTGCAGCGAGGGGTCGGGTGTCGATGACGGTCATGGATACCTCCTGGAATCGGTCCCGCAGACAGTTCTACGGGGCAGGTGTTTCTCGTCGGTTACGTCGCCGTTGCCCGTGTGTGTGCTCCCCGGGCGATCACCGGGCCGTGCCCGGCATCCCCAGCAGGACCGGGACCTTGCGGGCGCCGGACTCGTCGAAGGCGACGGTGGGGTCCGACTCGGCGGGCGCGTTGACGAACGAGACGAAGCGCGCCAGCTTCTCCTCGTCCTCGAGGACGCCCTTCCACTCGTCGCGGTACCCCTCGACGTGCGCGGCCATCGCCGCTTCGAGATCGGCCGCGATGCCGAGGGAGTCGTCGCACACCACGCTGCGCAGGTGCTCGAGTCCGCCCTCGAGGCTCTCGATCCACGGCGCCGTGCGCTGCAGACGATCCGCGGTACGCACGTAGAACATGAGGTAGCGGTCGATGTACCGGATCAGGGTCGCGTCGTCGAGTCCCGACGCGAGCAGCTGCGCGTGCTTCGGGGACTGGCCGCCGTTGCCGCCGACGTAGAGGTTCCAGCCGCTCTCGGTGGCGATGATGCCGACGTCCTTGCCGCGGGCCTCGGCGCACTCGCGCGCGCAGCCCGAGACGCCGAACTTGATCTTGTGCGGGGCGCGCAGCCCGCGGTAGCGGTGTTCGAGATCGACGGCCATGCCCACCGAGTCCTGCACGCCGTAGCGGCACCAGGTCGAGCCGACACAGCTCTTGACGGTGCGCAGCGACTTGCCGTAGGCCTGACCGCTCTCCATCCCCGCGTCGACCAGGCGCTTCCAGATCGCGGGCAGCTGCTCCACCCGCGCGCCGAACAGGTCGATGCGCTGACCACCGGTGACCTTGGTGTACAGCCCGAAGTCACGCGCCACCTCGCCGATGACGATGAGCTGCTCCGGCGTGCACTCGCCGCCCGGCATGCGCGGCACCACCGAGTAGGTGCCGTTCTTCTGGATGTTGGCGAGGAAGTGATCGTTGGTGTCCTGCAGTGCGGCCTGCTCACCGTCGAGGATGTGATTCGACGACGTCGACGCCAGGATCGACGCCACCACCGGCTTGCAGATGTCGCATCCGGCGCCGCGACCGTGCGCGCGGACCAGACCCGAGAACGTCCGGATCCCGGTCGCGGAGACGATCTCGAACAGCTCGCGGCGGGACTGGGAGAAGTGCTCGCACAATGCCGTCGACATCTCGACGCCCGCCGCGGCCAGCAACTGCTTGACGGTGGGCAGGCAACCGCCACAGGTGGTGCCGGCGGTGGTGCAGCCCTTGATGGCGGCCAGGTCGCACGCGCCGTCGGCAATCGCCGAACAGATCGCCCCCTTGGTGACGGCGTTGCACGAGCACACCTCGGCGTCGTCGGGCAGCGCGGCGACGCCCAGCTTCTCGCCGGTCGGCGAGATCAACGACGCCGGATCCCCGGGCAGCGGTCGGCCGACCATCGGCCGGAGGGTCGCGTAGGCGGACGCGTCGCCGACGAGGATGCCGCCGAGCAGCGTCGTGGCGTCGTCGGACAGGACGAGCTTGGCGTAGGTCCGCTTGGCGGCGTCGTTCAGCACCACCTCGAGCGCACCCTCGGTGGCGCCGAGCGCATCGCCGAAGCTGGCGACGTCGACACCCATCAGCTTGAGCTTGGTGGACAGGTCCGCACCGGGGAATTCCGCTGCGCCGCCGACCAATCGGTCCGCGACGACCTCGGCGGTCGAGTATCCCGGCGCCACCAGTCCGTAGCAGCGACCCTCGACGGCGGCGCACTCGCCGATGGCCCACACGTGCGGGTCCTCGGTGCGGCAGCTCGTGTCCGTGAGCACGCCGCCGCGCTCGCCGAGTGCGAGCCCCGCGTCGCGGGCGAGGGCGTCCGCGGGGCGCACGCCCGCCGAGAAGACGAGCAGCGACGCGTCGATCACCGTTCCGTCCGCCAGGGTGACGTCGATGCCGTGGCCGTTGTCCGCCACGGCGGACGTGCCGACGCCGGTGTGGACGACGACGCCCAGTTCGGAGACCAGCCGCTTCAGCAGGGCGCCGCCGCCCTCGTCGACCTGCAGCGGCATCAGTCGCGGCGCGAACTCGACGACGTGCGGCGTCATGCCCATCTGCCGCAACGCATTCGCCGCCTCCAGGCCGAGCAGACCGCCGCCGACCACCACACCGACCGCCCCCTCGCCCGCCGCGTCGGCGCAGGCGCGAATGCGGTCGAGATCGTCGACGGTGCGGTAGACGAAGCAGCGATCGAGGTCGTGGCCGGGCACCGGCGGGACGAACGGGTAGGAGCCGGTGGCCAGGATCAGCGCGTCGTACGCGACGGAGTCCCCGTCCGAGGTGACGACGACACGTCGTTCCCGGTCGACCGACACGGCTCGCACGCCGGTGCGCAGCGTGACGACGTCGTCGCCGGCGTAGTCGTTGCCCGCGAGCGCGAGCTCCCGGTGGTCCCACGTGCCGACGTAGGAGGACAGGCCCACCCGGTCGTACGCCGGGATCGGCTCCTCGCACAGCACGGTGACGGTCCAGTCGCCGTCGATGTCGCGGGCACGCAGCGCCTCGACGAATCGGTGTCCGACCATGCCGTGTCCTACGACGACTGCGGTGCGGGTCATGTCGAGCTCCTCACGAGAGTGGCGGGGCGGGGATCGGAAGACGAAGCGGGAGTGGACGAGTCGGCGGTGGGTGGGTCGGCACGGTGCAGCCAGTCGCAGAGGCCGTCGACGGCCGAGACGCAGCTACCGCAGCCGGTGGTGGCGCGAGTCGCCTGCGCCATCGCCGCGGTCGTGTGGCACCCGCGTCGCCACGCGGACACCAGGTGCTTCTTGGTGACGGTGTTGCACCGGCAGACGACGGCGGCGTCGGGCATCGTCGACGGCGACGCGGTCTCGGCGGGTCCGCCGGCGAGGTGACCGAGCAGCAGGGTCATGCGGTCGCTCGGAACGGGGGTACCGGCGTCGAAGTACTGGCCGAGCGTGCCGACGACCTCGGGGTTGCCGAGCATGACCGCGCCGACCAGGCGGTCCTTGCGGACGATCACCTTGGCGTAGCGGCCGCGGGTCGGGTCGCTGAGGGTCAGCACCTCCGCCTCGTCGTCGTCGGGCGTCTCGACGCACCCCATCGACGCGAGGTCGATGCCGTGCGCCTTGAGCCGGGTGACGACAGCGCTGCCGCCGTATCCGGGCCCGTCTCCTCCGCAGAGGTCGTCGGCGAGCACGGCGGCCATCTCCCACGCGGGCTGCACGAGCCCGTGGACCTCGCCGCGGTGTTCGGCGCAGTCCCCGAGGGCACGAATGTGGGGGTCGGAGGTGCGCAGTCGGTCGTCGACGACGACGCCGCGTCCGATAGTCAGTCCGCAGGCGGCGGCGAGGTCGGTGTCGGGGCGAGCGCCGGCGGTGACCACCACGAGGTCGGCGGCGACGGACGTCCCGTCGGTCAGGTCGACCTGGAGCGCGCCGTCGGCGGTGCGCACCGCGCTCGCCCGGGCCCCGAGCGCCAGGTCCATGCCGAGCTCGCCGAGGACCCGCGCGAGGACGGCGCCGCCGGCGGCGTCGAGCTGCTTCTCCATCGGATGCGACTTGGGGTGGACGACGGTCACCTGCGCCCCGCGAAGCGCGGCGCCCCGCGCGGCCTCGACGCCGAGGAGTCCGGCACCGATGACGACGACGCGCGAACCCGGCCCGGCCGACTCGGCGATGACGGCGCAGTCCTCGAGGGTGCGGAAGGTGACGACGCCCGGAACGGGACGACCGTCGTCGTGCGCCATGCCGGGGACGGGGGGCAGGACGGCGGAGGATCCGGTGGCGAGGACCAGCGTGTCGTAGGTGTCGGTGCCGCCGTCGGACCGGGTGACGGTGCGCCGGGCGCGGTCGACGGCCGTCACGGCCACGCCGAGGTGCACCTCGTGCGCGGGGTCGTCGGCCCAGGACGGCGGGCGCAGTCCGATGTCGTTCGCCGTCAGGCGGCCCGCGACCACGGTGGAGAGGAGGATGCGGTTGTACGCCGGGTGCGGCTCGTCGCCGTAGACGGCCACGTGCACACGCGTCCCGGTGGGATCGCGGCGCAGGATCTCGTCCTGCACGCGGGCGCCGGCGAGACCGTTGCCGACGACGATCACGCGGTGCGGTGCGGTGCGCTCGGTCATGACGCGGGCTCCAGTCGGACGGCCGCGACCTTGAATTCGGGCATGCGGCTGGTGGGATCGAGGGCGTCGTTGGTCATCAGGTTCGCCCGCTCGGCCCCGGCGAAGTGGAACGGGAGGAACACGGTGTCGAGCCGCATCGTCGCCTCGGTGCGCACCCGGGCCCGGGTGGCGCCGCGTCGCGAGACGACCATCGCGTCGTCACCGTGGGCCAGACCCGCCCGCTCCGCGGTGTCGGGGTGGACCTCGACGAACATCGGGCCGGTCGCGTCGACCAACTCGCCGACGCGGCGGGTCTGCGCGCCGGACTGGTAGTGGGTGAGCACGCGGCCCGTCGTGGCGAGGAAGGGATGGTGCTCGTCGACGGTCTCCGCGGGTCCGACGTGGTCGACGACGGTGAATCGTGCACGCCCGCTGGGGGTGTGGAACCGGTCGAGGAACAGGCGGGGGGTGCCCGGGTGGTCGACGGCGGGCACCGGCCAGTGCAGCGCCTCGCCGGCGTCGAGACGTGCGTAGGTGACGCCGGAGTAGTCGGCCGGGCCACCGGCCGAGGCGCGCCGGAGTTCGTCGAACGCGGCGGCCGCGTCGCGGGGGAAGCGTCCGGCGGGTTGACCGAGCCGCTCGGCCAGGTCCGCGAGGATGTCGAGCTCGCCGCGGGCGCCCTCGGGTGCGCGAGTTGCTCTGCGGCGACGCAGGATTCGTCCCTCGAGGTTCGTCATGGTGCCGTCCTCCTCGGCCCACTGCAGGGTCGGCAGCACCACGTCGGCGCGGGCGGCGGTCTCGGAGAGGACGAAGTCCGTGACCACCAGCAGCTCGAGAGCGTCCAGCCGGTCGACGACGTGCGCCGCGCGCGGGGCGGAGACCGCCACGTTGGATCCGTGGACCAGCAGGGCCCGCGGACCGTCCGGACGACCGAGGGAGTCGAGCAGTTCGTAGGCGCTGCGTCCGGGCCCGGGGAGGTCCGCGGGATCGATGCCCCACACGCGCGCGACGTGCTCGCGCGCGGCGGGATCGGTGATGGAGCGGTAGCCGGGGAGCTGGTCCGCCTTCTGCCCGTGCTCGCGCCCGCCCTGGCCGTTGCCCTGGCCGGTGATGGCGCCGTACCCGGTGCCGCGGCGACCTGGCAGGCCCAGGACCAGGGCCAGTCCGATGACGGCGGAGACCGTGTCGGTTCCCGACGCGTGCTGCTCCGCGCCCCGCGCGGTCAACACGTAGGCGCCGGTGCCCGCGTCGCGGGACGCGGCCAGGGCGCGCACGGTCGCCCGCATCCGGGAGACGGGCACGCCGGTGACGCGCTCGGCGCGTTCGGGCCACCACTGCGCGGCCGTCGCCCAGAACGCCGCGAACCCGTCGGTGCGCTGCTTGAGGTAGTCGCGGTCGGCGTACCCCTCGGTGACGGCGAGATGCGTCATGCCCAGGGCCAGAGCGAGATCCGTGCCCGGCGAGAGCTGGAGGTGCACACCGCCGGCCTCGAGCGCGCGGTCCACCGTCGGTGTCCGGCGGGGGTCGGCGACGACGAGGCCGCCCGCGGCGGCGGCGGTCGCGAGGTGAGCGGTGAAGGGCGGCATGGTCTCCGCGACGTTGCCGCCCAGGATCAGCACCGCGCGCGCCGATCCGATGTCCGTCACGGGGAACGGCAGGCCGCGATCCACCCCGAAGGCGCGGTTGCCCGCCGCCGCGGCCGAGGACATGCAGAACCGGCCGTTGTAGTCGATGTTGGAGGTGCCGAGCGCGACCCGCGCGAATTTGCCGAGCACGTAGGACTTCTCGTTGGTCAGTCCACCTGCGCCGAACACGCCGACCGCATCGGGCCCGTGGTCGGCGCGCAGCCGCGTCAGCGTGGCCGCGATCAGATCGAGAGCGTGCTCCCACGACGTCGGGACGAGCTCACCGTCCACCCGAACCAGCGGGGCGGTCAGTCGGTCCGGTACACGCAGCACGTCGGCGGCCGTCCATCCCTTGCGGCACAGTCCCCCTCGGTTGGTGGGAAACTGCCGCGGTTCGATCCGCGCGGTGGCGGGAGCGTCGCCGGTCACGGTCATGGCGCACTGCAGACCGCAGTAGGGGCAGTGCGTCGCGACGCTCACACCGACACCGCGGTGCGATCGGTGCGACGCAGGTACACGCCGTAGGTCACCACGGCACACGCCACGTAGAAGGCCAGGAACACCCAGAACGCGGTGGTGGCGGACTTGTCGGCCCCGGAGTACGCCGCGCGCAGCACCAGGTTGATGCCGACCCCGCCCAGGGCTCCGATCGCCCCGGCGATGCCGATGAGCGCGCCGGACATGGTGCGCGACCAGGCCGCTCGCTCCTCCGCGGTGGCACTCGTCATCGCGGCGGCCTTGGCGGCGAAGATGGCGGGGATCATCTTGTACACCGAGCCGTTGCCCAGACCCGACAGGACGAACAGCGCGATGAACCCGACGACGTAGGCGGTCATCATGCTGCCGGTCGCCGCGCCCGGTGACGCGTCGTCGATCGTGCCGGTGACCACGAGGATGCCCGCGGAGAAGATCATCGCCACGAAGGTGTAGAGGGTGATGCGGCCGCCGCCCAGTCGGTCGGCGAGCTTGCCACCGATGGGGCGCGACAGCGAGCCGAGCAGCGGTCCGAGGAACGCGATCTGCGCTGCGAGCAGCGACGCGCGGGCCTGCAGCGCCGGCGTGACGGGGCCACCGTCGGTGAGCCCGGCGAGGAAGTTGATCTGCAGCACCTGGCCGAACGCGAAGCTGTAGCCGATGAACGAGCCGAAGGTGCCGATGTAGAGGAAGGCGATCCACCACGAGTCGGCGTGCCGGAGCACGTCGATCATGGAGCGCCCGTTGGTCTTCTGGTTCTCGAGGTTGTCCATGAAGAGCGCGGCGCCGACCGCGGCGACCGCGATGAGCACGAGGTAGACGGCGCAGACGATCTCGGGGGCGGTGTTGCCGACGGTCGCGATGACCAGCAGTCCGAGCAACTGGACGACCGGCACGCCGATGTTGCCGCCGCCGGCGTTCAGCCCGAGGGCCCACCCCTTCTCCCGCTGCGGGTAGAAGGCGTTGATGTTGGTCATCGACGACGCGAAGTTGCCGCCGCCCAGTCCCGCGAAGGCCGCCACGACGAGATAGGTGGTGTACGAAGCGGGTTCGATCATGAACCACAGCGTCAGCACCGTGGGGACCAGCAGCACCAGGGCGCTGAAGACGGTCCAGTTGCGCCCGCCGAAGGTGGCGGTGGCGAAGGTGTAGGGGATGCGCAGGACGGCGCCCACCAGAGTCGGGACGGCGACGAGGAAGAACTTGCCGGCCGGGTCGATGCCGTACACGTCCATGGGCATGAACAGCACCATCACCGACCAGATCGACCAGATGGAGAAGCCGACGTGCTCGGCCACCACCGACCAGATGAGATTGCGCCGCGCGATCTGCTTGCCGCCGGCCTCCCAGGCTGCGACGTCTTCCGGGTCCCAGTGGGAGATGCGGTGGTTGCGCACCACCGGTGCCGTGGACGGCTGTGCTGTGGGCAGCTGCGCTGTGGACGTTGCCACGTCGTGGTCCGACACACTGGTCACGGACGGCCTCCTGATCTCGGGGAAGCCCAAAGATAGGAAAGTCGTGTTGCGGTAACGCTTCTGGTTGTGACCGGTCGATGAATTCGACCTCACGGGGGTTGCGGGCGCGTGGTGAGGTCCGTGTTACGGGGTTGCGGAGCGGCCGGTGCGTGGGCTTCGGCGCGGATCGAGTTCAGGCCGGGCCGTTGTCGATCCGCTCGAATTCTAGTGATTCGCGTCTGTTGCAGCTGCAGTGGATTACTGGAACCAGCGCGGATCGGGCTCTTCACCGGGCCGCCCTCGATCCGCGCGACCTCCAGCGATCCGCCTACGCGGCGGTCAGGGGGTGTGGCGGGCGGCCAGGACGTCCTCGAGCACCCGCGGGCGACACGCGGCACGGGCGGCGATCAGCAGAACGACCACCGCGCCGGTGAGGAACGAGAACGACCACGCCCAGGATCTCGTGGCCTCGTGCAAGGCACCGAACAGCAGCGGGCCGCTGCACGCGACCAGATATCCCACGCCCTGGGTGAACCCGGACAGCGCCGACGAGCCCTTCTCGCTGCGGGTGCGGAGGTTGATCAGCGTCAGGGCCAGGGGGAACGTGGTCGGCCCCGCCCCCACCAGGACCACCCACAGCAGGGTCAGGTGGCCGGGCGAGAAGTACAACCCCGCGAAGCCGGACAGGAAGAACGCCGCGCAGGCGACGGCGACGGGGAAGGGATTCACCATCCGCGTGGCCAGCCACGGCGCCACCAGGGACGCCGCCAGACCGAGGGCGCTGAACACCCCGACCGCGACGCCGCCCGCGCTCTCGGACACCCCCGCCTCCACCAGCAACGACGGCAACCACGCGAACAGCGAGTACGTGACCAGCGACGTCATGCCGAACATGAGGGCCATCCCCCACCCGAGGGACGTCCGCCACGGCGCGACCCGCGGTCCGGACGGCGGGGCCGACTCGGGCTCCGGGCCGTCTGCGGGAACCACGGGGGCCGGGGTGCGGCGATCGATGACACCGACGGCGAACCACGGCACGGCCGCCGCCACGGCCGCGAGACCCCAGACGGCCAACGACGCCCGCCACCCGACGGCGTCGGCGACCGGAACGGCGGTCAGCGACGGCACGATGGTGCCGAACTGCAGGAAGCAGATGTAGACGGTGCTCATGACCGCCACCCGATCGGAGAAGTACCGTTTGACCAGCGGCGGGATGACGACGTTGCCGACACCCATCCCGGCCAGGGCGACCGCGGAGAGCAGTACCAGGCTCGCGGTCTCCGGCGCGTACGAGCGCGTGACGATGCCCACCGCCGTCACGAGTGCCGCCACCAGCGCGGTGCGTTCGAGCCCCAGCCGGACGGCGATCGCGGGGGCGGCGACCCCGAAGACGGCGAACATCAAGGTCGGCACCATGCCCAGCACACCGATCACCCCGGCGCCGAAGCCGAGTTCGTCGCCGATCCGCGGGAACAGCGGCGAGATGGACGTGACGGCGGACCGCAACGTGAACGCCGACAGCACGATGGCGGCGAAGACGAGAACGCGGCCGCGGATCAGAGGCAGCGGCGCGGGCCGGGACGCGGCCGAGGTGGGCGAGGACACCGAAAAATCATAGGATGACTTCGTTCGTCGGGGCAAAGACCCGCCGAGAGCCGCCCGTCACCGCCAGGAGGAGACCGCGTGCCGCCCGCCCGCCGCAGCACCGTCGACCAGGTCGCCGACCGATTGCGTCGGGAGATCGAGGCCG
Organism: Rhodococcoides corynebacterioides; assembly: GCF_019834675.1. Lineage (GTDB taxonomy): Bacteria > Actinomycetota > Actinomycetes > Mycobacteriales > Mycobacteriaceae > Rhodococcoides > Rhodococcoides corynebacterioides_A. The sequence continues at coordinate 889,568 of NZ_JABUBU010000001.1, read as the reverse complement.
GAACGTGGCCCGTCGGCGCGCGCATTCCTCCCGAGCCGGATCTGGCCGCGTTCACCGGCGTCGGCCGCAACACCGTGCGCGAAGCCGTCGGCGCCCTCGTGCACGCGGGCATGCTCGCCCGCCGTCAGGGATCGGGCACGTACGTCGTGGCCGCCTCCGACGTGCGGGCGACCGTCGGCCGTTTCCTCGCCGGCTCGCGGGCGCGCGACGTCCTCGAACTCCGCCAGGCACTCGACGTCACCGCCGCGACCCTCGCCGCTCGCCGCCGGACCGAGGACGACGTCCGGACGCTGCGGGACATCCGCGACCGACGCGCGCGGTGCTGGGACAGCGACCGCGAGACCGCCCTCGCGCTCGACACCGCTCTGCACCGCGCGATCGTCGCTGCGAGCCACAACGCCGTCTACCTCGAGTTCTACGATCTCGCGCTGCCCACCATCGAGGAGTCGGTGACTCGGCACGTCGCCGAGACGCGGCGCGGCTTCCACGACGAACACGCCGCCCTGGTCGAGGCGGTGATCGAGGGCGACCCCGAGAACGCGGCCGCGGCCGCTCGACGGTTGTTCGTCGAACTCTCCGCCCACTCCCCCGGCTGAGACGGGGGTCCGGTCGTCGGGCGCGCAGGGGTCCTAGAGGAGGAGCCGCACCAGATCGGCGGTCCGTGCGAGGCCGGGGAACGCCTCCGCCGTCGAGCGAGGGTGCAACGCGTGGACGGCGAGCCGGAACATGATGGCGCGCAACAACATCTGCGGCCACTCGGGCTGATCCTCCCACCGGCCGACCAGTCCGTCGTCCGCGCCGCCCCACGACACCGCGTCGACCACGACCACCGCGGCGGCCCAGGCGGCGGGACGCCAGTACGGCGTGATGTCGGTCAGTCCGGGGGCACGGGCCCCGTCGAAGAGCACGGTGCCGAAGAGGTCACCGTGCACCAACTGGTCCGGCTCGTGGACCGGTCGCCGCAGCGTGGCCAGGCGGCCGATCAGTTCCACGCTCCGCACCCCGTCGGGTGACGTCGGCTCCACCGCACCGCCCGCGCGCGCGGATCGGAACGGAACCGGTTCCCACGCAGCACGATCCGCGGCGACGAACACGTCGACGTCGGACCACGGCGCCACCGGGGGTTGAGTGAGGAAGCGCGGCTTCTCGAGGGCGGAGGTGGCCACGTGGAGTCGCGTGGCCAGCGAGACGACCTCGTCGTGCCGGGGTTCGGGAGCGCCCTCGATGTAGGTGTCGGCTCGCCAGCCGGACACGACGTACCGGCCGTCGGTGGACCGCACCGGCCGCGCGAGACGCACCCCCTCGACCTCGAGCGTCTCCCGCACCTTGGCCGACCACGCACCGCGGGCGTGATCGGCTACCGGGGAGAGCACGACGTCACCGAGTCGCCAACCGCCGTCCCAGTCGTCCCCCAGCGGAACCGGATCCACGCCGCGCAGACCGAAGGTGCCGATGACGTGCTGAGGAGGTTCCGGCGTCATGGTCTCGACCGTACCGCCCTCGTCGTGGCCCACCGGACCGCGACAGGCGGGTCAGTAGGACGGCAGCGACGGGTCGATCTCGCGGATCCAGGCGTCGATCCCGCCCCGGAGGTGGTGCACGTCCGTCATGCCGGCCGCCCGGAGCACCGCGAGGGCGTCGGCGGACCGCTCCCCGGTCTTGCAGTAGAGAACCACCGGCCGGTCCCGCGGGAGTTCGCCGGTCGCGCTGCCGTCCAGCACGCGTCCGACGGGCAGCAGCGTCGCTCCGTCGAGGTGGGCGATGTCCCACTCGACCGGTTCGCGGACGTCGACCAGCGCGACGGGCCCGTCGCCCGCGAGGAGTGCGCGGACCTCGTCCGGTTCGAGGTCGCCGTCGACCGTCAGCCGCGGAGTCGGCAGACCGCAGAGCACCTCGTAGTCCTCCGCGACCTCGGTGACCGGCACCCGGCCCGGATCGCGACGCACCGTCACCGTCCGGAACTCCATCGCCCGCGCGTCGTAGATCAGCAGGCGACCGAGCAGCGAATCGCCCACGCCGGTCACGAGCTTGATGGCCTCGGTGGCCATGACCGACCCGACCACCCCGCAGAGCACACCGAGCACCCCGGCCTCCGCGCACGACGGCACGGTGCCGGGCGGCGGCGGGTCGGGATACAGGTCGCGGTAGTCGATCGCTCGGCCGTCCGGCGCGGCGTCCCAGAACACCGACACCTGGCCGTCGAACCGGTGGATCGAGCCGAACACGTAGGGCACGCCGGCGACGGCGGCGGCGTCGTTGACCAGGTAGCGGGTGGCGAAGTTGTCGGTGCCGTCCACCACCAGGTCGTACTGCCGAAAGATGTTGGTCGCGTTGCGCGGAGCGAGGCGCACGGCGTGCACCCGCACCTCGATCGTGGAGTCGATGCGTCGGACGGCGTCGCGCGCGCTCTCGCCCTTGCTGCGCCCCACGTCCGCCTCGCCGTGCACGATCTGCCGCTGGAGGTTGGAGGTGTCGACCTCGTCGAATTCGACGACACCGATCGTCCCCACCCCGGCGGACGCGAGGTAGAGCAGCACCGGCGAGCCGAGGCCCCCGGCGCCGACGACGAGCACCCGCGCGGCGCGCAGCCGTCGCTGGCCGACGGTGCCGACGTCGGGCAGCAGGAGATGGCGGCTGTAGCGGCCCACCTGATCGGGCGTCAACAGGGGGCCCGGAGCGACGAGCGGGTCCATCACGTGCGCGGGTAGGGCCACGGGTTGAACCGACAGACCTTGCCGTCCATGGGCACGACGCCCTCGGGGTCGAGGGTCGCGATGTCGTCGTTGGCCGTGCCGAAGGTCTGCTGCATCATGATCGGCGCCAGGCCGCCGTCGGTCTCGCACGGCTGATGGGCCTGGTAGCCGATGGCGTGGCCCACCTCGTGGTTGACGACGTACTGGCGGTAGGAGCCGATGTCGCCCTGGAACGCCGTCGCTCCACGCACCCATCGAGGTTCGTTGAGCACCACACGGTCGATGCCGGGGTTGTAGCAGGACACCTCGAGCTGAATGTCGTAGCCGCACACGTCCCGCACCGTCATCTGCGAGGTCAACGAGACCCGGAAATCGGGATCGCCGGTGTCGACCCGCCGGAACGCGAACCGGGCGTCGTTGGTCCAGCTCTTCGGGTTCGACAGCGTGGCGTCCACCAGCCGGCCGAACGACTCGTCGCCGCCGAAGCCCGTGGTGTCGATCCCGTCCTCGATCTCCACGGTGTAGGTGAAGACACGCTCGGTGCCCTGCCCCACCTGGCCCGTCGACCCCGGCACCACCCGCCACGTCCCCGCGCCCTGCACGGCGAACGGACCGCCGTCGGGCATCTCACCGGACGGAATGGTGTCGGCGAAGTTGCCGTCCCCCGCCGGCGGCACGCCGATGACGTCGGTGCCCTCCGAGGTGTTGGACAGCGCCGGGAAGCCGGGTGCGGACTCGCCGGAGGCGGCGGTGCCGGGGTCGCGCACGGCGTCGACGATCACGAGCACGGTGACGATCAGCAGGATCGGCAACGCGTACGCCCGCCAGCCGTAGGTGGCGACGAAGCGGCCGACGCGGCTGCGCTTCTTGGCGGTGCGTTCCGGTCGCGCCGCTCGCGGACGGGTGGCGTCGACGGCCGTGGGATCCCACTGCGCCCGGAGCGGCTGGTGGGATCGCCGCGCCCGGTCCGCGCCCTGCGGATGCCCTCGATCGCTCACCGATCCAGGTTCTCACACGTGCCCGAACGCTCGACCCGGCGCGCCGGGGTATCGTCGACTCGATCTGCAGAACGACATGCCGCGCCCCACCGCTGAGCCGAGAGATCCTCGTCCGTCGGCCGACGCGGCGGATGGGACGGTAGTACCAGATGACCGACGTCGCCGATCGAAGCTCGTCCATCGGGGCGGGTCCCGGGCGCCGCAGCGCTCGCCTCCCCCGCGACGCTCGCCGCGCGCAACTGCTCACCGCGGCCGGCGAGATCTTCGTCGCCCGTGGCTACCACGCGGCCGGAATGGACGAGATCGCCGAGTGCGCGGGCGTCAGCAAACCCGTTCTCTATCAACACTTCCCCGGAAAGCTCGACCTGTACGTCGCCGTCCTCGGCAACTACGTCGACACCCTCATCTCCGGGTTGCGTCAGGCGCTGCGCTCCACCACCGACAACCGCAAGCGCGTCCGCGCCGCCGTGCTGGCCTTCTACGACTTCGTCGACAACGACACCCAGGGATTCCGGCTGGTGTTCGAGTCCGATCTGATGGGCGATCCGCAGGTGCAGGCGCGTGTGGACCAGGCCACCGAGGCCTGCGTCGACGCCGTGTTCGATCTGGTCAGCCACGATTCCGGCCTCGACCCGCACCGCGCGCGCATCCTCGCCGTCGGGTTGGTCGGCGCCAGCCAGTTCACCGCCCGCTACTGGCTCGAGGCCGACCGCCCCATCACCAAGGAGGAGGCCGTGGACACCACGGTCACCCTCGCCTGGGGCGGGCTGTCGCACGTCCCGCTGCAGGCCGGTTCCTGACGAGGAACTGCCGCTCGCTCCCGAACGACGAACGGCCCCGCACCGAGTGGTGCGGGGCCGTTCGCGGTTCGTCGAGTGCGCCGGGTCAGGACGCCGTGACGGTCGAGAATCCGACGCGCCGGCTGTCCGAGGGCCCGATCTCCACGTAGGCCAGCTTGGCCGCCGGGACCAGGAACTTGCGTCCCTTCTCGTCGGTCAGGGTCAGGACGCCCTCGCCGCCGAAGGACCCGGAGACCAAAGCCTCCACCTCCTCGGGCGTCTGGGCGCTGTTGATCACCAGTTCCCGTGGGCTGTCCGAAATTCCGATCTTGACCTCCACGGCCGACCTCCACGTCCTGTTCGATGGTGCCTGTCTGTTCGCCGTCCAGGCTAGTCCAGCGGCCGGGCCCGGCGGCGCCGCCGAGGCAACGCCCTGAGCGAACACCCGGGCGGGGTGTCGGCAGGGTCGGTCAGACCAAGCCGAGGGTGGCCATGCGCTCGGAGTGCCGCACCTGCATGCGGTCGAACAGCGCGACGATGCCGGTGAAATCGCCCGACGCCGTCATCACCAGTTCGGTCAGTTCCTCGCGCTGGGCGAGCACGAACTGCGCCTGCGTGATGGCTTCGCCGAGCAGGCGGCGACCCCACAGCATGAGGCGGTCCTTGGCGGCGGCGTCCTCGGCGACCCGTGCCGCCACCTCGGAGACGACGAACTCCGAGTGCCCGGTCTCGGCAAGCACCTCACGGACGGTCGCGGCGACCTCGGCGGGCAGGCTGTGCGCGATCTCGCGGTAGAAGTCGGCGGCCAACCCGTCCGCGACGTACGTCTTGACCAGGACCTCCATCCACGTCGACGGCAGGGTCGACGCGTGGTAGGCGTCCAGGGCCGCGGCAAACGGTTCGGTGACCGACAGGACGTCGCGCCCGCGGTCGCGCAGCGCGGCTTCGAGCACCTCGAAGTGGTTCATCTCGGCGGCGGCCATGCTGGCCATCGCGATGCGATCGCGCAGCGTCGGCGCCATGGCGGCGTCCTCGACGAGTCGGTAGAAGGCGGAGATCTCGCCGTACGCGAGCACCCCGAACAGGCTCACGATCCCCGGGTGATCGGCGGCCACGACACCCGGCGCCGAGCCACCGTCGACCTGCTGCGCGTGCCCGGTGACCCCAGTGCTCTCCATGGCCACCGACCCTACCGTCGGACACGTCGGAACGGCCGATACCGCGGCCCGGGCGTCGCCGGGCTAGACTGAGGGTGACGGCGCTGCGTCCGTGCGACGACGGCCGTGTCTCGGACTCGTTCGAGTCACCGCTTCGGCCACCGCGGCGCCGACACCCGACACTGTGCGCGCACTCGGTTCGTGCCTGCCGCCGATCGTGTCGCCGGGGTTGCCGCAACGGACCGAGTCCGTCGCCACCACCGGCCGACGGCGCTGCGGGCTGCAAACGGACTCGGGGGCATCGACATCGGCCGTCACTCGGCCTGGCCCTCGTGGTGCGTGCGAGACCCGAGAGAGGCCGGACCCCTGAGCAAGATCACCGTCGACCACGAGAACGACGCCCCCGCGGAGACCACCGTGTCCGCCGCGCTGGACACCACACACACTCCCCCCACTTTCGCCGAGCTCGGCGTGCACCCGCAGATCGTGCGTGGTCTCGCCGAGATCGGTATCGATCGCACCTTCGCCATCCAGGAGCTCACGCTGCCGCTGGCCCTCGCCGGCGACGACCTCATCGGCCAGGCTCGCACCGGCATGGGCAAGACCTTCGGCTTCGGCGTGCCGCTGCTGCACCGCCTGGCCACCGGCCCCGCCGGCGGCTCCGGCACGTCGGTGCTCGACGGCACCCCGCGTGCGCTGGTCATCGTCCCCACACGCGAGCTCTGCGTCCAGGTCACCAGCGACCTCGAGAACGCCGCCAAGCACCTGCAGTCCGCCGACGGCCCCGTGCGCGTCATGTCGATCTACGGCGGTCGCCCCTACGAGGCGCAGATCGCCACCCTGCAGTCCGGCGTCGACGTGGTCGTCGGCACTCCGGGCCGACTGCTCGACCTGGCGAAGCAGGGGCACCTGGTGCTCGGCAAGGTCGGTGTGCTGGTTCTCGACGAGGCCGACGAGATGCTCGACCTCGGCTTTCTCCCCGACATCGAACGCCTCATGGGCATGGTCCCGGACAGCCGTCAGACCATGCTGTTCTCGGCCACCATGCCGGGTCCGATCATCACCCTGGCCCGCACCTTCCTGACGCAGCCGACGCACATCCGCGCCGAGGAGGCCGAGTCCTCCGCCGTCCACGAGCGCACCGCCCAGCACGTCTACCGCGCCCACGCACTGGACAAGGCCGAGATGGTCGCCCGCGTGCTGCAGGCCGAGGGACGCGGCGCCACCATGATCTTCACCCGCACCAAGCGCACCGCTCAGAAGGTGGCGGACGACCTCGCCGAGCGCGGATTCGCCGTCGGCGCCGTCCACGGCGACCTCGGACAGGTCGCACGTGAGAAGGCGCTCGAGAAGTTCCGCGCCGGCAAGATCGACGTCCTCGTCGCCACCGACGTCGCCGCCCGCGGCATCGACATCGACGACGTCACGCACGTCGTCAACTACCAGTGCCCGGAGGACGAGAAGACCTACGTCCACCGCATCGGTCGCACCGGACGCGCGGGCCGCACCGGTATCGCGGTCACGCTGGTCGACTGGGACGACATCCCCCGCTGGCAGTTGATCGACAAGGCCCTAGGCCTCGACATCCCCGAGCCCGCGGAGACCTACTCCAGCTCCGACCACCTCTACACCGAGCTGAACATCCCGCGCGACGCCACCGGCAGCATTGCCAAGCCCTCCCGGCCGTCGGCCGCCGAGAAGTCCGCGGACACGACGTCCCGCTCCGCCTCCTCCGACACGGAGGGGGCCACCTCGTCCGACGACGCGCCGCGTGCGCCTCGCCGGTCGCGGAATCGTCGTCGTACCCGCGGCGGGACCACCGCCACGGCCACGGCCACCGCCACCGCCACCGAGCAGGGACCGTCCGACACCGCCGTCGCAGCCCCGGCGTCGACCTCCGACGACGGTGAGGGATCCGGCTCGACGCGCCCGCGGCGCCGTCGTCGTCGCGGATCGGGTCGCGGCGCCTCGGCCGGCGCGAACGGAGCGACCGACACGAACGGCTCGGCCGACTCCGGCGCCACGGTGTCCGCCGCGGCTCGCGACTGACCGATCCGACACGTCGGCCCGTGCTCGCTCCCGAACGGCGCACCCGCGCCGACGTGATCGCTGCTGCCGCGATCGTCGTGGTGGCGCTGGTCGCCGCCGTCACGATCTGGTGGACCAGCGACGCGCGCGGCACCACCTCGGTGGTCGCGGACAGCCCCGTGGGCCCGCCGCCCTCGGCGCTGTCCGTGCCCGAGTCCGTGCGTGAACTCTGGCGGACCGACGACGCCGGCCGCGGCACCCCGATCGTGGTCGGCGGCACGGTGGTCACGTCCGACGAGCACGCCGTACGCGGTCTCGATCCGGCCACCGGCGACACCCGGTGGAGCTACACCCGCGACCGCGTCCTCTGCGGCGTGGTCGGCGCCTGGGACGCGGCGGTGGCCACCTACCGGGACGACCGTGGCTGCGGTCAGGTCACGGAACTCGACGGTGCCTCCGGCGCGCGCGAGGATCAACGCACCAACGACGCGGACGATCCGGCACGGCTCGGCTTCGACGGCACCTACGTCACGCAGATGGGAGCCTCGCGCCTCGAGGTGTGGCGCTCCGATCTGGTGCGCACGCTGGAATACGGCCGTGTCGACGCACCGCTCAACCCCGGCTCGCAGCCGCGCAGCGGATGCACCCTGATCTCGAGTGCGTCGGCCAGCAGCCGCGTCGCCGTGCTCGAACGCTGCCCCGGGGAGACCGGGCTGCGGCTCACCACGATGAACCCGGCTCCGAAGGACGCCACGGTGCCCGAGGTCTACGGGTCGACGGTCCTCGCCGACGTCTCCCCCGACGTCGACACCGCCCGCGTCCTCGGCGTCGTGGGCGATCGGATCGCGCTGTACCTCCCGCCGTCGGACACCGTCGTCGGCCGGGTGGCCCTGTTCGACGGGTCCGCCACCTTCCTCTCCGCCACCCCCTTCACCGAGCCGGTGACCACGACGTGGCCCGACGCCCGGTCCACCGACCTGGTGCGCACCGGATCGATCCTGGTGTGGTGGACCGGGTCGGCGGCGGTCGGCTTCGACCAGTCGACGCTGGAGCGTCGGTGGGTGCTGCCGGGCGCGCTCGGCGCCGGAGCGATCATGGCCGGCCAACTGCTCGTGCCCGTTCCGGAGGGCCTCGCCGTGGCGGACACCGAGTCCGGCACCGTGTCCCGCACCCTGCCGGTCGCCCGTGCGGACGAAGCCGCACCGGTCACCGTCGCGGTCCTGGGTACGCGCGTCGTCGAGGGCCGCGCGGGTCTCGACGGCGCCGGCGGCAGCACCGTCGTCCTCGGCTGAGCCGGCGCTGCTCGGCCGGGAGGTCGCTACTCGCCGTCGTACGTGCGCAGCGCCGCGCCGTCCGTCCAGTGCGCGTCGAGGTTGCGCGCGAGCTCCCGGTACGCCTCGGCGCCCTTGTTCTTGCGCCCCGCGATCACGGACGTTCCCGACGCCGAGGCCTCGGCGAAGCGCACGGTGCGCGGAATCGGCGGGGCCACGACGGGGATGTCGTACTGCCCGGAGACGTCCGCGAGCACGTCGCGACTGTGTGTGGTGCGGGCGTCGAAGAGCGTGGCGAGCGCGCCGAGCAGCTGTAGGTCCGGATTGGTGATCTGCCGTACCTCCTCGACCGTGGTGAGCAACTGCCCCACGCCGCGGTGGGCCAGCGTCTCGCACTGCAGCGGGATCAGCACCGCCGTCGCCGCGGTGAGACCGTTGAGGGTCAACACCCCCAGCGACGGCGGGCAGTCCAACAGCACCACGTCGTAGTCGTTCAACACCGGCGCCAGTGCCCGCTTCAGCGTGTACTCCCGGCCGGGCCGCATGAGCAGGAGCGCCTCCGCGCCCGCGAGGTCGATGGTCGCGGGCAGGAGATCCACACCGTCGTCCGTCGACAGGATCGCCTCACCGACGGGCAGCGCCGCGGTGAGCACCTCGTGCACCGACGCGGTGAGCTTGTCCGGGTTGTGGCCCAGCGAGAAGGTGAGCGATCCCTGCGGGTCGAGGTCGACCACCAACACCCGACGCCCCGACGCCGCCAAGGCCGCACCGAGGGAAGCCACGGTGGTCGTCTTGGCGACGCCACCCTTCTGGTTGGCCACGGCCAGAATCGTCGTCACGGGCACGATCTTGTCATCACCGTCGACCGACCGACGCACCTCGCCCCGGTGTGGCGCGGCGAGGTCAGTGCATCATCGTCGGCGCGGCAGCCGTTCCGGTGCCGGTGACCACCTTGCGACGCGGCAGCAGGAATGCCGGAACGAAGGTGAGCGCGATGATGATCGTCGCCACCAGGAACGTCGATCCGAACGCGTCGGCGGCCTGGGCGAGACCCGCCTCGACTGCGCCCGGGGGCAGGTTCGCGGCGATCGACGGGTCGCTCTGCGCGGCCATCGCCGGACCCGCGGCGGCCCGATCGAGGAGCTGGTTGGTCAGGACGACCGAGATCACGGCCGTACCGACGGAGCCGGCGGACTGCTGGATGATGTTCATCAGCGTCGACCCGCGGGCGACCGAGGCGTCGTCGAGCGTCTGCAGGGCGGCCGTCATGATCGGCATCATGGTCGCGCCGAGCCCGAGGCCCATGACGAACAGGCCGCCGAGCAGGATCACGTACGACGTCGACGCGCCCACCTGCGTGAACACCGCCATGCCCGCGGTGACCAGCGCCATGCCGGTCAGCACGATCCGCCCGGGTCCGATGCGGTCCGCCAGCTGACCGGCGATGGGCATCGACACCATCGCGCCGAGGCCCTGCGGTGCCAGCAGCAGGCCGGCGGCCAGGGTGGTCTCGCCCCGCACCTGCAGGAAGTAGCTGGGGAAGATCAGCCCGGCACCGAAGAACGCGATCGCGAACAAGCTCATCGCCACGACGGCGACGGACAGCGAGCGGTTGCGGAACAGGCGCAGATCGATCAGCGGGTGCTCGGTCCGCAACGCGTGGACCACGAACGCGACCACCAGGGCCAGACCCACCGCGGCCGACACGAGGACGCGGGCGGACAGGACGGTCCCGGTCTCCGGGATCGACGACACGCCGAAGAGGAACAGGGCCAGGCCCGGCGAGAGCAGCAGCATGCCGACCACGTCGAACGACTGCGACGGCTGCGGGGCGTCCTTGGGCAGAACGGTCCACGCCGCGATCAGGGCGACGACGCCGATGGGCACGTTGATGAGGAAGATCCAGTGCCAGCTCGCGGCGTCGATCAGCCAGCCACCCAGGATGGGGCCGGCGATGGGGCCGAGCAGCATGGGGACACCGAGCACGGCCATCACGCGGCCGATGCGATCCGGCCCGGCCGCCCGCGTCAGGATCGTCATGCCGAGGGGCATGAGCATGCCGCCGCCGAATCCCTGCAGGACTCGGAACGCGATCAGCGACGTGATGTCCCACGCGACGCTGCAGAGCATCGAGCCGGCGACGAACAACACCAGCGCGGTCAGGTACAGCCGCTTGGTGCCGAACCGGTCGGCCGCCCACCCGGTGAGCGGGATGACCGACGCGAGCGCCAACGTGTACCCGGTCATCGTCCACGCGACACTCGCGTAGGTGGTCCGGAACTCGGCCGCGAAGGTCGGCAGCGCGACGCTGACCACCGTCACGTCGAGGATCGACATGATGGCACCGATGACGATGACACCGGCGATCTTCAGGACGGTCGCGTCGAGGCCGCGTTCGGCGGCGTCGGTCGCGACGGTCGGCTCCCCGGCGGTGGGGTCCGTGACGTCGGTGGTGCGGTCGGTCATGGTCGCTCGTCTCCTCGTGCTCATCCGTCCCCCGTCACGTCGGCGGCGCGAGGAACCCGAGAAGTAAACACGCACCGAGCCCGGTTGTTCCAGCGAGTTTCGAGAGACGTCCGTCACCGAGTCCGTCACCGAGTTCGTCGCCGAGTCCGTCACCGATGAGGAAGGATCGCCGCTGTGCTCGACGATCACGGCCGCGACCACCGCCCCCCGACCGATCCGGTGCGTCCGGACGCCCGCGTGGTGCTGCTGCGTCACGGGGAGACCGACTGGGCGCGGACCGGTCGGCACACCTCCGTCACCGACGTCCCCCTGACCCCGCTCGGCGAGGACCGAGCTCGGGCGGCGGGCGCTCGCCTCGCGTCGCTCGACCTCCGGCACCCCCTGGTGGTGGCCAGCCCGCGGACGCGCGCTCTCCGCACCGCCGAGCTCGCGGGCCTGACCGTCGAGCGCCGATGGGACGCGGTGCGCGAGTGGGACTACGGCGACTACGAGGGACTCACCACCGCCGAGATCCGCCGCACCGTCCCGCACTGGACGGTGTGGACGCATCCGTGCCCGGGCGGGGAGACGACGGACGCCGTGTCGGCCCGGGCCGATCTGGTGCTGTCGGTGGTCCTCGCGACCCTCGTGGACCGCGACGTCGTCGTGGTCGGGCACGGCCACTTCTCCCGCGTGCTCGTGGCGCGGTGGATCGGCGAACCCGTGACCGAGGGGCGCCGCTTCGCCCTCGGACCCGCCGGATCGAGCGTGCTGGGGTTCGAGCACGGCTACCGACAGGTGATCGCGCACAACGTGCCCCCCGCGGACCCCGGTGGGCGCTAGTGAGCGTCCGGCCGGTCCTCGCGCTCCGTCGAGGCCGGGTCCGCGTAGGCCGGGTCCGCGTACTCGGACACCATCCAGCGCGCCGCGGGCGGGCAGAACAGGCACGCCAGGACGGCGACCACCACGACCCCCAGCACGCTGCCGAGCAGCACCTGATCGGAGCCGGTGAGCAGCGACCACACCACCGGCAGCAGGAGCAGCTGGGCCACCACCGCGAGGGCGCGGCCCCAGCGATGGCCCAGGACGAGGGCGATGCCGCCCGTGAGGACGGCCCCACCGAGGACCGCGAACCAGATGGCGCTGCCGAAGCCGTTGACGATGGACTCGTCCGCGCCGGCGAGGCCGCGGATCACGAGGACGACGGCCACCACGACGGCGACGGCCCCCTCGGTCGAGACGAGCGCGCCGGCGACGCGCACGGGAACCGGAACGTCGGTCGATCGTGGCGAGGCGGGCACACGGCCACCCTAGAACACCGGCCGACGCGATCCACCGGTGCCGACGCCGGCCGCGTCTAGTCTGGTGCCTCGTGCGAGCCATCCTCATCGTGAACCCCAACGCCACCTCGACCACCGCGGCCGGTCGGGACCTGGTGGCGCACGCGTTGGCGAGTCGGGTGACGCTGCAGGTCGCGCAGACCACGCATCGCGGTCACGCCACCGAGCTGGGCCGCGAGGCTCGGCAGGCCGGTCTGGACCTGGTGATCGTGCACGGCGGCGACGGCACGGTGAACGAGGTGGTCAACGGCCTGCTCGGCACCCCCGCGCCGACGTCGATGCAGTCGGTCACCGTGGGTCCGGTGCCGCTGCTCGCCGTGGTCCCGGGTGGTTCGGCCAACGTGTTCGCGCGGTCGCTGGGCATCGAACGGGACCCCGTGGCGGCCACCAACCAACTCATCGACCTGATCGGCGCCGAGCACCGTCGCCGGATCGGCCTCGGGTACTGCGTGCGGGTCGCCGAGGGGCGGTCGGAGGACCGTCGGTGGTTCCTCTTCAACGCGGGCATGGGCCTGGACGCCGACGTGTGCGCGGCGATCGACAAGGGACGCCACAGCGGCGACCCCGTGTCGCCGTCGCGCTACGTGCGGACGGCCATCGCGACGTTCTTCCGGCGCAAGCGCGCGGATCCTCGACTGTCCGTCACCGTCGACGGAGGCCCGGAGCACGACGGCGTGCATTACGCATTCGTCACCAACACCGATCCGTGGACCTATTTGAACGACCGGCCGGTTCGCACGAATCCGGACACGCGTTTCGAATCGGGCCTCGGGGTGTTCGCGATGCGGACGACCGCGGTGTTCCCCTCGCTCCGTGTCGTGGCGCAACTGCTGTCGCCGTCCCGTGCCCCCGCGTCGTCCGCCCTGATCCGGACGGACGACGCCGACTGCGTCGTGGTGCGCGCGAGCGAGCCCATCGGCCTGCAGGTGGACGGCGACTACCTGGGGGAACGCACCGAGGTCCGCTTCGTGTCGGCCCCGGACGCCCTCGACGTGGTGGCCCCGCCGACGGCGCCGGCCGCCCGGTGACCGCGGACTCGACCCGTCGTCGTGCAGACTCGCCGCGCACGACCGAGAATGTGTCGAATGTCATCGAAACGGGTAGGGGCATCCGGTGAGCGAATACCACGCGAATGCCAGTGAGCTTGGCCACGGAGTTGTCATCTTCTCTTGACTTTCCGTTGGTTCGTGAAAGCATTCACAAGTAACAGCGCGGAAACATGCTTCGGCTCGCTCGCGACCTGTTCGACGACGAACCCGGGGACACACCCCGGATCGACCCCCCTACGCGTCCTGCGACGCGACCACGAGACGACAAGCGCCTGCGCGCGCTCGGTGAGGAGTAAGAGGATGGATTGGCGCCACAAGGCTATCTGTCGCGACGAGGACCCGGAACTGTTCTTCCCGGTGGGAAACAGCGGCCCGGCTCTCGCTCAGATCGCTGATGCCAAAGTCGTGTGCAACCGTTGCCCCGTGACCGCCGACTGCCTGTCCTGGGCACTCGAGTCCGGTCAGGACGCCGGTGTGTGGGGCGGCATGAGCGAGGACGAGCGTCGCGCACTCAAGCGTCGCAACGCGCGGACCCGCGCCCGCTCCGCCGTCTGACGCACGACACACGTTTCGCCAGAGGCACGAGGCCCGGCACCACGACGGTGCCGGGCCTTTTCGTGCATCCGGCTCGTCCCGTTCCCGTCCCCCGTCGGGCCCGATTCGACGGCAGGTCAGACGCGACGGGTGAGGCCCACCGGCACCCGGACGGTGGCGTCGGTGCCCCCGTCGGGGGCTCCGACGACGGCGATGGTGCCCCCCAGTTCGACGCCGACCAGCGTGGTCACGATCTGCAGGCCCAGGTGGCCGGCCGTACGGGGATCGAAGCCCGCCGGGACGCCCCGGCCGTTGTCGCGCACGGTGACGGTGAGGGTGTGGGCGGACCGCTCGGCCCGGATCTCCACACGCCCCGAGGCCCCGCGCTCGAAACCGTGCTCGAGGGAGTTCTGCACCAGCTCGGTCAGCACCATCACCAGCGGCGTCGCCCGCTCCGCGGGAAACCGGCCGAGCGCGCCGTCACGTCGGACCGCGACGTCCGCCGAGACCGACCCCACGTCGGCCATCACCGGCAGCAGGCGGTCGACCACCTCGTCGAGATCGACGACCTCGTCGGCGGAGTTGGACAGCACGTCGTGCACGAGGGCGATCGACGCCACCCGTCGCTCGGATTCCTGCAACGCGGTGCGGGCCTCGTCGTTCTCGGTGCGACGCGCCTGCAGACGCAGGAGCGCGGCCACGGTCTGCAGGTTGTTCTTCACCCGGTGATGGATCTCCCGAATGGTCGCGTCCTTGCTCAGCAGCGCGCGGTCCCGCCGCTTGACCTCCGTCACGTCCCGCACCAGCACCACCGCGCCGAGCGGGCGGTCGGCGCGGCGCAGGGCCAGGGTCCGGATGAGCACGGTCGCGCCGCGCGCGTCGATCTCCATCCGCCGCCCACCGGCGTCGCGGACGGACGCCCCGATGTGGGCGGCGATCTCGTCGGCGTCGAACGAGTCGGTGACCAGGGCGCGGGTCGACGCGGCCAGGTCGTGCCCCGCGAGATCGGTGGTGAGCCCCATGCGGTGGTACGCGGACACGGCGTTGGGGCTGGCGTAGGTGACGATGCCCGCGGTGTCGAGGCGGATGAAGCCGTCGCCCACCCGCGGGCTCGAGTTGACGTCGCCGGGCTCGGCGGTGGTCGGGAACGTGCCCTCGGCGATCATGTCGCCGAACTGCGCGGCGGACTCGCGGTAGGCCGCCTCGAGCAGGCTGGGCGGACGCCGGGACACCGGAGCCGACTCCCGGGTGAGGACGCCGACGACGCGCCCGCCCGCCCGGACCGGTACGGCATCGGCGACGGGCACGTACTCCCCCGCCTCGACGGTGGTGCGCAGCTCGGACCGCTCGACCGTGCCGGAGGCCAGACACCGCGCCACCTCGGGATGCTCGAACTCCCCCACCACGGCGCCGACCTTGTCGACCGGAATGACCGTGGGCGCGGTCGTGGGGCGGCACTGGGCGACGCAGAGAACGGCGGCGGGTGCGGCGGTGGGGACCCAGAGCAACACGTCGGCGAACGAGATGTCCGCGAGCAACTGCCACTCCCCGACCAGGCGCTGGAGGTGGTCGACCGCATCACCGGGCAGGTCGGTGTGCGCGGCGAGCAGTTCGGACAGCGTCGACATCGAGCCGGGGTGCGCCGAACCGCGTCAGGCGATGACGGCGATGAGATCGCCGGACTGCACGACGTCCCCCACCGCGACCGCGACCGACTCGACGGTCCCGGCGGACTCGGCCAGCACGGGAATCTCCATCTTCATCGATTCGAGGATGACGACGGGATCGCCCTCGGCGACCCGGTCACCGGGGGCGACCACGATCTGGAACACCGTCGACACCATCTCGGCCCGGACGTCCTCGGCCATCTCGCTGTCCACCCCTCGTCGCGTTCCCTGCGCAGCCGGTCGCCGTACAGCCAACCACACGTGAGAAACTGGAGCGAACGAGAAGGAAGGAGATCGCGATGGGCAAGCGAGGACGCAAGAAGCGCAGCCGCAAGGGAAACGCCGCCAACCACGGCAAGCGACCCAACAGCTGACCTCTCACCACTCGGTGACGACGACGGGGCCGGCACACGCGATGGCGTGTGCCGGCCCCGTCGTCGTTCCGCCGGCCGGTCGAACCCCGGCCGGTCGAACCCCGGTCAGCCCGTGGTGTGCTCGGTCTCGATCACGGTGACCGATCGCCGGATCTCGATCTTCAGGCGCTCGCGCAGGCCGTCCGGGGCGCGATCGCCGCCGCACTTGCGACCCACCAGCGACTTGATCTTCTCCTCGAGCCCGTACTGGGCGAGGCAGGACCCGCACGAGTCGAGATGCCGCTGCACGCGGGCGCGGCTGGCCTCGTCGCACTCGTTGTCGAGCATCACCCAGACGTCCGCGAGGACGCCCGAGCAGTCGAGGTCCTCGAACTGGCTGTCCTCCAGCCGGTCGTCGGACGCACGATCGTCACTGTCGTCACGGTCGACACGCTGATCGCTCATCGCACGGCCTCCTCGGCGGTCGCTGCGGCAGCGGCGCTGCCGGTCGGTTCGGCTGCGGTGCGCAGGAATCCTCGGTCGCGGGCGACTTCCGCCAACTCGTGGCGCAGTTGCTTGCGCCCGCGGTGCAAACGGGACATCACGGTGCCGATGGGCGTGCCCATGATCTCGGCGATCTCCTTGTACGGGAAGCCCTCGACGTCGGCGTAGTACACCGCCATCCGGAACTCCTCCGGCAGCGCGGCCAGGGCGGCCTTGATGTCGTCGTCCGGCAGGGCGTCCAGGGCCTCGACCTCGGCGGACCGCAGACCGGTCGACGAGTGCTCGGCGGTGGCCGCGAGCTGCCAGTCGGTGATCTCGTCGGTCGGGTACTGCGCGGGCTGACGCTGCTTCTTGCGGTACGAGTTGATGTAGGTGTTGGTGAGGATGCGGTAGAGCCAGGCCTTGAGGTTGGTGCCCTCGCGGAAGCTCTTGAACGCCGTGTACGCCTTGACGTACGTCTCCTGCACCAGATCCTCCGCATCGGAGGGGTTGCGCGTCATGCGCAGCGCCGCACCGTAGAGCTGGTCGACGAGCGGGAGCGCATCCCGCTCGAAACGCGCGGTCAGATCTTCGGCGCTGGCCCGGGAACGGATGCCGTCCTCGGTCTCGAGCACCGCCGGATCGACTGCGCCCGTGGTGGTGCCGGGCTGGTCGTCCGTCACGGGGATCCCTTCGGTTGCCGCGGCCGACACGACGGCGGTGGACCTCGTGTCCACCGACACGGCGGCGGGAGCCGCGCCGTCGACCTCGTACCACCACGATACCGGCGGGATGACTCGCTTCGCGGTCACCGCCCGTGCGGCGCCCTCCTGGAGAACGGTCGCGCTCACCCGGTCGCCTCCTCTCCTCGTCGTCGGACTCGTCGGACTCACCGGTCGTCGCCTGCTCGGCGCGACGGGACGAACCCGCTCTCGTCGTCGGTGCAACAGCCGCCCCCGTCCCGCTGTTCCCGCCGTGCCCGTACACCCGGCCCGATGACCCGGCCGGCGGCGCGGCACGATGGGTCCATGGCAGGAACGGCCACCCCCGCGACGACGGCGCTCGATCGAGCCGGCACGTCGTATCGACTGCACACCTACGACCACGCCAAGGGCACCACCGCCTACGGTGAGGAGGCCGCGGACGTGCTCACCGCCCGGCTCGGAATCGAGCCGCAGCGCGTCCTCAAGACGCTCGTGATCACCGCATCCGGGGGCGGCGCGTCCCGGCCGGTCACCGCGATCGCGGTTCTCCCCGTCACCGGCACCCTGTCCACCAAGGCCGCCGCCGCGGCGCTGGGCGCGAGCCGCGCCGCCCTCGCCGACCCCGCCGCGGCGCAGCGGATCACGGGGTACGTCCTGGGCGGCGTCTCCCCGATCGGGCCGTGGTCCGGTGGCCGACCGTCGGGCGCGCGCCCCGCTCTGCCCACGGTCGTCGACCGCTCGATCTCCGGCGCGTCGACCGTGTTCTGCAGCGGGGGCCGGCGGGGACTGGAGATCGAGATCGCGCCCGCCGACCTGATCGCCGTCACCGGCGCACTCCTCGCCGACCTGACGCGCTGAGCACGGGCGGTGCGGCGACCGGTCACCGCCGCGGGAGTCGAATGAGAGACTGGGCGGCGTGACGTTCTGGATGGCCCCCACCGCGACGCGCCCGGTGCGCGCGACCGTCGACGTGCCCGGCTCGAAGTCGCTGACCAACCGCGCGCTGATCCTCGCGGCGCTGGCCGACGGACCGTCCACGATCACGGGGGCGCTGCGCAGCCGCGACACGGATCTGATGATCGCGGCTCTGCGCGTCCTCGGCGCGACCGTCGACGTCGACGGGGACGTCGTGCGGGTCGCACCGGGCCCCCTGACCGGAGGGACCGTCGACTGCGGGCTCGCGGGCACGGTGATGCGCTTCGTCCCCCCGCTGGCCGCGCTCGGCTCCGGCACGACGTACTTCGACGGCGACCCCCACGCGCGCACCCGCCCGCAACGCACGGTGCTCGACGCGCTGCGCGCCCTGGGGGCGCGGGTCACCGGCGACGCGTTGCCGTTCGAGGTGGCCGGCGACGGAGCGGTCCGTGGCGGCCGGGTGCAACTCGACGCGTCGGGCTCGAGTCAGTTCGTCTCCGGACTCCTGCTGTCCGCCGCGCGGTTCACCGAGGGGGTGGTGATCGAGCACGTGGGTCCTCCCGTGCCCTCGATGCCGCACATCGACATGACGGTGGCGATGCTGCGCGAGAGCGGCGTCCGGGTCGACACCCCGGCGGACACCGGGGAGGAGACCACCTGGCGGGTCCATCCCGGGCCCGTCGCCGCCGTCGACCGCACCGTCGAGCCGGACCTGTCGAACGCCACGCCGTTCCTCGCCGCGGCGGCCGTCACCGGCGGCGCCGTCACCGTGCCGCGGTGGCCCGCGACGACCACGCAGCCCGGCGACGAGTTCCGCGCCGTCCTCGGCGCCATGGGCGCCGCGGTGACGGCCGACGAGCACGGCGTGACCGCGCACGGACCGGATCGCCTGCTGGGTATCGACGTCGACCTGCACGACATCGGCGAACTCACCCCGACCGTCGCGGCGATGGCCGCGGTGGCGTCGACGCCCTCCCGCCTGCGCGGCATCGCGCACCTGCGCGGGCACGAGACCGACCGACTCGCGGCCCTCGCCGCCGAACTGACCGCGCTGGGGGGCACCGTCGTCGAGACCGACGACGGACTCGCCATCACGCCGGCCGAGCTGACCGGGGGGCCCTGGCGCGCCTACGCCGACCACCGCATGGCGACCGCCGGAGCCGTCGTCGGTCTGGTGGTGCCCGGCGTGCGGGTCGACGACATCGACTCCACCGCGAAGACCCTGCCGGGCTTCGCGGGCCTGTGGGCGCGGATGCTGGGCGACGACGCCGTCGCGTCCACCTCGACCTCGCACGCGGAGGGCAAGTCCTGACCCCCCGCCGCTACGACGAGTCGGACGTCCGCATCCGGCCCGGCAAGGGCACGCGCCCGCGGACCAAGACGCGGCCCACCCACGCCGACGCCCGACGCGCGATGGTCGTGTCCGTCGACCGCGGACGGTGGGGGTGCGCACTGGACGACGACCCCGGTCGCGTCGTCGTCGCGATGCGCGCACGGGAACTCGGACGCACACCGATCGTGGTCGGCGACAGTGTCGGTGTCGTCGGGGACACGTCCGGTAGGACCGACGCCCTCGCCCGCATCGTGCGCGTCGAGGATCGCCGAACGGTGTTGCGCCGCACCGCCGACGACACCGATCCGTACGAGCGCGTGGTCGTGGCGAACGCGGACATGCTTCTCATCGTGGTGGCGCTGGCCGACCCGCCGCCCCGCTCGGGCTTCGTCGAGCGGGCCATGGTGGCCGCGTTCGTCGGCGGCCTGCGGCCCGTGCTGT
Organism: Rhodococcoides corynebacterioides; assembly: GCF_019834675.1. GTDB lineage: Bacteria > Actinomycetota > Actinomycetes > Mycobacteriales > Mycobacteriaceae > Rhodococcoides > Rhodococcoides corynebacterioides_A. Next base: position 869,378 of record NZ_JABUBU010000001.1, on the reverse strand, counting down.
GTCTGACGAAGGACGATCTGGCCGACGCCGACGACTTCGCAGCGATGTTCGCCGGACTCGACGTTCCGGTGGTCCTGGTGGGGCGCGACCGGCCGCTCGCCGAGCTGACGGCTCGGATCGCCGGACAATCGTCGGCGCTGATCGGCCACTCCGGCGTGGGAAAGTCCACGCTGGTCAACAGACTGGTGCCCGGGGCCGACCGCGCGACCGGGGTGGTCTCCGGCGTCGGCAAGGGCCGGCACACCTCCACGCAGTCGGTGGCGCTGCCCCTCGAGGGCGGCGGCTGGGTGATCGACACCCCCGGCATCCGCAGTTTCGGGCTCGCCCACATCTCCCCGGAGGACGTGGTGGCGGCGTTCTCTGATCTCGCGGAGACCGCCGCGGACTGCCCGCGCGGGTGCACGCACCTGGGCCCTCCGGCGGATCCGGAGTGCGCACTGGACTCGCTGACAGGTCAGGCGACGCACCGCGTGGCCGCGGTGCGTCGCCTGCTGGTGGCGCTGATGTCCAACGACACCTGGTGACGGGTCAGCGGCGACCGAACCGCGCACGCAGGCCGCGGCCGCTCTTCGACTCGGCGAGGGCCGACAGCAGGCCCTTGCGCCGACCGGTGGCCGGGTCGACCACGGCGGTGGTGTGGCCACCGAAACGCCGCTCGGACGCGGTCTCCGGGGCGTCGTCGGCGGTGGCCTTGAGGAACCGGTCCGGCAGCGACAGCTTGGCGATGGTGCGCCAGGACTTGGCGTACTGCGCGGGGAACGACCCGGTGGTGTAGGGCAGGTCGTACTTCTCGCACAGCTCGCGCACCTTCACGCTGATCTGCGCGAGGCGGTTGCTCGGCAGATCCGGGAAGACGTGGTGCTCGATCTGGTAGCAGAGGTTGCCACTCATGAAGGCGAGCACGGGGCCGGCCTCGAAGTTCGCGCTGCCGAGCATCTGGCGCAGGTACCACTGGCCCTGCGTCTCGTCCTTCATGTCGTGGCGGGTGAACTTCTCCGCACCGTCCGGGAAGTGACCGCAGAAGATCACGGCGTTGGTCCAGACGTTGCGGATGACGTTCGCCATGATGTTGGCGGTCAACGTCTTCCGGAACGACGCGGCCGGCGACAACGACGACACCGCCGGGGTCAGCGCGTAGTCCTTGAGCATCTGCTTGCCGACCTTCTCGCCCACCTCGGCGAGCTTGCGGCGCGTCTCCTCCTTGGAGACACGACCCTTGGCGACCTTGCCGAGCTCGAGGTGCTGCACCGCCACGCCGTACTCGAACAGCAGCATGAGCAGCGTGTTGTAGACGAGGTTGCCCGCGTTGAAGGGCGTCCACCGGCGATCGCGGGTGACGCGGATCAGGCCGTAGCCGATGTCGTCGTCCATCCCGAGCACGTTGGTGTACTTGTGATGGATGTAGTTGTGGGTCTGCTTCCAGTGCTCGGACGGGCCGGTGTTGTCCCACTCCCACGAGGTGGAGTGGATCTCCGGATCGTTCATCCAGTCCCACTGGCCGTGCATGACGTTGTGGCCGAGCTCCATGTTCTCGACGATCTTGGAGACGCCGAGCATCGCGCTGCCCGCCCACCACGCCGCACGGTGGTTGCTGGCCAGCATCGTGGTGCGGCCGACCGCCTCGAGCGTGCGCTGGAAGCGAATGGTGTTGCGGACGTAGCGCGCATCCTTCTCACCGCGCGAGGCCTCGATCTCACGGCGGATCGCGTCCAGCTCGTGGCCGATGGCCTCGACGTCGGCGTCCGTGAGGTGGGCGTATTCCTTGACATCGGAGATCGCCATGAATGCACTCCTCGGCAGGTGGGGGAACCCCGGTGACGGGGTCGTACCGTCCTTACCCTACCGGAACTTACGCATCCGTAGGTTACGGTGCCGAAGGTGTGTGCGCCTTCACAGCGCGGCGGGCCTCACGCCGTGCTTCCTGCATGGCCGACCGCAGGCCACGCTTGCGTCCGGTGACCGGGTCGAAGCGGAGGCGGTCGACGACGGTGGACGCCGGGCCGTGGAACCGGCGCTCCGAACTGGTCTCCGGCGCATCGTCCGAGGTCCGCCGCAGCCACTTGTCCGGCAGCGACAGCTTGAAGATGGTCCGCAGCGCCTTCCAGTACTGCGCGGGCAGGTGACCCGTGGTGTACGGCAGGTCGTACTTGTCGCACAGCTGCCGCACGCGCTCGGCGATCTCCGGGTACCGGTTGCTCGGCAGGTCCGGGAACATGTGGTGCTCGATCTGGTAGCAGAGATTGCCGCTGAAGAACGCCATGGTGGGGCCGGCGTGGAAGTTGGCGCTGCCGAGCATCTGACGCAGGTACCACTCCTCGTGCGTCTCGGTCTCGAACTGGCCCATCGTGAACTTCTCGGCGCCGTCCGGGAAGTGGCCGCAGAAGATGACGGCGTAGGCCCAGAGATTCCGGATCACGTTGGCGGTGAGATTGGCGCCGATCGCCCGACGCCAGGCCGGCCCGGCGAGGGCCGGGAAGAACACGAAGTCCTTCCCCACCTGCGTCGCCACCTTGCGGGCGAACTCCTTGTTGGGCTCGGACAGGAGCTGCATCGGGTCGACCCCGCGCTCCTTCTTGGACGCGTCGAGATCGTGCAGCGCGATCCCCCACTCGAAGGTCAGGGCGAGAATCAGGTTCGCGACCGGCTGCAGGAGGTTGATCGGACGCCACTGCTCGTCCCGCGTCATGCGCAGGATGCCGAAGCCGATGTCGTCGTCCATGCCGACGATGTTGGTGTAGGTGTGATGGGAGTAGTTGTGCGCGCGCTTCCAGTGGTCGGACGGACCGGTCTGGTCCCACTCCCACGAGGTCGAGTGGATCTCGGGATCGTTCATCCAGTCCCACTGACCGTGGGACACGTTGTGCCCGAGCTCCATGTTCTCGATGATCTTGCTCGCGGCCAGCAGGCCGGTGCCGAGCAGCGCGGCGGATCGCCACCGCGAGCACAGAATGGCGAGTCGGCCCCCCACCTCCAGCGACCGCTGGAGCGCGATGGTGCGTCGGATGTAGGTCGCGTCGCGCTGTCCGCGGGACTCCTCGACGTCGCGGCGGATGGCGTCGAGCTCCCGTCCGAACGACTCGATGTCCTCGTCGGTCAGGTGGGCGAATTCCAGAATGTCAGTGATCGCCATGTGGGTGGTACTCCCAGTGGTCTCGTGGCGGCTTTCCCTCGCCGGCGCCGGGTCCGTGGACCGAGCGGTGGGGGGTGTGCCTCGCGCCGAACGGGCGGGCAGCCACGACCGACAATAGCGGACCCGCCTGAGAGCCGGGTGTGCCTTCCGCGCGGGCTACGTCACAGTCGGCGCGGCCGCCGGGGTGCGACACACCCGCCCCGCCGGCCCTCACAGCTCGAGGGTGCAGTCCCCCGCCGCCGCGGACACACAGGTCTGGATGCGCTCCCCGCGCGTGTGCTCCTTGCCCGACCGCAGGTCGCGCACATGTCCGTCCGCCACTGCCACCACGCAGGTCTGGCAGATGCCCATGCGGCAGCCGAACGGCATCCGCACACCCGCGCTCTCCCCGGCCTCGAGCAGGGTCGTGGCCCCGTCCGCCTCGACCGATCTGCCCGACCGCGCGAACGTCACCGTGCCGCCGTCCTCGGCGGCACCGGTGCGGGCGATCTCGAACCGCTCGGTGTGCAACCGGTCCGCCACCCCGGCCTCGGTCCAGTGCGCCTCGACCTCGTCGAGCATCGCGACCGGCCCGCACGCCCACGTCTGCCGCTCGCGCCAGTCGGGGAACCGCTCGTCGAGCGATCGCAGGTCGAACTTGCCGTCCGATCGCGTCAACTGCACGTGGGAGACCACCGAGTCGTACTTCGCGTGCAACGCGTCGAGTTCGGCGCCGAACATCACGTCCGCGCGCGACGGCGCCGAGTGCACGTGCACAACGTCGGGCATGTGCCCGCGCGTGTCGAGACTGCGCAGCATGCCGATGACCGGTGTGATGCCGCTGCCCGCGGTGACGAAGAGGATCTTCTCCGGCGGCGGCTCGGGCAGCGCGAAGTCACCCTTCGGGGCGGCGAGCCGCACGATGGTCCCCGTCTTCACGCCGTCCACCAGATGGGAGGACAGGAACCCCTCCGGCATCGCCTTCACGGCAATGGAGATCTGCTTGTCCTTCCAGTCCGGCGCCGAGGTCAGCGAGTAGGACCGCCAGTGCCAGCGACCGTCGACGTGCAACCCGATCCCGATGTACTGACCCGGTCGGTAGTCGAAGTCGAAGCCCCAGCCGGGCTTGATGACCAGCGTGGCCGCCGTGTCGGTCAACTTCTCCACGCGCACGATGCGCCCCCGCAGCTCCCGCGCGGACCACAGCGGGTTGGCCAGGTGGAGATAGTCGTCGGGGATGAGCGGAGTGGTGATGCGGGTCAGTGCGCCGCGCACCGCGTTCAACGCGGGCCGCCGCGGCACGGCCGCCCCGGACACCGGTGCCTCGAGCCAGTCCTTCAATCCCATGCGGCCATTGTCCCCGAATCGTCGATCGGTTTCGACGTCGGGCCGCGACGAGCCGATCACATCAGGTCGAGCAGAAACGGAATCTCCTGCGGTGCGTACCAGGCGAGCTCGTGATCCTCGGCGTCGCCGAGGACGAACTCGGCGTCGGCGTCGCCGAGATCCGCGGCGTCGACCACCTCCACGGCCGCGCGCACGGCGGTCTCCGCCTCGGCGAGATCGACGTGGACCGACGCGACGTCCCGCAACGACAGCGGCTGCGGCAGCCGCACCACCGCGTCGTCGAGATCGGGGCGCAGGGTCACCGGATCGACGTCCGCCGCGACGACGACGCGACGCGCCGCCGACGGGGCGGGTGCGTCACCGTCGGTCTCGTCGTGCTCCTCGCCGCCGAGCAGACGCAACGACGCCCGGGCGGCCTCCCGTAGCGCGACGTCCGCCAGTTCGTCGTCGTCTCCGGACGAGTAGGCCTCGCGCAGCGTCGGCGTGACCGCGAACGCCGTCCGCGAGATCGGCGAGAACTCACCGTCCGCGAGCAGCGTGCGCAGCATGGTCGTCGTCGCGGGAACGAACACCCTCACGAACGCCTCGCTTTCGGGGTCATCGGACGGACTTGCCGTCGGAGGTGGCGTCGACGAGTTCGTCGAGCGCCTCGTACAGCAAGGTGGTGACGACGTCGATGTCCGGCATCGCGGCGCGGTCGGCGTTCACGCCGTAGTAGACGTGGCCGTCGTAGGACGTGAGTCCGATGGTCATCGCCTGATTGCGCACCAGCGGCGGCACCGGGTACATCTCGAGCATCCGCGCGCCGCCCGCGTAGAGCGGGAACTGCGGGCCGGGAACGTTGGTCACGACGATGTTGAACATCCGTTGCGAGAGACTGGATCCCACGCGGGCGCCCATGGCGTGCAACGTGGCGGGCGCGAATCCGGAGAGCTTCATCAGGGTCGACGCCGTGACCCCGCGCCCCTGCCGACCGTGCGCCTCGGTGGCGTGCGCGACGTGGGACAGACGGACCACCGCGTTCGGCTCCCCCACCGGCAGGTCCACCAGAAACGACTCCACCTGACCGGCCGGATGACCCACGGTGTCCTCGCCCACCGCCGCGGGCGCGTGCACCGAGAGCGGAACGAGTGCGCGCACCGTGGTGTACGGGCCGAGCGGCTCGCCCCGCGAGAGCAACCAGTTGCGCAGCGCCCCCGCCACCACGGTGAGCACGACGTCGTTGACCGTGCCGCCGAACCGGGCACGCACCGCGCGGTAGTCGTCGAGGTCGGTGCGCGCGACCGAGAAACGCCGGTTCCGCGAGATGGTGGTGTTGAGCGGGCTGGTCGGGGCCGTCAGCGCCGCCGTGCGCACCACGGCCGCCACCTTGGCCACCGCCCGGACGGCGCCGTTGGCGGCCTGCGCGACGTCGCCGACGGCACCCCGCACCGCCTCGACCGCCTCACCGGGCCGCGCGACCATCTCCGCCAGCGCGGAGACCACCAGGGCCTTGTCCGACGGCTCCCGCGCCGGCATCCACAGCTCCTCCGCCAGGGGCGGGGGCGACTTGGCGTCGTCGAGGATCACCTGGCTGATCTCGAGCGCGGTGTCGCCGTCGACCAGAGCCGAGTGCGACTTGGTGAAGATGGCGAACCTGTTGCGCGCCAACCCCTCCACGAGGTACATCTCCCACAGCGGGCGGGTCCGGTCGAGGGGGCGCGAGGTCAACCGTGCGACCAGATCGTGGAGCTGCTCGGTCGATCCCGGCTTGGGCAGGGCCGATCGGCGGATGTGATAGGTGATGTCGAAGTCGCGGTCGTCCACCCACACCGGGCGCGCGAGCCCGAAGGCCACCTCGCGCACCTTCTGTCGGTACCGCGGCACCAGCGCCAGTCGACTCTCGACCAGCGTCAACAGCTCGTCGTAGGTGAAACCGCCCCGCGGCGTCCGGAACACCGCCAGCGACCCCACGTGCATCGGCGTGGTCCCCGCCTCGAGAAAGTAGAACGAGGCATCCTGAGTGGTGAGTCTGGTGGCCACCGCACATCCCCCTCGATAGTCGGACCACCGGGGTCCGGCCGCCGGTCGTCTCGGCACAGTCGTGTCGGCACTCGTCGTCGTCGGCCCTAGTCTCGCACGCGATCCACCGCGCCGGTCGGAGCGGTTCCGTCGACCGGTCGGGGGTTGCCCCGACTCCGCACCGCCGTCCTGTGAGACGGAGAGACATCGACTCCGGCGCTGTTCCCGAGCGCGTCGCGCGGGCCACACTCGGCGACATGCCGCACACCGAGGTCCGACTGGACCGCCTGCCCGCATCCGAGCCCCCGTTCGAGGGCACCGCACCCGCGACCTCGACCGCGCCCGTCGCCCCCCACGCCTCCGTGGGACGCCTGTCCGCACGACGACCCGGCCCGCACACGGGCCGATCCCCCGAGCGGCTCGGACCGCCGCGCACCGCCGTCCGCCCGGACCCCGCGACGATCGCCGCCCGCGCGGCGGCGGACCGCCTGCTCCGCGGCGTGTTCGAGGTGATCGACCGGCGTCGGGCGCCGTCGTCGCTGCGCCGCGCGGTCTCCCCCGCCGTGCTCGGCATGGTCGCGGCCCTGGCGACGACCGACGTGCCCGGACGTGCGGCCGGCGTGGCGGTGATCCGGACGGTGCACGTCCGCCCCGCGGCGGCAGGGCGAATGGAGGTGTTCGGGTCCTACTCCCGCGGTGAGCGGCGCTTCGCCGTCGCGGCGCAACTCACGCTCGGCCGAACCGCAGGCTCGTCGTGGACGGTGACGAGCCTGCGGCTGTCGTGAGACGGCCGATCTACTTGCGCCGCTTGGACTTCGAGCCCCGCTTGACCGGCTTGACGTTGTTGCGGGCCGCCTCGCGACGCTCCCGGCGGGTGGCCGTGGACTTCTCGGCCGCGGCGCCGTCGGCTGCCGCGCGGCGCACCGAGGTGCCGCCCGACTCGTCGGGACCGGAGTACGTCAGACGCGCGGGGTCCCGCTCGTCGAGACCCTTCGCGCGCAACGCGGGAGGCGCCGTCTTCTCGGCCGCAACGGCCGCGGGCTCCCGCGTCGGCGACGCGTCCCGGCCGTCCGGTGCACCCGGCCCGGCGTCGGGGGCCGGGGCGGCGGGCGGAGCCGGGGTGGGCGTCGCACCGGCCGGAGCCGCCGGGGCCGCCGCACGGGCGGCGACCGGGTTCTGCAGCCCCGCTCCCACCTGCAGCCCCGCCGAGGCGGCCGGACTCGGCGCGGTGGCCTCCACCTGCAGGTTGAACAGGAACCCGACCGACTCCTCCTTGAGGCCGTCGAGCATGCCGGTGAACATGTCGTAGCCCTCGCGCTGGTACTCCACCAGGGGGTCGCGCTGCGCCATGGCGCGCAGGCCGATGCCCTCCTTGAGGTAGTCCATCTCGTAGAGGTGCTCGCGCCACTTGCGGTCGAGCACGGACAGCAGGACGCGGCGCTCGAGCTCGCGCATGCCGCCCTCGCCGGCGATGGCGTTGATCTCCGCCTCGCGCCGGGCGTAGGCGGCGCGGGCGTCCTCGAGCAGAGCGTCGCGCAGGTCGTCCCGCGACAGGTCGCCCTTCTCGCCGAACTCGTTCTCCTGCGTGAGTTCCTTCTGCTCCACACCCACCGGGTACAGGGTCTTCAGCGCCGTCCAGAGCTGGTCGAGATCCCAGTCCTCCACGTAGCCCTCGGCGGTGGCACCGTCGACGTAGGCGGTGACCACGTCGGTGATCATCTGCTCGACCTGGCCCTCCATGTCCTCGCCGCGCAGGATCCGACGACGCTCCTCGTAGATGACGGTGCGCTGCTGGTTCATCACCTCGTCGTACTTGAGGACGTTCTTGCGGATCTCGAAGTTCTGCTGCTCGACCTGGGTCTGGGCGCTCTTGATGGCCTTCGAGACCATCTTGGCCTCGATGGGCACGTCGTCCGGCAGGTTGAGCCGGGTCATGATCGACTCGAGCGCCGCACCGTTGAAGCGCCGCATCAGCTCGTCGCCGAGGGACAGGTAGAAGCGGCTCTCGCCCGGATCGCCCTGACGGCCGGACCGACCACGCAACTGGTTGTCGATGCGACGGGAATCGTGCCGTTCGGTGCCCAGCACGTAGAGCCCGCCCGCCTCGCGCACCTTGTCCGCTTCGGCCTTGACCTGGCTCTTGACCTCCTCGAGGGTGGGCTCCCAGGCCTCCTCGTACGCCTCGGCCGACTCCACGGGGTCGAGGCCGCGCTTGCGCAGCGCGAGGTCGGCGAGGATGTCGGGGTTGCCGCCGAGCACGACGTCCGTCCCGCGGCCCGCCATGTTGGTGGCCACGGTGACCGCGCCGGAGCGGCCGGCCTCGGCGACGATGGTCGCCTCCTGCTCGTGGAACTTCGCGTTCAGCACGTTGTGCGGCACCCCGCGCTTGGTGAACTGCTTCGACAGGTACTCCGACCGCTCCACGCTGGTGGTGCCGATCAGGACCGGCTGCCCCTTCTCGTGGCGTTCGACGACGTCGTCCACCACGGCGGCGAACTTGGCTTCCTCGCTCTTGTAGATGAGGTCGCCGTTGTCGACGCGGACCATCGGCCGGTTGGTGGGGATCGGGATGACCCCGAGCGAGTAGATCTGGTGCAGCTCGGCCGCCTCGGTCTCGGCGGTACCGGTCATGCCCGAGAGCTTGTCGTAGAGACGGAAGTAGTTCTGCAGGGTGATCGTGGCGAGAGTCTGGTTCTCGGCCTTGATCTCGACCTTCTCCTTGGCCTCGATGGCCTGGTGCATGCCCTCGTTGTACCGGCGCCCGACCAGGATGCGGCCGGTGAACTCGTCGACGATGATGACGTCGCCGTCGCGGACGATGTAGTCCTTGTCGCGCTGGTAGAGCTCCTTGGCCTTGATGGCGTTGTTGAGGTAGCTGACCAGGGGCGAGTTGGCGGCCTCGTAGAGGTTGTCGATGCCGAGCTGGTCCTCGACGAACTCCACGCCGGCCTCGTGCACACCGACGGTGCGCTTCTTGATGTCGACCTCGTAGTGCAGGTCCTTCTTCATCATCGGGGCGATGCGGGCGAACTCCGCGTACCACTTGCTCGACGCGTCGGCCGGGCCCGAGATGATGAGCGGGGTCCGGGCCTCGTCGATGAGGATGGAGTCGACCTCGTCGACGATGGCGAAATTGTGACCGCGCTGCACCAGATCGTCCAACGAGTGCGTCATGTTGTCGCGCAGGTAGTCGAAGCCGAACTCGTTGTTGGTGCCGTAGGTGATGTCTGCGGCGTAGGCGGCGCGGCGCTCCGCCGGCGTCATGCCGGAGAGGATCACGTCCACTGTCAGGCCCAGGAAGCGATGCACTCGGCCCATCCACTCCGAGTCGCGCTTGGCCAGGTAGTCGTTGACCGTGACCACGTGGACGCCGTCGCCCGACAGCGCGTTGAGGTAGGCGGGCAGCACACAGGTGAGGGTCTTGCCCTCACCGGTCTTCATCTCCGCGATGTTGCCGAAATGCAGCGCCGCACCACCCATGACCTGCACGTCGAAGTGCCGCTGCGAGAGCACGCGCTTCGAGGCCTCCCGAGCCACCGCGAAGGCCTCGGGCAGCAGATCGTCCAGCGTCTCACCGCCCTCGATGCGCGTACGGAACTCGTCCGTCTTGGCGCGCAACTCCGCATCGGTCAGTCCCTCGACCTCGGGTGAGAGGGAGGAGACGTGATCGGCGATGTGCTTCAGCCGCTTGACCATGCGACCTTCACCGACACGGAGCAACTTGGACAACGACAACGACGGCACGGTCTTTACTCGTCCTCGGGTTCGGGTACAGGGGTCCGGCGGAGCCGCCGCGTGAGCGCGACTCCACCGAGGGTGCACGGCACCCTCGGCGCATCCATCGTAGGCGCCGCGCCCGACAGGTCGCTGTGCGGCCGACACGACGCCGCCGGGCGCCCCCGCGCGAGGCGGGGACACCCGGCGGAGCCGAGGGGTCGACAGCGGGTCAGGACAGCCGCAGCAATCCGTAGTCGAACGCGTGCCGGCGGTACACCACCGACGGCCGGTCCGACTCCTTGTCGTGGAACAGGAAGAAATCGTGCCCGACGAGTTCCATCTCGTAGAGCGCGTCGTCGACCGTCATGGGCACGGCCGGGTGCTCCTTGGTGCGCACGATCCGGCCGGGACCGTCGGTCGGCTCGGCGTCGATAGAGTCGAACGCCTCGGCCGGAGCGGCGTCGACGGTCTCCTGCAGGGCCGCGGTGGCCTCCGCGACCGAGACCGGACGCTTCTCGCCGTAGTGGACCTTGCGGCGATCCTTGGTGCGCCGCAAGCGGTTCTCGAGCTTGGCCACGGCCGCGTCGAGCGCGCCGTAGAAGCTGTCCGCGCACGCCTCGGCCCGCACCACGGGACCCTTGCCGCGCGCGGTGATCTCGACGCGCTGGCAACTCTTCGCCTGGCGCCGGTTGCGCTCGTGCATGAGTTCGACGTCGAACAGGTGGATGGTCGGATCGAATCGCTCGACGCGAGCGAGCTTCTGCGACACGTGAATTCGGAAGTGATCGGGGATCTCGACGTTGCGACCCTTGACGACGACGTCGGCGGCGGCCTCGGTCGGGGCGGCGCCGGGCGCGGGCGGCGGAGCGTCGTCGAACCAGTCGACCGACGAGCCGGCGGCGCCGGTGGCATCGGACGAGCCGGGCGACTCGGGCGGGCTGGTGCGGGTGATCTCGGGCCCCGGGCCGTGGGTCTCGCGGGGATGGGCGTGCACCCGATGGGTGTTGGCCTGTGCTGCCGTCGTGTGTGCTGCCGTAGTCGGCGACGTCGTCATACGTACCTCCCGATCGATGCTGTGCGAACAGTGTTGTCGCACAGGGAAAGCGAGGGCACCGGAGCGCTGAATGCCCGGCGCCAGGTGTAGAGGCATCACCTCCCGGCCTGGTGTCGAACGTGATCGAGCGTGGCCCCGACCGTAGTCGCTCACGTGGACGTCTGCCACCGTTAGCCGGATATTCACATTCGCCGTTCAGCAACTCCCGCGGGGGGCGTCCGCCCCCCTACCGCACCGCCCCGACGACCACGACCGCATCGACGCCGACGCCCGCCGAGCGCAGCGCCGCCACCGATTCGGCGGCGGTGGTTCCGGTGGTCAGGACGTCGTCGATCAGGACCACGGGGCCACGGGGCGACCGCGGACGCACCGCGATGCGGCCCGCGAGATTCTCGGCGCGCTGCGCGGCGGTCAGTCCCACCGAGTCGCGGACGCGGCCGTCGACGGTCAGCACCCGCGCAACCGTCACGGCTTCGGGCGCGAGGGCCGCCGCGGCCGCCGCACAGAGGCGGACCACCGGATCTCCCCCGCGCCGGCGCGCCGCGCGACGACGGGACGGCGCCGGGACCAGCACCAGGGGCGCAAGTTCCGCGGGGTCGAGATCGCCGGACTCGCGCAGGGCGGTGACGGCGCCGGCCAGGGCGCGACCGAGCGGACCGGCGAGGTCTCGTCGGCCGCGTTCCTTCGCCGCCACGACGGCCGCGCGGTGCGGCCCCGCGTAGGACCCCAGCGCGAAGCACGGTGCGCCGACGTCGACGGTCGATCGCACCGCCCGTGGCGGCTGCGCGAGTGCCGCCGCGCACCGCGAGCACCAGGCCGTGCTCGCCGCGCCGCATCCACCGCATTCCCGCGGCAGCACCAGATCCGTCCCCGCCCGTACCGCCGCGGACCACCGTTCCCCCATGCGCGGCAGTGTGCCGGACGCCCCCGACAGGCACCGTCGGAGCACGGACGACTCAGCCCGGGAGGACCGGGACCGCCTTCGCACCGGTGAGTCCGGGCACCTCGCGCCAGTACCGGTCGGACGCGGGATCGGTGTCGTCGATCTCGAAGACCGCCCGCGAATCGGCCACGTAGGTGGTGGTCGGGGTCGCGTCCACGGACACCACCGGCGCGGTCAGATTGCGGCTCGGGAGCCCGTCCAATCGCGAACCGTCGACGGCCACCTGCACGATCGGGATGTCCGTCGCGGCGCGGGCCACCACGACGGTGTCGCCGGTGCTCCAGTCCAGCGACAACGCGGCGCTGGCCAGGCCGGCGGCCACGGCCTCCGGCTCACGCAGCGAGTAGCTGCCGTCGGCGCGCCGGACCACGACGCAGACGTAGACCGCCCCGTCGACGACGAGCGCGGCGCGCACGCCGTCGCGGGAGAGCCGCAGTTCGGTGATCTGACCGCCGAGCTCGGCGATTTCGGACGACTCGACGTCGGTCAACGACACCTGGCCGGTGGCCGGATCGCGCACCGCACGGCGGACGACGGATCCGTCGATCACCGCCCAGACGGCGTCGCGGTCGGGACCCCAGGTGGGCCGGGTGATGGTGCCACCCTCGGCCACGGGGAACGCCGATCCGCCGTAGGAGCCGATGAGCAGGGCGTCCGGCGGTTGCGGTGCGGGACGACCCGTGTCGGACACCGCGGCCACCAGGGTGCCGTCCGTCGAGAGCGCGATCGACCGAATGGTGTCGACCGTGCCGAAGAACCCGGGCACCGGCGTGACGGCGTTCTCGTCGACGCGCACCAGGCTCCCGTTGCGCAGCGCGTGCAGCCCGACGTCCGTCCCCGGCGGGAGGGCGGGATCGAACTCGGCGAGGTCCGCGGTGGTCCACCCGTCCGGATACTCGGGATCGAGGGGGGCACCGTCGGCGAGCAGCACGTAGGGTCCCGAGACCTCCGCGCCGGCCAGGGTCCAGACGATCTGCGCGGCCAGGAGTGATCGGGTCGCGCGGTCGAGCGGACCCGCCCCGCGCAGGTCGATGCGGACACCGCCAGGCCCGACGCCGACGCCGGTGGGTCGGCCGTCCGCCTTGGTGATCGCCTGCGCCGTCGACAGCCCGTTGACGACGTTGCGCACCGCCGGCTCGAGCGACAAGCGGGGACCGGCCTGCAGCAGGGACATCAGGGTGTCGGCCATGCGGTCCTGGGACGTCGCGATCCACCGCTGGTCCGGCACCAGCGTGGTGCCGGTGGGGTCGACGAAGTACAGCGACCGGCGCTGGTACGCGCCGAGGAACTGCGTACGGTCCAGCACGACACCCGACGGCAACTCGTCGATGCGCCATTGGCCGTCGCGCAGCACGAGAGTCAGCTTGGTCTCGAAGGACCCCTGCTCGGCGCGGTACTGCCCACCGGTGTCGAGCTGGCCGACGCGGTTGGCGCGGACGGTGTACTCGACGGAGTCGTCCGTCCGGGCCTCCTCGAGCACGTCGATCTTGTCGACGACGATGGCGAGCGCGCCGTCGTTCCACCGGTCCGCGGCCTCGGGGGTGAGGAACTGCCGGGCGGCCGCGTGGCTGTCCGTCGGGTCGGTGCTGGCCTTGACGAAGTCTCGGACCAGGAGGTTCGGCTCCCGGCCGGGTGTGGGTTCGGGCAGTTCCTCGGCGACGGGGCCGCGCGCGACGGTGCCGATGGCCTGGGGTGCGGAGGAGGTCGGGAGCGACGCGCAGCCGGACACCAGCAGCGTCACGATCGCGCCGAGGACGAGCAGGGCGCGCCGCGACCCGCCGGCGGTCATCGGCGCTCCCCCGCCGACGCTCCGACACCTTCCGGTCGGGCGGCGGGCAGCGGCTGGCCGGTGGCGTACCGGTGCCCGCTCGGGCGCAGCGGCAGCGGGCTGGACACCACCTTGCGACCACGCACCCGCGGCAGCGTCAGCCGGAAGCACGCACCCTGCCCGGGTTCGCCCCAGGCCTCGAGCTTGCCGTCGTGCAGGCGGGCGTCCTCCAGCGAGATCGCCAGGCCGAGCCCGGTGCCGCCGGATCGCCGCACCCGCGAGGGATCTGACCGCCAAAATCGGTTGAAGACCAGCTTCTCCTCGCCGGGACGCAGACCCACGCCCTGGTCGCGGACCACGAACGCCGCGGCGTCGTCGTCCGCGCGCAGACGCAGCAGAACGGGCTTGCCCTCGCCGTGGTCGAGGGCGTTGGCGAGCAGGTTCCGCAGGACACGCTCGACCCGGCGCGGGTCCACCGCGGCCTCGACCGGCTCGTCCGGCATGTCGACGATCAACTCGGTTCCCGTCTCGCGCGCGAGGTGCCGGACCGTGGAGATCGCGGCGCGCGCACACATGCGCAGGTCCAACTGCTCGGCGGCGAGTTCGGCGACGCCCGCGTCGTGCCGGGAGATCTCGAGCAGGTCCGACAGCAACGTCTCGAACCGGTCCAGCTCCGCCACCAACAGTTCCGACGAGCGCTTGAGCAGGGGGTCGAGCTCGTCCGACCCGTCGTGGATGAGTTCCGCGGCCATGCGCACCGTCGTGAGCGGGGTCCGCAGCTCGTGCGAGACGTCCGAGGTGAACTGCCGCTGCAGGTTGCCGAACTCCTCGAGCTGCGTGATCTGCTTGGACAGGCTCTCCGCCATCTCGTTGAAGGACATCGCGAGCCGCGCGATGTCGTCCTCGCCCCGCACCGGCATGCGCTCCTTGAGTCGCCCGTCCGCGAAGCGCACGGCGATCCGCGAGGCCGACCGGATGGGCAGGACCACCTGCCGGGCGACCAGCAACGACACCGCCGCCAGCAGCACCATCAGAACTGCGCCACCGATCAGCAGGGTGCCGCGGACCAGCGCGAGCGAGCGGTCCTCACCGGCAAGCGGGAAGACCAGGTAGAGCTCGAGGTCCGGCAGGTCGGACGCCGTCGGGCTGCCGACGATGAGCGCCGGGCCGGAGTAGCCCCCGGGCTCGGACACCTGGGCGAACTGGTAGCTGATCTGGTCGGCCTGGACGAACGCGCGCAGGGAGTCGGGAATCTGATCGGCCGGGCCGGTGGACAGTTCCCGGCGGGCGCCGTCCCCGCGCACGAGCAGAACGGGATCGAACGTGCCCGCGGACCCACCCTCGGACGTGGTGTCGCCGTCGCGACTGGTCAGCCCACTGCGGGCGAGCTCGAGCCGGTTGGCGACGGACGTCGAGTCGTCCCCGGCGAGCTGACTCTCCACCGACGAGCGGGCGCGGTCGAGCTCCTTGGTGGCCGCGTCGATCTTCGTGTCCAGCAGCCGGTCGGTGATCTGGCCGGTGAGCACGACCCCCAGCACGGAGATGACGACGAAGGACAGCGTCAGGGTCGACACCACCACCCGCAGCTGGAGGGAACGGCGCCACGCGTGACCGGCCGCGGCCCAGACGGACCGCGCCCAGCGCATCACCGGCGAGAAGGTGCCGTTGATGCGGCGTCGCGAACGGGACGTGAAGATCACCGACCTCCTCGTCCGGGGACCCCGTCGGTCACGGCGGTCCGGCCTTGTACCCCACACCACGCACGGTGAGCACCACCTCGGGATTCTCCGGGTCGGTCTCGACCTTGGCGCGCAGACGCTGGACGTGCACGTTCACCAGCCGCGTGTCCGCGGCGTGGCGGTACCCCCACACCTGCTCGAGCAGCACCTCCCGAGTGAACACCTGACGCGGCTTGCGCGCCAACGCCACCAGCAGGTCGAACTCGAGCGGCGTCAGGGAGATCAGCTCGCCGTCGCGCGTGACCTTGTGCGCGGGAACGTCGATGACCACGTCGCCGATCGAGAGGAGCTCGGCCGGCTCCTCCTCGGTGCGACGCAGCCGGGCGCGGACGCGGGCGACGAGTTCCTTGGGCTTGAACGGCTTCATGATGTAGTCGTCCGCGCCGGACTCCAACCCGAGGACGACGTCCACCGTGTCCGTCTTGGCCGTCAACATCACGATGGGCACGCCGGAATCGGCGCGCAGGACGCGGCACACGTCGATCCCGTTCATTCCGGGCAGCATCAGATCGAGCAGCACCAGGTCGGGGCGGTTCTCGCGGACCGCCGACAGGGCTTGGGTGCCGTCCCCGACCACGAACGGCTCGAAACCCTCACCGCGGAGCACGATGGTGAGCATCTCGGCCAGGGCCGTGTCGTCGTCGACGACCAGAATGCGTGGCTTCATGGCCCTATCGTGTCATCCCGTCCGACTCCGCGGTCCGATCCAGCAGTTGCGCGGCGAGTCGGTCGCTGTCGGCCTCGTCCTCCACCGCCGCGCCGCTTCCGACGACCACCCAGGGGGACATCCAGGACCGTGCCGCGAGGCCCGCGTACACCGCCGCGGTGCGCTCCTGCAGACCGCCGTCGCGCTCGTAGACGTCGCGCGCGCGGGACTCGTCCGCGGCCTCCCGACCGCGGGCGCGCTCCTCGGCCACCGAGACCGGCACCTCGAGGTACACCTGCACGTCCGGGACCGGCAGGACCAGACGGTCGAACTCCAGGGCGCGCACCCACTCGACCGTCGGCCCCGCCGCGTCCTCGCCCCTCCGCGCGGCCGAGTACGCGGCGTTGGACGCGACGTACCGATCGAGCAGGACGACGTCGTGCCGGTGCAGCATGCGGCGCAGGTCCGCGGCCGCACCGGCACGATCGAGTGCGAAGAGCACGGCCATGGAGTTCACGCCGCGGGCGAGATCACCGTGCTCGCCGGCCAACGCCTCCGCCGCGAGGTCCGCGTGGATCGACTCCCCGTAGCGGGGGAAACCGACGCGGACCGCGTCGATTCCCGCCCGCTCCCAGGCCCGCACCAGGCGCGACGACAGGGTGAACTTGCCGGCCCCGTCGACCCCTTCGACGGCGATGAGCCTTCCCACGTGCGATCGACTCCTCGGTCGTTCTCGGGCGCCTGCGGTCAGTAGCGGTAGTGCTCGGGCTTGTACGGGCCCTCGACGTCGACACCGATGTACTCGGCCTGCTCCTTGGTCAGCTTGGTGAGGGTGCCACCGAGCGCCTCGACGTGGATCTTCGCCACCTTCTCGTCGAGGTGCTTGGGCAGGCGGTAGACCTCGTTGTCGTACTCGTCGGGCTTGGTCCACAGCTCGATCTGCGCGATGACCTGGTTGGAGAAGCTGTTGCTCATCACGAACGACGGGTGGCCGGTGGCGTTGCCGAGGTTCAGCAGACGTCCCTCGGAGAGCACCACGATGGACTTGCCGGACGAGAACACCCACTGATCGACCTGCGGCTTGATGTTGATCCGCGTCGACCCCGACCGCTCGAGACCGGCCATGTCGATCTCGTTGTCGAAGTGGCCGATGTTGCCCAGAATCGCCTTGTCCTTCATCGAGCGCATGTGCTCGAGGGTGATGATGTCCTTGTTGCCCGTCGAGGTGATGACGATGTCCGCGTCGGCGATGGCCTGCTCGACGGTGACGACGTCGAACCCGTCCATCAGGGCCTGCAGCGCGTTGATCGGATCGACCTCGGTGACCTGGACGCGAGCGCCCTGGCCGGCCAGCGACTCGGCGCAGCCCTTGCCGACGTCGCCGTAGCCGCAGATCAGCACCTTCTTGCCGCCGATGAGGACGTCGGTGCCGCGGTTGATGCCGTCGATGAGCGAGTGGCGCGTGCCGTACTTGTTGTCGAACTTGCTCTTGGTGACCGAGTCGTTGACGTTGATCGCCGGGAAGGTCAGCTCCCCGGCCGCCGCGAACTGGTAGAGCCGCAGCACGCCGGTCGTGGTCTCCTCGGTCACGCCCTTGACGGACTCGGCGATGGCGGTCCACTTGCCCGCATCCTGCTCGAGCGACGCCCGCAGCAGGCCGAGGAAGACCTTGTATTCGTCGGAGTCGTGCTCGTCGTCCACGGGCGGAACGACGCCGGCCTTCTCGTACTGCGCGCCGCGCAGCACCAGCATGGTCGCGTCGCCACCGTCGTCGAGGATCATGTTGGCCGGGCGGGCGGTGCCGTCCTCGGCGACGGGCCAGGTCAGCATGCGCTCGGCGGCCCACCAGTACTCGGCCAGGCTCTCGCCCTTCCAGGCGAACACCGGGACGCCCTGCGGCGCCTCGGGCGTGCCGTGCGGACCGACGACGATCGCGGCGGCGGCGTGATCCTGGGTGGAGAAGATGTTGCAGGACGCCCAGCGCACCTCGGCCCCGAGCGAGACGAGGGTTTCGATCAGCACGGCCGTCTGCACCGTCATGTGCAGCGAGCCGGAGATCCGCGCGCCCTTGAGGGGCTGCACGTCGGCGTATTCACGACGCAGCTCCATCAGGCCGGGCATCTCGTGCTCGGCGAGGGCGATCTCCTTGCGCCCGTACTCGGCGAGCGAGATGTCGGCGATCTTGAACTCGAGACCGTTCACGATGTCGGACTGCAGCGTGCCGAGGGTCTCGGCGAGCGCCTGCGTCTCGGGGGTCGTCGTCTCGGATGTCGTCATGTCTGGGGGCACTCCCTGGTCGGCTGGCGATCGACGCGGCTGGTGATCGCCAACCCAGGTTATCCCCTGACGGCGACCCCGGTGTCGGCGGTGGAACTCACCGGGAACCGGGCGCGCAGTCGGTCGGCGGCGCTCGGGTCGAGATTCGCACGCGTCACGTCACCGTCGTAGTGGTCGACCACCTTCGGATCCATGACGCGCCGCCAGAGCGGCGGGACGGCGGCGAGCAGCACCATCGTCGCGTACCCCGCCGGCAGCTGCGGAGACTCGTCGAAAGACCGCAGCGTCTGGAACCGTCGGCCGGGGTTGGCGTGGTGGTCGCTGTGCCGCTGCAGGTGGTACAGGAAGATGTTGGTGACGATGTGGTCGCTGTTCCAGCTGTGCCGGGGTGCGCAGCGCTCGTAGCGGCCGGTGGCCGTCCGCTGCCGCCGCAAGCCGTAGTGCTCGATGTAGTTCACCGACTCGAGCAACAGGACGCCGGTCACGGCCTGCACGAGGAGGAAGGGCAGGACCACCGGTCCGAACGCCGCGACGAGCACTCCGAACAGCAGGACCGACAGGCTCCAGGCGGTGAGCACGTCGTTCCGCAGCGAGAGGACGCGTCGGCCCCGTCGACGGAGTCGGTCGCGCTCGAGTGCCCACGCCGAGCGCACCCCGCCGAGGATCGTGCGGGGGAAGAACCGGTAGAGCGATTCGCCGAGACGGGCGCTGGCCGGGTCCTCGGGCGTCGCGACGCGCACGTGGTGGCCGCGATTGTGCTCGACGACGAAGTGCCCGTAGCAACTCTGCGCGAGCGCGATCTTGGCCAGGCGGCGCTCCGCCCGCTCGACCCGGTGCCCGAGTTCGTGCGCGGCGTTGATGCCGATGCCGCCGACCAGACCGACCGACACCGCGTAGCCGATGCGGTCGACGGTGGACAACGTTCCGAACGCCACCAGCCAGCAGGCGACGACGAGCCCGACGTACTGCACCGGGAGGAACAGGAAGGTGCACCAGCGGTAGAAGCGGTCCTGCTGGAGATCGCGCACCTCGTCGTCCGGCGGATTGCTGCCGTCGGCACCCGCCAGGACGTCCAGCAGCGGGATCAGGACGAAGAAGACCAGCACCCCGCTCCACCAGAAAAGGGGCGACCCGGTGTGCAGCACCAACTGCGACGGCAGCAACGACGACGCCGGGGCCAGGATGCCCAACGGCCACAGATACCTCTTCGGATCCCGCCATCCGCGCGTCACCGTGTCACGCTCCTCCCCCGGTGTCGATTCATCCCGATGCCACGAGCGCGTCGCCGAGCACGACCGCCGGGACGGGTGATCGAAACGTCACATCCGCCGAAAACATACCATCGGACCGTTTCGCTGCCTCACGAACGTCCGGCGGGCCGGGGGGTTCGGTGGTCGGGCGACTACTCGAGTCCGGCCTGCTGTCGACCGAGCACGGAGTGCCGGCGCGAGTAGGCGAAATAGATGACGACGCCGAGTGCCATCCAGATCACGAATCGCATCCAGGTCTCGACGGACAAATTGACCATCAGCCAGAGGCAGGCGACGACCGCGAGGATCGGCACCAGCGGCACCAGCGGGGTCCGGAACCCCCGCTGGAGATCCGGGCGAGTCCGACGCAACACGACGACGCCGATCGAGACCAGGACGAAGGCGAACAGCGTGCCGATGTTGACCATCTCCTCCAACGTCCCGATGGGGAAGAACGTGGCGAGAACGGCGACCACCACGGCGACGACGACGGTGATGCGCACCGGGGTACCGCGCGAGCCGGTCTTGGCCAGCGCGCGCGGCATCAGTCCGTCGCGCGACATCGCGAACAGCACGCGGGACTGCCCGAGCAGCAGCACCATGACCACCGTCGTGAGGCCGGCGAGAGCGCCGAAGGAGATGATCTGCTGGGCCCAGGTGATGCCGTTGAGCTCGAAGGCGGTGGCCAGCGTGGACGAATCACCGGCCAGTTCGGTGTAGTTGACCATGCCGGTGAGGATCAGGGTCACTGCGACGTACAGCACGGTGACGATCGCGAGCGAGCCGAGGATGCCGCGCGGCAGGGACCGCTGCGGGTCGACCGTCTCCTCCGCCGTGGTGGCGACGATGTCGAAGCCGATGAAGGCGAAGAACACCAGGCTGGCGGCGGCGAGCAGGCCGTACCAGCCGAAGTTGCTGCCCTCGGCGCCGGTGACGAAGGAGAACAGCGACTGGGTCAGTCCGCTCTCGGCCTCCGCCGGCTCGGCCGGCGGGATGTACGGGCTGTAGTTGGCCGCCTTGATGTAGAAGGCACCCACCACGACGATGAGCAGGACGACGGCCACCTTGATGGCGGTGATGATCAGCGAGACGCGCGAGGAGATCTTCACGCCCGTGACCAGCAGCACCGACAGGACGACCACGATGAGCAGGGCGCCCCAGTCGACGTCGATTCCGCCGATGCTCGCGACCGGCGACGCGGTGCCGAGCACCTCGCCGAGGTAGAGCGACCACCCCTTGGCGACGACCGCGGCGGCCAGCGCGAACTCGAGGATGAGGTCCCACCCGATGATCCAGGCGATGAACTCGCCGAACGTCGCGTAGCTGAAGGTGTACGCACTGCCGGCGACCGGAACGGTGGAGGCGAACTCGGCGTAGCAGAGTGCGGCGAGGCCGCACGCGATCGCGGCGAAGACGAATGCCAGCGAGACGGCGGGACCCGCGACGTTGCCGGCCGTCCGCGCGGTCAGGGTGAAGATGCCCGCGCCGACCGCGACGGCGACGCCGAAGACCGTGAGGTCCCAGGAGTTCAGCGTCTTCTTCAGTTTGGTGTCGGGCTCGTCGGTGTCCCGGATGGACTGCTCGATCGACTTGGTTCGCCGAAGACCTCCTCCGGAACCGGTCACCGGCTCCCCGGTCGCGCCCTTGCCGTGACTCGTCACCGGCGTGCTCCTTCGCGTCCGCGCACCGTCGACGACGGCGCTGTGCGCCCTATCGTCACACGAGGACAGGTCACAACGGGTCAACGGGTGCCCGGTGCGTCACACCGACAGACCTGCTCGACCGACCTGGTCGACCGAGCTAATCGACGGAGCCGACCTCGGCGACGAACACCGTCGCGTCCTCCGTCGCCGCGCAGAGTTCGGGATCGGGGTCGGAGGCGGCGATCCACAGGGCATGACCCCGCTGGAGCGGCAACGTCGCGCCGCCGGCGCGGACCTGCACGCTGCCGTGCACGCACAGCAGGATGCGCGGCCGGTCCAGCGGACCCAACGTGTACGGCGAGGACCCCGCGCCGTCGGCCCCCGCACCACTGCTCAGTTCGACTCTGGTGAGCGCGAACTCCGGCGCGGGCGTCGGGTAGCGCACCGAGCCGTCCGGTTGCGTCCGCGACTCGAGCACCGGCGACGGCAACGGCTCGAAGTCGAGCACGCGCAGCAGTTCCGGCACGTCGACGTGCTTGGGCGTCAGCCCACCGCGCAACACGTTGTCGGAGTTCGCCATGATTTCCACCGCGGTTCCGCGCAGGTAGGCGTGCAGGTTGCCGGCGTCGAGGTAGAGCGCCTCCCCCGGGCGGAGCGTGACCCGGTTCAGCAGCAGCGCCGCGAGAACCCCCGCGTCACCCGGGTAGTACTCCCCGAGTTCGAGCACGGTCCGCAGCTCGGCCACGAACCGGCGGTCACGCGTGGTCTCCGCGCGCTCCAGCGCCCGCACGCAGGCGTCGAGCACCGCGGGCAGCACGGCGTCCAGCGCCCGCTGCGGCAGCGTGATCCACGACGTGAAGAGGGTCCGCAGACCGATCGCGTCCGGCTGGTCCTCGAGCATGCGCTGATACGGCGCCAGCTCCTCCGCGCCGAGCAGCGCGAAGAGCTCGATGGTCTCGCGCGGGACGCGGAAGCCGGCCAGGGCGTCGAACTCGGTGAGCGCGACGACCAGTTCCGGCTTGTGGTTGGCGTCCCGGTAGTTGCGCACCGACGCGTCGATGGGCACGCCGGCCGCGTTCTCGCGGCGGTAGCCCTCGCGGGCCTGGTCCAACGACGGGTGCGCCTGCAGCGAGAGCGGCTCGTCGGCCGCGAGGAACTTCACCAGGAACGGCAGCCGGGAGTCGAACCGCTCGGCCACCGCGGCGCCGAGTTGACCGACGGGGTCCCGATCGATCGCCTCCAGCAGCGAGGTGGGTCCGGCCTCGGAGACCAGATGCGCGGGATCGCCGGGGTGCGCCCCGAACCACAGTTCCGCCTCGGGATGTCGGGTGGGCGAGGGAAGTCCGCGGAGTTCCGCGAGCGCCGTCCGCGACCCCCAGGCATAGGACCGAGCCGCACCGTCGAGAAGGTTCACGTTCGACCGCCTGTCGTCACCGTCGAGCCGTCGTCCGGTCGGACGGCGGCGGGATGTTGCGTCGCGTCGGCCGTCATCGGCCACCGGCGAGATGGACGTACGCCGCCGCGGCCTCGAGCCGGGCGGCCAGGACCAGGCAGTGACGCAGCGCGACAGCGGGATTCGCGGTCGACGCCGCACCCGGCGCGGGCGCGACGCCCGCGTCCACCGACGGCGTGTCGCCGGCGACGTCGTCGGCGCGGATCACGTCCACCTCGCCCAGGACGGCGACGCGGCGGCGGACCGACGAGTCGTCGGGGTCGATCGACACGGTGAGGATGCGGACCGGATCCGCCGGGCGGGGGCCGTCGATCTGATCGTCGTGGAAGAGCGGGTCGTAGTCCGCGCCGCCGCCCCGCGCGGCACCGCCGTCGGGATCACCGCCCACGGAACCGAACTCGTGGACCACCGCGACCGCGTCCGACAGCTCGCTCGACGCGGCGACGATCCCGGCCGCCCGGAGCAGCACCGCCGCGCCGTGACGGGCGACCTCGGTGGCGACGACGCCGTCCCCGGTCAGCAGGACCCGTCGACCGAGCAGGCGCGACGCCAACGACTTGGCCGGATTGCGGAACACCTCGACGGAGGCGTGGTGCCGCGCCGACTCCGCGTCCACGACGTCCGCCACCGCCGCGAGATCGCCGACGGCCGAGGCCGGGTCGACCGCGGCGAGCACGGCCGCGATCGACGCGACGTGGCGCGCGAAACCGTGGCGGTCGGGCAGGCGCACGCGGGGCGGCAGCGCCATCACGCGGCCGGCGCCGGCGTCGGCCACCGGCCCCTCGTCCGGCACCGTCACCACCACGTCGGCGCGGCGACGCACGGCGGCGTCCACGGACCGGGCGAGGGCGGGGTCGCCGGCGTCGTCACCCGCGACGACGACGACGTCGAGGGGGCCCACCCAGGACGGGGTGGACGGTGCGAGCACCATGGGCACGCCGGCGGACGCCGACAGGGCGGAGACGAGTCCGGCGGCCCGGCGGGCGGGGCCGGACGGGGCGACCACCACGACCGCGCGCGGCCGAACACCGTCCAGCCGGGCCAGCGCACCCTCGGAGACCGCGGCAGCGGTCGCCCGGATCTGCGCGCCCGCCAGCGCGGACGCGTGGAGCACGCCGGCGCGATCGGCGCGGGTCACGGCATCGGCGTCGTCGAGGTCGACGGGCGTCGACGGATCGGTCGCCGACAGCCGCGAGAACTCGGGGTACTCGGAGATCTCGGACATCTCGGCCATCTCACCCACCTCTCGTGCGCGCACCGGCCTCTCGGACGGTGCCCTCCACCATGCCAGGGACTACCCGGTTCACGCCCGAACGATGCCGAGGATCTCCGTCGTCAGTCGATCGACGTCCGCGGCCGTGGGGGCCTCGACGTTCAGGCGCAGCAGCGGTTCGGTGTTCGAGGCGCGCAGGTTGAACCAGGTGTGGTCGCCGAGGTCGACGGTGACGCCGTCCAGACGATCGACGGCCACCGTGCGGTCGGCGAACGCGTCGACGACGGCGCGGGTGCGCTCGGCGGCGTCGGCGACGGTGGAGTTGATCTCGCCCGAGGCGGCGTAGACCTCGTACCGCGCCATGAGCTCGGACAGCGGAGCGTCCTGCGAGCCGAGTGCGGCCAACACGTGCAGCGCCGCCAGCATGCCGGAGTCGGCTCCCCAGAACTCGCGGAAGTAGTAGTGCGCCGAGTGCTCGCCACCGAACACGGCGCCGGTCTCGGCCATGAGCGCCTTGATGAAGGAGTGACCGACACGGGTGCGCACCGGGTGTCCCCCCAGCGACTCCACCAGCTCTGGCACCGACCGCGACGTGATCAGGTTGTGGATGATCGTCGACGACGGGTGCGCGGCGAGCTCCCGCTCGGCGACGAGGGCGGTGATCGCCGACGGCGACACGGGCTCGCCCCGCTCGTCGACCACGAAGCACCGGTCGGCGTCGCCGTCGAACGCGAGCCCGATGTCCGCCCCGGTCTCCCGGACGTACGCCTGCAGGTCGACCAGGTTGGCCGGCTCGAGCGGGTTGGCCTCATGGTTGGGGAAGGTCCCGTCGAGCTCGAAGTAGAGGGGGTGCACGGTGAGCACGGTGTCGCCGAGCACCGCGGGCACGGTGTGCCCGCCCATGCCGTTGCCCGCGTCGACGGCGACGCTCAACGGCCGGATCGACGCGATGTCGACCAGAGTGCGGACGAACTCCGCGTAGTCGCCGAGGACGTCACGAGTGGTGATCTCGCCGCGGGGACCGTCGGCGGCGGGCACCCCCTCGATCACGTCGGCGGAGATGGTCGCGAGCCCCGAGTCCTGTCCCACCGGCTTGGCGCCGGCCCGGCACAGCTTGATGCCGTTGTAACGGGCGGGGTTGTGGCTGGCGGTGAACATCGCTCCGGGGCAGTCGAATCGGCCCGACGCGAAGTAGAGCTGGTCCGTCGACGCCAGGCCGATGTGCACGACGTCGAGTCCGCGGGAGACGACGCCCTCGGCGAACGCCGCGGCCAGCGCGGGCGACGAATCCCGCATGTCGTGTCCGATCACCACACGGTCGGCACCCTCGGCACCGACGAGCCGCGCGAACGACGCCCCCACGTCCCGGACGAAGTCCTCGTCGATCTGTTCCCCGACGACGCCCCGCACGTCGTACGCCTTGATGACCGCTGTGACCAGGTCCGCTGATCGAGCCACGACATTGTCTCCTCGGAGGTGGTGGGAACGAGACGGTGCGCACACCGAATCACGAACGATCGCCGCGGGCGCGTGATGCGCCACCGTCGGCGACGGACCCACACGGGGTTCGGTGGGTACGGGAGAAGCCTAGTGCCCCGAGCGCCGTCGGGAGGGGTAGCCGCGTCGGCCCGTCACGGCCGCCGCGCCGGGTTCAGGACGACGGGTCGGGCAGCACGCGCAGGTGGCCGCGTCGGCCGGTGCGTGCGGTCGGCATCGTCGGGACGATTCCGGCGACGCCGCCGTCGGACGGGCCCGAATCGGGCATCGCGTTCGTCCGGGCCCGCGGGCCGCGATCGCGGGCGCCGGCCTCGCGCACGGCCTCCGCCAACGCGGTCAGGTCGTCCTCGTCCGGTCCGGACGTCGCGAAGCCACCCTCGTACCGGACCATGTCCCAGCCCTTGGGTGCGGTGATCGACGAGCCGTGCACCTCGCACAGATCCCACGAGTGGGGCTCGTCGACGGTCGCCAGTGGACCGACGACGGCGGTGGAATCGGAGTAGACGTAGGTCAACGTCGCCACGGCCGGTCGGTTGCACCCCGGTCGGCAACATCCCCGCACAGCTCTCACAGCCAGCACCCTAACCCGCGGAGCGAGCAACCGAACAGCCGACACGACGGTGACCGCCGATGCGACGAGGCCGGAACCGGTCGCCGTACCATGTTCGGGTGTCGCCCCACGGTTCCTCCTCCGGACAATCGCGTTCCGGGCGTACCCGACCCTCCACGTCGCGCTCCGCCACCCGACGCGGTCGCGGCATGCGGGGCGTGCTCCTGCCGGAGTCGGTGCCCGGACGGCGTTCGCGCGCACAGCAGTTCGACGCCGCCGTCCTCGAGGCCTTCGCCCCCATCGAGCGTCGCTGGCACGAGCGTCTGATGAAGCTCGACATCGCGGTCGACGACGTGCCGAAGATTCGGGCGGTCGACCCGACGTCGGTGACGTGGCCGCCGGAGGTGGTGGCGGAGGGACCGGTGCCGCTGTCCCGTCTCATCCCGGCCGGGGTGGACAAGCGCGGCGCGACCGTCCGCGCGCGCATCGTCGTGTTCCGTCGTCCCCTCGAGCGCCGCGCGCGCAGCACCCGCGACCTGACGGCGCTGGTGCACGACGTGCTGGTGGAGCAGGTGGCGACCTACCTCGGCGTCACGCCGGACGTGGTCGATCCCGACCCGCTGGACTGAGCCGATCCCGGCTGGTCCCGACCCGATCCCGGCCGGTCCCGACCCGCCGGACCGGGTCAGACGATGCCGCGCTTGAGGCGCCGGCGCTCCCGCTCGGACAGTCCGCCCCAGATGCCGAAGCGCTCGTCGTTGGCCAACGCGTACTCGAGGCATTCGTCCTTGACCTCGCAGCCGAGGCAGATGCGCTTGGCCTCCCGCGTGGAGCCGCCCTTCTCGGGAAAGAACGCCTCGGGGTCGGTCTGCGCGCAGAGGGCGCGCTCCTGCCACTGGTCGTCCTCGTCGGCACCGTCCACCAGCACGAGGCCGGGTTGCGGTGCGGCCGTGGGCATTCCGAGGGTCACGAGCGGCGGGTCGACGTCCCCGTCGAGGTCCATGCCGTCCGGGCCGTCGACGCCGTCCGCGCCGTCCGCGCCGTCCGCGCCGTCGTCGAGGGTGCCGCCCAGTCGGTCGGTGAGGTCGAGAACGTCGTCGGCAGGGTCCTGCAGAGCGGCGCGGTCCTGCAGATCGGAGTTCGCGTGCTGGTCGGGCATCACGTCCGCCTCCTCTTCTTCTGCGCGCCCCGCCGAGAAGCGGCGGTGCGGTCGTTGTCGGTCACTGGTGTCGAGGATCGACCGTGAAGCCGGATCGCGATGCGCGCACTCGCGACGACGCGAGCGAACACGTGTTCGAACGGTGGTTCGCTGCAAGCGATTCCGCCGTCCGAACCGGTAATGACATGACTGTGATTAGACACGCCGCGGTGTGTCGCGGTCAAGCGGAGAGCGCTTTTTGCCATACCATCACGCCCCCCGTTTTCCGGGCAGGGAACAACCACGGTGTGTTATCGCCGTCGGCCCCCGCAGATCCCCCACCGGCCCCACCTCGCCACACCCCCTCTACCCGACCGCTCCGCGCGGCAAACCCCACCCACCGCACGGGCGGCGCGACGGGCACGAACGGGAGCGAACCGCGCAAGGCATAGGGTCGTCGGTCATGAAGGTGTGTCCATGAAGGTGACCGTTCTGGTGGGTGGCGTCGGCGGAGCGCGCTTCCTGCAAGGCGTGCGTGAGCTGCTGACCGACGCCGACGAGATCACGGCCGTGGTGAACGTGGGCGACGACGTGTGGATGCACGGACTGCGCATCACGCCGGATCTCGACACGTGCATGTACACCCTCGGCGACGGCATCGACCTCGACCGCGGGTGGGGCCGGCGCGGCGAAAGCTGGAGTGTCAAGGAGGAACTCGCGGCCTACGGCGCTCGACCGGACTGGTTCGGTCTCGGCGACCGGGACATCGCCACCCATCTCGTCCGCACCCGGATGTTGCGGGCCGGCTATCCGCTCTCCGCCGTCGTCGAGGCGCTGTGCGTGCGGTGGTCCCCCGGCGTCCGGTTGCTGCCCGTCACCGACGATCGGTGCGAGACCCACGTCGTGATCACCGACCCCGAGTCCGACGACGACACCCGCAAGGCGGTGCACTTCCAGGAGTGGTGGGTGCGTCATCGCGCCGCGGTGCCCACGCACAGCTTCGCCTTCGTCGGCGCCGAGCAGGCGTCACCGGCTCCCGGTGTGCTGGACGCGATCTCGGAGGCGGACGTGGTCCTGTTGGCTCCGTCCAACCCGGTCGTGAGCATCGGCGCGATCCTCGCCGTCCCCGGGATGCGCTCCGCGCTGCGAACGACCGCGGCACCGGTGGTGGGCCTGTCCCCCGTCATCGCGGGCCGACCGCTGCGGGGCATGGCGGACGAGTGCCTGTCGGTGATCGGCGTGGAGACCTCGGCCGAGGGCATCGGACGTCACTACGGCGCCCGCAGTGGCACCGGTCTGCTCGACGCCTGGCTGGTCGACGAGGGCGACACCGCGGACGTGCCCGGTGTCACCACGCGCGCGATCCCGCTCGTCATGTCGGATCCGGCGGCGACCGCCGCCATGGTGCGGGCCGCACTGGACGTGGCGGGCGTGGCGTGAGCGATCACGCGCCCGGCGGGTCGGTGGAGATCCTGCCGGTCACCGGTCTCCCCGAGTTCCGTCCCGGGGGCGATCTCGGCGCCGCACTGGCGTCGGCGGCCCCGTGGATCCGCGACGGCGACGTCCTGGTGGTCACCAGCAAGATCGTCTCCAAGGTCGAGGGACGACTGGTGGTGTCCCCGACCGATCCCGAGGCCCGAGATGCGCTGCGGCGCATCCTGGTCGAGCAGGAAGCCGTACGGGTGCTGGCGCAGCGCGGACGCACGCTCATCACCGAGAACCGCCTCGGCATCGTGCAGGCGGCCTCGGGCATCGACGGATCCAACGTCGTCGGCGACGAACTCGCGCTGCTGCCGGAGGATCCCGACGCCTCGGCCCGCGCCCTGCGCGCGGACCTGCAGGCCCGCCTCGACGTCCGGGTGGCCGTGGTGATCACCGACACGATGGGCCGCGCGTGGCGAAACGGCCAGACGGACAACGCGATCGGCGCGGCCGGTCTCCCGGTCCTGCACGGCTACGCCGGTGAACGCGACGGGCAGGGGAACGAACTGCTGGTCACCGAGGTGGCCCTCGCGGACGAACTGGCCGCCGCGGGCGATCTGGTCAAGGGCAAGCTCGGCGGCGTCCCCGTCGCCGTCGTGCGCGGCCTCGCGGTCGCCGACGACGGGTCGAGCGCACGGGATCTGGTGCGCCCCGGCGAGGACGACCTGTTCTGGCTCGGCACCGAGGAAGCGATGCGGCGCGGTGCGCTCGGGGCGGTCCCCGGCCGCCGTTCGGTCCGCCGCTTCACCGCGGACCCGGTGGACCCCGCCGCGGTGCGCGCGGCCGTCGCCGACGCCGTCACGGCACCCGCCCCGCACCACACTCGCCCCATGCGGTTCGTCCACCTCGCCGACGGGCACCAGCGGACCGTCCTCCTCGACGCGATGGAACGACGCTGGCGCAGCGACCTCGCCGCCGACCCCCGCACCGCCGGCTCGATCGACGCGCGGGTCGCACGCGGGCGCATCCTGCGAGACGCGCCGACCGTCGTCCTCCCGTTCCTCGTTCCCGACGGTGAACACGCCTATCCCGACGCCCGTCGCCGTGCTGCCGAGCGGACCATGTTCACCGTCGCGGCCGGCGCGGCCGTGCAGGCGTTCCTGGTGGGACTGTCCGTGCGGGGCCTCGGCTCGTGCTGGATCGGCTCGACCATCTTCGCGCCCGAGGAGGTCGCGCGGGTGCTCGACCTTCCCCCGTCCTGGCTCCCCGTCGGAGCCGTCGCGATCGGCGTGCCCGCGGACCGGCCGACACCGCGGCCGGCCACGTCGGTCGACGACGTCCTGGTGCTGCGATGAGCGCCGCGACGCTGCACGAGTCCGCCGTCGACGTGCTGACCGAGTGGCGGACGGACGACGCGGCGGCCGACTCGCTGCGGCACACCACGCTGGCGTTCCTCGCCGCCGAACCGCGCGCGTGCCTGCGCGAGAGCGCCGCCGGCCACATCACGGCGTCGGCGGTGCTGCTCGACCGGGGCGGCCGCCACGTCCTGCTCACGCTGCACCCGCGCGTGGGTCGGTGGTTGCAGCTGGGCGGTCACTGCGAACCCGACGACCGGACCGTCCGGGACGCCGCGCTGCGCGAGGCCCGGGAGGAGAGCGGGATCGACGAGCTCACGCTCGAGCCGGAACTCCTGGACGCGCACACGCACCCCATCACCTGCTCGCTGGGCGTGCCCACCCGACATCTCGACCTGCGCTTCGTCGTCCGCGCCGCGGCCGACGCGCAGGACGTGCCGATCGTCCGCAGCGCGGAGTCGACGGACCTGCGCTGGTGGCCGATCGACGCCCTCCCCGACGGTCCGGAGGGCGCCGAACGTGACGCGCTGCGCGCCATGATCGATCGGGCCGACGCCCGCTGAGGGTGCTCAGACGTCGGTGGAGAACCGAACGCCGCCGTCCGGCAACGTGACTCCGGGCCAGACCCGAGCGCCGCGCAGCAGTTCGCATCGCGCACCCACGTTGGCTCCGTCGCCGATCACGGCGTCGCGCACCAGCGCTCGCGGTCCGATCCGCGCACCGAAGCCGAGAATCGAGCGCTCGACCACCGCACCGGCTTCGACCACGGCGCCGTCGAACACCACGGCGCCGTCGAGCCGGGCACCCGCGCCGACCTCGGCGCCGCGTCCGACCACCGTGCCGCCGATGAGCAGCGCCCCCGGCGCGACCCCGGCTCCCGGGTGCACCAACGACTCACCGCGCGTGCCGTCGAGCGCCGGTGACGGGGCGATGCCGCGCACCAGATCCGCCGACCCCTTGACGAAGTCCTCGGGGGTTCCCATGTCGCGCCAGTACGCGGCGTCGACGTGGCCGTAGACGCGCTTGCCCTCGGCGAGCAACGCGGGGAACACCTCGCGCTCGACCGAGACGGGGCGCCCCTCCGCGATCTGCTCGATGATCTCGCGCCGGAACACGTAGCAGCCGGCGTTGATCTGGTCCGTGGGCGGATCCTGGGTCTTCTCGAGGAACGCGGTGACCCGCCCGTCCTCGTCGGTCGGCACGCAGCCGAACGCACGCGGGTCACCCACCCGCACGAGGTGCAGGGTCACGTCGGCCTCGGACGAGTGGTGCGTGTCGAGCACCGCGCGCAGATCCGTGCCGCCGAGCACGTCCCCGTTGAACACCATGACGTGGTCCGCACGCAGTCGCGGCAGCACGTTGCGGATGCCGCCGCCGGTGCCGAGGGGCTCGGACTCGAAGACGTACTCGAGCTCGAGACCGAGGTCGCTGCCGTCGCCGAAGTGCTCCTCGAACACCTCGGCCTTGAACGAGGTGCCGAGCACCACGTGGTCGATACCCGCGGCCTTGATCCTGGCCAGCAGGTGTTCGAGGAACGGCAGTCCCGCCGTCGGCAGCATCGGCTTGGGAGCCGAGAGGGTCAGCGGCCGCAGCCGAGTTCCCTTGCCTCCCACCAGAACCACGGCATCCGTTGCCGGAGCTGTCATCGCGATCTACCTCTCTCGTCGTTCGCCGGTCCCGACCTGCGTGTGTGGTGCGTCGTCCCCCGGTACCCCATCAGCCCCGTCGCGGCGGCGCAACGCGGCTGCCACGACGATGCGCGAGCGCACCGCCAGACCGAGCCGGAGTACCCCGCGCAGGGGGGCCTGCCACGGCGCGGGATGACGATCCGCCTGGAAGCGATAGGCGCTCTCGTGGTGCGCCGGGAGCATCGACTCCGGATGTCGGCCCGCCGCATGACCTTTCGCGTGGGTGACGACGGCGTCGGGCACGTAGACGTTGAGCCACCCGGCCCGGCCGAGTCGATCGCCGAGGTCGACGTCCTCCATGTACATGAAGTAGCGGGAGTCGAAGCCCCCCACGGACTCGAAGGCCGCTCGCCGCAGCAGCAGGCAGGAGCCGGACAGCCATCCGACGGGGCGTTCGTCCACGGCGTCGGTGTCCTGGCGGTACCGGCGGGTCCACGGGTTGGTGGGCCAGACCGATCCGAGCACGGCGTGCAGCGATCCGGACGTCAGGTCCGGCACCCGTCGGGCGGACGGGTAGCGGGAGCCGTCGGGCTCGAGGATCAGCGGGCCGAGCGATCCCGCGCGGGGCCAGCGCTCCGCCGCGGCGAGCAACTCGTCGATGGACCCCGGTGACCAGCGGACGTCCGGATTGACCACCATGACGAACTCGGCCGACGAGTCGGCCAGGGCGACAGCCCGATTGGCGGCGCCGCCGTACCCGATGTTCTCCCCCGTGCGGACCAACCGCACGTTGTCCCGCTCGCGCTCGGCGGCTTCCGGTGCTCCGTCGGTGGACCCGTTGTCGGCCAGCAGAACCGTGACCGGCCGGGTGGTCGCCGTCGCCAACGAATCGAGGAACGTGCGGAGGTGCTCTCCGGGCGAGTAGGTCACCGTCACGACGGCGAGAGGCGCGTTCACGCCGGTCACCCTATCGGCCACCCGACCGTCCGTCGTCGTCCGCCCGAGCCGCGAGCGCGGCGGCCAGCGCATCTCGCCAGGGTCGCAGCGGGGTCAGCCCGGACCCGGCCCAGGACAGCGGCGAGAGCACCGAGTAGGCGGGGCGCGGGGCCGGCCGGGGGAAGTCCGCGCTGGTGCAGGGCCGGACCCGTTCCGGGTCCGCGCCGACGCCCTCGAACACCGCACGCGCGAGATCGAACCAGGAGGCCGACCCGCCTCCGGTCGCGTGGACGACGGGGGGCAGCGCCCCCACGATGCCCGCGGCCTCGAGCAGTCCGTCCGCCAGATCCGCCGCGTACGTCGGGGATCCGACCTGATCGCCCACCACGGTCACGGTGTCGCGCTCGCGTTCGAGGCGGAGCATCGTCGCCACGAAGTCGGTGCCGACACCGGTGTAGACCCATGCCGTCCGCACCACGGTTGCTCCGGGCAGCGCCGCCAGGACGGCGCGCTCGCCCGCCAGCTTGGTTCGGCCGTACACGGTGCGCGGACCCGTCGGGTCCGACGGCTCGTACGGGGTCCGGGCGTCGCCCGGGAACACGTAGTCGGTGGAGACGTGCACCAGCTGGGCACCCACCTCGGCGCACCGCTCCGCCAGCAACCGCGGGCCGAGGACGTTGAGCCGCTCGGCGTTCTCGACGTCGGTCTCCGCCGCGTCCACCGCGGTGTGGGCCGCGCAGTTGATCACCACGCACTCACCGGTGATCGTCGCCGCGATCGACGCCGGATCGGTGATGTCGAGGTCGGTGGATCCGAATCCCACCGCCGCGCCGCCGCCGCGTCGGACCACCTGTCGTCCCAGCTGACCGGCCGCCCCGGTCACGACGATCGGACGGGCGGCTGCGGTTGGTGTCACAGGCGAAGAGTGTGGCACGCCGCGACCGCTTGCGTGGACCACCGAGGTGGGGCCGTTAGCCTGGACCGGTGACGGATTCTGTGACGAACCCCGGGTCGCCGCGTGGTCGCCACGAATACGCGACAGGCCGCCGACCCGGTCGGACCGACGACCGATCGGATGCGGGCGACCGCTCCGGGACCGGCCGTCGGCCGCCTCCCCGCACGCGTCACCGATCCCCCACGACGCCCGGACGCCCGTGGGGCCGCATCGCCGTCGCGTCCCTGTCGGCCGCCGCGGTGCTGGTGACGGGCGTGGCGTGGCGCAGCATCGACTCCCTGCGCAGCAGCCTCGCGACCGTCTCCGACCTGGGGCTCGGCGGCGCCGCCGACGGCGCCGTCGACATCCTCATGGTCGGTACCGACAGCCGGACCGACGCCCACGGCAATCCGCTGTCCGCCTCCGAACTCGCCTCCCTGCGGGCCGGCGAGGAGGTCGCGAACAACACCGACACCATCCTGCTGATCCGCGTTCCCAACGACGGATCGTCCGCCACGGCCATCTCCATCCCCCGCGACTCCTACGTGGCCGTGCCGGGTCTCGGCAACAGCAAGATCAACGCCGCCTACGGCGCCACCAAGGAGGAGAAGCGCCTCGAACTGGTCGAGAGCGGCGTCCCCGACGACGAGGCGGATCGCGAGTCCACCCAGGCCGGCCGCGAGGCCCTCGTCTCCGCGGTGGCCGGTCTGACCGGCGTGACCGTCGATCACTACGCCGAGGTCGGCCTCCTGGGCTTCGTACTGCTCACCGACGCCGTGGGCGGTGTCGACGTCTGCCTGAACGCTCCCGTCGACGAGCCGCTGTCGGGAGCGAACTTTCCGGCCGGCGACCAGACCCTGAACGGCTCCGACGCGCTCAGCTTCGTCCGGCAACGGCACGATCTGCCGCGCGGCGACCTCGACCGCATCGTGCGCCAGCAGGTGTTCATGGCGTCGCTGGTGCGCAAGGTGCTCAGCGCCGGCACCCTGAGCAACCCGGGAACCCTCGGCCAGTTGTCCAACGCCGTCTCGCGGTCCGTGGTCCTCGACGACGACTGGGACGTCCTGCAGTTCGCCACCAATCTGCAGGACCTCGCCGGCGGCAACGTCACCTTCGAGACCATCCCGGTCGCGGACATCAACGGTATGACCGACTACGGCGAGTCCATCGTCGCCGTCGACCCGACCGAGGTGCAGAACTGGGTGCGCGGACTGCTGGGTGACGACGCGCCGCCCGCCACCGATCCCGACGCACCCGACGTTCCGCAGATCGACCCGTCGACGGTCACCGTGGACGTCGCCAACGATTCCGGCATCAGCGGTCTGGCCTCGTCCGTGTCCTCGACGCTGGGCGCCGAGGGCTTCCGCACCGGCGAGGTGGGCAACTACGAGGGCACGTCCGTCGACACCACCACCGTGTATTCGAGCCCCTCGGACGACGACGCCGCACAGGCGGTGGCGGCGCGTGTCGGTGCGTCGTCGACGGCCGTCGACGACTCCCTGCCCTCGGGCACGGTGCGCCTCGTGCTCGCGTCGGACTACTCGGGCACCGGTACGCCGTCGTCCGCGATCACCGGCGTGACGTCCGCGGGCGACGCACCCACCCCGGCTCCCGTCGCGGCCGATCCCATCGACGCCGGGTCCACCGGACCCCAGTGCGTGAACTAGTACGTGAACCGAGAGGCGACGCCGTGACCGATCGCACCCTGACCGACCTGCTTCTCACCCCGATCCTCGAGTCCGACCCCGCCGGCCCGCGCGTCACCTACTACGACGACGCCACCGGCGAGCGCATCGAACTGTCCGCCCTGACGCTGGCCAACTGGGCCGCGAAGACGGCCAACTTCCTGCGGGACGAGCTGGGCGTCGCTCCCGGCGACGCCGTGCGAGTGGACCTGCCGGCGCACTGGCAGACCGCCGCGGTTCTGCTGGGCGCCTGGTGGGCGGGCGCGCACACCGTCATCGGCGCGGCCGACGGAGCCGTCGCCGCCGACGTCGCACTGGTCACGTCCGCGGGTCTGGACGACGCCGACGAGAGCGAAGTGGCGGCGCTCTCCCTCGACCCGTTCGGCCGTCCGCTGCCGCATCTGCCCATCGGGGTCACCGACTACGCGACCGCGGTGCGCGTGCACGGTGACGCCTTCACGCCGTCGGGCACCGGACCCGCCCTCGGCGGCCGGAGCGCGGCCGACGTCCTGGGCGACGCCCGACGCCGCGCGGCGGATCGCTCGTGGGACACGTCGAGTCGGGTCCTGTCGACGGCGCCGTGGCCGGATGCGGACGCCGTCGTCGACGGTCTCGTCGCCATCCTGGCGGCCGGTGCGTCGCTGGTGCAGGTCGCCAACGCCGACGACGCCGCGCAGGACCGTCGGCGAACGACGGAGAAGGTCACGCACTCGTTCCCGGCGTGAGGGATCGGCGCGGTCGTCAGCGGTAGCCGCCGTCGGACAGCCCGGCCTCGATCTCGAAGCGATTGGCCGCTCCCGGTCGGCGCACTTCCTCGACGAGGTAGCGGATCGCGAACGACACCCCGTATCGACGCCACTGCTCGGCGTGCACGGCCTCGTGGGTGAGCAGGGCGCGGCGCCGCCGCGGGTCGGCGAGGGCACGACCCGGCGTCACGGGACCGGTCAGGAAGACCGCACCGACGCACGTGCCGCCGCGGCCGTAGCCGGCGCGCATGCCGTGGCAGACGAGCAGCGCCGACTCTCGGTCCCACTCGACCCGGCCGCCCCACAGTGCGCCCCACAGCAGCGCGACCCGCGTAGCGAACGCCACCTGACGACTGTCGCGCGACACCGCGCGGACGGTCGTCCGCGACACCCGCAGCGGAGCGGTCATCCGAGCAGGGACCGCCGCAGGGCCTCGTCCTTCTCGAGCACCATCTGCTCGAGGCCGCGTTGGAACTCCGCAATCCGCCCGCGCAGGGCGGGGTCGGACGCACCGAGGATGCGGACCGCGAGCAGGCCGGCGTTGCGGGCGCCCCCGATCGAGACGGTGGCCACCGGTACCCCCGCGGGCATCTGCACGATCGACAGCAGCGAGTCCATCCCGTCGAGGTACTTCAGCGGCACCGGCACGCCGATCACCGGCAGCGGCGTCGCGGAGGCGACCATGCCCGGCAGGTGCGCCGCACCTCCGGCTCCGGCGACGATCACCTCGATGCCGCGGTCGGCGGCGTCGCGGGCGTAGTCGAGCATCCGCTGCGGGGTGCGGTGGGCGGACACCACGCCGACCTCGAAGCGCACGCCGAACTCGGCGACGGCCTCGGCGGCCGCCTCCATCACGGGCCAGTCCGAGTCGCTGCCCATGACGATGCCCACCCGGGCGCCGGTGGTGGTGCTGTCAGCCATGGTGCGGGTCCCATCCGTCGGTCCAGACGCCGTGCGAGAGCCAGTGCGCGGCGCGCTCGGCGCGTTCTCTGATGTCGGCGACGTACGCCGGGTCGTCGGGCGACCCACCGGCAGCGCCGACGACGTTCACGTGGCCGATCTTGCGATCGGGCCGCTCGCCCTTGTCGTAGAGGTGCACCTTCGCGTCCGGCATGCGGGCGAAGAGGTGGTGCAGCCGCTCGTCCATCGACAGGTCCGGCTCGGCCGGTGCCCCGAGGACGTTCGCCATGACCGTGACCGGAGCCGTCGGCGAGCAGTCGCCCAGCGGGTAGTCCAGGACGGCCCGCAGGTGTTGCTCGAACTGCGAGGTCCGCGCGCCGTCCTGCGTCCAGTGTCCCGAGTTGTGCGGTCGCATGGCGAGTTCGTTGATCGAGACCGAGCCGTCGGCCTTCTCGAACATCTCCACCGCCATGACCCCGACGACGCCGAGTTCGGAGGCCACCCGGAGCGCGATGTGCTCGGCGTCCGCCGCGGCGTCGTCGGACAGACCGGGCGCGGGGGCGATGGCCACCGCACACTGACCCTTCCGCTGCACCGTCTCCACGACCGGCCACGTGGCGCCCTGCCCGAACGGGGACCGCGCGACCATCGCGGACAGTTCGCGGACCATCTCCACCCGCTGCTCGACCATCAGCGGGGCACCCGCGGCGAGCTGCTCGCGCACCACGGCCGTGGCCTCGTCGGCGGTGTCGGGGAGCCAGACGCCGCGGCCGTCGTATCCGCCGCGCACCGTCTTGATCACGATTCGCCAGCCGTGGGCCTCGCCGAACTCCACCAGGTCCGCCTCCGAGGCCACCGGCGCGAAGTCCGGGACCGGGAGCCCCAGCTCGCGCAGGCGCGCGCGCATCTTCAGCTTGTCCTGGGCGAACACCAGGGCCGTCGGCGGCGGCTGGACGTTCACGCCCTCCGCGACGAGGGTGTCGAGGTGCTCGGTGGGCACGTGCTCGTGGTCGAAGGTCAGGGCGTGCGCCCCTCTGGCGACCTCGCGCAGCGCGGCCAGATCGGTGTGCGACCCGAGCACCACGTCGGCGCTGACCCTCGCCGCCGGTTCGGTCGCGCTGCCGGACAGCACACGCAGCGTCTGCCCCAGCTCGATCGCCGCCTGGTGGGTCATCCGCGCCAGCTGACCTCCACCGATCATCGCGACCACCGGCATCGAGGTCATGCGATCGCGGGGCGGTTCCTCACGGGGCGGGACTTCGGTCGGGTTCTCCGTCACGGCCCATATCGTGTCACGAGGCGGTCCCGCGACCGTCCGGGGTGGGCGTTCCTGCGTGGCGAGATTAGGGATCGCGCCGATCCGTTCGTAAACTAACCAATCGTGCCTGTGATGGATCGTGTGGTTGCCAGCATTCCGCAACCGTTTCGGGATGTCGCGCTGCGCCATGCGGAACTGATCAAGTTCGCCATCGTCGGCGCCACCACCATGGTGTTCGACCTGACGATCTTCTACTCGTTGAGCCTGACCGTGCTCGAGAGCAAGCCGGTGGTCGCCAAGGTTCTCTCCGGAGTGCTGGCCACGATCCTGAGCTACATCCTCAACCGGGAGTGGTCGTTCAAGAACCGCGGCGGGCGCGAGCGTCACCACGAGGCCCTGCTCTTCTTCACGATCAGCGGCATCGGGGTGCTGCTCAGCGCCGCACCGCTGTGGATCGCCAACAACGTGTTCGACATCCGCGAGGGCGCCACCAGTCTCACCGCGCTGG
Source organism: Rhodococcoides corynebacterioides (assembly GCF_019834675.1). GTDB lineage: Bacteria > Actinomycetota > Actinomycetes > Mycobacteriales > Mycobacteriaceae > Rhodococcoides > Rhodococcoides corynebacterioides_A. The sequence goes on along the minus strand of NZ_JABUBU010000001.1, from coordinate 830,661 downwards.
TGATCATCGACTTCGTCCTCAACTACGTCATCGGCAATCTGCTGCAGATGGCGTTCCGGTTCTGGGCCCTGCGCCGATTCGCGTTCCCCGATGAGAACGGTCGCGGCGTCATCGCCAACCCCCTCGACGAGTTCGACCACCACGGCAATCCGCGCACGGACACCGAGCTGAACGACGACGATCTCGACCCCGATGGCCAGCAGGCGCCGTTCATGGGCCACAGCTGAGCCCGAACTCGTCACCGGGCCGATCGACCGGCCCGAGCGGGGCCCGCGTTCCGGAGCGGCTCTTCCGATCGGGGCCGCCGCATCGAAACCGGGGTGCCGCTCGCGAGTCGGGTGACACCCGGGAGGAGTGTCCCGCACGGACGGTCGTCCGCCGCTCACCCGCCTACCGCGGCTCCGCCGGCGGACTGGACACCCGCGGCGTCGGGGCGGGCAGAAAGACCGTGAACATCGCCGGCCGCCGTCGCTGCAGCTCCAGCCGACCGCCGTCGGCCTCCACCAACGCCCGTGCGAGCGCGAGCCCCACGCCCGTCGATCCGGCGCCCGAGAATCCCCGGTCGAAGATGTGGGGGGCGAGCTCGTCGGACACGCCGGCACCGGAGTCGGCGACGTCCACCCGCACCGTCGGCTCGCGGTGCTCGCGACCGCTGACCGCGCGCACCGTGACCACGCAGTCCCCGCCGCCGTGGTCGAGGGCGTTGTGGATGAGTACCGAGACCGCTTCGCGGAGCCGGGTGTCGGTGACCGACGCCGTCAACGCGGCGTCGCCGGTGAGGGTGAGGGTGCGTCCGGCGTCGTCGAACGTGCGACGCCAGTCCTCGACCACCACCTGCAGTTCGGGCAGCACGGCCACTTCCGCGGCACCGGCGGACCCGTCGTCGCGCGACGATCGCACCAGGTCGTCGATGGCGTCGGTGAGTCGATCCACCTGTGCCATCGCCTCGTTGGCTTCGGTGACCACCTCGGGGTCCGGGTGCTCGGAGAGCTCGTCGAGGCGCAGGCGCACCGCGGTCAGACGACTGCGCAGTTGATGGGAGACGTCCGCGACCAACGCGTGCTCGCGCTGCAGGCGCCCGACGATCTCCACGGTGGCGGAGTCGAGGACGTCGGACACGCGGTCGAGTTCCGGGATGCCGTGCCGTGTGGCGTCCTTGCGGAAGTCCCCCTCGGCGAGCCGCGCCGCCCGCCCCGCCACCTGTTGCAGCGGATCGGCGAGACGCCGCGCGGTCAGCACCGCGACGATCGTGCCGGCGGCGATCGAGGCCAGGACCACCAGCGCGACGGCGCCGACGGCCTGTGCCTGGGAGGTGCGCATCTGCGCCGAGGGGATCTCGAGCCGGAGCGATCCGGAGGTGCCCATCGACAGCGACTCCTCGATGGGCCGCTCCACCGACGCCGTCCCGATGTCGACGCGGGTGGCCGGGTTCTCGGGCGTCGGATAGACCACCTCGAGCCGGCCGCCGGTGGGGACCGCGAGGCGCAGCGACGTGGTGTCCAGCGTCCCGTCCACGCGACCGTCGCCGCCCTCCTGCTCGATGATCTCTGCGGCGAGCCGGTCGAGTCGTAACCGCATGTCACCGCGAGTGAAGTCCTCCACCCAGAGCCAGGCGGTGTAGGTCAGGGGGATGCCGAGAAGCAGGCCGGTGAGGATGACCACCGCGAGGATGGCCTGGAGAATGCGACGACGCATCGGCTCAGTCGGTGTTGATGCGGAAGCCGACGCCCCGCACGGTCGCGATGCGCCGCTCCGCGACGGGCCCCTCGTCGCCGATCTTCCGACGCAGCCAGGACATGTGCATGTCGAGCGTCTTCGATCCGCGCAGCTCCACGTCGCCCCACACCTCGCGCAGGATGGTCTCGCGGGAGACCACCTGACCGGCGTGGTCGAGCAGGATCTTCAGCAGCTCGTACTCCTTGTTGGCCAGGCTGATCTCTGTGCCGTCGAGCAGGACGCGGCGCGCGGCGGGTTCGAGGCGCAGACCGCCCACCTCGACCGGGGTGTCCTCGGCGGTGGGACCGCGCCGACGCAGCAGGGCGCGCACCCGCGCCATCAGCTCGGCCAGGCGGAACGGCTTCGACACGTAGTCGTCGGCGCCGGCGTCGAGCCCCACCACGAAGTCCACCTCGTCGGTCCGAGCGGTGAGCATCAGGACGGCCAGATCGGACGTCGACGCGCGGATCTGGCGGCAGACCTCGAGGCCGTCCATTCCGGGGAGGCCCAGGTCGAGGATCAGCAGATCGAAGCTGCCGTCGAGCGCGCGGGCGAGCGCGTCCGGACCCGTCCGTTCGACGGTCACGGTGTAGCCCTCGCGGCCGAGGGCCCGCGACAGCGGCGCCGCGATGGCCTCGTCGTCTTCGGCGAGCAGAACGTCGGTCACCGGACCACCCTACGAGGTCCAGCGCCGGTCGCCGCCCGCATCGTCCGACACCACGTGGTGGTACAGCAGCGAATGCACCCGTTCGACGTCCGGGACGTCGTCGAACTCGAGGGGATCGTCCGACCCGGCGACGACGACCAGCGTGCCGGTGCGCAGCATTCGGTCGACCACACCGTGCCGGAACTGGACGTTGGCGATCCGGGCGAGCGGGATGTCGGTGCCGTGGTGGGTCAGTACTCCCTGGCGGACGATCACGCGCCGGTCGGTGACGACGAAGTGCGTCGTGCGCCACCGCACCACCGGAACCACCGTCCGCAGCGTGACGATCGCGGCCCAGGCGACGCCGACGGCCGCGATGGCGGCCGTGCGGGCGGTCCCGTCGGTGGTGCGCTCGGCGACGCCCGCGAGGAAGCCGGCGAGCGCGGTCACCACCAGCGCGGTCAGGGCGGGCAGGACGAGCATCTTCCAGTGGGGATGACGGTGCAGGGCGACGTCCTCGTCGGGCCCGATCGCGTCGCGGGGGAAGGCCATGTCACTCCCCCGTGTCGACGACGGGACGCAGGTGCGTGACGTCTCCCGCCGAGACGGCGACCGGCTCGGATCCGTCCTCGGGAGCGACGACGATGCGGCCGTGCGCGTCGACGTCCGTCGCCGTCCCCACGAGGACCACCTCGCCCGGCATGGTCACGCGCACCGAGCGACCCAGCGTGTCGCAGCGCGCGCGGTAGAGCTGCGCCAGGGCGGCGGTGTCCCACCCGCTGTCGCGCCAGTCGTCCACCGCCGAGCCGAACGCGCGCAGGAACGCCCTCGCGATGGTTCCTCGATCGAGCACCGCCGCGCCCGCCGCGCGCAGCGAGGTCGCCGTCGCGACCGGCAGCTCCGCCGCCGTCGGGGTCACGTTGATGCCGACCCCCGCGACCACCGTCATCACCGGCGACCCCGCCGCGACCTCCACCAGGATTCCGGCGACCTTGCCGGGCGCGCGGTCGCCGGTCAGCAGGACGTCGTTGGGCCACTTCAGGACGGCGTCCACCTCGCACACCGACCGCAGGACGTCGACGACGGTGATGCCGGTCAGCAACGGCATCCACCCGACGACGTCGGGGGCGATGCCCGGCAGGCGGACCAGCGCGGACACCGTCACCTGGGATCGAGGCGGCGCGGTGAAGGACCGCGAGTGCCGGCCCCGACCGGCGTCCTGGACGTCGGCGATCACGGCGGTGCGGTCCGCCGCCGTCGGCGCGGCGGCGAGCAGATCGGCGTTGGTCGATCCGGTGCGCGGCACCACCGTCACCTCGGCCCACGACGCACGCGGGCCGGACACCAGCGCACGCGTGATGGCGCGGCCGTCGAGCGGCGCCCGGTCGAGATCGGTCCAGAGCCCGGGTCCCGCTGCTGGGCCGGGGTCACGGTTGTCCGCCATGGGGTTCGAGCATAGAGACAGGCCGACGCTGCTCGGGGGAGCGTGACCGGGCGCACGGCCCGGTCGCGGGAGTCGTTACAGTGCAAGGCTATGACGAGTGTGCAGGACGCCGCGGCGCAGGAATCCGTTGCTCGGGACGATGCCGAGGGGTCGGCGGCGCCGGCACCCGACATTCACACCACCGCAGGCAAGCTCGCCGAGCTGGGCGCCCGCCGGGCTCAGGCCGAGCGCCCCATGGGCGACGCCGCCGTGGAGAAGGTGCACGCCAAGGGCAAGCTGACCGCCCGCGAGCGCATCGAGGCCCTGCTCGACGAGGGCTCCTTCGTCGAGCTCGACGCCCTCGCCCGCCACCGCAGCGTGAACTTCGGCCTCGCGGACAACCGCCCCTTCGGCGACGGCGTCGTCACCGGCTACGGCACCGTCGACGGCCGCGACGTCTGCGTCTTCTCCCAGGACGCCACCGTCTTCGGCGGCAGCCTCGGCGAGATCTACGGCGAGAAGATCGTCAAGGTCATGGACCTGGCCCTCAAGACCGGCCGTCCCCTCGTCGGGATCAACGAGGGCGCCGGCGCACGCATCCAGGAGGGCGTGGTCTCCCTCGGCCTGTACGGCGAGATCTTCCACCGGAACGTGCGCATGTCCGGCGTCGTCCCGCAGATCTCGCTCATCATGGGTCCCGCGGCGGGCGGTCACGTCTACTCCCCCGCCCTGACCGACTTCGTCGTCATGGTCGACAAGACCTCGCAGATGTTCGTCACCGGACCCGACGTCATCAAGACGGTCACCGGCGAGACGGTCACCATGGAGGACCTCGGCGGCGCCCACACCCACATGGAGAAGTCGGGTGTCGCGCACTACGTCGCCGCCGACGAGCAGGACGCCCTCGACTACGTCCGCGACCTCCTCGGCTACCTCCCGTCGAACAACCAGGCCGCCGCACCGCGCCTGGCGCCGACGGACCCGATCGACGGATCCATCGAGGACTCCCTCACCGCGGAGGACCTCGAGCTGGACTCGCTGATCCCGGACTCGCCGAACACCCCGTACGACATGCACGAGGTCATCCGCCGCATCCTCGACGACGACGAGTTCCTCGAGGTCCAGGAAGGCCGCGCGCGCAACATCATCGTCGGCTTCGGACGGGTCGACGGCCGCAGCGTCGGCATCGTGGCCAACCAGCCGACGTCGTTCGCCGGCACGCTGGACATCGACGCCTCCGAGAAGGCCGCCCGCTTCGTCCGGACGTGCGACTGCTTCAACATCCCGATCGTCACGCTCGTCGACGTCCCCGGCTTCCTGCCCGGCACCGGCCAGGAGTTCGACGGCATCATCCGGCGCGGCGCCAAGCTGCTCTACGCCTACGGCGAGGCGACGGTCGGCAAGATTACCGTCATCACCCGCAAGGCGTACGGCGGCGCGTACGACGTCATGGGCTCCAAGCACATGGGCGCCGACATCAACCTCGCCTGGCCCACCGCCCAGATCGCCGTCATGGGCGCGTCCGGGGCGGTCGGCTTCGTCTACCGCAAGCGCCTGCTCGAGGCCGCGAAGAACGGCGACGACGTCGACGCGCTGCGCCTCGAACTGCAGAACGAGTACGAGGACACCCTGGTCAACCCGTACGTCGCCGCCGAGCGCGGCTACGTCGACGCGGTGATCCCGCCGAGCCACACCCGCGGGCAGATCGTCACCGCGCTGCGCCTGCTCGAGCGCAAGTACGTCACCCTGCCCCCGAAGAAGCACGGCAACATCCCGCTCTGACGTTCCGATCCGACCGGTGGGGTCACGATCACCAGAACCGGTGATCGAGGCCCCACCGAGTCAGTTCCGCGGCCAGGACCGATCGCACGACGGCGGGGTCGCCCAGCAGGTCGGGGTGGATCCCGAAGACCGTCACGGTGACGGTGTCGGCGTACTGCACGGACCACGCCGCCAGCGCCGGACCCTGCGCTCGCCGGTCGGCCGCGGAACGCCCCTGCATCACGGCGCGGATCGCGAACCGCTCGGCCGGGGTGCCCAGTGGGGCCAGCGACTCCGCCGGGGCCGCACCGAGATTGGACACGGTGATGTCCGGTCCGGGGACGGCCTTCATCACGCGCCCGAGGACGGGATCCGGCAGCAACCGGGCGACGGCCTGCAGATGGTCGACCACCGCGTCGTCCGTCGCCGCGTAGCGTGCGAAGGCCTCCTTGCTCAGCCGCCGGATGGTCCCGAGCCCCGTCTCCGGTCCGACCGGCCCCGCCAGCCGGATCCACACGCCGCCGGACGCGTTCGCCCGGTCGTCGCCGTCGGAGCGGGTGTCCACCGCGATGCAGACTCGGGTACCACCCGGCGGTATCGCGTGCCCCGTCGCGCGCAGGACGCCGGTCAACACCGCCGTGAACAGGCTGTTGGGAGTTCCGCCCAGGGCGGCGGCGCGCGCCTCGAACTGCGCCCTCGGAACGTCGACGACGGCCAGAGTGGCCTCAGCGTCCCGCTGCGGCGGGGCGGGGCGGTCCCCGGGTTCACCCACCACGTCGGACCCCGACGGTGCGTCCGACACCGGCGCCGCCGTGGCCGACCGCCCCAGCACCGCCCGCACCCCCGCCCGCCCGATCACGGCGCTCGCGCGGACGATCGCCGGAATCTGCGACGCGGCGTCGAGCAGATCACCGCGCACGCCCGACCACCCGGACACCTCGGACGCCGTCGGGAGACCGCGCACCGACCCCAGCCGGTGCTCGGCCGATCGTCGCGCGTCGCGGAGGGCGTCGTGCACGGCGTGACCGTCGGCGATCATGTGGGACACCAGGAGCGTGAGAACCACTCGGCCCGAACGGGTGTGGGCGTACTCCACCGTGAAGCCCCGTCCCGCACCGGGATCGAGGTCGACGTCCCGCAACCGGCGGTCGAGCCAGGCGCCGACGGCGGTGTCGGCGTCGTCGTTCAGGATCGTCGGCTCCGCGTACACCGTCGGTGGTCGGTCCGACCGGACCCAGCGGTGCCGAGCGACCGGCACCCGGGTGCGCACGATCCGGCGACCGAAACCGCCGCGCGCCAACGCCGTTGCCCAGTCGACCACCGCGTCGTGCCCCGGATCGTCGCCCAGGACCCAGGCGAACTGGATCGGCGCGGTCCACCCGAACAGCCGCTCCGCCAGGTCGTAGGACTCGTCGGCGCCGGCCACCCGGTCCGCCGGATCGGCCGCCGTGTCCGTGGTCTTCGCTGCCTCACGCGACGTCACCGCGCACCCCCCACGCATCCAGTTCGGCCCGCACGGCGTCGCGCAACGCGGACACGGTTCCGACACAGGTCTCGTCGAAACCGGCCACGGCGAACGTCGTTCGGCCCTCGGTCTCGAGCAACCACGACTGCACTCCCTCACCGAATCGCTCCGGACGGTCCGGGCGGACACCGCGCGCATCACCGCGGAACGAGACGGACGTCGCCGTCGCGTCGCCCATCCGCGCCAACCCGTCGAACCGACCCAGGTTCGACGCCACCGCGTCCGGCATGCCGGAGGGCCCGGCCATGACCACGCGCGTGACCAGCGCGATCGGCAGCACCTGCAGGAGCGACTGCAGGTGGTAGGCGGCGGGTCGATCACCGGCGCCGACGGCGGTGAACGCCGCCCGGCACCGGGCCCGCACGGGGCCGAGGTCGCCACCCGCGGAGGGACGATCGTCGACGACGACGGTCACCCCTCCGGTCGCGTTGCTGCGCTGATCGTCCGCGGCATCGGGTCCGCGAAGACTGACCGGAACCCCGATGCTTACGGGGTCGCCCGGCGCGGCGTATCCGGACGCGTAGAGCGCGCCGGCGACGACGGCCACGAACAACGAGTTCGGTGTGCCGCCGTACCGCGCGGCGCGTTCCGCCCAGTGGTCGGTGTCGGTGTCGACGACCACCCAGGACGGGTGCGCTCGCGGGGCCCGTATCGCCGGTGCGGACCTCGGCGGGCGCGCGGGCATCGCGGCGGGACGCGCTCCGGACGTCTCCCCGGTGCCGGCGGTCCGCGACGTCAGCGCGGCGCGCACGGCTCGGGCCGTCCCCCGGGCGGCACGGCCGACCTGCAGGCCGGCGTCCACGAGGTCGTCGACGGGGCCGGGCGGGCGCGTCGAGAGAGTCGACGGTGCGGGGGCACGCATGCGCGTCGCCGCGGCCGCATCGGTCGCCGCCGTGGTGAGGGCGCGACCGTCGGCCGCCAGGTGCAGGCAGGTCAGGGAGAGGACGGCGCCGCCGTGGTCGTCCGGGGCGAGGTGCACGGCCCAGCAGCGACCCGCCTCGGCGTCGAGGTCGCTCGTCCGCAGCAGCGCGCGCGCCCACGCGTCCCGCTCGTCGGCGGGCACGGGGGCGTCCCGGGCGGACAGGACGGGATCGGCGGTCGAGCGCACCCAGGACGGCCGGGCCGGCGGGATGCGGGGCCGCACCACCCGTCGGTGCAGCCGACTCGCGGTCAGCGCGTCGGTGAAGTCCTGCACCGCGGCCGTCGCCGGTGCAGTGTCGAACATCCACGTCAGCTGCAGCACCACGTCCCAGCCGAAGGCCTCGCGCAGAAACCAGTACGTGAAGTCCTGGTCCTGGAGGCGGCTCATCGCGCGACCGGGAGTCGGGACTCCACGAGGTCCGCCGCTCGGGCGACCGCGTCCTCCGGATCGACGAGGGCGTCCCCCACCCGACGCGCCTCGTCCGAGCACGCCGCGGCCGACTCGATCGCGGCCGCCCACGCGGCCGGGGACGGATCGTCACCCCGGAGCATCACGCCGGCGCCGGCGTCCTCGAGCCGCCGCCCCCAGAACGGCTGATCCGCCGACACCGGCCGCACGACGGCGGGGCGTCCGGCGCGCAGGACCGCGGCCGTGGTCCCGGCCCCGCCGTGATGGACGACCACGCAGCAGCGGGGGAACACCGCGGCGTGGTCGACGTCGCCGGTGAGCACCCGCACGTCCGGGGCCGTTCCGAGCGCGTCATCGTCGGCGAGATCGTTCCACCCGGGCGCGACCAGGGCGCGCAGGCCCAGTGATCGCACCGCCTCGGTTACCCGGCGCAGGGACCGCCCCGCAGCCCGCAGCGGCATCGAGCCGAATCCGATGTGCACCGGCGGGTCACCGCGGTCCAGCCAGGCCGCCAGTCCCGCGGGCAGCGGCGACGACGGCGGCGCGCCACCGAGAAAGCCGACGAGAGGTCGGCGGGCGCCATCGCCGCCCGCGGGCGGCGGGCAGAGCGCCGCGTCGTACGCCTGGATCTCGAGGGCGCCGGCATCCGCGAGTCGGTACGGCACGGGACGCCGCGCGGATGGCAACCCCAGCCCGGCGCGCAGCGTGTTCTCCCGGCGCCGGGTGGCGGTCCACAGCACGGTTTCGTAGGCGGACCAGGCCGCCCGCGTCACCGGAGCAGGCAGACCGTCCGCGCCGAAACCGGGCAGATGGACGTCGTTGGTGCGGACCGGCGCGTGGTGCAGACCGACCACCGCCGCCCGAACCGACTCCGCGAGCGGGACCGCGACCTGCTCGGTGGTGATCCCGGTGACGACGACGTCGGGACGCTCCCGGTGGACGACGGCGGACAGGTCCGCGACCATCTCCGACCACCCGAGATTCCACAGCTCACCGGCGGACCGGACGCGGTCGATCACCGATCCGTGCGCGCCCCGTCGCACCGCGTCCGAGGCCAGGTGCGCCCGCGTGTCGTACCCGAACGGCTCGACCGGGACACCGTGGTCGGACGCGAGCGAGAGCAGATTGGGCGGGAATGCCGCCACCACGTCGTGGGATCGGGAGTGCAGTTCCGCCGCCAGATGGGCCGCCGGCTGGACGTCCCCCCTGGTGCCGCTCACGGCGACGACGACACGCATCGGTTCTCCTTCCGGTCTCGACAGCGCGTGCAGGACACTGCTCGCAGAACACTGCGGCGGGTTCGGCAGCGGCGGTGTCGCGGACGGGTCGACGCGACGAGTTTTCCGTCAGGCGACAACGGACGACCGCGCGATCACTGGATGGTCACAGACCTTCGCGATCCGTCACCAATGACTTTGTCTCACAATGCATTGCGTCCGTTAACTGCGTGTTTCCGCGGTGAATACGGTGCATGTCACCGGCGTTCGCCCCGGTCACGGAGACCATGAGACCGGTCACCCCCGTGCGAAGGGTGTGATCCACGCCGTCTCGATTGGCGGCCTCCGCGATCGTCTGCCATCGTCGCTGACACGCGACTCGGTACCGAGTCGAACGATCCGTCGTCGACGACGGCCGTTCGCCGGGTCGGCGCGATCGCGGCCCCGACCACGAGTGCCGCGCCAATCGATCGATCCCCCGGTGCGAGAGGACTTCTCGCAGAGTGAGCAGCGGAACGGAAGGAGGACTCGGATGGTGTCGACCCTGGTGTTCCAGGGCAGCCGAGGGGACGTCGAGCCGGGCATCGCGCTCGCCGAGGAACTCGTCCGCCGCGGCCGGCCGGTGCGGGTCGCGGTCCCTCCCAACGTCGTCGACGACGTACGCCGCCGACTGGCCGCCGCCGCCCCGACTGCCGTGGTGTCGGCCTGTGGACCGGACACGGCCCGTACGCTGGCGTCGTCGACGGCCACTCGGGAGATCAAGTCCCGCAACCCCGTCCGTCGACTTCGCGCGGCGACGGCTCTCGCCACCGAGGACGGAATCCGCACCCGACGCGATCTGCTCGCCGTCGCCGACGGTTCGGACGTCGTGATCGGCTCGAACGTCGGCCAGGAGGCGGCGCTCGACGTCGCCGAGCGGCTGGGTGTGCCGTACGTGCCCGTCCACCTGTGCCCCGTGCGTCCGACGCGCGCGGTCTCCTTCCCCCCGCTCCCGGGCCGTGTGCCGGGACCGGTTCGCCTGGCCGGCTGGCATGCGCTCGATCGGGCGCTCTGGCGCGCCGCCCGCGCGACCGAGGCCGCGCACCGACGCGATCTCGGCCTCCCCGCGGCGTCGTCGTCGGTGGCCCGGCGCCTGCGCCGGCTCGGGACCACCGAGATCCAGGCCTACGACCCGGCCCTCTTCCCGACGCTCACGGGCGAGTGGGGCGCGCGCCGGCCTCTCGTGGGTTTCCTGCGCCCCACCGGTGGTCCCGCCGGGCTCCGTCCCGACCTCGACGCCTGGCTGTCCGCCGGGCCGGCGCCGGTCTACGTCGGATTCGGCAGCATGACCGTGCCCGACGGGCCCGCCGTGATCGAGGCGCTCCTCGGCGAGCTGGGACGTCGCGGACACCGCGTCCTCGTCGCCGGTGGCTGGTCGGGACTCGGCGCGGCCGGCACCGACACCGCCGGCCGCGACCCGAGACGCGCCGCCCCGGACCGAGTGCGGTGGGTCGACCAGGTGGACCATCGCACCGTTCTTCCCCGCTGCGCCGCCGTCGTGCACCACGGCGGGGCCGGCACCGTCGCGGCCGGACTGCGCGCCGGGTGCCCCACGCTGGTCTGCTCGATCGGGGCCGACCAACCGCTGTGGGGCGCGCGCGTCACCGCACTCGGTGCCGGCGCGAGCATGCCCGTGCGAGCCGCTTGCGGCGCCGCCCTCGGCCGCGCACTCGATCGAGTGCTGCATCCCGACACCCGCATTCGCGCCGCCGCCCTCGCCCGAGAGCTCGTACCGCCGGACGTCGCGGTCCGAGCCGCGGCCGACGCGCTCGAGCGCGCAACCGACAGGAGAGTGCCGTGCCCCGACTGACCCTCTCGGTGGTGATCCCCGCCTACGACGAGGAGGAGTCCATCGGATCGTGCCTCGACCTGCTGTGTGCCCAAGCCGCCGACATCGACGAGATCATCGTGGTGGACAACAACTCCCGCGATCGCACCGCCGACATCGTGGCGGATCGCGCCGCTCGGTCACCGCTGATCCGCACCGTCACCGAGCACCGTCAGGGGCTGGTGTTCGCCCGCAACACCGGGATGGACGCCTCCCGCGGTGACCTGATCGCCCGCATCGACGCCGACACCCGCGTCGGGCCCGACTGGGCCCGCACCGTCCGCGACTTCCTCACCCGCGACACCGACGGCCGCTGGTGGGCCGTCTGCGGCCGGGGCGAGGCGTACGACCTGCCCTACGGCACCGCCGCCGCCCGGGCCAAGAACCGATTCTCGCCGTTCGGCCGACGCCGCGCTCCGGAGGTGCGCGACGTGCCGGTCCTGTACGGCTCCAACATGATTCTGCGCCGCGCCACCTGGGAGGTCATCCGCGATCGCGTGTCCGACCGTCGCGACGTGTTCGAGGACGTCGACATGGGACTGTGCGTGCGCGCCGCCGGCGGACGCAACGGCTTCCTCGCCGATCTCACGGTGGGTGTCTCTCCCCGCCGAATGCACTCCCCGACTAGCGAATTCGTCCGATACATGGTCTGCCTGCCCCGAACGTTGTTGCTGCACCGGCGATTCGGTCTCGCGGTGGCCGCGGCCGCGCTCTACGTCCCGGGCGTGGTGGTCCTGCACGCCGCGCGCCTGCTGGTCGTCCGCACGGCCACCCGCACCCCGATCCCCGCCGCACGCGGTATGCCCTGACAGTCCGTTCGACGAGTCCCCGGATCACCCGGACGACCGCCAACCTCCCCGAGATCAGGACGGCCGACATGCATTTCACCGAACTCGCCGACTACCCCCTCCCGGACGGAGTGGTGACGGAATGGACCCCGTCCGTGGCGGACGCGGCCGCGTGGCGCCCCGACGCGCGCCCCCTGGCGTTCACCCACGAAGCCCACCTGCGTCACAGCCTCGACCGGAGCCGCGCCCTCGACACGACCGGCCCCACCGGGAACGCCGAATGGATCGGCGCCGTCCTCGAGATCGACCGGACCTACGATCCGGAGGCGATGCGGCGGACGGTGCAGCGGTGGATCGCGCGACACGAGGCGCTCCGCACCACCGTCGACGCCGTGGGCGACGACCTGACTCGCCGCACGATCGACCCGTCCGCCGTCACGGCGGTCGACCGCGTCGTCGGGTTGCGATCGGGGGCGGATGTTCACGACCACCTGATCACCTACCTCGGCCGCGGACTCTCGCCGTTCCGCTGGCCGCACGTGCTGATCGCCACGGTGTCCGACACCGGGTTCCTGCACGTGGACCGCAGTCGCTTCCTGGTGGTGTTCGGAGCCGACCACTCCGTCATGGACGCGTACTCGATGCTGTTGTCGGTCGGCGAGATTCGCCGGCTCTACGACCACGAGCTCGACGCCCGCGAGCACGACCTGCCCGGGATCGGGAGCCATCTCGACTACAGCGTGCACGACCGCCGCACCGGAGACGACGTGACCGCCGACTCCGAGGCCGTCGCCGTCTGGGACCGCTTCCTGCGGGACGGCCCGTTCCCGGCGTTCCCCCTGCTCCCGGCGCCGCGCCACCGCGCCGAGGAGCCGACCGCCACGACCCGGCAGGGCGCGCTGTCCGTCTCGATCGCCGCACCGGAGACCACCGCGGAGTTCGCCGCCCGATGCCGCCGGAGCGACGCGTCGCTCACGGCGGGCGTCGCGGCCGTCGTCGCCCTCGCGCAGCGCTCGACCGATCCGACACCCGGCGTCGACACCGCCGGTCCGTGCCGCTTCGTGATGCCGATGCACACCCGGTACGCGCCCGAATTCGCGCGCGCCGTCGGCTGGTTCGTCGGCGTCGTCCCGGTGAGCGTGGAGGTGGACTCCGACCACGTCGACACCGCACTGGTGACGGCCGCCGAGAGCGTGCGCGCCGTGGCCGGCCTGGAGAGTTGGCCGTGGTCCGCCATCGCGGCTCTGCTCGGCGTCGTCGACGTCCCCCGCTTCGTCGTCAGCTACCTCGACCTGCGCCACGTCCCCGACGCGGCCTCGTGGCCGGCGTGGCGGGTTCAACCGCTCCGCAGCGCCACGTACTCGGACACCGAGGTCTACCTGTGGTTCCTGCGCACCCGGGAGGGACTGTTCCTGTCGGCGCGCTTCCCCGGTACGGACGCGGCCACCGCCGCGGTCCACCGGTTCGTGACCCGCTGCCGCAGTGTCGTCGAAGCCCTGGCGTCCGGCGCGGAGATCGTCGAGCGGTCCACTCCGATCCACAGCGCGCGGCGGGAGGTTCGGGCGTGATCATCACCGCGATGGCGAACTGGCGACCGGCCCCCGGCGAGATGCTCGAGTGGCGTCCCACCGCGGCCACCCCCGACGACGCCGACACGCACCCGGTGCCGGCGTCCTTCCTGCAGGCCAACCACGTCCGCGGTGTGGAGGCCGCACTGCGCCGCGGTGAACGACACACCGGATTCCTCGGCTCGGCGACGGAGATCGACGGCGATCTCGACACCGCCGCGCTGACCCGAGCCGTGGCGGTGTTCCTCGCCCGACACGAGGGTCTGCGGACGTGGTTCTCCGTTCACGACGGGTCCGTGCGGCGCCACCGCGTACCGGCCGAGGCGGCACTCGTGCCCGTCGTCGCCGGCTCCGCCGCCTCGACCGATGCCGTGCGAGAGGCAGTGCGCGACAGGCTCTCCCGCGACGCGACGCCGCTGTCGTGGCCCCCGGTGGCCGTCGGCGCGATCCGGCGACCCGGCAGTTTCTCGCTGTACTACGGCGCGGACCACGCGTTCTCCGACGGCGCGTCCCAGGTGAGCGTGATCGCCGAACTGGCGGATCTCTACCGCGCCGAGGTCACGGGGGCCCCGGCCCTCGACCTGACCGAGCACCAGGGCAGCTTCCTCGATCACGTCCGGATCGAGGAGGAGGTGTCCCCAACGTACGACCTCCGGTCCCCCGAACTCGCCGACTGGATCGACGTGGTGTCCCGGCACGACGGCGGCCTTCCCCGTTTCCCGCTCGATCTCGGGCTCGCCCCGGGCGAGGCCGCACCGATGGAACCGGTGGAGCGCGATCTCCTCACCGCGGCCGAGGCCGACGTGTTCGAGCGGGTGTGCCGTGACGCCGGCGGAACGTTCACCAGCGGACTCTTCGCCGCCTGCGCCCTCGTCGAACACGACCTGGCCGGAACGGGCCGATACGACGGGATCGCCGTGCTCTCCACCCGCCACCGCGGGCCGTTCGCGTTGTCGCAGGGGTGGTTCTGCGCCTTCTCTCCGGTCACCTTCCCCGTGCGCACCGGGGACGACTTCGCCGACGTGGTCCGCTCGGCGACCGGCGCGTACGCGCGGGCCAAGGCGGCGGCGTCCGTTCCCATCGGCCGAGTCCTGGAACTGCTCGGCGCGGGCGGTGTCGGCGGAGCGGGGCTGGCGCGCAGCCCACAACTGTTCTCCTACCTCGACTTCCGCCGATTCCCGGGTTCCGGCACCCCGGCGGACGAGCGGGCCGTGCTGTTCACGGGTGAGGGCCGAACGGCCAACGCCTCCATGTGGTTCAACCGCGACCACCGGCACCTCTACCTCGGCGCGCAGATCCCGTCGACACCGACGGCTCGCCGGACGGTGCGGCGCTACCACGATCGCCTGATCGACGTGCTGACCGACGTCGTGCGCGCGCAGGTGTCCGCGGACGTGCGATGCGCGTGATCGATGCGGACGTGCGATGCGCGTGATCGGTGCGGACGACCTGGTGCCGCGGCCTGGTACCGCAATGCTGTGGGCGGTGTCCGGTGACGCCGCGGCCGCTCGGGTACAGGACGCGCCGCCGTCGTTCAACCAGCGCACGCATCTGTCGGGCGAGGCGCCGCGAACGTGGCTGGCTCTCGCCGTGGAGGTGCCGGGCCCCCTCCGCCGCGCCGACCTCGCGCGTGCCGTGACGACGCTGCTGGACCGACACGAGGCGTTGCGCACCTCGTTCCGGTCGACGGGAACGGGACTGCGCCGGGCGGTTCACCCGCCGGGGTCGCTGGCCGTGGTCCCGGCGTCGACCCGGACGGTCACCTCACCCGAGCAGGCTCGGGACGTGATCACCGCGTTCGTCGACGAGCGGTGTGCGCAGTGGTCCACGCCCCCGGTCGCCGTGGCCGCGGTGGATCGGCCCGATCGATCGACCGTGGTCGTCGCCGTCGATCACGCCCTCGGCGACGCGTGGTCGCTCACCGTCATGCTCGACGAGTTCGTTCGGCTCTACCGGGGCGAGCCCGTCGACCCGACCCCGCCGCCGGCGTTCGGGGCGCACTGCGAACGGGAGTCGGGCACCGTCGTCGATCCGCAGGACGCCCGGGTGGCGTCCTGGGTCCGCTTCCTGCGGGCACACGGGGACGCGGCGCCGCGTTTCCCCGGCGCGACGGGCGTGCACGACGGCGAGGTGCGGCGGGCAATCCTGCGCGACGACACCCTGATCGACGCGCCGACGGCCGACGCGGCGTGCCGGGGTCTCGGCGTGGGACCGTTCGCCGCCGCGCTGGCCGCGCTGGCCCACGGCGTCGCCGACACGACCGGCAGCACCGGTCCGCTGTCCCTGCTCTTCCCGTTGCACACGCGGACGCTGCCGGCGGAGGCCGGCGCCGTGGGGTGGTACGTGACCAACGCCCCGATCACCGTCGAGCTGTCGGCGAACATTCGCGACACGGCGGTCACGGCCGCCCTCGCCCTCCGCGAGGCTCTCCCCCTGGGCGCCGTTCCGATCGACACCGTCGTGCGGGCGGTCGGCGACCTCCGTCGACCGCGGCGGGACGTGTTCATGGCGTCGTACGTCGATTACCGGCGCCTGCCGGGTCACGACGCCCACGCGGCGCTCGACGCCCGCCACGTCTCCGCGGTGACCGACGCCGACGACGTCCAGATCTGGTTCTCGCGCACCCGCGGCGGACTGGCCCTGCGCACCCGGTATCCGGACACCGCCACCGCAGGGGCCACCGTGGACGTGCTGGTCGACCGCGTCCGAACACACCTGGGTGCGCTCGCTCGGGCGGCGCGCGTTCCCGCCGCGACCGGCCCGGTAAGGTAGCCACCCGATCACCCAGCCGCCCGATCCATCGGATCGACCGCATCGGAGGAACCACGTGAGCGCAGCGGACGAGACCGCTCCGGCCCCCGCCGTTCGCGTCGTGCGGGGCAACCCGTCCGACGAGGAGCTGGCTGCCCTGGTGACCGTGCTCGCCGCGGCGTCGTCGGCGAGCGCTCCGGCGCCGGAACCGGTGCTCGACACCTGGGGCCACCCCACGCGCCTGCACCGTGACCTGCGGGCCTTCTCGCCGTTCGCCTTCGGCAGCGGCATCGCGCGCCCACCCCGATGACGTCCTCGAACCCGGTGCGCCCGGTGCGCCTGGTTCTCGCATCCCGTTCGCCCGCCCGGCTGGCACTGCTGCGCGCCGCCGGCGTCGACCCCCTCGTGCGGGTCTCCGACGTCGACGAGGACGCGGTCGTCCGCACCCTCGGGCCCGGCGTCGCCCACTCGGTGGTGGTGACCGAACTCGCCACGGCCAAGGCCGAAGTGGTCGCCGAGGCCGTGGCGGCCGACCCCGACCTCGCCGACGGCACCGTCGTCGTCGTCGGATGCGACTCGATGCTCTCGATCGGGGGCACGCTGGTCGGCAAACCCCACGACGTCGACACCGCCCGCGACCGGTGGTCCGTGATGGCCGGGTCGGCCGGGGAACTGCTCACCGGCCACTGCGTCCTGCGACTCGACGACGGGCGGATCACCGCGCGCGCGGCCCGGCACTCGGGCACCGTCGTGCGCTTCGGCACCCCCGATCCGGACGACCTCGAGGCGTACCTCGCCTCCGGCGAACCTCTCGCCGTCGCAGGGGCTTTCACGCTCGACGGACTGGGTGGATGGTTCGTGGACGGCATCGACGGCGACCCGTCGTCGGTGGTGGGCCTCGGGCTGCCCCTCGTGCGCCGACTGCTCGGCGAGGTGAACGTCACGGTCTCGGCGTTGTGGGCGGGCCGGGGTCGCGACACCTAGGATCGCGGAAGGCAAGTCCACCCCGATCAGCTCAGGAGCCGCACGTGTCCGTCGCGCCCGATCCCCATCCCGCTTTCGCGTCGTTCGCTCACCCCGAACGACTCGTCACGACGCAGTGGCTGTCCGCCAACATCGGCACCCCCGGACTGAAGGTCGTCGAATCCGACGAGGACGTCCTGCTCTACGACGTCGGCCACATTCCCGGTGCGGTGAAGATCGACTGGCACCTCGACCTCAACGATCCGGTCACCCGCGACTACATCGACGGCGAGCAGTTCGCGGCCCTCATGAGTCGCAAGGGCATCTCCCGCGACGACACCATCGTCGTCTACGGCGACAAGAGCAACTGGTGGGCCGCGTACGCGCTGTGGGTGTTCACCCTGTTCGGCCACGAGGACGTGCGCCTGCTCGACGGCGGCCGCGACGCCTGGCTGGCCGAGAACCGCGACACCACTCTCGACGTTCCCGACGTCACGCCCACCGACTACCCCGTCGTCGAGCGTGACGACGCCGCCATCCGCGCGTTCAAGGACGACGTCCTCGCCCACCTCGGGTCGGGTCCCCTGGTCGACGTGCGCTCGCCCGCCGAGTACACCGGCGAGCGGACCCACATGCCCGACTACCCGGACGAGGGTGCGCTGCGCGGTGGCCACATCCCCACCGCCGTCTCCATCCCCTGGGCCAAGGCCGCGGCACCGGACGGGCGCTTCAAGTCGCGCGCCGAACTCGACGAGGTCTACGCGGACGTGGACGCCGACGCCGACGTCGTCGCCTACTGCCGCATCGGCGAGCGGTCGAGCCACACCTGGTTCGTGCTGACCCACCTCCTCGGGCACGAGAAGGTCCGCAACTACGACGGTTCGTGGACCGAGTGGGGCAACGCCGTCCGGACGCCGATCGTGCGCGGCGAGGATCCCGGGGCCGCACCGTGACCGGTACGTTGCCGGCCCCGCTCGCCGAGATCGTCGACGACTTCAAGGCCGTCGACGGTCAGGACAAGATCACGCTGCTGCTCGAGTTCAGCACCGAGCTGCCGCCGTTGCCGGCCGGGCTCGAGCAGGCCGCGATGGAGCCGGTGCCGGAGTGCCAGTCGCCGCTCTTCCTGTCCGTCGACGACGACGACCGCTCGGCGGTGCGCCTGTTCTTCAGCGCACCGCCGGAGGCGCCGACCACCCGCGGGTTCGCGTCGATCCTCGCGCAGGGCCTCGACGGGCTGCCGGCCGAGGAGATCCTCGCGGTGCCGGACGACTTCTACACCGAGCTCGGCCTGGCCGACGCGGTGAGTCCCCTGCGGCTGCGGGGGATGTCGGCGATGCTCGGGCGCGTCAAGCGTCGTCTGCGGGGCTAGCCGGTCTGTGCGGTCGGGACGGGGAGACACCGGCGGGGACCGACCTTTGTCCTGACAACTCTTCGACGGCCGCTAGACTGGGTGCGATTCGGCGCCGCCCGCCGACCATCCCCGGCGGGCCGCGCACAGCCGACCGGTCTCGCTCCCACCCCGATCGAGACCGACGCCCCGGAAGGACGGTCGACACCCGTGGAGTTCACCGAACTGGTCGACTACCCGGTGTCCGCCGGCACGATCACCGAGTGGATTCCCAGCGTCGGCCCCCACGCGTCGACTCCGGAGAACGCCGGCTGGAGGCGTGACGATCGCCCCACCTCGTTCGTGCACGAGGCGCACCTGCGTCGCACTCTCGCGCATCCGTCGGCCGGACGGGAGTCCTGGCTCGGCACCGCGTTCGACATCGCGGGACCGCTGGACGTCGACGCCTTCCGCGCCGCCGTGCTCGCCTGGATCGACCGGCACGAGCCCATGCGCACCAACGCCACCGTCGACCCGGAGACGGGAGCACTCTCGCGCGTGACCGCGCCGGTGGGAGCGACCGACATCTGGGTCATCCGTCAGGACGAGTGCGCCCGCGGCGACGAGGTGTACGCGCACCTGCAGCACCTCTTCGACGAGTACACCTCGCCGCTCGCGTGGCCGTCGTACGCGTTCGCGACCGTCGAGCCGTCGGATCCCGCCCTCGCCGATCGGTTCACGGTGTTCTTCGCCGCCGACCACTCGATCATCGACGGCCTGTCCATCGTGCTGATCGCCCACGAACTGACCCGCCTCTACACCGAGCAGATCTCCGGCGTCCCGGCCGGCCTGTTCCCCACCAGCAGCTACCTGGACTTCGGCGTGGCCGAGCGGGAGCGGTGCACCGACGTCGACGCGACAGCGACCGCCGCGGCCGAGTGGAGCGACTTCCTCGCCGAGGAGGACGGCCTGTTCCCGGCCTTCCCACTCCCCATCGGCGAGAAGCCGTCCCAACGCGTCGTGCAGAGCGGGCTGTCGGCCTGGATCATGGACGCCGACGAAGCCGAGGCCTTCACCGTCGCGTGCCGCCGGGCCGGGCCGGGTTTCCTCGCGGGGCTGACGGCAGCGCTCGCCGCCGCAGCGCACACCACCGCCGGGGCGGACCGCTTCCGCACCGTCACACCCATGCACACCCGGCACGACCCGTCCTGGGCGGCGTCGCTCGGGTGGTTCGTCGGGCTCGGTCCCGTCGACGTCGAGGTCGCCGCGGGCGACTCCTTCGCCGACCTGGTACGGCGCGCCGGGACCGACCTGTCCCGGACCCGCACGGTCTCCCGCGTGCCCATGGACGTCGTCGGCCGGGCGGCGGGCATCGACACCGAGCCGCGCTTCGTCGTCTCGTTCATGGACGTGCGGTTCGCGCCCGACGCCGAGACGTGGCCCGACGTCCGGGCGCGGGCCTTGCGCAGTCGCAAGTACGACCACGACGTCTACCTCTGGTTCCATCGCACCCCGCAGGGCGTCAACGTGTCGGCGCGCTTCCCCGGCACCGACCGGGCGACGGCGGCCGTGCACGACTACCTCGCCGCCGTGCGCGCCGCACTCGCTCGGGTGGTCCGCGACGGCACCTTCGTGGTGACGGACGCCGTGTCCGGGGCGACCGACCGTGCTGTGCCTCCGGGCACCGACCGTGCTGTGTCACAGGGCACCTGCGTCGACGAAATGTCGCCCACCTAGACTCCGATACAAGGATGTCCATCCGTCGCCGCGTCCGTGTATGCAGGGATGCGTCACGCTCGGATCCACGACCACTCGACCTGCACAGGAGGCTTCGTGCCCAGCCACGCCACATCTCGAATCAGCAAGGTTCTCGTCGCCAACCGCGGTGAGATTGCCGTTCGTGTGATCCGAGCTGCGGCCGACGCCGGCTACACCTCCGTCGCGGTCTACGCGGACCCCGACGCCGGCGCGCCCTTCGTGCGGCTGGCCGACGAGGCGTTCGCGCTGGGCGGGCAGACCTCCGCCGAGTCGTACCTCGACATCGAGAAAATCATCGACGCCGCCACCAAGTCCGGCGCCGACTCGGTCCACCCGGGCTATGGGTTCCTCTCCGAGAACGCCGACTTCGCCCAGGCCGTGATCGACGCCGGCCTCATCTGGATCGGGCCGTCCCCGCAGTCCATCCGCGACCTCGGCGACAAGGTCACCGCCCGCCACATCGCCGCCCGCGCGAAGGCACCGTCGGTTCCCGGCACCTCGGAGCCGGTGAAGGATGCCGACGAGATCCTCGCCTTCGCCGACGAGCACGGCCTGCCCATCGCCATCAAGGCCGCCTTCGGCGGTGGCGGGCGCGGCATGAAGGTCGCCCGCACCCGCGAGGAGATCCCCGAGCTGTTCGACTCCGCCACCCGCGAGGCCGTGGCCGCGTTCGGTCGCGGCGAGTGCTTCGTCGAGCGGTACCTCGACAAGCCGCGCCACGTCGAGGCTCAGGTCATCGCGGACCAGCACGGCAACGTCGTCGTCGCCGGCACCCGCGACTGCTCGCTGCAGCGTCGGTTCCAGAAGCTCGTCGAGGAAGCCCCCGCGCCGTTCCTCACCGACGAGCAGCGCCAGTCGATCCACAGCTCCGCCAAGGCCATCTGCCGGGAGGCCGGGTACTACGGCGCCGGCACCGTCGAGTACCTCGTCGGCCAGGACGGCCTGGTGTCGTTCCTCGAGGTCAACACCCGCCTGCAGGTCGAACACCCCGTCACCGAGGAGACCTCCGGCATCGACCTGGTGCTGCAGCAGTTCCGCATCGCCAACGGTGACGAGCTCTCCATCACCGAGGATCCGGCTCCGCGTGGCCACTCGTTCGAGTTCCGCATCAACGGCGAGGACGCCGGCCGTGGCTTCCTCCCCGCTCCCGGCCCGGTCACCACGTTCGTCGCCCCCGAGGGCCCCGGCGTGCGCGTCGACTCCGGTGTCGAGTCCGGTTCCGTCATCGGCGGACAGTTCGACTCCATGCTGGCCAAGCTGATCGTCACCGGTGCCACCCGCGAGGAGGCGCTCGCCCGCTCCCGTCGCGCCCTGGCCGAGTTCACGGTCGAGGGCCTCGCGACCGTCATCCCGTTCCACCGCGCCGTCGTCTCCGACCCGGCGTTCGTCGGCGACGAGAACGGCTTCTCCGTCCACACCCGGTGGATCGAGACGGAATGGGACAACACCGTCGAGCCGTTCACTGCCGGCGCCCCGATCGAGGAGGGGGACGACGCTCCCCGCCAGAACGTCGTGGTCGAGGTCGGCGGACGCCGCATCGAGGTCTCGCTGCCCGGACAGTTCTCGTTCGGCGGCGGCGCACCGTCCGACGGCGCGATTCGCCGCAAGCCCACCGCCCGCAAGCGCGGCGGCGGCGGAGCGGGCGCCGCATCCGGCGACGCCGTCACCGCGCCGATGCAGGGCACCGTCGTCAAGGTGGCCGTCACCGAGGGCCAGGAGGTCGCCGCAGGTGACCTCATCGCCGTCCTCGAGGCCATGAAGATGGAGAACCCGGTCAACGCGCACAAGGACGGCATCGTGACCGGTCTGTCCGTCGAGCCCGGCTCGGCCATCACCCAGGGCACGGTGCTCGCCGAACTGAAGTGACGCGTGCGCCCCGCGGGTTTCCGGTGGGCGGTCTAGGCTCGCGGCATGGCCGACAGTCCGGACGTTCGTATCGGTACCGCGGAGCGCGAACGCGCGTTCTCGCTGCTCGGGGAGCATTTCGCGGCCGGACGCCTCTCGCCCGCCGAGTTCGACGAGCGGTCGGCGGCGGTCGGTCGTGCCGTGACCCGCGGCGAGTTGGTCCCGCTGTTCGCCGACCTGCCCGGCGCGGGAGCCGACCTGGTGCCCTCGTCCTCGACGGACGGGTCGTCCACGGCCGTGACGGGCGAGAAGTCCACGCCGGCCGTCTCGGACACCGGCGCCGGCCGTGACTGGCGGCGCGCCGTCATGGCCCTGGTGCCGATCGCGGCGACGGTGCTCTTCTTCGTGACCGGCACCTGGCTGTGGTTCCTCGCGATCCCGGCGGCGGGCGCACTGCTCTTCGCCGGCCGCGACGACCGATGATCGACGTCCGCGTCGCGCTGTTCGACGTCTTCGGCACCGTCGTGGACTGGCGGTCCGGCATCGCGTCGGCCGCGCGAAGCTGGTTCGCGGCGCACGCACCCGATCGCGTCGACCTCGATCCGTTCGACTTCGCGGACCGGTGGCGGGCGCGGTATCAGCCGTCGATGCAGCCGATCCGCCAGGGAACGCGGGGGTTCACCGCACTCGATGTCCTGCACCGGGAGAGCCTGGTGGATCTGCTGACCGAGCTCGGGATCGACGTGGACGGTGCGGCCGTCGACGCCCTGAACGCGGCGTGGCACGCGCTCCCGCCGTGGCCGGATTCGGTCGCAGGACTCACCGCGATTCGGGGTCTGGTGCCGGTGGCGCCGCTGTCCAACGGCAACGTCTCGCTGCTGCTGGACATGGCGCGGAACGCCGGGCTGCCGTGGGACACGATTCTGGGCGCCCAGGTGGTGCGGGCGTACAAGCCGACGCCGGAGAGCTACCTGCGGACCGCCGACCTGCTCGATCTGGAGCCGGAGCGGTGCCTGATGGTGGCGGCGCACAACGACGATCTCGCAGCGGCGCAGGCCTGCGGCCTTCGCACGGCGTTCGTGCGCCGACCGCTCGAACACGGCCCCGGCGGCGCGGATCCCGGGCCGACGGGCGACTGGGACGTCGTGGTCCGGGACCTCGTCGAGCTCGGAGCCGTGCTCGCCCGAACAGGCGCTCAGACGCGGCGTTCGTAGACGCCGACCTCGCTGCCGAGTTCGTACGCGCCGATGCCGTCGAAGGCCGCGAGGACGCGCTCGTGGTTCCAGTCCTCGTCGACGTGGATCTCGTGCGGATTGCCCTCGATCTCGTGCTGGGGGTAGTGCACGATCGGGATGGACAGGTAGACGGCCTTGCGCGCCGCCGCGGTGCAGCGCTCCCACAGCGTGAGGGCGTCCGCCTCCGTCATGTGCTCGGCGACGTCACCGATGATCACCACGTCCGCGTCCGGCAGGTCGACCTTGCGCGCGTCGCCCACGACGATCTCGTCGTAGTACTCGTGCAGCCGATAGGTGTCGACGTAGGGCTGCCAGATCTCGATGCCCGTCAGTCGGCTCACGTGCGGCCCGGCCAGCAATTTCGCGTACGTCCCGACGCCGGGGCCGATGTCGAGCACCGACACCGGCCCCTCCTCCGCCAGCGCGAACACGCGATCGCGGGTCCAGGACTTTCCCTCGGTCGAACTCATCGGCATGGGGGCTGTATGCCCCCGGGTCGCGGCTCGTAATCCGGCCGTGCGGCGCTCACCTACTCGGGTCTCACCAACTCGGCTCTCGCCTACTCGGCTCGGCTACTCGTCGTAGAAGGTCTGCAGCACGATGGTGCTGCGCGTGTTCACTCCGGCGGTGGTGCGGATCCGCTGCAGCAGGTGTTCGAGGTCGCGGGGGGAGCCGACGCGCACCAGCAGGACGTAGCTGTCCTCGCCGGCCACGGAATGGCAGGCGCGGACGCCGTCGAGGTCACGCAGTCTCGCCGGGGCGTCGTCGGGCGCCGTCGGGTCCAGCGGGGTGATGGCGACGAACGCCGTCAGCGGCTCCCCCAACACCTCGTGATCGACGCGCGCCGTGTACCCGGTGACGACGCCGGACGATTCGAGTCGACGCACCCGCGCCTGCACCGCGGACACCGACAGGCCCGCCTTCTCCGCGAGGTGGGCGAGGGTGGCGCGGCCGTCGCGGATCAGCTCGGTGACGATCACCGTGTCGACGGCGTCGAGCGTCGGCTTCGGGGCACTCACGCGGTCGGCACTCACGCGAACAGCGGGGGCATGGCGAACACCATGACCGTCGACCACGAGACGTGGGTCAGGATCGGCGCGAGAATGCCGCCCGACGCGCGCCGCTCGAGTCCGAGGACGAACCCGAGCGTGATCGCGGCGAAGCCCAGCATCGGGTTGCCCGTCGCGAGGGTGGCGATGGTGTAGACGATGGTGGAGATCAGCACCGGACGTCCCCGGCCGATGGCGGCGAACAGGGCGCCGCGGAAGAAGATCTCCTCGGCCAGCCCGTTGAACAGCGTGATGAACACGATCAGGGCCAACGGTCCGACGCGCGCGTGGTCGAGAACGTTCGCGGTGAAGTCCCGCAGCGGTGGGATCTCTCGGACGATCAGAGCGCCCAGGACGAAGACCGCGCCCGCCGCCAAGCCGATCGCGATGGGGGTCAGGATGGGCCGACGCAGGTGCCCGCGAAACGGGATCCGTCCGAGGTGCAGCGGCCCGGACAGGAATCCGCCGACGATCCACACCAGCGCCAACGCGATGGTCAAGGTGTAGAACAACGGATCGCCCGGCTCCACCGACAGCGAGATTCCGAGCAGGGTCGCCCCCACCACCAGCACGATCCCGACGACGATGCGACGCCGCAAGAACGCGCGATCGGTTTCGGTGTGGTCGCGGTCGACCTTGTCGACCAGGGCGGACCGGACGACGCTCTCCATTCGGGTCTGCCAGGACACCATGGACAAACCTCACCGTCCTTTCGGGTCAGCGGTGCAGGAGCGACCGTACCCGTGCGGAGACGGTGCCAACCACGCTCGCTGCCACGTCGAGGTTGGTCCGCACCACCGGCGCGATCGGCCACGAGTAGAGGACGGCCCCGGCACCGAGCGCCTCGATCAGCTTCCACCCGTCCTCGCCGAGCAGCTCGGCGCCGTAGCGGCGAATGGACCGGACGTCGCCGCCGGTCCACTCCGCGTCCGAGTCCGCCAGCCGCAGCGCATCGGGGTTCCGGCTCACCGACCGCGGGTGTCCCGCGCCGAGGAGGCTGCGCCGCATGGCGTCGTCGACGCCGGTGAGCCCGCCGTCGGGGTCGGGAACGTAGCGCTCGATGCGCTTCTCCGACGCCGTCATGGAGTTGACCAGCGACTGCACCAGGTCGTCGGCGAGCAGTCCCGGCACCGGGATCAACCGCCCGATGACGAACCCGGCCAGCTTGGTGGGGACCGGCGGCGTCGGAACGCCGAGCCGGTGCAGTCCGGCCGCGCGCACGTAGGCGAAGACGAGATCCCGGTACGGCAGGATCTCCGGACCGGCGATGTCGTAGGCCCCCGCCGGCACCGACTCGTCGGCCGTGCCGCGCAGGTAGTGCACGACGTCGTCGACGGCGATGGGCTGGACGGGCTTGTCCAGCCAGGTCGGCAACGGCAGGACGGGCAGCCGGTCGGCGAGGTAGCGCATCATCTCGAACGACGTGGACCCGGCACCGATCACGATGGCGGCGCGCAGCCACACCACCTCGATCCCGTCGACCTGCAACGCCTCCCCGACCTCGGCCCGGCTGGCGAGGTGCTCGGACAACTCCTCGCCCTCGGGTACGAATCCGCCCAGGTAGACGATGCGACCGACACCGGCGTCGCGTGCGGCCTCCGCGAAATGGCGTGCCGAGTCGAGGTCGGTGCGGCGGTACCCGGACTCGCCGATGGCATGGACCAGGTAGTAGGCGACGTCGACGGAGGACTCGCCGAGTGCGTCCCGGCAGGAGTCGGCGTCGGTGACGTCGAGTCGAACGGCGTCGACCGCGTCGTACCAGTCGAACGAGCGCAGGCGTTCCGGTGTCCGCGATCCCACCACGACGTCGACGCCGTCCGCGACCAGGGAGGCGACGAGCCGAGAACCGATGTAGCCGCTGGCGCCGGTGACGAATGCCTTCATGGATCCGAGATTACGGACGTCGACGGCGAGGTCTCGTCCGAGTGACGGTCGTCACCCGCTCGTCCCCGCTCGGAGGCGGCCGGGTGACATAGTGATGCGGTGGCGTCCGACCGAGAACTCGAGGTTCAGACCGTGCGACTGCCGGTGCCGTCCGTCGGCACCGCGCTCTCCCTGGTCCGTGCGACGGTGTCGTGGTCGATGGACACCGTCGCCCTCGTCGCCGCCATGCCGTCGCGGATCGACGATCTCTTCGGACGGCTCGACGCGCTGCTGACGTCGGTCGAGGAGATCACCGCGCGGGCGGGTGAGGTGATCGACGCCGCGGCGCGCACCACCGACGACGCGGCCGAGGTCGTCGTCGGTGCGGGCGACGCCTCCGCGCGGGCGCAGTCCATGATCGCCGAGCTGCAGCCGATCGCGGACCGCGGCATTCCCCTGGGCCGGCGCTTCGTCGACAACTTCTCCGAGCAGGAGCTCGACGCGTCGATCCGGATGGTCGACCAGCTGCCCGAGCTCATGGAGCGCATGGAGGCGATCATGCCCATCCTCGCCACCATGGACACCGTCGCTCCCGAGATCCACCAACTGCTCGAGGTGACCAAGGACGTGCGCAAGGCCGTCATCGGCATTCCGGGGTTCAAGTTCTTCCGCAACCGCGGCGAGGAGAAGCTCGAGGACATCTGATCCGTGGCCGTGTCGGTGGGTCGGTGCACTATGGACCGGTGAGCACTCCCCCGCCCGATCAGGTACTGGCACGGTTCTCCGCGCCCACCCGCGCGTGGTTCGAGGGTGCGTTCCCGGCGCCGACGGGCGCGCAGCTCGGTGCCTGGGACTCCATCTCGAGCGGTGATCACACTCTGGTGGTGGCACCCACCGGGTCCGGCAAGACCCTGTCCGCGTTCCTCTGGGCTCTCGATCGGCTGGTCCAGCGGCCCACCGGCGCCGGGGACGACGCCGAGCGGGGGACGCGCGTTCTGTACGTGTCGCCGCTCAAGGCCCTGGCCGTGGACGTCGAGCGAAACCTGCGCGCGCCGTTGGTCGGGATCACGCAGACCGCCAAGCTGCAGGGCATCGCGCCGCCGGAGATCTCGGTGGGGGTGCGCTCGGGTGACACCAGTCCCGCGGATCGCCGCGCCATGCTCAAGACGCCACCGGACATCCTCATCACCACCCCGGAGTCGCTGTTCCTCATGCTGACCTCGGCGGCGCGGGAGACGTTGCAGACCGTCGACACCGTCATCGTCGACGAGGTGCACGCCGTCGCCGGCACCAAACGCGGTGCGCACCTGGCACTCTCACTCGAGCGGCTCGACGGCGCGCTCGACCGTCCCGCGCAACGCATCGGGCTCTCGGCGACGGTGCGCCCGCACGAGGAGGTGGGCCGCTTCCTCACCGGCAGCGCGCCCATCCGCATCGTGGCTCCCGCGTCGCCCAAGACCTTCGACCTCTCGGTGCGGGTGCCGGTGGAGGACATGACCGAGCTCGGCACCACCGAGCCGCAGGAGGGATCCGCCTCCGCGGCGCCGCAGCAGGGGTCGATCTGGCCGCACGTCGAGGCGCAGATCGTCGACCTCGTGCTCGAGCATCGGTCCTCGATCGTGTTCGCCAACTCGCGGCGCCTGTCGGAACGTCTCACCGCGCGCCTCAACGAGGTGTACGCCGAGCGGCTCGGCGAGGGGGTGCCCACGGACCACGCGCCGCCGTCGCAGATCGGATCCTCCGGCGAGGTGGTCCACGGATCGGAGCCGTTGCTCGCGCGCGCCCACCACGGCAGCGTCAGCAAGGATCAGCGTGCCCTCATCGAGGACGACCTGAAGTCCGGGCGCCTCAAGTGCGTGGTGGCCACCAGCAGTCTCGAGCTCGGCATCGACATGGGCGCGGTGGACCTGGTGGTCCAGGTCGAGGCGCCGCCGTCGGTGGCCAGCGGACTGCAGCGCGTGGGACGTGCGGGCCACCAGGTCGGCGAGATCTCCCGCGGCGTGCTGTTCCCGAAGCACCGCACCGACCTGATCCACTGCGCGGTGACGGTCCAGCGCATGACCGAGGGCCACATCGAGGCGCTGAAGGTCCCCGCGAATCCGCTCGACATCCTGGCCCAGCAGACGGTCGCCGCGTGCGCTCTCGAACCGATCGACGCCGACGAGTGGTTCGACACCGTGCGTCGCACCGGCAATTTCGCGACGCTGCCCCGATCGGCCTTCGAGTCCACGCTCGACCTGCTGTCCGGGCGCTACCCCTCGGACGAGTTCGCCGAACTACGCCCGCGCCTGGTGTGGGATCGCGACGGCGGCTCGCTCACCGGCCGGCCCGGTGCCCAACGCCTGGCCGTCACCTCGGGTGGCGCCATCCCCGACCGCGGACTGTTCGGCGTGTTCATGGTCGGGGAGAAGGCCAGCCGGGTGGGCGAACTCGACGAGGAGATGGTCTACGAGTCGCGGGTGGGCGACGTGTTCGCCCTCGGCGCCACCAGCTGGCGCATCGAGGAGATCACGCACGACCGCGTTCTGGTCAGCCCCGCGTACGGCCAACCCGGCCGCCTGCCCTTCTGGCACGGTGACGGGCTGGGTCGTCCGGCCGAACTCGGCGAGGCCCTCGGCGGTTTCCTCCGGTCCGCGACGGACGACGACGCGATGCGCGAGAAGTTGGCCGCCGGCGGCCTGGACGCCAACGCGGTCACCAACCTGCTCGCGTTGCTGTCCGAACAGCGCACGGCCACCGGCCATCTCCCGACCGACCGGACCCTCGTGGTGGAGCGGTTCCGGGACGAACTGGGCGACTGGCGGCTGGTGCTGCACTCGCCCTACGGCCAGCAGGTGCACGCGCCGTGGGCGCTGGCCGTGGGCGCACGGTTGATCGAGCGGTTCGGCATCGACTCCCAGCCGACGGCGTCCGACGACGGCATCATCGTGCGGCTGCCCGACACCGAGGACGAGCCGCCCGGCGCCGACCTGTTCGTCTTCGACCGCGACGAGATCGCCGACATCGTCACCGAGCAGGTGGGCGGGTCCGCGCTCTTCGCCTCCCGTTTCCGCGAATGTGCCGCGCGTGCACTGCTTCTGCCGCGTCGTAATCCGGGCAAGCGGGCGCCGCTGTGGCAGCAGCGGCAGCGCGCCGCCCAGCTGCTGGACGTCGCGCGGAAGTACCCGACGTTCCCGATCCTGCTCGAGACGGTGCGCGAGTGCCTCCAGGACGTGTACGACCTGCCGTCCCTGGAGGCGCTGAGCACCCGCATCGCCCGGCGCCAGATCCGGGTGCTGACGGTCGACACCGACACGCCGTCGCCGTTCGCCACGTCGCTGCTGTTCTCCTACGTCGGCCAGTTCATGTACGAGGGCGATTCGCCGCTGGCCGAACGCCGCGCTGCCGCACTGTCTCTCGATGCCTCGCTGCTCGCCGAGCTGCTCGGCCGGGTGGAGCTGCGCGACCTGCTCGACGCCGCCGTGGTCGCGGACACCGAGACCGAGCTGCAACGGCTCGCGCCGGACCGGAAGGCCCGCGACAAGGAGGGCGTGGCCGATCTGCTGCGCCTGCTCGGCCCGCTCACCACGGCCGAACTCTCGGCACGGTGCGAGACCCCGGAGGCCGCGGCCGGATGGGTGGCGGACCTGGTCTCGGACCGGCGCGCCCTCGAGGTGTCCTTCGCCGGGTCCTCGTGGTGGGTGGCCATCGAGGACGCGAGCAGGCTGCGCGACGCCCTCGGCGTCCCGCTCCCGATCGGCGTTCCGGACGCGTTCATCGAACCCGTCGACGATCCGATGGGCGACCTGGTGAGCCGGTACGCCCGCACCCACGGCCCCTTCTCGGTGGCCGACGTCGCCGGCCGGTTCGGCGTGGGTTCCGCAGTGGCCCGCGACGTCCTGCTGCGCCTCTCCGCGGCGAAACGTGTGGTGGAGGGCGAGTTCCGGCCCGGCGGGTCGGGCAGCGAATGGTGCGATGCCGAGGTGCTCCGCCGTCTGCGACGGCGTTCCCTCGCCGCGGCCCGTCAGGACGTGGAGCCCGTACCCACGCACGTCCTCGGCCGGTTCCTGCCGCGCTGGCAGCACGTCGGCGGCACCCTGCGCGGTCTCGACGGCGTGGTCACCGTGATCGATCAACTCGCCGGCGTCCCGATCCCGGCGTCGGCGTGGGAGTCACTGATCCTGCCGCAGCGCGTGCGGGACTACTCGCCGGCCATGCTCGACGAGCTCACCGCCACCGGTGAGGTCGTGTGGTCCGGCCACGGATCCATCTCGTCGAAGGACGGGTGGGTCTGCCTGCACCCGGCCGACGCCGCTCCGGTGACCCTCCCCCTCCCCCGCGACGACGAGCTCAGCGACCTCCAACACGCCGTCCTGCAAGCCCTGTCGGGTGGCGGCGCGTTCTTCTTCCGCCAGCTCTCCGACACCGTGGGAACGGTGCTGCGCGAACGCGCGGTCGACCCGCCGGACGACACGACGCTCGCCGCCGCGCTGTGGGACCTCGTGTGGACCGGACACCTGACCAACGACACGTTCGCGCCGCTACGGTCACTGCTGCACGGCGCCACGCGGTCCGCGCCGAGTCACCGGCCGGCTCGTCGCTCCCCCCGCTCCCGCTCCTACCAGCGCTACGCACGGCCCACCCTGCCCACCCGCACCGGTCCGCCCACCGTCGGCGGTCGGTGGGCTCTGGTGCCGGAGGTCGACACGGACCCCACCGTGCGCGCCCACGCGACGGCGGAGATCCTGCTCGAGCGGTACGGCGTCGTCACGCGGGGGTCGGTGATGGACGAGGGCATTCCCGGTGGCTTCGGCGGGGTGTACAAGGTGCTCACCGGGTTCGAGGACTCGGGTCGCGCCCGCCGGGGGTACTTCGTCGACTCCCTCGGCGGCGCCCAGTTCTCCACCTCCGACGTGGTGGATCGCCTGCGCAGCGAGTCCGAGCGCAGCCTCGGTGCCGTCGCGTTGGCGGCGACGGACCCGGCCAACCCCTACGGCGCCGCGCTGCCGTGGCCCAAGAGCGAGGTCGAGGGCGCGTCCGGTCACCGCCCGGGACGCAAGGCGGGCGCACTCGTGGTGCTGGTAGACGGTCACCTGGTGCTGTTCGTCGAGCGCGGCGGTAAGTCGGTGCTGACGTTCACCGCCGACCGCGACGCCCTGTCGGCCGCCGGTGCCGCGCTGAGCTCGCTGGTGACCACCCGCTCGGTCGACCGTCTGCTGGTCGAACGCACCGACGGCGAGGACATCCACGGCACCGTGCTCGCGTCCGTGCTCGCCGAGTCGGGGTTCACGGCCACCCCGCGCGGCCTGCGGATCAGGGTCACCTAGATGCCCGAGGGCGACACCGTGTGGCGCACCGCCAACACCCTGCGCGACGCGCTCGACGGCAAGGTTCTCACCGTCTGCGACGTGCGGGTGCCGCGCTACGCCACCGTCGACTTCTCCGGCCACCGCGTGCAGGCGGTGCACTCGGTGGGCAAACACCTGGCCATCGAGGTCGCCCACCACGTGATCCACTCGCACCTGAAGATGGAGGGTGCCTGGCACGTCTACCGCCCCGAGACGCGTTGGCGGCGGCCCGCCTACCAGGCGCGCATCGTGCTCGCCACCGACGACCGTGTGGCCGTCGGCTTCGAGCTCGGCGTGGTGGAGATCCTGGACACGCTCGACGAGGCGGTCGGGTATCTGGGGCCCGACCTGCTGGGACCGACGTGGGACGCGGAGCTCGCGATCGCGAATCTGGCCGCGGACCCGGACCGGCCCATCGGACTCGCGCTGCTCGATCAGCGCAACCTCGCCGGTCTGGGCAACGTCTACCGCAACGAGATCTGCTTCGTCCGCGGCGTCGACCCCCGCGCGCCCGTCCGGGCGGTCGACCTCGCGCCGATGGTCGACCTGTCGCACCGCAGCATCGTCGCCAACAAGGACCGGAACGCGCGCACCTTCACCGGGGACCTCCGCGCCGGGCGGCACTTCTGGGTCTACGGGCGCGACGGGAAACCGTGCCGTCGGTGCGGGACGGCCATCCGGTTCGGCCACCTCGGAGACGACCCCACCGAGGAGCGGCAGATCTACTGGTGTCCGCGATGCCAACCACCGGTGGCCGTCGCCGCCGCGCAGTAGCCTGACCGGCGTGGTCACGCCCGCGTCGGACTCCCACTCGGCTCCCGCACCGGTGACGATCTCCGTCCTCGGCCCGCTCGTGGTGACGGTGGGCGGGCGGGAGGTGTCGACCGGGAGTCGGCGGCAACGAGCGCTGCTGCAGCGCCTGGTGATCGGCGGCGGGGACGTCGTCCCGGTGGACACACTGGTCGACGACCTGTGGGCCACGCCGCCGCCGCGCGCGCTCGCGGCCCTGCAGGTGCACGTGTCCAACCTGCGCCGCATCCTCGAGCCGAACCGCCCCGCGCGTGGGCGGCCCCGCCTGCTGGTCGGCGCGGCGCCGGGCTACGGCCTCGTGCTCCCCGAGGACGCGGTGGACGCCCGCCTCGTCGACCGTGCGTTGACCCGTGCCCGCGACGCACCCGACGCCGCCGTCGCGCGCCGGGTGCTCGCCGACGCACTCGCTCGATGGCGCGGGTCGGCGTACGCCGAGGTCCGCGACGCCGCCTGGGCCGTCGCCGAGGCCGCGCGACTCGACGATCTCCGCTCCCTCGCCCGAGAGATGCACGCCGCGTGCGGGATCCGCCTCTCGGACGACGCGGCGGTCGTGGCCGAACTCAGCGGGGTCGTGCAGACCCGGCCGGACCGCGAGGAGAGCGTGCGGCTGCTGGCCACCGCGCTCTATCGACTCGGCCGTCAGCTCGACGCACTGGACGTGCTCGCGCGCAGCCGACGCCACCTCGCCGAGGAGTTCGGCGTGGACCCGGCGCCGCGCCTGCGCGCCCTGGAAGCGGACATCCTCGCCCACCGGGACGTCGGCGTCCCGACGCCCGACGCGACCCTTCCGGATCCACCGGCCCGGCCCGTCGCCACGCTGGGGTCGCCGCACCCGGAGACCGCCGCGGCGGTGTCGGCGAACGCGCGCCCGGCCGAGCTCGACCGCCTGCGCGCGGCGATCGCTCGTGTCGAGGCCGAGTCCCGCGCTGCCACGGTCTGGGTGGCGGGCGAGGCCGGCGAGGGCAAGAGCACCCTGGCCGGGCTGGCGGCGGACGAGGCGCGCGCCCGCGGGGTGACCGTCGCGACCGGACGGTGCTCGGAGGTCCCCGGTGCGCCGCCCGGCTGGCCCTGGGCGCAGATCGCCGGCGCGCTGACCGAGGACGAGCCACCCCCGGCCGCCGTGTCTCCCTTCGACCGCGCGCGCCGGCTCGAGGAGGTCTGCGAGCGGCACCTCGCCGAGGGTGCGCTGGTCCTCGTTCTGGACGACCTGCACCGCGCCGACGAGACGACGGTGCACGTCCTGCGCCACCTCGTCGCGACGTTCTGGGAGCGTCCGCTCGCCGTCGTCGCCACCTACCGGCCGTCCGAGGTGACGCCGACCCTGCTGCCGGCGCTGGCCCCGGGTCGACACCGGTCGGACGTGATCGCGCTGACCGCGGTGGGCGCGGACGGTGCCCGCGCGGTGGCCCGCGCCGCGGGGGTCGTGCTGTCGGCGGACGTCGCCGACCGGATCGCCCGCCGCGGTGGAGGCAACCCGCTCTTCGTCCGTGAGCTCGCTCGGCTGGTGGGCTCGCACGGTCCGCGTGCGGCGGACGTCGCCGTGCCCGACGGCATCGAGGCCATCCTGCGGGCCCGGTTGGCACGCCTCCCCGAGCACACGTCGGTGGTGCTGCGCCGCGCCGCCGTGCTCGGCCGCGACGTCGACCTCGACCTCCTGGCCGCCGTCTCGGACGACGACGACGTCCTGGACGCCCTCGAACCCGCAGTGGTGGACGGCGTGCTCGACGAGGTCGGGTCGACCCTGGTTCGGTTCTCGCACACGCTGTTCCGCGACGTCCTCTACACCGACCAACCGCAGCTGCGTCGCGCCCGGATCCACGCTCGGGTCGCCGCGGCGTTGCGCACCCGGAGCCGGTCCGACCCGACGGCGCTGGCCCACCACGCGCTCGCGTCGGCCACGGCGGCGACCGCTGCCGACGGTGTCGGTCTCGCCCTCGCCGCGGCTCGCGCGGCGGACGAGGCCGGCGCGTGGTCGACGTCGTTGGACCTGCGTCGGCGCGCGCGGACGCTCGCGGAGACCGCGGACCCGCCCGACCCGGCTCTCGTCTACGACGTTGTGGTGCCGTTGATCGGGTCCGCGGCGCGGGCGGGCGACGCCACCGGCGCCCGTCGTATCCGCCGCGATGCCCTCGCTCTCGCCGACCGTCTCGGTCGGTCCCCGTTCGCCGCGGCCACCGGGTGGACCGCCCCTCCCGTGTGGTCGGTGCGCGATGCGGCCGAGCCGGACCTGCCGCTGATCGCGGTGCTGGACCGGTTGCTCGACACGACCGACGATCCGGGTGACCGCGCACGCCTGCACGCGGCGGCCTTCTTCGAGTGGGAAGGCCTCGACGACGCAGCAGCAGAACACCACGCCGTGGCCGCCGTGGCCGAGGCGGACCGCAGCGACGATCCGGAGGCCCTGTGCCGAGCATTGGGCGCCTTCGGATACCTCGCGTACGGGCCCGACCACGACGACGCGCGCGAGCCTGCCGCACGCCGGTTGCTCGCCGTCGCCGCCGACGAGGGGCGCGGCGATCACGTCGCGGTCGCGTACTTCCAGCTCTTCCTCGCCGCGTGCGCCCGCGCGGACCTCGAGGCGGCGCGCGCGGAACTGGACCGGGCGCTGTCCGCGGCGGCGGGTCACCAGCTCCTCGAACTGGTCGGGGTCGCCGAACTCTTCGACGCCCTGCTGCACGCCCTCGCCGGGGATCTCGACGAGGCCGTTCGCCGCTACGACGCCCTCGCCCGCGACATGGCCGAGCAGGGCCTCTCGCTGGCGTCGGTGTTCGGCCTGATCAGCCGGGTGATGCGAGCGATCCACACCGGAGTCGTCGACGACGACCTGTGGCAGCGCACCCGGCGCGCGAGCGAGGACACGTGGTTCCCGGTGGAGGTGCCGACGGCCTTCGTCCATCTGCTGGCGGGCGACCGGGCCACCGCGGCCACGCTGTACCGCAGGAGCCCGAGACCGGCCCGCGATTACGCCTGGCGCGCCTGGACGGTCATGCGCGCCCACCTCGCGGCGGCGGCGGGCGACGTCGACGAGTGCCGCGCGGTGTACGACGCGCTGCGTCCGTTCAGCGGCACGATCGGCGGGCTCGACGCGGGCTCGTTCTCGGTGGGCACCGTCGACGGCGCGCTGGCGGCGAGCGCCGCGGCACTCGGCCGGGGCGACGACGCCGCGGTCCATCGCCGCCGCGCCGACGAGACGGAGGACCGGGTCAGGCGTGCTGCGCGAGCACTGCTGACGGCCCGAACACCGCCCGTTCCCGACGGTGGTGCCGCGACGCCATCACCTTGATCATCAGGCGCGCCGGCAGCGGGAATTCACGACGAATCGCCGGGCGCTCGGCGTCGGTCAGGCAGTCGAGCGCGCGGGCGATCTCGAAATCGGGCCGGGCGCCTTTCTTGGCGGCCTTCTCCACCTGCGCCCACCGGTCGAGAGGGACGTACCCCGTGATCATCGGAAAGATCGTGGCCTCCTCCTCCGCGATGTGCTCGGTGAGCAGATCGCGCAACCGACCGAGGTGGCCGGCGAGCGCCGCGGCAGCCGTCCGGTCGGGCAGCTGCGAGGCGAGCTCGCGCACGGCCGCGAGGATCGGATCGAGCGCGTCGTGGTCCTCGGTGAGCTCGGACAGGTCGACGTGCGGGCCGGCGTTCTCGACGAGAATCGGCCACAGGACGTCGTCCTCGGTGCGGTGGTGGTGCTCGATGCTGGTGCAGAACAGGCGCAGGTACTCGGCGACGGCCGCGCCGTGCCGGGCGTCGGTGGGTGCACCCGCGGCCAGGCCGGCGAGCAGGTCGGTGAGGCGACCCGCGTCGGCGATCATCGCGCGGTGCGAGAGCCGCATGCCGAGGGTGTCGTCGAACGTGGTGGGGCGGGCGGGGCTGGTGCCCATGGCGTGTCCTCTCGTCGGGGCCGGACCCGGGAGGGTCGGCCGTCACGAGGACTGTGCGCCGCGCCGCTTGCAGTTCACTTGTACTCGACTTCCTCGCCGGCGGTGTCGGTGGGTCGTGATAGCCCGGGGAGGTGAATGCCCCCACCCCCGCCCTGCTCGATCCGCGCCGCATCTGGGCCGAACCGGAGGCGATCGCGGACCTGCGCGGCCAGGAGGTGCTGGCCCGCTTCCCGTCCGCCGAGGTGATCGAGGTCGACTCGCACTGGCAGATCCCGTCGCTGCACGGCAACGAGGGCAACATCGACCGCTGGGTGCGGGTCAAGACCGAGGACCTGGTGCTCGGGGTGAAGAAGTCGCTGACCGCGCGGCCCAACGGGCGGTCGGCGGACTGGATCGCCCCGTCCACGGCCAACGGATGCGCGATGGCCTGCGCCTACTGCTACGTGCCCCGCCGCAAGGGCTACGCCAATCCGATCACGGTGTTCACCAACATCGACAGGATCGTCGGCTACCTCGGCCGGCACGTGACACGGCAGGGGCCCAAGCCCGCGGCGAACCAGTGCGATCCGACGGACTGGGTCTACGACATCGGGGAGAACAGCGACTGCAGCGTCGACGCCACGGTCAGCGACAACGTCGCCGACCTGATCCGCGCCTTCGCGGGGTGGGAGGGCGCCAAGGCCAGCTTCGCTACCAAGTACGTCAACCGGGATCTGCTGTCACTGGACCCGCGCGGGGGCACCCGCATCCGCTTCTCGCTGATGCCGGAGCAGGAGTCGCGCCTGCTCGACATCCGCACCTCACCCATCGCGGACCGACTGGCCGCGCTCGACGACTTCGTCGCCGCCGGCTACGAGGTCCATCTGAACTTCTCCCCGGTCGTGCTCGTCGAGGGGTGGGAGGACCGGTGGACGACGCTGATCGACTCCGTCGCCGCCGCAACGGGTGACGACTTCAAGAAGCAGGCCGCGGTGGAGGTCATCATGCTGACCCACAACCGCGATTTGCACCAGGTCAACCTGGGGTGGCACCCGAAAGCCGAGAACGTGCTCTGGACGCCGCACACCCAGCAGGTCAAGCGATCCCAGAACGGTGCGCTCAACGTCCGCTACCGGAACGACGTCAAGGCCGCCGCGGTGGCGCGGTTGACGGACATCATCGCCGAGCGCGCACCCTGGCTCACCGTGCGGTACGCCTTCTGACGTCACAGCCGCGGGACGAGGCTCAGCTCATCGCGATCAGTGCCATCGGGTCGGACAGCACGGCGGCGATGTCGGCGAGGAACCGAGACCCCTGCTCACCGTCCACCAGTCGGTGGTCGAACGAGACGCTCAGCGTGGTGACCTGCCGCAGGGCGATCTGCCCCTCGAACTCCCACGGGCGCGGCCTGATGGCGCCCATGCACAGAATGGCGGCTTCACCGGGGTTGAGAATGGGCGTGCCCGAGTCGACCCCGAAGACACCGACGTTGGTGATCGTGATGGTGCCGTCCTCGAGGTCGCGCGGGCCTGTCTTGCCCTCCTTGGCCACGGCGGTCAGGTCGGACAGCGCCAGGGCGAGGTCGCGCAGGCTCAGCCGGTCGGCGTCCTTGACGTTCGGCACCATCAACCCGCGGGGGGTGGCGGCCGCGATGCCGAGGTTGACGTAGTGCTTGGTGACGATTTCGCGGTTCTCCTCTTCCCAGGACGAGTTCAGCGACGGGTTGCGGCGCACCGCGATCAGGAGCGCCTTCGCGACCAGCACCAGCGGGGTGAGTCGGACGCCGTCGAGGTGGGCGGACCGTCGCAGACGGTCCAGCAACTCCATCGTCGGTGTGACGTCCACGGTGACGAATTCGGTCACGTGCGGCGCGGTGAACGCGCTGCGGACCATGGCGTCCGCGGTGTGCTTCCGCACCCCCTTGATCGGTGTCCGGGTCTCCCGCGCCGGAGTGTCGAGCGGAGCGGAGTCGGACTCGCCGGCGGCTCGGTCGAGGTACGCGGCGACGTCCTCGCGGGTCACCTCACCGCGGGGGCCGGTCGGCGGCACGTCCGTGAGGTCGATACCTTCCTGCCGGGCGAGGAACCGCACCGGCGGCGCCGCGAGGGGTCGGGAGTCCGGCTCCGACGGGGTGGCGACCGGAGGCGTCGTGTCGGCCGGGGTCGTGGTGGCGCGGCGGCTGGCCGTCTCGCCCGCGACGCCGTACCCGACCAGGACCGGAACGCGGCCGTCCGGACCGGCGTCGTCGTGGTCGGCTCCGTTCCGCGCGGCGGTGCTCGGGGCCTCGACGCTCGCGGCCTCGCCACTCGGAGACACGGCACTCGGAGACACGGCACTCGGCGACGCAGCACTCGGGGACGCGACGTCGTCCGCTCCGTCACCGATGTCGATGATCGGCGTGCCCACCTCGACGGTGTCCCCGGCGTCGACGTGCAGGGCCAGCACGACGCCCGCGTAGGGCGACGGCAGCTCCACGGAGGCCTTGGCCGTCTCCACCTCGGCGATGACCTGGTTGAGTTCGACGGTGTCGCCCGGAGTCACCGACCAGCTGATGAGTTCTGCTTCGGTGAGGCCTTCGCCGAGATCGGGAAGAAGAAAGCTGCGGGCGCCCATGGTCGGGTCCTCTCGTCGTCGTCGCACCCGGAGAGATCGTCCCCGGTGTGATCCACACAACTCAAACAAGACGATGCAGTCCGCGCAACACATGGCCGCGGGATTGCGCACGTTGACCATCGGGTCGCGCATTCGACGGTGGCGGACGTACCGTCTGCGTCACACGGTCGCGAGAACGGGCGGTCCCGTCGACCCGTCCACCGTGTCCCGTCCCGGTCCGGAGGTGCCCGTGCCGTTCGATCCCCGCCGCGAACTCGTCGGGTACACGGCGCGCCGCGGCCGCATCGACCTCCTCGACCTGCCCGCGCGTCGGTACCTCGCCGTCGACGGAACGGGTGACCCGAACACGTCGTCGGCCTACGCGGACGCCCTCGCGTCGCTGTACCCCGTCACGTACGGCCTGAAGTTCCTGTCCTCCCGAGAGTTGCACCGCGACTACCGCATTCCGCCGCTGGAAGCCTTGTGGTGGGCCGACGACCTGGAGGCGTTCACCTCGGGCCGGAACAAGAACAGGTGGCACTGGACCGTGCTCACCGTCGTCCCCGAGTGGCTCACGGACGAGCACGTGGACACCGTGCAGGGCCGGGTGCGCGAACGTGCCGGTGGGCCGCCGCCGCGCTCGGTCGAGATGCGGACGATGGAGGAGGGCGCGGTCGTGCAGACCCTGCACGTCGGCCCCTACGACGCCGAGGGTCCGGTCATCGCGGCGATGCACGACGAGGCGACGGCCCGGGGCCGGTCGCTCACCGGCCGCCACCACGAGATCTACCTGAACGACGCCCGTCGTACCGCGCCCGAGCGCCTGCGGACGATCCTGCGCCAACCGGTCACCGGAGACTGACGCCCGGACTCAGTCCAGGTCGTCGTGGCTGATGAGCTGACGCGCGGCCTCGGTGATGGACCCGGTGAGCGAGGGGTAAACCGAGAACGTCTGGGCGAGATCGCGAACGGTGAGGTTGTTCTGCACCGCGATCGCGATGGGCAGGATGAGCTCCGACGCGGTGGGCGCGACCACCACGCCGCCGATGACCACGCCGGTGGCCGGGCGGCAGAAGATCTTGACGAAGCCGCGGCGCAGGCCGGACATCTTGGCGCGCGGGTTGGTGTTCAGCGGCAGCATCACCGTGCGCGCCGGCACCTCGCCGTTGTCGATGGCCGACTGCCCGACGCCGACGGTGGCGATCTCGGGGCGGGTGAAGACGGCCGAGGCGACGGTCTTGAGCTTGATCGGGCTGACGCCCTCGCCCAGCGCGTGGTACATCGCGATGCGGCCCTGCATCGCCGCGACCGACGCGAGCGGCAACAGGCCGGTGCAGTCACCGGCGGCGTAGATGCCGGGCACGCTGGTACGCGAGACGCGGTCGACGCGCAGGTAGCCCCCGCGGTCGAGTTCGAGCCCGACGTTCTCGAGTCCGAGGTCCGCGGTGTTGGGCACGGATCCCACGGTCATCAGCGCGTGCGACCCCTCGACGGTCCGGCCGTCGGAGAGCGTGACGACGATGCCGTCGTCGGTGCGGGTCACGGAATCGGCCCGAGCCTGCTTGACCAGGGTGACACCACGCTCGGACAGCACGTCCTCGAGCACCAGGGCGGCGTCGGCGTCCTCGCCGGGCAGCACACGGTCACGGCTCGACACCACGGTGACCTTGACGCCCATCTCGGTGTAGGCGGAGACGAACTCGGCGCCGGTGACACCGGACCCGACCACGATCAGGTGCGACGGCAGTTCCCGGAGGTCGTAGAGCTGACGCCAGGTGAGGATGCGCTCGCCGTCCGGCTGCGCACCCGGCAGCACCCGCGGGCTGGCGCCGGTGGCGACGAGCACCACCTCGGCATCCATCCGCTCGGTCTGCCCCGTCGACAACGCGGCCTCGACCGTGTGCGCGGCGAGGCCCGGCTGGGTGTCGACCACCTTGGCCGAGCCGGAGAGCACGCGCACGCCGACCGTCTGCAGGCGCGCTCGGATATCCGAACTCTGTGCTTGCGCAAGGGATTTGACGCGGTTGTGGATCTGCGGCAGGTCGACCACCGCCGACGACGGGTCGAGCTCGATGCCCAGATCCGACGCCCGACGCATGTCCGTGCGGATGCCGGTGGAGGCGATGAAGGTCTTGGAGGGCACACAGTCCCACAGCACACAGGCTCCACCCACGCCGTCGGAATCGACCAGGGTGACCGACCCACCGTGTTGCGCTGCGACCAACGCGGCCTCGTAGCCGGCCGGTCCGCCGCCGATGATCACGATGCGGGTCATGAAGAGCCTCCGTGGTGGATGTGCGGGAGAACGAGCGTGCGTGAGGGTCACTCACACCCCCTCAACCTAATTCACCGCACCGACGGTCCGCTCCCCGGCCCGAGGTCGCGGCGCCGACGGATTAGGCTGACCGCCGTGCCGATCTACGCCGCCTACGGTTCCAACATGCATCCCGAGCAGATGCTCGAGCGGTGCCCCCATTCGCCCGTGGCCGGAACCGGATGGTTGCAGGGGTGGCGCCTGACGTTCGGCGGCGGGGACATCGGCTGGGAGGGCGCGCTGGCCACGGTCGTCGAGGACCCCGAGTCGCGCGTGTTCGTCGTGCTCTACGACGTGCCGCCCGAGGACGAGGACCGCCTGGACCGGTGGGAGGGCTCGGAGCTCGGCATCCACCGCAAGATCCGACTCCGCGTGGACACGCAGGACGGTCCCGTGCTGGCGTGGCTCTACGTCCTCGACGCGTACGAGGGCGGGCTGCCCAGCGCCCGCTACCTGGGCGTGATGGCCGAGGCCGCCGAGATCGCCGGCGCACCCGCGGACTACGTGCGAGACCTGCGCACCCGCAACTCCCGGAACGTGGGACCGGGCACCGCGCCCTGATCGCGCGGCCGACGGGCTAGTCGCGCTCGGGACCGTCGAGACCGAGGGCCAGCGCCGTCATGACCCGCACGCCCACCGCGAGCGCCCGCTCGTCCAGATCGAACGTCGCCTGGTGGATGTCCAGCTGCGGCCCGTGTCCCGACCACACCCCGAGTCGCGCCATCGCCCCCGGCACGTGCTCGAGGTACCAGGAGAAGTCCTCCCCACCGCCGGACTGCGCGGTGTCGGCCAACGCGTCCGGTCCGAGAGACCGGATGGCCGCTTCGAAGCGGCGCGTGGCGTGCTCGTCGTTCACCACGGGCGGTACTCCACGCCGGTACTCGACCTCGAACTTCACGCCCGTCGGCGCCAACACACCGGCCACGATCTCGTGCACCAATGGCTCGAGCAGTTCCCACGTCTGATGATCGCCCGTGCGGACGGTGCCGGTCAGCATGCCCTTCTGCGGGATGGCGTTCGGCGCCTGACCGGCCACGACGGCGCCCCACACCATGACGGTGCTGGTCCGCGGATCCACTCGGCGGCTCAGCAGACCCGGCAGCGCGGTGATGACGGACCCCAGCGCGTACACCAGGTCGGACGTCAGGTGCGGCCGCGAGGTGTGGCCGCCGGCCGAATCGAGACGCAGTTCGACGGTGTCCGCCGCCGAGGTGATCGCGCCGACGCGGATGCCGACCTTGCCGACCTCGAGCCGGGGATCGCAGTGCAGCGCGTGGATCTGGGAGACGCCGTCGAGCACGCCCGCCGCGACCAGGTCGATCGCGCCGCCGGGCATGACCTCCTCGGCGGGTTGGAAGATCAGGCGCACCCCCTGCGTCAGCGACGGCAGCGAGGCCAGCACCAGGCCGGTCGCGA
This sequence comes from Rhodococcoides corynebacterioides, assembly GCF_019834675.1. Classification (GTDB taxonomy): domain Bacteria; phylum Actinomycetota; class Actinomycetes; order Mycobacteriales; family Mycobacteriaceae; genus Rhodococcoides; species Rhodococcoides corynebacterioides_A. The sequence continues at coordinate 787,710 of NZ_JABUBU010000001.1, read as the reverse complement.
GAAGCACGGTGGTGTGGGCGTCGTGTCCGCACGCGTGGGACACCCCGGGGACCGTCGACGAGTACTCCGCGCCCGTGAACTCCGTCAGCGGCAGTGCGTCCATGTCCGCCCGCAGCGCGATGCGCGGACCCGCGGGGCCGATGTCACACACGACCCCGGTGCCCCCCGGCAGCACCGTCGGCGACAAGCCGGCCGTTCGGAGGGTCTCGACCACGAAGGCGGTGGTCGCGAACTCCTGCCGAGCCAGTTCCGGATGGGCGTGGATACGACGACGCCACGCCACCAGATCCGCACCGTGCGCATCGATCCAGGCGTCGGCGGGATTCATGGTCTTCTCGTCCTCTCGTGTGCTGCCGCGACGAGGCGGTCGCGGTGGTGTGCGTCGGTGGCCGCGAGCACGGCGACCCGCGCCAGAGCACGGGCACCGTCCACCACGGCACGGTCGGCGGACTCGGTCACGCACGCCGCGGTGAACTGCGGTTGATGGGTGACGGCGCCCCGCGAGTCCAACCCGATGACGGGGTGGATGCCGGGGACGCGCGCAGTCACGTTACCCATGTCCGTGCTGCCGAACGGCCGCGACGTCTCGAACTCGCGCGGAACGGCGGTGCGACCGAGGTCGCCGACGACGTCGCGGTAGCGCTCGACCAACCAGGAATCGGGGGTCAGTTCGGTGTAGGTGGGCGAGACCGTCGCCACCTCGTGGGTGCACCCGGTGGCCACGGCGCCGGCCGCGAAGCACCCCCGCGCCCGCCGGTCGAGGTCGTCGAGCTCCTCCGCCGTGTCGGCCCGCAGGTAGTAGAGCAGTTCCGACGAGCCGGGCACGATGTTCGGCGCCGTTCCGGCGTGCCCGACGATGCCGTGCACCTGCTGACCCGGACGCAGATGCTGCCGCAGGAGACCGATGCTCACCTGGGCGACGGTCGCGGCGTCGGCGGCGTTGATCCCCCACTCCGGCGCGGCGGAGGCGTGTGCCTCTCGCCCGCGGTACCGCACGGCGATGTCCGCCAGCGCGAGCGACCGGGCCGCCACGATGTCGAACGGACCGGGATGCACCATCATCGCCGCGCCCACGTCGTCGAACAGGCCGGCCTCGAGCATGACCACCTTGCCGCCGCCGGTCTCCTCGGCCGGCGTGCCGAGCACGCGGACGGTCAGCCCCAGCTCGTCCGCGGCGGAGGCGAGCGCCAGCCCCGCGCCGACGGCCGACGCCGCGATGATGTTGTGCCCGCAGGCGTGGCCGATCTCCGGCAACGCGTCGTACTCCGCGCACAGGGCGATCACCAGGTCACCCGACCCGTACCGCGCGTCGAACGCCGTCGGCAGACCCGCCACACCCCGCGTCACCTCGAAGCCGGCGGCAACGAGCAGGTCCGCCGTCGCGGCCGAGGCGAACGTCTCCTCGAACGCCAGCTCCGGACGCGCGTGGATCGCGTGCGACAGCGCGACGAGGTCCGGGGTCGCGGCGGTGACGACGCCGTCGAGGGCGTCGGCCGGGAAGGAGGTCACGACGGACAGTCTCGCACCGGCCGACTCACGCGGACGGGTCAGGCGCGGATCGGGACGCCGATCGGGGCCGGCCCGGGGCCCGTCAGGAACCGAAGGAGAACGAACTGTCCCCGGTCTGCACCGACAGGGCCGCCAGGGTGCGGGTGTGGATGCTGTCCTTGATCGAGGTCATGTTCGGGCCGTGCGTCGCCGTCCGCGCCGCGGCGATCTCGACCGCCCGGGCGACGACGGCGTCCTCGGCCGCGCTCTCCCCCACGATGTGGTGCGCGACCGCATCGGCGGCGCCGTAGCGGCGGCCGGTGGTCATGGCCTCCACGGCCGTGGCGTTCGGCAGCCGTTCGAGCAGCAGCGTGGACATGCCCTCGGTGAACGGCATGCCGAGGCTGACCTCCGGCAGGCAGAAGAAACCGCGGTCGGCCCGCATGACCGACGTGTCGTGGCACAGCGCGAGCATGGCCCCGGCACCGAAGGCGTGGCCGTTGATCGCCGCGACGGTCGCCATCGGGAAGCGCAGCAGGCGGGTGTAGACCGTGTGCACGAGGTCCAGGTACTCCGGAATGCGGTCGGCGTGCGCGAAGAGGTAGTCGGTGTCGAGTCCGTTGGAGTAGAACTTGCCTGCGCCGACCGTCACCAGGGCGGCCGGTCCCTCGACCGCGTCGACCTCGTCGAGCAGCGCGTGCACCTGCTCGATCCAGTCCGGATGGAAGCGGTTCTCGGGATTGACACCGTCGGCATGGGCAAGGGAGAGGACGAAGACGTCGCCGTCGCGCTCGAGTGCAGGCATGATCGGATGGTACTCACCGGTAACCCCGCACGGCGGCGCCGGTCGACAGCGAGAGGAGCGGTGATCGGTGCACCTCGCGGCCGTTCTGCAGACCGTCGTCATCGTCGTCCTCGTGGCGGCGTCGGCGATGTTGGTGTCGGTGGGCGCCTACGGCTCCGGCGTCGTCCTCGGATCGGCGGCGTCCGTGTGGTTCTGGCGGCTCTACCGGACGTACGCGGATTGACCCGGCGATCGCACTAGGGTCGGTCGGGTGAACACCCCCCACGCAGCCGCCGACCCGGAACTCGACCCCACCGCCGCCGCGGAGGCCGCCGCGGCCGCCCTCGCGCGGATCACGGGCGTCGACCGTCATCCCGTCGCCGTCGTCCTGGGGTCGGGGTGGCAACGGGCCGCCGAGCAGTTCGGCGACCCGGACCACGTCGTCCCGATGTCCGAGCTGCCCGGCTTCGCGGCGCCCCGCGCCCTGGGCCACAGCAACTCCATGTGGTCGGTCCGGGTCGGCGAGACGCCGGTGCTGATCCTGCTGGGCCGCACGCACGCCTACGAGGGACATCACCTCGCGCGGGTGGTCCACCCGGTGCGGACGGCGGCCGCGGCGGGCGCGCGGACGGTCGTGCTGACCAACGCCGCCGGCGGTATCCGGGACGGCATGGCCGTGGGCGACCCCGTCCTGATCTCGGACCACCTGAACCTGACGGGCCGCTCCCCGATGGTCGGGGCGCAGTTCGTGAACCTCGTCGACGCCTACTCCGCCGAGTTGCGCGCGGTGGCCCGGTCCATCGACCCGACGCTCGCCGAGGGCGTCTACGCCGGACTGCCGGGCCCGCACTACGAGACGCCCGCCGAGATCCGCATGCTCCGCACCCTCGGCGCGGACCTGGTGGGGATGTCGACGGTCCACGAGACCATCGCCGCGCGGGCCGTGGGCGCGCGCGTCCTGGGCATCTCCCTGGTGACCAATCTGGCCGCAGGCATCACCGGCGAGCCGTTGGACGGCGAGGAGGTCATCGCCGCCGGCGCGGCGTCGGCCGTCCGGATGGGAACGCTGCTGCGCGACCTGGTTCCGCACCTGTGACCGCCGTAAACCGCGACCGCCTCGAACGCTGGCTCGCCGACGATCCCGATCCGGACGCGCGCGCCGAGCTGCTGGCGGCCTCCGACGACGACCTGACCGATCGGTTCGCCGCCACCCTGGCCTTCGGCACCGCGGGTCTGCGCGGCCCGGTCCGAGCGGGCCCGAACGGCATGAACGTCGCGGTCGTCGTCCGCGCGAGCGCCGGCGTCGCCGCGTACCTGTCGGCGCGGCACGCACCGGGGTCGGAGATCGTGGTCGGTCGCGACGCCCGACACGGCTCGGCGGCGTTCGCCGCCGCCGCGGCGGAAGTGTTCGCCGCGAGCGGGTTTCGCGTGACGTTGCTCCCCGACCCGCTCCCGACGCCGATCCTGGCGTTCACGACCCGCGCGCGCGGCGCCGTCGCGGGCGTCCAGATCACCGCCTCGCACAACCCGCCCGCCGACAACGGCTACAAGCTCTACCTCGACGGCGGTGCCCAGTTGGTCTCCCCCGCCGACCGGGAGATCGAGGCCCTCATCCGGTCCGCCGACGGCGCGTCCCGCGTCCCCCGGGTCCCCGTCGGTCCCACCGTGGACGACGTCGTCGGGCCGTACCTCGACCGCCTCCTGCGCCGCGTTCCCCCGCGGGAGAGCCACTCCCGCGTCAGGATCGCCCTGACTCCACTGCACGGTGTCGGCGGCGACCTCGCCGTCGAGGCGCTGCGCCGCGCCGGATTCGACGACGTCGTCACGGTCGACGAGCAGTTCGTCCCGGACCCCGACTTCCCGACGGTCGCGTTCCCGAACCCCGAGGAAGCGGGAGCCGCCGATCTCCTGCTCGCACTCGCCGAGCGGTCCGACGCGACCCTCGCCGTGGCCCTGGACCCGGATGCCGATCGCTGCGCCGTCGGCGTGCGGGGGCCGGACGGGTGGCGGATGCTCAGCGGCGACGAGACGGGCGCCGTGCTCGCGGACCACATCCTGCGGTCCAGCGCACCCGGCGCCCTGGTGGCGTCCACGATCGTCTCGTCCACGCTGCTGGGCCCGCTCGCGGTTGCCCGCGGCGCCCGCCACCGTCGGACCCTCACCGGGTTCAAGTGGCTCGTGCGCGCCGGCGACGGTCTGGTCTACGCGTACGAGGAAGCCATCGGCCACTGCGTCGACCCGGATGCGGTGCGCGACAAGGACGGAATCTCCGCTGCCGTCCTGCTCGCCCATGTCGCCGCCGAGCTGGCCCACGACGGGCGGACTCTGCTCGACGTCCTGGACGACCTCGACGTCGAGTTCGGTGCCCGCGTGGGCGCGCAGGTGTCCCGACGCGTCGAGGACCTCGCCGAGATCACCGCCATGACCACGACACTCCGGCGCCGGCCCCCCGCCACACTGGCCGGATCCGCGGTGACGATGTCGGACCTGAACGACCGGACGGACGATCTGCGCACGGACGCGATCGAACTCACCGGCGACCGGTTCCGCGTGATCGTGCGCCCGTCGGGAACGGAACCGAAGCTGAAGGCGTATCTCGAGGTGGTCGAGCCCGTGGACGGGCGCGGCGACCTCGAGTCCGCCCGAGCGCGCGGCCGTGCCGTGCTCGCCGAGCTGGCGGAGTTCGCCAGGACGTTCTGAGCGTCAGCGCGGCCCGAACTGGCGATCGCCGGCGTCGCCGAGGCCCGGGACGATGTAGGCGTTCTCGTTCAGGCCCTCGTCGACGGCGGCCGCGATCAGCCGGACGGGCAACCCCGCCGCGCCCAGCGTCTCGACGCCCTCGGGTGCCGCGACGACGCAGATGGCGGTGACGTCGTCGGCGCCGCGTTGGACGAGCAGTTCGATGGTGTGCACCATCGACCCGCCGGTGGCCAGCATCGGGTCGAGGACGTAGACCGGGTAGCCGGCCAGATCGTCGGGCAGCGACTCCATGTACGGCGTGGGCTGGTGCGTCTTCTCGTCGCGGGCGATGCCCACGAAGCCCACCCGCGACTGCGGGATGAGCGAGCTCGCCTTCTCCACCATGCCCAGTCCGGCGCGCAGCACCGGCACGAGGAGCGGCGGCGAGGCCAGCCGGTAGCCCGTCGTCGTGGCGACGGGGGTGTCCACGTCGAATTCCACCAACGGCGCGCCGCGCAGCGCCTCGTACACCAGCATCTGGGTCAGCTGGCGCAGCGCCGACCGGAAGGCCGGGTTGTCGGTGGAGCGGTCACGCATCTGGGTCAGCAGCGCGGACGCGAGGGGGTGGTCGAGGACGATCGTCTCCATACCGGGCGTGGTGTTCACGTCGTCGACCCTAGAGGGCGGAACCGGAACCGGGGGCGCGGCGTCCAACACACGGAGAACGGTGCCGGGCCCACCCCGGTGCCGCGGCCGCTCGCGAGAGGACACCGCCATGACCACCCCCGACGTGCACGTCGACCCGGAGTACCTGCCGACCCTGGCCACCTCGCTGCACGGCACCGCCGCCGTGGTCTCGGACGCGGCCGCCGCCGGGCGCGCGGCCGCCGTCGTCGGTCCCGCCCTGGGGCCGATCGGGGGCGCCTTCGCCGCCCTCTTCGGTGCGGCCGTCGAACGCCACTGCGCCGCCCTCGGCTCGCTCGCCGACGTCGTCGACACGGTCGGGACGTCGGTGCTCTCGGCATCGCGGACGTACCGCGAGGGTGACGACGCCACCGCCGCGGACCTGCGCGGATGAAGGCGGTCACCGATCCGGTTGCCCCCGCCCCGGACACGATCACCGTGACGCTGACGGTGCCGAACCCCAGCGCTTTGCTCGCCCCGATCCAGGACGTTCTCGACACCCTGGGGCGCGGGGTCCTGCCGCCGGGGTCGGTGGACTCCGTGTTGGCGGCCGGATCGACCACCATCGAGGCCGTCGGGTCCGCGCTGCGGGGCACCGTCGACGACTCCCGGTGGTCCGGCGCCGCCGCGACCGCGGTGGGCGAGATGTGCGGTCGGGCCGCCGAGGCGGCGACGGCCTTGGCGCGGGAGTCCGAGGCGTTGGGGGCGCTCGCCGGACGGGCCTGCGAGGTGGTGGCACGAGGAACCGCGGAGGTGGAGGCGATCGCGGCCTCGTTCGTCGCCGCCGCGGCGCCGCTGCTGCCGACCGCCGTGACTCCGGCCGGTGCCGCGGCACTGGCGGCACTGGCGCAGTCGGCCGTGACGAAGGCGGGGGCCGTCGCGGCGCGGGTGCGGGCCGAACTGGACGCGCTGGGCGCCGAGGTGTCGGCTCTGATCCCGCCGGTCGTGCCGTCGGTTCCGGGAGCCTCGTCGGTCGTCACGGACGCCGAGCGGTTCCTGCGCAGCGCGCTCGAACCGCATCCGGCCGTCCCGGACACCGGGCCCGCCGAGTCGGCGTCCAACCACCGGTTCTACGACCCCGCCGCGGGCGGGACCGGCCGCGAGGTGGTGCTCCCGGACGGATCCACCGCCCTGGCGCCCAACGCGCAGGCAGCCGACGCCGTCCGCTTCGCCCTCGCGCAGCAGGGCACCCCGTACGTCTGGGGCGGCACCACTCCCGGCCAGGGATTGGACTGCAGCGGACTGACGCAGAGCGCGTACGGCCAGGCCGGCGTGGACATTCCCCGTCTCGCCGCCGACCAGTCGGTCGGCAGCCCGGTGTCGGTGGAGAATCTGATGCCGGGGGATCTCGCGGTGTGGGACGGCCACGTCGCGATGGTGGTCGGCAACGGTCAACTGGTCGAGGCGGGTGATCCGGTGTCGGTGTCACCGGTCCGAACCACCAACTCGGGCATGGCCTTTCACGGTTTCTACCGGCCGACAGAGTGAGCCCGTGATGCACGACCTCCTGCTTCCCTGCCGCTGAGATAGGCTCGCGCGCATGGCACAGGACATCGTCCCGATCGAGCTCGGAGTCACCGCCGGCGACCTGGTCACCCTGTGGGCGCCGGAATGGCGCGAGGACGGCGAGGAGTGGGAGGCCTTCCTCGGCCGCGACGACGCGTTGTTCGCCTTCCCGTCGGTCGCCCACCTCGCGGCGTTCGTCCGTGCCGACGACGACAACGATCTGGTCGATCATCCGCAGTGGCGCACCGTGCGGGCCCTGTCCGCCGAACACATCGAGCCCGACGACGATCACGTATACGACCTCATCGGAGTACCGGAACTCGCGGCGGAGGAGCCCACCGAGGACGTCGTCGTCGAGCTCGCCCGCTCCCTCGGCATGGCGCGCACGCTCGGCGAGGTCTGCGAACTCGACACGGTCACGCGGTACTTCTCGGCCAACCATCTGTTCGCGGTGCTGGGCCGGGGCGCCGACGCCTTCGTCGGGCGCGAGGGCAAGCAGCTGTGGAACCGCATCGGAACCGCGCTGGCCGACGGGTGGGACGACGTGCTCGACGCGATCGACACGGTGTTGGTCACCCCGCAGGTCGACGACGCCGCGGTGGCCGATGCGGACGCCGAGATCACGGCCGCCGCCGAGAACGTGGTGGATGCGGAGGACCCGGACGAGATCGACGACCCCGACCTCGACGTCGAGCCCCGCACCGACGCCGCAGCGGTGCCCGCCGTGGGTGGAGTCGCCGCGGCCGGGACCGAGGACGACGACACCGACGAGGACGACGAGGACGACGAGGACGACTTCTGGGCGTCCGTCGGGATCGATCCGATCCGGATCATCACCGGCGAGAACACGTACTACACCCTGCGGTGCTACCTCGACGACGAGCCGGTGTTCCTCGGACGGTCCGGCGCCGTTCTCGTCTTCACCAGTGAGCGGGCTCTCGCGCGCTACCTCGCCGACGACCACGAGCACGACCTCGCCTCCCTCGAGACGTACGACGACGTGCGGACCGCCGCCGTCGACGGCTCCCTCGACGTGGTGGTGACCGACGAGAACGTCTACGTCCTGCCCGGGATCGCCGACGATCTCGCCCGCGGACCCGAGGCCGTGGACGTCGACCAGCTCGACCTCGCCGTCGAATTGTTCACCGACGCAGCGGATTTCGCCGGTGACTCGTCGGTCGAGGAGGCGCTCGCACCCTCCACCCCGCTGGGTTGGCTGGTGTCGGGGATTCTCGAGCCGACGCCCGGCCGGATGGCGCCGAGCCCGCCGTTCGACGCCGAGGCCGAGTCCTGGCGCGACCTCGAGCGGGAGTTCGAGACGCGGCTGCGCGTCACCACCTGACCGACCTGCCTCAGTGCACACGAGTCGCCCCGATCGACGGGATCCCGCCGATCGGGTGCGACCTGTGTGCACCAGGGCATGCCCGCGGGGCCCAGCACCCCGGCCCATCACCCCACGCGCTCGTAGAACTCGAGGTGCCGGGCGGCGGCGTCGGCCCAGGTGAGCGACCCCGCGAGCGCACGCCCCGCGGCCGCCAGTGAATCCGAGTCCATCGCCGACTCCAGGGCGTCGGCTGTCGCCTCGGTGGATCCCCCGTAACGCACGGCGTGCCCGAACACCTCCCGGAAAACCGGCAGGTCGCGGACCACCACGGGGACCGACGCCGCCAGCGCCTCCATCGCGGCCAACCCGAACCCCTCCTTGGTCGAGAGGAACGCGAACGCCGCGGCGCCGGCCACGACGGACGGGAGCACGTCGTGGTCGACGGTGCCCAGGACCACCGGCGGCGTCCCGCCCAGCTCGGCGAGTCGCGCGTCGAACCGCGCGCGGTAGTCGCGGTAATCGAACAAGGTCTCACCCCCGGCGAAGACCAACCGCACGTCGGGACGCCGCTCGCGCAGCACCGCATACGCCTCGAGCAGGTCGAGGCTGCCCTTCCGCGGTTCGATCCCGCCCACCGCGAGGACGTACCGACCCAAGCGAGCCCGCCACCCGTCGCCGTCCGCCGTCGCGAATCGCGCCGCGTCGACACCGTTCGGGATGACGGTCGGGTCGAGGCCCCAGCCCGCGGCCACCTCGTCCGCGACGGACCGCGACACGCAGAGATGCGCGTAGGGCTGCACGATGGCCTTCTCGTGACAGGCGGCCAGGGCGGGCGTGGTGAAGGTCTCGAGGTGATGAATCGTGCGGATGCAACGCCCGACAGCATTGGCCGAGATGCAGTCCTGGGCGTGGACGATGTCCGCCGAGTCGGCCTCGAACGCGCTGCCGAGCAACGCGATCGAGCGCAGGATCCGGTCACCGACCGACTCGGCCTCACGGTGCGGGAACGGCACCAGCCGGACTGTGACGGCGGGATCGATCGGACGGTAGAAGCCCTCGTCGCCCCCACGTGCGAGCGACCACAGCGTGACGTCGGCTCCGGCGGCGGCCAGTGCCTCCGCCAGTTCGACGGTATGCACGACGCCGCCGCGCGGTTTGGTGGAGTAGGTCAGGAGTGCGACGCGCACGGGTCCCCCTGGTCGACACGGTGGTGGGAGCGATAAGTTTCCGGACGCCGTTCGCACAGATGGTGCAAGGTGCGGCGGGCCCGCTCGACCTCCGCGTCGATGTCGAGGTCGCACCACGCCAAACCCCCCTTGTCCCGTGTGCGGCACAGCACCTCGCCGCCGGGGCCGACCACCTTCGCCTGCCCCAGGAACCGCAGCGAGCCCATGACGCCGGTGTGGTTGGACGACAGCAGCACCACTTGATTCTCCGCCGCCCGCGCTCCGTCGTAGAGGTCGAACAGGCGAGACTGCCTGTCGTTCGCCAACTTCGACGCCCGGTCGGTGACGCTGGCGGGCCACGCGGACAGTGCCGCGATCACGCGGGCACCGTCGAGGGCAAGGGTGCGGGCGGCCTCCGGGAACGTCTTGTCGTAGTCGATGAGCAGCCCCATGCGCCCGACGGGAGTGTCGAAGGCGGAGAACGACTCCCCCGCCGCATAGGCCAGATGCTCCCCGGCGGGCCGATGCACCTTGCGGTGCGAGCCGAGGATCCCGTCACCGGTGAGACAGACCGCCGCGTTGTAGCGCTCGCCGACGGCACACTCCGTGTAGCCGAGGCAGACGGTCATGCCGCCGGCGGCCCCGACGATCCGCGTCAGTTCGGGGCCGCGGGGGTCCAGCGCCGGGGGCAGGTCGTCCACGTCGGGGTCGGTCAGGTCGCCGAGATAACCGCCGAGGCACGCGTCGGGGAACACGATCAGATCGACCCCGCGGCGGTGACCGTCCTCGATGATCCCCACGACCTTGTCGACACATCGGTCGACGTCCCGTCCGAAGTGCCCGGCGAGCGCCCCGACGCGCGTCGTGACCACGGTGCGCCTCAGACTCCGGCCGGCTCGCGGGAGGAGATCGACGCCAGGTGTTCGGCGAGGTACTCCGCGTCGCGGGCGATGGCCGCGAAACGTCCCGAACCCCAGGTGTTCTGCCACGGCAGACCCAGGAAGCAGAGACCCTCGGCACCGGTGACACCGCGGACGTGGGCGGGATGCCCCTCGCCGTCGAACACTCCGACCTTCACCCACCGATAGTCGCGCCGGAACCCGACCGCCCACACCACCGACGTGATGCCCGCGGCGGCGAGGTCCAGCTCGGTCGGTTCGACGTCCGGTCGCCACACCGGGGTGTAGCGCGGCTCGGTGGGCGCGTCGATGCCGGCCGCAGCGACATAGGCGTCGATGTCGTTCTTGATGCCGTCGGCCACGGCATCCGCCGCATCCAGCGACTGCTCGAGGGTCGGCGCGAACCGAAGAACACCGTCCGCGTCGACGTCGGTGAGCCGCCCGTAAAGGCGCATCCCTTCGAGTGCGAACGCACGCAGGTCGATGTCACGTCCGCCGTCCCGCCCCGTCACGTAGTGGTTGGTGCTCTCGCGCTTGGCGAGTCCGCCCGCATGGTCGGCGATCGAGACGTCGTAGACGCCCATGTCCTGCAACCACGCCACGCAGTCACGTCCGCGGTAGAACCGTGCCACGCGCGGTGCGGATCCGGCGACCAGATGGACCTGCCGCCCCTCGAGATGCAGATCCTCGGCGATCTGGGCGCCCGACTGCCCCGTCCCGACGACCAGCACGGCGCCGTCCGGCAGTGCGGCGCCGCTGCGATACCGCGACGAGTGGATCTGCGTGACGTCCGGTGAGATGCGTTCCGCCAGGCGGGGAATCGACGGAAGGTGGTAGCCGCCGACGGCCACCACCACCTGATCGGCGGTCATCGCCCCGGCCGACGTCTCGAGGTGGTAGCCGCCGCCGAGTCGCTGCCGTAGCGAGTGGACCGCCACGTGCTCGCGCACCGGCGCGTCGAACGAGTCGGCGTAGCGACGGACGAAGTCGTACACCAGGTCCCGTGTCATGAACCCGTCGGGATCGTCCCCGTCGTAGGCGTATCCGGGCAGGACGCACTGCCAGTTCGGGGTCACCAGGGTGAAGTTGTCCCAGCGGCCGTCGATCCACTCGTGCGCGGTGGTGTCCCGCTCGAGGACCACGTGGTCGACGCCCCGCTGCGTCAGGTGCCAACTCATGGAGAGTCCGGCTTGGCCCGCGCCGATCACGACGGCGGTGTGATGCTCGGTCATCGCCCACCCCCTGCACTCTCGGACACAGCACCCTCGAACGCGAGAACCTCGACGGAGCCCGACGTCCCAGCGGCGGCGGTCCGGATGTCGCGCAGGCTCGCGGCCGCCGAGGAGCACGGGAACCCGTACTTCGCCTGCACGCGGTCGCTCGCCTCGGTCAATGCGGCCGCGCTGCGGTCGAGGAAGTCCCCGACTTCGTATCGAGCACCGACGGTGAGGTGCTCGGTGATCACGAGGGACGGCGAGTAATACCGCCGTCGACGTCCGTCGGGCCATTGCACGGTGAAGGTCATCTCAGGCACGGCTCATCACCCGATCCACGCGCGACATGCTGTCGTCGTCGACCAACGTGCCGTACACCGACGGTCGCCGGTCGCGCAGGTTGTACATGCCTCCGCCGCGTGCCGCCGCGATGGCGTCTCGGACGTCGAGGGTGGCCGTCGCGAGACCGGGGCGCACCCCGGTCCCCGCCAGGACCTCACCGCCCGGTCCGACGATCTTGGCGCTGCAGACGAAGTCGAGCGAGCCGAAGGATCCGGCCTGGTTCGACGCCACCCACACCACCTGGTTCTCGAGCGCGCGGGCCCGGTCATAGATGTCGAAGCGGTGAGTCCACCGGTCGTCGGCCATGTTCTCGGCGCGCCCCGTTCGGGACGTCGGCCAGGCCGAGAGGGAGGTGATGATCTCGGCGCCGTCGAGCGCGAGCTCACGCGCGGCCTCCGGGAAAGCCTTGTCGTAACAGATCTGCATCCCCATCCGACCGACCGGGGTGTCGAACGCCCGGTACTCGGAACCTGCTGCGTAGCAGAGGTTCTCCCCGAGCGGCTGGTGCACCTTGCGGTACGAGCCCAGCACGCCGTCCCCGTGGACCGTCACGGCCGCGTTGTAGCGGTCCGCTCCGTCCGCCTCGCAGAATCCGAAGGTCACCACCATGCCGCCCGCCATCGCCGCCACACGAGCGATCTCGGGACCGTCGAGGTCCAGCGCCGGCGGCAGGTTGCGGAGTCGGCGCTGTCGGGTCTCCTCGGACTCGTCGCCGCCGCCGAGACTCGGCAGGTAGCCCCCGAGACATGCCTCCGGGAGCACCAGCAACGACGTGTCTCGGCGGCGCGCCTCGTCGATCAGGCGCCCGATGGTGGCGAAGGATTCCTCCATGTCGCGACCGAACCGTTGCGCCGCTACGGAAATCGTGATCATGCTCGTCCCAATCCTGTGACTGCGGACTCGACCGCAGTGGTGGTCACTCCGTCGGGCCACCGCAAGGTGACGCCCGGAGTGGAGGTGAGCCGTCCGCAGACGGCGGTCGTGGCCGGGCCCGCGTCCGGGACGGTGTGTCCCGGGCGGTCGGCCGTGATCATGGCGAAGCCGGGGAAGCAGGTGAGCCACCGACCCGTGTCGACGCCGTCGGGTCGCGGTATCGCGGTCACGTCGAGTTCGACGCCGGTGCCCGACGCCTCGGCGAGCATGCCCGCGGTGCCGGCGAGGCCCGCCATACTCACGTCCTTCGCCGCATGTGGCGCGGCCCGCGCCACGAACGAACCCATCGCGCGCAACTCGTCCGACGAGCGGGTCGAGGTCGAATCCCATTGCGTTCCGGTGTATCCGGGGCGCCAGCCACCGCCGAGATCGACGGTGAGACGCAGGTGGTCACCCACCCGTCCGCCGCCCGCGGGCACCGGCGACGGCGTCCGTCCGAGTGCCGTCACGGACAGGGCCGCCGGGACCCCGACCTGCGTGTGGCCACCGAGCACCGGAACGCCCCAGACCTGCGACGCCCGGGCCAGACCGCGCACGACGCGGGCGAGGTGCGACGCCGTGGGCGCGCCGACCGCATCGAGCAGGCCGACCGGAGCGGCCCCCATCGCCGACAGGTCGTTGACGTTCACCAGGGCGGCGCACCATCCCGCCCACTCCGGATCGCGTTCGACCATCGACGGGACGATGGCATCGCACGCGGCGACGAGGTCGGAGCCGGGAACGGGAGCGCCGTCGTCGCCGCGGAACCCGCTGCCGCCCAGCCCCATCCGCGCGTCGGCGAACGGCGCGAGTGCGGCGGCGAGCACGGCTTTGGTCGAGTCGACCAGACGCTGCACCGCACCGATCGGCCACCGCATCACCACGTGGGGCGTGCCGTTCACCGCGGTCCGTTCCGTCGTGATCCAGCCGATCGACGCGAACATCTCCGCGTGTCGTGCCTGCACCACCGCGTCGAACCGCAGCACGCCCGCCGTCTCCACGAACGCGCACGCGGCTCGCACGAGGGCCGGACCCACGGTGCCGCGACGACTCCCCCGCGCGACGACGAGCCGGCTCCCCGCCCACCAGCCGGAATCGGGTTCCGTTCGGGGTGCGACACGCACGCCGCCGAGGACCGTGCCGTCGGGAGCGGTGGCCACCAGGACCACCGTGCGGGGATCGTCGTCCACCTCGTCGAGGTCGGTCCCGTCGAACAGCCCCTGCTCGACCACGAACGCCTGTCGGCGCAGCGACCGGTACGCGGCCAGGTCGGCGACGGAGTCCGCCTGCCGCACCAGGAACGGTGCGGTGGGCGTCGCGGGTGGCCCGGTGAGAACGGACAGGTCGACGGTCATCTCAGCCGCCCATCGTCTGCAGGACCGAGCACGCGCCGCAGGCGGCGCACCCCGCTTGCTGATCGGCACCGAGCATTCCGGCCTCGGTCAGCGCAGCGGCGACGCGGACGCTGACGTCGGTGAGCAGCTCGGCGGACGGTGCGCCGGCCCCGTCCACGTCGACCGCCAGCGTGCCGGGATGCGGCCGGAACGGCACGACGAACGGGTAGACCCCCATCTCGATCAGCTCGCGGGCACCCGCGACCACCTCGTCGGGGTTCTCACCCAGCCCCACCAGCAGATAGGTCGACACTTGGTTGCGGCCGAACACCCGCACCGCCTCGACCCAGGCCGCGCGGTACTCGGCGAGGGACACCGACGCCTTGCCCGGCATCCAGCGGCGACGCACGTCGTCGTCGAGCGACTCGACGTGAATGCCGATCGACCGCGCACCCGCGTCGTACAGCTCCTGGATGGTCGCGAGGTCGCCCGGAGGTTCGCACTGCACCTGGATCGGCAGGTCCGGCACCGCGGCGCGCACCGCGCGTACGCACCGGGCCAGGTGCAGCGCGCCGCGGTCGCGCCCGGCCGACGTCCCCGTGGTGAGGACCATCTGCGTGATGCCGTCCAGACGCACGGCGGCCTCGGCGACCGCGGCCAGGTCCGCAGGCTTCTTCACCGCGACGGTGGCCCCGGAGCGGAGCGACTCCTCGATCGAGCAGAAGCGGCAGCGCTGCGACTCGTCGTAGCGGATGCAGGTCTGCACCACGGTGCTCGCGAGAACGCCGATGCCGTGCAGCTTGGCGAGCTTCTCGTAGGGCACACCCTCGTCGGTGGTGAGGTCGTAGAACGCCGGCCGCGCGATGGCGGCGACGTCGAGACCGATGTCGTCGCCGTCGAAGAGGACCCGATCCCCCTCCAGCACATAGGGACTCGCTGGATTGCGGGGCAACGCGGCACCCAGTCCCTCGATGCTCAGATGACCGTCGTCGCTCGGGCCCGCCCCGGCCGTCCGTCGCACCGGAGGCGTGCCCCTGATGCCGAGCAGCGCGAGGTCCACCCGGTGGTTCCTCGTTCGTACGGTGGCGTCGGACACGGGTCTCGCCCCCTCAGACCATGTACGTGGAGTTGATGATCGCGCCCTTGCGTGCGTAGTGGATCAGCGCGTCCTGCACGTCCAACGGATGCGCGGGCACGACACCCTCGATGAGGTCCTCCTCGCGGCCACCGTGCAGCGCGAGCCCGAAGCGGCAGCAGAAAACGGTGCCACCCTCGGAGATGAACGTCGCCAGCGCGTCGTTGATGTTCTGCTCGCCGGGGAAGCCGGAATCTCCGGTGGTGGGGAACCCGCGCGTCGCGAGGCAGTTGATCGCACCGGGACCGTAGAAGTACATCGCCGACTCGTAGCCCTTCCGCAGCGCGCGGGTGGCTTGGAGGACGGCGACGAAACTGACGGACGACTCGTGCGCGATACCGTGCACCAGGGTGAAGTAGGACTCGCCGTTCTCCGCCTTGTAGTCCGGGAAGATCTTGGTGCCGCCGTAGATGGTGCTGCCCTTGGGCAACGACGGGTGCGGGATCTCCGCCAGCGAGGCGGACATGTTGTCGAGGATGGTCTGATCGAACGCGGCCATGGCGTGCCTCCCGGAGTCGTGGAAGGCGCGGGACCGAAACCTGTGGTGCGCCTTCGACATCGAGTACACGCTCGGCGCGTGTCCGGTTGGTCATCGCTGGAACACCACTGTGTTTCGTTGTGCTCACTCGCGTAACCCGGACGACACGCGGCGACGCTCCTTGGATCGACCTGCCCCAGCGCACACAGGTCGGCCCGATCGGCGGGTATCCGTCGATCGGGCCGAGTCGTGTGCATCCAGGCAGGTGCCGCCCGGTGCCGCCGAATCAAGTCCGCAGAATTTTCTCCATCGGACGGCCCTTGGCCAGCTCGTCGATCAGCTTGTCCAGCCGGCGGATGTTCTGCATGAGGGGGTCCTCGACGTTCTCCACGCGCACCCCGCACACGGACCCCGTGATCAGCGGCGCGTTCGGGTTGAGGTGCGCCGCGTCGAAGAAGTCGAGGAACGTGGTGTCCTCCGCGAGGTGACGGGCCAGTTCGGCGTCGTCGAAACCCGTGAGCCAGCGCAGGATCTCGTCCACCTCGGCCTTGGTCCGCCCCTTGCGCTCCGCCTTGGTGACGTAGTGCGGATAGACCGAGGACACCGGGGTGGTGAAAATGCGATGCACGAAGAGAGTGTAGGCCGGTCAGACGCGTTCGAAGACCGCCGCGAGGCCCTGACCGCCGCCGATGCACATGGTCTCGAGACCGTAGCGTGCGTCGGTGCGGACCATCTCCCGCGCCAGCGTGGTGAGAATGCGGGCTCCCGTCGCACCGACGGGGTGTCCGAGGGAGATGCCCGACCCGTGGCGATTGAGCCGCGGGTCGTCGGCATCGATCTCCCACTCGCGCAGGACGGCGAGCACCTGCGCGGCGAAGGCCTCGTTCAGCTCGACCACGTCCATGTCGGCGAGGGTCAGACCCAGGCGGCCCAGAACGGCGGCGGTGGCGGACACCGGTCCGATCCCCATCGTGGCGGGGGCGACACCGGACACCGCCCAGCCCGCGAGGCGCACCATCGGGTCGAGCCCGAGGGCGGCGGCCTTCTCCGGGGTGGTGACCACGCAGAGGGCGGCGCCGTCGTTCTGGCCGCTGGCGTTGCCGGCGGTGACCGTCGCTTCGGGGTCGATCGCGCCGCGGAGGGGGCGCAGTCGGGCGAGGGACTCGGTGGTGGTGTCGGCGCGGGGGTGCTCGTCCCGGTCGACGACGACGTCTCCGCGGCGGTTCGGCACGGTGACGGGCACGATCTCCTCGGCGAAGACTCCGCTCTCCTGCGCCGCGACGGCACGTCGGTGCGACTGCACCGCCAGCGCATCCTGGTCGGTGCGGGAGATGCCGTACTGCGCGCGCAGGTTCTCGGCGGTCTCGATCATGCCGCCGGGTACAGGAAATGCGGTGCCGCCGGCGGTGACTCGGGCGCGGGCGAGGCGGTCGTGCAGGGCGACTGCGTCGCCGCGGACCCCCCACCGCATCCCGGTGGAGTAGAACTCGGTCTGCGACATCGACTCCACTCCGCCGGCGAGCACGATCTCGCTCGCGCCGGACTGCACCTGCATGGCGGCGTCGAGCACCGCCTGCAGTCCGGAGCCGCAGCGGCGGTCCACCTGGCGGCCGGGGACGCCGATGCCGAGGCCGGCGTCGAGGGCCGCGACGCGGCCGATGGCGGGAGCTTCGCCGTTGGGGGAGCCCTGGCCGAGGATGACGTCGTCGATGTCGGTGCCGGACAGGCCGGTGCGGGTGAGGATCTCGGCGACGACGGTGGTGGCGAGGGTGGGGGCGGTGACGTCCTTCAGCGTTCCGCCGAAGCGGCCCACGGGGGTGCGCAGCGGGGTGCAGACGACGGCGTCGGGCATGAGGTCCTCCGGGTATCGGGTGTGGATCGTCAGGTTCGGGTGGTCGAAGTGGGGCCGTCGTCGTTGATCAGCCCCTGTTGCATCACGGTGGCGACGAGCTCGCCGTCACGTCCGAGGATGCTGCCGCGGGCGAGACCGGATCGAGCCGTGTGGAACGGTGAATCCTGGACGTAGAGACACCATTCCCCCGCTGTCACGTCGGCATGGAACCACAGGGCGTGGTCCACGCTGGCGGTGCGCATGAGGTGGGCAGTCTCGAGGTCGCCGCGAGCGTGACTGATGACGGGCAGCAGTGACCGGTCACTGGCGAAGGCGAGCATCGCGCGGTGCACGTTCTGCGGTGCGTCCTCGGCCGGGGCGGTGCGGAACCAGAAGGTGCGGTCGTCGGTCCCGTCGACGTAACGGATGTCGACCGGACGCGACGCGGTCCACCAGTGTTCCCGTGCCGGCAGCTTGATGCCGTCCGCGGGCAGACCGAGAGCCCGTCGGCGGTGCAGCGGTTCCAGTGCGTCCGGAGCGGGCACGTCGAGCGACACGGTCGACGATGACGGGGTGCCGTGAGCCGCGCTCGTGCAGAACGTGATCGACAGGCGCGCCAGTTCGCGCCCGTCCTGACGAATGGCGATCTCGCGCACCGAGAACGACCGGCCGTCCCTGATCCGGGAGACCGTGTACTCGAGCGGGTGCGCGTGCGTCCCGATACGAAGGAACGAGCAGTGCAGCGAATTCACGACCCGATCGGAGGTCTCGACCGTCTCGGCCGCGGCGAGCATCGCCTGCGCCACCAGGTGCCCACCGAACGTGCGTTGCGCGAAGCCGCGCACCGGATGTCCGACGAAGGTGTCGGCGCGCGCGCTCGCGTGCCGAACGACGGCCAACCGCTCGACCAGCGTCTCGCGGTTGATCACACCGGGCTCGGACGTGTCGTCGCCGTCGGTCTCCCATTCGGTCACGATGACCTCCCATCCTGATAGACAGTAGTCTATAGAGTGTGTAATGTACGTCATGTCGGCCCAGTGGTGTGGTCCACCCCACCGCGCGACGCCGTCACGCCGCCCCCGACCGCTGCTCGCAGGAGTTGAGCCCATGACCGACCACCGCCACGACCGCTCGTTCGCCGAACGCCTCATCGACCCGGCGTCCATCGCCATCGTCGGTGCCTCCGACGACCCGACGAAGACGACGGCTCGTCCGCAACAGTTCCTCGCGCAGGCCGGCTACCGAGGCAACGCCTACTTCGTCAATCCCCGACGCGAGACGGTGCAGGGCGCCAAGGCGTGGCCGAGCCTCACCGCGCTGCCGGAGGTTCCCGAGCACGTCTACATCATGACGGGCGCCGAGGCCGCGATCGCCGCGGTCGAGGAATGTGCCGCACTGGGCGTCACGGCCGCCACCGTGCTGTCCTCGGGCTTCGCGGAGGACGGCCCCGAGGGCGTCGAGCGCGAGGAGCGCCTGCGTGCCGCCGCCGCCACGGGCTCCGTCCGCGTGATCGGCCCGAGCAGCCTCGGGGTGGTCAACCCCCGCACCGGCGTGATGCTCACCGGCAACGCCGCCTTCGGCGAGCCGAACATCCCGGCCGGCGGCATCTTCGTCGCCTCGCAGTCCGGCAGCGTCATCGGCTCCCTCGTCAGCCGCGCCCGCGGCCGCGGCATCGGTTTCGCCGGACTCGTCTCCACGGGCGGCGAGGCCGATCTGTCGCTCGGCGCGCTGTGCGAGTCGATGGTCGACGATCCGGGTGTCACCTCTTTCGCCCTGTTCCTCGAATCGCTCCGCCATTCCGAGGATCTCGCGTCGTTCGCCCGCGCCGCGGCAGCCGCCGGCAAGCCCATCGCGGTCTACAAGCTCGGCCGCTCCGACGAGGCCGCCGCGCTCTCGGTCTCGCACACGGGAGCCCTCGCCGGTGAGGACAGTGAATCCGAAGCTTTCTTCCGTGCCTGCGGGTTCGCACGCGTCTACTGCTTCGAGTCCCTCGTGGAGGCGCCCGGACTGCTGCTCCGCGTCCCCACCTCCCCCACTCCCGTCTCCCCGCGCGTCGGCGTGGTGACCACCACCGGCGGCGGAGCCGCGATCATGGTCGACCAGCTCGCTCTCCACGGGTTGACGGTCGTCGGCCCGAGCGAGGACCTCGTCGCCACCATGGCGGAGCGCGGCGCACCGATCCCCCACAGCGGCATCGCCGATCTGGGTCTCGCCGGTGCGCGCCACGACGTCGTCACCGCGGCACTCGACGCCCTGCAGAACAGCGGCGAGTTCGACCTGATCGTCTTCGTCATCGGGTCCTCCGCACGCCTCAATCCCGAACTGGCCGTGCAGGCGATCTCCGAGCGCGGCGACCACGAGGTTCCCATCGTGGCGTTCGCCCTCCCCGAGGCCCCGGACGCCGCCGCGCTGCTGAACACCTCCGGCGTCCCGGCGTTCCGCACGCCCGAGTCCTGCGCCGACGTCATCGCCGCCACCTACCACCGCGTCCCGGCCACCATCGGCGGCGGCACCCGATTCGCGGTGGACGCCGACGCCCCCACGGCGGTCCTCGACGAGCTCGAGTCGGGACAGCTTCTCGGTCGGCTCGGAGTGGCGGTGAGCCCGTTCGTCGCGCTCGACACCGCGAGCCTGGCGGACGACGGCGTCGAGATCGACCTCCCGTTCGACTACCCCGTCGTCGTCAAGGTGCTCTCGGACGAGGTTCCGCACAAGTCCGACGTCGGCGGAGTCGTTCTGAACGTCACCGACGCGAACGGTGTCCGCGCCGCGGCGCGGAGCATCGTCGCGAACGTCGCCGCCCACGCGCCCGAGGTCGTGGTCGACCGAGTGCTCGTGCAGCAGATGGCCTCTCGCGGTCTCGCCGACGCGCTGGTCGGCTATCGGGTCAGCCGCGACGTGGGTCCCATCGTCGTCCTCTCCACGGGCGGCGTGCTGGCCGAGATCTTCGCGGACTCGTCGATCAGGCTCGCGCCGGTCACCCGCGAGACCGCCCGCGAGATGATCGGCGAGGTGAAGGGACTGTCCGTGGTCACCGGATACCGCGGTCTACCCGAAGGGGACCTCGACGCTCTGGCCGACACCATCGTCGCCGTCTCCACCCTGGCTGTGTCCAACACCGAGGTGCTCGAGGCGGAACTGAACCCCGTGTCGGTGCGGCCGCGGGGCCAAGGGGTACTGGCGCTCGACTCGCTGGTTCGGACGGCGGTGTCCCGTGATCACCACGCCGCCGCCCCGCGAACGGACGACACGGTCGCGGCACAGAGCTGACCGTCGACGCATCGAAGGCCGGCCACCGAATTCGGTGGCCGGCCTTCGGCGTGTCGATCGCGATGCGGTCAGTCGCAGCGCGCCGACATTCCCCCGTCGACGATGATCTCGGTCGCCGTGACGAATCGCGCGTCGTCGCTGGCGAGGAACAGCGCAGCGTTGGCGGTGTCCCGCCCGTCGCCCATGAAGCCGAGCGGGATGCGCGCGAGACGCTGCTCGAGCAGAGCGGCCACGTCGCCGCCGGCTCGCTGCCCGGCGAGGCGGGTTTCCACCATCGGGGTGTGGAGCTGTCCCGGCACGACCGTGTTGGCCCGGATTCCGAACGGCGCGTGCTGGACGGCGATCGACCGGGTGAACGCGACGATGCCCGCCTTCGCGGCGGAGTACGCCGACTGGGCGGCCCCGGTCCATCGCAACCCGGACGTCGACGACGTGTTCACGATCGCCCCCGAGCCGGCGGACTTCATGTGCGGAAGAACGTGTTTGCACAGCAGAAACGTCGTCGTGAGGTTGAACTCGAGCTGCGCCGACCACTCGTCCTCGCTCATCTCCACCGGGCCACCGGCGCGCGAGCCACCGACGTTGTTGACCAGGACGTCGAGACGGCCGGCCTCGGCCATGCACCGCCTCACCACGGCCTCCACGGCGGCGCTGTCGGTGACGTCGCACTGGACGGGCACGATCGAGCCGCTGTGCTCACCCGACCGACGCACCGTCTCGTCCAGTGCGGCCGGGTCGAGATCCACGGCGAAGACCGTGGCTCCCTCCTCGGCGAATCGGACGGCCGTGGCTCGTCCGTTCCCCCATCCGGGCCCGACGCTCCCCGCGCCCGTGACCACGGCGACTCGTCCGTCCAATCGTCCTGTCATGGTGACTCCCGTTCGATCTGCAGTGGGGTCTCCGGCCGGCCGCGTCCGATGTCCAGCGCGACGAGGAAGCGGGAGACCATGTTGTACGCGGCGACGGTGCCGGTGAGCTCGACGGTGCACGCGACGCCGAGCTCGTCCAGAACCGCGTCGAAGAGCTCCTGCGGAACCGTCACCGTGCGGGTCATGGCGTCGGTGTAGGAGACGATCAGGGCGAGCTCGCCGCCGAGTGCGGCACTGTCGACTTCACGATCCCGCAACGCTGACAGCTGGGCGGCCGTGACGCCCTCGCTCCGGGCGAGCGGTGCGTGCGCGTTCCACTCGTAAGCCGCGCCGTTCAGCACCGCGATCCG
This sequence comes from Rhodococcoides corynebacterioides, assembly GCF_019834675.1. GTDB lineage: Bacteria > Actinomycetota > Actinomycetes > Mycobacteriales > Mycobacteriaceae > Rhodococcoides > Rhodococcoides corynebacterioides_A. The sequence goes on along the minus strand of NZ_JABUBU010000001.1, from coordinate 765,445 downwards.
GCAGATCGCCGCTTCGCGGAGGTCGCCGCGCAGTGTCATCGACGAGCGCACGGCCCCCAGCAGGGTGTTCCACCCGTCGGCGAACCGCGCACTGTGCAGCAGCGCCAGGTCGAGTGGGGTCAGTGCGCCGCCACGACGGGCCCGCACTCGCTCGGCGACCTCACCGACGGCGGACGCGGGTGGAATGCGTCCGGAGACGCCACCACGCCCGGCCGCATGGCCGGGCGTGGTGGCGGGGTCGTTCGACACGGAATTCGACCCGTCGGAAGGGACGGGAGTCATCGGAAGACTCCGAGATCGGCCGTGACGAAGCCCGGCCCGGTGACGGCCGCGAGGTCCGCCAGACGCCGGTCGAGATCGGCGGCGTCCTGTCCGCGCACCCACGGACCGAGTCCGCCGATGTGTCGGGGGAATCCGTAGGCGGAGGTGAGCATCAGGTCCACGTCGCCGGGACGATCCGCGATTCCCTCCGCCAGCAGCAGGGCGGCCTCGTTGGTCATCGACAGAAGCGCGCGATCGACGATGTCCTCGTCGGAGAACGGTCGTCGTGCGATTCCCTTGCGCGCCGACGACTGCTCGACGAGCCGGGTGACCTCGGAATCATCGACGGGTTGCCGCGATCCGTCCGGGTAGCGGTACCACCCCGCACCGGTCTTCTGACCGAATCTGCCCATCTCGCACAGCGTGTCGGCGACGTCGGGGTAACGCTCGGCGGGATCCCGCACGGCATCACGAGATCGACGCATCCGCCAGGCGATGTCGAGACCGGACATGTCCGAGACCGCGAACGGTCCCATGGCGAAACCGAACTCGACCAGGGCGCGGTCGACCTGCGCCGGCACCGCGCCTTCCTCGAGCATCAGTTCGCACTGTCGTCGGTAGGCGTTGTAGATCCGATTGCCGACGAACCCGTCGCAGACGCCCGCGACGATGGGCAGCTTCCTCAGCACCGCCGCCGCGGAGAGAGCGCGGTCGAGGGACGCCCGCGAGGTCTGCTTCCCTCGCACCACCTCGAGTACCGCCGCGCGGTGCGCGGGACTGAAGAAGTGCATGCCCACCAGCCGCTCGGGTCGGTCGAGCGCCGTGGCCAGCTCGTCGACGTCGAGGTACGACGTGTTCGTGGCCAGTGTCGCGTGCGACGGCACCACGCGCTGGAGGCGTCGCAGGAGGTCCTTCTTGACGTCCATGTACTCGAAGACCGCTTCGATCACCAGATCGCAACCGTCCAGCGCGGTCACGGATCTGCCCGCCGACAGCAGAAGCAGAGCCGACTCGGCGTCGTCCCGCTGCATCCGCCCCCGCGCGACCGCGGCGTCGTACGTCGCTCGTAGGCGGTCGACCGCACCGGTCGCAGCCTCGGGGTTCCGGTCGACGAGGATCACCGACCGGCCGGCCTCGACGAAGGCCCGAGCGATACCGGCACCCATGGTGCCGGCGCCCACGACGCCGATCGAGTCGACCTCGCGCGGAAGCGAGGGCTTGTTCGCCTTCGTGGTCGCCCGACGCGCGAAGAACAGGTGCCGCAGTGCGGCCGCCTCGGACCCGTTGCGCAGACGGGTGAACTCGCTGCGCTCGAAAGCGAGCGCAGCTCGCGCGGGAAGCGCCATCCCGGACACGACGGCCGCCACGGCCGCGGCGTACTGCGGTCGACCTCGTCCGGCCGCCACGACGGCGACCGCGGCCCCCTCGAGATCGGCCGAGGACGAATCCGCCGCGACGGGAAGGTCCTGCAGGACCCGCTTCACCGCTCGGCTCGCGGCGAACTCGACGGCCGCCGCCCTGAGCGGTCCGACGGCGATGTCGTCGACGAGACCGCACTCGGCCGCCCATCGAACCGGCATGCGCTTGCCCGACGTCGCGAACTCCAGCGTGCGAGCGGGGCCGAGGATGCGGAGCGGCCGTTGCGTTCCGCCGGCGCCGGGAATCATGCCGAGCGTGACCTCGGGCAGGCCGACGACGGTGTCCGGGTGTGCGATTCGCGCGTCGCATCCCAGGGCCAATTCGAGCCCTCCACCCAGCGTGGCCCCGGACAGGGCGGCCACGACGGGCTTCGGCGACGCCTCGATCGCCTCGATCACTGTGGGCAGCGTCGGCTCCGGTACCGGCCCGTCGAATTCTCTGAGGTCGCTGCCGGAGACGAAGTTCGCCCCCGCGCCGATCACGACCACGGCGCGCACGCCGGTGTCGGACAGCGCCCGGTCCAGGCCGCTCAGCAACCCCGCTCGCACCGCCGCGCTGCCGGCGTTGACGGGCGGGTTGTCGATCGTGAGCACGGCGACCGAGCCGTCCACGTCGTAACCGACCACCGACGTCGGCGGCGCGCTGGTGGTCAGGGTCATCGCGCGGTCTCCGGGCGCGGGGCGCGCTGGCTGAACTTGCGGTCGAAGACCTCTTCGGCGATGCGGTTCTTGAGCATCTCCAGCGAACCACCGGCGATCATCCACCCGCGGGTGCGTCGCATGCAGTATTCGACCAGCGATTCCTGGCTGTATCCGAGGGCACCCATCGCTTGCATGGCCTCGTTGGCCGCGAGGAACCCGGCCTCGTTGGCGGCGAGCTTGGCGACGGAGGTCTCGTAGGCACTCGGCAGCCCGGCCGCCGCGTTGGTGACAGCGCGATCGAGCAGCAGTTCGGCACCGTCGAGTGCCACGGCCACCTCCGCGAACTTCCACTGCAGGCCCTGGAACTCGTTCAGGGTGCGCCCGAACTGCGTGCGCTCACTCACGTGGGCGCGGGCGGTGTCGAACGCCAGACGACCCAACGCCAGTGCGCGCGAGGCGTTCCCGATGCGCTCGACGTTGAAGCCGCTCATCTGCTTCTTGAAGCCACCGGGCCCGAGGAGCACGTTCTCCCGTGGCACCCACACGTCGTCGAAGTAGAGCTGACACCACTGCTCGCCGCTCATGTAGTTCGAGGGCTGTCCGAGCGTGAACCCCTCGGCACCCCGCTCGACGAGCACCGAGCCGATGTTCCGGGTGCCCGGTCCGAAGCGGACGTACACGAGGAAGAGGGTGGCGTCGACGCTGTGCGTGCCCCAGATTTTGGTGCCGTTCAACCGATAACCGTCACCCTCCTCGGTGACCGAGGTCTGCAGCTCGGTCGCCGCGGACCCGGCCTCCGGCTCGCTCATCCCCAGGCTGATCAAGGCGTTGCCGGACAACAGGTCCGGCAGATACTTCGCCTTCTGTTCCTCGGTGCCGAATTCCGCGAACGTGCGGATCGCGCCGAAGTTGCCGGCCTGGAGGATGTCCGCGCTCTTCGGGCAGAACTGCGCCACCTCCTTGATCACGGCGACGGCGTCGGCCAGGGTCGCCCCCTGTCCCCCGTCCTTCTCCGCGATGGTCAGGCCGAGGAGGTCCTGGGCGCCGAGGAGGCGGGCGATGTCCCAGGAGTAGGCCGGATCGTGCGCGCGCTCGAGCGCACCGCTCGCGAGGTGACGCTGGGCGAACGCACGAACCGAATCGACGAGCGCCTCGCGCTCGGTCATCACTGCAGTCATGGAATTTCCTCTGGGTATTCGAGATTCGATAGGTTATAGAGTCTTGGGTCAGCGACGGTGGCGCGACTCGTCCACACCCCCGGGGGTCAGCCCATGTAGTCGAACGCCTGCTTCCACCATTCCTCGTCGCGTGCCGCGTACTTCTCGTAGTCCTCCTCGGAGAACAAGTGGAACTGGGGCGAATCGGCCTGCGGCAACTGGTATTTCCCGCCGGCCTTGACCGGCTCCATGTCCGTGCGAGCGGGCACGAATCCTTGGGCCGCGGCGAACGACTGGCCTGACTTCGACATCGTCCAGTTCATGAACACCTGCGCGGCGGGATTCTGCAGACCGTTCGCCGTCATGCCCATGAGATTCTCCGACGCGGAGACGCCCTTGTCCGGAATCACCAATTCCAGCGGGGCTCCGGCCAATTCTGCTGCGAAGGCGTTGTTGAAGCTGAGCGAGGCGACGGAGATCTCGCCGCGGGCGAGGGCGTCGACCTCGGTGGACGTCGAGTCGAAGATGCGCGGGTTCTGCCGGCCCTGCTGCTCGAGGAACTCCCGTCCCAGCGTGGAGATCTGGAAGTGCGCCAGAGCGTTGAGCGTGCCACCGGTGGTCACCGCGACCACGCCCAGCTTGCCGGCGTACTTCGGATCGACCAGGTCTTCCCACTGGGTGGGCTGATCCTCCTCGATGATCGCGTCGTTGTATCCCATCGCGTTCACGAAGTAGTAGCAGTTGAGGTAGGTGTCGCGCACCCCTGTGTTCTGCTCGCGCAGAAGCCGGTCGAACGGCGTGGTGTACGGCACGAACACGCCCTGCTCCGAGAACTCCCGTGCGACACGCGGATCGGTGACCCGAGCGATGTCCGCACCGAGCTTGCCGGCACCCTGCTCGGAGAGCACGCGCTCGGCGAGCTTGTTGGTGGGCAGTCGGGTGAGCTCGATGTCGAGGCCCGTCTCCTGCTTGAATCGGGCGGCCGTGAGGTCCTCCGCCTCCTTGCCGGTTCCGGAGTACAGCTTGACCACCTGGCCCTGCGCTGCCTCCCAGAGTTCCTTGTCGGCCACGAGCTCGCCGTCGATGACGAGACCGTTGCTGGTGTCGACCTCGGAGGGGGGCAGCAGTTCCCGAGCCTGCTCGTCCTTGCCGCCACCTTCCTGCCCGCAGGCGACCGTGGAGACCACCAGTGCCGTGGCCACGGCCAGGATCCCCGCCAACCGGGTGGTCCGTCGTCTCGCAACCCGTCGCGGTGCGCTCACGGTGCGTCCTTTCGAAGTCGTAGTCGGCGTTCCGACACTGTGATTCGGGTCACGCATGGCCGACTCCGCTCTTGGCGCCGATGCGGCGAGGCAGGTAGCTGAGGAGGAACATGATGGCGCAGTAGACGAGGGCCAGAGCCGACGCTTCCCGCAGGGCTCCACCGTTCTCGAACTGGTCGTAGATCGCGATGGACAGGATCCGTGTGTCGGTGGTGTAGAGGAACAGCGGCACGGTGAGTTCACGCATGCTGAGCATCAGCAGCATGAGGAACGTCGACGAGACGGCGACCCGCAGCAGGGGCAGTGTCACGAAGGAGATGGCCCGAGAGCGGCGCGCGCCGAGCAGAACTGCGCTGTCCTCGAGGTCACGATCCGTGGACTGGATCGCCGCGGCGATGCCTCGGAAGCCCTGCGGCATCTGCACGGCGACGAAACCGATGATGAGCACCCACAGCGTGCCGTAGACCGGTACCGGCATGACCAGCCAGGTCCAGAGCAAGCCGATACCGAGGACGATCGCAGGGATCGCGAGGGGCACCATCGACAGCGCTTCGAGGAGTCCGCGGGCGTACGAGCTGGTCCGGTAGACCGTGTACCCGACCAGGAAGGCGAGCACCGTGCCGCCGGCGGCGGCCATGATCGACACGAGGACACTGTTGGTGGCGGCGGTGTGGAACACGTCCGAGGTCAGGACGTCCGAGAACGACGTGATGTCCAGCGCACCGGGCTCGGCCAGGCTCGAGAAGGACTGCATGTACGGCGAGCTGCGGATGGCCGAGAGGAACAGCGCCAGCAGCGGCAGCACGATCGCGAGAACGAAGTAGACGAGCGCCAGCAGCAGCGCGGGCGTCCGAAGCTTGCCCAGGTCGAGCGTGCGGGCCTTGACACCCTTGCCCGACACGGTGGTGAAAGATCGCTTCGCCAAGACCTTGCGCTGCACCACGGTGATGGCGATGACGGCGGCCACCAGCACGATCGCGATGACCGAGGCCTCGTTGCCACGCGACGGCGACGTGTTCATCAGGCGGTAGATGAACGTGGGCAGGGTGTCGATCTGACCCGGTGTCGCCAGAACCTGGGCGACGGGGAAGTTCTCGAGGATGAGGATGAACATCAGCAGGCCCGAGCCCATGATCGCCGGCAATGCGAGCGGAGCGGTGACGGACCGAATGGTCCGCCACGTCGAGGCGCCGTGCACGTTCGACGCGTCCTCGAGGTCGGGGTTCATCATCGACATCGACGCGTGGATGAGCAGGAAAGCGTAGGGCGCGTAGTACATGGCGAACACCATCACCACGCCTTCGACCGAGTACATGTTCACCGGGCTCCCCATGCCGAGGTCGCGAGTGCCGACGTTGATCAGGCCCGCTCCGGGGCTGCCGAGGATCGACCAGGCAAGCGCGCCGACGTACGACGGCAGGAACATCGGCATGAGGCCGATGAGGAACACGAACCCCTTGCAGCGCACGTTAGTTCGCGCGGTGATGAAGGCCAGGAAGCCGCCGATGCAGAGGGCGAGGAACGTGGCCGAGACGGCGATGACGAGAGAGTTGCCCGTCGCGCCCAGGACGCCGGCCTCGAGGAGGACGTCGACGTTGCGCAGCGTCAGATCGAACGAGATGCTGCCCGGGCGGGGCACCGATTCACTGAAGGCCGCGAGGAGCACGAAGCCGGCGGGCACCAGGACCAGGAACGCCACCACGGCGAGCAGCGGGATGCTGGCAAGCTTCCCGCGACGGCCGATCTTGCGGTTGCGCTTGCGAGCCGGCGGCGGCGTGGGCACGTCGGCGGCGGGTCGGTCGAGCACGGCCTGGCTCATGCCGCCACCGCCGCCCGGGTCTCGGCGGACGGAACCTCGTCCGGCAGAACCTTGACCGCGGCAGCGTCGACGGACACCGTGACGCGGGCGCCGGGCGCGAGGACACCGGTCGAGGGCGGCGGGCACACCGCGTCGAGCTCGATGCCGCCGTCGATCTCCACCTTGCAGCGGATGGTCGAGCCCTGGAACACCGCGATGCGGACGACGCCGCCCAGGTGATTGGCGTCGCCTCGCTTGCCCGACAGGTCACTGACGTCGTTGCCGGAATCGAGCGTGACCGTGATGTCCTCGGGGCGTATGCAGGCACTCGACGCCACCGCGGGCACGGCCCGGTCGGTGCGCAACACGACTTCGGTGTCAGCGAGCTCGAGCGCGCGCGAGGTGGATCCCGGTGCGACCGGGAACACGTTGGTCACGCCGAGGAAGCTGGCGATCGACGCGCTGGCGGGCGTGCCGTAGATCTCCTCGGGCGTCCCGAGCTGACTGATACGACCGGCCTGCATGATCGCGATCCGATCGGCCAGCGCCAGCGCCTCCTGCTGGTCGTGCGTGACGTAGAGGCTGGTGAGTCCGCGCTCGGTCTGAATGCGGCGGAGCTCGACGCGCAGGTCGTCCCGCAGCCGAGCGTCGAGGTTGGAGAGCGGCTCGTCGAGCAGCAACACGCTCGGCGACATCGCCATCGACCGAGCAAGCGCGACGCGCTGCATCTGACCACCGGACAGCATGCTTGCTCCCCGATCTGCGAGGTGGGCGAGCCCGACGAGTTCGAGAACGGCGAGCGCCTCGGTGCGGCGGCGGGCCTTGGCGACGCCCTTCATCTTGAGCGGGAACGCGACGTTCTCGAGCACCGTCTTGTGCGGCCAGACCGCATAGGACTGGAAGACCATGCCGACGTTGCGCTTGTACACGGGAACAACGCGACCGGAGTTGCCGTCGAAAACGGTCTTGTCGCCAATGGATATTGTTCCGCCGGTGGGCGTCTCGAGGCCGGCGATGCACCGCATCGTGCTCGTCTTGCCGCAGCCGGACTGGCCGAGCAGGACGACGGATTCGCCGTCGGGGATGGTCAAATCGAGACTCTTGATCGCGGTGAAATCGCCGTAGGCGAGATCCAGATCGTGTACTGCAACCTCCATGAGAGGTCCTTTCTGGTGTCCGACCGCCCGCAGGCGCCGGAGTGGGCGTGAGGGGTCAGACGGGCTTGGCGGACCGAACGGCTGCGTCGAGTTCGTCGAGAAAGTCGAGGGTGTCGAAGTTCCAGCAGGCCTCGACGAGGGTCTTGGCCCCGGCGAGGCCGATCACGGGTTCGAGCAACCCGTAGGCCTTGACCTCGAGGTCCGTGTCCGACATGGGGTTGGTCGGTTCGCCGTAGGGCTGTTCGACGCGATGCTGGTAGCGCGCGCCGTCGGAGGTCACGACGGTGACGTCGGCGGGACGCCCGGTCTTGGGGTAGGAGGCATCGGCGGCCTCGTCGAGACGGACGACGACCTTGTCCATCAGAGCGAGGGCGCGAGGGTCCTGTCGGGCGGTCTCGGAGAAGTCGGTGAGCGTCACCGATCCGGTGAGTGCAGCCACGGCGACGGTGAACGGCAGGCTCAGCTGGCCTTGCAGAACCGTGTCGAGGACGCGGCCGGCGTGACGTGTCGCGATGGCGAAGGTGCCGACCTCGATGGAGGTGATGGACTCGGGGTCGAGGTCGAATTCGTCCCGCAGCGCCAGCATCGCGTCGATGGCGCCGTGCAGGTGGCGGCAGCAGGGGTAGGGCTTGACGTAGGTCCGCAGCAGCACCCACTCTTCGCCTAGTCGGCGGGTGACGGTGTCGGCGAACCAGTCGGTGCCCTCCTCCCCCGCGAAGGCGGCGAAGTAGCCGTCGCGACCCTCGAGAATCGTGGTCGGACCGGTCAACCCTGCCTCGGCCAAGTCCGCGCTGGTGATGCCGTCCCGCGCCGCCTTGCCGGGATGGAACCGCTTGACCTCGGCCGACCCACCGAGGAACTCGAACACGCCGCCGGCGTGCGATCCGGCGAGTCCGAGGGCGTTGGCGACGCCGTCCTCGTCCAGGCCCAGCAACACCGAGACGGCGGCCGCAGCCCCGAAGACACCGGCGACGGGCGTGTTGTGGAAGTGCCGGTTCCGCGTGGCGGGGTGGCCGGCGTCGGCGAGGCGGCAGGCCAGCTCCATGCCGATGGCCGCGGCGCGCAGCACGCGATCGCCGCTGATGCCTCGCTCCTGGGCGACGGCGAACACGGCCGGGAAGACCACCGACGTGGGGTGCATCGAACCCGGGGTGTAGCCCTCGTCGGATTCGATGCCGTGTCCGTTGGTGCCGTTGAGGACGGCGGCCCCCAGCGCCGACGTGCGGCCGTGGCCGATCGCGGTGGCCGTCGACCCTCGGTAGGTTCGGGCGACGTGGACGCCGACCGCCGCCGAGACCTCGCCGACCGAACTCGCCGCGACACCCGCGAGGTGATCGAGGAGCATGCGGCGCACGTGGTGGTCCATCTCGACGGGCAATGCCGTCGAGCTCTGGTGGACGATCCACTCCGCGACCGTGCGGGTGAGGGTGGCGTGGGAGCTCATGGGCATCTCCGTCTTCGGGTGGTGGTCATCGTCCCGCTGCGACGATCGGCGGGACAAGCATGTCGGGCGGGGAGGTGTCGGTCACACCCTTTCGGCCTCGTGACGCACGTTACACACTCTATAGAGTGTTGTCTACCGTTCATAGAAAGCACTCAACGGCGCCGTATCGGACGTATGCTCGGCACTCGATGGGGTAGAGAATGTAGAACGCAGAACGAACGGCAGCGCTGCTGTCGACCACGCAACACACGCGAGAAAGGGTCCGGCATGAGTGTCGAGAGTTCCGCTCCCCCGGTCAGCCGGACGCAATACGTCGTCGAACGCCTGAAGGAGGACGTCGCGAGCGGCGCCATCAAGCCGGGTGAGCTGATCAAGCAGACCGTGCTGGCCAAGCGGTACGGCGTCAGCGCCACGCCGGTGCGCGAGGCACTGCGCATGCTCGAAGCCGACGGCGTCGTCTCCTACGACGCGCACAAGGGCGCGTCGGTGCGTGAGATGACCCCGGACACGGCCCGCGACCTCTACCGGCTCCGCGCCGCCGCCGAACGCACGGCCGCGGAGATGGCCGTCGAGCGCATGACTCCTCGTGGACTCGAGGAGATCCGCGCGGCGCATGCGGCCCTGGCGGCCGCACAGTCCGCGGGCACCGCGGCACCGGCCGAATTGTCCGTGCTGAACCGCGCGTTCCACTTCGCCATCTACCGGCAGACGTCGCCGCTCATCGTGCAACACCTCGAATTGTTGTGGGCGCGTTTCACTCCCGGCACCACCGTGTGGCGCCACCCGGCGGACGCGGCCGAGCTCCAGGCCGACCACGACCGCATCCTCGACGCCATCGAACGGGGCGACGCCGAGGCGGCGGGACGGTTGACGGCCGACCACGTCGCGCGCGCCAGTCGAATCCGCGAGCAGCAGCCCGATCTGCGCGCATCCGGGGCGGACGAAACCGAGAACTTCTCGAATGCCTGACGCCCCGACCGGGCGCCGCGGCGCCACGGCTCGGGAACACGTGCGATGACGCGATCGTGGTTCGTCATGCTCTGTGCCACCACGGCACTCATCCAGGCCGTGTACGCCGCGGTCCGCGTGATGATCACCTACAAGGCCCTCGAACTCGGGGGCGACGGCGTGACCGTCGGCATCCTCACCGCGCTCTACTCGCTGGTGCCACTAATGGCCGCGATGCGCATCGGCCGTGCGGTCGACGGCCGACGCGCCGCCACGATCCTCCGCGTCGGCACCGCCCTGTCTCTCGTCGCCGTGGCCATCGTGCTGGTGAGCTCGGCGATTCCCCTCCTCGCGCTCGGTTGTGTCCTGCTGGGCTTCAGCCACATCCTGACGATGGTCTCGAGCCAGGGATACGTTCCGGTCCGCTCACGGCCGGAGAACTACGACCGCCGCTTCGGCGGCCTCACCGTCTGGATCTCGGTGGGTCAGTCGATCGGCATTCCGGTGGTGGGCGTTCTCGCCTCGCGCAGCGACATCGGGCACGTCGACACCACCGGTGCGCTGATCGCGATGCTGGGCGTCGCCGCGGTCGCCACGGCTCTGACCGCGGCACCGTCGCTCACCATCAGCCGTGACTCCGCGCAGGTGCGGGCCGAGTACGAGACCCAGTCGACGCGCGCGATGCTCACCACCCGCGGTATGCGGCCGGCGGTCTTCTCGAGCCTCATCATCCTGACGTCGATGGACCTGATGATCGCCTATCTGCCCGTGTTCGGTGAGCACCACGGCTACAGCGTAATGGTGGTGACCGTCATCCTGACCGCGCGGTCCGTCGCCGCCATCGTCTCCCGCACCCTGCTGACCCGCCTGCTCGCGGTGGCGCCCCGGAACTGGCTCCTGGTGTCGGGGAGTCTGTGCTCGGCGCTCCCCATGATTCTCGTGCCGGTACTCCCCCAACCCTGGGTGGTCGGCATTCTCGTCTCGATCGCCGGATTCTTCTGGGGCCTGGCGCAACCGCTGACCATGACCTGGGTGGCGGGCTTGGTCAACCCGTCCAACCGCGCCTCCGCACTGTCGTTGCGGCTGACCGGAAACCGACTGGGGCAGGTGGTGATTCCGCTCGCCGCCGGCGCCATCGCCGGATCCGCGGGGGCCGGTGCGGTGTTCGTCCTGACCGGGGGGCTGCTCGCGGGCGCCGCCGTCTCCACGTGGAGCGCGCTGTTCCGGTCGAGACCGGCGTGAGCACCGTCGTCGGCCGTGTCCTCACTCCGCCGGAGCCGACTCGCGCTGCAGCAGTGGCAGTTCCACGGTGAACGTCGACCCCCGTTCCGGCGACGAATCGACCGTGACCCGACCCCCGTGTGCGGCGACGAGAGCCGCCACGATGGACAGCCCGAGCCCGCTGCCGCCGCTCTCCCGGGTCCGGGATCGGTCGGCTCGGTAGAAGCGCTCGAAGACGCGGCCGGCGTCCTCGTCGGACAGTCCCGGTCCGGTGTCGCGCACCCGGAGAATCGCCGTCTCCCCCACCGTGCCGACGGCCACGGTGATCGACGCGGTGTCCGGCGTGTGGCGCAGCGCGTTGCTCACCAGGTTCCCCAGCACCTGACGCAGCCGGGCGTCGTCGCCGAGCACCTCGGGCACCCCGCTGCCGGGCAGCACCTCGAGATCGACCGTGCGCGACGGGGCCGCCGCCGCAGCGTCGTGGACCGCGTCGGCCGCGATCTGCAACAGGTCCACGGGCGCGCTGGCGACGGGACGTTCCGCGTCCAGCCGCGCAAGCATCACCAGATCCTCCACCAGCAGCCCCATGCGGGCCGCCTCGCCACCGATTCTCGTCATGATCAGCTCGACGTCGGTGCTCGCGCCCTGCCGATACAACTCGGCGAAGCCCCGGATCGTCGTCAGCGGGGTGCGCAGTTCGTGCGAGGCGTCGGCGACGAATCGTCGCATCCGGTCCTCCGACGCGCGCGCGGTGCGTTCCGAGGCAGCGGATTCCGCGACCGCCTGCTGGATCTGCGCCAGCATCCCGTTGAGCGCGGCCGACAGTCGGCCGACCTCGGTCCGCGCATCGCGTTCGGGGACACGGCGATGCAGATCACCCGCGGCGATCGCTTCCGCCGTCGCCTCCACCTCCCGCAGCGGGCGCAGACTGCGCCGCACCACCCACCAGGCGACGAGGCCCAGGACCACCAGGACGCCCGCACCGATCGAGAGTTCGAGGACGACCAGGCGTCCGACGATCGCAGCGTTCTCCGCGAGGGACACCCCGACGGTGGTCGATCCGTCCTGGTTCGACACGGTGACCACGCGCCACTGCTCGTCGCCGTCGTTCGCCGACCCCACCGTCACCGGGGTCGGCGACGCGACCGCGGTGAGATCCGGTCCCGGCGAGGAGTTGTCGTTGATCGACGTGCGCACGGTGCCGTCCGCCGTGACGGACCGAACGTAGAACGACGTCGGCGGGCGACCCGGCCCGATGTCCCCCGACGGCGGGGGTGGGCGGTCCTCGCGGGGACGCGCCCAGCCCGACGCCGCCTCCTCGAGTTGGGTGTCCACGCGGGCCAGCAGAGTGTTCTGCAGGGCGGTGGTCACCGCGAGTCCGGACGCCGCCAGACCCACCGCGACCAGCAGCAGCAGCGCGGCGACCAGGGTGACGCGCAACGGCACGGCGTTCGGTCGTCTCACCGGCGCGGCACCCGCATCACGTAGCCGACGCCGCGAAGGGTGTGCAGCAGACGGGGTTCCGTGGTGTCGATCTTGCGCCGCAGGTAGGACACGTACGACTCGACCACTCCGACTTCCCCGCCGAAGTCGTAGTGCCAGACGTGATCGAGGATGCGAGGCTTGGAGAGCACCGTTCCGGCGTTGACCATGAAGTAGCGCAGCAGCGTGAACTCCGTGGGCGACAACGAGACCGGCTCTCCTGCCTTCCACACCTCGTGCGTGTCGTCGTCCAGTTCGATGTCGGCGAACGTGATGCGGGACGGCTGCGGTTCGGTTCCCGGAATGCGTCGACGGAGGATCACGCGCAGTCGTGCCACGACTTCCTCGAGGCTGAACGGCTTGGTGACATAGTCGTCGGCACCCATCGTCAGACCGGTGACCTTGTCCTCCACGGCATCCCGCGCCGTGAGGAACAGCACCGGCGCGTCGATCCCGTCGGCACGTAGTCGCCGCAGCAGCCCGAACCCGTCCATCTCCGGCATCATGACGTCCAGGATCAGGGCGTCCGGCCGCAGGCTGCGGGCGACGTCGATCGCCTCCGGTCCGCTGCGCGCGGTGCGCACCGCGAAGCCCTGGAACTTCAGGCTGACGGCGAGCAGCTCCACGATGGTCGGCTCGTCGTCGACCACCAGCACCGTCGCTTCCGGGGCGCCGGGAACCGTATCGGACGTCATCGACGCATTCTCGCTCACGGATCCAGGATCGGCCCCGAGCCCGTGCGGTTCCCGGGACGAACCCGGGAACTTCCCGGGAACCGTCGCGACTCCCGGGTGACTCCCGGGGCGGACCCGGGCCCGTCCCGGGCGCGCCCACGACCGTCGAATCCCATGACTACCGAACAACTCGCCACCGGCCGGCTCGTGACGCGACCGGACGGACCTCCGTCCACGGCCGTCACCGTCGACATCGTCGTCCCCGTGTACAACGAGGCCGCCGTCCTCGCGGACAGCATCCGGCGTCTCCACCGACACCTCGCCGCTCACGTGCCCTACCGGACCCGCATCGTCGTCGCGGACAACGCCAGCACCGACGACACCCCCGGCGTCGCGGCCGCCCTCGCGGCCGAACTGGACCGCGTGGAGGTCGTCCGTCTCGACCTCCGGGGGCGCGGCCGCGCGCTGGATGCCGTCTGGCGGACGTCGTCGGCCACGATCGTCGCGTACATGGACGTCGACCTCTCGACGGACCTCCGCGCGTTGCTTCCGCTCCTGGCCCCGCTGGCGTCGGGACACTCCGACGTCGCCATCGGGTCCAGGCTCGCCCCGCAGTCGCGGGTGGTCCGCGGCCCGAAGCGCGAAATCGTCTCGCGCAGCTACAACCTCATCCTGCGGACATCGTTGCGCGTGCGATTCTCCGACGCCCAGTGCGGGTTCAAGGCCCTGCGCACCGACGTCGCGCGGGAACTGCTGCCGCTGGTGCAGGACACCGGCTGGTTCTTCGACACGGAACTGTTGGTCCTCGCCGAGCGAGCCGGCCTGCGCATCCACGAGGTTCCGGTGGACTGGGTCGACGATCCGCACTCGACGGTGGACATCGCCGCCACCGCGGTCGCGGACCTGAAGGGGTGCTGGCGAGTCGGCCGCGCCCTGGCCACGGGCGCTCTGCCGCTCGGCGATCTGCGCCGGAGCGTCGGGCGGGAGCCGCTGGTCCAGGGCGTGCCGATCGGCATGGTGGGACAACTGGTGCGCTTCGCCGGGATCGGAGGGCTCAGCACGATCGCCTACGGAGTCCTCTACCTGCTGCTCCACCCCGTGCTCGGGGCCCAGACGAGCAACCTCCTCGCTCTGGCGATCACGGCCGTCCTCAACACCGCGGCCAACCGCGCCGTCACCTTCGGTGTTCGCGGGGCCGCCGGCGCCGTCGGCCACCACCTGCACGGTCTGGCGATCTTCGCGCTCGGGTGGGCCGTGACCGCGGGATCGCTTCTGCTGCTGCACCGCTGGAGTCCCGACGCGTCGAAGCACCTCGAGCTGACCGTCCTGGTCCTGGCCAACGCCGTCGCCACCGTCATCCGATTCGTCGCCCTCCGCCGGGTCTTCCGCTCCCCCGCCGTTCGTCCGTCCGGAAAGGACCTCGCTCGATGACCACGCTGCTGCCCACGCGGCCCTCACCCACCCCGGCGCCGTCCCGCCGGACACCCCGCTGGGAAACACCCGCCGCGACCCTGCTGATCGTGGGCACCGCCGTCGCCTATCTGGTGAACCTCTCGGCGAGCGGATGGGGCAACTCCTTCTACGCCGCTGCCGTGCAGGCGGGTTCGCAGTCCTGGACGGCCTTCTTCTTCGGATCCTCGGACGCCGCGAACTCCATCACGGTGGACAAACCGCCGATGTCGTTGTGGGTCATGGGATTGTCGGTCCGCCTGTTCGGCCTGAACTCGTGGTCGGTGCTGGCGCCGCAGGTGATCGTCGGGGCGGCCTCGGTGGCGCTGCTGTGGCGCACGGTGCGCCGCCACGCGGGTCCGGCCGCGGGTCTGCTCGCCGGACTCACCCTCGCGCTGACACCCGTTGCGGCGCTGATGTTCCGGTTCGACAACCCCGACGCCTTGCTGGTGCTGCTCATGATCGTCGCCGTCTGGGCCGCGCTGCGCGCCGTGGACGACGGTCGCACCCGCTGGCTCGTCCTGGCCGGCGCCGCGGTGGGAGCCGGCTTCCTCACCAAGCAGCTTCAGGTGATGCTGGTCGTGCCGCCGATCGCGCTCACCTACCTCCTCGCCGGCCCGGTGTCGCTGCCCCGCCGCGTCGTTCAGTCGGTCGCCGCCCTCGGTGCCGCCGCCGTCACCGCCGGGTGGTGGATCGCCGTCGTCGAGCTGTGGCCCGCCTCGTCGAGGCCGTGGATCGGTGGGTCGCAGAACAATTCGATCCTCGAGCTCACGCTCGGGTACAACGGCCTGGGCCGTCTGAACGGTGAGGAGACCGGCTCGGTGGTGCCCGGCGGCGGGGGCGGCGGTGGACAGTGGGGCGAGACCGGCATCCTCCGACTGTTCGAGCCGGCCCAGGGCGGTCAGATCGCCTGGCTGATTCCGGCCGCGCTGATCCTCGGACTCGCCGCACTGGTGCTCCGCGGGCGTGCCCCTCGTACGGACGGGTTGCGCGCGGGAGTGGTGCTGTGGGGTCTCTGGCTGGTCGTGACCGGCCTGACGTTCAGTTTCATGGCCGGCATCTTCCACGCGTACTACACCGTGGCGCTCGCCCCCGCCGTCGCGGCCCTGGTGGGTACCGGGGCGGTCGTGGTCTGGCGTCGACGGGACCGCATCGCGTCGCGACTGGTGCTCGCCGCGGCGGTGATCGCGACCGTCGCGACCGCGTGGATCCTGTTGTCGCGCAGCGCCGATTTCGTTCCGTGGCTCAGATTCGTCGTCGTCGGTGCCGCTGTGGTGGCCGTGGTGGGCCTGCTGGTGCCCCGGCTCACCCGGGGTCGTCTCGCCGCCGCCACCGTGATGGCCGCCCTGATCGCCGGGCTCGCCGGCCCCGCGGCCTACACGGTGCACACCATCGCGACTCCGCACACCGGCTCCATCGTCTCCGCCGGCCCGTCCGTCGAGGGTGAACGCGGCGGCATGGGCGGGCCCGGCGACGGGCGAGGACGCGGGGACGGCCAGGCCGCGGGGAGGTTCCCCGGAGCTCCGACCGGAGGTGTGCCGGCCGGAGGTCCCCCGCCCGGCGCTCCCGCATCGGACGGTGCTCCAGGAGGCGGCGCGGGTGGACTGCTGACCGGCAGCACTCCCGGCGCCGAGCTGACCGCGCTGCTCGAGCAGGACGCCGGGAACTACACCTGGGTGGCCGCCACCGTGGGATCGAACGCTGCCTCGGGTTACCAACTGGCGACCGAGGATCCGGTCATGCCCATCGGCGGCTTCAACGGATCCGACCCGTCGCCGACGCTGGAGCAGTTCCAGCAGTACGTCGCCGAGCGGCGGATCCACTACTTCCTCGCCGGCGGCCAGGGCGGCCGCAGCTCCGGACCCGCCGCCGAGATCGCGGCATGGGTGGAAGCCACCTTCACCGCGCAGACGGTCGACGGGGTGCAGATGTACGACCTGACGGCCTGACGGGTTTCGGTGCAGTAGTCCACCTCCCGGGTGGACTACTGCACCGAACTGCGCGGGGAAGCGGATCGGGCGGTCCCGGCGTCTACCCCAGCAACACCGCATATCCCGGCTTCACGACGTCGTCGATGAGGGCGAGGCGCTCGTCGAACGGCAGGAACGACGACTTCAGCGCGTTGATCGTGAACCGCTCGAGGTCCGACCACCCGTAGCCGAAGGCGTCGACGAGGGCCTTCATCTCGCGGCTCATAGACGTGTCGCTCATCAGTCGGTTGTCGGTGTTGACGGTGACGCGGAACCGCAAGCGCGCCAAGACGTCGAAGGGGTGCTCGGCGATGCTCGCCACCGCGCCCGTCTGGACGTTCGAGCTGGGACACAGTTCGAGGGGGATGCGCTTGTCTCGCACGTACGCCGCCAACCGGCCGAGCTGCGGGGTGCCGTCGTCCCCGGTGTGGATGTCGTCGACGATGCGGACGCCGTGGCCGAGGCGGTCGGTACCGCAGAACGCGATCGCCTCGTGGATGGAGGGCAGCCCGAACGCCTCCCCCGCGTGAATGGTGAAGTGCGCGTTGTTCGTTCGCATGTACTCGAACGCGTCGAGGTGGCGGCTGGGCGGGAACCCTGCTTCCTTGCCGGCGATGTCGAAGCCGACCACACCCTGATCCCGGTACCGCACGGCCAGTTCCGCGATCTCCCGCGAGCGCGCGGCGTGGCGCATCGCGGTGAGCAGGCACCCGACGCGGATCTGCTTGCCCGCCGCCCGCGCCGCGCTCTCGCCCTGCCGGAATCCCTCCAGGGTGTGCTGCACCACCTCGTCGAGAGTCAGCCCCTTCTCGAGGTGCTGCTCGGGGGCGTACCGCACCTCGGCGTAGATCACGCCGTCGGCCGCCAGATCCTCGGCGCATTCCCGCGCCACCCGCTGCAGGCCCTCCGCGGTCTGCATCACCGCGACGGTGTGGGCGAACGTCTCGAGGTACAGCTCGAGCGACCCGCTGTCGGCGGCGTCGCGGAACCACCGGCCGAGGCTCTCGGCGTCGGCCGCGGGGAGCCCGTCGTACCCGCAGTCGGCGGCGAGCTCCACCACGGTCGACGGGCGCAGCCCACCGTCGAGGTGGTCGTGCAGCAGGGCTTTCGGTGCCTGCGCGAGAGTGCGCAGATCGAGCGGCGCAGGGCCGCCCGTGGTCGTCCCGTTCGTTCCGATCTCCTCCACCGCAGCCATGCCTCCGACCCTACTGCGGGTCGAGAATCCGGGTGAGGAAGCGCTGCGTGCGTTCCTGCGTCGGGTGTTCGAGCACCTGCTCGGCGCTTCCCCGCTCGGCCACCACCCCGCCGTCGAGGAACAGGACCTGGTCGGCCACCTGCCGGGCGAACCGGATCTCGTGGGTGACCACGACCATCGTCCACCCCTCGCTCGCGAGCTGCTTCATCACGGCGAGCACCTCGCCGACCAGTTCCGGGTCCAGCGCCGACGTCGGCTCGTCGAACAGCACGATCTCCGGGTGCAGCGCGAGCGCCCGCGCGATACCGACGCGCTGCTGTTGGCCTCCGGACAGCTGGAACGGGAAGCGATCCTCGGTGCCGGCGAGCCCGACGCGATCGAGCAGCTCCTTCGCCTCACGCTCGGCGTCGGCGCGCGCGTGCCCCTGCACCACCACCGGTCCCTCGGTGACGTTCTGCAGCACCGTGCGATGCGGGAACAGGTTGTGATTCTGGAAGACCATGCCGCTCTGCGCCCGCAGCCGCGCGATCGCCCGACGGGCCTCGCCCCGCCCCGACGGCAGCGCACCGAAATCGACGGCCGCGTCCCCGATGCGCACCTGACCCGCATCCGGCGCGTCGAGCGCGTTGAGGCCGCGCAGCAGCGTCGTCTTGCCCGATCCCGACGGGCCGATGACGACGGTGACGCACCCCCGCTCGGCGGTGAAGTCGATGCCGTCCAGGACGGTGCGGTCGCCGAACGCGCGTCGCAGTCCGGTCACCTCGATCAAGGGTGCGGTCATCGCGCCACGTACCTGTCCAGTCGGGTCTCGAGCCGCCCCTGCACGAACGACAGGGCGATGCAGATCACCCAGTAGTACAGCGCGGCAACGGAGTACAGAGCGAAGAAGTCGAACGTCGGGGCCGCCGCCAACTGCGCGGTGCGCAGCAGTTCGGTGACCAGGATGGTCGACGCCAGCGAGGTGTCCTTCACCAGCGAGATCAGCGTGTTCGACAGCGGCGGGACGGCGGTCCGCAGGGCCTGCGGCAGAACGATGCGCTGCAGCGTGGTGCGGTAGCCCATGCCGATGGTCTGCGCCGCCTCCCACTGCCCCTTCGGCACCGACAGGATCGCCGCACGGATGATCTCCGCGGCGTATCCGCCCACGTTGATGCTGAACGCGACGACCGCCGCGGGGAACGGCGAGATGACGACGCCGAACTGCGGCAGCGCGTAGAACACGATGAACAGCTGCAGCAGCAGCGGCGTCCCGCGCACGATCGAGACGTAGAACCGGGCGGCGAGGGCGAGCGGCCGGATCGACGAGATGCGCGCCAGCGCGACGGCCAGCGCGATCGCCAGCCCGATCACGAAACTGATGGCGGTGAGCGGCAACGTCATCGTGACGGTCGCCTTCAGCATCGGCACGAGGTTGCGCGCGATCAGGTCGCCGGTCGACGTCCCCGAGCCGCCGGTCGCCTCCTCGGTCGCCGCGAACTCGGCCTCGTCCGGCACCGCGACGTCGGACCCGAAGTACTGCTCGGAGATCCGCGTCAGCGTGCCGTCGTCGTAGAGACCCTGCAGGGCCTCGTTCACGCGGTCCATCAGGCCGCTGTCCTTGCGTGCGGCGAAGGCCTGCAGGCTGGTGTCGCCCGTCTGCGCCGCGACGGCGACGCCCGTGTCACCGGTCTGCGCGAAGTACTCGGCGACGGCGAGGGAATCGTTGACGGTGGCGTCGACGCGCCCGTCCTTGACCAGTTGGACGGCCTGGACGAACCCTTCGACGGCCTCGACGCGAGCGCCGGCGTCGGCCGCCACCTCGGCCCAGTTGCTCGTGGACGACTGCGCGGTGGTGCGCCCGGCCAGATCGGCGAGGGACGTGATCGACGTGTCCCCCGTCCGGGCGAGGATCTCGCCCTCCGACACCGTGTAGGGCCGGGAGAGGTCGTAGCGCTCGCGGCGCTCGTCGTTGACGGTGACCTGGTTGGCAATCAGGTCGAACCGACCGCTCTGCAACCCCGCGAAGATGGAGTCGAACGGGGTCTGGACGAAGTCGACGCGGACGCCGAGCCGCTCCCCGACCGCCCGCACCACGTCGACGTCGTATCCGGTCAGCTGCCCGTCGTCGCCCTGGAAGCTGAAGGGGCTGTACGTGCCCTCGGTGCCGACGACGAGCACCCCGTCGTCGAGGTCGGACGCGCCGCTGCCCGACGAGCAGCCGGCCACCCCGAGGAGGGCGAGCACGGCGGCGAGCGCCGCGACGACCGCGCCGACGCGCCGCCTCCCGGCGATCATCCGATCCGGTCCAGGATCAGCCGCCGCTCCTGCGCGGCCCCGTCCTCGATGGTCCAGCCACCGGCCAGCGCATCCTGCGCGCGCTCGAACCGCTCGGGCGTGTCCGTGCACAGCGTGAGCAGCGGCTGACCCGCCGTGACGGTGTCACCCGGCGCGGCGTGCCACCGCACGCCCGCACCCGCCTGGACGGGTTGCCCCTGCCGTTCGCGACCGGCCCCGAGCCGCCACGCCGCGATGCCGACGGCGCGGGCGTCGAGACGCGTGAGCACTCCGGAGCGCTCCGCCGTCACCTCGTGCGTGTGGCGCGCGACGGGAAGCGGGGCGTCGGGATCACCGCCCTGCGCGGCGATCATCGCCCGCCACCGGTCCATCGCGGTGCCGTCGGCCAGCTTGTCGGCCGGGTCGACGTCGAGGCCCGCCGCGGCGACCATCTCGCGGGCGAGGGCGAGCGTCAGCTCGACGACGTCGGCCGGGCCGCCGCCGGCGAGCACCTCCACCGACTCCTCGACCTCGAGGGCGTTGCCGGCGGTGCGACCGAGCGGGGTGTTCATGTCGGTCACCAGTGCGACGGTGCGGACCCCGGCGTCGGTGCCGAGGTCGACCATGGTGCGGGCGAGCTCCCGCGCGTCGTCCAGGGTGGACATGAACGCCCCGGAGCCGCACTTGACGTCGAGGACCAGCGCGCCCGTGCCTTCGGCGATCTTCTTGCTCATGATCGACGCGGCGATCATGGGGATCGACTCGACGGTGGCCGTGACGTCGCGGAGGGCGTAGAGCTTCTTGTCCGCGGGCGCGAGGTCCGCTCCTGCGGCGCACACGACCGCCCCGACGGCCGGGTCGTCGAGGATGCGCGTCATCTCCTCTGCGGTGAGGTCGGCGCGCCACCCCGGAACGGACTCCAGCTTGTCCAGCGTCCCGCCGGTGTAGCCGAGGCCGCGGCCGGACAGTTGCGGGACGGCGGCGCCGCACGCGGCGACCAGCGGCGCGAGCGGGAGGGTGATCTTGTCGCCGATACCGCCGGTCGAGTGCTTGTCGACGGTGGGACGCGCGAGCGTCGAGAAGTCCATTCGGCGACCGGAGGCGATCATCGCCGCCGTCCAGTCCGCGATCTCGCGTCGGTCCATGCCGCGCAGCAGGATCGCCATCGTGAGGGCGGACATCTGCTCGTCGGCGACCTCCCCGCGGGTGTACGCGTCGACCATCCACGCGATCTGGTCCGAACTCAGGGTGTCGCCGTCCCGCTTGGCCGCGATGACGGACACGGCATCAGCCATGCTGCACCGCCGAGGGGGACGACGCGGTGTTGACTACCTGCCCCGCGGCGAGGTCGTGGGGGCCGAACGCATCGGGGAGGAGGTGGCCCAGTGGACGCACTCCGGACGCGGTGTCCACGAGCAACTCGGTGCCGCCGAACTCGAACAGCAACTGCCGACACCGCCCGCACGGCAGCAGAATCGCGCCGCGGGAATCGCAGCACGCGAACGCGATCAGTCGACCGCCGCCGCTGGAATTCAGCGCGGACACCAGCCCGCACTCCGCGCAGAGGCCCAGACCGTATGAGACATTTTCCACATTGCACCCGGTCACCACCCGGCCGTCGTCCACCAGGGCGGCCGCGCCGACGGGGTAGTTCGAGTACGGCGCGTAGGCGTGGCTCATGGCGTCACGAGCACTGTCTCGCAACGATTTCCAGTCGATGTCCTGCACGATCGCCGATCCTGTCACGTCCGACCGCTCACCGCAGGCACTCGCGCCGACCCGACCTGCTGATTGGGCAGGCAAACCTAACTTTATTGACGACGCGAATCGTGAACGACAGGCGAATTAGTTCCCTCTCCGAGAAGGGGATTACAGTCGTTCTCAGTCGTTTCACATACACGATCGAGCTGGATGTTTCCGGTGTCCACGGGGAGTCTGCGCTCGTCGCGTCCATCACCGATGTTGGAGGCACTGCACTCGATGGCTACCACGACCGAGACCGCGCCCGCGCGGGAGCGCACGCGGTCTCTCTACCGCGGAGATCCGGGCATGTGGTCCTGGGTTCTGCACCGGATCACCGGCGTCGTCACGTTCTTCTTCTTGTTCGTCCACGTGCTCGACACGGCGCTCGTGCGTGTCGATCCGCAGGCGTACAACGAGGTGATCGACACCTACAAGACGCCCATCGTCGGTCTGATGGAGCTGGGCCTGCTGGCCGCCGTGCTCTACCACGCACTCAACGGCATCCGCGTCATGCTCGTCGACTTCTGGTCCAAGGGCACCCAGTACCAGCGCCTGATGCTGTGGGTCATCCTCGGCCTCTGGTTCGTGCTGATGGTTCCCGCCGCCGGCCGCATCCTCTACAACACCTTCACCGGGGGGCACTGACCATGGCGACCACCGACGCCGGTTCCGCGCGCGCCATCACGCTGGGGACCTCCCACGACCGGCCCGCCGGTCTGGACAACCCTCGCTCGCCGCGCCGCAAGAACCGCGGAAACTTCGAGCTCTACGCCTGGCTGTTCATGCGCTTCTCCGGCCTGGCCCTGGTGATCCTGGTCCTCGGGCACATGTCGATCATGCTGCTGCTCGACGACGGCGTGCACCGCATCAACTTCGCCTTCGTGGCCGGCCGCTGGGCCAGCCCGTTCTGGCAGGTGTGGGACCTGACCATGCTCTGGCTCGCCCAGCTCCACGGCGGCAACGGTCTGCGCACGGTCATCAACGACTACTCGCGCAAGGACTCCACCCGGTTCTGGCTGACGACGCTGCTGGTGCTGTCCATGATCCTGATCATGGGCCTGGGCACCTACGTGATCTTCACCTTCGACCCCAACATCTCCGCAGGCTAAGGGGGCAGGCACATGCAGGAACATCGTTACGACGTGCTCATCGTCGGTGCCGGTGGCGCGGGTATGCGCGCCGCCATCGAGGCCGGGCCGCGCGCCCGCACCGCGGTGCTGACCAAGCTCTACCCCACCCGCAGCCACACCGGCGCGGCGCAGGGCGGCATGTGCGCCGCCCTCGCCAACGTCGAGGAGGACAACTGGGAGTGGCACACCTTCGACACCGTCAAGGGTGGTGACTACCTGGTCGACCAGGACGCCGCCGAGATCATGGCCAAGGAGGCCATCGACGCGGTGCTCGACCTCGAGAAGATGGGGCTGCCGTTCAACCGCACCCCCGAGGGCAAGATCGACCAGCGCCGCTTCGGCGGTCACACCCGTGACCACGGCAAGGCACCCGTGCGCCGTGCGTGTTACGCCGCGGACCGCACCGGTCACATGATCCTGCAGACGCTCTACCAGCAGTGCGTCAAGCACGACGTGGAGTTCTTCAACGAGTTCTACGCGCTCGACGTCGCGCTGACCGAGACCGAGAACGGTCCCGTCGCCACCGGCGTCATCGCCTACGAGCTGGCCACCGGCGAGCTCCACGTGTTCCACGCCAAGTCGATCGTCTTCGCGACCGGCGGCTCGGGACGCATCTACAAGACGACGTCCAACGCGCACACCCTCACCGGTGACGGCATGTCCATCATCTTCCGCAAGGGTCTGCCGCTCGAGGACATGGAGTTCCACCAGTTCCACCCGACGGGTCTGGCGGGCCTGGGCATCCTCATCTCCGAGGCGGTCCGCGGCGAGGGCGGCATCCTCCGCAACGCGGACGGCGAGCGGTTCATGGAGCGCTACGCGCCCACCATCAAGGACCTCGCGCCCCGCGACATCGTCGCCCGCTCGATGGTTCTCGAGGTCCTCGAGGGTCGCGGCGCCGGCCCCAACAAGGACTACGTCTACATCGACGTCACGCACCTCGGCGAGGACGTGCTCGAGGAGAAGCTCCCCGACATCACCGAGTTCTCGCGCACCTACCTCGGTGTCGATCCGGTGACGGAGCTGGTCCCGGTGTACCCGACGTGCCACTACGTCATGGGCGGCATCCCCACCAAGATCCGCGGTGAGGTCCTCCGCAACAACGACGACATCGTCCCCGGCCTGTACGCCGCCGGCGAGTGCGCGTGCGTCTCGGTGCACGGGTCGAACCGTCTGGGCACCAACTCGCTGCTCGACATCAACGTGTTCGGCCGTCGTGCCGGCATCGCGGCCGCCGAGTACGCCAACTCCACCGAGTTCGTCCCGCTCCCCGAGGAGCCGGCGAAGATGGTGCAGGACTGGCTCGAGCTGATCCTGTCCGACCACGGGCACGAGAAGGTCGCCACCATCCGGACCGAGCTCCAGCAGTCGATGGACAACAACGCGTCCGTCTTCCGCACCGAGGACACCCTGAAGCAGGCCCTCACGGACATCCAGGGGCTCAAGGAGCGGTACGGCCGAATCACGGTGCAGGACAAGGGCAAGCGCTACAACAGCGACCTGCTCGAGGCCATCGAGCTCGGCTTCCTCCTCGAGATGGCCGAGGTCACCGTCGCCGGTGCGCTCAACCGCAAGGAGACCCGCGGCGGACACGCCCGCGAGGACTACCCCGAGCGCGACGACGTGAACTACATGCGCCACACCATGGCCTACAAGGTGGGCGACGGACTGCTGTCGGACATCCGCCTCGACTGGAAGCCCGTGGTGCAGACCCGTTACGAACCGATGGAGCGTAAGTACTGATGAGCGCACCCGCTATCGACAAGAGCGAAGACCAGAGCGACCTGCCGGAGGTGCCGGAAGGCGCCGTCATGGTCACCCTGAAGATCGCTCGCTTCAACCCCGAGAACGATCTCGGTGCGCACTGGGACAGCTTCCAGGTCCCGACGCTGCCGACGGACCGGTTGCTCAACCTCATGCTGTACGTGAAGAGCTACCTGGACGGCACGCTGTCCTTCCGTCGCTCCTGCGCGCACGGTGTGTGCGGCTCGGACGCCATGCGCGTCAACGGCGTGAACCGCCTGGCGTGCAAGGTGCTCATGCGCGACATGCTGCCGAAGGACAAGTCGAAGACGCTGACCATCACGGTCGAGCCGATCCGCGGCCTGCCCGTGGAGAAGGACCTCATCGTCGACATGGAGCCCTTCTTCGACGCGTACCGCGCGGTGAAGCCGTACCTGATGGTGTCGGGCAACGAGCCCACCCGTGAGCGCATCCAGTCGGCCGCCGACCGCGCTCGCTTCGACGACACCACCAAGTGCATCCTGTGCGCGTGCTGTACCACCTCGTGCCCGGTGTACTGGTCGGACGGCAGCTACTTCGGTCCCGCCGCGATCGTCAACGCGCACCGGTTCATCTTCGACAGCCGTGACGAGGGTGCTCCGGAGCGTCTCGACATCCTCAACGACGTCGAGGGTGTGTGGCGCTGCCGCACCACGTTCAACTGCACCGACGCCTGCCCTCGCGGCATCCAGGTGACCAAGGCGATCCAGGAGGTCAAGCGCGCGTTGCTCTTCGCCCGCTGACCTTCTCGCTCGACACACGCCAAGCCCGCCCCTGCATCGCAGGGGCGGGCTTCGTGCATGTCAGACGAACGCCGAGAAGCCCGTCACGCCGCGCCCGACGATGAGATTGTTCATCTGCGACGTGCCCTCGTACGAGTAGACGGCCTCCGCATCGGCGAAGTACCGGATCACGTCGTAGTCGAGCACGATTCCGTTGCCGCCGAGGATCTCGCGCGCCCAGCCGACCACCTCGCGCAGCCGCGTGGTGCAGTAGGCCTTCGACAGGGCGGCGTGCTCGTCGTGCCGCACCCCGGAGTCCTGCAGTTGCGAGACCCGGAGCGCCATCCCCAGACTCGCGGTGATGTTCCCGGCCATCCGAGCGATCAGGTCCGAGATCAGCTGGAACGACGCGATGGGTGCGCCGAACTGCTCCCGCTCGCGGGCGTAGTCGACGGCCCGCTCGAACGCGCCGATCATGATGCCCACGGCACCCCAGGCCACTCCCCCGCGCGTCAGCGACAGCACCTTCGCGGTGTCGGCGAAGGAGTCGGCGTACTCGAGCTTGTCCGCTGCCGGGATGCGGCAGTCCTCGAAGTACAGGTCGGCGTTCTCCACCGCGCGCAGCGAGTACTTGCGCTCGATCTTCTCGGCGCGGAAGCCGTCGGGAAATCCGTTCTCCCCCTTCTCCAGCACGAACCCCTTGACCTCGCCGTCCGCCTCGTCCTTGGCGAACACGACGATCAGATCGGCGAAGGTGGCGTTGCCGATCCATCGCTTGCTGCCGTTCAGCACCCACTCGTCGCCCTCGCGTCGGGCGGTGGTCTCGAGGCCGCCGGCCACGTCGGACCCGCCGTGGGGTTCGGAGAGCCCGAACGCGCCGATCTTCTCCATGCGCTTCATCGCCGGCAACCACCGGTTCTTCTGCTCGTCCGAACCGAGAATCGCGATACTGCTCATCGCGAGTCCGCTGTGCACGGTGAACATGGTTCCGGTCGACGGGTCGACGCGGGAGAACTCCAACGCGAGCCACCCGCTGAGGATCTTGCGGGACGCCGGGTTGCCGTCGAACTCGTAGTCGAGGCCCACGATGTCGAGGTCGGCGAGGCGCGGCAGCAGGTGGCGCGGTGACTCCGCCTTCTCCCAGAACTCGTTGGCGCGGGGACGGACCTCGTCCTCGAGGAATCGGCGGGTGCGCAGGACGGCGGCGTTCTCCTCCTCGGTGAGCAGGCCCTGGTAGCCGTACAGGTCGGCTGCGAGGTAGTCCTTGTCCAACGGTCCGAGGGGCTCGTGAGTGCTCATGCCACGGGGTACCCCGCGGAGGGCTTCCCCTAGCCGAGGACCACCGCCCCGACCGGCTCGATCCGGTTCTCGAGGCGAACTCGAGGTGTTTTCGGTCTTGTGAGCGCCTCCGAGACGGGCCACGCTGACATCATGACCTCCACCGCGTCCCTGCCCGCCCGGGCCGGCCGACTCTCCGCAGCCGACTGCCGACTCGACGACTTGCGCGCCCTCGTCGAGAGCACCACCGACCTCACGGACTACCCGTTCGCCGACGACACCGACCGGGGCGTGCTGTTCTACGACGCCGCGCGCCTGCGCACGCACACCGCCGACCCGGACACTTGCGCCGACGTGCAGGACGAGCTCGCGCGCGCCCTGCTCGACGGGCCGGGCATCGTGGTGTTCCGCGGTGCGTTCACCGACGAGCACGCGCTCGCCGAGACCACCGCGTACTTCACCGAGACCATCGCCCGCCAGCACGCGGACGGCTTCGCCGGCGGCGACCACTTCGCCGCCCCCGGCGCCAACGACCGCATCTGGTCGGCGCTGCAGAAGCTGGCCGTCGACCGACCGGACCTGTTCGCCCGGTACTACGCCAACGACGTCCTGGCCCTGGTCTCGGAAGCCTGGCTCGGCCCGATGTACCAGGTGACGTCGTCGATCAACGTGGTCAACCCCGGTGGCGCAGCGCAGAGTCCGCACCGCGACTATCACCTGGGGTTCATGTCCACCGAGACCGCGGCGGCGTTCCGGGCCCACGTGCATCGCCTGTCGCCCGCTCTCACCCTGCAGGGTGCGGTGGCGCACTGCGCGATGCCGATCGACTCAGGCCCCACCATGTACCTGCCGTACTCGCAGCAGTACGAGCCCGGGTACATCGCGTTCGGGTTGCCGGAGTTCCGGGAATTCTTCGCCCGGCACTACGTGCAGCTCCCGCTCGCGGCCGGGGACGCCGTGTTCTTCAACCCGGCCCTGTTCCACGCGGCGGGACACAACACCACCACGGACGTGTACCGCATGGCCAACCTGCTGCAGGTGTCGTCCGCGTTCGGTCGCGCGATCGACAGCGTGGACCGCGAGGCAATGGTGCGCGCGCTCTACCCCGAGCTGCGGGCCCTCGCCGCCGCCGGGCGCGACGAGGACGTGCGCGCGGTCGTGGCGGCGTCGGCGGAGGGTTACGCCTTTCCGACCAACCTCGACCTCGATCCGCCCATGACCGGCATGGCCGGGGAGACCCAGGCCGAGCTGGTGCACCGGGCCCTGCACGAGTCGATGTCCCCGGAGCAGTTCGCCGAGGAGGTCCGCGCTCTCACGATCCGGCACACGCCCTGAATCTGCGGTCCGGTCACCCGGGCACGTTGTAGGGAGTCACCACGTGCACCGGGGACGACCCGGTGCGCACCCCCGTCACCGCGCCCGCCGCCTGCATGAGCAGTCGGCAGGCGCGGTGCACGTCCGCCCGGAGGTCGTGGTGCAACACCGCCGACAACGCCCCCTCGGCGAGCAGACGTCGGTTGTCGGTGTCGAGGTCGTGCGCGACGAACACCCGGCACGGACGGCCCGATCGCGCGAACGCGCGGACCGTCGCGGCGTTGCCTCCGCCGATGGAGTAGACGCCGGCCACCGCGGGATCGCGCTGGAGCGCCTGCGTCACCAGGTCCTCCACGGTCTCGTCCAACCCGCTGCTCTGCGCGATGTCGACCACGCGCCGCGGCGGCCGGTGCTCGGCGGCGGCGAGATCGCGCAGCGCGCGCCGGAACCCCGCCTCCCGCTCGCCCTCGGCCCGGAACGAATCGTGGCTCAGCGTCACCAGGACGGCCGCGTCCTCGTCCCCGCGCCCGAACCATCGGTCCACGAGGTAGCCGGCCGTCGCCCCGGCCGCCCGATCGTCGATCCCGACGTAGGCGACGCGCGCGCTGGTGGGAATGTCGGACACGTACGTGACGACGGGAATGCCCCCGGCGACGAGGTCGTCGACGGCCGCCGCCACCTCCGGCCGATCGGGCGCCTTGAGGATCACACCGTGCGACCCCCGACCACGAATGCCGGCGAGGGTGGCCACCGCGTCGTCCACCGATTCGGTCTCGCGGAAGTGGAACCGGGCTCGAACGAGCGCCGGCGACAGCGTCGGCAGTTCGGCTTCGAGCGCCGTGCGGACCTCGGCGCAGAAACGTTCCGGGGCCTGCATCACGACGTCGACGAAGAACTTCCGGCCGTTCAGGCGCAGTTGCGTGCGCTGCTTGTCCAGGTCCTCGACTGCCTGCTCCACCTCGGCGCGCGTGTCCTCGCGCACCCCCGGTCGCCCGTGCAGGACGCGATCGACGGTGGCCTCGCTGAGACCGGCCTGCTGGGCGATCTCCCGCACCTTGTAGCGATGGGCCACGCTCAGTCTCCTCGAGGTGTTTTTGATGTGCTGTGCAGTGTTGTCTCGATGCGCCGTCACCGCAAGACTCGACGGGTGCAAGATCTTCTGACGGACCGGGTGGTCCTGGTGAGCGGCGGAACCGCCGGCGTGGGTGCGGCGGTGGTCCGGAGCGCCCTGGCGCATGGTGCACGCGTGGCGTTCTCGGGGCGCCGCACCGGCGTCGGCACGGCCCTCGAGGCCGAGTTGCGCGCATCCGGTCACGACGTCCTCTACGTCGAGGCGGACGTCGCCGACCCCATGCAGGCCCGCGCCTCGGTCGAGCGGACCGCGGCGCACTTCGGACGCGTCGACTCGGTCTGCATCAGCGCCGGACTGACCAGCCGGGGGTCGCTGATCGACACCACGCCGGAGCTGTTCGATCAGCACATGGCCGTCAACCTGCGCGGACCGTTCTTCGTCATGCAGGCCGCCGTGCGGGACATGGTGCGTCGCGGGGCGCCGGGCACGATCGTGTGCATCGGATCGACCTCCGCCCGCGGCGGCCAGCCCTACCTCGCCCCCTACGTCGCCGCGAAGGCCGGGCTCGCCGGACTGACGAAGAACGCCGCGCACGCGCACCGGTTCGACCGCATTCGCATCAACACCCTCGACATCGGCTGGACCGAGACCGAGGGAGAAGCAGTGACGCAGAAGCGGTTTCACGACGCGCCGGACGACTGGGCCGAGCAGGCCGCGGCGCGGCAGCCGATGGGCACCCTCGGGCGCCCCGAGGAGATCGCCGACGCCGTCGTCTTCCTGCTCTCGACGCGCAGCGGCGTGGTCACCGGCTCGGTCATCGAGTGGGACCAGCAGGTCGTCGGGGGGCAGGACTGATGGGCGCACGTATCGGCGTCGTCGGCCTCGGGCGAATCGGTGCCTTCCACTGCGACACGCTCGCCGCGCTCGACGGGGTGTCCTCGCTCGTGGTGCTCGACGACCGTCCGGACGTCACCGCGTCCGTCGCGGACCGACACCGCGCCACCGCGGTCACCACGCTCGACGACCTGCTCAGCGCCGACATCGACGGTGTGGTGGTCGCCGCCGCGACCCCCGCCCACGCGTCCGTCCTGCTCACCGCAGTCGACGCGGGAATTCCCGTCTTCTGCGAGAAGCCGCTGGCGTCCACGGCGGTCGAGAGCGCCGCCGTGGTGTCGGGGCTCGCGAGCTCCGCGGTGCCGGTGCAGGTCGGGTTCAACCGCCGGTTCGATCCGGCCGTCGCCGCGGCGTATCGGGCCGTGCGGGCCGGCGAGCTCGGCGCGCTGCACACCGTCCGCTCCACCACCCTCGACCCCGCACCGCCTCCGGCGGACTACATCGCGGCGTCGGGTGGTCTGTTCCGCGACTGCAGCGTGCACGACGTCGACACCGTGCGGTGGATCGTGGGCCGTGAGGTCGTCTCGGTGTTCGCGGCGGGCACCGCCTCCGACGATCCGCGCTTCACCGCCGCGGGCGACGTGCACACCGCGACCACGCTGCTCACGTTCGACGACGGCACCCTCGGCGTGGTGTCGAACTCCCGGTTCAACGGCCGCGGCTACGACTGTCGACTCGAGGTGCACGGACGCACCGACACCGTCGTGGCCGGGTGGGACGCCGCCACGCCCGTCCGCAATGTCGATCCCGCTCACGACGATCGGGGACCGCACCCGTTCCCGTCCGCGACACCGCACTCGTTCTTCGTGGACCGGTTCGCCGAGTCCTACCGCGCCGAGCTCGCCGCGTTCCTCGACGTCGTCGCCGGTCGACGTTCGTCGCCCTGCACCCCCGCCGACGCACTGGAGGTGGCCTGGATCGCGGAGGCCGCCACCGCGTCGCTCCACCGCTCCGCCCCCGTCACCCTGGAAGAGGTTCGATCATGACCGTTCGTATCGCCGGAGCACCCATCTCGTGGGGCGTCTGCGAGGTCCCCGGTTGGGGCCACCAGATCAGCGTCGACCGCGTGCTGCGCGAGATGCGCGAGGCGGGACTGACCGCCACCGAGAACGGACCCGACGGCTTCCTGCCGTCCGATCCGCAGGAGCTCGCTCGCACGCTCGCCGACCACGGCCTCACCTCGGTCGGCGGGTTCGCGCCGGTTCTCCTGCACGAGAGCGGACACGATCCCGTGCCCGGGATCTCCGGCCTGCTGGACGGGTTCGTCGCCGCGAACGCGGACGTGATCGTGCTCGCCGCGGTGAGCGGACGCGACGGGTACGACGCCCGCCCGGAGCTGACCGACGACGAGTGGACGACGTTGCTGCGCAACCTCGATCGCCTCGCCGCGGCCTCCGCAGAGCGCGGCATCCGGGCCGTGCTCCACCCCCACGTCGGCACCATGATCGAGCAGCGCGACGAGGTCCACCGCGTGCTCGACGGGTCCTCGATCCCCCTGTGCCTGGACACCGGGCACCTCATGATCGGCGGTACCGACCCCGCCGAGTTGGCGCGGCAGGCGTCGTCGCGCATCACGCACACGCACCTGAAGGACGTCGACGCAGCGCTCGCGGCGCGGGTGCAGGCCGGCGACCTGACCTACACCGACGCGGTGCAGGCCGGGATGTACACCCCGCTCGGGACGGGCGACGTCGGCATCGGCGGGGTCGTGGACACCTTGCTGGACGCCGGGTACGACGGCTGGTTTGTCCTCGAGCAGGACACCATCCTGACCGACGATCCCGTCGACGACGCGGGGCCCGTTCTCGACGTGAAAGCCAGCGTGGCCTACCTGCGCTCGGTGACCGACGCCCGCGTCGTGACCGTGTGACACGCGAACCCATGAGAATCGGCGTCCTGGGCGCCTCCCGCATCGCGGAATCCGCGATCGTCGCACCGGCGCACGCCCTCGGTCATCGACTGGTCACCGTCGCCGCGCGCGACCGGTCGCGGGCCGAGGACTTCGCGCAGCAGCAGGGGGTGGAGCGGGTGTCCGACGACTACGCCGCGGTGCTCGCCGATCCGGAGGTGGACCTCGTCTACAACGCCCTCGCGAACGCCCTGCACGCACCGTGGAACATCCGCGCTCTCGAGGCGGGCAAGACCGTTCTGACCGAGAAACCGTTCGCGCGGGGCGCCGCCGAGGCCCGCGAGGTCGCGGCCGTCGCGCAGCGGACGGGCGGGCGGATCGTGGAGGCGTTCCACTACCTCTTCCACCCGGTGACCCAGCGGGTGTTCGAGCTCGCGCGGTCCGGCGAACTCGGCGACCTCACCGGCGTCGAGGTGGTCATGGCGATGCCGGAGCCCGACGCCGGGGATCCGCGGTGGTCCCTCGAGATGGCGGGCGGGGCGATCATGGATCTGGGCTGCTACGGCCTGCACGTGTGTCGCATGCTGGCCGACGCGGCCGGCGCCGGCGGCGCGCCGCGGGTGGTGTCGGCGCAGGCCGAGGAACGCGACCCCGGGGTCGACGCGGCGACGACGATCGACCTCGAGTTCCCCAGCGGCGTCCCGGCCCGCAGCGTCAACTCCATGGTGCATCCGCGCTTCGAGTTCACGATGCGGCTGCTGTTCACCGACGGTGAGGTGTTCGCGCACGATTTCATCCGTCCCAACCTGGACGGGCGGGTGACGGTCACCGACGCCTCCGGCGTCCACGTGGAGCGACTCGACACCCGGCCGACGTACCACTATCAACTGGACGCTCTCGCAGCACATCTGGAGACCGGGGCGCCCTATCCTCTGGACGTCGACGACGCCGTGGCCACCATGGACCTCGTCGACGACGCCTACCGAGCGGCAGGACTCGCTCCACGCTGAACGACGAACGCCCCGCACCGAAGTCGGTGCGGGGCGTTTCCCGTCAGTGGCGCGCCGGTCGTCAGCGGCGCAATTCGTGCGTCAGCGTCTCGAGCTCGTCGCCGCCGGCCATCTCCTTGGTCAGGTCGTCGAGGCTGATCTCGTCGTAGGTGCAGTCGAGCTTCTGCCGACCGCGGTTGAGCAGGACGAAGTGATCGCCGACCATGTACGCGTGGTGCGGGTTGTGGGTGATGAACACGACGCCGAAGCCCTGCTCCTTGGCCGCGGAGATGTAGCGGAGCACCATGCCCGACTGCTTGACGCCGAGGGCGGCGGTGGGCTCGTCGAGGATGAGGACGCGGGCGCCGAAGAAGATTGCGCGGGCGATCGCCACGCACTGACGCTGACCACCCGACAGGGACCCGATGGGGGCGTCGACGTCGGGCAGGTCGATGCCCATCTTGTGCAGTTCTTCCTTGGTGGTGGCGCGCATCGCCGCGGCGTCGAGGGCGCGGAACGGCCCCTTGCGCAGCTCTTGGCCGAGGAAGAAGTTGCGCCACACCGGCATCAGCGAGACCACGGCGAGGTCCTGGTACACCGTCGCGATGCCCTTGTTCAGCGCGTCCTTCGGCGAGCCGAAACGGGTCTCCTCGCCGTCGACGAGCAGCTGCCCCTCACTCTGCTGGTGCAGTCCGGCCATGATCTTGATCAGGGTGGACTTGCCGGCGCCGTTGTCGCCGAGCACACCGGTCACCTCGCCGGCGCCGACGCGGAGGTTGATGCCGGACAGGGCGATGATGTTGCCGTAGGACTTGCCGACGTCCTTCAGCTCGATCAGGGGGCCCTTCCCGCCACTGCCGTGATCCGACGGCTCCCGGGTGGGGGTTTCGGAGATGGTGGTCATCTTAGGTCACCTCTTGGCTGCGTAGGAGCGGAAGGAATTGTTGGCCACGACCGCGAACAGCAGCATCGCGCCGAGGAAGAACTTGAACCAGTCGGGGTTCCAGCCGGCGTAGACGATGCCCTGGTTGGTCATGCCGAAGATGAACGCACCGATCATCGCGCCGACGGTGGTGCCGAAGCCGCCGGTGAGCAGGCAGCCACCGATCACCGCGGCGATGATGTAGAGGAACTCGTTGCCCACGCCCTGACCGGATTGCACGGTATTGAACGCGAACAGCAGGTGCATGCCGACGAACCAGGCGCAGAACGCGACGAACATGAACAGGCCGATCTTGACCTTGGTCACCGGGACGCCGATCGCCCGCGCGGAGTCCTGGTTGCCACCGACGGCGAAGATCCAGTTGCCGATGCGCGTCTTCATCAGCACGAACGTCGAGACCAGGGTAAAGATCACCCACCACAGGACGGTGATGCGGATGGAGACACCGCCGATGGTGAACGAGGAGGCGAACACGGCCTTGGCGGAGTCGAAGCCCTGCATGTCCGAGATCGACTGTGTGGCCACCTGTCCGGTGACGAGCTTGGTCACGGCG
Organism: Rhodococcoides corynebacterioides; assembly: GCF_019834675.1. Classification (GTDB taxonomy): domain Bacteria; phylum Actinomycetota; class Actinomycetes; order Mycobacteriales; family Mycobacteriaceae; genus Rhodococcoides; species Rhodococcoides corynebacterioides_A. Next base: position 730,845 of record NZ_JABUBU010000001.1, on the reverse strand, counting down.
AGGTTGATACCGGTGAGCATGAGGAACGTCGAGAGGGTGATGAGGAAGGACGGGATTCTGGTCTTCATCACCAGGTAGCCGTTGAGGAAGCCGACGCCGAGCGCGAGTGCGAGCGCCAGCAGTGAACCCAGCCAGACGTTGAGGTGCAGATTGTAGGCCAGCATCGAGGCGGCGATGGACGAGAACGTCACGGCCACACCGGTGGAGAGGTCGAACTCCCCGCCGATCATCAGCAGGGAGACGCCGATGGCCATGATGCCGATCGTGGAGGAGGCGTACAGCACCGTGGCCAGTGCCTCCGGCGACCGGAACGGCGGAGCCACGATCGCGAAGAAGACGAAGATGATGATCGCGCCGAACAGGGCGCCGATCTCGGGACGAACGAGCAAGCGCTGGAACGGCTTCTGCTTCCGTACGCGCTCGTCGGTCACGACGGTGTGTTTCGACAGATCCAGATCGGCCTGGGTGGTCATGGGAGGTCCTTCCGTGCTGGGCGACACCCGGCGGCGACGGGGGGTCTGCCGCCGGGTGTCGGGTATCAGCGAGTGCCGTTCCGGGCGTACTCGGCGACGGCGTCGATGTTGGAGGAATCGATGAACGCGGGGCCGGTCAAAACCGGGGTGCCGCCACCGATGGTGTTGCCGTTGTTCAGGTAGAGCCAGAGCGAGTCGACGGCGAGGTAGCCCTGGAGGTAGGGCTGCTGGTCGACGGCCCACGCCACGTCGCCGGCTTCGATGGCGTCGACCAGGGCGGAGTTGGTGTCGAAGGTGACCACGGTGGCGTCGCTGCCGGCGTTGGCCTTGGACTGCACCGCGGTGAGCGCGATCGGGGCGCCGAGGGCGACCACGTGGTCGATGGACGGGTCCTGCTGCAGCTTGGCGGTGATGGTCGCCTCGACGGACGGCATGTCCTTGCTGTTGACGTTGAGGATCTCGGTGGAGCCGCCCGTGAAGCCCTGTGTCACACCGGCGCACCGGGATTCGAGCGCGACCTGGCCCTGCTCCTGGATGATGCAGAGAGTCTTCTTGGCACCCTCCGTGGTGAGACGCTCACCCACGGCCCGGCCGGCGATGGTCTCGTCCTGACCGAAGTACTGACCGACACCCTGCGCCTTCCAGTCGTCGTACCCGGAGTTGAAGGCCACCACGGGGATTCCGGCGGCCTCGGCGGCCTGCACGGCCGGCGCCATGGCGTCGGGCTTGGCGAGGGTGACCGCGATGCCGTCGACGTCGGAGTCGATCGCGCTCTGGACCAGGTTGGCCTGGTTGGGCGCCTCGGGGTCGGCGGAGTAGCGCAGCTCGATGTTGTCCTTCGCCGCGGCGGCCTCGGCACCCTTGCGGATGAGATCCCAGAACGTGTCACCCGGAACCTCGTGGGTGATCATGGCGATGGTGGCGCGGGGGGTGTCGACGGTGCCGCCCCCACCTTCGCCGCCGCCACTGGATTCCGGTGCGCCCCCCGTGCTCGAGCACGCAGCGACGGACACGGCGACGACGGCGCCGAGCGCCAGCGCGGCACCCCGACGCCCGACGGCCCGGCCGCCACTGGTCGTACCCTGACGAACCTTCATTGACTGTCCTCTCGGAAAATGCGGGTCGGCTCGCTCTCTGGGAAGGAGCCTGGCTCACTCGCCTGGGTAGATGTAATACCGGTCACACACGATTGTCAATACTTTGTTCGGACATTAGGACTGCAGCAGCTCACATGCGCGGGGCCGTCCACGCACCCGAATCGACCGATTCGACCATCGCGTCGAGCACCGCCGCACTGCGCACCGCGTCGACGATCGTCGCACCCACCGGTCGAGCGTCGTGGACGGACTGCAGGAAGTCGCGGGCCTCGATCACCTTGAGATCGTCGTATCCCATCGCGGAGGCCGATCCGGGCTGGAACGCGGCGTAGTCCCCCGCGCCCGGGCCGACGAACACCGTGGACATCGGCTGATCCTGATAGGCGGTGCCGCGGCCGACGACGAGCTCGTTCATGCGGCGGAAGTCCCACGTCACGGCGCCGGCCGTGCCGTGGATCTCGAATCCGTAGGCGTTCTGCTCGCCGACCGCGACGCGGCTGGCCTCGAGGGTCGCCCGCGCTCCGGAGACCAGACGCAGCTGCGCGCTCGCGTAGTCCTCGTTCTCGACCGGACCTCGCTCGCCGCCGGTGGCACGGCTGTGCCCACTGGTGGCCCCGGCGGGCCGGGGACGCTCGGGAACGAAGACGGCGGTGTCGGCGACCAGACTCGCGATGTCGCCGAGCAGGAACCACACGAGATCCGCTGCGTGCGAAGCGAGGTCACCGAGGACACCGTTGCCTCCCCGGGCACGGTCGAAGCGCCAGCTGAGCGCGCCGTCCGGGTGTGCGGCGTAATCGCTGAAGAACCGGACGCGTGCGTGGGTCACCGTGCCCAGCTCACCCGCAGCGATCATCTCGCGCGCCTGCACGACGGCCGGAGCGTGGCGATAGTTGAAGCCGACGGCGGTCCGCACGTCCGCTGCGGCAGCCGCCTCGGCCACGGCCGCGGCGTCGTCGCGGGTCAGGCCGACGGGCTTCTCGATCCACAGGTGCTTGCCCGCGCGAGCGACGGCGGTGCCGATCTCCCGGTGCAGGAAGTTCGGCGCCGTGACCGACACCGCCTCCACGTCGGGATCGGTGACGACGTCGTGCCAGTCGGTGGTGTGTCCGGCGAAGCCGAAGACCTCGGCGGCCTCGGCCGCGCGGCCGGGCACGTCGTCGGCCACGGCGGCGAGGACCGGCGTCAGCGGCAGCTCGGAGAAGTGGTGGCGCACTCGGGCGTAGGCCTGCGTGTGCACGCGACCCATCCAGCCGAAGCCGATCACACCGACCCGAAGTGGACGAGAGGACATGGCGGGGAACACCTTTCGGGAAGTCGGGGACGGCCGCGCAGAGGACGGTCCGGGCACGGCCGAGCACCCGTCGGGACACGACGGGGTGGGGGCCGACCGCGTCAGCGGTCGACGAGGGTGGTCTCGAAGTTGTAGCGGGAGGCGCGGTAGACGTGGACGCCGTACTCGACGACCTTGCCGGAATCGTCGAAGGCGGTGCGGTTCATGGTGAGCAACGGAGCGCGGAGCTTCTCGTCGAGCAGCTCGGCCTCCTCACGGCCGGCCGACTTGGCGCCGATCCGTTGTCGAGCCAGACGGACGTGCACACCCTTGGTGCGCAGCGACTGGTAGAGCCCCTGCGCCTCCAGTTCGGCGGGTTCCGGAGCGAGGTCGAGAGGGAGGTAGTTCGTCATCAGCGCGAGCGGCTCGCCCTGCGTGCTGCGCAGTCGTGCGATCGTGACCACGGTTTCGTCCGGGCCGATGTTGAGTTCGCGCGCCACTTCGTCCCCCGGCAGACCGACGGAGTACTCGAGCAGCTTGGTACTCGGGTGTTGCCCCGCGCGGGCCAGGTCGTCGAACAGCGACGTGAGCTCGACCGGGCGATGCACGGGGCTCTGCACCACCTGCGTTCCGACGCCGCGCTTGCGGACGAGCAGGCCCTTGTCCACCAACTCCTGGATCGCGCGACGGGTGGTCGGCCGGGAGAGGTTGAGCCGTTCGGCCAGGGCCAACTCGTTCTCGAAGCGGTCTCCCGGCGCGAGCTGTCCGGAAAGAACGGCCTCCTCGATGGCACGGGCGAGCTGGTAGTACAGCGGGACGGGGCTGGATCGGTCCAACTCCACGGCCAGCTGCGGCGCGCTGAGCGGGTGGTTCACTCGGTCTCCGATCGACAGCGAGACGAGGCGTGGTCACCTCGGGATGCGGACTCGACCGTGACGCAGCGCACCGTCGAGTGGTGTGAGTGTAGGTGATCAGAGCCTGTATGACATCAAGTTATAATGTCAGGACAAACTGTTGACATTCCGGTGTGGTGCGGCGCACAGTAGTCGCGGGCCGTATCCGCTCACCGTTACCGACACCGCCGACCCACACCCCGGGAGATCACGTGACCACAGCCGCACCCGACACGCCGCACGCCGGATTCGACGTCCTGGCCATCGGGCGCAGCGGTGTCGACATCTACCCGCTGCAGACCGGGGTCGGACTCGAGGACGTGAGCACGTTCGGCAAGTTCCTCGGCGGCAGCGCCGCCAACGTCGCCGTCGCCGCAGCGCGCCTGGGCCGGCGCAGCGCCCTGATCTCCGGGGCCGGCGACGACCCCTTCGGACGCTACGTGCGCGCGGAACTGGAGCGCCTCGGCGTCGACGCGTCGTTCGTCGTCACCGATCCCGCCCACGCCACGCCCGTCACCTTCTGCGAGATCTTCCCGCCGGACGACTTCCCGCTGTACTTCTACCGGAAGCCGACGGCCCCCGATCTGCAGATCCGCCCCAACGACATCGACGCCGACGCCGTGCGGGCGGCCGCGCTCTACTGGTCCACGGTCACCGGACTGTCCGAAGAGCCCAGCCGCAGTGCGCATTTCTCGGCGTGGGACGCTCGCGGTCGGGCACCGCTCACCGTGCTCGACCTCGACTACCGGCCCATGTTCTGGGACTCCCCAGCCGCCGCGACGGAGCAGGTCCAGCGCGCCCTCGCGCACGTCACCGTCGCCGTCGGCAACCGCGAGGAGTGCGAAGTGGCCGTCGGTGAGACCGATCCCGATCGCGCAGCCGACGCCCTCCTCGACCTCGGCCTGGACCTGGCCATCGTCAAGCAGGGCCCGCGCGGCGTGCTCGGCAAGACCCGCACCGAGCGGGTCGAGGTCCCGCCGAACCCCGTCGACGTGGTCAACGGACTCGGCGCGGGCGACAGCTTCGGCGGATCGCTCTGCCACGGCCTGCTCGCCGGCTGGCCGCTCGAGAAGATCCTGCGTCACGCCAACGCCGCCGGCGCGATCGTCGCCTCCCGGCTCGAATGCTCCACCGCCATGCCCACCGCGGACGAAGTCGCCGCACTCGCGGACGCGTCCGCAGCCGATCCGACGGAGCCCGCTCATGTCTGACACCGTCCTCACCGACACCGAATCCCGCGGGACCGACTCGGCCGCACCGACTCTCGGCGCGACGCCCGCCGCCCGCACCTATGCCGAGGTGACCGCGCTGCGCGCGACCGACCCCGGCGCCATCGAGCGCGCCTGGGCCACCCGCACCACGCGGCCCACCGTCCGCGGCAACGGCCGCCTGATGATCGTCGCCGCCGACCACCCCGCGCGCGGCGCACTGTCGGTCGGCTCGAACGCCACCGCGATGAACAGCCGCACCGACCTGCTCGACCGGCTGCGCACGGCGCTCGCGAACCCCGGCGTCGACGGCGTGCTCGCGACGGCGGACATCCTCGACGATCTCGTGCTCCTCGGCGCGCTCGAGGACAAGGTGGTGTTCTCGTCGATGAACCGCGGCGGACTGGCCGGCGCGTCGTTCGAACTCGACGACCGTATGACCGGAGCCACGGCCGCCTCCACCGCGAAGGCCCGGATGAACGGCGCCAAGATGCTCAACCGCGTCGCGCTCGACGATCCGGGGACGCTGTCGATGATGACCGCGACGGCGCAGGCCATCGACGAGCTCGCCGCCCACGGCCTGATCGCGATGCTCGAGCCGTTCCTGAGCCGCCGTGAGGGCGGCAAGGTGGTCAACGACCTGTCCACCGATGCCGTCATCAAGAGCATGCACGTCGCCCAGGGTCTCGGGTCGACGTCGTCGCACACGTGGCTCAAGCTGCCCGTCGTCGACGACATGGAGCGCGTCATGGACGCAACCACCCTGCCGACGCTGCTGCTCGGCGGTGACCCGCAGGAGGCGCCCGAGGAGACGTTCGCCAGTTGGTCTCGCGCGTTGGAGATTCCAGCCGTGCGCGGACTCATCGTCGGGCGCACCCTGCTCTACCCCCGCGACGGCGACGTGGCCGCGGCCGTCGACACCGCCGTGACGATGGTGCGGTGACGGGCCGTGAACTCCGAGTACTACATCCCGGTCGGCGCCTCCGCCGACGCCCCGTTCGACGTGGTGGTCACCCCCGAGTCGGCCGGCTGGAGCGAATCGAGCCTGCGCACGCTGCGCCTCGCGGCCGGCGAGTCCGCCGAGCTGGAGTCCGGTGACGACGAGATCATGGTGGTGCCCCTGTCCGGCTCGGCCACGGTCACCTGCGACGGCGAGACGGTCGAACTGGCCGGTCGCGCCACGGTGTTCGACGGACCGTCCGACTTCGCCTACGTCGGGCGGGACTCGTCGTACACCGTCGCCAGCACCTCGGGTGGTCGCTTTGCTCTGTGCGGTGCCCGCGCGCGGACGCGGTTGCCGTTCCGGTACGTGCCGGCGAGCGACGTCACGGTCGAGCTGCGCGGAGCGAGCAACTGCAGCCGCGAGGTCCACAACTTCGGAACCGCGGACACGTTCGAGGCGGACTCGCTCATCGCCTGCGAGGTCGTCACGCCGGGCGGCAACTGGTCCTCCTACCCCGGGCACAAGCACGACGAGAACACCGAGCACGAGTCCGCCCTCGAGGAGATCTACTACTTCGAGATCGCCGACGGCCCCGACGGATCCGCCGGCTTCGGCTATCACCGCGTGTACGGCACCCCCGAGCGGCCTATCGAGGTGCTCGAGGAAGTCCGGACGGGCGACGTGGTCCTCGTGCCCCACGGCTACCACGGTCCGTCCGTGGCCGCACCGGGCTATCACATGTACTACCTGAACGTCATGGCCGGACCGGGCGCCGAACGCGCCTGGAACATCGTCGACGATCCCGACCACACCTGGATCCGCGGCACCTGGACCGACCAGCAGGTCGACCCCCGGCTCCCGCTCGAGCCGCATCGGACCCCCACCACCCCACCTCGAGGAGCATGACCGTGGTCTCCACCGCACCCATCTCGGCGAGCAAGACCGAGAACGCCGAATCGACCGTCCGCCTGACGGTCTCGCAGGCGGTCGTGAGATTCCTGGCCGCCCAGTACGTCGAACGCGACGGCGAGCGTGCCCGGTTCTTCGCGGGCGCGTTCGGAATCTTCGGACACGGCAACGTCGCCGGCCTCGGTCAGGCGCTGCTGCAGGCGGAGATCGACGCGCACGAGTCCGGCACCGAGCCCGCCCTGCCGTACGTCCTGGGCCGCAACGAGCAGGCCATGGTGCACAGCGCGGTCGCCTACGCACGGCAGAAGGACCGGCTGCAGACGTGGGCCGTCACCGCGAGCGTCGGCCCCGGCTCGACCAACATGCTCACCGGCGCCGCCCTCGCCACGATCAACCGACTGCCGGTGCTGCTGTTGCCGGCGGACACGTTCGCCACCCGGGCCAGTGCACCGGTGCTCCAGGAACTCGAGCTCCCCGCGAGCGGCGACGTCACCGTCAACGACGCGTTCAAGCCGCTGTCGCGGTACTTCGATCGCGTGTGGCGACCCGAGCAGCTGCCCGCTGCGTTGATCGGTGCGATGCGCGTGCTCGCCGACCCCGTGGAGACGGGCGCCGCCACCGTCGCCATTCCGCAGGACGTGCAGGCCGAGGCGTTCGACTGGCCGGAGTCGCTCTTCGCCGAGCGCACCTGGCACGTCGGCCGGACACTGCCCCAGAGCGACGCGATCGAGCGCGCCGCGGCCGTGATCCGCAGCGCGCGCCGTCCGCTGATCGTGGCGGGCGGCGGCGTGATCTACTCCGGCGCCACCGACGCCCTGGCCGCGTTCTGCGAGCGGACCGGCGTTCCGGTGGGACAGAGTCAGGCCGGCAAGGGCGCCCTCCCCTACGACCACCCGCAGTCCGTCGGCGCGATCGGGTCCACCGGGACGACCGCCGCGAACGCCCTCGCCACCGAGGCCGACGTCGTCATCGGAATCGGTACGCGCTACAGCGATTTCACCACTGCCTCGCGCACGGCGTTCACGAACCCGTCGGTGCGCTTCGTCAACGTCAACGTCGCGACCCTCGACACGGTCAAGCAGGGCGGCGTGTCCGTCGTCGCCGACGCCCGTGAAGCGCTGAGCGCGCTGACCGCTGCGCTCGGCGACTGGTCCGTCGACGACGACTTCCGCACGCGCACCGCGGAACTCGCCGCGCAGTGGGAGGACACCGTGTCCTCGGTGTTCGCCGTGGAGGACACGTCGGCGCCGCTGAACCAGAATCAGGTCATCGGCCTGGCCAACACCCTCTCCGACCCGCGCGACGTCGTGGTCTGCGCCGCCGGCTCCATGCCCGGCGACCTCCACAAACTGTGGCGCAGCCGCGATCCCAAGGGCTACCACGTCGAGTACGGCTTCTCGTGCATGGGCTACGAGATCGCCGGCGGCATCGGCGCCAAGATGGCGGAGCCGGACCGGGACGTGTTCGTCATGGTCGGCGACGGCTCCTACCTCATGATGGCGACCGAACTGGTCACCGCCGTGCAGGAAGGCGTCAAGGTCATCGTGATCCTGGTGCAGAACCACGGTTTCGCCTCCATCGGCTCCCTCTCGGAATCGCTCGGCAGCCAGCGATTCGGTACGGCCTACCGGTACCGGGACGGCCAGGGTCGTCTCGACGGAGACCTGCTTCCGGTCGATCTGGCGGCCAACGCGGCCAGCCTCGGCGTCGACGTCGTCCGCGTGACCACCGGCTCGGAGTTCACCGACGCCGTCAAGGCCGCCAAGGCGAGCGAAACCTCGACGGTCATCCACGTCGAGACGGACCCCCGCATCGCCGCACCGGACTCCGAGTCCTGGTGGGACGTCCCGGTGTCGGAGACGTCGACCCTCGAGTCCACACGGACCGCCTACGCCACCTACGAGCGGTGGAAGCGCATCCAGCGTCCGTATCTGCGCCCGTCCGAGTGACCCGTTCTTCCTTGCCAGCACATCAGGCACAACCAGTCCCGAAAGGCTTCACCATGAGCGTCATCCGCGTCGGTTCCGCCCCGGATTCCTGGGGCGTGTGGTTCCCCGAGGATCCGCAGCAGACCCCGTACGAGCGATTCCTCGACGAGGTCTCCGCGTCCGGATACGAGTGGATCGAACTCGGCCCCTTCGGCTACCTGCCCACCGACCCGCAGAAGCTCACGGCGGAACTCGAGGCTCGGAACCTGAAGCTGTCCGCCGGCACGGTCTTCGAGCATCTCCACCAGGACGACGCGTGGGACGCGGTCTGGACGCAGATCGAGGACGTCGCCAAGTTGACCGCCGCCGTCGGCGGCAAGCACGTCGTCGTCATCCCCGAGATGTGGCGCGACCCGTCCACGGGCGCCGTCCTGGAGGACCGGAACCTCACCGCCGACCAGTGGCGCAAGAAGACCGAGGGCATGAACGAGCTCGGCAAGCGGATGTTCGAGCAGTACGGCGTCAAGGCGCAGTACCACCCGCACGCCGACAGCCACGTCGACACCGAGGAGAACGTCTACCGCTTCCTCGACGGCACCTCGAGCGAGTTCGTGAACCTCTGCCTCGACACCGGCCACATCAGCTACTGCGGCGGCGACAACATCGCCATCATCGAGCGCGCTCCCGAGCGCATCGGGTACCTCCACCTCAAGCAGGTCGACGAAGCGGTGCGCGACAAGGTGCTCGCCGAGGACCTGCCGTTCGGCGAGGCGGTCCGGCTGGGCGCGATGACCGAACCGCCCCTGGGTATTCCGGCGATGCCGCCGCTGCTCGAGACCGTCGAGCGGCTCGCGACCGAGGGTCGGCTGACCGCCGATCTCTTCGCGATCGTCGAGCAGGACATGTACCCCTGCGAGGTCGACGCTCCCCTGCCCATCGCGCAGCGCACCCGAAAGTACCTCGGCTCCTGCGGCGTTCCCGCCGTCACCTTCTCCTGACACCTCCTTCCAGAACGGACGTCCCTGAAGTGAATTCCGAACTCCGCATCGCCGTCCTCGGTGTCGGGCGCATGGGCGCCGACCACGTCCAGCGCATCACCCGGACCATCTCCGGCGCTCGCGTCGCCGTCGTCAACGACTACGTCACCGAGCGGGCCCGCGAGATCGCCGACACCGTCCCCGGTGCCCGCGTGGTCGAGGACCCCATCGACGCCATCGCCGATCCCGAGGTCGACGCCGTCGTCCTCGCCACCCCCGGCCCCACGCACGAGAAGCAGCTGCTGGCGTGCCTCGAGCACGGCAAGCCCGTGATGTGCGAGAAGCCGCTGACGACGTCCGTCGAGACGTCGCTCGAGGTGGTCCGGGCGGAAGCCGCGACCGGCAAGAAGCTGATCCAGGTCGGCTTCATGCGCCGCTTCGACCGCGAGTACGAGCAGCTCAAGGCGCTCCTCGACTCCGGCGACCTGGGCCGCGCCCTCGTGGTGCACTGCGCGCACCGCAACCCCGAGGTGCCGCCCCACTTCGACAGCGCCATGATCGTGCGCGACTCGCTGGTGCACGAGGTCGACGTCGCCCGGTTTCTGCTGGACGAGGAGATCACGAAGATCCAGATCATCGCTCCGTCGGCCAATCCCGCTGCGCCGGAGGGACTTCGAGATCCGCAGATTGCGATCTTCACCACCGAGTCCGGCCGGCACGTCGACGCGGAGGTCTTCGTCACCACGGGCATCGCCTACGAGGTCAGGACCGAGGTGGTCGCCGAGCGCGGCAGCGCCATGATCGGCCTCGACGTCGGCCTCGTGCGGACGTCCGCACCCGGCGTCCGCGGCGGCACCATCACCCCGGGCTTCGTCGAGCGGTTCGGGCAGGCGTACGACGTGGAGATCCAGCGGTGGGTCGACGCCGTGCACGCAGGCGCCGAGACGGGCAACTACGTCGACGGTCCCGGCGCCTGGGACGGGTACGCCGCCGCCGCGGTCTGCGAAGCCGGTGTGCTCTCCCTCGAGTCCGGTGAGCCCGTGGCGGTCGACATGGTCGCCCGCGCCGACATCTCGGGAGCGTGACCATGAAGGTCGCTCTCGATCCCACCCCGTTCCATCACGAGCACTCGCTGCTGGAGCTGCCGGGCGTCGTCGCCGAGCTGGGGTACGAGTGGCTGCAGCTCACCCCGCACGTCGACATGATCCCGTTCTTCAACCACCCCAAGGCGAACGACGATCTGGTCCGACGCTTCCGTCGGGCCTGCGACGACGCCGGCGTCGGCATCGCCTCGGTTCTGCCGGTCCTGCGGTGGTCCGGTCCCGACGAGGACGCCCGGGAAGCGGCGGTGCGGTACTGGAAGCGTGCCATCCAGATCACCGTGGACCTCGGGGTGCAGCGGATGAACACCGAGTTCAGCGGTCGACCCGAGAAGGCGGAGGAGTCCGAGCGCGCGTTCTACCGATCGATGGAGGAGCTGCTGCCCATCATCGAGCGCGAGGGTCTCGACGTCCTGATCGATCCGCATCCCGACGACTTCGTCGAGGACGGGCTGGCGGCGATGCGGGTGATCCGCGGGGTCAACTCGCCGAACCTGGGCATGGTGGTCGTCGCCTGCCACCAGTTCCACATGGGCGGCGACCTCGACCGCGTCTTCGACGAGGCCGGCGACATGATTCGCCTGGTCCACGTCGCGGACACCATGGACCACCACCGCTCGCACGGGCTCCGCTACATCACCAACCCGCCCGGCAATCCCGTTCGGGTGCACCAGCATCTGAAGATCGGCGACGGCGACGTCGATTGGAACCAGTTCTTCGGCGGCCTCGACCGCATCGGGTTCTACGACCGCGACACCGTCATGGTGTCCAGCGTCTTCGCCGAGAACGAGAACGCGCGGGACGTCTCCCGCTACCAGCTGCAGACGATGACCGACCACGTCGCGAAGTACGGAAAGCAGGAACAGTCATGAGCACCACCATCGGCCACTGGGTGGACGGCAAGCCGTTCGCCGGAACCTCCGACCGCACCGCCGAGGTCACCAACCCCGCGACCGGTGAGGTCACCGGGAACCTCGCGCTGGCCAACCTCGAGGATGCCCGCGCCGTCATCGACGCCGCCGCAGCCGCGTTCCCCGCGTGGCGCGACACCTCCCTGGCCAAGCGCACCGCGGTGCTCTTCGCCTTCCGCGAGCTGCTGAACGCCCGCAAGGGCGAACTCGCCGAGATCATCACCGCCGAACACGGCAAGGTCCTCTCCGACGCCCTCGGCGAGATCTCCCGTGGCCAGGAAGTCGTCGAATTCGCCTGCGGCATCGCCCATCTGCTCAAGGGCGGCTTCACCGAGAACGCCTCCACCAAGGTGGACGTCTTCTCCATCCGCCAGCCCCTCGGCCCCGTCGGCATCATCTCGCCGTTCAACTTCCCCGCCATGGTGCCGATGTGGTTCTTCCCCGTCGCCATCGCCGCCGGCAACACCGTGGTCCTCAAGCCCAGCGAGAAGGACCCCACCGCCAGCATCTGGCTCGCCGAGCTGTGGAAGGAAGCGGGCCTGCCCGACGGCGTCTTCAACGTCCTCCAAGGCGACAAGCTCGCCGTCGACGAACTGCTCGAGAACCGCGCGATCAAGTCGATCAGCTTCGTCGGCTCCACCCCCATCGCGCAGTACGTCTACGCCACCGGCACCGCCCACGGCAAGCGCGTCCAGGCCCTCGGCGGCGCGAAGAACCACGCCATCGTCCTGCCCGACGCCGACCTCGACCTGGCCGCCGACGCCATGGTCAACGCCGGCTTCGGCTCCGCCGGGGAACGCTGCATGGCCATCTCCGCCCTCGTCGCCGTCGGTGACATCGCCGACGACCTCGTCGCCAAGATCGTCGAGCGCACCACCCCGCTGCGCACCGGTGACGGCACCCGCGGCTCCGACATGGGACCGCTGGTGACCAAGGCGCACCGCGACAAGGTGGCCTCCTACGTCGACGCCGGCGAGAACGAGGGCGCCACCGTCGTCGTCGACGGCCGTGGTGTGCAGGCCGACGGCGACCCCAACGGGTTCTGGCTCGGACCGACGCTGCTCGACAACGTCACCCCGGAGATGAGCGTCTACACCGACGAGATTTTCGGACCCGTCCTGTCCGTCGTGCGCGTCGACACCTACGACGAGGCACTGCAGCTGATCAACGACAACCCCTACGGCAACGGCACCGCCATCTTCACCAACGACGGCGGCGCCGCCCGACGGTTCCAGAACGAGGTCGAGGTCGGCATGGTCGGCATCAACGTGCCGATCCCGGTGCCCATGGCGTACTACAGCTTCGGCGGCTGGAAGAACAGCCTCTTCGGCGACAGCCACGCCCACGGCACCGAAGGTGTTCACTTCTTCACCCGCGGCAAGGCCGTCACCTCCCGCTGGCTCGATCCCAGCCACGGCGGCATCAACCTCGGCTTCCCTCAGAACGACTGAGCCGCAGCACCACCCGCACAGCACGGCACCACCCTCAGCCGCACCTCGATCACGGGGTGCGGCTGTCGGCGTCGGTGGGTCCGTCAGAACGGGGGCGGTGCGTGGTCCGCCGCCTCGGCCGGGGTTGCGGGGAGTCCGAGGTTGCGGAGGCGGTTGCGGTTCCGTTCTTGTCGTCGGCGGGCGTGTTTCTGCTCGGTGCGGGGGGGTCGTCGGCGTTCGGTCAGGCCGGACGTTCGTGGTGGGGGTGGGTCGCCGAAGACGATCATGTCGAGTCCGGGGTGGGTGTCGTGGCCGGTGAACGCCGGCCCGAGGACGGTGCGTCCTTCGGGGATGGTGATGGTGCGGATGAGCCTGCTCGGGTCGGTGGGGTCGGGGTACTGGTCGTCGACGAAGTCGCCGAACGTTTTCAGTAGGTGGTGGAAGCGGCATTTGGCGCCGAGTCCGGTCGCGTCGGTGCGCCCGCCCTTCTCGGGGTGGGTGTGGTCGTATTCGGTGATGTGGTCGAGGTCGGCGTCCCACGCCGGCTTGTTGCAGCCGGGCCAGGTGCAGAACTGATCACGCGCCCGCACATAGGCATCGAGCGCCGCGGAGGGCCGGTAGGGGTCCGACGGTTGGGTTGCCGGGAGTGGGGTGTCGGTGCCGTCACCGAGTGGGCGGATCACCGAGCGCGGGTCGGTGGCGAGGCCGCGGACGTGGGCGCCGGAGATGATGCCGATGCCGGAGAGGAATCCGACGCCGTCGACGGTATCGAGACCGACGGGCTCCTCACATCCGCGCGGGTCCTCCGCAACAGAATCCGACGCAACGGGATCCGACGCAGACGGCTCCGGCGCCACCGACTCGGCCGTCTCCCCATTGACGGCGGGTTCGGGCTGAACCTCGGCGCCGGCATCGGCCTCGGGCAGAGGAGACGCAGGGGTCGACTCGGTGCTCGGTCGCGGCAGGTGCTGCGGCGATCTGCAGACCCGGTCGGTCTCGGGTGCGGGGACGGGGCCGGTGAGGGTGGTGGTGTCGGTGACCAGGTGGATCACGATCCGCGGCGCGGTCGCTGCGAACGTGCTGACGTCGACGCTCTTGTAGCGGCAGTCGGTGATGGGGCGGTCGCAGTCGCACCCGAACTCGGTTCGGGTGACCAACGCGTAGTGCGCATCCGATGCCCGCGCCGCCGTCGATCGGGTGTCCTTCGGGCACACCTGCCCTGCCAACCGCTGCACCGCGGCGGCGGCGAGGGCGGTGTCCTCGGCGGACCGGGTGTCCGTCACCGACGCCATCCCGTCCCGCCCGGTCTCCACGGTGAAATTGCGCTCCCGCGCCACCCTGGCGCGGTGTTCGCGGACGGCGTCCGGGTTACGGCGGTGCACCATCGTGTCGACCATCGTCTCCACCCGCTTCTTAGACCAGGTTCCGGGTCTACGCAACGCGGCGGCGATGTCGGCGTCGACGAGGGCGGCGTAGCACTGCCCCTCGATCAACTCCGTCCGGGAGACGATGGTGCGGATGTGGTGCGGGGTGACCACCCCGTCCCGCAGGCAGCGCGCGACCGTGGGGAGTCGATCCCGCAGCGCGACCGCATCGGTCAGCAGAGTGGACGCCGCCCACTGAGTGATCGACAGGGTGGTGGCGATCGAGGCGGCGCAGCGGGTGAACGCATCGAGCTCCCGGCGGTCCTCGTCCTCGAACGGCACCACCGACTCCGTGTGCATCTTCGCCGCGAGCTGGTACTTGAACCACTCCAGGTAGGACACCCCGGCCGTCGCGTGCACCAACGCGTCCAGTGCTTCCGCAGGCGGGAGGTCGGTGGTGGCAGGCAAGCCGAGCGCGGCGTGGTCCAGCGCAGCCCACGGCGTCACCGCGGTCCGTGTCCCCACCTGCACTGCAGCCATGTTGTCGACCCCCCAGTCGCTCGTATGTTCGAGTGTACCGCCACCCACCGACACAGTCCATGACACGCACGCACGAACTCGGACGGGACACCTCCCGCGGTCGCGCCGGGCCGCCACCTACGCTCGACGACGATGACCAGGTATCGACGGCTGGCGGCCGTACTCGCGGTCGGCGCGCTCACCGCGCTCGGCACCCCCGCTGCAGCACAACCCGCACCGGCACAGCCCCCGCCGACCACCACACCGTTCGCCACCCCGGACACGAACTCGTGCCCGCACCGCGAGACACCGCCGCCGGCGATCGACGCCTCCGAGGCCCCGGCCCCCGGGTCGAGCGCACCTGCGCCGGTGCCGGTTCCCGACGTTCCCGTCGGTGGCAACGACCTCGGCGACTGCGGCGTGATCCTGGCCGACGGTGCGCCGGCCGTCCCCGCCGACATCTCGGCCACCGCGTGGACCGTCTCGGACCTCGACACCGGTGCCGTCATCGCGGCGAAGGACCCCCACGGCCGCTATCGACCGGCCAGCACCATCAAGGTGCTCCTCGCGCTGGTGGCACTGGACTCGCTGAACCTCGACACGCGCGTGACCGCGACCGCGGAGGACGCCGAGACCGAGGGCAGCGCCGTCGGATTGGGCAAGGGCGGCGTGTACACCGTGCGGCAGCTGCTGCAGGGGCTGGTGATGGCGTCCGGGAACGACGCGGCTCACGCGCTCGCAGGGCAGCTCGGTGGCACCGCGCGTGCCGTCCAGGCCATGAACGATCGCGCCCGCGACCTGGGCGCCCTCGACACCCGCACCGCGACGCCGTCGGGCTTGGACGGGCCGGGCATGGCCAGCTCCGCGTACGACCTCGCCGTCATCTTCCGGGCCGCCATGGCGGACCCGCGGTTCGCCGAACTCGCTGCAGCCGAGGAGGTTCCGTTCCCCGGCTACCCGAAGGATCCGGCGAAGCCGGACAACCCGTCGCGTCCCGACCAGCCCGGCGCACCGGTGAACCCCGACCTGCCGCTCAACGAGGACCGCCCCGGGTTCACCCTGGCCAGCGACAACGCGCTGCTGTTCCGCTACCCCGGCACTCTCGGCGGGAAGAACGGTTACACCGACGACGCCCGGCAGACCTTCGTGGGCGCGGCCGAACGGGACGGGCGACGCCTGGTCGTGTCGTTGATGGCCGCCGACGTCCTGCCGATCCGTCCGTGGGAGCAGGCCGCCCGGCTGCTCGACTTCGGATTCGCCCAACCCGACGCGAGGGTCGGCACGCTGGCGCCCGACGACACCGTCGGCGACGACCGAGCCTCCGCGACCCCGTCGGCCACGACGGCTCCGTCCGCGGTCGCGCGGGCCGAGTCCGACGTCGACGCCGGAGGCGCCTATCCGGGCGTCGACGATTCCGCCGACGGCGCCGTCCGAATCGGGGTCGGGGTGGTCGGGGGCATCGTCGTCGTCGGCCTGATCCTGTTGGCGCGCAGGCTGTCTCGACGCTGATCGATCAGCGCCGTCCGGCGGCCTCGGGCGGCGTCGGGCAGGGTCAGCTTCTCGGGGGCAGGAATCCCACGCGGTCGTACACCTGCGCCAGCGTCGTCGCAGCGATCTCCCGAGCGCGCTCCGCGCCGTCGGCCAGAATCCGATCCAGTTCGGCCGGGTCTCCGACGTACTCGTCGAAGGCGCGGCGGACCGGTGCGACGAACTCCGCCACCGCCTCGGCTGTGTCCGACTTGAGGTCTCCGTAGCCCTTGCCGACGTACCCGTCGACCAGCGTCTGGACCGGAGTGCCGGTGAGCGCCGATTGGATCACCAGCAGGTTGCTGACGCCGGGCTTGCGTGCGACGTCGTACACGATCTCGCGTTCGGTGTCGGTCACGGCCGACCGGATGCGCTTGGCGGACACCGCCGGATCGTCGAGGATCTCGATGCGCCCGGCGGGTGTGGCTCCGGACTTGCTCATCTTGACGGTGGGTTCCTGCAGGTCGTAGATCTTCGCGATGCCGGTGACGATGTGCGCCTCCGGCACGACGAACGTCTTCTTGAACCGAGAGTTGAAGCGCTGCGCCAGATCTCGCGTGAGTTCGAGGTGCTGACGCTGGTCCTCGCCGACCGGCACCCGCTGCGGGCGATAGAGCAGGATGTCCGCCGCCTGCAGAATCGGATAGGTGAACAGGCCCACCGAGGTGTGGTCGCTCCCCTGCTTCGCCGACTTGTCCTTGAACTGCGTCATCCGGCCGGCTTCACCGAACCCGGTGAGGCAGTTCAGAACCCACGCAAGCTGCGCGTGCTCCGGCACGTGGGACTGCACGAACAGCGTGGACCGCGCGGGGTCGATGCCCACCGCGAGCAGCTGGGCCGCCGCACGGCGGGTGCGCGCGCGCAGGTCCTTCGGATCCTGGGGCACCGTGATGGCGTGCAGGTCCGGGATGAAGTAGAAGGCCTCGTACTCGTCCTGGAGGTCCACCCACTGGCGAACGGCGCCGAGGTAGTTGCCCAGATGGAACGAGTCCGCGGTGGGCTGGATGCCCGAGAGGACACGGTCCTTCCGGGCGGGGGCGTCGGTCCCGGGTGCGGTGCTCATGGTCTACAGATTCAATCAGACGGCCGCGTCGACCCCACGGGGGTCAGCGGTAGACGACCGTCACGGGCGCGTGGTCGGACCACCGGGCGTCGTAGGACTCCGCCCGCTCCACGGTCGCCTCCTTGGCGCGCTCGGCGAGTGCCGCGGTGCACATCTGGTAGTCGATGCGCCACCCGGCGTCGTTGTCGAAGGCCTTGCCGCGGTACGACCACCAGCTGTACGGGCCGTCGACGTCCGGATGCAGGGCGCGCACCACGTCGACCCACGCTCCGTCGTCACCGACGAGGGCGTCGAGCCACTCCCGCTCCGACGGCAGGAACCCCGACTTGGTGCGGTTGCCCTTCCAGTTCTTCAGATCCCGCTCGGTGTGGGCGATGTTCCAGTCCCCACCGACGATCACGTGCTCGCCCGACGCCGCCAGGTCGGCCAGGTGGTGTGCGAACGACGCCATGAACCGTTCCTTCACGTCCTGCCGTTCGGTGTTCACCTCGCCCGACGGGAGATACAGGCTGGCGACGGTCAGCGCCGGATCGACGTCGGTGGACGCGAACCGCGCCTCGAGGTATCGGCCGGACTCCGCGAACTCGTCGTCGAAGCCGATCCGGGACGACACGGACGGAACCCGGGAGAGGATCGCAACCCCGTTGCGGCCCTTCGCCGACGGCTCGGCCGAGACGATCGACCACGCGTCGGCGATGCCGTCGAGGCACGCGCGCAGCTCCGCGTCCGTCGCGCGCGTCTCCTGCAGGCAGACCACGTCGGCCGACGAGGTCGCGAGCCAGTCGAGCATGCCCTTGCGGACCGCGGCGCGAACGCCGTTGACGTTGACGGTGGTGACGGTGCGAGACACGACGGGCAGGCTAACGGGCCGCGACGGCGGCGTCGTGCGCCCGCCCCCGCTTCTCCACCGCGACGGACACGCCGAGCACGGCCAGTCCCGCCACGGCGAGACCCGCACCCACCGCGGCGGGCGCGGTGTACCCGAGCCCGGCGGAGATGACGGCGCCCCCCAGCGCCGCACCGAGGGCGTTGGCGAAGTTGAAGGCCGCGTGGTTCATCGACGCCGCCAGCGTCTGCGCGTCCGCCGCGACGTCCATCAGCCGTGTCTGCAGTCCCGGCACGATCGACGATCCCGCCGCAGCGATGAGGAACACCACGATCAGTGCGGACACCGGGTGCCGGGCAGCGATGACGAAACTCGCGAGGACCACGGCCACCGCCGTCATGGCGACGAACAGGCCACGGACGAGCATGCGGTCGGCCAGCCAACCCCCGACGTAGTTGCCCACGACCATGCCGAGTCCGTAGATCGCGAGGCCGAGGGGCACCGCGGCCTTGCTCAGACCGGTCACGTCGGTCAGCGTCGTCGCGATGTAGGTGTAGACGGCGAACATGCCGCCGAAGCCGACCATGCCCACCAGCAACGTCAGCAGCACCTGCGGGCGGCGGAACGCGCCGAGTTCGGTGCGGGCGTCGGTGGTCGGCAACGCGTCGAGCCTCGGCAGCCACACGGCGAGCGCCGCCACGGTCAGGGCGCCGATCACGGCGACGACGGCGAACGCGCTGCGCCACCCGATGGCCTGACCCATCCACGTGGCCGCGGGCACGCCCACGACGTTGGCCACCGACAGTCCCATCATCACCAGCGCGACCGACCGGGCCCGCTTGCCCGGCTCGGCCAGATGCGCGGCCACCAGCGCCGCGACGCCGAAGTAGGCCCCGTGCGGGAGGCCGGCGACGAACCGGGACGCCACCAACTCGTGGAAGCTCGGTGCGAAGACCGTGCCGATGTTGCCCGCGGTGAACGCCACCATCAGCGCGAGCAGCAGTAGCCGACGCGGCACACGGGCGGCGAGCGCCGCGATCACCGGCGCGCCCACCACGACACCCAGGGCGTACGCGGAGACCAGATGACCCGCCGTCGGCTCGGACACCGACATGCTCGTGGCCATCTCGGGGAGCAGCCCCATCGACACGAACTCGGTCGTCCCGATGCCGAACCCGCCGAGCGCGAGGGCCAGCATCGCCCCGGTGCGGCGGCGGCGCCGGAGGCGGGCGGCCTCGAGGTCGGCGTCGGTATGCGTGCCGGGAGCGGTGTCGGTATCGGTGTCGGTGTCGGGAGCGATGTCGAAGGCGACGGAGGGTGGTGTCACAGGTGCAGTCCTTCTCGACGCGGGTGGTCTCGATCGGTGTGCTCGCGCTCGATCGGTGGTGTCTTGATCGATTCAGTCGGGCACCACCGGATCGGATGGCGCACGGCTTCGGAGTTCTGCGCCGTCGGTCGGCGCACGAAGGGTCCAGTGTGCTCGCTCCCGACGGTCGTTCGCCAGCCGAACAACCGTGAGATGGCCCACCCGACGACGCGACACCCACCTGGGGTGCGCGCGTCGCCGTGCAGGCGTACCCGCTAGAATTCCGGGCAAGGTCATGAGCGCCAGCTGTCAGCCCCGGCTAGCTGGCCGGCAACCCTCCAACCGCGGTGGGGTGCCCCGGGTGATGACCGGGTTACTCGATCGTCGTCGACCGGCGACGATCGATGGCAAGCGCGGGTCCGTGTTCTCGGGCCCACCGACAAGGACCGGCCGCCGCCGGTCCACGACCGGCCACCGCGACACGGTGGCTTCTCGGAGGTACTCACATGTGTCGTAGCCCGCGATAGGCCCCGACCCTTCGTTTCCCACGAAATCGGTTCGCCTCTGCGGTCTGCACACGGTGTCCGGTTCACCCCTGCAGACGCAGCGCCTGCCGAGGTGAGCCGATTCACCCCACATGCCCTTCACGAGGAGCACGAGAACACATGACCGATCAGAACACCGACGCGACCGCCTCCGACGTCGTCGACGCCACCGGCGCCCCGGTCGAGGACCCGGCGCTGAACTGGAGCTTCGAGACCAAGCAGGTCCACGTCGGCCAGGTACCCGACGTCACCACCCGCGCGCGCGCACTGCCGATCTACCAGACCACGTCGTACACCTTCCAGAACACCGACCACGCCGCCGCGCTGTTCGGCCTGGCCGAGCCCGGCAACATCTACACGCGCATCATGAACCCGACGCAGGACGTCGTGGAGCAGCGCATCGCCTCGCTCGAGGGCGGCGTCGCGGCGTTGCTCGTCTCGTCGGGCCAGGCCGCGGAATCGCTCGCGATCCTCAACATCGCCGAGGCCGGTGACCACGTGGTCTCCAGCCCGCGCCTGTACGGCGGCACCTACAACCTCTTCCACTACACGCTGCCGAAGCTCGGGATCACGGTCTCGTTCGTCGAGGACCCGGACGATCCCGCCTCCTGGGAGCGCGAGGTCCGGCCGGAGACCAGGGCCTTCTACGGCGAGACCATCTCCAACCCGAAGAACGACATCTTCGACATCCCCGGTGTCTCCGAGGTCGCGCACCGGCACGGCATCCCGTTGATCGTCGACAACACCGTCGCGACGCCGTACCTGATCCAGCCGCTGAAGCACGGCGCGGACATCGTGGTGCACTCCGCCACCAAGTACCTCGGCGGACACGGCACGGCCATCGCCGGCGTGATCGTCGACGGCGGCACGTTCGACTGGACGCAGGGCCGGTTCGCGAACTTCACGACGCCCGACCCCAGCTACCACGGCGTCGTCTTCGCCGATCTGGGCGCGCCGGCCTACGCCCTCAAGGCCCGCGTGCAGTTGCTTCGCGATCTCGGCGCGGCCGTCTCGCCCTTCAACGCCTTCCTCATCGGCCAGGGCATCGAGACGCTGAGCCTGCGTCTCGAGCGCCACGTGCAGAACGCCACGGCCGTCGCGAAGTTCCTCGAGGGTCGCCCCGAGGTGACGTCGGTGGCCTACGCCGGACTGGAGTCCTCGCCCTGGTACGAGCGGGGACAGGCGCTCGCCCCGCGCGGCGCGGGGGCCATCGTGGCCTTCGAACTGGCGGGCGGGGTCGACGCGGGCAAGCGCTTCGTCGACGCCCTCGAGCTGCACAGCCACGTCGCCAACATCGGCGACGTGCGTTCCCTCGTCATCCACCCGGCGTCCACCACGCACTCGCAGCTGACCCCGGAGGAGCAGCTGGCCTCCGGTGTCACTCCCGGCCTGGTTCGGCTGGCCGTGGGCATCGAGGGACTCGACGACATCCTCGCCGATCTGGAGAAGGGTTTCCGGGCCGCCTCTTGACACTCGATGTTCGGTCTCCCGCTCGTCCGGCGGCGGCACTCCCGCCGCCGGACGGGCAGGTGGGCCACGTGTCCGTCGGCGACGTCGTCCTCGAGAGCGGGGCGGTCCTGCCCGACGTGGTCCTCGCCGTCCAGCGGTGGGGCGAGACGAACGCCGATCGCAGCAACGTCGTGCTCGTCGAACACGCCCTCACCGGCGACTCCCACGTCACCGGACCGGCCGGCGACGGGCACCTGTCGCCGGGGTGGTGGACCGGCATGGTCGGCCCCGGGGCACCCCTCGACACGGACCGCTGGTGCGTCGTCGCCACCAACGTCCTCGGCGGATGTGCGGGCAGCACCGGGCCGTCGTCCCCGCATCCCGACGGCGGGGTCTGGGGGTCGCGCTTCCCCGCGATCTCCATCCGCGACCAGGTGGCCGCGGAGCGACTCTTCGCCGACGCCGTGGGGATCGACCGCTTCGCCGCGGTGGTCGGCGGTTCGATGGGCGGCATGCGCACCCTCGAATGGGTGGTGGGCCACCCGGACCGCGTGGCGTCCGCGCTGGTCCTCGCCGTCGGTGCCCGCGCGTCGGCCGACCAGATCGGCACGCAGACCACCCAGATCGCCGCGATCACCGGTGACCCGAACTGGCACGGCGGCGATTACCTCGCCGCGGGAACTTCCCCCGACGCCGGCCTCGCCGTCGCGCGCCGCATCGCCCACCTGACGTACCGCACGGAGCACGAGCTCGACACCCGGTTCGGGAACGACTCGCAGGTGGGCGAGGACGCGCTGGGCGGCGGTCGTTACGCCGTCGCGAGCTACCTCGAACACCAGGCCGCCAAGCTCGTCCGCCGATTCGACGCCGGCAGCTACGCCGTCCTGTCCGAGGCGATGAACCGGCACGACGTCGGCCGTGGCCGCGGGGGAATCGACACGGCGCTGCGGTCGGTACGCGTTCCGATGGTGGTGGGCGGCGTCGACTCCGACCGTCTGTACCCGCTGCGTCAGCAACAGGAGATCGCCGATCTGGTGCCCACCTGCGAGGGACTGCGCATCATCTCCTCACGCGACGGGCACGACGGATTCCTCACCGAACCCGATGCCGTCGCCGCGCTGCTGATCGCCACCATGACGCTGGCGAGCGACGCGGTGTCCGACCGCTCCTGACGCCGACGGTCGCCGCACTCCCGGCATCGTCACGCCGTGAGCCCGTCGGTCTGTCACCCGTCACAGACCGTACTTCGAGACCGTCTCCTTGCCCCCTTTCCGATCCTTCGGTTTGTTAGCGTGCGAATCGCAGTGCGCCCGTCGCGCTGCGTCGATCGCGAACGCCGGGGGGAAGTCGATGACGGAGGGTGGGCCGGGAGTCGACCGCGCGCCGAGCGAGTGGCCCGACGAGCCCGCGGCGGAGTTCGAGCAGAGCTTCGACCTGACGACCGCGCAGCGCGACATGTGGCTGCTGCAGGAGCTCAACCCCGACGTGACGTTCGCGGTCGCGCACTACATGGAGATCCGCGGCGCCGTCGACATCGAGTTGCTCGAGCGGGCCATGCGCATCGCCACCGTCGACACCGGGTCGATGCTCACCACGCTCGTCACCGACGATCCGGCCGATTCGGCCGACCGGGGCGCGACCCACCGGCCGGCGGTTCGTCAGCGGCTGGACCGCGCGGTGATGGACATGGACCTCGACCACATCGACGTCGGCGACGAGCCCGATCCCGCGGAGGCCGCGGCGGAGCTGATGACCGAGTTCACCCGGCCGGTGGACCTGTACTCCGAGTCGCTCGGCTACACCGCGATCATCACCCTCGGCCCCGACCACCACTACTGGTACGCCCGCGGGCACCACGTCGCCATCGACGGCTACGGCGCGACCGTCGCGGCCGCCCGGACCGCCGAGGTCTACAACGCGCTGCTCGAGGGGCGGACGCCGCCACCGTCGCGCGCCCGCCACCCCCGCGACTTCGTCGAGGCCGAACGCGCGTACCGGGCCTCGCCGCGGTACGCGAAGGACCGCGCGTACTGGGCCGGTGTCGGTCCGACGCTGGGCGAGCCGGTGTCGCTCGCGGGTCGCACCGCCCCACCGTCGGCGTACAACCATCGCTGCGACACCCTGCTCGGCACGGCGGCCGATCGCGCGGTGCGCGGCGCCGTCGGCAGGTTCTCCACCACCCTCGGGGTGGTCGTGACCGCCGCGTTCGCCGCGTTCCTGGCCCGCGCCACCGACACCGGCGACGTCGTGGTGACGCTGCCGATGGCCGCCCGCGTCACGTCGTGGATGCGGGAATCGGCGTGCATGACGGCCAACGCCGTGCCCATCGGGGTCGGCATCGGCGGCGGTCGCACGGTCGGGGAGGTGGTCGCCGACACCGGACAGCGCGTCAGCGGTGCGCTGCGGCACCAACTGCTCCCGGCGTCCGAGATCGCCGATCTGCTCGGCCTGACGGGCGTGACGCTCGGACCCACGATCAATCTCATGCTCTTCGGCGAGCGCATCGTCCTGGGTGACGTCCCGGCCGACCTGGACCTCCTGACCTCCGGACCGACCGCGGACATCGCGGTGACCGTGCACGAGAACCGCGCGACCGGGCGGTTGCGCGTCGACCTCGAGGCCAACCCGGCGCTGTACACCGCCGACGATCTGGTGCTCCACAGCGAGCGCTTCGCGCGGTTCCTGGTCGACTTCTGCACCAGTGACCCCGACACCGAGGTGCGCGCGCTGTCGATGCTCGGGGAGGGAGAATCCGCCGCCCTCGCCTGGACCGCGCCCCGCGCCGTCCCACCGACCTTCGCCACCTTCGCCGACGTGCTCGCGCGGGGCGACACCGTGGACCCGCGCGGGCTCGCCGTCGTCGACGGACGCGTCTCGCTCACCCGGCAGGACCTGCGACGACGGTCCAACGCGCTGGCGCGGACGTTGCTGGACCTCGGCGTCGGTCCCGACGTCCCCGTGGTGTCGGTGCTGCCGCGCTCGCACACGTCGGTCACCGCGGTGCACGCCGTCGCCCGCAGCGGGGGCGTGCACGTGCCCGTCGACCCGGCGCTGCCCGCCGACCGCATCGCCACCATCGTGGCCGACTCGGGCGCCGTCGTCGGCATCACGCTGCCGGACCTCGTCGACGGCCTGCCCGCCGACGTGCACTGGGTGACTCCCCCGACGGCCTCACCCGCGTCGGCCCCCGACCTGTCCGACGCGGTGCGGCCGGGCCCGGATCACCTGGCCTACGTCGTCTACACCTCCGGCAGCACGGGCACCCCGAAGGGCGTCGGCGTCACGCACCGCGGCCTCGCCGCCATGACCGGCGCCGCGATCGCCGCGCACGGCCTGCGGCCCGGCCGCCGAGTCATGCACTTCGTCTCCCCCGGGTTCGACGCATCCGTGCTCGAGCTGGTCCTCGCCTTCGGCTCCGGGGGCACGCTCGTGGTGGTCCCGCCCGGTGTCCACGGCGGCTCCGAATTGGCCGAGGTCCTCCATTCCGGCCACGTCGACGCCGGGTTCGTGACGCCGTCGGCCCTCGCGACGGTCCCGCTGCCGCACGAGCGCATCCTCACCGCCGTCGGCGTCGGCGGCGACGCCGTTCCAGGCGCGCTGGTGGACGAGTGGAGCCCGGGCCGGCGCATGGTCAATGTCTACGGCCCCACCGAGACGACGGTCGCGGTGACGTTCGGGGAGTTGCAGGCGGGCCGAGAGGTCGAACTCGGCGCGCCGTTCCCCGGCGTGCGGGCGCTGGTGCTCGACGCGTCCCTGCGTCCGGTCGCCCCCGGGTGCGTGGGTGAGCTGTACATCGGCGGCGGCGGTGTCGCGCGCGGATACCTCGGACGTGGCGCGCTGACCTCGGAGCGGTTCGTCGCCGACCCGATCGTGCCCGGCGCCCGGCTCTACCGCACCGGCGACCTGGTTCGCCGCACGGCCCGGGACACCCTCGTCCACCTCGGTCGACGGGACCACCAGGTCAAGGTGCGGGGGTTCCGCATCGAACTCGGCGAGGTCGAGGAAGCACTGCGGACGGCGCCGCGGGTCGGCGACGCCGCGGTCCTGGTCCACGGCACCGGCGCGCGCCGCACCCTCGAGGCGTACGTCAGTCCCGCGGGCGCGAGCCTCCCCGAGGCGGACGACGTCCTCGACGCCGTCGCGCGCATCCTGCCCCCGTACATGCTGCCCAACCGCGTGACCGTGCTCGAGCGGATGCCCCTCGGGGTCAACGGGAAGATCGATCGCAAGCGCCTGCCCGCACCGCACGTCCGGGACGAGGTCACGGCGCGGGCACCCGAGACCGAGCACGAGATCCTCGTGGCCGAGGTGGTCGGCGAGATTCTGGATTTGCCCGACGTCGCGGCGACCGACCACTTCTTCGAGCTGGGCGGCAACTCGCTCCTCGCGACGCGCCTCGCGGCGCGTCTGACGGAACGATCGGGTCGCGCCGTCGGAGTCCGGGACGTCTTCACCCTCGCCACCGTCGAGCGCCTCGCCCGCCGCGTGGCCGACGACTCCGGTGCTACCGGGGACGACCGCCGCCCGGGACCGCGCCCCGGCGACCGCGAGGATCCCCCGCCCGCGTCGACCGCGCAGCGCGGGCTGTGGTGGATCGAGCAGTTCCATCCGTCCTCGACGTACCACGTTCCGCTCGCCCTGCAGATCACCGGACCGTTCGACGCCGACGCCGCCAGCGCGGCGTTGCGGGACGTGGTGGTTCGGCACGAGTCGCTGCGCACGGTCTTCCGCGCGCCGGCCGAGGGCGAGAGCGGGCCCGTCCAGGTGATCAGGGACGCGGCGGACGTCGCGGACCTGCTCGACGTCGAGACCCTCGAGGTGGGCCGGTCGTCCGAGGTGGCCGCTGCGCTGGCGTCCGCGACCGCCACGCCGTTCGACCTCGCGGCGGACCTGCCGCTGCGCGCTCGCATCGTCCGGGTCGGGTCCGAGCCGTCGCGGCACGTCCTGGCCGTGGTCCTGCACCACATCTGCGTCGACGGGTGGTCCCTCGGGGTGCTCGCGGCCGACCTGTCGACGGCCTACCTCGCCCGCCTCGCGGGCGCCGCCCCCGCGTGGCCGGCGCCCGCCGTGCAGTACGCCGACGCCTCGGCCTGGCAGCGTCGTGAACTCGGATCGGCGGACGACCCCGACTCCCGCGCCGCCGACCTGCTCGGCTGGTGGACGACGACGTTGGCGGCACTGCCGTCGGCCCCCGGCCTCGGTGCGGACCGGTCGCGGCCACGGGAGCCCAGCGGCCGCGGTGCCGTGGTGTCCGCACCCGTCGGGGACCGACGCCGGACGGCGCTCGAGTCCCTGACCTCGCGCACCGGCACGTCCCGGTTCATGGCCGTGCACGCCGCGCTGGTACTGGTGCTGCGCGGACTGGGCGCGGGCGACGACGTCGCCGTCGGCACGGCGGTGGCCGGCCGTGGCCACGCGGACCTCGACGGCGTTCTCGGCATGTTCGTCAACTCGGTCGTGCTCCGCACGGCCACCTCGGGCGATCGCACGCTCGGCGAGCACCTGGCCGCGGTCCGCGCCACGGACCTCGACGCCCTCACCCGCGCGGACCTGCCGTTCGAGACGGTGGTCGACGCCCTCGATCCGCCGCGCCAGCCCGGCCGACATCCGCTGTTCGACGTCATGATCACCACGCGGACCACGCCGGATCTGCGCACCACGGTGGGCGACGTCGTCCTCGAGCAGTTCCCGCTCGAGGTCGAACGGGCGAAGTACGACCTCGAGCTCGTGATCGACGAGTCCCCCGGGGCACCGCTGCGCCTGGACCTCACGTACGCCACCGACCTGTACGACGCGAGCACGGCACGCGCGATCCTCGACCGTGTGCTCGCCGTCCTCGACGCCATGACCGAGGACCTGACCGCCCCGGTGTCGCGCGTTCCGATCCTGCTGCCGGCCGAGATCGCGGCGACGGTGCCGATGCGGTCGCTCGATCGCGAGCCGCGGCCCGTCGGGATCGAGTGGACGCTCGACGCGCTGGTCCGGCGGCACGCCGCGCGGACACCCGACGCGGTCGCCGTCGTCGACGGGACGCGGCGCACCACGTACGCCGAGTTGGACGCCCTGGTCCGACGCGGAGCCGCGCGCCTGCTCGACAACGGAGTGTCGGCGGACAGCCGCGTCATCGGTCTGGTGCGCCGGTCCACCGAGTCCATCGCCGCGGTGCTGGCGGTCGCTCGCGCGGGCGGCGGCATCGTGCCGGTCGACCCGGATTACCCTGCGGATCGCCGAGCGTTCATGGTGCGGGACAGCAAGACCCTGCACGCGGTGTGCTCGGATCCGGCCGACGTTCCCAGCGACGGGTTCCTGTGGACCACCACCGAGGGTCTGCTGTCCCCGGAGGGCGTGCCGCCCGTCCGCGCCGCGGTGCCCGTGCCCCTCGACTGCACGGCGTACGTGACCTACACCTCCGGTACCACCGGTCGTCCGAAGGGCGTCCAGGTCACCCGGCGAGCGTTCGCGAACATCACGCGTGAGCTGGTCCGCGCCTACCGTGCGGACGCCTCGGCGCGGGTGCTCGCGTTCGCCTCCCCCAGCTTCGACGCGTCGATGCTCGAGCTCGGTCTCGCGTTCGGCTCCGGCGGCGCCCTGGTGGTCGTCCCGCCGGGCGTCGTCGGCGGCGACGAGCTGGCGGCCGTCGTCGACGAGCACGAGGTCACCCACGCGTTCCTCACCCCGTCGGTGCTGTCGACCATGTCGGCGGGAGACGGGCCGCGGCGGCTGCCCTCGACGCTCGGGATCGGCGGCGAGAACTTCGGCGCCGAGCTGCTCGCGGAATGGGGTCCGGGGCGACGCATCGTCGACATCTACGGCCCCACCGAGAGCACCATCTGCTCGCACGCCCCGCATCTCGCGGGCACGGAGGTCTCCATCGGCCTCCCCGTGTCCGGGGTGCGCGCCACCGTGCTGGGCCGCGACCTGACACCGGTGCCACCGGGCACGGAAGGCGAACTGCACCTCTCGGGAGTGCAACTGGCCCGCGGCTACCAGGACCGACCCGCGCTGACCGCGGCGCGGTTCGTCGCGGATCCGTACGGGCCGCCCGGCGCCCGGATGTACCGCACCGGTGACCTGGCCGTGTGGCGGTTCACCGACGCCGTCGGCGGCGCACGACCCGACGTCCGCATCACCGGTCGCAGCGATTTCCAGGTCAAGATCCGTGGTCTGCGCATCGAGCTCGGCGAGATCGACGCCGTCCTCGCCGACGCCCCCGGCGTGGCAGGTGCCGTCACCGTCACGGCGCCCGGGCCCGCCGGGGAGACCGTGCTGGTCTCCTTCGTCCGCCCGGCTCCCGGTGGGTCCGCGGGCGACATCGACGTCGCCCGTGTGCTCGCCGCGGCGCGTGCCGGGTTGCCCCGGCACATGGTGCCGACGGCCGTCGTTCCCCTCGACACGCTGCCGCTGACTCCGGTCGGCAAGGTCGACCGCGCCGCCCTCCCCCTGCCCGACACCCTCGACGGCACCACCGCGCACCGTGCGCCCTCGACCCCCGACGAGCGGGTCGTCGCCGACGTGCTCGCCGCGGTTCTCGGTCGCGAGTCCGTCGGGGTGGACGACGACTTCTTCGCCCTCGGGGGAACGTCGTTGTCGGCCACCGTGTTCACCGCCGCCCTGGCCGAGCGCACGGGCGTTCGCGTTCCGGTCCGTGCGGTCTTCGAGAACCCCACCGTGGCCGGACTGGCGGCCCTCGACGACGTCGCCGGTGTCGCCGGTATCGCGGACGCCACCACGCCGCGGCCGGTGCTCGACCCGCCCGAGCGGCCGGCCGTCGTTCCGCTGTCGTCGTCGCAGCTGTCGATGTGGTTCGCCAACCGCACGCCGGCCGCCGCCGCGTACGTCATCGTGTCGGGTCTCGCCGTGCACGGGCCGCTCGACGACGACGCCGTCGTCGCGTCGTTGAACGACGTCGTGGCGCGCCACGAGTCCCTGCGCACGGTCTACCCCACGTCCGCGGGCGTCCCGACGCACCGGGTCCTCGACTCCGTCGAGATCCCCGTCCGGACCGTCGACGTGTCGTCGGTGTCCGGACCGGATCCGTCCGCGCCGCTCACCGATCACCCCGACGTCCACGCCGCACTGACCGAGCTGGGCGACCACCGATTCGACCTCGCGACCGACGCTCCCGTGCGCGCCTGCATCGTCCACCTGGCGGCCGATCGACACGTGCTGGGCGTGGCGGTGCACCACATCGCGGCGGACGGCGAATCCGTCGGTCCGCTGACGGCCGATCTGCTGGTCGCGTACGCCGCGCGCACGGCGGGCGAGTCCCCGCAGTGGGCGACGCCGCCGGTCCAGTACATCGACCACCTGCTCGCCCGCCGCGCCGCGCTCGACCCCGCTCGCGCGGCCGCCTCGCTGGACTGGTGGCGCACCCGACTCGACGGCATCGCCCCGGAACACGCTGTCGCACCGGACCTTCCGCGGCCGGACCGCACCTCGGGCCGAGCGGATTCCGTCACCGTCCCGCTGTCGGCGCAGACACGCCGCGCGGTGCAGGCGCTGGCGGCACGCAGCCGGGCCACCGAGTTCATGGTGATCCACGCGGCGCTCGCCGCCGTCGTCGCCGCCGAGGGCCGGGCCGCTGTGTCCGGCCCGTCCGACCCGTCCGGCCCGTCCGACGTCGTGCTCGGCACCCCGCACGCCGGCCGCCACGCCGCCGGCCTGGAGTCCATGGTGGGCATGGCCGTCGAGACGGTGGTGCTGCGCACCGCGGTCGACCCGGCGTCGTCCTTCGCGGAGACGGTCGCCGCCGTGCGCGACGCCGACCTCGGCGCGCTCGACCACGCCGAGACCTCGTTCGACGAGGTGGTCGCCGCTCTGGACCCGCCGCGGCATCCCGCGCGCCATCCTGTCGTGCAGATCGTGCTGTCCGTCCGGCCGACCCCGCCCGTGCACGTCGAGTTCGGCGACCAGACGGTGTCGGCCCTCGCGATCGCCCCGCGCCACTCCGCGTTCGACCTGGTGTTCACGGTGACCGCGCGGCGCGACGGCGGCGCCGACGTCGAGGTGACGTTCGCGCGCGAGATGTTCCTGCCCGCGACGGCTCGGCGCCTGGCCGCCGCGGTGTGCGACGTGCTCGAGCGCGGTACCCGCGCGCCGGATCGCCCGGTCGGCGACCTCGCGGCGGCGCCCGTGCCGCGCGGGTCGACGATGGCCGACCTGCTGGTGTCCGCGGCCACCGACGGGCCGCACCGACCGGCGGTGTCGGCGTCCGACGGTCGTCGCACCTACGCCGAACTGCTCGCCGCGGCGGACGCGCTCGCCGCGCGACTGCGGGCCGCCGGCGCGGGGCCGGGCACGGTGGTGGCGGTGGCGATGGGTCGGTCCGCCGCCTCGGTCACCGCGTTCTGGGGCGTCGCCCTGTCCGGGGCCGCGGTTCTGCCGGTCGACCCGACCTACCCGCGCGACCGCCTGCAGTACGTCCTGGACGACGCGGCGCCGGTCGTCGGCCTCACGCGCGAGATCGACGCGGTCTCGCTCCCCGACTCGGTCACCTGGTGGTCGCTCGACCCCGCCGGTGTTCCGACCGACCACGACGGCACCCCACCGCCGCCGTCGGAGCCGGCGCGCGCCGCCCGTCCGGACGACGTGGCCTATCTGATCTACACCTCGGGCACCACCGGGCGCCCGAAGCCGGTCGCGGTCCCCCACCGTGGCCTCGATCGATTCGCGGCGACGCTGCGCAGCACCTTCGAGACCGACCACCGGTCGCGCGTCCTGCACGTCGCGTCCCCCGGATTCGACGCCGCGGTACTCGAGCTCCTCCTCGCCGTCGGCAGTGGTGCCGCGACGATCGTCGCCCCGCCGTACGCCTTCGCGGGATCGGCCCTGGCTGCTGTCGTGAACCGGGAGTCGGTGAACACGGTCTTCCTGACACCGGCCGCTCTGGCCCTGCTCGAGCCCGACGCGGTTCCCGGCGTCCGCACCGTCGGCACCGGCGGTGAGGCCCTGCCCGCCGCCGTGGCCGAGCGGTGGGCGTCCTCCCGTCGCCTGGTCAACGCCTATGGGCCGAGCGAGACCACGGTCGCCGCGACCATGGGTGTGCAGCAGCCGGGTCGGCCACCGCACATCGGGACACCGGTGGCGGGCACGGCGGTGCGTGTGCTCGGGCCGACCCTGGCGGCGGTGCCGACGGGTGAGACCGGCGAGCTCTACGTGGCCGGAGCGGGTCTCGCCGTCGGCTACCCGGGTCGGCCGGGGCTCACCGCGTCGCGCTTCGTCGCCGACGCCGCCGGTCCCCCCGGGACGCGGGCCTACCGCACGGGCGATCTGGTGCGGGTGCGTCCTGCCGACGGTGCCGCCGGACGGATGCCCGACGTCCTCGAGATCCTCGGGCGGTCGGACGCCCAGACCAAGGTGCGCGGCGTGCGCATCGAACCCGCCGAGGTCGAGGCCGTGCTCACCGCCCATCCCGCCGTGCTCGGCGCGGCGGTGCTGGTGAGCCCCGGTCCCGACGGACCGATGCTGGTGGCGCACGTCTGTGCTCCCGGCGTCGACGACGCGGCCCTGCGGGAGCACGCCACCGCCACGCTGCCGCGCACCCACGTACCGAGTCGGTTCGTTCTGCACGAGCGGCTGCCCCTGACCACCCACGGGAAGGTGGACCGCGAGGCCCTGCGGTCGGTGGTCCTCGTCGACGAGGACCGGGACGCCGCCCCGGTGGCGGCCGTGGTGCCCGCGGTGCCCGCGCTTTCCGAGGCGACCGACGAACGCGCCGCGCTGGAGTCGATGCTGCGCTCGGCGTTCGCGGAGGTGCTCGAGGTCGACGACGTCCCCGCGGACGGCGACTTCTTCACGCTCGGCGGCAACTCGCTCGCCGCGGTTCGGGTCCTCGACCTGATGCGCGACCGTCTCGGCGACCGGGTGAACCCCGACGCCGTGGACGTCACATGGTTCTTCGATGCCGCGACACCGGCATCGCTGTCCGCTCGACTACAGGAGGCGATCGTGCTCGACGACGGAATCGACACCCGGCAGCCGGAGGCCATTGCGCCGCCGGCGTCGGCGGCCGTGACACCGCCGCCGGCACCGACGGCCGTGGGTTCGCATCACCGTGCGCCGCGGCGCGCCGCACGCTCGGCCCCGGCCGGGGCGTCGTGGGACGTGGTGTTGCCCCTGCGGTCCGGGGCGGACGACGTCGCCCCGCTGGTCTGCGTCCACCCGGCGGTGGGCCTGTCGTGGAGCTACGCGGGACTGCTCCCCCATCTGGACCCGTCGGTCCCGGTGATGGGACTGCAGGCGCGCGGTATCGCCACGCGCGCACCGGAACCCGCGTCGCTCGGCGAGATCGCCCGCGACTACGTGAACGTGGTGCGGGCCGAGTTCCCCGCCGGGCCGTATCGGTTGCTCGGATGGTCGCTCGGCGGCCTGCTCGCGCACGCGATGGCGGTGGAGTTCGAGAAGCTCGGCGAGGACGTCGATCTCATCGTGCTCGACGCGTACCCGATTCCCGCCGACATGCCACGCGCCGAGATGACGGTGGCCGCGCTGGTCCGCGACTTCGTGCCGATCGACGCCGACGTGCCGGACGATCTGGACGTCGAGGGTGCGATCGCCCTCATCCGCGGTGTGGGCGGACCGACCGCGCACCTCGACGCGGATCGGATGCGTCGCCTGCACGAGCGGTACCGACTGTTCGTCGACCTCGGCCACGCGCATACCCCGGGCCGGTTCGGCGGGGACCTGCAGGTCTTCTCCGCGGCGTCGGGTCCGGACACGGGGCTCGGCGCGTGGTCGTGGCGCCCGCACGTGGCGGGGTCCATCACCGACACTCCCGTCGACGCGGCGCACAACGCGATGGGGTCCGCCGAGGCGCTGGCCGCGGTCGCGCGTCGGCTCGGCGGGTTCCGATCCGCCACCGTCGGCACTCGATGACGGCCGTCGACCCGCGGAACGCCCCCGCGGTGGAGGTGCGGGGCCTGGTGAAGGACTACTCCTCGCGGCGCGGATCGCACCGGGCGTTGAACGGCATCGACCTCACTGCCGCGGCCGGTGAGGTGACCGCGGTGCTCGGACCCAACGGTGCCGGCAAGACGACCACCGTCCGCATCGTCGGAACGCTCGTTCGGCCGACGGCCGGCACCGTCACGGTCGCCGGGGTGGACGCGGTGCGCGATCCCCGTCGGGTGCGGGGGCTGATCGGCCTGTCCGGTCAGTACGCCGCGGTCGACAACAAGCTCACCGGCTACGAGAACCTGCGCATGCTCGCCCGCCTGTACGGCGCCGGCGCGCGCGACGCACGAGCGCGGGCACGGCAACTGTTGGAACGGTTCCGGCTCGACGACGTCGGCTCGCGCGCCGTGTCCACCTATTCGGGGGGCATGCGGCGACGCCTCGACCTCGCCGGCGCGCTGGTCGCCCGGCCGCCGCTGATCATTCTCGACGAGCCGACCACCGGCCTGGACCCGCGTAGCCGCAACGACATGTGGGACATCGTCGCCGAACTCAAGGCAGAAGGGACCGCGGTTCTGCTCACCACCCAGTACCTCGAGGAGGCGGACCGGTTGGCCGACGCGATCGCCGTGATCGACCGCGGCGTCGTCGTCGCCCGCGGCACACCGACGGAACTCAAGGAGCGGGTCCGGCCTCCCGCTGTGGACGTCCGGCTGCGCCGGCCGGAGGATCTACGGCTGGCCTCGGATCTGTTGCCGAACATGAACTTCCGGGTCCACCGCACCACGGTCGCGGAGGGGTGGTTCACCGTGGACGGGCGGCACGGCAGCGCCAGCATGGTGGACGTGCTCTCCCGCCTGCACCGCACCGGCATCGACGTCGGTGACGCGCGGATCAACGTGCCGGACCTCGACGACGTCTTCTTCGAATCCACCGGCCGCTCCGCCGAGCCGATGGGGGCCGTCGAAGCGGTCGGCGCCGGGGAGCCGACGTGACCACCTACCGACCCGAGCGCACCGAGCACCGTCCCGCCCACGGCGGTGGTGGTGGTGCGACCGGCCGCGAACCCGGCGCCGCCCGGCACGCACGCCGACCGAGTCCGGAACCGTCGATCCCGGCGGTGCGTCCCCAGAACGTCCACAGCTTCCTCGTGGACTGCCTGACCATGACCCAGCGCAACCTGTTGACCATCCTGCGGGTTCCGCAACTGCTGCTCGGCGCCACGGTGCAGCCGCTGATGTTCGTGCTGCTGTTCTCCTACGTCTTCGGCGGGGCACTCGGCGGCCCCACCTACCGCGAGTTCCTCATGGGCGGCATCTTCACCCAGACCGTGGTGTTCAGCGCCGCGTTCACCGCCATCGGACTGGCGACGGACAGCAAGGAGGGCATCGTCGACCGGTTTCACTCCCTGCCCATGTCCCGGGTGTCGATCGTGTTGGGCCGCACCCTGTCCGACACTCTCGTCTCGGTGGTCTCGATCGCCGTGATGATCGCCGCGGGCTACGCCGTCGGGTGGCGCATCCGCTCGTCGGTGCTGGACGCGCTGGGGGCCGTCCTGCTGCTCATGTTCTTCGGCTTCGCGATTTCCTGGCTGGGCGCGGTGGTGGGCCTCGTCGCCGGTACGGCCGAGAGTGCGCAGAGTGCGCTCATGATCGTGTTGTTCCCCATCACGTTCATCTCGTCGGCGTTCATTCCCTCGTCGACGTTGCCGGGGCCGTTGCGCGCGTTCGCGCAATGGAATCCGATCACGTCGACGGCGCGATCCACCCGCGAGGCGTTCGGCAACCCGGTGGCGCCGTCACCGGCCATCCGCGAGCCGGTCAACTGGGCGTCGATGCACCCGACGGCGTACTCGATCGTCGTCTCGATCCTCGTTCTGGCGGTGCTGGTCCCGGTGGCGCTGCGGGTGTCGCGGTCGTCCGACGGGTGACCGAACGCGACCGAGAACGGTCAGTCGGTCCCGAGCGGGTCGATCGACACTGCCAGCCAGACCACGGCGCCGCCGACCAGGGCCATCGAGACGACGTCGAAGGTGCGTGAGCGCACCGCCAGGACGCCCACCCGATCCTCGGTGAGCAGCAGCCGGAGCGCCGCGGCGACCAGGACGGCGATCCCGAAGACGAAGGCGCCGCGGCGCCAGCGGTCGGCGAGCACCAGCACGACCGCGGCGACAACGACGGCCGCCACCATCAGGACGGGCAGCTGACGGCGCAGCGCGGTCACGACCGGTCGGCGCCGGCGGTGCGCTCGGCGCGCTCGACCACGTTGGACAGCAGGAACGCCCGCGTCAGCGGACCGACCCCGCCGGGGTTGGGCGAGAGGAACCCGGCGACGTCCTCCACGCCCGCGGCGACGTCGCCGCGCAGGCCGTCGTCGGTGCGGGAGACGCCGACGTCGATCACCGCGGCACCCGGCTTGACCATGTCGGCCGTGATGAGGCCGACCACCCCGGCGCCCGCGACGACGACGTCCGCGCGGCGCACCTCGGCGGCCAGGTCCCGCGTGCCCGTGTGACACAGCGTCACGGTGGAGTTCTCGGAACGACGGGTGAGGATCAATCCCAGCGGTCGACCGACGGTCACGCCGCGGCCCACCACCACCACGTGCGCGCCGTTCAGCGGGACGTCGTACCGACGGAGCAGGTGCACGATGCCCCGCGGGGTGCACGGCAGGGTCGAGTCCTTGCCGAGCACCAGACGGCCGAGGTTCACGGGATGCAGTCCGTCGGCGTCCTTGTCGGGGTCGACCCGCTCGAGCGCCCGGTTCTCGTCGAGGTGCTTCGGCAACGGCAGCTGCACGATGTAGCCGGTGCACGCGGGATCGGCGTTGAGGTCGTCGATGACGGCATCCAACTCGTCCTGCGTGATGTCCGCGGGGAGATCACGCCGGATCGAGGCGATGCCGACCTTGGCGCAGTCGTTGTGCTTGCCCCGCACATAGGCGGCCGATCCGGGGTCGTCGCCGACCAGGACGGTGCCGAGGCCGGGGACGATGCCGCGCTCCCGCAGCGCCGACACCCGGGCGGTCAGGTCGACGAAGAGTTCGTCGCGAGTGAGTTTGCCGTCCAGTCGAGTCGCCGTCACGACACTCAGTTTCCCACGCGACGACGGGTGGATGCGACGTGGCAGGCTGATCGGGTGTTTCGTCTGATGTTCCACGAGCCCCGCATCCCGCAGAACACCGGCAACGCCATTCGGCTCGTGGCCGGAACCGGGTGCGAGCTGCACCTCGTCGAACCGCTGGGGTTCGACCTGTCCGAGCCGAAGTTGAAGCGGGCGGGGTTGGACTATCACGACCTGGCGTCGGTGACGGTGCACCCGAGCCTGGCCGCCGCCTGGGAGGCACTGGCGCCGGAACGGGTCTTCGCCCTGACTGCGCACGCGACGACGTCCTACGCCTCCGTGCAGTACCGCGCGGGCGACGTGTTGCTGCTCGGCCCCGAGCCCACCGGCCTCGCGCCGGAGGTGCTCGCCGATCCGCACGTGACGGACCGACTGCGCATCCCCATGCTGGCGGGCCGACGGTCGATGAACATCACCAACGCGGCGTCCGTCGTGATCTACGAGGCGTGGCGTCAGCTCGGGTTCGAGGGCAGCATCTGAGCCGGTCGGGCTCGGGTGCGGCGGCGCCGACGCAGTCGGAGCAGGCCGATCACGAGGCCGACGAGCACCGCGACGAGCGCGGCCCACGGCACCGCGGCGACGAGGAACAGCCCCACCGCGGTGAGCGCTCGCAGCAGCGCGTGCCAGCCGTCGGCGAAGGCGTCGCCGACCCCGCCGCGGGACGCGGTCTCGGTCTCGGTGATCTGCACCGACACGGTGGCGAGGTCGATTCGCTCGCGCAGGGACTGCTGCTGCCCCCGCAGGCTGTCGAGTTCCCCCTGCCGATCCGACAGGGCCGTCTCGGCGGCGAGTAGATCGGCGGTGGACGACGCGGTGGCGAGGAGGTCGCGCAGTCGGGTCACGGTGGCGTCGAGGGCGGCGATGCGGGCGTCGACGTCGGTCACCTGATCGGTGACGTCCGTCCGATCCACCCCGACCGCGGTGACGCGGCCGACCGTGCCGACCTCGTCGAGTGCCGCGTCGAGGCCGTCGGCCGGCACCCGCACCGTCAGCGCGGCGGACGCGGGTCCGTCGTCGACCGACGGCGAGTCGGTGCGAGAGTCGACTCGACCGCCGCGGTTCTCGGCGATCGCCTGCGTGCGGTCCGCCGCGGCGATCGGATCGTCCGCGACGAGGGAGACGGCGGCGTTCACGACGTCCTGGCGGGTCGGCGTGACCTGCGAGCGTGCCGGGGCCGCCTCGGTGAGGGCGATGCCCGAGTCGGTTCCGGGGGCGCTGACGGCACCGGCGTCGTGGGGTTCGCCGCTCGGCCCGAGATCCGGCTCACGGGTGGCACATCCGGCCGCCGCGAGCAGACCCGCGATGCACAGGACGGCGGCCAGCCTTGTCGTGGGCGCTGTTCTCGGACGCGCTGTTCTCATGGGCGCATGGTGGCACGGGACCGCGCCCGCCGGCACGGTGTACGGCCGGGCTCAGCGGAAGTCACGACTGCGCAGCAACACACGGAGGTCGAGGGGCTCGAGTTTGTCCGCGACCAGGGTGACCACACCCTCGGCGTTCTGCACTATGCCGCGGACGTAGAGCGCCTGCGAGAGCTGGGCCGCCTGCTTGTACTTGTGCCACACCCCTACCGAGCAGACCACGTTGATCATGCCGGTCTCGTCCTCGAGGTTGACGAAGGTGACGCCGGCGGCCGTCGCCGGGCGTTGTCGGTGGGTGACAGCGCCGGCCACCAGCACCCGATCACCGTCGGTCACCGACAGGAGCCGATCGGCCGGGACCACCTGCAACTCGTCCAGCCGCTCCCGGAGGAACTGCGTGGGGTAGCTGTCCGGGGAGACGCCGGTGGCCCAGATGTCGGCGGCGGCGAGTTCCCAGGCGCTCATACCGGGCAGCGACGGCGCTCGAATCGACGCCCCCACGGCGGGCAGGCGATCGGGGCGCTCCGCCGCGGCGGCGCCGGCCGCCCACAGCGCTTCCCGCCGGGTGATGCCGAAGCACGCCAACGCGCCGGCGGTGGCGAGCGACTCCGTCTGCGCCACCGTCAGTTCCACGCGACCGGTGAAATCGAGCAGGGCGCGGAACGGTCCGTCGGCCCGGGCCGCGACGATGGTCTCCGCCAGGTCCGTGCCGATGCCGCGTACCTCCGCGAGACCGAGCCGGACCTCGAGGCCCGCGTTCTCGACGGTGGCGTGGGCGAGCGAGGCCTGCACGTCCGGCCCGTGCACCGCCACCCCGTGGCGGCGTGCGTCGGCCACCAGGGACTGCGGTGAGTAGAAGCCCATCGGTTGCGCCCGCAGCAGTCCCGCGCAGAACGCCGCCGGGTGATGCAGCTTGAACCACGACGAATAGAACACCAGCGACGCGAAACTCTGCGAATGGCTCTCGGGGAACCCGAAGTTGGCAAAGGCGTAGAGCTTGTCGAAGATGCGGTCGGCTTTGGGGCCGGTGATGTCGTGCAGCTCGCGCATGCCGGCGTAGAACCGCTCCCGCATCCGCTCCATCTTCTCGGGGCTGCGCTTGGACCCCATGGCTCGGCGCAGCTGATCGGCCTCGGTCGCGGAGAACCCCGCCACGTCGACGGCCATCTGCATCAGCTGTTCCTGGAACAGGGGGACGCCGAGGGTGCGCTCGAGGGCGCGTTCGAGCGAGGGATGGTCGAACGTCACGGGCTCGAGCCCGTTGCGGCGGCGGACGTACGGGTGCACCGAGTGTCCCTGGATGGGCCCGGGGCGGATCAACGCGACCTCCACCACCAGGTCGTAGAACTCGCGGGGCTTGAGGCGGGGCAGGGTGGCCATCTGCGCTCGCGACTCCACCTGGAACACTCCCACCGAGTCGGCCCGCTGGAGCATCTCGTACACCGCCGCCTCACCGAGGTCGAGTTCGGCGAGGTCCACGTGGATTCCCTTGTGCTCCTTCACCAGATCGATCATGTAGTGCAGCGCGGAGAGCATGCCGAGACCGAGCATGTCGAACTTCACCAGCCCGACGGCGGCGCAGTCGTCCTTGTCCCACTGCAGGACCGTCCGACCCGCCATGCGCGCCCACTCCACCGGGCACACGTCGGCGATGGGTCGATCGCAGATCACCATGCCCCCGGAATGGATTCCGAGGTGACGCGGGAAGTTCTCGATCTGCGCGGCCAGGTCCAGGACGGGAACGGGGATCGAGGTCTCCCGCGATTCGGCGACGAGGTCGGCCGACCCGACGCCGGACCACCGGGTGATCTGCTTGCTCCAGGCGTCCTGCTGTCCCTGCGAGGCGCCCAACGCTCGCGCCATGTCCCGCACCGAGGACTTGCCGCGATAGGTGATGACGTTGGCCACCTGCGCCGCGTAGTCCCGGCCGTACCTGGCGTAGACGTGTTGGATGGCTTCCTCGCGGCGGTCGGACTCGATGTCGACGTCGATGTCCGGTGGGCCGTCGCGCTCGACGGAGAGGAATCGCTCGAACAGCAGCCCGTTGCGCACCGGGTCGACGTGGGTGATGCCGATGGCGTAGCAGACGGCGGAGTTGGCGGCCGATCCTCGTCCCTGACACAGGATGTCGGCCTGCTTGCAGAACGCCACGATGTCGTGGACCACGAGGAAGTAACCGGGGAAGTTCAACTGCTCGATCACGGTGAGCTCGTGCTCGATCTGGGCGTAGGCGGCCGGGTCCTCCTCCGGCCGGCCGTAGCGCCGCGCCGCGCCGCGGTAGGTCAGCTCGCGCAGCCAGGAGATCTCGGTGTGTCCGTCCGGCACGTCGAACGGAGGCAGCTGCGGCGCGATCAGATGCAGATCGAACGCGCACTCCTCCCCCAGTGCCGCCGCGCCGGACACGGCCGTCGGATACGGCGCGAACATCCGATCCATCTCCACCCCCGACCGCAGGTGCGCGCCCCCGAGTGGCGGCAGCCACCCCGACGCCTCGTCCAGGCTGCGCCGGGCCCGCACGGCCGCCATCGCCATGGCCAACCGGCGACGGTCCGGACGGGCGAAATGCGCCGCCGTGGTGGCCACGACGCCCAGCCCGTACCGGGCCGCGAGGCCGGCCAACGCGTCGTTGCGCTCGTCGTCCTCCGGCACGCCCTGCGCGGTGAGCTCGACGCTCACCCGATTCGAACCGAAGCGATCGACCAGATCCTGCAGCGCGGCGTCGGCCCCCGCGAGGCCGTCGCGCGCCAGGCCCGCACGCACACTCCCCTTGCGGCACCCCGTGAGGATCTGCCAGTGGCCACCGGCGGCCTCGGTGAGCGCGTCGAGGTCGTACTGCGGTCGGCCCTTCTCCCCGCCCACGAGGTGCGCGGCGGCGATCTGCCGGGACAGCCGCCGGTACCCCTCCTGCCCGCGGGCGAGCACCAGCAGGTGGACGCCGTCCGGATCGACGGTGCCCGCGCGCGACTCCGCCGGGGCCGCGCCGGACAGCGACAGCTCGGACCCGAACACCGTCTTCATGCCGAGTTCCTTCGCCGCCTCGGCGAACCGCACCACCCCGTACATGCCGTCGTGATCGGTGAGGGCGATCGCGTCCAGCCCCAGCCGGACGGCCTCCTCGACCATCTCCTCCGGCTGCGAGGCGCCGTCGAGGAAGCTGAAGGACGAGTGCGCGTGCAGTTCCGCGTAGGGCACCGTGGTGGCCGGGCGGCGCACCTCGCCCTCGTACGGCGACCGCTTGCGGGACCACGCCGGGCTGTCTCCGCCGTCGCCCACCAGAGGATCGATCACCCTCGACCCTGGACGGGGACGTCCGGAGAGCAACCGCTCCATCTCCGTCCAGTTGGGCGGACCGTCGTTCCATCCCACGTCCGCCCCCTCCCCTCTCGACCGTCACGCCCGGCATGTGTTCGAACACGTGTTCGTACCGATGAGACCATTGCAGCACGGCCCACCGACACGTCGCAAACCCGTTTCACAACGGGACGAAACGGGCACAGTGGCACGATGGCCACCACCGCGAAGACCCCGACGGCGATGGTGTTCGCACCGTCGCCCCTGCTGACGATCACCCTCGACACGGCACCGGGCGGGAACACCGAGTTGCACGTCCACGCCGGCGGGCAGGGACACTGGATCGCCCGCATGGCCGTCAACCTCGGCCTCGACGTCACGCTCACCGGCGCGTTCGGCGGCGAGAGCGGCGCCGTCCTGCGCGACCTCATCGGCCGCGAGAACATCACGGTCCGCGCCGTCGACCTCGGTACCGAATCCGGGTCCTACGTGCACGATCGTCGGGACGGGGAACGTACCGAGGTCGCCACCATCGACCCCCCGCCGCTCGCCCGGCACGCCCTCGACGACCTCTTCGGCCTCGCGCTCGAGTGCGGTGCCGGCGCCGACATCGCCCTGCTCGGCGGTCCGCACACCGACGAAGTCGTCCCGCCCGACTTCTACCGACGGCTCTGCAGCGACCTGCGCTCCCTCGGCACACCGGTGGTCGCCGACCTCTCCGGGCCGACGGCCACCGCCGCCCTCGCCGGCGGGCTCACCGTGCTCAAGATGAGCCACGAGGACCTCGTCGAGGACGGGCGGGCCGACTCCGAGGACCCGGACGCGCTCATCGACGCGATGCGTGCCCTGCACGACGAGGGCGCGGAGACCGTCGTCCTCTCCCGTGCCGCCGAGCCGGCCCTCGCCCTGGTCGACGGCACGGTCCTCGAGGTGCTCACCCCGGCGCTGGAGCAGACCGACCACCACGGCGCCGGCGATTCCATGAGTGCCGGCATCGCCACCGCCCTGGCACACGGCGCCTCGATGGAGGACGCCCTGCGCCTCGGCGGGGCCGCCGGAACCGCGAACGTGACCCGACGTGGA
The DNA here is from genome assembly GCF_019834675.1 of Rhodococcoides corynebacterioides. Taxonomy (GTDB): domain Bacteria; phylum Actinomycetota; class Actinomycetes; order Mycobacteriales; family Mycobacteriaceae; genus Rhodococcoides; species Rhodococcoides corynebacterioides_A. The sequence goes on along the minus strand of NZ_JABUBU010000001.1, from coordinate 688,358 downwards.
CTGGGTACAGGACAGCGAGGACTGGTCGACACGGTCGCGCGCTCGGTCGAGGTGCGGCCGTACCGGCCGTGACGGAGACCGAGTGGACATCGACGAGCAGCCGACCGGGAGGTCATCGTGCGCGCACTGATCACCAACGACGACGGGGTGTCGAGCCGCGGCATCGCGGTCCTGACGCGGGTGGCCGTCGAGGCCGGACTCGACGTCGTGGTCGCCGCGCCGCACGAGGAACGCAGCGGCGCGTCCGCCGCGCTGTCCGGACTCGAGGACGGCGGGCGGCTGCGCAGTACGCGCACCGTCGTCGACGATCTCGACGTGGACGCCTTCGCGGTGCACGCCTCCCCCGCCCTCATCGCCTTCGTCGCCTCGCGCGGCGCGTTCGGGCCGCGACCGGACGTCGTGCTGTCCGGCATCAATCACGGCCCCAACACCGGGTCGGCGGTGCTGCACTCCGGCACCGTCGGTGCAGCTCTGACCGCCGTCACCCACGGCATCCCCGGGCTGGCCGTGTCGCTGGCCGGGGTGGACGCGTCGTCGCTCGCCGCCGTGTCGTCGCGCACCGGCGACCCGAGCGCGGACCCCGGTGCCGCCCGACCCGCCGCCACGTCCTGGGACACCGCGGCCGACGTCACCGCCCGCGCCCTGCGGTGGTTCCTCGACCATCTCGACCCCGATCGCGTGATCAACGTCAACGTGCCGGCCGTGCCACCGTCGGACCTACGCGGCATCCGCGCCGCCCGGCTCGCGACCTTCGGCGCCGTGCAGGCCGAGATCGGCGACCGCGACGACGAGTTCGTCACCGTGCGGTTCGACGAGATCCACACCGAGACCGACGACGACAGCGATGCGAGCCTCGTCGAGCACGGCTGGGCCACCGTCACCGCGCTGCGACCGCCCACCGCGGTGACCGTCGACACCTCCGAGCTGGCCGACCCTGCCGACCCCGTCGACACACCCGACTGACCGCCCGGTCCGAACACGTCACAGAGTTCCCTCGAGTCGGTTCACTACAGTCGCTGCCGGGGGTCGGACGGAGAACACCTCGAGAGGGAGAACTGCTGTGACACGTTGGGCGTCGTTCGTGGTGTCACGGCCGTGGTGGGTGCTGATCGCCGCGGTCCTGATCGTGCTCACCGGCGCCACGTGGGGACTCGGCGTGTTCGGCAAGCTCAGCCAGGGTGGGTACGAGGACCCCGGCAGCGAAGCAGTGGCGGTGTCCCGCCAGATCCAGGGCCTGGGCACGGCCGCGCCGGACATCATCGCCATCTACACCGCCCCCGAGGGCCGCACGCTCGACGACATCGGCCCCGAGGTCACCGGAGTTCTCGACGCGTTCGAGGCCGAGGTGCAGCCCGAGAACGTCACCTCCTACTGGTCGGCGCCCGCCGCGCAGAAGGAATTCCTCGCCTCGACCGACGGCACCAAGGCCCTCGCGACGGTGTCCCTGGGCGGTGACACGGGAGTGACCCTGCAGTCCTTCGGTGACCTGCTGCCGAAGCTCGAGGCGCAGGGCATCCAGACGCAGTTCGCCGGGGCGTCGGTCGCCGGCATCTCGTTCAACACCCAGTTGCAGCAGGACCTGGTGCGGGCGGAGATCATCGCCATTCCGATCACGCTGATCCTGCTGGTCTTCATCTTCGGCGGCGTGGTGGCGGCCGCGGTGCCGGTGACGGTGGGAGTCCTGGCCGTCGCGGGGGCGCTCACCGTGTTGCGCATCTTCACGGAGTTCACCGACATCTCGTCCTTCGCGATCAACGTGGCCTCGCTGCTGGGCCTCGGCCTGGCCATCGACTACGGCCTGTTCGTCGTCAGCCGGTTCCGCGAGGAACTGCGGAAGGGCGCCGACGGCCGCGAGGCCGCGCGACGCACGGTGCTCACGGCCGGGCGGACCATCGCGTTCTCCGGCCTGCTGCTCGTCTGCGCGTTCGCGGGAATGCTGGTCTTCCCGCAGGCGATCATCCGCTCGCTCGGCTACGGCGCCATGGCCGCCGTCGGCTGCGCCGCGATCCTCTCCCTCACCGCGGTACCCGCCGTCCTGGCCATCCTCGGCCCGCGCATCAACGCGATCACCTGGTCGCGCACGGCGTCGGATCGTGGCGAGGAACGCGCGCATCACCTGTGGGGCGGCATCGTCACCCGCGTGATGCGGCGACCGGTGATCGTGGCGACGGTCATCACCGCCGGTCTGCTGATCCTCGCGAGCCCCCTGCTGAAGACGACGCTCGGCGAGGTGTCCTACACCGCTCTGCCCGCGGACGATCCCGCGCGCATCGCCTACGAGACGCTCACCGACGACTTCCGCAGCACCGGCGACAGCGCCACCCTGGTGTTGACCGGTGACTCCGCACGCCCGAACGGGCCGGCGATCAACGCGGTCGTCACCGCCACCCGCGCCGTCGAGGGTGTGGCGAACGTGCAGTTCGGAACGGCCAGCGGCAATTTCGTGGTCATCGACGCGACGTTCGCCTCCGGGGTCGACTCCACCGAGCAGCAGGAACTGGTGAAGGAGATCCGCGCGATTCCCGAACCGGACGGCACCACACTCACCGTGGGCGGTGCGGCTGCCCTGGTGCTCGACGGCAACACCGCGATCATGCACTGGCTGCCGGTGATGCTCGCGATCATGGTCGGCTCGACCCTGGTGCTGCTGTTCCTGGCCTTCGGGTCGGTGGTGCTGCCGATCAAGGCGGTCGCCATGGCCGCGCTCAGCATGGCCGCGACGTTCGGCGCGCTGACGTTCATCTTCCAGGAGGGCAACGGCGCCTCCCTGCTCGGCGTCAGTCCCGCACCGCTGGAAGCGACGTTCGTCGTGCTGATCCTCGCCGTGGTCTTCGGCCTGTCGACGGACTACGAGGTGTTCCTCATGTCCCGCATGGTCGAGGCCCGCACGGCCGGCGCGAGCACGGAGGCGGCCGTCCTCGTGGGCGCGCAGCGCACGGGACGCATCGTGACGGCCGCCGCCCTCATCCTCATCATCGTCACCGGCGCCTTCGCGGTGTCCGGCCTGTCGATCATGCGGTTCGTCGGCGTCGGCATGATCCTCGCGCTCATCATCGACGCGACCATCATCCGCATGCTGCTGGTGCCGTCCCTGGTCAAGCTGATGGGCGAGGCCAACTGGTGGGCCCCCGCCTGGATGAAACGGGTGCACGCGAAGGTCGGGATCGGCCACTGAACCCGCCCTCGGGGGTCAGCGGCGCGCCGTGAACTCCGGCAGGTCCCGGTCCGTCGGCACCACCTCACCCGCCCCGGCGACCAGCCGGGACAACGGCGTTCGCGTCACGGCCCGCACCGCCAGACGCGTCACCGCCAGCGCCGCCCGCGACCGCGGATAGGCCAGGCGCAGCACCCGCGGGTCGACGGACTGCACCTCGTCGACCACCGGCCGCAACCACCGCTCGGCGTCGGCGAGCCCGCGCCGCACGGTGTCGTCGTCGGCCCCCGGCGGAACGAACGCGGCCAGCACGTACCCGGCCGTCAGAGCGAGGGACGCACCGCCGCCGCCGAGCGGGGTGACGCACCACGCGGCGTCCCCGAGGCACACCACCCGGTCTCGACGCCAGGTGCTCATGCGGATCTGTTCGAGCCGGTCGACGTAGAGATCGTCCGTGTCGGCGAACCCGGCCAGAATGCGCGGAGCGGCCCAGCCGACGTCGCCGAACCGGCGCCGCAGCAGTGCGAGCAGGCGGTCCCTGTCCGCGCCCACCAGATCGTCCTCCGCGGTACAGGAGAGCAACGCTCGGGTGGTGCCGTGCGGGTCCGGCCGCAGATGGGCCTGCCGCCCGCCGTGGGTGATGTACCAACGCCACCGGTCGTCGTCGTCCGCCGTCCGAGGGATCGTGCCGAACACCATGTCGATCCCCATCGGCACCCGCGTGACGACGTCGTCGGCGAAGACGAGATCGCGGGTGCTCGACCGCACCCCCTCGGCGATCACCAGCAGATCGCCGCGCAGCTCGTCCGTCGAGGTGGTGACGACACGGCGGCCGCCGTCGTGCACCGCGGACACGGACTCGCCGAAGCGGACGGTCACCTCGGGCGGGAGGAGGTCGCGTATCGCCCCGGCCAGGTCGCCGCGGAGGATCTCGAACTCCGCCGTCGGCCCGTCCGGCCCATCGGAGGGCAGCTCGCCGATCGGCCCGCGGTCACCGATCATGACGGTGGCGGTCTCGGTGGTGTTCAGCGCACGGACCCGCTCGGTCAGCCCGGCGCGGTCCAGCACGTCCCGTGCGATGCCGCGCACGTCGACGTTCTGCCCTCCGTCGCGGAACCGCGGCGCCCGCTCGAGCACCGTGACGTCCCATCCGGCTCGGCGGAGCCACAGAGCGGCGGACAGGCCCGCGATGCTCGCCCCCGACACGATCGCGTACGCACCCGCCATGGCCCTCGGTTCTCCGTTCACTCGGCTTCTCGCCTCGCCCGCGCGATGTCACGATGGGACGCCGCATCTCGGCTCCAGTATGTCGACACGGGAAGGAACGGCCATCGTGAGAATCGCCGTGGCAGGAGGAACGGGAACGACGGGACGACGGGTCGTGGACCACGTCCGCGCCGCAGGACACGAGGCCGTGGTGCTGTCCCGGTCCGCCGGCATCGATCTGACGGTCCCCTCGGCGGTGATCGACGACGCCCTCGGCGGCGTCGCGACGGTGCTCGACGACGCCCTCGGCGGCGTCGCGGCGGTGATCGACGCGAGCAACGTCACCACCCTCTCCCGGTCGACCTCCGAGCGGTTCTTCGGCGCCGTCACCCGCACGCTGCTGGGAGCGGAAGCGCGGCTCGGGGTGGGACATCACGTGGCACTGTCCATCGTCGGCTCGGACCGCGTCGACTCCGGCTACTACGCCGGAAAACGGCTGCAGGAGAAGCTGATCCGCGAGTCCGACGTGCCGTGGACCGTGGTTCGCGCGACGCAGTTCCACGAGTTCACCGACCAGACCCTCACCATGACACGGGGCCCGATCGCGGTGGTCCCGGTCATGCGGAGCCGGCCGGTCGCCGTCGACGAGGTCGCGGCGTTCCTCGTCGAGGTGGCCACGGCCGCCCCGCGCCGGGCCGTCGTCGAGATCGCCGGTCCGGCACCGGAATCACAGGTGGAACTGGCTCGGCGGGTCCTGCGCGCCCGCGGGTCGCGTCGTCTGGTGCTGCCCCTGCGCGTGCCGGGAGCCGCCGGTCGCGGCATGGCCTCGGGCGCCCTGCTTCCCACCGGCGAGTTCCGCCGCGGCGAGCAGGACTTCGCATCCTGGCTCGCCGACCGGTCGTGACCGGCGCGCACCGGATCCGCTCAGATGTCGAGTTGCTCGAGCACGGTCAACGTCGGCGCGGCGACCAGCACGGTGCCGAGTTCGCTGCGCCCCTCGGGCGACGCGCGGAAGGCGCGGTAGGCGGCGTCGTGCTCCCGGCTCTGCCACGTCTCGACGACCACGACGTGCGCGGGATCCTCGACGTCCGCGGTCACGCGGACGTCCAGGCACCCGTCGAATCCCCGTGTGGCGACGAGGGTCTCGGCGAGCACGCGATGCGCCTCCGGCAGGCGGGCCGGATCGAGGCTGAGGTCGAGCAGAGCGGTGACGGCCATCGTCGGATCCTCCGTGGATGCTGGGATGTCAGGACTTCCGTGACCATCCTGGCACTCGGTCCCGGACGGCCCCGAACCACAGGGGCAGGAAGCCGCGCGAGAGGTAGAGCAGCGGTCCGATCGTGCCCGTCCATTTGACGGCGGCGAGCACGCTCGACGTCGTGGCGGTGGCGTCGGTGATGCGCCGGGTGTCCTCGTGCATCCAGAGATTGACCACGTTCTCCGCGATGTCGGCGGTGGCGGCCAGCGCGGGCGCGGCGAGGAGCACCGAGCGGGTGGTCGGCGAGATCGGCAGCAGTTCGGACAGGCGCACGGCGGCGAGCCGCAGCGCCTGCGCGTACAGCACCGGGTGGTGGAAGTTGGCGATGTAACCCTTCCTCAGATCGCGGGCCGCCCGCGGACTCAGGTTCTCGATCACCGCGCGGTAGCGCGCGCCGGACGGACACACCTGCAGCTGCACGTAGGCGGGACCGCCGGATCCGGTGACGGTGATCAGACTGAACTCCGACACGCCGTACAGGGCCGCGCGGCCGGCAAGTCGGGCGTCGAGTGCGGTGAGGGCGAACGGCTCGGTGGTGCGCGTGGGCAGCGGCATGTCGCCGACCGTAGCGTCGCGGTCGACGTCGACACGAGGCGTCGACGACGAGTCTGGACGGGTCACAGACCGTCGAGGAACGGCTCCACCGCAGTCCTGAACTCCTCGAAGCGATCTCGGTGCACACTGTGCCCACTGTCGACCGCCACCACCCGACTGCGCGGCAGCCCCGCGACCGCCGCGGCGAGGCGCTCGCGGTCGACCATGCCGGTCAACCCACCCACGACCAGCAGCACGTCCGCGGTCACGGACGCCAGCGCCGACCACCACGCCGGGTCCGGGGTGCGGAACTGCGTCAGAGCGGGCGCCGTCATCGACCGGTCGAACGCCCACGCCGCACGCGGATGGCGCACGATCGACGACAGGGCGTGCAGCAGCTCCCGCGGCGACGGCGCTCCGCCCAGGACCGGCGGCGGGTCACCGGGACGCAGCGGCAACGGGGCCTCCTCGACCACCAGCTTGCGCACCGCGTCGCCGCGGCGTTGCGCGACGAGCGTGGCCGTGTGTCCGCCGAGCGAATGCCCGACCAGGTCCACACGCGTCAGGCGGAGGCGGTCGAGCAGCGCCTCGAGATCGTCCGCGAACGTGGCGAAGGAGTAGTCGGCGGCGCGGCCACTGCGGCCGTGCCCACGCAGATCGGGCACGATCACGCGCCGACCACGGCGGATCAGGCTCTGCGCGAACCGGTTCCACGTGGCGCCGTCCCCGCCCATACCGTGGACCAGGACCACCGGCGAGTCGCGGGCGTCCTCACCGCCGGAGTCGCGGTAGTACAGGTGCGGCCGGGACGGGCCGGGGCCGGTCGGGATGTTCTCGCGCGGGGCGTCGTCGGTACTCACCGAGCGCCACTGTACCCGGGGACCGATGCCGTCTCAGTCGCCGAGCAGCGGCACCGAGGGCAGCTCCTGGCGACCGAGGAGCACACCGCGGGTGACGGCGGCGGAGCCGAACCGCCGGTGGACGCCGTCGAGCGCGGCGTCGAGGGCAGCCCGGTCGACGTACCCGTGGCCGTGCTCCCGGCTGGGCTCGTGGCCGTGCTCCTGGTCGTCGGGGGGCGTGTCGTAGGGCAACTCCAGCTGCATCGCCGCACCGTCCTCGAGGTTCGAGACGGCCACCCCCACCAGCGTGAGGCCCTGCATGGTGATGGTCGACATCGCCGCCTCGAGCAGCGATCGCGCGGCGGTGAGCACGACGTGGGTGTCGGCGGTGGCGCGGCCGAGGGTGGTCGAGCGAGTGGCGCGGGTGAAGTCGTCGAACCGCAGACGCAGGGTCACCGTCCGACCGGCGCGGTGGCCCTTGCGCATCCGGTAGGTGACGCGGTCCACCAGCGCGGTGAGGGCGGCGTCGATCTCCGCGGGATCCTTGTGTCGCCGTCCCAGAGCGTGCTGCGCGCCGACCGACCGACGACTGCGACCGGTGGTGACCCTCCGGGCGTCGACGCCGTTCGACAAAGCATGGAGATGCCGACCGGCGGCGGATCCGAGCACTGCGGCCAGCGCGCCCTCCCGCTCCGCGGCGAGCTCGCCGATGGTGCGGATACCCTGCGCGTGCAGCTTGCGGGCGGTGACCTTGCCGACGCCCCACATGCGTTCCACCGGCAACGGGTGCAGGAACTCGAGTTCGCGGGCCGGATCGACCACGAGCAACCCGTCCGGCTTGGCGACGGCACTGGCGATCTTGGCCAGGAACTTGGTCCGCGCCACCCCCACGGTGATCGGGAGCCCGACGTCCTCGGCGACGGTGCGGCGCAGGTCCGCCGCGATGTCGGCCGGCGATCCGGACAGTCGCGCCAGGCCGGTCACGTCGAGGAACGCCTCATCGATGGAGATGCCCTCCACCAGCGGGGTGACGTTCTCGAACACCTCGAAGACGTCCTTGCTGGCCTGCGCATAGGCGTGCATCCGCGGGGGCACCACCACCGCCTGCGGACAGAGGGCGCGGGCCTGCCGACCCCCCATCGCGGTCTTGACCCCGTACGCCTTGGCCTCGTAGCTCGCGGCCAGGACGACGCCACCGCCGACGATCACCGGCCGACCACGCAACGACGGGTCGTCCCGCTGTTCCACCGACGCGTAGAACGAGTCCAGGTCCGCGTGCAGGACGGTGGCCTCGTGCAGTCGGTCGCGGGCGCGGCCGGAGCCGGTGTCGATACTGCTGTCGCTCATTCGTAGATGCCCTCCACGAACCATCGTCCTCCGTCGTGGAGCACCAGCACCGCGCGCGCGTCCTCGAGCACCATCTGCGCCCGCGCCACCTGTCGTGCCGTGGACACCGCACCCGGATCCCACCACCGTTCGTCGACGCACCACGGGCCCGCCCACCCGTGCAGCGACCACGTGCTCGACCCCCACGTCAGCACCGCCGGGTCCCGATCGAACATCCCCCGCTCGGTCACCCCGACCGGCTCCCCCGACGCGCCCACCACCGTGATCTCCGGGCGAGTGGTGGTGAGGGCGGTGGGCGACGGCGACGGCATGCGACCGGGCCAGGGCGCGGCGGGATCGGCGTCGGGAACCGGCTCGTCGCCCCACGGCACCATCGTCACCCGCTCCGTCGGACCGCGGCCGCCGCTGAGCACCCCCACCTGCACCGCGTCCCCACCGAGCAGACCCTGCACGCGCACCAACGCGCGTCGTGCACGCTCGTCCTCGTCGCCGACCCCGCCCCACAGACCGAGCTGCAACGCTCCGGCGGTGACCACCTCGACCGGTTCGAGGCGGAGCAGCACCACCCCGGCCGTCGGCTTGTTCTCGCTGCGTCCGGTGAGCCAGCCGTCGAGTTGCCAGCGCACCCGATCCGCGGTGCCCTCCGGCGTGAGCGGCTCGGCGCACCGCCACGTGCGGGAGAGGTGCTCGCCGTTGGCCGTTCGGGCCTGCACCAGCAGCCGCGTGCAGGCCACCGCCGCCGCGGACAACGCGACGTGCAGTTTCTCCGCCAACGCACGACCGGCGAACGCGGCGGCGTCCACCCGGTCCAGCGGTGGATCGCAGTGGTGCTCGACGTCGAGATCCGGCGGCAGCACCCGAGCCGACGGCGGACGTTCCGGTTCCCCACGGGCGCTGCGGTGCGCCGCCACCGCATCGGTCCCGAACCGCGACGCCACGTCGACCGGCGAGAGCGTCCCGAAGTCCCCGATCGTGCGCAGCCCCAGACGGATCAACAGGTCCACCAGGTCCACCCGGTCCGGCGCCGCGAGGGACGGCTCGGCCGACAATTCCGCCACCGGCAGCGGTGCGAGGAACCCGGCGCCGCCACCCGCGGGCACGATCGCCCCGTGCCGGGCGGCGATCACCGCCGTCGAGACCTCGTCGGCGATGCCCACCTGACATTCCACGCCGACCGCGGCGACCGCGTCGACCAGTCGTTCGGCCGCGTTCTCCTCCGCCCCGAAGTACCGCGCCGCGCCGCGTGCCGACAGCAGCAGCAGACCCGGACGCAACACCTCGATTCCCGGAATCAGTTCGTCCACCGCGGCCGCGACCGGCTCGAACGTACGCGCATCGCGATCCGGATCCGCCCGTGCCACATGCAGTTCCGGGCACCGCGCCTGGGACTCCCGACGCGTCCCGCCGCGCCGGACCCCGGCCGCGCGGGCCGTCGCCGAGCAGGCGACCACCCGATTCGCCGACACCACGGCCACCGGCGCGGACGCGGGGACGTCCGCCGCGGCCGCCGCGGCCACGGCCGGCCAGTCGGGACACCACACGGCGAGCACCCGGTTGCGGCGCGCGTTCGACCCGCGTCGATTCTCCGGGCCCGTCACGGCAAGGCCGTCAGCATCGGACCGCTCTCCCGCGCGGTCGACCACTCGACGCCCTCCCCGGCCGACGCGACCACCAGACGGCCCGTGCGCGGCCGCATCGCCTTCCCCTGGACCTCGACGCCCAACCGGACCGCCCGCACCCGGCCTCGACCGCGGCGATCACCGGACCCGGGACCGTCGTACCCGTCGACGTGCGCCGACAGGGTGAGTTCCGCCCCGTCCCACCGGCCGTCGGTGACGACGAGCGTGGCGCCCTTGGTGCGGGCGCGCGCCACCACCGCCCGTGCGCGCGACGGCGGCACGGTGGACCCGCCGAGGCCCAGCACCACCAGATCGATGCCGTCGAGCAGCACGGCCGCCACCTCCACCGGATCCGCCCCGGGATTCGGCACCAACGCCAGCCGATGCAGCTCGGCACCCATCTCCGCCGCCGCGAGCAGGCCGAGCCGCGGCATCCCGATCACCGCCGCGTGCCGCCCGGACGCGGTGACGGACGCCAGGATGCCGGTGAGCAGCGACCCGGCCCCGGAGAGCGCCACCACCGATCCGCGGGCCAGTCCGCCCTCCGGCAGCAACGCCGACAACGCGCTCGGCACCGGAAGCACCGGCCGGGCGGGGCGGGTCGCCTCGGTGGGAACGGACTCCAGGGCCGGAGCCGTGGCGGCGGACCCGGCAGCAGGGGAACCGGCAGCGGGGCCGGTCGCACCGCTGATGCGGCGCCGCAGCACCTCGATCCGCTCGCTGCGCGACAGACCGTCGAGACCGTCCAGATCGACCGAAACAGGCATACTCACTCCCCGGATCGGGACTCGGGGGAACCGAGATATTCGAACACGTTTTCGAACGACTCCAGTAAAGCCGCCGGGTGTTCGAACGTCAAGGTGACCGGAAAACGCCTGGTCGAGCGGCTCGACCGGGACCGGCGGGCGCGGTCGGATAACCTCGACGCCGTGACGGATCCCCAGCCTCCCGGCGACGCCGCGACCCCCGCTCGCCGCTCTCGCCCGGCCGTCGGACCCGACTATCTCCTGGCGGGTCGATACCGCCTCGACAGCAAGATCGGCGGCGGCGGCATGGGCGCCGTCTGGCTCGCGAGCGACACCCTGCTCAGCCGCAAAGTGGCGGTCAAGCAGGCGACCTCCACCGTCGACCTCCCCCCGGACGCGGCCCGCGAGGTGCGCGACCGCGCTCTCCGCGAGGGGCGCATGGCGGCGCAACTGAACAACCCCCACGCCATCGCGATGCACGACGTCGCGATCGACAGCGGCGAGCCGTGGCTGATCATGGAGTACCTGCCCGCCCGCAGCCTCGCCATGGCCCTCAACATCACCGAGACGCTGCCGCCGTTCGAGGTGATCCAGATCGGCGCCCAGATCGCCGACGCCCTCACCGCCGCACACGCCGCCGGCATCCTGCACCGCGACATCAAGCCCGGCAACATCCTCGTGGCCGACCGCGGCGGCGCCCTCGGCATGGTCAAGATCAGCGACTTCGGCATCTCCCGCGCCAAGACCGACACGCACGAGGAGAACAGCGCCGTCATCACCGGCACCCCGGCGTACTTCGCCCCCGAGGTCGCACGCGGCGCGGACCCCACCGAGGCCAGCGACGTCTTCTCTCTCGGCGCCACCCTGTACACCGCCACCGAGGGACAACCGCCGTTCGGCATCGACGCCGACTCGATCGCCCTGCTGCACCGAGTCGCCGGCGGCCGGATCACCCCGCCGCGGCGCAGCGGGCCCATGACGGCCACCCTGCTGCACATGCTCGAGCCGGACCCGTCCCGTCGTCCGTCGATGGCCGAGGTGCGCGACCGCTTCGTGCGCCTCGCCGTCGGCAAGAACGGCAGTGCCGGTGCGGTGCTGAACACGCCGCTGCGCGCGCAGGACGGTCAGGTTCCGTTCTGGGCGTCCCGCGGCGCCCGCGTCCCGACGTCCACCCGTCGCGCCGAGCGCATCCACGGCCGCACCATGACGGGCCTGCCGGCCGCCCCCACCGCCGTGCCGTTGGACCGCGTGCCGCGGCCGAGTGCAGACGGGGCGATCGGGGACCGCGAGACGCTCCCGCCCACCTACGCTCCGCCGCCCTTCGAGCCCGCGACCCGCCGGTCGGGGCCGCCGGAGAACCTGGTGCTGTGGCTCGGTGTCGGCGCGGGCGTCCTGGTGCTGATCCTCGTGCTCGTGCTGGTGCTGGTGCTCTGACCTTCGCCCGAGCCCGACCGGGCACCTATCGGAGCGCCAACTCCACCACCAGACCCCGGTGGTCGGACCCCGCGATGTCGACGGCCGTCGAGGACGTCGCGCCGACACCCCGCACCAGGACGTGGTCGATTCCCACCAGGGGTGGGTAGCTCTTGTCGGTGGGATAGGTCGGGACGATGCCCGCCCCCACGGCGTCGCCGACGTCGGACCAGCCGTCGGTCAGGAGCGCCCGGAACCGTGCGTGGGCGTGGGTGGCGTTGAAGTCGCCGCCCACGATCACCGGCTCGGGAGAGTCTGCGGCCGTGCGCAGTTCGTCGCGCAGCATCGCCATCTCCTGCGCCCAGACGGGCGTCGGCGTCGGATACGGCGGCACGGGATGCACGGCGTAGACGCGGACCGGTCCGGTGCCGAGGTCCACGCGTGCGGTGACGCTCGAGAGCAGATACCCGTCCAGTTCCCGGCCGTCGGTCACCGGGACGCGGCTGTAGATCCCCGCTCCCGCCCCGCCGGGGTAGGGCATGGCGAACCGGTAGGGCAGGACGTCGCTCATTCCCGCGTCGTCGAGGGCGTCGACGAACTCCGGGGTGAGTTCCTGCGCCGTCAGGATGTCGACACCGCGATCCCGCACGGACGCCACCAGCGCCGCCGGATCCGCCTCCCCCAGCATCACATTGGCCTGCATGAGGGTGATCGGTGTGCCGGCCGACGGTGCGGCGTCGGCGACGTACAGCGGCACCACGACCGTCCCGGCGATCGCCAGCACCGACGCGGAGGCCCCCGCGATCCACCAGCGCCGCACCGCGAGGCACAGCAGCATGCCGAGAACGGTGCAGCACAACAGGATCGGGGCGAACGACGCCGGTCCCACGACGACGAACCGGGGAACGTCCACCCGGGCCGTCACGACGGCGACCGCACCGGCCAGCAGGCCGAGCGCGCCGAGGACGGTCGCGACCGGGCGCAGTCGTCTCATTCGATCCGACGGCGGTGGGCCCACCGGGTCAGGGCGTTGCGGTTGGACTGCTGCGTCTTCCGCAGCACGTTGGACGCGTGGGTCTCGACGGTCTTGACGGAGATGAACAGTGTCTCGGCGATCTCCCGGTAGGTGTAGCCGCGCGCGAGCAGGCGCAGCACCTCGAGTTCGCGCGGCGTCAGCGAGTCCAATTCGGGGTCCAGCGCCGGTTCCGGAGTCGCGGACCGGCCGGTGAAGGAGTCGAGGACGAACCCCGCCAGTCGCGGTCCGAACACGGCGTCGCCGCCCGCGACGCGGCGGACGGCGTCCGCCAGATCCGCCCCCGAGATCGACTTGGTCACGTAGCCGCGCGCCCCCGCCCGGATGACGGCGATGACGTCCTCGGCGGCGTCGGACACCGACAGCGCGAGGCAGACGGGACCGTCGTCGATCGCCTGGAGGACCGCGACGCCGCCGCCGTCGGGCATGTGGACGTCGAGCAGGACGACGTCCGGCTTCGTCGCGGCGATACCGCGCACCGCGTCCGCGACGCCGCCCGCCTCACCCACCACGGTGATGTCGTCGACCCGGCCGAGTTCGGCGCGGACACCGGAGCGGAACACCGCGTGATCGTCGACCAGGAAGACGGAGAAGGTGCTGGTGTCCGGGTCGGTCACGCGGATCGGTCCTCTCGGTCGCCGCGACCGTCGCGGTGGTGGTCGGCCTTCTCGCCGTGGCCGGGCTCGCGGGGAACGACGATGCCGATCTCGGTGCCGCGGCCGGGATTCGAGCGCACCTGCACCGTGCCGCCCCGACGTTCGATGCGCCCGCGCACGCTCTTCGCGAGCCCCTGCCGGTCGGGGGCCACCGCGGCCGGATCGAATCCGCATCCGCGATCGCGAACATAGACCTCGACGGACTCGGGGGTCACCTCGGCGTAGAGGTCCACGGAGGCCACGCCGGCGTGCTTGGCCGCGTTGACCAACGCCTCGCGGGTCGCCCCGAGCACGGCGGTCGCCGCCTCCCGACCGAGCCCACCGGAATCGGGCGCGTCGTCGAGCGCCACGTCTCCGACGGTCACCGGATCGACCGTGATGCCGTAGTGGTCCTCGACCTCCCCGGCGATCGTGGTCAGCGCGCGCACCAGGCTCGCGTGATCGTCCCGGCCGCCGCCGAAGAGCCACTTGCGCAGCTCGCGTTCCTGGCTGCGGGCCAGGCGCACGACCTCGGCCGAGTCGTGCGACTGCTTCTGGATCAGGGCCAAGGTCTGCAGCACCGAATCGTGCAGGTGCGAGGCGATGTCCTCGCGCTCCTCGGTGCGGATGCGGGCCGCCCGCTCGTCGGCGAGCGCGCGCCAGAGCCGCATCCACAGCGGCACGGTCAGCAGCACGATACCCACGACCGTGACGGCCACGGCGACGAACGACGACTGCAGCGCCGCCATGTCGGCGCGGGAGAGGACGACGACACAGAGCCCGACCACGACGAGCGTCGCGCCGGCGACGATGCGCGCCCAGCCGAGGACCGTGGTGCGCTGTCCCCGCGGCGACGCCGATCGCGTTCCGGCGGAATCGAGTTCGCGCCACACCACCGTCGCGCCGACCGCGACGACGACCACCGGGACGACGACGGCCGAGGACAGCCCGATGGGGCCGGATCCCAGCACCAACGCACCGAGGATGCCGAGTCCGGCGAGTCCCCACGCTCGACGGCGTTCTCGGCCGGTGGGTTTCGCGGTGTCGTCGCCCGCGGAGGTGAACACCCACAACAGGGCGTAGGCGACGATGCCGGCGCCGGCCATGGCGCACAACACCGCGAAGGCGATCCGCACGCGGCCGACGTCCACCGACAGGTGATCGGCGAGTCCGCCGGCGACCCCGGCGACGACCCGGCCACCGGCACGGCGCCGCAGCTCCGGCGGCGCCGTGTCCGGGCGCGCCGACCCCGTCGGCACACGGGTCGCCGACGGCGCGGACTCGACGGCGGGCAGCGTGGACACGCCCTCGATCCTGACACGACGGGGGGCGGAACGGTATCGGGGTTCACCCCCATGTCGTGGCCGCCGACGCGTGGTGGCGAATTCAGGGTTCGCCCCGATGTGCCGACGGCCGGCGATCAGCAGGATGAATGCCATGACCACGTCCACCGCGTCCACGCAGCTGTCCGAGATCTGGCGAACCCGACCGTCCCGGCTTCCCGATGCCGGGCCCGGCGCCGGTGTCGCCGCGGGTGTCGCACACCGGTACCGGGTCGATCCGGTGCTGGTGCGCGTCGCGTTCGTCGTCTCCACTCTCTTCGGCGGGTCCGGGCTCGTGCTGTACCTCGCCGCGTGGCTGACGTTCCCCCGAGCGGGCGAGACCACGTCCGCCGCGGAGTCGCTGCTCGGACGCGGACGCAGCTCGGAGTCGCAGACCACCGCCGTCGTGCTCGCGGTGGTGCTCGCGATCGCTCTGGTCAGCACCGGCCCGATCGGCGCCGGATCGGGCCTGGTCTCGACGGTCGCCATGCTCGGCGGCTGGTACCTGCTGCACCGGCGCACTCCCGAACCACCTGCCCTGCCGGGGATCGCCGGGACGACGCCGTGGTCGGTGACTCCGCCCGGACCGGGAACGCCTCTGCCGCATCAGCAGTGGTCGCATCCGGCACCCCAGCACTGGTCGCCCTACACCCGGCTTCCCGAGCGCTACGTTCCCGACCCGCAGCCGGCGGCCGCCACCGGAGACGCCGCGGTCTCGCTGAGCAAGGAGGGCGGTAACGGTACCGCGTCCGCACCGGCCGCGCCGCCCGCCTGGGACCCGCTGGGCGTCGCACCCTTCGCGTGGGATCTGCCCGAGCCCCGTCGCGCCATCGCGCCGCTGCCGACCGCGCCGCGCTCGTCGCACCTGACGTCCGCCACCATCGCGATCGCCGTCGTGGCCTCCGCGGTCACCGTGGCGCTCGGCGCGGTGTTCGGCAGCTCGTGGGTCTCCGCGACCACCGTCGGCGCCGTCGCCCTGGCCGTGATCGGACTGGGACTCGTGGTCGGCGCGTTCCGACGACGCGGCTACGGACTGCTCGTGGTCGCCGGTCCGCTCGCCGGATTCGTCGTCGTGTCCGCCCTGGTCGGCGTCGACGCCGGCGCCCCGCGGATGGGCAACGTGACGGCGGCGCCGACGACCATGACGGCTTTGGCCGACTCCTACTCGACGTCCATGGGCAACGTCGAACTCGACCTGCGCGGACTCGAGTTGACCGAGGATCGCCGGATCACTGTCGACACCACGGTGGGCAACGCCGAGGTCACCGTGCCGTCGTCGATGAACGTGGTGGTGACCTGCAACTCGAACGTCGGCAACATGGACTGCATCGGCAGCCCCGGTGCGCGCGTCGACGGAACCAGCGGGCCCGACGCCCCGGTGCTCACCCTCGACGCGACCACCACCCTCGGCAACGTGGAGGTCACCCGTGGATGAGTACACGCCCCGCATCGACGCAGACGCGACCCGAGACGCGACCGACGCAACCGGCGACCGTCGGCGCGGTCCGTCGCTCGTCCTGCTGGTCTCCGGCGTGGCGACGACGGCCCTCGCGGCCGTCGTCCTGGCCGGAGTCGACCCGACGCCGTGGTTTCAGTGAGCGGTGACCCGGCCCGAGGACGCGAGATTCACTCCCACTCGATGGTGCCCGGGGGCTTGCTGGTCACGTCGAGTACCACGCGATTGACCTCGCGGACCTCGTTGGTGATGCGCGTGGAGATTCTCTCGAGCACGTCGTAGGGCAGGCGCGTCCAGTCGGCCGTCATCGCGTCCTCGCTCGAGACCGGACGCAGCACGATCGGGTGGCCGTAGGTCCGGCCGTCACCCTGGACGCCGACACTGCGCACGTCCGCGAGCAGCACCACCGGACACTGCCAGATCTGCGCATCGAGTCCGGCGGTGGTGAGCTCCTCGCGGGCGATCGCATCGGCGTGACGCAGGGTCTCCAGCCGGTCCGGGGTGACCGCTCCGATGATGCGGATCGCGAGGCCGGGACCGGGGAACGGCTGGCGAGCGACGATCTCCTCCGGCAGCCCCAGCTCGCGGCCGACGGCGCGTACCTCGTCCTTGAACAGCAGCCGCAGCGGCTCCACCAGGGAGAACTGCAGGTCCTCGGGGAGACCGCCGACGTTGTGGTGGCTCTTGATGTTGGCCGTGCCCGTCCCGCCGCCGGACTCCACGACGTCGGGGTACAGGGTGCCCTGGACGAGGAAGTCGATGCTCTCCCCGTGCGCGGCGCTGTCGCCGAGCTCGGCGGACACGGCGCCCTCGAAGGACCGGATGAACTCGCGGCCGATGATCTTGCGCTTGGTCTCGGGATCGGAGACCCCGTCCAACTCGCGTAGGAACGTCTCGACGGCGTCGACGGTCACCAGGCGTGCACCCGTCGCCGCCACGAAATCCTGCTGCACCTGCTCGCGCTCCCCCGCCCGCAGCAGACCGTGGTCGACGAAGACGCAGGTCAGTCGGTCACCGATGGCACGCTGCACCAGCGCGGCGGCGACGGCCGAGTCCACACCGCCGGACAGCCCGCAGATCGCGCGCCCGTCCCCGACCTGCTCGCGGACCTGCTCGACCAGCGCGTCGGCGATGTTGGCGGCCGTCCAGGCGGGCGCGATGCCGGCGATGTCGTGCAGGAAGCGTGAGAGAACCTGCTGTCCGTGGGGGGAGTGCAGGACCTCCGGGTGGTACTGAACGCCCGCGAGTCGGCGGGCGCGGTTCTCGAACGCGGCGACCGGTGCGCCGGCGCTGGTGGCCACCACCTCGAAACCCTCGGGCGCCGCGGTGACCGCGTCGCCATGGCTCATCCACACCGGCTGCGTGCCGGGGAGACCGTCGTGCAAGGTACCGCCGGAGACCGTGAGATCGGTGCGACCGTACTCCCGCGTGCCGGTATGGCTGACGGTGCCGCCGAGCGCACCGGCCATGGCCTGGAAGCCGTAGCAGATGCCGAACACGGGCACGTCGAGGTCGAAGATCGCCGGGTCCAACTGCGGCGCGCCCTCGGCGTACACGCTGGACGGGCCACCCGAGAGGACGATGGCCGACGGCGACTTCGCCGCGATCTCCGCGACGGACGCGGTATGGGGCACCACCTCCGAGAAGACCCTGGCCTCGCGGACGCGACGGGCGATCAGCTGCGCGTACTGGGCACCGAAGTCGATCACCAGCACCGGGTTGGCATTCCCGGTGGCCGCGGCGACCGCTTCCGTCTGACGTGTCTCGTCCGTCTCGCTCACGCGGTCAGTCTAGAGAGCGCCGCCGCGCTCACGCCGCGCCGGTGCTGCTCGGAACCCGCGACTCGCGCGACGGGGCCGCCGGGGCGGCCGACCCGCTCGTGATCGCGACGATGGGCAGCCGCAATGCGGCGGGCGCGTGCTCGGGCACCACGGGGCTGTGCGGGGCGATCGGCTGCAGCCGGCGGTACGCCTCGCCCTGGGCGGGGCGCAGGTCCTCCTCGCCCTTGTTCGGCCACAGCGACGCCGCCCGCTCCGCCTGCGCCGAGATGGTCAGCGACGGGTTCACCCCGAGGTTCGCCGACACCGACGAGCCGTCGACGATGCTCAGCGTGGGGTAGCCGTGCACGCGGTGGTACGGGTCGATGACCCCGTCCGTCGCGTCCTCGGAGATCACGGCCCCGCCCAGGAAGTGGGCGGTGAGCGGGATGTTGAAAACCTCGCCCCAGGTGCCCCCGGCGACGCCGTCGATCTTCTCGGCGATGCGGCGGGTGGCCTCGTTGCCCGCCGGAATCCAAGTGGGGTTGGGCTGGCCGTGGCCCTGCTTGCTGGTGACGCGGCGACCGAACGGCCCGCGCTTGGTGTAGGTGGTGATCGAGTTGTCGAGGTTCTGCATGACCAGGGCGATGATGGTGCGCTCGCTCCAGTGCCGGGTGTTCATCATGCGCACGAACCGGCGCGGGTTGCGGCCCACCTCGCCGAGGAACTTCGCCCAGCGCGGGGTGCGTCCGCCGCCGTCGGTCATCAGCGTCTGCAGCAAACCCATCGCGTTGGAGCCCTTGCCGTAGCGGCACGGCTCGATGTGCGTGTCGGACGTCGGGTGGAACGACGACGTGATGGCCACGCCGCGCGTGAGGTCCACCGAGGGATCGTGGGTCAGTTTGCCCGCGCCGACGATGGACTCGGAATTGGTCCGCGTCAGCCGACCCACCGTGGGCGAGAGCTTCGGCAGGGCGCCGGAGTCCTTGTGCGCGTGCAGCAACTGCTGCGTGCCCCACGTGCCGGCGGCCAGCACGACGTGCCGTGCGGTGTACTTCGTGCGGTCCTTGCGCACGCGGGCGCCGGTGCGACGGGTCGAGACCACCCACGAGCCGTCGGACTGCGGGGCGAGATCGGTGACCGTGGTCATCGGAATCACCTCGGCGCCGCCGCGCTCGGCCAGGCCGAGGTAGTTCTTGAGCAGCGTGTTCTTCGCGTTGTGACGGCAGCCGGTCATGCACTCGCCGCACTCGATGCAGCCGCGCCGATCCGGGCCCACCCCTCCGAAATAGGGGTCCGGAACGGTCTTGCCGGGCTCGTCGCCGAAGAACACGCCGACCGGGGTCTGGATGAACGTCTCCCCCACGCCCATGTCCTCGGCCACCGACTTCATGACCTCGTCGGCCGGGGTCATGTGCGGGTTCTGCACCACGCCGAGCATCTTCTGCGCCTGCTCGTAGAACGGGGTGAGCTCGTCGTGCCAGTCGGTGATGTGCGCCCACTGCTGGTCCTGGAAGAACGACCGCGGCGGCTGATAGAGCGTGTTGGCGTAGTTGAGCGACCCGCCGCCGACACCGGCACCCGCGAGGATCAGGCAGTCCCGCAGCAGGTGGACGCGCTGGATGCCGAAGCACCCGAGGGCCGGGGCCCAGAGGAACTTCTTCAGATCCCAGCTGGTCTCCGCGAACTCGTGGTCCTCGAACCGCCGACCCGCCTCGAGCACGCCGACCCGGTAGCCCTTCTCCACGAGCCGCAGTGCGGTCACGCTGCCGCCGAAGCCGGATCCGACGATCAGGACGTCGTAATCACGTGTGGGGGTCGACTGGCCACGCATGCGGGCACCTTTCGCCGGGATCGGTGAGAAACACCACTGATCCTAGCGTAGGTGTGAACGCCGGTGACAGAAACCGGCGGGGTTCCGCGGCACTCAGCCGCGGATGTTCAGGCCCACCTTCTGGAACTCCTTGAGATCGGAGTAGCCCGACTTGGCCATGGACCGGCGCAGTCCGCCCACCAGGTCGAGCGAGCCGAACGGATCCGTCGACGGGCCGAACAGCACCCGGTCGAGGCTGGGCCGGTCCTCGCCGAACGCGGCCTCGAGCAGCGCCCCCCGCGGCATGGACGGGTGCGCGGCGGCGGACGGCCAGTACCACCCGCGGCCGGGGGCCTCCTCGGCCACGGCGAGCGGAGCGCCGAGCACGACGGCGTCGGCGCCGCAGGCGATGGCCTTGGCCACGTGGCCCGACGTCGTGATGTCGCCGTCGGCGAGCACGTGGACGTACCGGCCACCGGTCTCGTCCAGGTAGTCCCGACGCGCGGCGGCCGCGTCGGCGATGGCCGTGGCCATGGGCACGCCGATGCCGAGGACCTCACCGGTGGTGGTCGCACCCTCGGTCGAGCCGTAGCCGACGATCACGCCTGCGGCACCGGTCCGCATGAGGTGCAGCGCGGTGCGGTGATCGCTGACACCGCCCGCGACGACGGGCACGTCGAGCTCGGCGATGAAGGTCTTCAGGTTCAGCGGCTCCTCGCCGCCGGCGGAGACGTGCTCGGCCGAGATGATGGTGCCCTGCACCACCAGCAGATCGACACCCGCGGCGACGAGGCCCGGGGTGAGCGCGAGGGCGTTCTGCGGGCTGACCCGGACGGCGACCGTCACTCCAGCCTCGCGCACCGTCGCGACGGCAGCGGCGAGCAGATCCGGCTGCAGGGGCGCGGCGTGCAGTTCCTGCAGGAACGCCACCGCGGCGTCGGCGTCGACCTCACGGGAGGCGATGTCGGTGAGCCGCTCGATGACCGCGTCGACGTCCGCGTGACGCGCCCACAGGCCCTCGCCGTTGACGACGCCGAGGCCACCCCGCTTGCCGAGTTCGATCGCGAACGACGGTGAGACCAGCGCGTCCGTCGGGTGGGCGACCACCGGAATGTCGAACCGGTACGCGTCGAGCTGCCAGGCCGTCGAGACGTCCTTCGACGAGCGCGTCCGCCGCGACGGGACGATGTCGACGTCCTCGAGTTCGTAGGTGCGACGGGCCGTGCGGCCCATGCCGATCTCCACCAGGTCGCGCACGCGCGTGCCTTCTTTCGTCGAACTTGCTTAGGGGGGGTGTCGTGCCCGGTGACCGGGTGCAGCCGAGGTCAGCGAGCGGTGTAGTTGGGTGCCTCGACGGTCATGGTGATGTCGTGCGGGTGGCTCTCCTTCAGACCCGCCGAGGTGATTTGCACGAACTGCGCTTCCTGCAGGTGCTCGACCGACGTCGATCCGGTGTAACCCATCGCGGCGCGGAGACCGCCGGTCAGCTGGTGGATGACCTGCGAGAGGGGCCCGCGGAACGGCACGCGACCCTCGATGCCCTCCGGGACCAGCTTGTCCTCGGCCAGCACGTCGTCCTGGAAGTAGCGGTCCTTGGAGAAGGACTTGGCGGCGCCGCGGCCCTGCATCGCGCCGAGCGAACCCATGCCGCGGTAGCTCTTGAACTGCTTGCCGCCCACCAGGATCAATTCGCCCGGCGACTCGGCGGTGCCCGCGAGCAGCGATCCCAGCATCGCGGTCGACGCACCGGCGGCGAGCGCCTTGGCGATGTCGCCGGAGAACTGCAGACCGCCGTCCGCGATCACCGGGACGCCGGCGGGCTTGCACACCGCGACGGCCTCGAGGATCGCCGTGATCTGCGGCGCGCCGACACCGGCGACGACACGCGTCGTGCAGATCGAGCCGGGACCGACGCCCACCTTGACCGCGTCCGCGCCGGCCTCGACCAGCGCACGGGCGCCGGCGCGGGTGGCGATGTTGCCGCCGACCACCTGCACCCGGTCCCCCACCTCGGCCTTGACCTTGCTCACCATCTGCAGCACCTGCGAGTTGTGGCCGTGGGCGGTGTCGACCACCAGCACGTCGACGCCCGCGTCGGCCAGCAGCATGGCGCGGGACCAGGAATCGTCCCCGACACCCACGGCGGCACCGACGAGCAGGCGGCCGTCGCGGTCCTTCGTCGCCAGCGGGTGCTGCTCGGTCTTGACGAAGTCCTTGACGGTGATGAGGCCGGTCAGCATGCCCTTGCCGTCCACGATGGGCAGCTTCTCGATCTTGTGGCGCCGGAGCAGACCCAGCGCGGCGTCCGCGGTCACACCCTCGCGCGCCGTCACCAGCGGGGCCTTGGTCATGACCTCGGCGACGCTGCGGTTCTGATCGACCTCGAACCGCATGTCGCGGTTGGTGATGATGCCGACGAGCTCACCGCGTTCGTCGGTGACGGGCAGTCCCGAGATGCGGAACTTGGCGCAGAGCGCGTCCACCTCGGCAAGCGTGTCGGTCGGCGAGCACGTGACCGGATCGGTGACCATGCCGGCCTCGGACCGCTTGACCACCTCGACCTGCGCGGCCTGATCCTGCGCCGACAGATTGCGGTGCAGGACGCCCATGCCCCCGGCGCGGGCCATGGCGATGGCCATGCGCGCCTCGGTGACGGTGTCCATCGCGCTCGACACGAGCGGCACACGCAACCGGATGTCGCGAGTGAGCTGGCTGGACGTGTCGACCTTGCTGGGAATGAGGTCGGACGCCGCCGGGATCAGCAGGACGTCGTCGAACGTCAGTCCGAGCATCGCCACCTTGTTCGGGTCGTCGCCACCGGTCCGGACACGCGGAGCCACGGGCTCGGTCGCCGCGGCATCGGACGTGACCGTGCTCGTGAGGTCGGGTGTGGTCATGTCAGCGGGCCCTCCTGGAGTGACGACGTGCGGACCGGCGGGACGACGCGAGGCGCCCACGGCGACGGTGCGGACTCTGCCGTCCACGACCGTTCCGGCCGGTCCCGATCGTATCCGCACCCCCGAGTCACGGAACGACCAGCATCGGTCCGTAGCGGTGGCGCGGACCGGCCCTCGCTGCGTACCGTGGTCGACGTGCGCGATCAATTGCCTCCCGGTCTTCCACCAGACCCGTTCGCCGGTGATCCCGCCGACCCCTCGGCGGCACTCGACGCGATCGAGCCCGGACAGCCCCTCGACCCCCAGGAGCGCCTGGCGGTGGAGGAGGATCTCGCCGATCTCGCGGTCTACGAGGCACTGCTCTCCCACCGCGGTGTCCGCGGACTGGTCGTCTGCTGCGAGGACTGCCAGCAGGACCACTTCCACGACTGGGACATGCTGCGCGCGAACCTGCTGCAACTGCTGGTCGACGGCACCGTCCGTCCCCACGAGCCGGCCTACGATCCCATTCCCGACGCCTACGTCACCTGGGACTACTGCCGGGGATACGCCGACGCGTCGATGAACGACGCGCTGCACGGCGACGGCTTCGACGCCTGACCCGACCCCCGAAACCACGAACGACCACGAACGACCACTCGACGACGAACGCCCACCGACCGCGAGGTCGGTGGGCGTTCGTCGTACGGGGGTGACCCTAGTTCGGCGTCTGCTCGCCGGCGTCCGGTGCGGCCGTGGGCGCCGGCGCGGTGCTCGGTAGCACCGGCAGGCGGAGGATGTCCGGCAGTTCGGTCGTGGTGGTGGGTACGGGCAGTCCCGGCAGCGCCGTGGGAACGGGGATCGGCAGAGTCGGGAAGTTCGACGGCAGCGGCAGCGCCGGCGGCAGGCTCGGGATCGCCGACGGAATCACGACGTCGGACGGCAGAGGCGACAAGTCTTGGGGCAGCTGCGGGGCCTCCGGCGCCGGAACGTCCGGCGTGACCGTCGGCGCGGGCGGAGCCGGGAACACCGGAGGCGTCAGCGTCGACAGTTGCTGGTTCAGCCGCGTCCACCACCCCAGGAGTTCGGCGCGCTGCTGCTCGTCCCGGACGGCCGGGGTCCGCGTGGCGGCCTCGGCCAGCAGGGTACGAGCCTGGTCGGCGTCGCCGCGCGCGAGCGCGGTCTCGACGTTCTGCAGTGCCGACGTCGTGTCGACCCGTGCCGCCGTGGACTCCGCTTCCTGCGTGAAGACCACTTCCTTGACCTTCCACAGCGGGTCGCCCGGCTCGGCCCCGAAGGACACCGCGGACACACCGCCGGCGAGGAAGGCCACCGCCGCGGCCGCACCGACCACGGGTCGGAGCATGCGCAGGCGGCTCCGGGCGCGACCACGATCGGCCGCGCCGTCCCGCTCGCGGTCCATGGCGGCCTGCACCTCGTCGAGCGACGGGCCGGCGGGCATGGGGGTGGAGACGATGTCCTCGCGCCACTCGGCCAGCAGCGCGGCCAGTCGATACTCGTCCGCGTCCGCCGTGGCGACGGGACCGTGGCCCGCGATCGCCTCGATGAGGGCGTCGTCTCGACGCACGGCCATCAGATCGACGGGGGTGTCCTCGTCGTCGTCGAGCGACCGGTCGCGGTCCGCGCCGCGCCCCGTGTCACGGGCCATACTTGTCACCTGCTCCCACTACAGCCGTCTTCAGCTTCGCCAATGCCCGGTGTTGCGCCACACGGACGGCGCCGGCGGTGCTTCCCACCGCGGCAGCCGTCTCCTCCGCCGACAGCCCGACCACCAGCCGAAGCACCAGGATCTCGCGGTGTTTCTCCGGCAGCGTCGAGAGCAGCTCGGTCATGCGGCGTCCTGCCTCCGAGTCCAGCGCCCGTTGCTCGGGGCCTTCCTCGGTGGACATGACATCCGGAACATCGGCCATGGGTTCGGATTTGTTACGGGCCGAACTGCGGTGGGCGTCGGCGACCTTGTGGGAGGCGATTCCGTAGACGAACGCCATGAACGGCCGGCCCTGATCCTCGTAGCGGGGCAGCGCCGTCATGACGGCGATGCAGACCTCCTGGGCGACGTCGTCCGCGGACATCTGACCGCGGTCTCCGGCGCCCACGCGCGCACGGCAGTAGCGGACGACGACGGGTCGCACGGTCTCGAGCACGACGGCCATGGCGTTGCGATCGCCGCGGGCCGCCGCGGCCACGGCGGCGTCGAGCCCTCCGTCCGTGACGATCATGCGTTCACCCCCGTCGTGCTGCTCCCGACCCGTCCGTCGACCGAACGCGCTTCCCGACCGGTGCCGCCGACCGGGAACCCTCTCAGGATAGTCACCGCGAGAATTCGTGTGACCGAACAGTCCGCTTCGCGGCGGGCTCGACGCACTGCACTCCCCGCACGCTCAGTCGAACGGTCCGCCGCGGGCACGCAGGACCGCGGCGAGCCGGGCCCGCTCGGCCGCGGCGAGGGGGTCGCCCGCGGCGTCCCCGATCGCCGCGGCGGCCCACGCCAACGGCAGGAACCCGCCGTCCTCGGCCTCGCGTCGGACGCGTCGTGCGTCTCCGCGCACCCCGTCTCGGCCGGTCACGAGGGCGGCGGCGGTGCGCACCACCGCCGACTTCACCCGGTGCCGCGGCGAGTCGAGCGCGTCGGCCGCGGCGGACGCGCTCAGCGCCCAGCGCTCGGCGGCCGCGCCGTCGCCCGACGCCATGGCCACCTCCGCACGGACCCACCGGTAGCGCACACCCGCCCGCGGCGACTCCCCCGCCGGCTCGCAGCGCGCAAGCAGAGCGGCCGCCCGGGTGAGCAGCGCGGTCGACGTCGACAACCGGCCCACCCCGAGTGCGTCCGCCGCGAGCCCGACCAGCGCGTCCACGGCGGCCGGGGACGCGGTCCGCAGTCCCACCTCGGCCGCGGCGCGACCGTCGAGCACGGCCGCGCGGCGGTGGTCGCCGCCCTGCCGGACGAGCGACGCGTCGAGGCTCGCGGCCATCGAGCGCACGACGGCGTCCGGTGAGCGGCGCAGCGCGGCGGCGTCGGCGCGCGCCCGCGCGTACCAGCCGAGGCCGCCGAGTTCCACGGCGCGACGCCACGCCCGGACGTCGTTCGTCTCGATCACCGGAACCACGCTATCGGTGCGCCCGACGCAGAGTTTTCCCACTGTTCACATCGCGCGTGACGGCCCACCGCGGGCCCGTCGGTAACGCGCGCTGGTCGCCCGGATGACGGCCGCGTTACGACCGTCGCCCGGGACCGGCGGGACCGGACGCACGTGACGGGCAGGTTAAGAAATTCGGCCTCGGACTGTGGAGATCACCACGAATCCGGACTGTTGACGCCTTTTCGGACCCCTTCGTACGGTTGCTCTGGTCCTGGTGGACGCCACGCCGGGACCGGTGACCGCCGATGACGCGAGATCCGACCCACCACCGGTCACCACCGACGCAGGAGGACGCCATGCCCCAGCCCGAGAACCTTCCCGGACCCAACGCCGACGTCTGGGACTGGCAGATGCACGGCGCGTGCCGCGGCGTCGACTCGTCCGTCTTCTTCCATCCCGACGGCGAGCGCGGACGTGCCCGCGCCCAGCGTGAAGCGCGCGCGAAGGAGATGTGCCGTGAGTGCCCGGTGCTGCGTCAGTGCCGATTGCACGCGCTGGCCGTGAACGAGCCCTACGGCATCTGGGGCGGCCTGAGCGAGGCGGAGCGCGACGCACTGGCCCGGCGCGGACGTCGCCGCATCGCGTCCTGACCGGCGGCCTTCCGGCCGACCCACCCGACGACGAGACCCCACCGGATCGGATCCGGTGAGGTCTCGTCGTGTTCGGGCCGAGCGGGTCGCTCGATCAGTGGCTGTGGCCGTGTCCGTGGCCCTCGTCGCCCTCGTCCTCGACGGGCTTGTCGACGACGGTGGACTCGGTGGTGAGGATCATCTTGGCCACCGACGCGGCGTTGACGACGGCGGACCGCGTCACCTTGACCGGATCGATGACGCCCTCGGCGACCAGGTCGCCGTAGGTGAGCGTCGCGGCGTTGAAGCCGGTGGTGTCCTCGGCGTCGGCGAGCTTGCCGACGACGACGGATCCGTCGACGCCCGCGTTGGAGGCGATCCAGAACATCGGAGCCCGCAGGGCGAGGCGGACGGCCTCGACACCGATGGCCTCGTCGCCCGTCAGGCCCAGGCCGCCCGCGAGACCGCGCGAGGCGTGGACCAGAGCGGCGCCGCCGCCGGGGACGATGCCCTCCTCGACGGCCGCCTTGGCCGCGTTCACCGCGTCCTCGACGCGGAACTTGCGCTCCTTGAGGTCGGTCTCGGTGGCCGCGCCGACCTTGATGACGGCGACGCCGCCGGCGAGCTTGGCCAAACGCTCCTCGAGCTTCTCGCGGTCCCAGTCCGAGTCGGTGGCCTCGATCTCGCGACGCAGCTGGGCGACGCGGTCGGCGATGGCCTCGGCGGTGCCCGCGCCCTCGACGATGGTGGTCTCGTCCTTGGAGACGACGACGCGTCGGGCGGTGCCGAGCAGGTCCAGTCCGGCGTCCTTCAGGGTCAGACCCAGGTCGGCGTTGATCACCGTGCCGCCGGTGACGACGGCGAGGTCCTCGAGGAACGCCTTGCGGCGGTCACCGAAGAACGGAGCCTTGACCGCGACGGCCTTGACCGTCTTGCGGATGGAGTTGACCACCAGGGTGGACAGGGCCTCGCCCTCGACGTCCTCCGCGACGATGAGGACGGGCTTGCCGGCCTCGGCGATCTTCTCGAGCAGCGGCAGGAAGTCCGGCAGCGAGCCGATCTTGTCGCGGTAGAGCAGGACGCGCGCGTCCTCGAGGACGGCTTCCTGGCTGTCGGCGTCGGTGACGAAGTAGGGCGAGAGGTAGCCCTTGTCGAACTGCACGCCCTCGGTCACGACCAGCTCGGAGACCAGCGAGCTGGACTCCTCGACGGTGACGACGCCGTCGGCGCCGACGCGGCCGAGCGCCTCGCCGACCATCCGTCCGATGACCTCGTCACGCGAGGACACGGTGGCGACCTGCGCCACGGAGGTCTCGCCCTCGACCGGCACGGCCGCGGCGAGCAGCGCGTCGGAGACGTGCTCGACGGCCTTGGTGATACCGACGCCCAGTGCGATGGGGTTGGCGCCCGCGGCGACGTTCTTCAGACCCTGACGCACCAGCGCCTGAGCCAGCACCGTCGCGGTGGTGGTGCCGTCGCCGGCGACGTCGTTGGTCTTGGTGGCGACACTCTTGACCAGCTGCGCGCCGAGGTTCTCGAACGGGTCCTCGAGCTCGACCTCGCGGGCGATCGAGACACCGTCGTTGGTGACGGTCGGTCCTCCGAACGCCTTCGCGAGCACCACGTGGCGGCCGCGGGGTCCGAGTGTGACCTTGACGGCGTCGGCGAGCTTGTCGACGCCCTTCTCCAGGCTGCGCCGGGCAGCCTCGTTGAATTCCAGTTGCTTGGCCATACGGCTGACGGCTCCTCGTCGGTCGGACGTAACGCAAGCCGCCCCGGGCCACTGAGGGACACCGGGGCGGAGAGCGTGGGGCTTACTTGGAGATGACTGCCAGCACGTCGCGTGCGGACAGGATCAGGTACTCCTCGCCGGCGTACTTGATCTCGGTGCCGCCGTACTTGGAGTAGATGACGGTGTCACCCTCCTTGACGTCGACCGGGATGCGGTTCCCCTTGTCGGTCACGCGGCCTTCGCCGACGGCGACCACGGTGCCCTCCTGGGGCTTCTCCTTGGCCGTGTCGGGGATGACCAGACCGGAGGCGGTCGTCGTCTCGGCCTCGACGGCCTGGACGAGGATCTTGTCCTCGAGCGGCTTGATGTTCACGCCTGCCACGATGAGCCCTCCACTTTCACACGTTCGGTGTCGCGGCCGAGGGTCGTCCTCGGCCGTCGTGTCTTCATGTCCACCTGCGCGAGCAGGATCACTTGCGTGACGCTGTGGATCGCCGTCCCGTCGTCGCGGGTGCCGGGCCGACGGACCCTGGCGTCGTCTAGCACTCTATACATGCGAGTGCCAGCACTCAACCTCTCCGACTGCCCGATGTCGCGGCCATCCGCTCCCGCACGCGCGGCGCGACCTCGGTGCCGAGGAACTCGATGCTGCGCAGCACCTTCTCGTGCGGCAGGGTGCCCACGCTGATGTGCAGCATGAACCGGTCCAGCCCGAGCAGGCGGGACATCGTGACGATCTTGTCGGCCACGGTGTCCGGCGAGCCGAGCACCAGCGACCCCTGCGGCGAGCGGGCCGCGTCGAACTGGCCGCGGCCGATCGGCGGCCACCCGCGCTCGCGGCCGATGTGGGACATCGCGGTGCGGTACGGGCCGAAGAACTCGTCGGCCGCGGCGTCGTCGGAGTCCCCGACGTAGCCGTGCGCGTGCACCGCGAGCGGCGTGCGGGGCTTTCCGAACTCGTCGAGCGCCCGGCGATACAGGTCACCGAACGGCGCGAACCGCGCCGGCTCGCCGCCGATGATGGCCAGCGCCACGGGCAGGCCGTACGACGCGGCGCGCACCACCGACTGCGGATTGCCACCCACCCCGACCCACACCGGCAGCGGATCCTGCTGCGCGCGGGGGTGGACGGGCTGATCGGCGAGGGCCGGACGGTGGCGTCCGCTCCAGGTGACGCGGTCGGAGTTCGCGATCGCCACCAGCAGATCGAGTTTCTCGGCGAACAGCTCGTCGTAGTCCTCGAGGCGGTAGCCGAACAGCGGGAACGACTCGGTGAAGGATCCGCGGCCGGCGATGACCTCCGCGCGGCCCGAGGAGAGCTGGTCGAGTGTCGCGAAGTCCTGGTACACGCGCACCGGATCGTCGGAGCTGAGCACCGTCACCGCGCTGGTCAGGCGGATGCGCGACGTGCGGGCCGCAATGGCGGCGAGCACGACGGCGGGGGCGGAGGCCGCGAAGTCCTCCCGGTGATGTTCGCCCACCCCGTAGACGTCGAGACCCATGCGGTCGGCGAGCTCGGCCTCCTCCACCACCTCGCGCAGGCGCTGTCCGTGGCCGCGCACATTCGCCACGCCCTCTTCCGGGTAGGTCTCGGCGAACGTCGTGACGCCCACCTCGAACGGGGCCGACTCGGGATCTCGGGGCTCCGGAACCACGGACACGCGCACTCACATCCTTTTTCTCGAGGCGACGAAGCCGCCTGTCGGGGCGGGTTCTGCCCGCCGTCGGCACTCACAACGTCGGAGAACGGGCGCGCTATTTCGCGCCGAGTTCGGTAACGTTCCCATAACGGCGCACGCGACGTCTCGTCGGCGTGCGCGGAACCGGGCTCGAACGCCGAGACCACCGAGTACGCCCGGAGCACCGACACCACGCCGAGAGGAGGCGCACATGGACCGGACACCCCCGCGGACCGACCCGTCCGACCGCGCCGTCCCCGACGTGACCCTCGGCGTCTCCGCGGGCTCGGAGGCGGTGTGCGCCGCCGTCCTCACCACCACAGACACCGGCCGCGAACTGTTCGACTACCGCATGCTCACCGTCGACGGCGTGCGGTCCGATCCTGCGGAGCTCGTCACCACCGCGCTCACCCTCGCGACCGACCACCTCGTCCGCGACGGCGAGACGGTCCGGCCGCGCATCGGCGTCGCGCACCGGCCGTCGTCACGCACGCGGCCGTTGCTCACGGCCCTGCGTCGGCACGACGACGCCCTGACCGCCGACAACCTCGTCACCGACGTCGACGCCGCTCTCTGCTGGCTGCGGCACACCGGCGAGGTGGCTCGCTTCGGGCACGTCCTGCTGATCGACGTCGGCGCGTCCGGCAGCACCATCAGCGTGGTCGACCAGGTCGACGGCACCGTGCGCGCGTCCACGCGGACCGACGCGATGAGCGGCCGCGTCGTCGATCGCGCCCTCGCCGCCACGGTCGAGTCGCGTCTGCAGACCGTGCGCGCGCTGGACCGAACCCTCGTCGCCGCTCGCCTGACCACGGCCAAGGAACAGCTGTCGTCGACCGACCGCAGCAGCGTCGAGCTGCCCGGCGGGGAGACCGTCACCGTGACGCGGGCCGAACTCGACACGGCCCTGGCCGCACCCCTGCTCGCGTTCCGCGCCGCGATCACCGACCTGATCGACACCGCGGTGACCGTGCACGGCCCGGCCGCCCGGCCCGACGCGGCTGCCGTCATCGGTGGCGGCGCGTTCGTGCCCGCCGTCGTCGACGCGGTCGCCGACACCGTCGACGTTCCCCTGGTCACCACCACCGAGCCCGACGCCGCGGTGGCCAAGGGCGCGGCGCTGCTCGCCCGGCGTCTCGCGGCCCCGACCAGAGCCGCGGCCACGCCCGCCACCTCCGGCGTCCGGACCGCCGGCATGGTGGCCGTCGCCTGCGCGGTGCTGGCGGTGGTGCTGGCCTACGGCGTGCAGGCCCTCACCCCGATCGACGACGCCACCGTCACCACCGGTGCCACGACGGGGCTGCGCGAGCAGTCGGTCCCCGCCACCTCCACACCGGACGCGCTGCCCGCGCCCCCGCCCGCGCTCACCGGCGGCTGGGAGGACCCGGCGGCGCCCACGGCGCCCCCGCTGCCCCGATACCCGGCGCCCACCGCGACCTACGACTACACGGCGCCCCCGGCGGCGACGGCCCCGTCGACCCCGACGTCGACTGCACCGGCCACGACCGCGCCGGAGTCCACGACGCCGACCACACCCAGCCTGCGTCCGGCACCGGATCTGCCGATCATCGAACTGCCGGGGCTGCCGGGACTGCCGCCCTGGTGGCCGGGCGCGACCACGACGCCCGATCCCGACGCAGGTCCGACACCACCGGTGACACCGGGGCCCGAGACGGCCCCGTCTCCGACGCCGCCCGTGACCACGACGGCACCGGAACCGGTACCGAACGTCGGGACGCCCGCGCCCCTCCCGCAGCCGAACGGGGTGCCCGCCACGACGGGGTCCAGTTCATCGACGGGGCCGACCGCCGCTCCCTGACCGGGGCCCGTCAGGGCACCAGCGACGTCGACACCGGCAGACCCGGATCCGTCGCCGCCCCGAGCGACGACGGCGCCGCCCCGGACGCGGCGACGTGGGCGCCCAGGGTGGCGATCATGACGCCGTTGTCGGTACACCGGCGCGGGGTCGGTACGCGCAGCGTGACACCCGCTGCGGCACACCGCTCCTCGGCGAGCGACCGGATACGGGAGTTGGCCGTCGCTCCCCCGCCCAGGACCAGCGTGTCGATTCCCCGGTCCTCGAGCGCCCGCATCGCCTTGAGCGTCAACACGTCCGCCACCGCCTCCTGGAACGACGCCGCGACGTCTGCGACCACCAGCGGCGTCCCGGTCCGTTCCGACTTCTCCACGTACCGCGCGACGGCGGTCTTCAGGCCGGAGAAGGAAAAGTCGTAGCGCGCGTCGCGAGGCCCCGTCATGCCGCGGGGGAATGCGATGGCGGTCGGATCACCCTGCGCCGCAAGGCGATCGAGCACGGGGCCACCGGGATAGCCGAGACCGAGCAGACGGGCGACCTTGTCGAACGCCTCGCCCGCCGCATCGTCGACGGTGCTGCCGAGCTCGACGATCGGATCCGCGAGCGACGAGACCTCCAGCAGATGCGTGTGCCCACCCGAGACCAGCAGCGCCACGCACTCGGGCATCGGACCGTGTTCGAGCGTGTCGACCGCGACGTGCCCACCCAGGTGATTGACCGCGTAGAACGGGACACCCCACGCCGCCGCATACGCTTTCGCCGCCGCGACGCCCACGAGCAACGCCCCCGCCAGCCCCGGCCCGATGGTCACCGCCACCGCGTCCGGACGCTCGACGTCCGCGGCCGCCAACGCCCGCCGCATGGTCGGCACGATCGCCTCCAGGTGCGCCCGCGACGCGATCTCCGGCACCACCCCGCCGAAGCGCGCGTGCTGGTCGACGCTCGACGCGACCTCGTCGGCCAACATCTCGCACGTCCCGGCCGCGGCACCGCTCTCGTGATAGCGCACGATGCCGACTCCTGTTTCGTCGCAGGAGCTCTCGATACCCATGACGATCACGAGTCGGATCCTTCCGTCGTCGGTCGACCACCGGGCTCACGGCGCATCGTGTACGCGTCCGCGCCCGACGGGCGGTAGTAACCACGCCGGGTTCCGACGATCGCGAAACCCGACGAACGATAGAGACCCAACGCGGCGTCGTTGTCCGTGCGGACCTCGAGGAACACCGGCCCACCGTGTGCGTCGGCCGCGGCCAGGGCGTCGGCGAGCAACGCCCGTCCGATCCCCCGCCCCTGCGCCGCCGGATCGACCCCGATGGTGTGGATCTCCGCCTCGGCGCCGGAACCCGTTCCCAGCAGCGCGATTCCGGCGTAACCGAGCACACCGCCGTCGTCGTCGCGCACCACGCGGTACCGCACGTGCGGAGTCCGCAGTTCGTCGCGGAACGCGTCCTCGGGCCAGGGACCGTCACCGGGAAACAGGATGGTCTCCAGTTCGGCGCACCGCGCCGCGTCCGCCGGAACCATCGGTTCGATCACCGTCACGAACGCGCTGCCCGATCGGCCGTGGCCACGGCTGCACGATCGGCCGTGGCCACGGCTGCACGATCGGCCGTGGCCACGGCTGCACGATCGGCCGTGGCCACGGCGTCCGGCCGGCGGAGATACTGCGGCACCGGCTCCTCTGGCCGATCCCCACGTCGAATCGCGCCGGCCGCCACCGCGACCAGCGACTCGGGCGACGGACTCTCGACCGGCTCGACGGGCAGATCCACCATGTCGACGTGCGACGCGGACCCCGCCACCACCTCGGCCGACCCCACCTCGACGTCGCCGGGAGCCGACACCGACGGACCCGCCACCGGGCGACCCGCCGAGAATCGAGCCCAGTAGACCTCGCGGCGACGGGCGTCGGTCACCACGAGGACCTCGCGCTCACCGGGCACGGCGGCGGCGATCGCGTCCAGACTGCCCACCCCGTGCACCGGCACGCCAAGGGCGTCGGCGAACGCCATGCCGGTGGCCATCCCGACGCGCAGGCCGGTGAACGGCCCCGGCCCGGTTCCCACCACCACGGCGTCCACGTCGGAGGGCTGGAGTCCGGCCTCGGCGAGGCACTCGACGATCTGCGGGGTCAGCACCTCGGCGTGCAGGCGGGCATCGACGGTCACCCGGGTGGCGAGGGCGACGGGAGCGGCGGCTCCGTCGACATCGAGTCGCACGAGACCCGCGGTCACCGCGGGTGTGGAGGTGTCGACGGCGAGAACGATCACGGACGATCAGGTTACTCGGCGCGACCGCGGGTCCAGTGCCAGGAGGCCGTGCGTACGTCGGACTCCGGCTCCCGCCGGAGGCGAACCACGAGGTGGCGATCGGCGAGCGTGTCGGCCAGCCCCTCACCCCACTCCACCACCACCACTGAATCGGCGAGTTCGGTGTCCAGGTCCAACGCATCGAGTTCGTCCGTCGCCGACGCCCCGGTCCCCAGCCCCAGCCGGTAGGCGTCGACGTGCACCAGGCCCACCCCCGTGTCCGATCCCGGGCGGTGCGTGCGCGCGATCATGAACGTCGGCGAGCTCACCCGACCGACCACACCGAGTCCGCGGGCGAGACCCTTGGTGAAGGTCGTCTTGCCCGCGCCCAGCGGGCCGTCGAGCACCACCACGTCGCCCGCGGCGAGCTCGGCGGCCAGCCGCTCGCCCAGCTGCTCGGTGTCCTCGGCGGTCTCGAGGACCGCCGTGTCCGCCTCACCCAACCGTGATCCTCCTCGGCGTCGCGTCGATCCTGCCGCTCCGCACCCGCTCGACGAGCCGGTCCAGTGCGTCGTTCACCTCGTCCGGGAACTCCAACTGGACCAGGTGACCCGCTCGGCGCACCTGCACCATCTCCGCGTGCGGCAGCATCTCGGACAGCTCGCGGGACTTGTCGAACGGGATCACCCAGTCGTCGTCGCCGCACAGCACCAGCGTGGCCACGTCCGCGATGATCGGCAGCGCCGCCCGCTCGTCGTGCAGCTCGAGGGCCTTCAGGAAGTTGACCATCGTGGTCACCGACGTGTCGTGGATCATCTGTTCCGCGAATGCATCCAGAGCCGGAGACACGGTCGTCCCGAACGACGCCGCCCGCAGGACCGGGGCGACGACCGACCGGACGGCGCCCCGCCCGATCTGCACGACACCGGGGGCGGAGCGCACCGCGAGCCGGAACGCGTCCACCGCGGGGTTCTGCAGGTTCCGGCCGAGACCCGTGGTCGCGATGCCCGCGGCGGTGGTCGAGAGCAGAGCCACCCCCGCCACGCGGTCGGCCACCGCGTCGGGGAACAGTCGGCAGGCCGCGAGCACCGACATGCCGCCCATGGAGTGACCCACCAGCACCACCGGCCCCGTCGGCGCCACGGCGCGGATCACGTCGGCGACGTCCGCGCCGAGTCGGGGGATGTCGCAGTCCTCCGGCGCGACGTCGCCCGACCGTCCGTGGCCGCGCTGGTCGTAGAAGACCATGCGCACGTCGTCGCCCCACCGGGCGGCCAGGTCCCGACGCTGGAAGTACCAGCACTCCGTGCGCAGGCAGTACCCGTGAACGAACACCACCGTGAGAGGGGCCGTCGTCGGACCCACCTCCCGCACGGCCAGCGGCACACCGTCGCTCGCCGCGACGATGCTGCCGCGGTCGAACTCGACCGTCTCGAAGTCCGCAGCGCGGTCGACGCCGGGAACGGGGTCGCCGACCCGGCGCCGCACCGCGGCGATCCCGGCCACGGCCGCCACGGCCGCGATGCTCGCCGCGCCGCCCACGATGCCGGCCATCCGCGCGCCGATCACGCGTCCCCACCTCGATACGTGCGTTCCACGCGCCCGCGGACGCCGGTGACCACCTCGTACCCGATGGTGTTCAGGGTGCCGGCCCAGTCCTGCGCCGTCGGCTCACCGTGGTCTCCGGGACCGAACAGGTACGCCGCGTCGCCGACCTCGACGTCGGTGCCCGGCCCGACGTCGATCACGATCTGGTCCATCGACACGCGGCCGACCGCCGGGTGGCGGCGTCCGCGGATCGCGACCTCGTAGCGGTTGCTCAGGGATCGGACCACCCCGTCGGCGTACCCGATCGGCAGCAACGCGACGACGGTGTCGCGCGGCGCGATCCAGCGGTGCCCGTAGCCGACGCCCCCACCGGCCGGCACGTGCTTGAGCAGGACGACCGTCGCGCGCAGCGTCATCACCGGACGCAGATCGAACGCGCCGACCTCCGGCGCCGGCGACAGGCCGTACACCGCGATGCCGGGGCGGACCATGTCGTAGGCGAGATCGGGACGCAGCAGCGTGGCGGCGGAGTTCGCGAGGTGGCGCACCCGCGGCGGGACACCCGCGCGCACCATGGCGTCGACCGCGGCGTCGAAACGGCGCTTCTGCAGATCGGTCACCGGGTCCCCCGGCTCGTCGGCGGCGACCAGGTGGGAGAACACGCCGCGCACGTCCAGGCTGCCCCGTTCGGCCGCGAGCAGGTCGAGGGCCGCATCGAACACGTCCGGCGCCAGTCCCCCGCGGTTCATGCCGGTGTCCACCTTCAGGCTGACCGTCGCCCGTCGTCCGAGTTCCCGGGCGGCCGCCGCGACGTCCGCGATCTGGCGGGGAGTCGACACCGCGATCTCGACGTCGTGCTCGATTGCCGCGCCGAAGTCGGCACCCGGCGCGTGCAACCAGCACAGCACGGGCGCCGCGATCCCGGCCGCCCGCAGGGCGAGTGCTTCCCGCACCGTGGCCACCCCGAGCTCGGCGGCCCCGGACGCCAACGCCGCGCGCGCGACGGGCACCGCACCGTGGGCGTACCCGTCGGCCTTCACCACGGCCATCACGTCCGCCGAGCCCGCCCGAGCGGTCAACACCCGCACGTTGTGGGCCACGGCGTCGAGGTCGATCACCGCCTCGGCCTGCGGACGGGCCGTCGTGCCGGCCGACGGAATCGCGGTGCTCACCGCGGTGATTCTGCCATTCCCGCCACGCCCGCTCGTGCCCGCAAGGTCCCCACGGCGTCCCGCACCGCGCCCAACAGCACCGACGCCGAGATCGGCGCCGCCGCCGGTCGACCGGACCCGGCCGCGGCCAGCGCCGCCGCGATCGAGTGCGCCCGCGCCGCCGCCGTGGCCGCGACCAGCGGGGACAGACCGGCGGCCAGCAACGCCCCCGCCATGCCCGCGAGCACGTCTCCGGACCCCGCCGTCGACGACCACGACGAGCCCGCCTCGTCGACCATCATCCGGCCGTCGGGATGCGCGATCAGCGTCGCGCGACCCTTGAGCAGAACGGTCACGCCGCGGTCGGCGGCCAGCGCGCGCACCGACGCCACCCGATCCGGGCCCGGGTCCGAGCCCGTCAGGCGGGCGAACTCACCGGCGTGCGGGGTGAGCAGGGTGGGTGCGCTGCGCCCGGCGATCAGGTCGGGTCGCGACGCGAGAACCGTCAGACCGTCCGCATCGACCAGCACCGGCAGATCGGTGGCGAGGATGTCCGCGAGACGCTGAGCGGCGTCGTCGTCCGTCCCGAAGCCCGGCCCCACCACCCACGCCTGCACGCGGCCGGACTCGTCGATCGACCGAGCGGTGACCACCTCCGGGTAGCGGTGGAGCACCTCGGCGCCGCCCGTCCCGACGTACCGCACCATGCCGGCCGTCGCCGCCACCGCCGCGCCGGTACACAACACGCCCGCACCCGGGTACTTCTCGCTGCCCGCCAGGACGCCCACGACCCCCTGGCTGTACTTGTCGTCGTGCGGGCCGGGCACCGGCCACACCGCCCCCACCTCGGCGTCGGTGGCGCAGGCCAGCTCGGTCGTCGCGTCCGGCAGCCCGATGTCGACGACCACCACCCGACCGCACCGCGGAGCCGCGAGCACGTGGACCGGCTTGCGCACGCCGAACGTCACCGTCACCGCCGCGGACACCGCCGGCCCGTCCGCCGCGCCGGTGTCGACGTCCACGCCCGACGGCAGATCCACGGCGACGATCGGCGCCGTCACCTGCCGCACGTGCTCGGCCGCCTCCGGGCGCAGGCCCCCGCGTCCCGACAGACCGACGATGCCGTCGACCACCAGTTCCACCGCCCCCAACCGCGGCACCACCCGACCGCCCGCCGCCCGGAACGCCGCCAGACCACCACCATGAGCTCGGTCGGGAGCGATCAGCACCGCCGAGACCGCCACCCCACGGCGTCGCAGTACCGCGCCCGCGAACAGCGCGTCGCCGCCGTTGTCACCCGACCCGACCAGCAACCCCACCGACCGACCGACGACCCCGCCGCACCGCGCCCGCAACTCGGCCGCGACCACCCCCGCCAGGCCGAACGCCGCGCGCCTCATCACCGCGTACTCGGGCGCCGCCGCGACGACGGGACGTTCCAGCGACCGGGCCTCGTCCGCGGTGAACACGTACTCCATGCCCCCACCGTAACGAGGTCTAGCGTGGAGACATGGCCCGCTTCGACACGTCCCGCCACCGCCTCGCCCTCCTCGGAACCGCGGCGGCGCTGGCGATCTCGCTCACCGCCTGCACCGAGGACACCCCGACGGCCGACCGCCCCACCGGGCCCGACGTCGTCACCGTCGCCGACATGGCCTACAGCCCCGCCAGCGTCACCATCTCCCCCGGCGACACCGTCACCTGGTTCTTCGACGACGACCGCATGGCCCACAACGTCGTCGGCATCGACAACGCGTCGTCCCTGCTGCACAGCCCCATGATCGCGGCCGGCCAGTTCAGTCAGACCTTCGACGACCCCGGCACCTACAACTACTTCTGCACCGTCCACCCCAACATGACCGGGGTCGTCATCGTCCGCTGAGCCTCGCTCCGCTACTCGACTGCGCCGTCGGGTCGATCCGCTCCGCTACTCGACTGCGCCGTCGGGTCGATCCGCTCCGCTACTCGACCGTCACCGACTTGGCGAGGTTCCGCGGCTTGTCCACGTCGTACCCCCGCGCCTGCGCGACCTCCGCCGCGAACACCTGCAGCGGGATCGTCGACAGCAGCGGCTGCAGCAGCGTCGGCGCGGCCGGGATCTCGATCAGGTGGTCGGCGTACGGCCGCACCGTCTCGTCGCCCTCCTCCGCGATGACCACCGTGCGCGCCCCGCGCGCCTGGATCTCCCGGATGTTGCTCAACAGCTTCGAGTGCAGCACCGCCCGCCCCTTCGGCGACGGCATCACCACGATCACCGGCAACCCGTCCTCGATCAGCGCGATCGGGCCGTGCTTGAGCTCACCCGCGGCGAAGCCCTCGGCGTGCATGTACGCCAGTTCCTTGAGCTTGAGGGCACCTTCGAGCGCCACCGGGTACCCGACGTGCCGACCCAGGAACAGCACCGTCGGCGACGTCGCCAGTTCCCGCGCCAGCGCCCGCACCGGCTCCACCGTCTCGAGCACCTTCGCGACGAGGTCCGGCATGGCCTCGAGGTCGCGGTACTCGCGCGCCACCTCGTCCGGGTACTTGGTCCCGCGCGCCTGCGCCAACGCCAGGCCCACCAGATAGTTGGCGGTGACCTGCGCCAGGAACGCCTTGGTCGACGCGACGCCGATCTCCGGTCCCGCCCTGGT
Organism: Rhodococcoides corynebacterioides; assembly: GCF_019834675.1. Lineage (GTDB taxonomy): Bacteria > Actinomycetota > Actinomycetes > Mycobacteriales > Mycobacteriaceae > Rhodococcoides > Rhodococcoides corynebacterioides_A. The sequence goes on along the minus strand of NZ_JABUBU010000001.1, from coordinate 648,809 downwards.
GTAGAGCACGGCGTCGGCCTCGCGCGGAATCTGCGAGCCGTTGGTGTTGCACACCGCCAGCACGCGCGCCTTCTGCTCCTTGGCGTGACGGACCGCCTCGAGGGTGTCCGCGGTCTCGCCGGACTGGGAGATGGCCACCACCAGCGTGGACCGGTCCAGCACCGGGTCGCGGTAGCGGAACTCGCTGGCCAGCTCGACCTCGACGGGCAGACGCGTCCAGTGCTCGATGGCGTACTTGGCCACCAGCCCCGAGTGGTAGGCACTCCCGCACGCCACCACGAAGACCTTGTCGACGTCGCGCAGTTCCTGGTCGGACAGACGCTGCTCGTCGAGCGTGATGCGGCCCTTGTCGAAGTGCCCGAGCAGGGTGTCCGCGACGGCGGTCGGCTGCTCCTGGATCTCCTTGAGCATGAAGTAGTCGTGGCCGCCCTTCTCGGCGGCGGCGAGATCCCAGTCGATGCGGAACGGACGACCCTGTGCCTCGGTCCCGTCGAAGTTCATGATCGAGTACCCGTCGGCGGTGATCACCACCACCTGGTCCTGACCGAGCTCGACCGCGTCGCGCGTGTGCTCGATGAACGCGGCCACGTCCGAGCCGAGGAACGTCTCGTCCTGCCCGACGCCCACCACCAACGGCGTCGACCGGCGTGCGGCCACGATGGTGTCCGGGTGATCGACGTGCGTGAAGACGAGGGTGAACGCCCCCTCGAGGCGACGCAGGACCGCGAGGGCGCTCTCGACGAAGTCCCCCGCCGTCGGACCCTGCGCGTACGCCTGCGCCACCAGGTGGACGGCGACCTCGGTGTCGGTGTCGGACGCGAACTCGACGCCCTCCGCCTCCAACTCGGCCCGCAGCGGGGAGAAGTTCTCGATGATGCCGTTGTGCACCACGGCGATCGTGGAGTCGGCGTTGCGGTGCGGGTGCGCGTTGCGGTCCGTGGGGCGACCGTGGGTGGCCCAGCGGGTGTGGCCCATTCCCGTGGTGCCGACGAAGGTGTCGCGGCCGAGATCGTCCAGTTCGGCGTCGAGATTGGAGAGCTTCCCGGCCTTGCGTTCGACGGCCATCCCGCCCTCGCCGTTCAACACGGCGACCCCGGCGGAGTCGTATCCCCGGTACTCCATCCGCCGCAGCGCATCCACCACGATCGGCAGCGCAGGCCGATGTCCGACGTACCCGACGATTCCGCACATGGGCGACAGCCTACGTCGGCACGGTGCCCCCTCCGGCCACCCACCGCGAGTCCCTCCCCTCCACCGCGCGGGCTCGGATACGGTTGACGACGTGCCGAAGACGCAGAAGCTGGTCACCGACCTCGCCAGAACCGGTCCGCATCGCGTGGTCCGCGGTGACATGGCGCTCGCCGGCCTGCCCGGTGTGATCTACGCACCCAAGGAAGGGTCGTCGCTGCCGGCCGTGGCGTTCGCCCACGGGTGGATGTCGTCGTCGAAGAACTACGACTCCACGCTGAAGCATCTGGCCTCGTGGGGCTTCGTCGTGGCGGCGCCCGACACGCAGCGCGGGCCGGTGCCCTCCCACGCCGCCCTCGCTCACGACCTGACGGTCGCGCTCGACATCTGCGCGGGCATCCGTCTCGGCACCGGCGACATCTCGGTGCACCCGGACAAGCTCGCCGTCGCCGGCCACGCCATGGGCGCCGGCGCGGCTGTCCTCGCCGCGTCGCAACGATCCGACATCCGGGCGGTGGGTGCGCTGTACCCCGGCCCCACCAGCCCGCGCGTCCTGACCGACGGCATCGCCGACGCCGTCACCGCACCGGCGCTGGTGATCGGCGCCCCGGCGGAACTGACCTCCCTGACGGCCGAGCCCGTGGCCCTCGCCGGCGCCCTCGGCGGACCGACCGTCCTGCGGGTGATCGACAAGTCGGTCGGCGACGGCATCGTGGAGGGCCGCAAGCTCGCCAGCTTCTTCGGCGTCGGCAACGCCCAGCCCAAGACCCGCAAGGCGGTCCGGGCGCTCCTCACCGGCTTCCTGCTGCACCGCCTCGCCCGGCACGAGGACTACGCGGCGTTCTCCGACCCCGACGCCGAGTTCAAGGGCACGCGGGTGCTGGACCCGAACGAGCCGATGGTCGACACGCCCTCCAAGGGCGGCGCGTTGCGTCAGCTCAGCCACCTCGCCGGGCGCTGAGCAGGGCGCGGATCACCCTCGGGCGTGCCGTGCTCGGTGGCGCCGTTCGCGGTGGCGCCGTTCTCGGTGGGCCGCTTCTCGCGCACCGGACGCAGAATGGGGTCGATGCCGGGTCGGCTCGTCGGGATGTCGTCGCCCCGCGGTCCGAGCACCCGGTCCCGCCGATCCGTGTCCCGTTGCGCGTCGCGGCGGAGCCGCTCCCGCAGTCGCGCCGTGGAGCGTCGATGATCGGCGACCACCTCGTCGATGAGCGCGGCCACGGTGCGCTCGTTCACAGCGGTCCCGCCTCGGCCAGTTCCGGCCGGACGCCGTCGACCGGAGCCGGCGGCTGGTCGGGCTCGGGTGCTGGCGAGGGCTCGGGCGCGGGCCGGGTGGGCGCGACTGCGGCCGCCGGCGCACCCTCGACGATCGGGGCGGGCGCGCACTCTCCGGACGGCGCCTCCGGCTGATCCGGCGGCGGCGGCGCTTCGGGGGCCGCGGCCTCGGCGGCCTCGGCCTCGGCGGCCTCGACGGGCTGGTCGGGAGCCGGCGACGGCGTCTCGACGGGGGCCTCCGCGTCTAGCTCCGCCGCGGGCGTGTCCTCCGGCGCGGTCGGTGTCGAAGGTGGCTCGTCGGCGTTCGGGGCGTCGGTGGGGCCCGCGGTGACGTCGAGGGATCCGTCGGCGTGCACCTCGATCCGGATGTGGTGACCCGCGCCCTCGACCTCGAGCCGACCGACCTCGAGCCGACCGATCTCGGGCCGACCCGTCTCGGACGCTGCACCGGTGGGCGCCCCCGCGTCGGCGGGGTACTGCGCGGTCCCGGCCGGGCACGGAGTGGTTTCGGCGGGGTGGTCCGCAATCTCGGCGCGGTCGAGCACCGCCGTCACCGCGTCGGACACCGCCGACCGCACCAGGGCGGCGAATCGGTCCTCCGATGCCGCGGCGGCCACGGCACCCGCCGGGTGGGTCGCGACGGGCTGGGTCGGCACCGGCTGGGGATCCGGCGACTCGACCGCGCACACCGATCCCGCGCTCGCCGGCCCGGTCGCGCTCGCCGGCCCGGTCGCGGTGGGCGGAATCGGCGCGGGGGGCGGAATCGGCGCCGTGGGTACGGGCGCGTCGGGCGCGTCGGGGGTCGGGTACGGGTCCGTGGTCACACCCTCGAGCGCCGTGTCGACCACGTCGAAGATGCGCCCGACCGCTCGATGCGTGTCCTCGCACAGTCGCTGAAAGCTCGCCGTGGCCTCGTCGACCGCCGGCAGGAAGACGTCGTCCGTCCACTCGCGGCACTGCGCGCGAACGGCCTCGACCACGTCCGGCCGTTCCCACAACGCCCCGGCACCGGGAGCGACCATGGCCGCCAACTCGGGCACGACGGCCGCGAGCCGCGACACCGTGTCCACCGACCACGACGACGGGTCCTGCGTCGCGGCTGCCACGGTGGCCTCCGCGTCGACCATCGCGCGACCGCCCACGTCGAGGCGATCGTGGTCGGCCGCCGCGACCGCCTTGTCCTCCACGATCGCGTGCAGCCCGTCCGCGGCACGGACCAGCGCGGCCGCGGCGAGGTCGAGCCGATCGAGATCGGCACCTGCCCGCGTCGACTGAGCGGTGAGCACGTCGCCCGCCGCCGTCGCGGCGCCGCCCGTCCACGCTTCGGACAGCGCTCCGATTGCCCGGTCTCGGACGGACAGTTCCTCGCGCAGCGACGTCGCGGCCGCGCGACAGGTCTCGCCGTCCGCACGCAGAGCGTCCGGCTCGAGCCCGCGTTGCATGTCGTAGGCCGCACAGAGGTCCAGATACGACGGGCCGGCACCCCCGGCGGCATCGCGCCAGGGCAGCACCCGGCCGAAGAATCGCAATCCGGACGCGCCGCGGTCGAGCACGGCGTCGAGGGAGCTCGGGTCGGTCATCGGCCGGCCCCGGCGGCCGCAACACCCGACGCGCCGGACGCGTCGGTGGCGCGGGTCGCGCCGACCGCTCCCGCCACGGCGTCCGCCGCCGCGCGCGTTTCCCTGTTCCAGGAGTCGAGGCCGCTCGCCAGGTCACGGAGGCGGGCGTCGACGGTCGCGGCGCGGGCTCCGTATTCACGACCGCCGTGCGCTGCGTCGAAGGACCGCGCCGACAACCGGGCCACCGCCGCCTCCGCGCGGCTCACCGACTCCGCCATCGCGCGGGCCGCGGCCTCCGTCGCGTCCGCATCCATTGCCATCGGATCGCTCATCGCCGTCCCCCGTCCTCACCGGCGCCCGGGTGGCCGCCCACCGAACTTGGACGCGGCCCGGGGCCGGATCGGTTCCACCGTCGTCGGACCACCGCCACGACCGACGCCTACCGGGCGGTAACGTCCGACCCACGTGCAGGTGAGAAGACACCGGCGACGACGTCGAGGAGACTCATGCGAATCGGGATGCAACTCAACTACTCGGGGGGTTTCCAGGAGACCGTCGAGGAGGTCGGCGCGCTCGAACGGGCCGGAATGGACATCGCGTTCGTTCCCGAGGCGTACTCGTTCGACGCGGTCAGCCAGATCGGCTTCCTCGCCGCCAAGACGTCCACCATCGAGCTGGCGTCCGGCATCTTCCAGATCTACACCCGGACCCCGTCGCTGCTCGCCATGACCGCGGCCGGTCTGGACTACGTGTCCGGTGGCCGCTTCGTCATGGGCATCGGCGCGTCGGGGCCGCAGGTCATCGAGGGCTTCCACGGCGTGAAGTACGACGCTCCGCTCGGGCGCACCCGCGAGATCGTCGACATCTGCCGGCAGGTCTGGCGCCGCGAGAAGGTGCAGTTCGACGGCAAGTACTACCAGATCCCGCTGCCGGCCGAGAAGGGCACCGGGCTGGGCAAGCCGCTCAAGCTGATCAATCATCCTGTGCGTGAGTCGATTCCGATCGTCATCGCCTCGCTCGGACCCAAGAACGTCGCCCTGACGGCCGAGATCGCCCAGGGGTGGGAGCCCATCTTCTTCCACCCGGAGAAGGCCGAGTCGGTCTGGGGCGAGTCGCTCGCCGCGGGCAAGGCCAAGCGTGATCCCGCGCTCGGCGACCTCGACGTCTACGCGAGCCCCGCGGTCGCCATCGGCGACGACGCCGACCAGTTCCTCCCCTGGATCAAGCCGCAGCTCGCGCTGTACGTCGGCGGCATGGGCGCCAAGGGCAAGAACTTCTACAACGACCTGGCCGTCCGCTACGGCTACGAGGCCGAGGCGGAGAAGATCCAGGACCTGTACCTCGCCGGCAAGAAGGAAGAGGCCACGGCGGCGGTGCCCGACGAGCTGGTGCGGTCGATCTCGCTGATCGGCACCGAGAGCTTCGTCAAGGAGCGCCTGGCCGCGTTCGAGGCCGCGGGTGCCACCACCCTGAACATCCACCCGATCGCCTCCGACAGCGCCGGGCGAGTGAAGCAGGTCGAGCTGCTGAAGTCGCTCATCGGCTGACGCGGGTCCGGCTGCGTCGCCGTCGGTCGACTACCGACCGACGGCGGCGACCCGCTCGGCGATTCGGCCGGCGAGTCGCTCGGCGGTCTCGGTGTCGCCCGCCTCGACCATCACGCGCACCAGCTGCTCGGTGCCCGACGGACGCAGCAGCACCCGGCCCCGGTCCCCCAGTTCGGCCTCGGCGGCGGCGACGGCCGCGGTCACGGCGTCGTCGGCGGTCGCGGCCTGCTTGTCCTCGACCCGCACGTTGATCAACGTCTGCGGGAGGGTTCGCATCACCGACGCGAGGTCGCGCAGAGTGCGCCCGGTCGAGGCCATCCGGCTCATCAGCTGCAGCCCGGTGAGAACGCCGTCGCCGGTGGTACCGAACGCCGGGATGACGATGTGGCCGGACTGCTCGCCACCGAGCCCGTAGTCACCGGCCCGCAGTTCCTCGAGCACGTAGCGGTCGCCGACGGCGGTGGTGCGCACCGTGATCGACGCCTCGCGCATCGCGATGTGCAGACCGAGATTGCTCATGACGGTGGCGACGAGGGTGTCCTGCGGCAGCGTGCCCGCGTCCTTCATCGCCAGGGCCAGGATCGCCATGATCGCGTCGCCGTCCACCACGTCGCCGTTCGCGTCCACGGCGAGGCACCGGTCGGCGTCTCCGTCGTGCGCGAGGCCGAGGTCGGCCCCATGTTCGAGGACGGCGCGCTGGACCACGTCCAGATGGGTGGACCCGCACCCGTCGTTGATGTTCAGGCCGGTCGGGTCGGCGTTCACGGCGACGACGGTCGCACCGGCGGCGCGGTAGGCGTCGGGCGCCGCGGCGGAAGCCGCGCCGTGGGCACAGTCGACGACGACGGTGATGCCGTCGAGCGTGGTCGGCACGGTCTTGGCCAGGTGGTCCTCGTACCGGGACAGTCCGTCGGGGGCGGTGCGCACGCGACCGATCCCGGCGCCGGTGGGCCCGGTCGGTGCGGCGCCCAGCAGGGCCTCGATGCGGTCTTCCTGCTCGTCGTCCAGTTTGTGTCCGCCGGCGGCGAAGAACTTGATGCCGTTGTCGGGCATGGCGTTGTGCGACGCGCTGATCATGACGCCGAGCGCCGCGTCGTAGGCGTCGGTGAGGTACGCGAGCGCCGGGGTGGGGACGATGCCGACGGTCAGCACGTCCATGCCGGCCGAGGCGAGACCGGCGACGATGGCGGCTTCGAGCATCTCGCCGCTCGCCCGCGGGTCACGGCCGACCACGGCGACGGGTCGGGAGGCGGACCCGTCCGGGGACACCGGCGTCGCCGAGGCGCCGAGCACGGCAGCTCCCGCGCGGCCCAGGCGCAGAGCGAGGTCGGCGGTGATGTCCGCGTTGGCGAGGCCACGGACCCCGTCGGTTCCGAACAGACGACCCATGGCGGCTACCTCTTTCGAGCGGTGGTGCGGGTGACGCGGGTGACGGTGGGCGCGCAGTGACGCGGGCCCGACACGACGCAGGCGCCCTCGGCCGTCCCGTGAGGGATCGGCCGGAGCGCCTGCGTCGGGTGAAGTGCCGAGGATCAGCGCTTCGAGTACTGCGATGCCTTGCGGGCCTTCTTCAGGCCGTACTTCTTGCGCTCGACCGCACGCGGGTCACGCGTGAGGAAGCCGGCCTTCTTCAGGGCCGGACGATCGTCCGGGGTGGCCTCGATGAGGGCACGGGCGATCGCGAGACGCAGCGCGCCGGCCTGGCCGGAGGGGCCGCCGCCGTGCAGAAGGCCGGTCACGTCGAAGCTCTCGGCGCGCTCGACCAGCACGAACGGGCTCTTGATGAGCTGCTGGTGCACCTTGTTGGGGAAGTAGTCCTCGAGGGTGCGGCCGTTCAGCGTGAACTGCCCGGTGCCCGGGGTCAGACGCACGCGGACGACGGCTTCCTTACGACGACCGACCGTGGTGACGGGACGATCGATGTAGACGGCCGGACGGGCGGCGGCCTCGATGTCCGCAGCGACCTCGGGATCCTCGACGGAGACGAACTCGTCGGCGATCTCGACGCTCTCCTCGGGGGCGAACTCGGCGGTCTCGGTCACGACGTTCTCGTCGACCGACTGCTCGGGGGTCTGCTCGGGGGAAGTCACTGGGCCACCTGCTTGATCTCGAACGGAACGGGCTGCTGAGCCGCGTGGGGATGGTCGGGGCCGGCGTAGACCTTGAGCTTGCTGGCGATGGCGCTGCCCAGCTTGTTCTTGGGGATCATGCCCTTGACGGCCTTCTCCACGACGCGGTCCGGGTTCTTGTCCATGACCTCACCGATGCTGCGCGCGCGCAGACCACCCGGGTGGCCGGAGTGGTGGTAGTGGAACTTGTCCGTCCGCTTGTTGCCGGAGATGGCGACCTTGTCGGCGTTGATGATGACAACGAAGTCACCGCCGTCGACATTCGGGGCGAAGGTGGGCTTGTGCTTGCCGCGCAGCAAGTTCGCTGCCTGGACGGCAAGGCGGCCGAGAACGACGTCGGTGGCGTCGATCACGTGCCAGGTCCGGGTGGTATCCCCGGCCTTGGGCGCATACGTGGACACGAATGACTTCCTTGTCTCATCGTCGATGTGCTGGCCGACGTTCGATCGGTGGTTCTCGGCGGCCAGTGGAGACCCGAGAGACCGGCAGACACGCATCGAGGTGACTGCATGTATCGAACGCCAACGGGGTACCTTACCGGCCCGCCGGATCGCAGGTCAAAACGCTGTCAGCGACGTAGAGAGTTGCAGTCGATACACCGGCGTGCGGCGGGCAGTGCGTCGAGTCGCACGTCCGCGATCTCCCGCCCGCACCGCTCGCACAGTCCGTAGGTGCCGGCGTCGACACGACCCTCGGCCTCGTCGAGGTCGCGGACCTCCTGCCGGGCGTCCCGCAGCATCGACGCCACGGCGGCGCGCTCGAACGCGATGGTGGAGCCCTCCGGATCGTGCTCGTCGTCGTCGGTGGTCCAGCGTGATCCCTCGACGATGCCCCGGTGCTGCTCGTCGAGGGACGCCACCCGTGCCGTCGCCTCGGCGCGGGCCTGCGCGATCCGAGCACGAGCCAGGGCGAGATCGACGGTCATGTCCAGCAGTGTGCTCGACGGGACCGACACGTCGGCCGCGTCGCGCACGACGCGGCCGACGGCCAGTCAGACGAACATCCCCCGGTTGGCCGCCTCCCGCGCCTGCATGTCCGCGTTACCGCGACTCACCGCCGACCCGACCTGCTCCAGCACCTGGTTCAGCTCGAGTGCAGCGGAGTCCCACTGCCGCTGCTTGTCCTGGTAGGACTCCGACGCGGCGCCCTCCCAGTCGGCGACGAGCGGGGTGATGATCTGCCGCAATTCGTCGAGCTTGGCGTTGAGCGCGGCCTGCTTCGCGTCGATCTGCGCGCTGACCTGGTCGATCGCTCCGAACACGTACCTCATGTCGTTTCCTTTCTCCGGTTGGTGGGTCGGACGGGTCAGAGATTCAGCGCGCCGGCGACCGTGACCGCCCGCGTGTTGTCGTCCTCGGCGGCCGCGTAGGCGGTGCCGGAGGCCTTGATCGAATCCCCGATGGCGCCCAGGGCGACCTGCAGCTTGTTGGCGCTGGTGTCCCAGCTGTTCATGACGCTCTGGAACGCGACGGCGGCCGCACCCTCCCAGCTGCCGCCGACACTGGCCACGTCGCCGCGAAGCTGATCGAGCAACGCCTTGACCTCGAGCGTGAGCTGATCGACCTTGCCTGCCGTGACCTGCATGGTCTCGACGGTGGTCCTCATCTGTGACATGTATTCCCCCTCGATAGCGCGGGTTCCGCGGTGTCGCACCCCTGCACTCTGTTGGACGCCGCCCGCCGCGGAACGGTTCCCCGTTCGGCGAATCCGCAGCGGACCGCCGGATCACTGCACCGACAGTCCGGCCAACAACTCGGCGCACACCGGCGACAGAACCGGGTACGAATCGGGGCCGCCCTGACACCCGACGCTGATCTGCTCACCGCGGGCGGCGAAGACCGTCCACCCCACGGTGGTGCCGTCCGACGGCGATTCCAGGTACTCGAGTTGCTGACGTCCGTTCCCTTCCGTCCGTCGTAGTCCCGCGACGCGCCGGGACCCCTCGGCCGCCGTGCGCAGCTCCGCCTCGATCTCGTCGAGCCCCAGCCCGCTGTCGATGTCCCGGACGACGACGAGGATGCGCATCGGCGTGCCGTCGTCGGGACGCAGTTCGGCGCGCCCGGGACCGGGCTCGAGGTGCCACCCGGTCGGAACGGACAGGCCCAGCGCACCCACGCGGAACGGGGTCGCCCCGGGGGTGGTCGTCGGCAGCGGCGGGGGCGGCGGCGACGGCGGCAGCAGCGGTGACGGCGACGACGACTCGGTCGGCTGCGGCGCCACGGGCACCGACGATCGTGCCGACGCTGCGCTCCGCTCGGCGCCCGACGTCGTCCCGACCGGCCACACGACGACCAACGCGACCGCGGCTGCCGCGGCGGTGAGCAGCGCGGCCGCGGCGCCCACGGCGCGTCGGCGCCGTCCGCTCGCCGGCGGTGTCGACGCCACACGGTCCGCCAACCACGCCCCGCGCCGCGGTGTGGCGCCGTCCGTGTCACCCCACGAGTCCCAGACGCCGGAGTCGAGCGCGTCGTACGGCCCCGGGGCCGGCCCGTTCGGCTCGTCGCCGACGACCCGAGCCGCCGGCTCCGAGAGGCCGGGGTACTCACCCGAGCGCGGGTTCTCCATCGCCGTCGCGAGCGATCCGTCGTCGACCTCCAGAACGGGCACCGAGGCGAGCCCCGACAGCACCTCCGCGGTCAGTGCGCCAGACGGCCCGTGGGCGACGACCCGGCAGATCGGCAGGGTCGCGGTGACGTCACGCAGCGCTCGGGCGACCGCCGCCTCGAGGTCGATCTCGTCGACACCGCCGGCGACGGTCGACGGCACCAGCAGTGCGCAGTCGGCCAGGACCGGTCCGGCGGCCACCGAGGAGACCGTCGACAGCGTGAGCCGTCCGGGCGTGCGGTCCAGGACGGCGGTACGGCAGCCACCGTCGTGTGGACAGGCCTCGATCCGGTTCGCTGCCCGCGCCGCGACGGCGGCGGAGTCCACGACCGTCACGTCCCGGGCGTGCGGGCGCGCCGCGGCGGTCAGCACGGCGCAGCGGACCGCGCCCCAGTGGGGCGGGTGGACCAGAGCCAGGGTGTCCGCGACGGGCCCGCCGAGGTCGCCCGCACGGACGGCCCGCTCGATCAGCACCCCGATCGCGTCCGACGTCGGCACCTCGTGGCCCGCGAGCGACACCGAGTCGTCCACTCCGCCCAACAGGTCCACCGGGTCCGCGGACTCCTCGGCGACCACCACGTCCCCGTAGCGAGCCAGGCCGGTGGGAAGCGAACGCAGCGTGGCGCCGTCGAACCACCACAGCGCGTCGACACCGACCACGAGGCCGATCACGCGTCCTCCGCGTAGGCCGTCTGAACCACGATGGTGCGCGAACGGTCGACGACGGTGCCCCGCCCGGGTGGTTGTTCGGACGGCCGGACCGTGCCGAGCAGGACTCCCTCGTCGCGATTGCCGCTGAGGATCAACCCCGGAGTCGCAAGATCCCGCAGGCGGGCCAGCACCGGCTCGTACAGGGCCCGGGCCGCACCGCCGGATCGCCGCGCGATCACCAGGTGCAGGCCGACGTCGCGGGCGACCGACAGGAGGTCCAGCAGCTCGGCCACCGGGTTGCCGCTGGGCGTGACCACGAGGTCGTAATCGTCCACGACGACCACGATTTCGGGGCCCGTCCACCACGACCGCGCCGCCAGCTGTTCCTTGGTCGTCTCCGGCCCCGGCCGCCGCCCGCGCAGGTGTCGCGCGAGCTCGACAACCATCGGGCCGGCCTCGTCCGCGGACGATGCCCGTCCGGCCAGCCGGTCGTCGGGGATCACGTCGAGCAACGTGCGTCGGTAGTCGATCAGCAGAACGCGAAGGGACGCAGCATCGTTCGCCTCCACCAGCCCCGCGCACAACGACCGCAACACCGAGGTCTTGCCGCTTCGCCCGTCACCGAACACGAGGAAGTGCGGATTCTCGGCCAGATCGACGGACACCGGTGCCAACTCGTCCTCGTCGACGCCCAGGGGCAGAACGCCGTGGAAGCCGACCCGGCCGGGCGGCGGCCAGGGCCGTGACGCCTCGACCCCGAACGCGGTCGCCAGGAAGTCCGCCCGGCGCAGGAGGTGCGGAAGCAGTCGCAACGGCGGCGCGGCGGGACTGTCGGCCCAGCCCGTGCGCACTCGGGTCACCGCGTCGCCGATGGCGCCGGTCAGCCCCACGGCCGAGGGCACGCCGTCGAGACGCGGCAACGCCACCAGCAGATGCAGCCCGTCCTTGGTGACGCCGCGACCCGGGCGTTGCGGAACGGACGAGGCCTGCGCCCGCCCCACGTCGGAATCGAGCGGGTCGACCAGCCGCAGCTCGAGACGCGATCCGATCGCGTCCTTCACGGCCGGCCTGATGTCCGCCCACCGCCCGGCGGTGAGAACGAGGTGGACGCCGTAGGACAAGCCCGTGGCCGCTATCCGCGCGAGCGTGGCCTCGATCGCGTCGAAGTCCGACCGCACGGTCGCCCACCCGTCCACGACGAGGATCACGTCGGCGCTGTCGGTGTCGGGGCGTGCGGCGCGCGAGGCGCGGAGCTCCTCCATCGAGGCGATCCCCCACTCACGGAAGAGCGACTCCCGTCGACGAATCAGCGACGCGGTGTCCGCGACGATGCGGCGCACCACGTCGGCATCGGCACGCCCGGCGATGGCCGACACGTGCGGCAGGCCGCGCAGCAACGACAGTGTCCCGCCGCCGAAGTCGAGTGCCACCACTCGGCACGCGCTCGGCGAATACCGTTGCGCTAGTGCGAGAACGACGGTGGCGGCCGCGGTCGACTTCCCGGATTGCGGTCCACCGACCACGGCGAGGTGACCCGCCGACCCCGACAGGTCCAGCTCCAGCGGGTCGCGTCGTTGGTCGAAGGGCCGGTCGACCAGGGCGACGGTGGCCGCGAGCGACCCCGTGCCGGTCCGCGTGGGTCCCCCCGCGATCGCGTCGAGCGGAACGGGACGATCGAGCGGGGGCAACCAGACCCGGTGGGCGGGACGACCGTGGCCGCGCAGTCGATCGACCACGGCGGAGAGCAACGTTCGCGATCCGCCCGACCCCGTGGTCGCCGATCCGGTCGCCGGGCCCGACACGTCGATCTCGACCGGCGACCCGATCCCCGAACCCGACGCGCCCGACGACTCGACGAGCTCGGCGGGCCCGACTCGGTCGACGGCCGAGAAGAGACGCACGGGCGGATGCCCGGACGACGCATGTCCGGTGTACGCGGTCTCGCCGCCCGCCGTCACCACGGGCCCGGACACGAAGGCCGCGGTGAAGCGAACCGGGTCACCGGCGTCGCTCTTGAGGAACCCGGCGCCGGGTCCGCCCGTGAGGTGATACGCATCGGGCACCCCCAGGACGGAGCGAGACTCGCCGGGCGAGAAGGTCTTCAAGCCGATGCGGTACGACAGGTGGGAGTCCAGTCCCCGCAGGCGCCCCTCGTCGAGACGCTGACTGGCCAGCAGCAGATGGATGTGCAGGGACCGACCCAACCGCCCGATGGCGACGAAGAGGTCCGCGAAGTCCGGGAACCGGCTGAGCAGTTCCGAGAACTCGTCGACCACGACGAACAGCGCGGGCAACGGGTCCAGCGCCGCACCGCGCGCGCGAGCGGCCGCGTACTCGGTCACGTTCGCGAAGTTGCCGGACGACCGGAGCAGTTCCTGCCGACGGTTCATCTCGCCGGCGAGTGCGTCACGCATGCGCTCGACCATGTGCGCCTCCTCCGCGAGATTGGTGATCACGGCGGCGACATGGGGTGCATCGTCCAGTCCGAGGAACGTGGCACCGCCCTTGAAGTCGACGAGCACGAGATTGAGCACGTCGGGGGCGTGCGTCGCGATCAACCCCAGCACGAGCGTGCGCAACAACTCGGACTTGCCCGAGCCGGTGGCACCGATGCACAGGCCGTGCGGGCCCATGCCGCCCTCGGCGGCCTCTTTCAGGTCGAGTTCGACCACCCGCCCGTCGTAGTCGAGTCCGAACGGGACCCGCAGGCGCGCTCGACCGGTCCGGCCCCGCCACGCGACGTCGGGATCGAGCTCGTCCGGTGCGGTCATGCCCGGAAGGTGGTGCCAGGCATCGGATCGACGCGGCCCCGCCTCGGCGCCGGCGTCCGACGCCGCCTCGTATCGGGCCAGCGCACGGGCCAATGCCGTCACCGTGGGCCGGTCGACCGCATCGGCGCGGCCGAACATCTCCACACCGACGCTGCTGCGCGCGCCGAGGTCGTCCCCGTCGAGGACGAGGTCGAGAACACGGGGGACGGTCGCGTCGTCCGGCAGAGCCGATCCGACGTCGCCGGGCACGGTTCCCAGGACGGTCACCCCGGGCCGGTCGACCACGGTCGACACGCGTGCGATGTCGTGGCCGTGGCCGTCGGCCACGACCAGGACCCGCGCCTCGACCGGAACTCGGGACAACACGGCACCGAGTTCGACGTGGTCGACGACTCGGAGCGTCTCCGGCAGCGCGGCGCCGACTGCGCCGAGGGAGTCGAGGGGGTCACGATCGAGCGCGACCCGGTGGTGCGGCAGCCATTTGACCCAGTCCCACTCGACGTCCTCCGCCGGTGCCGACACGACGACGAGAAGGTCGTCCGGACCGTGGAACGTCGCCGCCTGCGCGACGATCGCGCGCAGCACCGACCGGCCGCGCTCCGACGCCGGAACCGTCACCGCCGAGAACGCCGACAGGGACAGCGCGGTCGGCAATCCCGGCACGATGGCTCGGGCGCGGACGAGATCGCGCAGCATCGCCGCGCACGCCGGGTCGAGGTCCTCGGCCGGCCCGGTCTCCGGCGGCACCAGCCGCGTGAGCAGTCGCTGGCTGCCGGTCCCCGCCCGGACGTGCAGGAAGTCCGGATCGACGGGCCGACGCTCCCACATTCGCTCGGACCCGACGAGCGCGATCAGCGACGTCGGCTCCGGATGGGCGTGCCGCAGCGCGACGCTCTGTGTGTGCGCGGTGCGGTCCAGGTCCGCCCGCACCCGGTCGAGGTAGCGGACGTAGTCCCGACGCGACTGATCCAGTTCGGCCGCACGCGAGGCGCCACCACGACCTCCGCTCGCGACCATCGCCAGCATCGACACACCCATCATCACCGGGAAGAGCAGTGCCGTGGGGTTGGCGGCCGCACCCGAGGTCACCATGAACACGACCATCCCGACCATCGCCACCACCATCACGACCGGGATCAGGCGTGCCATCGGACTCGCGGGTGCGACCCCGGGGATTTCCGGCGGCGCCTCGAGCGCGACGTCGCCGGTCGACGCCGCCGGCGGCGTCGACCGGGAGCGCGGACGGCTGAACGGCACCCTCGCACCGGGTGCCCGCGGACCACCGTCCGCAAGTGCTGCATCGATCGACATGACGTATCCCCCCTCGGTGTCGTCGCCCCGCCGACGAACCACGCGTGACGATAACCCGGCAGTCCGACACGAACGAGGTGATCGCTGCCGACCCGGGGATGGTTTCGGCTCGAGTTCCCCGGCCGGACGGCCGGTGTCGGCGGGGTCACCTATAGTGCTGTCGGATTCCGGGGGCGGCATCGACGCCCCGGTGCGCGAGACCGTTCGGGGGGACAGGTCGATGAATGGGCAACCGATCGCGGGGGCGATCGACCGACGGTCCGGCGAGGGCGCGGTAGCGGACGGATCCGTCCGCACCGTGGCCCCGGGATCGGTCCGGACGACGGTGGTGCGGGACGGTGTGGAGGCGGACGTCAGCGTGCCCGCCGGTCTGGCCGTGGCGGCGGTCGTCCCGGCCCTGCTGGCCGTCGTGCGGCCCCGCGCCGGCGCGGCGGAACCGGAGTCGATCCCGGCGACGTACGAGCTGTGGACGATCACCGGGCGCCGATTGGTGCGGTCGAGGTCGTTGTGGGACAACGATGTTCGCGACGGCGACGTTCTGGTTCTGGCCCCGAGCGGCTCGGTGAGCGCCCCCGTGGTGGACGACCTCGCGGCTGCGGTCGCGCTCGTCCCCGGCGGTAGCGACGCAACCCGGTGGCCGGCCTCGGTGGGGCCCGTCGGCCTCGCCGTGGCAGCCGCCGCGGCCGCGGCGACGATCGTCGCCGATCACGCCGCTCTGGTCGTCGTCGGCATCACGGTGGCCGTGCTGACCGCCGCCGCGGCGTACCTCTGCGCCACCGTGACCCGAGATCCGCTGCTCGTCTGCAGCGCACGCGGATCGGCGTGCCTGCTCGCGTTCGGAGCGGGGGTCGGGGCGGTACCCGGTCACGACCTCGCGGCCGATGCCGTGCTCGGATTCGCCGCGGTGGCCACGGTGTGCGTCCTGACGTCCGCGGTCGCCGGAAACGTGGGCCGCGCGACCTTCACCGCGATCACGGCCGTCGCCGTCGTCGGCACGGTCGTCGGGGCGGTCTCCGCCTTCGCCGAATTCTCGACGGCGCACGTGGCCGCCGTGACGGCGACGGTCTGCACGATCGCCGTCACGCGTGCCCCTCGCCTGGCGGCGTCGCGAGCCGGCATCCGTATCCGTCCGCTCCCGCTCGGCGATGCGGTCTCCGGGACCGGCCGGGTGGCCCATCGCCACACCGAGACGACTCGAGCCGCGGCCGCGGCCACCGTCGACACGGACATCGATCTGGTCGCCGCCCGCGGTGCGACGGCCCGCAGCTACCTCACGGGGTACGGCGCCGCGCTGTCCGTCCTGGCCGCCGCAGCGGCCGTCGTCGCGGCGTCGGCCGAGCTCGCGGACGCGACGGATCCCGTGCGCCTCGGGTTCGCCGTCCTGGTCGCGGCCGTGTTCTGTTCGCAGAGCCGCGGCCACGGGGACCGAACCCGCGCGCTGATCGCTGCCGTGTCCGGGGGCTGCATCGTCCCGGCGGTGTGCGCCGTGGGTGTGGTGGTGCGGCCGGATCTCGCGGCCGTGTGGTTGGCCGGGACGGGCGCGGCCGCGGTGGTCACGATCGTCTGTGGACTCCTCGCGCCGCGCCACGAGTTCACCCCCACGGTGCGTCGGGCGGCGGACTGGGGCGAGTACGCGGCGACGGGTGCACTGATCCCCGTCACGGTGTGGATCGTCGGCGCTCTCTCCACGGTGCGTGGGCTGTGATCCGGGCGTCGGTCCTGCGGACGGGTGCCGCGATCGCCCTGTTCACGGCGATGGTGACCGCGCCGGTGGCGGGAGCGTCGCCCGTCATAGACCCCGGCGCCCTCCCGAGCGCGGACCCGATCGGTCCCGACGAGCCGACCGAACAGCGGACGGCCTGCGCCGCGGTGGCGCCCGCCGCCGCGACGGGCGCACCGCCGCCGGCGCAGCGCGAACTCGGGTTCGCCGACGTGTGGCCGCTGACGCGGGGGGCGGGCCAGCTCGTCGCCGTCATCGACACCGGGGTGGCACGCCACCCCCAACTCCCCGGCCTGCAGCCCGGGGGCGACTACGTCGACGCCACCGGCGACGGCACGGAGGACTGCGACGCCCACGGCACGGTCGTCGCGGGCCTCATCGCCGGCCACGACGATCCGGCAACGGGATTCGTCGGCGGCGCGCCCGACGCCCGCATCCTCGGCATTCGTCAATCGAGTTCCGCGTACGCGGCGCTATCCTCGTCGCCGAACACCGACGACGGATCGACCTCGAGTGGGTACGGCACCGTCGCGACCATGGCGCGTGCCGTGGTCGCGGCCGCGGATGCGGGCGCGACCGTCGTCAACATCTCGGAGGTCGCCTGTGCGCCCGCCGGATCGCTCCTGGGCGACTCCGCGCTCGGCGCCGCGGTGCAGTACGCCGCCGTCGAGAAGGACGTGGTGGTGGTCGCGGCCGCCGGGAACGTCGACGGTCGGCGGTGTCGCGACCGCAACGACCTGGCTCGCGGCGACGACGTCGACGACGCCCCCGTGCGCACCGTCGCCTCTCCCGCGTGGTTCGACGATCACGTCCTGACCGTGGCGTCGGTGGACCCCGACGGTCGACCGTCGGCGTTCACCCTCGGCGGGCCCTGGGTCGACATCGCAGCGCCGGGCACCGGGGTGGTCTCGTTGTCCCCCACGGGGCGCGGATTGGCCGCCGGCACCGTCGATCGTGACGGACGGACGGTGCCCTTCGACGGCACCAGCTTCGCCGCTCCGTTCGTGTCCGCCACGGCCGCCTTGGTGCGCGCACGATTCCCCGAGCTCCGCGCTCCGGAGGTGATCGAGCGCATCGTGCGCACCGCCCACGCCCCGGCCGGTGGTGTGGACACGGCCGTGGGTTTCGGAACGCTGGACCCGGTGGCCGCGGTGACGGCCACGGCGATCGACGTCACCGCGCCGGCGGCGTCGCGTCCTCTCGCACCCGTGCCCGCCGACCCTCCGCCCGATCGTCGTCCCGCGACCGTCTCGGTCACGGCAGCGGGAACGTGCGCCCTTCTTCTGGGCGGCGTCGCGGTGGTCCGCGCTGTTCGGCGTCACCGACCGTTCGACACCGAGTCGACCGGCGGTCCGTCGTGACTGCGTCGCGCCGCGTCGACGGTCAGGGTCGGGCCGGCGGGGAGCAGCGCGAGCATGGACCACGGCACGGGCACGGGATCGCCGAATCCGAGCGCGCGTGCATCGTCGTCCGTCGGGACGCCGTAGCGCGTGCCGGTGTCGGACACGTAGAAGCGGCCGTCACGTCGGGTGTCGGCGACCTCCGGGTCGGTCGCCACCACGTACACCCCCGCGCCCGCGTCGAGATCGACGCTGTCGACGGCGTCCCCGCCACCGTCCGCCCCGGGCTGCTCGACGGCCGTCGGCCGCAGGTCCGGAACCTCGCGGCCGCCGACGACGGTGACGGGGCCGGCGTCCGGCGCCGACCAGACCGCACACGCGTCGCCGACCGTGTCGAGTCGCGGCGGGGTGTCCGGGAAGGCCGAGACGTCCAGCGGGCGTTCGGTTCGGGGTGCGCGCGCGATCACGTCCGGGGCGATGACGTCGATGCCGACGCGCCCGGCCGAGTCGGCGAACCGCAGAACCTGGGCCACCGCGGGACCGATCGACTGGATGCCGTCGGCCAGGGCGAGGTAGTGCTGGCTGCGATCGCCGAGGTCGACCGTCACCACGGATCCGACCACCCGGCCACCCAACGAGTAGGACACCGGCGCTCCGGCGCCGTCGGGGCGCGGCACGTCGAGCGGTCGCGACTCGGGCACCGAGTCGAGCAGCGCGGCGCTCACCGGGACGGGCACCGCGCCGTCCAGTCCGAGGGCTCGCACCACCACCGTGTCGGCCAGGTCGACGCGCGAACGCACGCCGTCGTGGACGAGGTAGGTGACGTCGTCGCGCCGCCACACCATCGCGTCGCCGAGCTGCCGGGTTCGCGCCGTGCCCGAGTCGGAGGCGACGGAGACCGTCGTGCGTCCGGCCTGTCCCGGCGACGCACCGCGATCGCACACCGACCAGACGGTGGCGTCCGTCCGGACCGCCACGGAGTGCGGAGCGTCGACGATGCCGACCGCCGCGCCCCGAGGTCGATCGGCGATGCGCTCCGTCGGAACACCCAACGCGTCGTCCGGTCGACCGACGAACAGCCGTGCGGACGCGAGACCGGAGGTCGGATGCAGCACCCCGTCACGGACGACGTAGATCGACCCGGTGTCGTCGTCACGCACGATCTCGGCATCCCCGATGGTCGGCGCAGGCCGCAGGAACGCCAGGATCCCGCACCCGGCCAGCATCAGGATCGCGAGCACCGCGCCCACGGCCGCGGCGCGCCCCGACGACCGGAGCGGATCGTGCCGAGCACTCGAATCACCGTGCAGCAGAGCGTTGTCCACGCGCCGCGTCGCGAATCGGTGCGCCCCCACCTGCCACTTCGTGGTCGGTGTCCGTGCCATCGTCCCCCCACCTCACCGGCCCCCCGGCCGTTCGCGGACGCCCCCCGAGGCCGTCCGTGCTGAGGGCACAGTACATCGGGTCACCGGCGGCCGCGGACGCGTCCGATGCCGCCGATCCCCGCCCCGGGGAACACCGCCGGGTGTCGACGGCCGTGGCCGGCGGCACCGTGGTCGCCCTCGTCGCGGCCGCACTCGGTGCACCCGTCGGGTGGGCGGTCGTGATCGCCGTGGCACTCGGTGCGGCGGTTCTCCTCGCCGCCGCCGTCGCGCCCTCGTGGTCTCCGTGGGCTCGGTGGATTCGGTCGGCTCCCCGAGGTCGGTGGGCCCCGGCGCACGCCCGCACGCGGTCGACGACGACGGTGTCGGTCGACATCGCAGGCCGGCCGACCGCGCTCGTCTGGGACGGGGCCACGGCGGCCGTGGTGGCGGAGCTGACGCCCACCCGCTCCGAGGGCTGGTCGATCCTCGACGGGCAATCGGTCGAGCCGGATCTGTCGGTTCCGGTGCGGGCTCTGCTCGCTCGGGCCGCGGACGGCGACGAGGCCCCGATCGACGTCGTCGTGGACAGCGTGGTCCGTCGACCGCGGCACCCGGGGCGACCTCACGCCACGGTCCTTCCGATGACGAGCGCGGCGGGAGCCGCCGCCGTGCGCAGCACCTACCTGACTATGGTCCTGGACGTGGTGCACGCGGCCCCGGCGATCGCTCGCCGCGGCGGGGGCGCCGCCGGTCTCGCGGCCGTTCTCGACCTTCACCTGCAGCGGCTCGTCCACGTGGCGGCTGCCCATGCGGTCCTGCTGCGGCCGCTCGACGTCGACGCACTCGACGCTGCCCGGAACGACGCCGATCCGGGGCTGTGGCACGCCCTGCCGACGGGTCGGCGCACCGTCGCCGCCACCCGGTCCGCGATCGGTACCGCGGACGCCGTGTCGTGGTGGCTGACCTCGGCCGGGTCCACGACGCGGGGACACCTCTCGGTCGCGACCGACCGACAACTCCGAGGCATGATCGGCGTCCGACCGGACCGCCGCCGGGCCGGCGAGAACGGTCCCGGCTACCGACGCCGCCCGGACCGCCTCCTCCCCGTAGCCGCCGCCGATCCGGAACTCCTCGCCGTTCCCCTCGCCGGGTGCGGACAGCTGATCGGAGTGCGCGACGACGGTCGCGGCGTCGCCGTACGCCTGTGGGGACCGGGAGTGCGACACGTCGCGGTCGACGCCGAGGCGTTCGTGGTGTTCCAGCTGGTGTGGCGCGCGGTGGCCACGGGTGCCCGCGTCGTCGTGGCCACCGACCGGCCCGCGGTCTGGCAACAGCCGGTCGCCGCCGCGGCCGACCCGTCGGCGCTCACCCTCGCAGCGCCACATCATCCGATCGACCCCCGGGTCGACCTTCTGGTCCACGACCACCCCGGCCCCCGTCGACCGAACGGACACGCGTGCGTGTTCACCACCGCCGGCGACGACGACACCGCGGACGTCGCTGTCGTGCAACAGGGTTCGTCCGACCGCGTGCTGTGCCGAGTCGGCAGTCGATCCACGACTGTGCGTCTGGTGTCCACGGCCGCGGAGACCGACGCCATCGGTCGGCCGCGGGGCCGGTCAGCGTGGTGAGGGACGGACCCAGTCGACGAGCTGTCCCACCATCCGGTCGGCGGCATCGGGGGCCACCTCGTCCCGCGTGCTCCCGTCGGCGTCGAACGCACGCTTGACTCGCACGAAGGACACCGCGTCCCGCACCGACACCATGTGCAGCTCGGCCACCACCTGCCGGAGCTGCTCCACTGCACGCACGCCCCCTGCCATGCCGCCGTAGGACACGAATCCCACCGGCTTGCCGCGCCACTCGTGCTTGACCGAATCCAGGGCGAGCTTCAGCGACGCCGGATAGCCGTGGTTGTACTCGGGAGTCACCAACACGAACGCGTCGCACTCCCCCACCCACGCCGCCAGGGCTGCGGGTCCCTCACCACCCGAGAGATCGAGCGGCAGAGCCACCTCTGCGAGGTCGAGCACTCGGACGTCGAATCGCCCGTCCGCCTCCGCGCGGCGCACGAACCACTGCGCCACCGTCGGACCGACACGCCCCGCGCGGACACTGCCGACGATCACGCCCAGAACCGGAGCCATGACAGGACCCTAGCCGCAGCACCCGGGCGCCGACGGCCGCACCGCTCGCGTGGTCGCGTTGCGCTCCGCCAACTCCGACGCGGCGGGATAGTCCACCCGAACGAGCGACAATCCGTGCGCGGGAGCCACCGTGATCGCGCTGGACCGGTCCGACTCCCCCAGCAACGACGCCGGCCACGTCACCGCGCGTCGACCGTCCCCGACTGCCAACACCGCGCCCACGAGAGAGCGCACCATCGACCAGCAGAAGGCGTCCGCGCTGACGAACGCCGTCAGGTCGGAACCGTCCTGCGCCCACTCGAAGCGCTGCAGATCGCGGATCGTCGTCGCCCCGTCGCGTCGCCGACAGAACGCGGCGAAATCGCGCAGTCCGAGCAGTCGCGTCGACGCGTCGTTCATCGCCCCCGGGTCCACCGACCGCGGCCACCCGACCACGAAACCCCGCCGCATCGGCGCGACACCGAACCGCGCCGTCGACAGCCGGTACTCGTAGTGGCGTCGCAACGCGGAGAAGCGTGCGTCGAAATCCGTCGTCACCTCGGTCACGTCGGTCACCCGTACGTCCGGCGGCAGGAACCGGGAGAGGCGCCGCACCAGCACCCCGAGATCGGGCGGCGCACCGGGACGATGGGAGTCGATGCGCGACAACGCCTCCCGCGGCAGATCGAGATGCGCGACCTGCCCCTCGGCGTGCACCCCGGCGTCGGTGCGCCCCGCGACCACCAGGCGAACGGGCCACCCGACGACGGTGCTCAGCTTGTCCTCGAGCACTCCGCATACCGTGCGCTGATCGCGCTGGGTGGCCCATCCCGCGAAATCCGTGCCGTCGTAGGCGATGTCGAGGCGCAAACGGACGAGCCCGCCACCGGAATCGGTGGCGGGCTCGTGCGCAGAGTCCGAAGAGGACACTTACTTCTTGTCGGCCTCGTCGGCGTTGGACGCGTGGGCGTCCTCCGCCTCGACACCCTCGATGACCGCGTCGGCGTTCTCGACCTGAGCGTCCGTGGCGTCGGCCTCGACGGCCTCCACGACGTTCTGCTCGGCAGCGGCCTCGTCGGCAGCCGTCTCGTCGTTGGTGGCGGCAGCAGCCGGAGCGGCCTGCGACGCCTGCACGCGACGAGCGCGATCGGCCTCGGAGGATACCGTCTGCTCGCGGACGAGCTCGATGATGGCCTGCGGGGCGTTGTCACCCTTGCGGGGGACGGTCTTGATGATGCGGGTGTAGCCGCCGTTGCGCTCCGCGAAGTGCGGACCGATCTCGGCGAACAGCGTATGGACGACGTCCTTGTTGCGGATGTCCTTCATGACCTCACGACGGTGAGCCAGCGTGCCGGCCTTGGCGTGGGTGATGATCTTCTCCGCGTACGGACGCAGACGCTTGGCCTTCGACTCGGTGGTGGTGATCCGGCCGTGCTCGAAGAGCGCCGTGGCCAGGTTGGCCAGGATCGCCTTCTGGTGCGATGCCGAACCGCCGAGACGGCGACCCTTGGTGGGCTTGGGCATGTCAAATTCTCCTGATCAGGTGCTCGGAACGCGTACGCGTCAGAGCTGTTCGGTCTCGGCGTAGTCCTGCTCGGCTCCGTCGGCGTCGCTCACGCTGCCGTCGGTGTCGCTCCAGGTTCCGGTGGCGGCGTCGTACCCGGCAACGGTGCTGGGATCGAAGGTCGCCGGGCTGTCCTTGAGCGAGAGGCCGAGCGAGTGCAGCTTGACCTTGACCTCGTCGATGGACTTCTGTCCGAAGTTGCGGATGTCCAGCAGGTCCGACTCGGTGCGACCGACCAGCTCGCCGACGGTGTGCACACCCTCGCGCTTGAGGCAGTTGTAGGACCGGACGGTGAGGTCCAGATCCTCGATCGGCAGACCGAAGGAGGCGATGTGATCGGCCTCGGCGGGCGAGGGTCCGATCTCGATGCCTTCTGCTTCGACGTTGAGCTCACGGGCCAGCCCGAACAGCTCGACCAGGGTCTTGCCCGCCGAAGCGAGCGCGTCCCGAGCGGTGATGGAGTTCTTGGTCTCGACGTCGAGCACGAGCCGATCGAAGTCGGTGCGCTGCTCGACGCGAGTGGCCTCCACCTTGTAGGTCACCTTGAGCACGGGCGAGTAGATCGAGTCGACCGGGATACGGCCGATCTCGGCACCCGAGGCCTTGTTCTGCACGGCCGGCACGTAGCCGCGGCCCCGCTCGACGACGAGCTCGATCTCGAGCTTGCCCTTGTCGTTGAGGGTCGCGATGTGCAGGTCCGGGTTGTTCACGGTGACGCCGGCCGGCGGCACGATGTCGCCGGCGGTGACGGTGCCCGGGCCCTGCTTGCGGACGTACATGGTGACCGGCTCGTCCTCGTCGGAGCTCACGACGAGTCCCTTGAGGTTCAGGATGATGTCGGTGACGTCTTCCTTCACCCCGGGGACGGTGGTGAACTCGTGCAGGACGCCGTCGATGCGGATGCTGGTGACAGCAGCGCCGGGGATCGACGAGAGCAGGGTGCGGCGGAGCGAGTTGCCGAGGGTGTACCCGAAGCCAGGCTCGAGGGGCTCGATGACGAACTTCGAGCGGTTGTCAGCGATGACCTCTTCGGTCAGCGTGGGTCGCTGAGAAATGAGCATTGATGTCCTCCTGGAATGAGCGTCCGCTATATGACGCTCGTGGTGGGGGCGACGAACCGCCTGCGAGCCTTGCGTGCATCACGGGGATGCACGCAAGGCTCACAGGACGGGCACGTCTTACTTCGAGTAGTACTCGACGATGAGCTGCTCCTGCAGCGGGATGTCGATCTGCGCGCGCTCGGGCTCCTGGTGGACCAGGATGCGGAGGCGGTTCGGCACGACCTGCAGCCACCCCGGAACCGGACGCTCGCCGTAGGTCTCACGGGCGATCTGGAACGGGAGGGTGCTCAGCGACTTCTCGCGGACGTCGATGATGTCGTACTGCGAGACGCGGTAGCTGGGGATGTCGACCTTCTTGTTGTTGACCAAGAAGTGGCCGTGCGTGACCAGCTGGCGTGCCTGACGACGCGTCCGGGCGAGGCCCGCACGGTAGACGACGTTGTCCAGACGCGTCTCGAGGATGCGCAGCAGGTTCTCACCCGTCTTGCCCTTGAGGCGGTTGGCTTCCTTGTAGTACAGGGAGAACTGCTTCTCCATGACGCCGTAGGTGAAGCGTGCCTTCTGCTTCTCCTGCAGCTGGAGCAGGTACTCGCTCTCCTTGATCCGCGCGCGGCCGTGCTGGCCGGGCGGGTAGGGGCGACGCTCGAAGGCCTGGTCGCCTCCGACGAGGTCGACGCGCAGACGACGCGACTTGCGGGTGATGGGTCCGGTATAACGAGCCATGTTCTGTTGGTTCCTTCCCGCTAGACGCGACGGCGCTTGGGCGGACGGCAGCCGTTGTGCGGCTGGGGGGTGACATCGGAGATGGTGCCGACCTCGAGGCCTGCCGCCTGGAGCGAACGGATCGCGGTCTCGCGGCCGGAGCCGGGACCCTTCACGAACACGTCGACCTTCTTCACGCCGTGCTCCTGCGCCTTGCGCGCAGCGTTCTCGGCCGCGAGCTGAGCAGCGAACGGAGTCGACTTGCGCGAGCCCTTGAAGCCCACGTGACCCGACGACGCCCACGAGATGACGTTGCCGCTCGGATCGGTGATCGACACGATCGTGTTGTTGAACGTGCTCTTGATGTGCGCGCTGCCGTGCGGGACGTTCTTCTTGTCCCTGCGGCGCGTCTTCTGGGTCTTCTTCGGACCGGAGGTGCGTGACTTCGGGGGCATTACTTCGCCTTCTTCTTGCCGGCAATGGTGCGCTTCGGTCCCTTGCGGGTGCGCGCATTGGTCTTCGTGCGCTGTCCACGGACGGGCAGACCACGACGGTGGCGAAGGCCCTGGTAGCAGCCGATCTCGATCTTGCGTCGGATGTCGGCCTGCACCTCGCGGCGCAGGTCGCCCTCGACCTTGAGCGACTCCTCGATGTACTCGCGGAGCTTGGTCAGGTCCTCGTCGGTGAGGTCCTTGCTGCGCAGGTCCGGGCTGACGCCGGTGGCCGCGAGGATCTCGTGCGACCGGGTACGGCCGATGCCGTAAATGTAGGTGAGTGCGATCTCCATGCGCTTCTCGCGCGGAAGATCCACACCGGCTAGACGTGCCATGTGGCGGTTCCTTCATTCGTGCGGAGGTCTGCTCCCGGTCCGTCCCCATACGTGTGTGCTCGGGGCCCCGGCCTCCGCGGCCGAGGGTGCACCACCCGCGTGTGGGTGGCTGGTGCTGGGAGGTCTTCTTCTGGCGGTGGTGCCAAGTAGATCTTCGAGAGGGGGTCGATCAGCCCTGACGCTGCTTGTGGCGCAGGTTGTCGCAGATGACCATGACCCGGCCGTTGCGGCGGATCACTTTGCACTTCTCGCAGATCGGCTTGACGCTCGGGTTGACCTTCACGTCTGTTCGATCTCCTGGTCGTGCCCGGCCCCCGTGACCGGCGAACCGGTGACGAGCTTCGGACATGGTTGATCCCCGGCTCGCGAGGAACCGGGGACTGCTGTTACTTGTAGCGGTAGACGATTCGTCCACGCGTCAGGTCGTACGGGGAGAGCTCGACCACGACGCGATCCTCGGGGAGGATGCGGATGTAGTGCTGCCGCATCTTGCCGCTGATGTGAGCGAGCACCTTGTGACCGTTCTCCAGCTCGATGCGAAACATCGCATTGGGCAGGGGCTCGACCACTCGACCCTCGACCTCGATTGCGCCGTCTTTCTTTGCCATGTCCTCCGCGATCCTGGCGTGTCACACCTAGAATTGACTCCGTCGTCTCCGACTCGTGCAGGCACGCGTGAGCGCACCGACGTTCGATACTACCGGGTCGGTCGCGGGCCTACCAAATGCGTCCGGGCCTCTGCCACCCTGCACCGCCCGACGAGTCCGGTCAGCCGACGTGTCCCGCGTAGGTCCCGACGGACCAGTGCACGCCTTCCGGATCGAGCACGGTGAACCCGCGCCCACCGTGATCCTCCTCGCACAGGGCCTCGACGACGCGTCCGGCCGACTGCCGCGCGCGGTCGAAGAGCGCCCCGATCGCCTCCTCGTCCACGGCGAGGTACACCGCGCCGACCCCGGCCGGCAGGCCCGCGATGGTGCTGTCCTCGCGCACGGACCCGAGCATCACCCCGCCGGGCGTTCCCCCGGACCCGATCCACCGGAGTTCCGCGTGATCGACGCGGTCGCCCTCGCCGTACACGGCGACGGCCTCGAATCCGAGCACGTCGGTGAGGAAGGCGATCGCGGCGCGCGCGTCCCGGTAGCGCAGAGCCGGCCACGTCGAGAAGCCGGGGTTCGTGTCGTTCGCTGTCGTGTCGTTCGTCGAATTGCTCATGACCGAGATCCTGACTCGACCGCGAGGCTCTCGTCTTAACCGAATGCGAACTTCTCGTCGCGACGCCAGACGGACGGCGCGGATCCGGCGAGCGCACGCCACTCCCGAGCCAGATGGGCCTGGTCGTAGAAGCCGCACCGGGCGGCGACGTCCGCCAGCCTCGGCGACTCGCACTCGGCGGTGTCCTCGGCGGCGTCGGAACCGAGGAGGTCGACGAGCGGCACCATCCACTGGCCGAGCGCCGCGGGCGGCACGCCGAGGACGGCTCGGGTACCGGCGGGCGTGAACGAGATCTGGATGCCGTGCTCGGCGCCGTCGTGCCCCATCACGACGGGTGCGGTGCCCAGCCCCGACGCGAGCGCGGCGAACTCCCCCGGCGCCTGGTCGGCGACGGCCGGGCGCACCACGCGCAGTGGGCGGTCGAACGGCAGGATCACGGTGATCGAATCGGACGGCAGCCCGACGTGCTCACCGGCGTCGAACCCGCTGAGCCGGTATCCCTGGTAGCTCCGCACGTAGGGCCGCAGCAACGGAGCCGGGCGCCGCACGGCACCCTCGGAGAGCCCGACGCGCACACCACCGGCCGCGGATGTCACCGCCTCACGGTAGAACGGTGTCGACGGTGACGGAAGTGCGGAACGAGACGGAGCGTGATCGATGGGCGGGGTCGATGGCTGAGCAACCGGGTCGAGTCGAGCGTGCGGTGTCGTCCGTGCTGGACAACGCGAGTCGGTTGCAGGCGCCGGCCGTCGAGAAGTACGTGTGGCGACTCCGCCGGGCCCATCCCGAGGAGTCGCCCCAGCAGATCGTCACGCGCCTCGAGAAGCTGTTCCTGGGCGCCGTGACGTCGAGCGGGGGCGCGGCCGGTGCCACGGCCGCGATTCCGGGTGTGGGCACGGTGGCGTCCATCGCGGCCGTCGGCGGCGAGACCGCGTTCTTCCTCGAGGCCGCCGCGCTGCTGACGCTGTCGGTCGCGTCCGTGCACGGCATCGCGGTGACGGACCACGACCGTCGGAAGGCGCTGGTCCTCGCGGTCGCTCTCGGCGACTCGGGCAAGGAGATCGTGCAGCGCAGCCTCGGCCGCACCGGGAACGTCGGGAAGATGCTGTCCGCCGGTATCCCCGGCGGAGCCAACCTCTCCGGGCTGAACAAGCGTCTGATCACCAAGTTCGTGCAGAAGTTCGCGGCGCGCCGCGGTGCCGTGATGCTCGGAACCATGCTGCCCGCGGGCATCGGAGCCGCCGTCGGCGGCGCCGGCAACCGCGCGCTGGGCAAGACCGTGATCACGAATGCGCGTGAGGCGTTCGGGCCGCCGCCCGCCGCATGGCCCGACGCGTCCGCGCCGCCGGTCGAGCCGCCACGGTGAGCGCTCCGGCGGGCCCGCCCGCCGTCGTCGCCCGCGGGCTGAGCAAGTCCTATCCCGGCGTCGACGCCGTGCACGACGTGTCGTTCGAGGTTCCGGCGGGATCGGTCACCGGCGTCCTGGGACCCAACGGCTCCGGCAAGTCCACCACCCTGCGGATGCTGCTGGGGCTGGTGCTTCCCGACAGCGGAACCGCCGAGGTGTCCGGTGCCCCGCTGGGG
Source organism: Rhodococcoides corynebacterioides (assembly GCF_019834675.1). Lineage (GTDB taxonomy): Bacteria > Actinomycetota > Actinomycetes > Mycobacteriales > Mycobacteriaceae > Rhodococcoides > Rhodococcoides corynebacterioides_A. The sequence goes on along the minus strand of NZ_JABUBU010000001.1, from coordinate 620,269 downwards.
GCGCACCCGGTGCCCGGCCGCGTCGTCGGTGCGGTGCTCGACGGCCGCGGCGCCCACCCGCGGCGCACGGCGCGTGCGCATCTGCGGTGCGTCGCTCCCGTGGTCGCCGCGTCGGATGCGCGCATCGAGGAGGTGTTGGCGCTGGTGGGGCTGCGCGAGGTCGCCCACCGCCGGACCGGTACGTACTCGCTGGGGATGCGGCAGCGCCTCTCCCTCGCCACCGCACTGCTGGGCGATCCGGCCGTACTCGTGCTCGACGAGCCCGCCAACGGTCTCGATCCGGAGGGCATCGTCTGGCTGCGCGGGTTCCTGACCGCGTACGCCCGATCCGGCCGCTCGGTCCTGCTGTCGAGTCACCTCGTCCGCGAGATCGAGCGCACGGTCGACCACCTCGTGATCATGGCGGCGGGACGCGTGGCGTTCCGTGGCAGTCTCGCCGACCTCGCCGCGCTGTACCCGGCACGGGTCGTCGTCGCGTGCGCCGACCCCGCCGCTCTGGCGCTGGCACTGGCCGCCGCCGGTCACACCGACGCGATCCTCGGCGTGGACGGCCGCCTCGTCGTCACCGGGCCGGCCGCCGACCGGGTGGCCGAGATCGCCCGCGGCGCCGGCGTTCACGTCTTCGGCATCGTCGACGCCGCCGTCGACCTCGAGCAGATCTTCCTGGCGATGACGGGACCGCGGTCGTGACCGTCGGGGCAGCCGACCTGCTGCGATCCGAGGTCCGCAAGGCGACGTCCCTGCGGTCGTGGTGGGCTCTGGCGCTGCCCCCGGTGGTGATCGGGTTCCTGTCCGGACTGTTCTACGGGGCCATCGCCTCCTCCGAACTGCTGGCCGACTTCTCCGACGCGGGATCGCTCGCGGTGACACTCGCCGCCGCGGTCACGGTGGGCGCTGTGGTGCTGTTCGCGGCGGTGTTCGGCGCCGTGCACACCGCGGGCGACCTGCGCCACGGCTCACTGGCGACATCCCTGGTCGCGGTCCCTCGCCGTGGGCGGGTGGTCTCGGCCCAACTGACGGTCTGCGCGGGCGTCGGGGCGTCGTACGCGGTGGTGTCGGTCGCGGCGGCCCTGCTCTCGCTCGCGGCCGTCGGCGGTGACGTGGTCTCCGTGAGCGCCTCGGACGCCGTGGGACTGCTCCTCGCGGCCGTGGCCGCCGGAGTGCTGTGGAGTGCGATCGGGTGCGGACTCGGCCTGCTGACGGGTTCACCGACGTGGAGCGCCGTGGCGCTGGTCGCGTGGCTCCCGCTCGGCGAGACGGTGGTCGCGGTGGTGCTGAACGGAATCGGGGCCGACGCCGTGGTGCGCCTGCTCCCCGGGTTGGCGACCGTCGGGACGATCGCGCGCGGGCAGGGCCCCGGCGACCTCGTGCTCCCGTTCGGCGCGGCGGCGGTCTGCCTGCTGCTGTGGGCCGTCGGACTGGCCGGTGCGGGCTGGTGGCGCCTGTCGAGACGAGACCTGGCGTGAGCGGTACCCGCCATCGACACTGAGCGCGTCGGCTGGATCCGGCGACTCGCCACCGACTGCTTCCGCCATCGCCGCACGGCGGTGGGGGCGTTGATCGTCACCTTCGTGGCGGCCGGTGTCGACGTCTGTTTCCCGCTGCTCACCCGGATCGCGGTCGACGACGCCACGGCGTCGCGAACCGAGACGCTCGGCCTCGTCGCCGGCGCCATCGTCGCTCTCGCCGTCGTGCGCTTCGCCTGCCAGTTCGGACGACGGCTGCTCGCGGGCGCTCTCTCGGTCGACGTCCAGCACGACCTGCGGCAGCGGCTCATGGCCACGCTGCTGCGACTCGACGGCCCGCGGCAGGACGAGATCGCCGTCGGTCAGGTCGTGTCCCGGTCGATCAGCGACCTGCAGCTGGTGCAGGGCCTACTGGCGATGGTGCCGCTCTCCGCCGGTGCGGTGCTGCAGTTCGTCCTGGCCCTCGGCATCATGCTCACGCTCTCGCCGCCGCTGACGCTGGTGGCTCTGGCGGTGGTGCCCGCGATGTCCGTGCTCGTCGTCCGCCGTCGACCGCAGCTCTACGCGGCGACCTGGTCGGCCCAGCAACGTGCGGCGGAACTGGCGAGCCACGTCGAGGAGACCGTCACCGGCGTCCGCGTGGTGAAGGGTTTCGGGCAGGAACGGCGAGCCGTCGACGTCCTCACCGACATCGGCCGCCGCCTCTTCGCCGAGCGTCTGCGCGCGGCGCGGGTGAACGCGCGGTTCGCCCCGGGCATGGCCGCACTCCCGCAACTCGGACTGGTCGGGGTGATCGCGCTGGGCGGCTGGCTGACGCTGTCCGACCACATCACCGTGGGAACGTTCCTCGCCTTCGCGAGCTACGTGGTGACCCTCGCCGCGGTGACGCGCACGCTGACCTCGGTGGTGGTGATGGCTCAGCTGTCCCGCGCGGCGATCGAGCGCGTGTACGACGTGATCGACACCGAACCTGCCGACCCCGATCCCCCGGCGGCGACCCCGGTTCCGGACGGGCCGCTCGGCCTGCGGCTGCGCGGCGTCCGCTTCGGCTACGACGACGATCGGCCGGTGCTGACCGGCCTGGATCTCGACGTCGCGCCCGGTGAGACCGTGGCCGTGGTCGGGCCGTCGGGCAGCGGCAAGTCGACCCTGTCGATGCTGATCCCCCGCTTCTACCGGCCCACCGAGGGCACGATCTCCCTCACCTCGCCGGCCGGCGAGGTGGACATCGCGGACGTCGACGCCGCCGCGCTGCGCGGCGCGGTGGGAGTCGCGTTCGACGAGCCGTTCCTGTTCTCCCGCACCATCCGGGAGAACGTCGCCCTGGGCCGACCGGACGCGAGCGAGGACGAGGTGCGCGACGCCGTTCGCCGCGCGGCGGCCGACGACGTCGTCGAGCGGGTCCCCGGCGGCCTCGACGCCGAGGTCGGCGAGCGCGGCCTCACCCTGTCCGGCGGGCAGCGGCAACGTCTCGCGCTCGCTCGCGTCCTGCTGGCCCGTCCGCGCGTGCTCGTCCTCGACGACGCGACGTCCGCCGTCGACGCCCACACCGAGGCGACCGTGTACGCCCGACTCGGCGAGGCCGGCGCCGACACGTTCCGCCCGACGACGGTGGTGTTGGCCCACCGGCGGTCCACGCTGACGCTCGCCGACCGCATCGTCGTGCTCGACGAGGGCCGCGTGGTCGACTCGGGCACCGAGGCCGAACTCGACGTCCGGTGTGCATTGTTTCGCGCTCTGATGTCCGGCGCCCTGATGTCCGGCGACGACGCCGCGGCGCGTGACCCCGAACCGTCCGCGCCGGTCGACCTGTGGCCCGAGGCCGGGGAGGACGGGGAGTCCGTGCAGTCCGGGGAGTCCGCCGCACCCACTGCATCCACCCCACCCACCGCATCCGGCGGGCCGGGCGCCCACGGCGCGGGGTCCGCCCTCGGCGGGAGCATGGCCGGACCCGAGATCGCCGCCGCCGTCGCCGCGCTGCCCGCCGCCGACGACCGTCCCACCGTCGACGCCGACGCGGCCCGCACCGATCGGTCGCCCTTCGCGCTGCGCCGCACCCTGGCCCCGGTGGCAGGGCTGCTGGTGCTGGTCGCGGCCTTCCTCGCGTTCGACTCGGCCGTGACCGTCGCGTTCCCGTCGATCGTGCGGATCGCCGTCGATCACGGTGCCGCCGAGCGGAACCTCGCGGTCCTCGCGGGGATCTCGGGCCTCGCCCTGGCGCTGGTCGCGGCGGACTGGCTGGTGGTCCGAGCGCTCACGGTGACCACCGCGCGCGCCGGCGAGACTGTGCTGTTCTCCCTCCGCGTCCGGAGTTACGCCCATCTGCAGCGGCTCGGCCTCGACTACTACGAGCGGGAGTTGTCCGGCCGCATCATGACGCGGATGACCACGGACGTCGACGCCCTGTCGTCGTTCCTGCAGACCGGCCTGTCGACCGCGGTGGTCGCCCTGGTGACGGTGATCGGAGTGTCGGTCGCGCTGCTGCTGACCGACGGAGTGCTGGCCGCGGTCACCCTGTCCGTCCTGCCGATCCTCGTCGTCGCGACGGTGGTGTTCCGCCGTATCTCCTCGCGTGCGTACGCCACCTCGCGTGAACGCATCTCGTCGGTGAACGCGGAGTTCCAGGAGAACGTGACCGGCCTGCGCGTGGCCCAGGCCGCGCGGTTCGAGGAGGCGGCGCGCGCCGCGTTCCGGACGCGGTCCTGGTCCTACCGGACCAGCCGGATGCGATCGCAGCGCGCCATCTCCGTCTACTTCCCCTTCATCACCGCGCTGTCCGACGTCGCGCTGGCCGCGGTGGTGCTGGTCGGCGCACACCGCGTGGCCGAGGGCAGCGCCACGCCCGGCACCCTGGTCGCCTTCGTCCTGTACCTCGGTCTGCTGTTCGGGCCGATCCAGCAGCTCTCGCAGGTGTTCGACGGCTACCAGCAGGCCTCCGTCGGTCTCACCCGGATCGCGGCCCTGCTCGCGACGCGCAGTTCCCTCGAGTCCGCCGCGGAGTCGACTGCCGGCGGCGCAGCACCCGACGGCGAGGGTCGACTCGCCGGAGACGTCGAGTTGCGCGCGGTGGGCTTCCGCTACGAGGGCGCTGAGCGCGACGCCCTCACGGACGTGTCGCTGACCGTTCCGGCCGGGTCCACGGTGGCGCTGGTCGGCCGAACCGGCGCGGGCAAGTCGACGGTGGTCAAGCTGATCGCACGGTTCTACGACCCGACGTCGGGCGGGGTGCTGGTCGACGGTGTCGACCTGCGAACACGACCGCTGACCGCGTATCGGCGTCGGCTCGGGGTGGTGCCGCAGGAGGCGCACCTCTTCGGCGGCACGGTGGCGTCCAACATCGCGTTCGGCCGGCCCGACGCGACCCGGGCGGACATCGAGGCCGCGGCGCGCGCGGTCGGGGCTCTCCCCCTCGTGGCGGCACTGCCACGCGGAATGAACACCCCGGTCGGCGAACGCGGTCGCGGACTGTCCGCGGGCGCCCGTCAGCTCGTCGCCCTGGCGCGGGCCGAACTGGTCGACCCCGACATCCTGTTGCTCGACGAGGCCACGGCCACCCTCGATCCCGCCACCGAGCGTGCGGTGCTGAACGCGAGTCGTACCGTCACGCGTCGGCGCACGGCCGTGGTGGTGGCGCATCGGCTCGCGACGGCTGCCCGGGCCGACGTCGTGGTGGTGGTGCACGACGGGCGCATCGTCGAGAGCGGACCGCACGAGACCTTGATCCGCTCCGGAGGTTTCTACGCGGCGCTGTGGGAGATCACCGAGGGGCGAGAATCGGCCGAACGTGATGCAGACCACATCGACATCGGCCACGATGAGTCGACCACACTGCGGTGAAGCCGGTCACACGCCCGATGCGGCGGCGCGAGCACGGACCGGAAGGTCTAACCTGGAGTGGCCGTGCGCTGAGCGAGAACAAGAAGGAAACGAGGCGAACACCTGCCGTGAGCAGCAGTTCTACTACACAGTTCGGACAGAACCAGTGGCTGGTCGACGAAATGTACCAACGTTTCAAGACCGACCCCTCCTCGGTCGACGAGAGCTGGCACGAGTTCCTCGCCGACTACACCCCCGAACAGAACGGTGGCGGCGATCCCGCGACCGGACGCGAGTCCACCAGCGGGGCAGCATCTTCCGGTAACGGCAGTGCTGCAGCACCCGCCCCGAAGGCCGAGAAGGCCGAACCGAAGGCGGACAAGCCCGCCGAGAAGCCGGCGCCGAAGGCCGAGAAGGCCCCCGCGCCCAAGACCGACGAGCCGGCGCCCAAGAGCGAGCCCACCAAGCCCGCCGCGAAGTCCGCGACGCCTGCGAAGGCTGTCGCCGACAAGGCTGTCGCCGACAAGGCTGCCTCCGGCAAGCCCGCCGCCGACGCGCCCGCCGAGGACACGTCGAAGGTGCTGCGCGGTGCGGCGGCCGCGGTCGCGAAGAACATGTCCGCCTCGCTGCAGATCCCCACGGCGACGTCCGTGCGTGCGATCCCGGCGAAGCTGATGATCGACAACCGCCTCGTCATCAACAACCACCTCGCGCGCACGCGCGGCGGCAAGATCTCGTTCACCCACCTGCTGGGGTACGCGATCGTGCAGGCCGTGAAGGCGTTCCCGAACATGAATCGGCACTTCGCCGAGGTGGACGGCAAGCCGAACGCGGTGACCCCGGCGCACACCAACCTCGGTCTCGCGATCGACCTGCCCGGCAAGGACGGGTCGCGCTCGCTGGTGGTCGCGGCGATCAAGGGCTGCGAGAGCATGTCCTTCACCCAGTTCCACACCGCGTACGAGGACATCGTGCGTCGCGCTCGGGACGGCAAGCTCACGGCTGCCGACTTCTCCGGCGTCACCATCTCGCTGACCAACCCCGGCACCATCGGCACGGTGCACTCGGTGCCGCGTCTGATGAACGGCCAGGGCGCGATCATCGGTGCCGGCGCCATGGAGTACCCGGCCGAGTTCCAGGGTTCCAGCGACGAGCGCCTGGCGGAGCTGGGCGTCGGCAAGCTGATGACGCTGACCTCGACGTACGACCACCGCATCATCCAGGGTGCGGAGTCGGGCGACTTCCTGCGCACGATCCACAACCTGCTGATCAGCGACGAGTTCTACGACGAGATCTTCCACGGGCTCGCCATCCCCTACGAGCCCATTCGCTGGCGTCGTGACCTGCCCACGGGCACCGTCGACAAGAACACCCGCGTCCTCGAGCTGATCGCGGCGTACCGCAACCGCGGCCACCTCATGGCGGACACCGATCCGCTCATGTTCACCAAGGACAAGTTCCGGATGCATCCGGACCTCGACGTCATCAGCCACGGCCTGACCCTGTGGGACCTCGACCGCGAGTTCGCGGTCGGCGGCTTCCACGGCGAGGACCGGATGAAGCTGCGGGACGTGCTGAGCGTCCTGCGCGACTCGTACTGCCGCCACGTCGGCGTCGAGTACACCCACATCCTCGAGACGGAGCAGGTCGCCTGGCTCCAGGAGCGGGTGGAGGCCAAGCACGTCAAGCCGACCGTCGCGCAGCAGAAGTACATCCTGAGCAAGCTCAACGCGGCCGAGGCCTTCGAGACCTTCCTGCAGACCAAGTACGTCGGTCAGAAGCGCTTCTCGCTCGAGGGCGCCGAGTCGGTCATCCCGATGATGGATTCGGTGATCGATCAGTCCGCCGAGCACACGCTCGACGAGGTCGTCATCGGCATGCCGCACCGCGGCCGGCTCAACGTGCTAGCGAACATCGTCGGCAAGCCGTACTCGAAGATCTTCACCGAGTTCGAAGGCAACATGAACCCGGCCGCCGCACACGGCTCCGGTGACGTGAAGTACCACCTCGGCGCCGAGGGCAACTACATCCAGATGTTCGGCGAGAACGACATCAAGGTCTCGCTCACCGCCAACCCCTCGCACCTCGAGGCGGTCGACCCGGTGCTCGAGGGTCTGGTGCGCGCCAAGCAGGACATGCTCGACAAGGGCGACAGCCGCGACGGTTTCTCGGTGCTGCCGCTGATGCTGCACGGCGACGCGGCCTTCGCGGGTCAGGGCGTGGTGGCGGAGACGCTGAACCTCGCGCTGCTGCGCGGCTACCGCACCGGCGGCACCGTGCACATCGTGGTCAACAACCAGGTCGGCTTCACGACGGCACCGGAGTTCTCGCGCTCGAGCGAGTACTGCACCGACGTGGCCAAGATGATCGGCGCGCCGATCTTCCACGTCAACGGTGACGATCCCGAGGCCTGCGCCTGGGTCGCGCGTCTCGCGGTGGACTTCCGTCAGAAGTTCCACAAGGACGTCGTGATCGACATGATCTGCTACCGCCGTCGCGGTCACAACGAGGGCGACGACCCCTCGATGACCCAGCCGGCGATGTACGACGTCATCGACACCAAGCGGAGCGTCCGCAAGAGCTACACCGAGGCGCTGATCGGCCGCGGCGACATCTCCCTCAAGGAGGCCGAGGACGCACTCCGCGACTACCAGGGCCAGCTCGAGCGCGTCTTCAACGAGGTGCGCGAGCTCGAGAAGTACGCCCCGGAGCCCAGCGAGTCGGTGGAGATGGATCAGCAGATCCCGCACAAGCTGACCACCGCCGTCGACAAGTCGGTCCTGCACCGCATCGGCGACGCGTTCGTGAACGTGCCCGACGGCTTCACCGTGCACCCGCGTGTCCAGCCCGTGCTGGACAAGCGGCGCGAGATGGCCTACGAGGGCAAGGTCGACTGGGCGTTCGGCGAGTTGCTCGCTCTGGGCACGCTGATCGACGAGGGCAAGCTGGTCCGCATGTCCGGCCAGGACACCCGCCGCGGCACCTTCACCCAGCGCCACTCGGTGATCATCGACCGCAAGACCGGCGCCGAGTACACGCCGCTGCACAACATCGGCAGCGACAACCCCGGCAAGTTCCTGGTCTACGACTCCGCGCTCAGCGAGTACGCGGCGGTGGGCTTCGAGTACGGCTACTCGGTGGGCAACCCCGACGCGCTGGTGCTGTGGGAGGCGCAGTTCGGCGACTTCGTCAACGGTGCGCAGTCCATCATCGACGAGTTCATCTCGTCCGGTGAGGCCAAGTGGGGTCAGCTCTCGGACGTCGTGCTGCTGCTGCCGCACGGCCACGAGGGCCAGGGCCCGGACCACACGTCCGGTCGCATCGAGCGCTTCCTCCAGCTGTGCGCGGAGGGCTCGATGACCGTGGCGGTGCCGTCGACGCCGGCGAACTACTTCCACCTGCTGCGTCGCCACGCCCGTGACGGCATCCAGCGTCCGCTGGTGGTGTTCACCCCGAAGTCGATGCTCCGCAACAAGGCCGCGGTGAGCAACATCGAGGACTTCACCGACGGCAAGTTCCACTCGGTGTTCGACGAGCCCACCTACGAGTCCGGTGACGGTGACCGGTCGAAGGTCGAGCGTGTGCTCATGGTCAGCGGCAAGCTCTACTACGAGCTGCTGGCGTACAAGCAGAAGAACAAGCGGGACGACGTCGCCATCGTGCGCGTCGAGCAGCTCTACCCGATTCCGAACCGTCGCATCGCCGAGGCGCTGGACGGCTACCCCAACGCCACCGAGTACCGGTGGGTCCAGGAGGAGCCGGCCAACCAGGGTGCGTGGCCGACCTTCGGCCTCGCGTTCCCGGAGCTGCTGCCCGAGCGTCTGTCGGGCATCAAGCGCGTCTCTCGTCGTCCGATGTCGGCGCCGTCGTCGGGCTCGAGCAAGGTCCACGCCGTGGAGCAGCAGGAGATCATCGAGACCGCCTTCAACGGCTGATCTCACCGCGTAACGACGAAGGGCCGCACCCTCGATCGGGGTGCGGCCCTTCGTCGTCCGGTCGGTCCGGATCAGTCCTTCGGCGCGGCGGGCAGGGTGATGACCTGGCCGGCGTAGGACAGGCCGGCGCCGAACCCGAGCACGAGCGCGGTGTCGCCCTCGGCGGCCTTGCCGGTCCGCAGCACTTCCTCGACGGCCAGCGGGATCGAGGCGGCCGAGGTGTTGCCGGCCTCGGCGATGTCGTTGGCCACGGGGACGTCGTCGGCCAGCTCGAGGCTCTTGGCCAGCAGGTCGGTGATGCGCGAGTTGGCCTGGTGGGGAACGAAGACGTCGAGGTCGGCCGCGGTGATCCCGGCCTTGTCGAGTGCCTCGCGGGCGACCTTGGCCATCTCGAAGGCGGCCCAGCGGAACACGGCGATGCCGGTCATCGCGATCCACGGGCGGTCCGCGTTGGGGTCGGCCTTCAGGTCGGCGAAGTACTGCAGCCAGTCCTTGTCCTGCTTGATCGCGTCGGACTGCGAACCGTCCGAGCCCCAGACGACCGGTCCGATCCCCGGCTCGTCGGTGCGGCCGATCACCATGGCGCCGGCGCCGTCACCGAAGATCATGCGCGTGCCGCGGTCGTCGGGACGCGTGGTCACCGACAGGTGCTCGACGCCGATGACGAGCACCTTGTCCGCCGTCCCCGCGCGGATCATGTCCGAGGCCAGGGCCAGGCCGTAGCAGAACCCGGCGCACCCGGCGCCGAGGTCGAACGCGCCGGGACCGCCGGTGCCGAGGGCGTCGGCGACGATGGAGGCAGCGGGCGGGGTGAGCAGCAGGTGCGTGGACGTGGCGACGACGACGCAGCCGATCTCGGCCGGGTCGACGCCCGCGTTGGCGAGGGCGCGACGCCCCGCTTCGATGGACATCGACACGACGTTCTCGTTCTCGCCCGCGAACCGTCGCGTCTCGATGCCCGTGCGGGTACGGATCCACTCGTCGGAGGAGTCGATGGTCCGACAGATCTCCTCGTTGGTCACCACCCGCTCGGGTCGGTACGCACCCAGCCCGAGAATGCCCGAGTGTCGCGTCTCGCTCGGAACTGTGATCTGCGCGCCCATCGACGGCCGTCCTCTCGTCATCGGTCTTCGGCGTGCACGCCGGAGTTCGTGGTCCGTGCTCACGGTACTGCCGCCTCACGGTACTTCCGCGGCGCTCCCCCGTAGACCGCGTGTATCGCTACGACGCGGTCGAGCGTTCCGCCAGGAGTTCGGCCGCGTCGTCGGGCGCGAGGGCCACCGCCGGGAGGGCTCGGGTCAGCAGCGCGATGACCTCCTCGCGGGAGAGTTGCTCGTCCCGCAGCCAGTGGACCGTGGCTTCCTCGCAGAACGCGATCCACCCGCGGATGGCGAGGTGGATCACCGGGGTCGGCTCGATACCGACCAGCGGCAACTGGGCGAGCGTCCGATCGGCCATGGCATCGCGCGTGCGCTCGAAGACCGCGCGGGTGGCGGGATCGCCGGCCGCGGTGCCGCGCAGGAGGGAGACGTAGGTGGTGCGGTTCTCCGAGACGTAGTCCACGTAGGCCGTGAGGGTGGCGGCCAACGTCTCGATGGGTCCGAGCCCGTCCGGCGGCGCGGTGGAGTCGAGCATCTCCCGGCTGATGTGCTCGACGATGGCCAGGTGGTACTCGTCCTTCGACGAGAAGTAGTGGAAGAGCAGACCCCGCGACACCCCCGCCTGATCGGCGATCTCGTCGACGGAGATCTGGGACAGTGGGCGATCGGAGAGCATCCGCACGCCGAGCTCGATGAGCTGTGACCGCCGCTCGTCGGGGCTCAGCCTGGTCCGCTTCATGCCGCCCATACTACTGAATATCGGTCAACAACTGTTGACCATCGCTCAACAAGCCTCTAATCTTCGATGCATGAGTCATCCAGTAACAGATACCGACGCTGTCGCTGCGCGGTACGTCGACACGATCATCATCGGCAGCGGCTTCGCCGGATTGGGCGCTGCGATCAAACTCAGCCAGCAGGGCAACTCGAACTACCTCGTGCTCGAGCGTGGGTCGGACGTCGGCGGCACCTGGCGTGACAACACCTACCCCGGCGCCGCCTGCGACGTGCCGTCGCACCTCTACTCGTACTCGTTCGCGCTCAACCCCGACTGGACGCGCTCGTTCTCCCGGCAGCCGGAGATCCAGCGCTACATCGAGAAGGTCGCCCGCGAGCACCGCGTGTACGACCGGCACGTCTTCGACTGCCACGTCGAGTCCGCCCGGTGGAACGAGGCCACGGCGCAGTGGGACCTCGAGACCACGCAGGGCGCGTTCACCGCGTCGAAGCTGGTGTCCGCCGTCGGCGCGCTGAGCGAGCCGAACCTGCCGGACATCCCCGGCATCACCGACTTCCGCGGCGACATCTTCCACTCCGCCCAGTGGGATCACGAGACCAGCCTGCGCGGCAAGCGCGTGGCCGTCATCGGCACCGGCGCGTCGGCCATCCAGATCGTGCCGGCCATCGCCCCCGAGGTCGCCCACCTCGACGTCTACCAGCGCACCGCGCCGTGGGTGCTCCCCCGCCTCGACCGGGAGTACACCGCCCTCGAGCGCGCGGCCTTCAAGTACGTCCCCGGGTTCCAGCGCCTCTCCCGCACCGGCATCTACGCCGCGCGCGAGACGCAGGTCGTGGGTCTGGCCAAGGCGCCCGCCCTGATGAAGGTCTTCGAGTTCATCGCGCGTCGGCAGATCGCCCGCGGCATCAGCGACCCGGAGCTGCGGCGCAAGGTCATGCCGAACTTCCGCATCGGCTGCAAGCGCATGTTGATCTCGAACAACTACTACCCGGCCCTCAGCCGTCCCAACGTCGACCTGGTCACCGACGGCATCGCCGAGGTGCGCGAGCACTCCATCGTGACGAAGGACGGCACGGAGCGCGAGATCGACGCCCTGGTGGTGGCCACCGGGTTCCACGTCACCGATTCGCCCACCTTCCAGGGCATCTTCGGCCGCGACGGCCGTTCGCTCGCCGAGGTGTTCGACGAGCGTGGCCAGCAGGGATACAAGGGCGCCGCCGTCGCCGGCTTCCCCAACCTGTTCTTCCTCGTCGGCCCCAACACGGGCCTCGGTCACACCTCGATGGTGTTCATGATCGAGTCGCAGCTGAACTACGTGATCGACGCCCTGAACACCATGGAACGCCACGATCTCGGGGTCGTCGAGGTGCGCCGGGACGTGCAGGACCGGTACAACGCCGATCTGCAGCAGAAGCTGGGCAAGTCCGTCTGGCTCACCGGCGGCTGCGCCTCCTGGTACCTGGACAAGCACGGCAACAACACCACGCTGTGGCCGGACTTCACCTTCGAGTTCCGCCGGATCACCAAGCAGTTCGACCTCGAGGCCTATGATGCGGTGGCCGCGACCGATCTGGCGTCGACGCAGGCCGACCCCACTCCCTCGGCCCTCGGCACGCCCGCTCCGGACACCACCCGGAACGACACCGATCCCGCCGACCTCACGACGAAAGCGACAGCACGATGAGCGAATTCTCCGGCCGCGTCGCCGTCGTCACGGGCGCGGGCTCGGGCATCGGCCGAGCCCTGGCGCTCGATCTGGCGTCGCGCGGTGCGCGCCTCGCGCTGTCCGACGTCGATTCGGTCGGCCTGGCCGAGACGGTGTCCGCTGTGACGGCACGCGGCGCCGAGGTCCGCAGCGATCACCTCGACGTCAGCGAGCGCGGCAGCGTCCTCGACTACGCCGAGACAGTGCGCGGCCACTTCGGTGCGGTGAACCAGATCTACAACAACGCCGGCATCGCGCATCACGGTGACGTGGAGCGCACCGAGTTCAAGGACTTCGAGCGCATCCTCGACGTCGATTTCTGGGGCGTCGTCAACGGCACCAAGGCCTTCCTCCCCCACCTGATCGAGTCCGGGGACGGTCACGTCGTCAACGTCTCCAGCCTCTTCGGTCTGCTCGCGATCCCCTCGCAGTCCGCCTACAACGCGGCGAAGTTCGCCGTCCGCGGCTTCACCGAGGCCCTGCGCCAGGAGATGCTCATCGCCCACCACCCCGTGCGCGTGACCTGCGTGCACCCGGGAGGCATCAAGACCGCGATCGCCCGCAACGCCACGGTCACCGGGGACCACGACCAGCGATCGGTCGCCGAGTTCTTCGACCGCAAGCTCGCCCGCACCTCGCCGGAGGCCGCGGCGCGCACCATCCTCACCGGGGTGCAGAAGGACAAGGCCCGCGTGCTCATCGGCGCCGACGCGCGGGCACTCGACGCGCTCGTCCGCGTCGTCGGGCCGCACTACCAGGACATCGTGGTTAAGCTGTCCGGTCGCGTCATGCCGAAGCCGATCGCCTGAGCCCCGTGCGCGTACCGCCGATGTCGCTCCCCCTGCCCGTGGTCTCGCGGGCAGTGGGGGCGATCTTCCGTCTCGCCCTGTCCCCGCGCCTCCCGACCGCGGTGCATCGCCGTGTGCTCGAGGTCCTCGCGGCGGGACTGCCGCTTCCCGACGGCACCGTCACGCGGGCCGATCGGCTCGGCGGTGTCCCGGTGGAGTACGTGACCGTCGGCGCCACCGTGCGGCCGACCACGGTGCTCTACCTGCACGGCGGCGCCTACGTCGCCGGATCGCCGCGGACCCATCGAGCGCTGACCGCGACGCTCGCGCAGGACAGCGACACGCGCGTCGTCGCGGTGGACTACCGACTCGCCCCCGAACACCCGTACCCCGCGGCGATCGAGGATGCGCTCGCCGTCGTCGACGCCCTCGTCGCCGAGGGGCGGGACCTCTCCTCGATCGCCGTGGTGGGCGATTCCGCCGGCGGCGGTCTGGCCGCTGCCGTCACCGCGGCGCTGGTCGACCGTGGTCTCGTCCCGGCCTGCCTGGTCCTGATCTCACCGTGGACCGATCCCGCCGACCGCGACTTCCCGGCCGATCGTGACCTCCTGCTCGACCGACGCTGGCTCGAACGATCCGCGGCCGACTACCTCGGCGCCGGCGACCCCGCGGACCCCGGGTACGCACCCGCGCACCGCGTCCCGACGGGCTTCCCCCCGACGCTCGTGCACGTGGGCACCGCGGAGATCCTGCGCCCCCAGGTGCTGCGGTACGTCGAGGCGTTGCGACGGGCCGGCGTGCCCACCACGCTCACCGACTATCCCGACCTGTGGCACGTCGCCCATCTGCAGGCCACGATTACCGAGCCCGCTCGCGAGGCGGTGCGGCAGATCGGTGCGTTCGTCCGAGCGCACGTGACGCCGGCCTGACGGCCGGGCCGCCGGGTCAGCGGCCGCCGACCTCGTCCACCCACTGCTGCGCGACGACGTCCGCGGGCTCGCCCGCGTCCACCCGCCGCGTCGCCGCGGCCAGGTCCGCGGTGGTCAACTCCCCCGCCACCGTCTCGAGGGCCGCGGCGGCCGCGTCGTCCAGCGCACCCTTGCGAACGAGCGGCGCGACCTCCTGCGCGGCGAAGGCCGCGCGATCGTCGGTCAGGGTCGTGCCCGTTCCGGACTCGCCCGTCGGCAGGGGCGCCGTCACCGCCCGCCCGATCGTGACGTCCCCGCCCCGATCGACCGTGCCCGCGAACCGGCAGCCGTAGACGTCGTCGAGCGTGGACAGGATGCCCTCCCCGGCTTCCCCCGGGACCGTCACCGTCAGGCCCGCGCAGGCGGGTGCGAACGCGGACAGGGTCGCGGCGCCGGTCACCGGCGCCGACGTGCGCACCACGACGTCGTCGGCGGCGGTGGCGGCATCGGACACCGTCAGCCAGTCCGGCAGCGATCGGGCGAGCGCCTCGTGGACGTCCTCGGCGGTCCGCGCGTCCGACGACGAATTCAGCAGGGCGAGTGCGGCACCGGAGAACGCGGGCAGCAGCGACACGCGCGTGTCGTCGAGCGCGGCCAGAGCGTCGGACAGGTCCCGGGTCGGCACGACGACGGCGTCGGTACCGCCACGCAGCAGTGCCGCCCGGTAGATCGCGGCGAGGGTGGTCCCGGCCGGAGAACCGGTGTCGGCCACGGTGATCGGGGCCGAAGCCGAGCGGGACGCGGCGCTGCTCGGCTCCCCCGTGCCGCATCCGGTGCCGCACACCGTCAGCAGCACGACGCCGACGCCCACCGCCGCTGCCCGTCGCTTCACCCGTGTTCCTCCGCCGTGTCGGTCCGCCGTGTCGGTCCGCCGGCGGGACCGTCCGAGCCGAATATGCGCCGACGCCTGTGCATGTCGGTGCCTATCGTTACACTCGGCCGGTGAACACGACACGTCGCACCCGTCTCCCTCGTCGCGGATCGGTGCGCCTGGCCACCACCGCTCTGGTCGCGTCCGCCGCGCTGGCTCTGTCGGCGTGCGGCGGCGGTGAATCGAACCCGCTGAGCAGTGGTGGCGAGGGCGGCAGCGGCGGTGACACCAACGCGATCGTCGTCGGCTCCGCCAACTTCACCGAGTCCGAGATCATCGCCAACATCTACGCGGACGCGTTGCGCGCCAACGGATTCGACGCCAGTACGCGCCTGTCCATCGGCAGCCGCGAGGCGTACATCCCGGCGGTGCAGGACGGCTCGATCGACCTCATTCCGGACTACACCGGCAACCTGCTGCTCTACTTGGACCCCGAGGCCACGGCCACGGCGTCGGACGAGGTCTCCGCGGCGCTGACCGAGGCGCTGCCGGACACCCTGGCCGCCTCCACCCCGGCTCCGGCCGAGGACAAGGACGCCGTCGTCGTCACGCGGGAGACCGCGGAGCGGTGGAACCTGACCAACATCAGCGACCTCGCGCCCTACGCCGGCGAGGTCCGGTTCGGCGGACCGCCGGAGTTCGCGGAACGCCCGGTCGGCCTGCCCGGCCTGCGCGACAAGTACGGGGTCGACATCCCCGCGGCCAACTTCGTCCCGATCTCAGACGGCGGCGGGCCGGCCACGGTGGCGGCGCTGGTCTCCGGCGAGATCACGGCGGCGAACCTCTTCACCACCACGCCGGCCATCGTCGAGAACGACCTGGTCGCGCTCGCGGACCCGGACAACAACTTCCCGGCCCAGAACGTGGTTCCGGTCTACAACTCGTCGAAGGCCTCGGACAAGCTCACCGCAGTGCTGAACGCTGTGTCGGAGAAGTTGACCACCGTCGAGTTGCTCGCGCTGAACCAGGAGGTGTCCGGCGAGAACAAGACCGAGCCCGCCGCGGCCGCGTCCGCCTGGGTCGCCGAGCAGGGATTGGACAAGCCGGTCCAGTGATCCGGTTCGACGGGGTCACCAAGCAGTTCCCGGACGGCACGACGGCGGTCGACCGTCTCGATCTCGAGATCGTCGAGGGTGCGTTCACGGTGTTCGTCGGCCCGTCCGGGTGCGGCAAGACCACCTCGATGCGGATGATCAACCGCATGATCGCCCCGTCGTCGGGTCGTATCGAGGTGGACGGTCGCGACGTCGCGTCCGTCGACCCCGTCACCCTGCGCCGCGGTATCGGCTACGTCATCCAGAGCGCCGGTCTGCTGCCCCACCGCACCGTCGTCGACAACGTCGCGACGGTGCCGGTGCTGACCGGGACGTCGCGTCGGCAGGCCCGTCGTGACGCGATGGCCGTGCTCGAGCGGGTCGGCCTCGACGCCGCGCTCGCCACCCGCTACCCCGCCCAGCTGTCCGGTGGTCAGCAACAGCGGGTCGGCGTGGCCCGCGCGCTCGCGGCCGATCCCCCGATCCTGTTGATGGACGAGCCCTTCAGCGCCGTCGATCCCGTGGTGCGGGAGGACCTCCAGAACGAGATGCTCCGCCTGCAGGCGGAGCTGAAGAAGACCGTCGTGTTCGTCACGCACGACATCGACGAGGCCGTCCGTCTCGGTGACCGCATCGCGGTGTTCGGGACGGGCGGGGTGCTGCAGCAGTACGACACGCCGGATCGGGTGCTGTCGTCACCGGCCACCGACTTCGTCGCCTCGTTCGTCGGTCGCGACCGCGGTTACCGCGGACTGTCCTTCCGCGACGGGTCGTCGGTGCCGCTGCATCCCCTCGCCACGACGCGCGCGGAGTCGGCCACGGAGGTGCGTCTCGAGCCGAGCGAATGGGTGCTCGTGGTCGACGACGCCGACCGGCCGCGCGGCTGGATGGACGTGACCGGTCTCGAGGGCGTCCGCGCCGGTCGCTCGCTCGACGAGTCCACCGCCGCCGGCGGGTCGCTGTTCCCGGAGGGCGGCGATCTGCGCCAGGCGCTGGATGCGGCCATCTCCTCCCCGTCCGGCATCGGTGTCGCCGTGCGCCGAGACGGGTCCGTCCTCGGCGGGATCGACGCCACCGAGGTGCTCGCCGTGCTCGCCGCTCAACGCGACACCGAGGCGAGCGAGCGGAGCCGGGCGTTCACCGAGTCCGGGCCGGCCACCGGCTGATGCGCTGGCTGATCGAGAACGTCGACACGGTCCTGGACCTCACCCGGACTCACCTCTACCTGTCTCTGCTGCCGCTGCTGATCGGCCTGGTCATCGCGGTGCCGGTCGGCTCGATCGTCCGGGGGTCGCGGTGGGCGCGGCGGTCGACGCTGGTGGTCGCCAGCATCGCGTTCACCATCCCCTCGCTCGCGCTGTTCGTGACGGTGCCGCTCATCGCGGGCTTGCGGATCCTCGATCCGCTCAACGTCGTCATCGCCCTCACGGTGTACTCCACGGCGCTGCTCATCCGCGCCGTCCCCGAGGCCCTGGACTCCGTCCCGCCCGAGGTCGTCGACGCCGCGACGGCCATGGGTTTCGGTCGGCTCCGGCGGACCGTGGCGGTCGAACTCCCGCTCGCCCTGCCGGTGCTGACCGCCGGCGTACGCGTCGTCGCCGTCACCAACATCTCGCTCGTCTCGGTGGGATCGGTGATCGGCATCGGCGGCCTGGGCCAGCTGTTCACGCAGGGGTACCAGCGCAACTTCCCCGACCAGATCCTGGCGGGCATCATCGCGATCGTGGTCCTGGCGCTGTTCTTCGACGCGGCGCTCTACCTGGTGGGGCGGGCGCTCACTCCGTGGACCCGGACCGGCCGGCGCCGCCGCGGTAGCCGGGTGACCACCGATCGCGCCGCCGTGGGAGAACCGACATGAGCATCGTCTCCGACGCCGTCGCCTACATCCTCGACGGCGCCAACTGGTCGGGCGGTGTCGGCATCGGCACCCGTCTGCTCGAACACGCCTGGTACAGCCTGCTCGCCGTCGTGATCTCGGCGGCCGTCGCGGTTCCGCTCGGACTGGCCGTCGGCCACCGGCGTCGCGGCGAGGTGGTGATCGTGGGTCTGGTCAACAGCCTGCGCTCGCTGCCCACGCTGGGTGTCCTGACGTTCGCGGTGCTGGCGCTGGGCCTCGGACTGGTGCCGCCCATCCTCGCGCTCGTCCTGCTCGGCATCCCGCCGATTCTCGCGGGCACCTACGCCGGGGTGGCCAACGCGCCCGCCACGGTGGTCGACGCCGCCCGCGCCATGGGGATGCGGGAACGCCAGGTGCTCTTCCGGGTGGAGGTGCCGGTGGCACTGCCGCTGATCCTGGGGGGTCTGCGCAACGCCACGCTGCAGGTCATCGCGACGGCGACGGTGGCGGCGTTCGTCAACCTCGGCGGTCTGGGGCGCTACATCTTCGACGGTCTCGCGCTGTACAGCTACGACCGCGTGGTGGTCGGCGCCATCCTCGTCGCCGTCCTCGCCCTCGTGGCGGACGGTCTGTGGGCGCTGGCCGTGTGGGCCTCGATGCCGGGCACCGGCCGACTGCGCCGCACCCCGCGCATCTGACGCGCGGGGCGGGCGCGGTGGGTCAGACCACTCCGTCCCGGCGCGCCGCCTCGGCGACCGCCGCGGCCACGGCCGGTGCCACCCGCGGGTCGAGCGGGCTGGGCACGATGCGATCCGCCGCGAGATCGTCGCCCACGACGGACAGGATCGCGCCGGCCGCCGCCAACTTCATGTTCTCGGTGATCCGCCGCGCGCCGGCGTCCAGGGCACCGCGGAACACGCCGGGGAACGCCAGCACGTTGTTGATCTGGTTGGCGAAGTCGCTGCGGCCGGTGGCCACGATCGCCGCGTGACGACGCGCGTCGTCCGGGTGGATCTCCGGGTCCGGGTTCGACAGGGCGAAGACGATGGAATTCGGCGCCATCGACGCGATCGCCTCGTGGGCGACGGTGCCCGCCGAGACGCCGACGAACACGTCGGCGTCCGCGAGCGCGTCGGCGGTGGTGCCGCGCAGACCCCGCGGGTTGGTCCGCGCGGCGAGGTCGGCCTTGACGGGTGTGAGGTCGTCGCGGCCGGACTCGACGATGCCGCGCGAGTCGAGGACCACGACGTCGGACACGCCCGCGGCCAGCAGAATGTTGGCGCACGCGACGCCGGCGGCGCCCGCACCCGAGATGACGACGCGCAGCGCGCCGAGCCCGCGCCCCTGCACCCGCACCGCGCCCTGCAACGCCGCGAGCACCACGATGGCCGTGCCGTGCTGGTCGTCGTGCATGACGGGGCAGTCGAGGGCCTCGACGAGCCGCTGCTCGATCTCGAAGCACCGCGGCGCCGAGATGTCCTCGAGGTTCACGGCGCCGAAGCTCGGGCGCAGGCGCACGAGGGTCTCGACGATCTCGTCGACGTCGTTGGTGTCGAGCACCAACGGGATGGAATCGAGCCCGCCGAACTTCTTGAACAGCGCGGCCTTGCCCTCCATCACCGGCAGGGACGCCCGCGGGCCGATGTCGCCGAGTCCCAGCACCGCGGAGCCGTCGCTGACGACGACCACCAGACGCTCGGTCCAGGTGTACTGGTTCACCAGGTCGCGGTCGGCGGCGATGGCGCGGCTGACCTTCGCGACGCCGGGGGTGTACGCGATGGACAGGTCGCGGACCGTCTCGAGGGGTGCGGTGAGCCCCACCTCGAGCTTGCCGCCGACATGGCTGAGAAAGATCTCCTCGTCGGTGATGTCGGTGGCGGTGCCGGCGGATTCGGGCGCAGCGGTCATGACGAACTCCTCGCGGAAGCGTGACGGGAACACGGGACGTGATCGGCATCGAGGCGCGCGCCGGTGATCGGTAACCCTGGCGGCGGGTGTCGAGCTGGCGGCGCGGCGGTGGCCACGCGCTGTCACGCCGCGGGTGGCGGCGCTACGAGTGGGTCCAGTGTGCCAGATTCCCGACGGCGTGGTTACTCGAGAGTCAGTTCCGCCGCGACGCGGTGCGTCAGTTCCGCCGCGACGCGCCGCGTCAATTCCACCACTGCGTCCACAACAGAGCCCCGGCCACGGCGAGGACGCCGAGGGAGCCGAGGACGGACACCGCGCGGGTGCGGTGGTCGGCGAGGTGTTGCAGGACCAGGGCCGCGACGACGGCGACGACGTGCCAGGTCACGCTGGCGGTGCCGGGCCCGGGGAAGCCGCGGTCCCCGCCGATGATCGCGGCGGCGACGACGACGGCGGTGAGGACGACCAGCCCGGCGGTGACGGATCCGGAGAGCGCCCTCATCGGCTGCCCCCCGGGAGCACCACGTCGATGCCCGTCGCGCGGTCCACGAGGGTGGCGTACTGCTCGGGGGCGGTGGTGCGGGCGGCAATCGGGGTGGTCTTGTTGGTGCCGTGGTAGTCGCTGGATCCGGTGACGATCAGATCGTGCTCGCGGGCGATACCGCGCAGCAGCGCGGCGTCGGCCGGGTCGTGGTCGGGGTGATCGACCTCGAGTCCGCCGAGCAGACCGCCCTGTGCGAGCTCGAGGATGTGGTCGAGGTGCAGGAGCCGACCGCGCGTGCGCGCCCGGGCGTGCGCGATCACGGAGACGCCGCCGGCGGCGGCGATCATGGCGACGGCGTCGTCGAGGGGGGCGTCGGTCTTCTCGACGTAGAACTGCCCGCCGGTCTTCAGCAGGTCCTCGAAGGCCTCGCCCACCGTCGACACCACGCCGAGGTCGACCAGCGCGCGGGCGAGGTGGGGACGTCCGGCGCTGGGGCCGGCGGCGGCGAGGATCGCGTCGGCGTCGACGTCGTACCCGGCGGCCGCCATCTTGCCGATCATGCTGCGCAGGCGGGTGACTCGCTCGTCCCGCAGGCGCTGCCGTTCCGCCTTCAGTACCGCGTTCTCGGCGTCGAAGAGGTACGCCAGCAGGTGCACGGTGACGGGGTCGCCGTCCTCGCCGCGTCCGGTGCAGGACATCTCCATGCCCCGCACCAACGTCGGGGCGTCGGCGCGGCTGCGCACGGCCTGCTCGGCCTCGGCCCAGCCCGCGGTGGTGTCGTGGTCGGTCAGCGCGAGCACGGTGACACCGGCCGCGATCGCGGCCTCGACCACGCCGCGGGGGCTGTCGGTGCCGTCGGAGGCGGTGCTGTGGGTGTGCAGATCGATGCAGTCGGACACGGGGTTCAGTCTGTCAGCCCGCCGGTCCGAGGGTCGCTGCGGTCCGGGTGGGGTCGCGCACGTCGATGCCGGCCTCGGTCCACGCCTCGCGCAGCGCGTCGGCACCGCGCAGGCGCACCCAGGCGGCCTCCGTCGCGGTGACCGGGACGGCGGCGAGGAACTGCACGGGGTCCATCGGATCGGGCAGGGCGAGGTCGTCGAGGTCGTCGGGGTCGTCGGGGTTTGAGGCTCCCAGCAGCACGGCGGTGAAGGGGGCGCCCGGCCACAGCGACTCCCCGGCGTCGAGCAGCGCGTCGGCGGTGAGGACCACGCCTTCGACCGCGGGCGCCGCGGCCAGGACGGCCAAGGTCTTCCACACCTCGGTGACGGCGGGGTCGCTCACCCGCAACGTCAGAACCAGTTCCGCCCGCGGTCCGCGGAGCGGGTCGGCGAGGGCGGCCGTCGGGTCGGTCATGGGGTGCCGGGCGCAGCCGACGGTGACCAGGCGCAGCAGCGCGTCGGGTGCGTGCGTGAACAGCAGGACGTCGATCGGTTCGAGGCCCAGGAACGTCCGCGACGCCGCGACCGGCGACCCGCCCCACCGGGACGACACGTGCGCTCGAACTGCCTCGACCGGGTTGGTTCCCGCCTCACTCGCCACCGGTCCATACAACCACCCGCGTTCTCCCCCGCCCGGTACGGTCGTCTGCGTGGTGCGAGTCCTGACTGTGTCCGACGAGGTCGTCGAGGGACTGTGGAACGCCCGCCGGTTGCCCTTCGAGGTGGATCTGGTGCTGGGTGCGGGTGACCTGCCCTTCGCCTACCTCGAGCACCTGGCGAACGTGGCCGACGCCCCGTGCGTCTTCGTTCCGGGCAATCACGATGCGGATCTGACCGGGTACTCCGCCGGCCGGGTGGGGTGGATGCGCGCCGGGTTGCCGACGTCGTGGCCGGGCCCCGGCGGCGCGATCAACGCCGATCGGCGCATCGTGGCCGCCGCCGGTCTGCGGATCGCGGGACTGGGTGGCTCGATCCGCTACCGCACCGGGCCGAATCAGTGGACGGAGAGCCAGCAACGCCGACGGTCGGGGACGTTGATCCGCACCGACGCGTGGCACCCGCGCCTGCGCCGCACCACCGAGGCCGACGGAACCAGCCGCGGGGTGGACATCCTGCTCACGCACAGCCCGCCGGCGGGTGTGGGCGACGGGGACGACGCTCCGCACCGCGGGTTCCGCTGCCTGCACACCGTCACCGAGAAACTGCGTCCGCGGATGCTGGTGCACGGTCACGTCCATCCGCACGGCTCACGGCCGGTCGACCACGAACTGCACGGAGCTCTCGTCCTCAACACCGTGGGTTACGCCCTGTTCACCCTGACCCCCGGCGGCGCCGAGCCGCCCGTGATCGAAAGACGTCGCCATGGTTCGTGACACCGGATTCCCCGCCGCCGACGCGCAGAACGATTTCTCCCGCCAGCGGCGCCGCGCCGACGTCGCGCGTCTCGTGGGCTGGCTGCGTCGCCAACCGGACGACGTCAACACCATCCTGCCGTTCGACGAGGTGGTCGCCGCGCTGGGCCGGGTGGGCGAGCGTCGCCTCGGTCTGGAGGTGATCCGCGTCGACTCGATCGTCGGAAGCGTCGACCGCACACGGGATTTCGACCGGTATTTCCGCCCGACGTCCGCGCGGACGCGCGAGCGCTGGCAACGCTTGGCGACGGCATGGCGTCGCGGCGAGTCGATGCCCCCGATCCAGGTCTACCGGGTGGGCCCGATGCACTTCGTCATCGACGGTCACCACCGGGTGTCGATCGCGTGCGCCATGCACCACAGCACGATCGAGGCGTACGTAACGGAGATCGTCACCCGCATCTCCCCCGACGGCATCTCGAGCCGCGGTGATCTGCTGGTCAAGGACCACCGCCGCATCTTCTTCAGCCGGGTGCCGTTGACGGGCAAGTCCCGCGACGCCATCGAGTTCACCGACCCGTGGCAGTACGCGGAGCTCAGTGATGCGGTGGAGGCGTGGGGTTTTCGGTTGATGCAGGAACTCGGCGAGTTCGTCGACCGCCGCACGGTGGCGCGGCGGTGGTTCGGCGAGGAGTTCCTGCCGGTGGTCCGCATGGTGCGCTCGGTGGGCGGGATGTTGACCCGGCACACCGACGCCGAGGCCTACATGTGGGTGGCGCGGGAGCGGTATCGCCTGGTGCGCAGCCACATCTGGAACGACGAGATCCTGGCGCAGTTGAAGGACAACGCGCCCCGCTGAGCAGCGGGGCGCGTCGTCCTGGCTTCCTCGATCAGAGCGTCAGGTTGGCCCCGGACTCGGTGTCGAAGACCTGCACGCGGCGCGGGTCGAACCACAGGTCGATCTTCTCGCCGATGCGGGCCCGCGACTCGGCGGCGACGCGGGCGACGAGCTGCCCGGTGACGTCCGTGCCGGCGTCCGCGGCCAACTCGTCGAGCTCCCGCGAGCTGACGCCGGGGCCGTCGGCGGAGAAGTAGACGTACTTGTCCGACCCCATCGACTCGAGCACGTCGACGCGCGCGGAGAACGTGCTGCCGTCGATGCGCTGGTAGGACTCCATCAGTGCGGCGTCCTCGAGGTGCTCGGGCCGGATACCGACGACCACCTCGCCCTTCGCGTTCTTGCCCGCCACCTTCTGGCGCGCCTCGCCGTCCAGCGCGATGTCGCCGAGCGGGGTGCGCACCCCGGCGTCGGTGAGCGTGCCGGGCAGGAAGTTCATCGACGGCGAGCCGATGAACCCGGCGACGAACAGGTTCCGCGGACGGTCGTAGAGCTCCTGCGGCGAGCCGATCTGCTGCACGAGTCCGCCGCGCAGGACCACCACCCGGTCGCCGAGGGTCATGGCCTCGGTCTGATCGTGAGTGACGTAGACGGTGGTGGTGCCCAGCCGGTTCTGCAGCTGCGCGATCTCGGTGCGCATCTGCACGCGCAGCTTGGCGTCGAGGTTGGACAGCGGCTCGTCCATGA
This sequence comes from Rhodococcoides corynebacterioides, assembly GCF_019834675.1. Taxonomy (GTDB): domain Bacteria; phylum Actinomycetota; class Actinomycetes; order Mycobacteriales; family Mycobacteriaceae; genus Rhodococcoides; species Rhodococcoides corynebacterioides_A. Next base: position 595,746 of record NZ_JABUBU010000001.1, on the reverse strand, counting down.
GGAAGGCCTTGGGGCTGCGCACGATCGCGCGTCCCATGGCCACGCGCTGACGCTGACCGCCGGAGAGGTTGGACGGCTTGCGGTCGAGGTGCTGACCGAGGTCGAGGATCTTCGCAGCCTCCTCGACCTTCTGGTTGATCTCCGACTTGCTCATCTTCGCGAGCGTGAGCGGGAACGCGATGTTGTCGCGCACCGTCATGTGCGGGTACAGCGCGTAGGACTGGAACACCATCGCGATGTCACGGTCCTTCGGCGCGCGCTCGTTGACGCGCTCCCCCGCGATCCGCAGCTCGCCGCTGGAGATGTCCTCGAGCCCCGCGATCATGTTGAGGGTCGTGGACTTTCCGCATCCCGACGGTCCCACGAGGATGATGAACTCCCCGTCGGCGATCGTGATGTCGACGTCGCTGACCGCAGCGGCGCCGTCCGGGTACAGCTTGGTCACCTTGTCGAGAACGATTTCGGCCATGGGTCTATCCCTTCACTGCGCCGGACGTCAGGCCCGCCACGATACGACGTTGGAAGAAGAGCACGAAGATGATGATCGGGATGGTGATGACCACCGCGGCGGCCGCGATGGATCCCGTCGGTTCCTCGAACTGGGAACTGCCGGTGAACTGAGAGATGGCTGCCGGCACGGTGACCGAGCGTTCGGTGGCCGTGAGGGAGATCGCCAGCAGCAGGTCGTTCCAGGCGAAGATGAACACCAGGATCGCGGCGGTGACGATGCCGGGGGCCGCGAGCGGGGCGATGACCTTGCGGAAGGCCTGACCTGGGGTCGCGCCGTCCATCTTGGCCGCCTTCTCGAGCTCCCACGGGATCTCCCGGAAGAAGGCCGAGAGCGTGTAGATCGCCAGCGGCAGCGCGAAGGTGATGTACGGCAGGATCAGTCCCGGCCAGGTGTCGAACAGCCCGAGCGCACGCTCGATGTCGAACAGCGGTGTCACCAGCGAGATCTGGGGAAACATCGCGATCAACAGGGCGGAACCCACCAGCAGCTTCTTGCCGGGGAAGTCCAGACGCGCGACCGCGTAGGCGGCCATGGTGCCGATGACGACGGCGATCGCCGTGGTGATCAGTCCGATACCGATGGAGTTGATCAGGGCGCTGGTGAACTGCGAGGTCTGGAAGATGCCCTTGTAGTTGTCCAGCGTCCACGTGGTGGGGATGAACTTGCCGTCCGCGATGTTCGCCACCGGCTTGAAGGACAGCGAGATGATCCACACCAGCGGAATCAACGCGTACAGCAGGACCAGCAGGTTGACGATGGACCAGCCGGCTTTCGTCTTGGTGGTTGCGGCCATGGGTCAGCGCCCTTCCGTGTCCGAGCCGGGTGCGGAGGCCCCGAACAGTTTGATGAAGACGAAGGCGATGATGGCGACGCAGAAGAAGATCAGGACGCTGATCGCCGATCCCAGTCCGAGGTTGAACGCACCGAAGAGGTTGTTGTACCCCAGGATCGACACCGACCCCGTCTGATTGCTGCCTCGGGTGAGCACGTAGATGTTGTCGAAGATGCGGAACGCGTCCAGCGTGCGGAACAGCAGCGCCACCAGGATGGCCGGCTTCATCAGCGGAATGATGATGCGCAGCAACCGCGTCCACGCTCCGGCCCCGTCGACCTGGGCGGCCTTGAGCAGGTCGTCCGGGACCAACGCGAGTCCCGCCAGGAGCAGCAGCGCCATGAACGGGGTGGTCTTCCACACCTCGGCCAGGACCACGATGGCGAGCGACGGAATCTGTTGTGTCAGCGGCGCACTGCCGTCGGGCAACAGGTTGGCCAGGTAGCCCGTCTCGGGCGTCCAGGCGTAGTACCAGCTGTAGGCCGCGGCCACGGTCACGATGCCGTACGGGATCAGCACCACGGTGCGGACCAGTCCGCGCCCGAAGATGGTGCGGTGCATGATCAGAGCGACCGCGAGACCGAGCACGAACTCGATGGCCACCGAGATGACCGTGATGACCACGGTGACGGTGAACGCCGTCCACCAGTAGCCGTCGGTGAGCACGGCGGCGTAGTTGGACAGACCCACGAATTCGCGCTCGTCGGGGAATGCCAGGTTGTACTTCTGCAGGGACAACCAGAACGCGTAGACGATCGGGTAGGCAGTGACCGCCAGCATCATGATGGCGGCGGGCGCCACCAGCAGCAGTCCCAGTCGCCGCTCGGCCTTCTTGCCCTCCGAGCGTGCCTCCTCGGCCTGCTTGGAGTGCTTGTGCGGCCGCGCGGTGTCGGCGGTAGCGGTCACGGGATCAGCCCTTCCGAGTTCACGGCCTGCGTCACCAGGTCGGCGAGACGATCGACGTCACCCACCGGGTCGATGGACTGCGGCGGATGCATCGCGTCGGTCAAGAGGATCGAGATCGCCTGGTAGGCAGGCGACACGGGCCGCACGGCCGCCTTGTTGATCGAGTCGAGCACGCCCTCCCACGCCGGGTAGGCGGCCTGGAAGTCCGGGTCGTCGTAGAGCTCGCGGATCACCGGGGGCACGCCGCCCTCGACGGCGTTGTTGCGCTGGTTCTCGCGGTTGGTCAGGCACTCCACCGCGGCCCACGCCTCGTCGGGATGCTCCGTGGTCTTCGCGACACCGATGTTGAACCCACCGATGGTCACCTCGGCGTCCTTGTCCGGGAGCACAGCCGGGTACGGCGCGCTGCGGAAGACCTCGTTCACCGCGGCGTCCTGCTGTTCCGCCGGCACCGACGACAGGTCGAGGAAGGACACGCCGCCGGCGGCGGCGTTCTCCTTCAGACCCGGCAGCACGAAGGGGTAGTTCACCTCGGCGAACATGGTGCCGGCCTCGACGCCCAGACGGGCGGTGCCCTCGTCGCTCTGCGAGACCGACGGGTCGGCGCCGGGCGCGGTGGCGACCGCCTTGATGATCGACAGGGCCTTCTCGGTCGCGGCCCGGTGCTCGGGGGTGTCGTTGAGGTTCTGGGTGACGCCGTCCTCGGCGACCACCTGACCGCCGGCACTCTCGAGCAGCGTGTTGAACCACACCATGAAGCCCTCGTACTGCTTCGCCTGCACACCGAGCGCGGCGGGCTTGCCGGCCGCGGCGTTCTCGCCGGCGACGGCGATGAGGTCGTCCCACGTGGCGGGCGGCTGACCGTTCGGCACGAGATCCGGCCGGTACCACAGCAACTGGGTGTTGGAGTTCAGCGGAACGGCGAAGAGCTTGGTGCGCTCACCGGTCGCCGGGTCCAACCACCGCGCTGTCTCGAGCGGACCCTCGAGCACCGACCCGTCCTGCAGCTTGGCCGACAGATCGTCCGGCACGGGCAGCGCCCATCCCGCCTCCGCGAACTCGGCCGTCCACACGACGTCGAGCGTCATGAGGTCGAGCGAGCGGTCATTGCCCGCGAGGCGCCGGGCCAGCTGCAACCGTTGATCGTTCGCGCTCTTCGGCAGTGTCATCTGCTGCACGCGATAGGCACCGCCGGACTGCTCCGTGCACGCCTGCGCTGCCGCGGCGTACTGCTCCGCGCCGTCGGCCGCGGTGTAGAAGCTGAGAACGACGCCGTCGTCGGAGGATCCACACCCCGCCAACAGCCCGCCAGCCACCACCACCGCGGCGCTCGTCGCCGCGAGTTTCCTCGCCCTGTACCTCTTCGGCACGACCGCCTCCTCTGCCGCAGAAGGAAGGCACCGGACGGGGCCCGACTCCGCAGCGTGTGCTTCGTTGGACACGCATTCCCTGCGAAGGGGAACCTAGTCCACGGCAGGACGGAAAATCGGGGCTTGGTGCAAGTCCGTGACCCATTCGGTATCCGGGGCGCCGGGGCGGGCCGGCTCGGACGTCAAATGGCCAGTCGCGCCAACAGATCCCGCGCCTTCTCGGCGGTCTTGGGTTCGCAGAGGACGTCGTACCGACCGGCCACCAGCTGCATGGTCGAGGCGAAGTCGCGCTGCCCCCGCGTGGCGGCGTAGGGAATGGAGGCGGAGATCAGACCGAAGACCACACCACCGAGGACACCGACCACGAGGGCGCTGAAGTAGTTGGTGTTGGTGACGATCGCCAGGATCAGGCCGAGGAAGACACCGAGCCACGCACCCGAGAGAATGCCTCCACCAATGACTTTCGGCCAGGTGAGTCGACCGATGACCCGCTCGACCTGCATGAGGTCGACGCCGACGATGGTGACGTCCTGCACCGAGAACTCCTGATCGGAGAGGTAGTCGACGGCACGCTGCGCCTCGGCGTACGTGGGGTAGGACCCGATGGGCCATCCCGACGGCGGAGTGGGCAGACCCTGGCCGGGCCGCCCCGGCTGCGACAGAGGATTCGTCATGCGCTCATTGTGCCCGGTCAACGGCGGTCGCGCCGTCGGCCGTGACGGACATCCCCGCCGCACGCCCCGCCGCGGCGACCGCCCGGGCGATCCGGTGCCCGGCCTCGTCGACCATCTCGTCGCCGACCATCACCGCGCCGCGGTGTCCACCCTCCGCGGACAGGTGTCGGGCGTAGGCCTCCACGATCGCGACGGCGCGGTCGAAGTCCTCCTGGCGCGGGGCGAAGATCTCGTTGGCCGCGGCGATCTGCGTGGGGTGCAACACCCATTTGCCGTCGTATCCGAGTGCGGCCGCGTGTCGGGCGGACGCGGCGAATCCCGCCGCGTCGCGCACCTGCACCCACGGCCCGTCGACGGCGGCGACGCCGTGTGCGCGTGCCGCGACGAGAATCGACATCAGGACGTGGTGGTAGGCGTCGCCGTGCGCGAGTCCCGGCGGCTGCTCCCCCACCGTCAGCGTGCGCATCCCGATGTCGGCCATGAAGTCGCCCGGCCCGAACACCAACGCCTCGAGCCGCGGCGACGCGGACGCGATGGCGTCGACGTGCAGCAGACCGCGCGCGTCCTCGATCTGCGCATCGATACCGATCCGTCCCACCGGCAGCTCGTGCTCGCGTTCGAGCTGGGTGAGGATGAGGTCCAGCGCCTGCACCTCGCCGGCGGAGCGCACCTTGGGCAGGACGATCACCTCGACCCGGTCACCCGCCGGCCCGACGACGTCGGTCAGGTCCCGCAGCGTGTGTGCCGTCGTCCAGTCGTTGACCCGCACCATCCGGCGCTGCGATCCCCAGTCGTCGGCGCGCAGCGCGTCGACGACCGACGCCCGCGCCGCGACCTTGGCGGCCGGTGCGACGGCGTCCTCGAGATCGAGGAACACCGCGTCGGCGGGCAGGCCGCGCGCCTTGCTCATCATCGACGGGTTGCTGCCGGGCACGGCCAGGACCGAACGCCGGAGCAGCGCCGACCGGTCGGAGGGAGTGGTCACGGCGCCGACCCTAGTCACCCGCCGGGCGTGGTCGCGTGTCCGTCTACCCTTGCGTCCCATGGCTGCTGTGAACAAGGTGTTCGCCGCTCGACTCGCGGGTCTGGTGGTGCTCGGACCCGACGGCGAGTCGATCGGCCGGGTCCGCGACATCGTGATCACCGTGCGCATCGGCCGACAACAGCCGCGCGTCCTGGGCCTCGTCGTGGATCTGGCGACCCGACGCAAGATCTTCGTCCCCATGCTGCGCGTGACGGCCGTCGAGCCGACGTCGGTCACCCTCACCACCGGCAACGTCAGTCTGCGGCGGTTCTCGCAACGGCCCGGTGAGGTCCTCGCGCTCGCTCAGGTGCTCGACTCCCACGTCCGCACCGACGATCCGGACGCCCCCGACCTGCACGGCGTCGACGCCGTCGTCGTCGATCTGGGGATCGAGCAGACCCGCACGCGGGACTGGGTGGTCTCGCGCGTCGCGGTGCGGCCGCACCGCACTCGCCTGGGCCGGCGGGGCAGCATGCACGTCATCGACTGGCAGAACGTGCAGGGTCTGACTCAGATGGACCTGTCGCAACCCGGTCAGGGTGTCTCGCAGTTGCTCGCGCAGTTCGACGGCCTGCGTCCCGCCGACGTCGCGGACGCGATTCGCGACCTGCCGGAGAAGCGTCGACTCGAGGTGGCGTTCGCGCTCGACGATCAGCGATTGGCCGACGTCATCCAGGAACTTCCGGACGACGACCAGATCGACCTGGTCCAGACCCTCGAGCCGGGCCGCGCCGCCGACGTGCTCGAGGCGATGGACCCGGACGACGCGGCGGACCTCCTCGGCGAACTGCCCGAGCCGGAGGCGGAAGCTCTGCTGCGGCTGATGGACCCGCAGGACTCCGAACCGGTGCGACGGCTGCTCGAGCACTCGCCCGACACCGCCGGCGGTCTCATGACCCCGGAGCCGGTGGTGCTCAGCGCGTCCGCGACCGTCGCCGAGGCGCTCGCACGTGCCCGCAACCCCGATCTGACGCCCGCCCTCGCGTCGCTGGTATTCGTGGTCCGTCCGCCGACCGCGACCCCGACCGGCCGCTACCTCGGCTGCGTACACCTGCAACAACTTCTGCGAGAACCCCCGGCGTCGTTGGTCGGCGGGGTGATCGACACGACGCTGTCGACCCTGTCCCCCGACGACGGACTGGGCGCCGTCACGCGCTACTTCGCCGCGTACAACCTGGTCTGCGGACCGGTGGTGGACGAGGAGGAGCACCTCATCGGCGCGGTGACGGTGGACGACGTCCTCGATCACCTACTGCCGGACGACTGGCGCGAACAGGAGCACGTGGGTCATGAGTGACGGGGGCATTTCCGCACGGCAGCGGCTGGACACCCCGCGCGGTTCACGGCGGTTCCGAGTGGACATCGACGTCGACGCGATCGGACGCACGGGCGAGAACGTCGCGCGCTTCCTGGGCACCGGCCGGTACCTGGCGATCCAGACGATCATCGTGGTGGTCTGGATCCTGCTGAACGTGTTCGCGCTCAGCCTGCAGTGGGACCCGTATCCCTTCATCCTGCTGAACCTCGCGTTCTCGACGCAGGCCGCGTACGCCGCGCCGCTCATCCTGCTGGCCCAGAACCGCCAGGACGACCGGGACCGCGTCTCGCTCGAGGAGGACCGCGCACGGGCCGCCCAGACCAAGGCGGACACCGAGTTCCTCGCCCGGGAACTCGCCGCGCTCCGTATCGCCGTCGGCGAGGTCGCGACGCGCGACTATCTGCGTCGCGAGCTCGACGATCTGAAGGCGGTGCTCGCCGATCCGTCGCTCGCCGACGAGCGCCCGCGCAAGAAGTCGCGACGCCGCCTGGAGGAACCGGACGAACCGACTCGTTTCGACCACAGCGAGGACACGCGCCGGTAACCTCGGTCACACTGCGCGTCGGGTCCGAAGAAGTGCGCACGGTGTGATCGGTGGGGGTTGGTGCGTATGCGTGTCGGCGGTGTCGTGAGTGCGTCGGTGCTCCTGCTCGGTGCTGTCACGGTGGCCGCGGGCTCGGCCACACCCAGCTCCGCGAACCGGGCGACGGCGTACCCCGCGGCCGTCGTCGCGGCGGCGCCCGTGGCCTCCCGTGACACCGCGGTGGGTCTGGTCGACCCGCCCGAGCGCACCGCCGCCACGTTCCGGTCGCCGACGGCATCCGCACCCGCCGGAGCGCCCCCGGCCGCACCCGGCGCGCCGGCGGCGAACATCCTCGTCGGCGCCCTCGGCATTCCGGATCTCGTGTTGCAGGCCTACCGGGCGGCCGAGGCCCTGACCGCCACCACGATCCCCGGGTGCAGGCTGCCCTGGCATCTGCTCGCCGCCATCGGCCGTATCGAGTCCGGGCACGCCGGCGGCGGACGCACCGACGTCACCGGAACCACGTTGACGCCCGTCCTCGGACCGCCGCTGGACGGTCGCTCGGCCGCCGACGCCGTCATCACCGACACGGACGGCGGTGCGCTGGACGGCAATTCGACCCACGACCGCGCGGTGGGGCCCATGCAGTTCATCCCGTCGACGTGGGCGGCGTACGCCACCGACGGCAACGGCGACGGCAAGTCCGATCCCAACAACGTCTTCGACGCGGCGGCCGCGGCGGGCAAGTACCTGTGCTCGGGTGGCCTCGACATGACCAAGGCCGCGGACGCCACGGCGGCCGTGATGCGCTACAACAACTCGGCCGCGTACACCGCCAACGTGCTCTCGTGGTCGGCGGCGTACTCGGGCGGCGCCAGCCCGGTTCCCGGACGTATCGGGGACCCGACGCCCATTCCGTCGCCGGTCGACGCGCTCGCGATCGCCGCCGCCGCGCCGGGCGCCGCGGACGTCGCGCCGAGCACCGATCCGAGCACCACGAGCGCCCTGCCCACCACGCTCGCCCCGGTCACGACGACCACGCCGCCGCCGGCGTTCGGGATCGAGGGGTTGCCGCCGCTGCCGACCTTCGAATTGCCGACCATCCCGTGCCTGCTCTGTTCGCCGGCTCCTCCGGCGCAGACCGTCACGGCACCGGCGGTCACCGACAGCACAGCACCCACTCCATAACGACCGGATAACAGAACGGCAACGGATACGGTACCCTCGCTCCCGGCACTTACACGTCGGAGCAGTCGCTCACGGATCACGAGTCCGGCGAGCGGCGAGGAGGTACATCAGTGGGTCGGCACCGCAAGAAATCGACTTCCGCACTACGCCGGAATTCGGTGATCGCGTTGACCGGCTTGATCCCCGCCGGGGGCATCGCCGTCGCCAGCAGCTATGCGGCGGGCGCCGACATCCCGTTCCTCCAGACGCGGGTCGCATCCCACGAGGTGCCGCTGGACGCGAGCCGCATCGACACCACCCCCGCTCCGGCTCCCGTCAGCCCCGAACCGCCCGCCCCCGCGCCCGAGCCCGCACCGGCCCCCGTCGTCGATCCCGGTCCGGCGCTGCCGGAGAGCGTCGTCGCGCACCCGCTGGGAGTGCCGGCGGTCAACGTCGAGGCCTATCGCAACGCGGAGCGGATCCTGCACGAGACGGTGCCCGGCTGCAACATGTCGTGGTCCCTTCTCGCCGGCATCGGCCGCGTCGAGTCCACCCACGCCAACGACGGCAAGGTGGCCCCGGACGGCACCCTGCTCGAGCCGATCCTCGGACCGCGACTCGACGGCAGCCTGGCCGGGAACAACGTGATCTACGACACCGACGGCGGCGAGCTCGACGGTGACGCGGTGTACGACCGCGCCGTCGGCCCCATGCAGTTCCTCCCCGAGACGTGGAAGCGCTACGCCACCGACGGTAACGGAGACGGCAAGGCCGATCCTCAGAACCTGTTCGACAGTGCCGCCACCACCGGCAAGTACCTGTGCGACGGCGGCCTTAACATGGCCGATCCCGTCCAGGCCACGCAGGCCATCCTGCGCTACAACAACTCGATGGCGTACGTGGCCAACGTGGTCGCCTGGTCCGTCGCCTACTCCACCGGAATCGCTCCCGCCGAGGGCGACCTGCCTCGCATCCACTAGGCCCGCATACCATCGAGGTATGCCCGCAGTCATCGAATCGGACGTCCGCAGCGCGCTCGCGCGTGTGAACGACCCCGAGATTCGCAAGCCCATCACCGAGCTCGGCATGGTCAAGAGCGTCGCCGTCGGTGACGACGGGTCGGTGGACGTCGGCATCTACCTCACCACCGCCGGCTGCCCCATGAAGACCGAGATCAGTGACCGGGTGCGCACCGCCGTCGCCGACGTCGCCGGCGTCGGCGAGATCCGCGTCGAACTCGACGTGATGAACGACGAGCAGCGCACCGAGCTGCGGAAGTCGCTGCGCGGCGACTCGGCCGAGCCGGTCATCCCCTTCGCCCAGCCGGGCTCGCTGACCCGCGTCTACGCGGTCGCCTCGGGCAAGGGTGGAGTCGGAAAGTCCTCCGTCACCGTCAATCTCGCGGCCGCCATGGCCGCCAAGGGTCTGTCCGTCGGGGTGCTGGACGCCGACATCTACGGCCACTCCGTGCCCCGGATGCTGGGGACCGATGCACGGCCGACGCAGGTCGAGCGCATGATCATGCCGCCCGTCGCGCACGAGGTGAAGATGATCTCGATCGCCCAGTTCACCCAGGGCAACACCCCGGTCGTGTGGCGCGGGCCCATGCTGCACCGTGCGCTGCAGCAGTTCCTGGCCGACGTGTTCTGGGGCGATCTCGACATCCTCCTGCTCGACCTCCCGCCCGGTACCGGTGACGTCGCGATCTCGGTGGCGCAGCTCATCCCGGGCGCGGAGATCCTGGTGGTCACCACGCCCCAGCAGGCGGCGGCCGAGGTCGCCGAGCGTGCCGGGGCCATCGCCCTCCAGACCCGCCAGCGGGTGGTCGGCGTCGTGGAGAACATGTCCTGGCTCGAGCTGCCCGACGGCACGCGCATGGACGTCTTCGGCACCGGTGGCGGACAGGCCGTGGCCGATCGCCTCACCACCGCGGTCGGTGCGAAAGTTCCGCTCCTGGGCCAGATTCCACTCGACACGGCGGTGCGGGAAGGTGGGGACGAGGGCGTTCCCATCGTGCTCGGCGCGCCCGACACCCCGGCGGCCCGCGCTCTCACTGAGGTCGCCGAGAAGCTGTCCGTCCGCAGTCGCGGGCTCGCCGGCATGAGCCTCGGCATCGACACCACGCGTCACCTGTAACCCACCCCTGCCCGTCAGAACGGGGGTGGTTCGTGGTCCGCCGCCTCGGCCGGGGTCGCCGGTAGTCCGAGGTTGCGGAGGCGGTTGCGGTTCCGCTCTTGTCGGCGGCGGGCGTGTTTCTGCTCGGTGCGAGGGGCGGGTCGTCGGCGTTCGGTGAGACCGGGTGGTCGCGGTGGCGGTGGGTCGCCGAAGACGATCATGTCGAGTCCGGGGTGGGTGTCGTGGCCGGTGAACGCCGGACCCAGCACCGTCCGTCCCTCGGGGATGGTGATGGTGCGGATCAGCCGACTCGGATTGGTGGGGTCGGGGTACTGGTCGTCGACGAAGTCCCCGAACGTTTTCAGTAGGTGATGGAAACGGCATTTGGCGCCCAACCCGGTGGCCGATGTCTGGCCGCCCCGGTCGGGGTGGGTGTGGTCGTATTCGGTGATGTGGTCGAGGTCGGCGTCCCACGCCGGCTTGTTGCAGCCGGGCCAGGTGCAGAACTGATCTCTTGCCCGCACGTACGCATCGAGTGCCGCCGAAGGTCGGTACGGGTTCGACGGTTGCGTCGCCGGGAGTGGGGTGTCGGTGCCGTCACCCAACGAGCGGATCACCGAGCGCGGATCGGTGGCGAGGCCGCGGACGTGGGCGCCGGAGATGATGCCGATGCCGGAGAGGAATCCGACGCCGTCGACGGCGTCGAGACCGACCGGCTCCTCGCACCCGCGCAGGCCCTCCGCCGCAGGCTGTTCCGCCGCGGACCGATCGATGGAGGTCGGGTCCGCGGCGGCGTCGGCCTGGACTGCGGTGACGGATTGATCCGCTGCAACCGGCTCCGATGCAACCGGCTCCGCTTGAACCGGTTCCATCGCAACGGGATCCGACGCAGACGGCTCCGGCGCCACCGACTCGGCCGTGGCCACATTCGCGGCAGGTTCGGCCTGAACCTCGGCCTCGGCCTCGGGCAGAAGAGACGCAGGGGTGGGCTCGGTGTTCGGTCGCGGCAGGTGCTGTGGCGACCTGCACACCCTCTCGTTCTCGGGTGCGGGGACGGGGCCGGTGAGGGTGGTGGTGTCGGTGACGACGTGGATCACGATGCGCGGAGCGGTCGCTGCGAACTTGCTGACGTCGATGTTCTTGTAGCGGCAGTCGGTGATCGGGCGGTCGCAGTCGCACCCGAACTCGGTCTGAGTGACCAACGCGTAGTGCGCATCCGATGCCCGCGCCGCCGTCGATCGGGTGTCCTTCGGGCACACCTGCCCTGCCAACCGCTGCACCGCGGCGGCGGCGAGGGCGGTGTCTTCGGCGGACCGGGTGTCCGTCGTCGTGGCCATCCCGTCCCGCCCGGTCTCGACGGAAAAGTTGCGCTTCCTCGCCACCCTGGCGCGGTGTTCACGGACGGCGTCCGGGTTACGGCGGTGCACCATCTTGTCGACCATCGTCTCCACCCGCTTCTTAGACCAGGTTCCGGGTTTGCGGAGGGCGGCGGCGATGTCGGCGTCGACGAGGGCGGCGTAGCACTGCCCCTCGATCAACTCCGTCCGGGAGACGATGGTGCGAATGTGATGTGGGGTGACCACCCCGTCCCGCAGACACTGCGCCACCGTGGGGAGTCGATCCCGCAGCGCGACGGAGTCGGTCAGCAGAGTGGACGCCGCCCACTGAGTGATCGACAGGGTGGTGGCGATCGAGGCGGCGCAGCGGGTGAACGCATCGAACTCCCGGCGGTCCTCGTCCTCGAACGGCACCACCAACTCCGTGTGCATGACGGCGGCGAGCTGGTACTTGAACCATTCGAGGTAGGACACCCCGGCCGTCGCGTGCACCAACGCGTCCAACGCCTCCGCAGCAGGTAGGTCGGTCGTGGCCGGCAAGCCGAGCGCGGCGTGGTCCAGCGCAGCCCACGACGTCACCGCGGACTGTGTCCCCACCTGCACTGCAGCCATGCTGTCGACCCCCCAGTCGCTCGTATGTTCGAGTGTACCGGCACCCACCGACACGGTCCATGACACGCACGCACGAACCCGAGAGCAGCGGTACTCACGCGTCATGAGCGAACACGTCGACGGAAACGGGATGGACAGGAGCGATAGCGCTTCGCCGTCGTGATTCGCCGGGATGCTGACGGTGCGGCGTCGAGGACGGCAGCCACCAGGCTCGCCGGGCGCTGCGAGACCGGCGAATGGAGCACCTATAGAACGTACGGCAGTCAATCCGGTGACGTGATCGAAGAAGATGGGCCTCAACCAGGGCGAGATCGTGTCGGGCGAGACGCGGACCCTGTACATCTCCGGGCAGACGGCGATGAACGCGGACGGCCGGGCCGAGCACGAGTGCTTCTATGTTCTACGCAAGCCCAATGACACCCGTCCTTCCTCTGCCGAACCCCGTCAGTAATTCCGGCCCCTCAGATTTGCGGTCACCCCACCGATGACTCACACCCCGTCTCGGCTCGTCCAAACGTCGATTTCGTCAGCGGTGAATGCCGAAGTTGGCCACACTGGGCCCGATGTGGTCCCCGATGTACGAGTTCGTCGACGAATGGACGCTGCCACTGTTGCCCGAGTCGGGATTGGGTGCGCCAACTCAGATGGTCGATGCGTGTTTCGCGGTGGGATCCGACCTACGGTGGCGTCGACACGGCGCGAACTTGGATATCGACCGTCTTCAGTGGACTATCTCCGTACTCGAAACGGGCGACATTCACCTCGGCGTGCATAGCGACGGTCCGCGGCCCCGCGCACGTGTCAGGGCCAATAGCAACGACGACAGGACAGTGGGGGTCACGGTCGGCGCCGGCCTGCACATGGATCAGTCGCTAGCCGACGCGACAGTCCTCGTAGCGGACATCGTGCAGACCAAACTCGCCGGATACCCACCCTGGATTCAGTGGCCAATCGAGGAGAAGCGGCTGCTGTTGCCGACAATCGTCGATGGCGAGGCGATGTGGCGAGACCCTCGCACAGACCGGTCCGTAGCCTCGATCGGCCTGCTCGCCGATTGAGATGCTGCAGCTCAAAGAGGTGTTACAGGCGACAAAGGCCAATCTGAACGCCTTTGTCGGTCTGGCGTCGACGCCGTTCGATGTGGGTCGCTACTCGGTTTCGGCGTGCACGAGCTCGACCATCGACGCATGCCAGCAGAACTCGTACCCGTCGTCCGCTTCACCGATTTGATACTTGGTCGGGCCGCTCGGGTGAATGCTGAACACACCCGGATGGGTCGTTTCGTCCCGGGTCACTCGTTGGACGATCCCTCCCCGTCGCTCGACGAGACGCACATTTCCGGTGGGTGTCGTGCGGTACTCGGTCCACAGGTAATGGTCCCAGACAAGGCAGCCCGTCAACATCGTGACGCCGGTGGGGCCACCGCCTTTACCCAGCAGAGTGGTGAATCCGTTGCCGAGGTGCGCGATGCGTTCGGTGTACCCGTCCATGTGCACTTCCTCGACCGTTACTGGTGTTTCTGTGACGACTTCGGGAGGTAGATCCATCTCCTCGGGTGAAGCCCAATAGGTGGTGGGGCTGAAGACGTCACGTGGTTCTGGAGCGTTCGGCCACCATTCGAGGTCTTCGAGCATCCACAGGACCGTCATTCCCTCAGTGTCCCGCACGACGTTCCTTCGGTGAGACCGCCACGTTGCCACGATCGCGCCGATCCGATCCGTGCCGATTGCGACTGAAGCTGACGCGATGACTGCTTCCGGGCCCCCATCGTTCTCACGGCGCAGCGACGTCAACGGACCTGTCGTCGCGATCGTGGCAGTCCTCGGCACGATCGCCCTCGGATTCTTCACCGCCTTCTGGGCGGGAAGGTTCGCACCAGACCCGGCAGCGGGACGGGGTACGCCGTGCCCTCCAGTCTTCAGCGCGACGTCGACCCCCCCCTCCCCGCCGACCCGCTACTGGGTCATCTGGGCCGCTCCGCCGCTGACCGTGGCGCTACTCAGCGGCGCAGCCATGACGATCGCGGGACGCACACGCTGGTTCGCCCTCCTCGGGACGCTGATGTTCGTCGTCGGGTTTCTCCCGTTCGCCCTCATGATGGTGTTGTTCGACCTCGGGGGTTTCTCGCCGGGCTGAGGCCGTTGGCTCTAGGAGCCCGCCGCCCTCACGCTGCGAGGCCCGTGTCCACGCTGACGGGTGGTCGATACCTCGATCGGTAACAGCACGTCAGGGAGCGTTCGTGCAGCGTCGGCGATGACATAGGCGTCGCGGGCGTCGGTCTTGGCGTTGTCGGTCGCGTCATCGTCACCCGTCACCCAGGTTGTGCAGACCCGTTCGTCGCGCTCGGCCATGCCTCTTTCAGCGGTGATCCGACGCCTTCTCCCGCCGGCGGCGACGCTCGCAAAGACGTGGGAAACGTCAGGGGACCTCGAAGCCATACCGGCGGGAGACGGCCAGGGCACCAGGGTGGGTGGTCTGGTCGAAGAAGATAACGGGGGACATGGCGGCTCAGCTCTCCCTGACTGTGGCGAACCTCGAGGCCGTGCTCGTCGACGCCGGCATGTCACTGGCGAACCTGGTCCGCCTCAACGTCTACACCACCGACGTCGACGCACTGTTTCCGCAGTACGGCGTGCTGGCCGGCAGGCTCGCGGCGGCGGGGGTCGCCCCGACGACCACGATGCTCGGCGTCACCCGTCTGGCGATCCCCGGCCAGATGGTCGAGCTCGACGGGACCGCCGTCGCATGACGCTCCCTACCGTGGCGGCCCCGAACGGCGTGTCTACGTGGCGTCGGGGTCGATCGGGGGTCGCTCGTTCCGGGCCACGGTGCCGGAGGACTCCTTCGACAGCGACGGGCGCGACGACGAGGACGGAGACTGCGAACCGGCGGCGGCCGCACCCCCGGCGGGCTTGTCGAAGTTGCCCGTGAAGATGGAGTCGTCGCCGTCGAGCAGATGCTTGGTGACCACGGCGCGCGGGGTCATCTTGCGCAGTTGGTTGAGGTCCGCGAGTGGCTTCCGCAGATCGTCGAAATCGGTCCCCAGCTCGTCCTTCAGCTGGGCACTGGCGCCGGACGCGTAGTCGCGCACCTGGCGCAGGGACTTGGTGACCCAGGTGACGGCGCCGGGCAGACGCTCGGGTCCGAGGATGACGAGTGCGGCGATGAGAAGGACGAGCATCTCGCCCCAACCGATGTTCGCGAACACCGCTACAGCCTACGGGGCCGGGGCACGATCATGCGTCCGGCGTGGGCGTGACGGTGATGTCCACGGTGCGGCCCGATCGCACCACCTGCACCGAGATGGCCTGACCGATCTGCTGCTCCTGCACGGCGACCACCAACTCGTCGGCGCCCGACACGGTGCGGTCACCCACCCGCACGATCACGTCGCCCTCGACGATGCCCGCCTGCTGGGCAGGACCGCCCGCCGTCACGTTGGCCACTCGGGCGCCGCTGAGGGCGTCGTTGACCACGGTGCGGGCAGTGACGCCGATGTCCGGGTGAATCATCGATCCGGTGCGGATGAGGGACTGCACCACCTCGGTGACGTCGTCGATCGGGATGGCGAACCCCAGGCCGACGGATCCGCCGCTCTCGCTGCGGATGGCGGAGTTGATGCCGATGACCCGGCCTTCCGCGTCGATGAGCGGACCGCCGGAGTTGCCCGGGTTGATCGCGGCGTCGGTCTGGACGGCGTCGATGACCGCATCGGTGTCGGTCCCCTCCCCCGACAGCCGCACCGGGCGGTCGAGAGCACTGACGATGCCGCGGGTGACGGTCTTGCTCAGGCCCAACGGCGAACCGACGGCCACGACGTCGTCGCCCACCGCGACGTCCTCGGACCGACCGAGCTGCGCGACCGTGAGGCCGGTCGCGTCCGTGGAGAGCACGGCCAGGTCGGTCTTGACGTCCCGGCCGACGATGCGCGCCGGCACCTTGGTGCCGTCGGAGAACGTGACCGACAGCGTGGCGTCCGGGTTGGTGGCGGCCATGGAGATCACGTGATTGTTGGTGACGATGTAGCCGGCGCCGTCGACGACGACTCCCGACCCCGTTCCGGCGTTCTCGCCGAACGTCTCCTGCACCGACACCACCGACGGCAGCACGGCCTCGGCGACCCGCGCGACCTGGCCGGGTGGCAGATCGCTGCCCTCCTGGGCGAGCGTGACGCGGGAGCTGGTCAACGATCCACCGAGATCCGCCGCGATGCTGCCGACCACCCCACCGAGCAGGCCGACGACCAGGGCGACCGCCGCGAGAGTGGCGAGGGCGCGGGCGCCGACGCGGCGGCCGAACAGCACCTCACGGACGCCGAGCTTGTCGCCCGGCGCCGCGGGTGCGGGCTCGGGGGGCGCGGCGGCCGGAGCCACCGCGGTGACCGCCGCCGCGGGGTCCCGCCACGGGTCGACGGGAGCGGGCACCTCCTCCACGGCGCCGTCCTCGGGCTCGCGCACCAACGATTCGGTGACGCCCGGCGGACGGCCGAAGGCCTCGGCCAGCATCGGGTCCGGCGGCGGTGACGACGGGACGTACTCGGTCGCCCGGTCCGTCGGCGGCGGGAACGATCGCTCCACCCCGTCCGGGCGCCCGAACGCGCGGGAGGTGTGGGGATCGACGACGGGTCGATAGAGGGGACGCGGCGGCAGACGACGTTCGGTGTCGTCGCCGTCGTACTGCTCGTCTCGGTCGGGTGCAGCGGTTCCGTCGGGCTCCACTCGCGCAGGCTACCGTCGCCGGAATCGGCCGGAGAGACCGGAGGCGATGCCGCCTCGGAACGTCGGCAACGCGCCGGGCCGTCCCTCGCCGGCAGCGTCGCAGTGCCGATCGGGAATCTGGTGCAGCAGACCCATGAGCGACGTCGGCATGGTCACCTGTTCGGAGGACCGCAACGCGATGCGGGCCTGCTGCTGGGCGTCGACCTCGGCCGCGCACTCGGGGCATTCGGACACGTGATGCGCGGCGCGCAGATACGCGTTCATCCGCAACTCACCGTCGACGTAGGCGGCCACGGCCTCGCTGGCGAGGTGCTCGGTGGGATTGAACTGCCGACGCGCGCGTGTCATGGTTCTCCTCCACTGCAGTGTGCCGATCGGGGTCCCGGTGTGTCGTCGCGATGAACCGCTCGCCACGATACCGATCGGTTGCCCAACGGGCGACGATCGCGATCAGTTCCCGCGGGACCCGGCGCGTGCGCCTGCCTCGGTGCGTGTGGCGGCGAGGTGGTCGCGCAACGCCTGACGACCGCGGTGGATACGGCTGCGGACCGTGCCGAGCTTGACGCCCAGGGTGGCGCCGATCTCCTCGTAGGACAGGCCCTCGATGTCGCACAGCACGATCGCCGCGCGGAACTCCGGGGCCAGCGAGTCGAGCGCGGCCTGCAGGTCGGGGTCGAGCCGCGCGTCGTGGTAGATCTGCTCCGGATCCGGTCGGTCGGAGGGCACCCGGTCGTAGTCCTCCGGCAGCGCCTCCATGCGGATGCGGCTGCGGCGACGAACCATGTCCAGGAAGAGGTTGGTGGTGATGCGGTGCAGCCACCCCTCGAACGTGCCGGGCTGGTAGCTCTGCAGCGACCGGAAGACGCGGATGAAGGTGTCCTGCGTGAGGTCCTCGGCGTCCTGCGCGTTGCCGGACAACCGGTAGGCCAGGCGGTAGACCCGATCGCCGTGCTCGCGCACCAGGTCGTCCCAGGACGGCATGGACGTGGCGTCACCGGTCGCGTCGAAGACGGCGGTGCCGGACAGTGCGGGCTCGGCGGCGTGTTCGCGTGCAATCGGGTTCATGTGATCCTCTGGGTCCTCCTGGTCGGGGGATCGACGATCGGCCGCCGGCTCTCGGCAGTGATTCGGTGATCGAGACAACCCGGACTGGTGTCCGATTGTTCCGATACCCGATCTCGCCGGAGTCGAAGCCCGATGCGTGCGTTCCGCGAACGTAGAAGAAGCATGACCGCCGCGGGTGTGCGGGCCGTGTGAGAAACCTGAGTGCGCCCTGAGAGTCCGGGCGGGTTCGATAGGGTCTGCCCTGTGACTGTCGACGCCGCGACGATGCTGCACTACACCGAGACCTCCGTCGTCGAGGACGACGTCCTCGTGGCCGCGCGGGAGCGGGCCGACGATCTGGGTGCGGCCCCGGTTCCGCCGTCGGTCGGCGCGGCGCTGAGCATGATCGCGCAGCTCTCCGGCGCACGCACCGTCGTGGAGGTCGGCACCGGCGCCGGCGTCAGCGGACTGTGGTTGCTCGACGGCATGCGTCCCGACGGCGTCCTCACCACCATCGACAGCGAACCCGAGCACCAGCGGGCGGCGCGGGAGTCGTTCCGCGCGGGCGGCGTCGCGCCGTCGCGCACCCGGCTCATCAACGGTCGCGCGATGGACGTCCTCCCCCGGCTGGCCGACGCGTCCTACGACCTCGTCTTCGTCGACGCGACCCCGCGGGACCACGTCGGCATCGTCACCGAGGGCGTGCGCATGTTGCGTCCCGGCGGGGCGCTGATCCTGCACAACGCCCTGCTCGGCGGGCGGGTCGCGGACCCGTCGGCGCGAGACGACGCCACGGTCGCCGTGCGCGCCGCCGCGCGGGCGGTGGCCGAGAACGAGGCGCTCACCGCCGTCGTCCTCCCCCTCGGCGACGGCCTGCTCTGCGCGTCGCGCCTGCCCGACTGACCGCCGGGTCTAGATCCAGACGCCCTTGCCGACGGCGACGACGCCGCCGGCGGAGACGGTGAAGCGCTCCGCGTCGCGATCGCGGTCCACCCCGATGATCTCGCCCGGGTTGACCACCACGTTCTTGTCCAGAATCGCGTTGCGCACCACCGCGTTCCGCCCGATGCGGACACCCGGCATGATGACGCTGCCCTCGACCGTGGCCCCGGCGTCGATCATGACCGAGGAACTCAGCACGGAGTTGCGGACCGTCGCGGCGGACAGGATGCTGCCGGCGCCGACGATCGACTCCTGCGCCAGACCGCCCTGGACGAACTTGGCGGGCGGGAGGTTCTCGGCCGTCCCGCGGATGGGCCACCGCTTGTTGTAGAGGTTGAACACGGGGTGCACGGACACCAGGTCCATGTGCGCGTCGTAGAAGGCGTCGATGGTGCCGACGTCGCGCCAGTAGCCCTTGTCGCGCTCCGTCGCGCCGGGCACGACGTTGTCCTTGAAGTCGTACACCGACGCCATCCCGGCCGCGACCAACGCGGGAATGATGTCGCCGCCCATGTCGTGGTCGGAGTCGGTGTTCTCCGCGTCGGCCTTGATGGCGTCCACGAGGACCTTGGTGGTGAAGACGTAGTTGCCCATCGAAGCGAACGTGCTGTCCGGATCGTCCGGCGTCCCCGGCGGGTCCGCCGGCTTCTCGAGGAACTCGGTGATGTTGCCGGCGGCGTCGGCGTCGATGCAGCCGAAAGCGGTTGCCTCACTGCGCGGTACGCGAATGCCCGCCACGGTGACCCCGGCCCCGGAATCGATGTGCTGCTGCACCATCTGCTCCGGGTCCATGCGATACACGTGGTCGGCGCCGAAGACCACGATGTACTCGGGATCCTCGTCGTAGACCAGGTTAAGCGACTGGAAGATCGCGTCGGCGCTGCCGGTGTACCAGCGCGGTCCGAGGCGCTGCTGCGCCGGCACCGGGGTGATGTACTCGCCGCCGAATCCCGACAGACGCCAGGTCTGCGAGATGTGCCGGTCCAGCGAATGGGACTTGTACTGCGTCAACACGCACAGGCGCAGGTACCCGGCGTTGACCAGGTTGCTCAGCACGAAGTCGATGAGGCGATAGGCACCGCCGAACGGCACCGCGGGTTTGGCCCGGTCCGCCGTCATGGGGAAGAGCCGTTTGCCTTCGCCGCCGGCGAGCACGATTCCGAGTACATGCGGCTGGGTCCTCACGAGTACCAACCTATCGGGTTGTGACGGGTCAGCGCCGGATATGGAACGAATGGACGCGGACGCGTTACGTTTCTCTCATGCGCGTCGCGATGATGACCAAGGAATACCCTCCGGAGATCTACGGTGGCGCGGGCGTTCACGTCACGCAACTGGTCGACCGCCTGCGGGCGCTCTGCGAGGTCGACGTCCACTGCACGGGTGCGCCGCGGGACACCGCGATCGTGCACTCCCCCGATCCGGCGCTCGCGGACGCCAACCCGGCGCTCACGACCCTGTCGAGCGGACTGCGCATGGCCGCGGCCGCCGCCGACGCGGACGTCGCGCATTCGCACACCTGGTACACCGGGCTCGCCGGTCACCTCGCGGCGGAACTGCACGGCATCCCCCACGTGCTCACCGCGCACTCGCTCGAACCCCGACGCCCCTGGAAGGCCGAGCAGCTCGGCGGCGGCTACCGGGTCTCGTCGTGGTCCGAACGCAACGCCGTCGAGTACGCCGACGCCGTCATCGCGGTCAGCGACGGCATGAAGGCCGACGTCCTGGACTGCTATCCCCGACTGGACCCCGCTCGAATCCACGTGGTGCGCAACGGTATCGACACCGCCGTGTGGCATCCCGGCCCCGCCGACGCGAACGACGAGCCCGCCCTGACGGCCATCGGGGTGCGCACCGACCGCCCCATCGTCGCCTTCGTCGGTCGCATCACCCGGCAGAAGGGCGTCGGGCATCTGGTGGCCGCGGCCCACGCCTTCGATCCGTCGATCCAGCTCGTCCTGTGCGCCGGCGCACCCGACACCCCGGAGATCGCCGTCGAGACCGAGCGCGCGGTCGCGGAGCTGTCGGAGAAGCGCGGCAACGTGTTCTGGGTGCGCGAGATGCTTCCCACCGAGCAGATCCGCCAGATCCTCACCGCCGCATCGGTGTTCGTGTGTCCCTCGGTGTACGAGCCGTTGGGGATCGTCAACCTCGAGGCGATGGCGTGCGAGACGGCCGTCGTCGCGTCGGATGTCGGCGGTATCCCCGAGGTGGTCGCCGACGGCCGCACCGGCACCCTGGTGCACTACGACGCCGCGGACACCGGTGCCTTCGAGGCCGACCTCGCGGCGGCGGTCAACGCGTTGGTGGCCGACGAGGATCGCACCCGGGCGTTCGGGGTGGCGGGCCGCGACCGGGCCGTCGCCGAGTTCGCGTGGGAGTCGATCGCAGAGCAGACCATGGAGGTCTACACGGCTGCGGGCCGGTAGACCGAGACGGTGACGGCCACGGTGACCTCGATCGGGGTCGGGAGGGCCGTCACGCGGGCCGCCAACTCGGCGGGGGTGACGTGGCGTGCCGACGGCCCCATGCCCACCACGGCCGCGACGTCGTCGGGGCCGAGCGTCATGGTGTATCCGACCGCGCGACGATCGGTCCGCTCGAAGGTCCCCGCGAGGGAGTCGCCGAGCCGGCGGGTCTTGTGCTCGTCCACCCGCACCAGGTCCAACGACGTCACCAACTCCTGCAGGTGACGGTCGGTGGGCGTGACCACCACCAGGCGACCGGTCGGCGCGAGGACGCGGGCGAGTTCGGGAACGTTGCGCGGTGAGAACACCGACAGCGCGGTGTCGATCGTCCCGGTGCGGACGGGCAGGGCGGTCCAGACGTCCGCGACGACGGCCGCGGCCCTCGGGTGCGCTCGCGCCGCACGGCGGGCGGCCGCCTTGGACACGTCGACGCCGATCCCCACCGCGTCGCCGCCCACTGTGTCCAGCACGCGCGCCAGGTAGTGGCCGGTGCCGACCCCGACGTCGAGCACGTGCGGCCCGTCGGCGACGTCCGCGACGGCGTCCATCACCGGGTCGTACCGGCCCGAGGCCAGGAAGTCCGCTCGGGCGGCCACCATCTCGGCGCTGTCGCCGGTGAACTTTCCCCCGCCGCCGGAGAGCAGGCTGACGTAGCCGTGGCGGGCGACGTCGAAGGTGTGCCCGCTCTCGCAGAGCAGCGTGGGCGGGTCGGCGTCGAGCCCCGCGCCGCAGTGCGGGCACGCCAGCAACGTCACGGCCTCGTCGATCATCGTCCCCACCCTCTCACCTCTCGCCGGGTCGCGGCCCGAGAACCCGCGCACGACGACGGCCCCGTCGGATTCTCCGACGGGGCCGCGCGCGAGTGCATTCTGCGTGTCAGCCGGTGACGCCCTTGAGCTCGTCGCCCAGTGCGGCCGCCTCGTCGGGAGTGAGCTCGACGACCAGGCGTCCTCCGCCCTCGAGTGGAACCCGCATGACGATTCCTCGTCCTTCCTTGGTCGCCTCGAGCGGACCGTCCCCGGTCCGGGGCTTCATGGCCGCCATCCTCTGCTCCCTCCAGATCTGCGCCGACCTGCTCCGCGCATGGAACCTTCACTTCGCGCTCCGCCGGGGTCCGACGGAACTCGTGATCCATATTCTTCCCTATCGCACCGAACGACGGGGAACGGACACCCCTCGAGTGCCTGCGCACAGGCTTACCGGCCCGGCGGGACCCAACAGTTCCGCAGGTGGTCGTCCACCATCCCGGTCGCCTGCATCAACGCGTACGCCGTCGTCGGGCCGACGAAGCGCAGGCCGCGTCGTTTGAGCTCGGCTGCCATGGCCGTCGACTCCGCGGTCACGGCGGGGACGTCCTCGGCGGTGGCGGGTCGCGGGCGCGGCGGCGGTGCGAACGACCACAGCAGGGCGTCGAGGTCGATGTCGCCCGACACGACGAGACGCGCGTTGGCCACGGTCGCGAGGATCTTGGCGCGATTGCGGACGATGCCCGCGTCGCCGAGAAGGCGGTCGACGTCGTCGTCGGTGAAGCGCGCGATCGCCGCGGGGTCGAAGCCCGCGAAGGCGGCGCGGAAGGCATCGCGCTTGCGCAGCACCGTGATCCACGACAGTCCGGACTGGAACGCCTCGAGGCTCACCCGCTCGAACAACGCGCGGGTGCCGTGCACCTCGCGACCCCACTCCTCGTCGTGATAGCGCGCGTACAGGGCGTCGACGGACGGGTCCGGCGCCCAGGAGCAGCGGACGCGACCGTCGGACTGAGCCGCGGTGTGCGTCACGAGTCGGCGCCCGGGTGCACGCGCTGGGGCGTCTCCTCTCGGCCCGTGTCCTCTCGGCCCGTCTCCTCCCGCCCGGCCAACTGCGCACGGAGTCCGTCGATCTCGGCGGCCAGCCGGTCCAGGGCCCAGTCGACCTCGCCGCAGTCGTAGCCGCGCGGCCGCAGGCGGAACCGCAGCGCCCGCACGTCGCGCCCGGTGACGCCGTGAGCGGGCAGTGCCGTGGCGGTGGTCTCGGGTGGGAGCGGTTCCATCTCCTCGCCGCGGCCGAACACCACCGAGGCGATCAGGAACAGCACGACGGCCACCACCGCGATCGCGACGACGTACAGCAGGATCGTCAGCATGGCGCCGATCCTGTCACGGCGGACGCGGTCGATGCCGACCCGGCAGAGCCGGTGGGGGTCACCGCGTGCGGTCGGCCCACGGCCGGACCGTGCGCATCGGCGGTCGGTCGACGAGGGAGACGTCGGTGACGGACGCGACGAAATCGCGGCCCTCCGGGCGGAACTGGGTGAGACCGGCGCCGGAGTCGGCGATGCCCGAGCGGCCGAGCATCGTGCCGACGATCTGGCGGCTCATCGCGCCCAACTGGTCGAGGGGGCGGTTCCGATGGCGCCGTACCCCGAGATTCACCTGACCGATCGCGCCCGGTCCGTAGCGGTCGTAGGTGTCCATCAGCAAGCCGATCTCCACGCCGTACCCCGGCGCGAACGGCACGGCCGTCAGGAGTTCGCGGGTGCCGGCGTACTCGCCCCCGAGCGGCTGCACGATGCCGCCGAGCTCCGGGCGCAACGCCGCGAGCAGCGGGCGAGCCACCAGCTCGGTGACGCGTCCACCGCCGTGGTCGTCGGACGAGCCGGCGAGCGGACGACGGTAGAACCCCTTCACCAGGTGCAGACCGTCGCGCGTGAGCAGCGGGCCGAGCAACTTGGGGACGAAGCCGGGGTCCGGGTCCACCAGGTCGGCGTCGACGAACACGACCACGTCGCCCGTGGTGGCGGCGAGCGACCGCCACAGCACCTCGCCCTTGCCGGGCGCGGTCGCGACCTCGGGGACCGCCTCCTCCCGCGTGACGACGTCCGCACCGGCGGCGCGGGCACGCGCGGCGGTGGCGTCGGTGGAGCCGGAGTCCAGGACCACCAACTCGTCCACCAGTCCGCCGAGCAGCGGGGAAATCGACGAGACGACAGCACCGACCGTCGCCTCCTCGTCGAGCGCCGGCAGCACCACCGAGACGGTGCGGTCACCCTTCGCCGCGACGAGTTCCGCGACGGTCCACTGCGGATCGGACCACGTGGTGTCGGCGTCGGCCAGGGCGGGAGCGGCCGACGAGGTCACGCCAGACCTCGCACCGTGCGCGCCGGCGGGCGGGTGCCCGCGACGGCCGCCACCATGTCGACGACGCGCCGGGTGGGTCCAACCTCGTGGACCCGGAACATGCGCGCTCCGCGCGCGGCGGTGAGTGCTGTCGCGGCCAAGGTTCCCTCCAAGCGTTCGGCGAGTCCGACTCCCAGAGTCTCCCCCACGAAATCCTTGTTGCTCAGCGCCATCAGGACCGGCCATCCGCTGTTGACCAGACTGTCGACGTGCCGTAACAACGCGAGCCCGTGGTGGGTGTTCTTGCCGAAGTCGTGCGTCGGGTCCACCAGGATGCCGTCCTCGCGCACGCCGGCCGCAGCGGCGGCCTCGGCCGCGCGCGTCACCTCGGTCACCACGTCGGCCACCACGTCGGCATACCGCACCCGGTGCGGGCGGGTGCGCGGCACCGCACCGCCGGTGTGCGAGCACACGATGCCCGCGCCCACGTGCGCGGCCACGCCGACCAGGTCGGGATCGGCTCCCGCCCAGGTGTCGTTGATCAGATCGGCGCCCTCGGCGCAGGCGCGTCGGGCCACCTCGGCACGCCAGGTGTCGACGCTGATCACCACGTCCGGGTACGCGGACCGGATGGCCGCGACGAAGGGCACGACCCGCCGGGTCTCCTCCTCGACGTCCACGGTGGCACCGGGACCGGCCTTGACGCCGCCGATGTCCAGGACGTCGGCGCCCTCGTCCACGGCGCGATGCACCGCGGCCATGGCGGCGTCGTCCGAGAACGTCGCTCCGCGGTCGTAGAAGCTGTCCGGGGTGCGGTTGACGATCGCCATCACCAACGCGCGGTCGGTCGCGACGGGTCGGCCGCAGAGAGTCGGGAACGGGTGCACCCGACCATCTTGCCTTCCCGCCGCGCCGGGCCCGGTCGGCCGCTCGTCCGTCAGCCCTTGGGCAGCTTGCCGCCGCCGACCTCGTCGACGTAACCGTCGTAGGACTCGACGTAGCCGTCGGCCTTGCCCTTCAACACGTACAGATCGCCGTCGCCGTCGCCGTAGCCGGTCTTGCGGAGCTCGACCTTCTTGCTCTTGAAGGTCGAGGTGGCCTCGAGGGAGTCGACCACGCGGACGAACAGCGGCACGGCGTACGCGGGCAGCGACTCGTAGGCGTGGGTGGCCAGGGACGCGCCGTCGAACTTCTTGCCGTTCCGCAGGGTCACGGCAGCCATGCCGGCCTTGCCGTCGGCGCCGGGGATGTCGACGCCGAACACCACGGCCTGATCCACGTCCGGATGCGATCCGAGGGCACCCTCGACCTGCGTGGTGGCGACGTTCTCCCCCTTCCACCGGAAAGTGTCTCCGAGCCGGTCGACGAACGCGACGTGCCGAAAGCCTTGCTGGCGCACCAGGTCTCCGGTGTCGAACCAGCAGTCGCCGTCCTTGAACCCGTTCTCGAGCAGCTTCTTCTTGGTGGCGTCCTCGTCGGAGTACCCGTCGAACGGCGCACGGTCGGTGATCTTCGACAGCAGCAGCCCGACCCCGCCGGCCGGGACCTTGGTGAGGCGGCCGTTGCCGTCGCGCTTGGCCTTGCCGGTCTCGTCGTCGTACTCCACCACGGCGTACGGCAGCGGGCAGAAGCCGGCGGTCCGGTCGAGGTTGAACGCGTTGATGAACGCGATGTTGCACTCGCTGGCGCCGTAGAACTCGGCGACGCGCGAGATGCCGAAGCGCTCGGTGAACTCGTGCCAGATCTCCGGCCGCAGGCCGTTGCCCACGATGAGGCGGATGGAGTTGTCCTTGTCGGACGGCTTCTCGTCCTGGGTGAGCAAATAGCGGCAAAGCTCGCCGATGTAGGTGAACGCGGTGGCCTCGTTGGCCCGGACGTCGTCCCAGAACCGAGAGACCGAGAACTGCTTGCCGATCGCGATGGCCGCGCCGGAGGCGAGCACCGACGACAGCGAGACCGTGAGCGCGTTGTTGTGGTACAGCGGCAGGCAGCAGTACAGGACGTCGTCGCCCCGCAGCCGGACTCCCATGCTGCCGAGCCCGGACATCGACTTCAGCCACCGGAAGTGGCTCATCAGACTGGCTTTCGGCATTCCCGTGGTGCCGGAGGTGAAGATGTAGAACGCCTTCTCCTTGGCCTGGATCTCGGCGGTGACCGCCGGGTTCTCCGCACTCGCGGACTCGGCCAGGCGGTCCAGCTCGTCGGCGTGCAGCACCACCTTCTCCGGCAGCGCCTCGTCGAGCGAGTCGAGGGCCTCGAGGCAGTCCTCGTCGACGACGAGCACGCGGGCGTCGAGGATGCCGAGACTGTGGTCGAGGACCTCGCCCCGCTGGTTGAAGTTCAGCATGCCGGCGGTCGCTCCGAGCTTGACCGCGGCCAGGGCCACCAGCAGCGTCCTCATGGAGTTCTTGGCCAGGACGCCCACCACGTCCCCGCGCCGCACCCCCCGGTCGACGAGCACCGACGCGTAGCGGTTGACCAGATCGTTCGCCTGGCCGTACGTCAGGGTGTCCCCCTCGAACCGAACGAAGGGACGGTCGGGGTGCTTGGCGGCGGCGCGCTGGAAAATGAAGCCGATGGACTCCTTGTCGGTCGGCTTGCGCAGGAAACCCGGCACGCCCCGGAGCACGGTCGGCAGCGCCGGGGCCATCTTCGCGGTCGCGGTGGCGAGATCGAGCAGTCCGACCTTGTGACGAGCCTCGGCAGCCATACAGTTCCTCCCCTGACGAGCCGGTCTCCGTCGACGTCCGGCTGTGACAACGGTTACCTTACCGATAGGTAAGTTTCACGACACGTCATGGGCGAAGGTTGCACGCCTCGAGGGCCGCATCCACCGTGTCCACCCGGACGAGACGGTCCATCGACGCGGCCGAGACGAACCCCGTTCCGGTCAGCCCGGTGAGCCAGTCCACCAGGGGCGCGAAGTGACCCGTGGGGTCCAACAGGACCACCGGCTTGGTGTGCATGCCGAGATAACCCGAGGTCCACGTCTCGAACAGCTCCTCGAGCGTGCCGATGCCACCCGGCAGCGTCACGAAGGCGTCGGCGCGGTCGTCCATGATCCGCTTGCGCTCGCGCATGGTCTCGGTGACCACCAACTCGTCGGCGTCGACGTCGGCGACCTCGCGGTCGACCAGGGCGCGGGGAATGACGCCGATGGTGCGGCCGCCCGCGGCCCGGGTCGCGCGCGCGACGGCGCCCATCATCGAGACGTTGCCGCCGCCCGAGACCAACGTCCCGCCGCGCCGGCCGATCTCGGCGCCGAGCTCGGTCGCCAGATCGAGGTGCCGTTGCTCGACCGGACCCGAGGCGCAGTAGACGCACACCGTCGTCGTCACGGCTGTCGGCTCTCGTCGATCCAGCGGACCGCCTCGGCGACGTCGTCCGTGCATCGCAGCAGGGCCACGTCGGCGTCGGAGATCGTGCCGGCCGCCACGAGCGTCGAGGTGATCCACTCCATGAGTCCGCCCCAGAACTCCGTCCCGAACAGGATGATCGGGAACCGCGTGATCTTGCGCGTCTGCACCAGGGTGAGGGCCTCGAACAGCTCGTCGAGCGTGCCGAAGCCGCCGGGCAGGCACACGAACGCCTGCGAGTACTTCACGAACATGGTCTTGCGCACGAAGAAGTAGCGGAAGTTGACCCCGAGGTCCACCCACGGGTTCAGCGACTGCTCGAACGGCAACTCGATCCCGAGGCCCACCGAGAAGCCGCCCGCCTCGCACGCGCCCTTGTTGGCGGCCTCCATCGCACCCGGACCGCCGCCGGTCACCACGGCGTAGCCCGCGTCGGCGAGAGCGGAACCCAGCCGCACGCCCGCCTCGTACACCGGCGACTCCGGCGACGTGCGCGCGGAGCCGAACACCGTGACGGCACGGGGCAATTCGGCCAGCGCGCCGAATCCCTCGACGAACTCGCTCTGGATGCGCAGCACGCGCCAGGGGTCGGTGTGCACCCAGTCCGACGGCCCGCGGTTGTCCAGCAACCGCTGATCGGTGGTCGAGTTCGCCCGGGTGCGTCGGTCCAGTATCGGACCGCGATAGCGCGCGGCCTGTCGATCCTGCGTCATGGGGGTGAGGTTAACCGGCCGACGGACCGGTTCCCGTGGTGAGGTAGCGCCGGAGAACGTCGGCCACGTGCGTGATCTGCTCGGTGGGTACGCGCTCGTCGCGCTTGTGGGCCAGATTCGGGTCACCGGGGCCGTAGTTCACCGCCGGGATGCCGAGCGCGGAGAACCGCGAGACGTCGGTCCAACCGTACTTGGCCCGCACCTGTCCCCCCGCCGCCGCGACCAGCGCCGCGGCGGCCGGAGCGCCGAGCCCCGGCAGCGCACCGGGCGAGCTGTCGGTCACCTCGAGGTGCACGCCGTCCCCGGCCAGCACGCTCGACGCGTGATCCACGGCGTCCTCGACCGTGCGGTCCGGGGCGAACCGGAAGTTGACGTCCATGCCCGCCTCGTCGGGGACCACGTTGCCCGCCACTCCCCCGAACACCCGAACCGCCTGCAGCCCTTCGCGATAGACACAGCCGTCGATGTCGACCGACCGCGGTTCGTACGCGGCGAGTCGGGCCGTGACCGGGCCCAGCCGGTGAATCGCGTTGTCGCCCAACCAGGACCGTGCCGAATGCGCGCGCACTCCGGACGTCGTCACCCGGATGCGGAGCGTGCCCTGGCAGCCCGCCTCGACGAACCCACCCGACGGCTCCCCGAGGATCGCGACGTCACCGCGCAGCCAGTCCGGCATCTCGCGTTCGATCCGGCCGAGTCCGTTGGCGGTGGCCTCGATCTCCTCGCAGTCGTAGAAGACCAGCGTCAGGTCCGCAGCCGGGTCCGCCACGGTGGCCGCGAGGTGGAGGAAGACCGCGTCACCGGACTTCATGTCGACGGTGCCGCAGCCGTGCAGCACGTCGCCCTCGGGGCCCCCGCGCTCGCGCCGCGACGGCACGTTGTCCGCGATCGGGACGGTGTCGAGGTGACCGGCCAGGATCACGCGCGTCGGCAATCCGCGGCGGGTCCGCGCCAGCACGGCGTTGCCCGAGCGCACCACCTCGAAGCCGACGGTCTGCTCCCGAAGGGCGTGCTCGACGGCCGCCGCGAGCACCGCCTCCTCGCGCGAGACGCTCGGGACGTCCACGAGCGCCGCGGTGAGGTCGATCGGGTCGGCGTGCAGGTCCAGAACCACGGGTGCGCTCACGACCGACGACCCTACTGCCGTGCTCTAGGCTCGGGCACCGTGACCACAGGCGCATCGGCAACAGGACTCGCAACCATCACCACGTCGGGCACGGTGCTCGACACCTGGTACCCCGCCCCCGAACTGGGCGAGGTCACCGAGACCGGCACCACCCGCCTGCAGGGCGCGGACGTGCCCGAGGACCTGGCGTCGCTGGTCGGTGCCGACGACGCGCGCGGCGTCGACGTCGTCGCCGTGCGCACCACCATCGCCTCGCTGGAGGACGCCCCCACCGACGCGCACGACGTCTACCTCCGCCTGCACCTGCTCTCGCACCGCCTGGTCGCGCCGCACGGGGTCAACCTCGACGGACAGTTCGGCCTGCTCGCCAACGTCGTCTGGACCAACCACGGGCCGGCCGCCGTCGACGGGTTCGAGGTCACGCGTGCGCGACTCAAGGCCCGCGGCCCGGTCACGGTCTACGGCGTCGACAAGTTCCCGCGCCTGGTCGACTACGTGGTGCCGACCGGCGTACGCATCGGCGACGCCGACCGGGTCCGACTGGGCGCGCATCTCGCGTCGGGGACCACGGTCATGCACGAGGGCTTCGTGAACTTCAACGCCGGCACGCTCGGTTCGTCGATGGTCGAGGGGCGCATCTCCGCCGGTGTCGTCGTCGGCGACGGCTCGGACGTCGGCGGCGGCGCGTCGATCATGGGCACCCTCTCGGGTGGCGGCAAAGCCGTCATCTCCGTCGGCGAGCGGTGCCTGCTCGGCGCCAACGCTGGCCTCGGCATCTCGCTCGGCGACGACTGCGTGGTCGAGGCCGGGCTCTACATCACCGCCGGCACCAAGGTCACCGGACCGGACGGCACCGTGGTCAAGGCCGCGGCCCTCAGCGGTCGGTCGAACCTGCTGTTCCGCCGAAACTCCGTCTCCGGCGCCGTCGAGGTGGTTCCGTGGAAGGGCACCGGAGTCGAACTGAACTCCATCCTGCACGCCAACGACTGACCGCGGGTGCCGCGGTCGGCAGATCCGGGGAGACCATGACCGAACCGCGCCTCGAGACCGTCGCCACCGAGGATCTGACCGAGCACGACGCACACCAGGCGGAAGCCCTGGTGCGGGCGGTATTCGGCAGCGAGTTCGAACCGCACGACTGGGTGCACGCACTCGGCGGAACCCACGTGCTGGCGCGGCTGGACGGCCTGGTGGTGGCGCACGCCGCGGCAGTGCCCCGGCTGCTCGTCCACGACGGCAAGGAGATCGACGGCCGCTACGTCGAGGCCGTGGCGGTCGACTCCGACCGCCGCGGCACCGGACTCGGCCGCATCGTCCTCGACCGCCTCGAGGCGGTGATCGAGGACGAGGGTGCACTGGGCGTGCTCAACTCGCTGCCCGGCGCGATCGGCTTCTGGGAGGGCCGCGGGTGGGTGCGGTGGCGTGGCCGGCTCGGGGTGGTCGGCAACGGCGAGGACCCGAGGCCACCGGCCGACGGTGAGAACGTCATGGTGTTCCGGCCGCCGAGCAGCATCGATGTCGAGGGCACGCTGTGCGTGAACAATCGCGTGGGGCCGCGCTGGTAGTCGTCCGTCATGCGATTATTCGACTCAGCGCGGACGCTGCATCGACGATTGCAGGGTGCTCCGTGTCCAAAGGGGTGACATCCCGGAATTCGGGCCGCTGCCAACTGGCCATGACATTCCAGATCGGACGGTGGTAGGACCACCACTGCACCGCGTCCCACTGCCGCTCGCCGGGGTCTCCGGGCGTTCTCTCGTCCCATATTCTGTGTCCCCACGCCCGTGTGACAGGTGCGTTGCGGGCCACGACCTGCGTCGGCCGCAAGTCGAGGCGAACCAGCTGGGCAGGATCGTCGAGGTCCAGGATTCTGAGGGTGTCGGGAAGGGCGAACGTCCCCAACGCTCGCCGCGCTCCCGGTATCAACGGAAACTCGAACATCGAGTCGTCCCATGTCGAGAGGTTTCCGAAGACTTCCCCACACGCTGCTTCCGCGTTTCTCGAGACGTACCAGACGTAATAGTCGGGATGGTCGATACGTCCGCCCCGTTGCGGTCTGTGTTCGTAGATCGGATGGCCCGGCTCGCCTGGCTCGGCGGTGTCCAGAAACGGGAAGACGCGATAGACGAGCACTCAGGCTGCTCCGCCCCACATCTCGCCGTCGAGAGCGTCCAGGACAGCGGACGATCCGTGCACACGCAGCGCGTCCAGCGGGCGGGCACCACCAAGGTACGAATTTGCGCTCACCAGCCACTGCTGTGCTGCCTGCTCGCCCCAGACCAGACGGGCTTTCGCCAGCACGTGCTCAAGATCGATCAGCAACGGGGCAGCCGTTGCTCCGGGACGCTCGTCCCCCGCGCTCCACCGAGTCGGCTGTGATGCGCTGACGCCGGTCAGAATCGCAAGGGCCTGTCCACCGAATGCATCCATCAGATAGCGGACGCGGCTACTCGACAACGGGTCGTCAGCCGGGGTGGAGCGACCACGACGACCGACCTGTGCACCTTCCTGCAGCGCCCCACTTCGCGCCGACCGGCCGACGGTCGCTTCTCCCGCTAACACGCGCCGGGTCGCCTTCGAAGTGTCGCGTGCTGTCGCCATGCCTCCATGCTACCCAACGAAAGTCTTGGGTCTGCGTGTGACCTGAAGCCCTGTCCAGGTCCGTCGTTCTCACCGCGGTGGTGGTCAGCGGCCACCCCGGACGTCGTCGCCCAGACGTACAGGACGGCGCAGGCCTGGAAGAACGACTCCCCTGTCGCCGCCAACGCGGTGTTCAACCTCGACGACCAGCTCGCGGCGCGATTCGGCGTCGACACCGCCGCCCTGATGGTCGGCGCCGAGCCGAAGCACTGGGCAGTCCACGCCGGCCGCAACGACCGAGGCGAACTCGTCCCGAAATACTTCTGCACCGACCCCGACGCAGCCGGACTCACCCGCCCCGTCCCGCCGCTGCACCTGGTGTACGAGGACTGCTGGTGGGAAATGGCCGCCGAGCACCAGATCGCCGAAGCGCACGAACAACTGATGTACACCGGCGCCGCGTACGGCGTCGCCCACGTCCGCGATCAGATCTCCCGCCGCTACGGCGTCGACGCGCAGAAATTCGCCGGAACGCCCGACGACCTGAGCGCCCGCCTGGCGGCCGTCGTCGCCGAACGCGACAAGGCCCCGGCCCCCGACAAAGCCGAGAACGACCGCCGCGACGCCGCGGCAGCGATCGCGGCCTCCTCGGCGTCGCTCGCCCACCGAGACGCACGCGACGACCTCCCGGCCCCGACGCCCACCTCACCCGACGCCGCAGAACAAGCGGACCCCGCCCTCGCCGTCCAGTGGGCCAAGACGGCACTGCCGCGCGACGCCGAACGCGCCGTCTACGGCAACGGCACCCGCAAGACCGCCGAAGAACAGGCGATCACCACCGCATGGGCGGTGGAACAAGCGAAGGCATGGGCGCTGAGCAACGCCCCCGCACTAGCCGCTCAGTTCTCCCAGAGCGAAGCATCGGCCAATCGCGAGCAGTACCTCACCGCCCGCACCGAACTGCTCGACGAATGGACCGCAGCAGGCCGGCCGAAGGCCAACCTCGACCCCCGAGGTCCCTTGTACGACTCCCGCGAACGCCGAGCCGCCGATGCCGAAGCGATGCTCGACGCCGGCATCGACGCCGACATAGTCGACGCCCGCATGATCGCCGACGTCCAACAGGCGAAACCGATTGACGGGGCTTTGAGCCACGACGCCGGCCGACCGGCCACCGCCGGGACGGAGACAACGCCTACTCGCCGCCGGGATCGAGATCGCAGCGGCAACGATATTCGGCCCGGCATGGACAGATGATGGGCACACTCTAGGGATGCTCGTGGTGCGGCTCAACCTGTCAAATCCGGCGTTCAAACCGCAACACCACACAGAGCGAAACGGGCCATATGGACGGTCGTTTCGGCGTGTCGTTTGGTGATCACCGCCTCCCAAGGTTCATCGCTGGAACGGCCGCGGGTTTCTTACCAACTCTCAATACCAGACGTCATGCTTTGGGCGATACGGGGCAATCGGAGCATTTGCACTTCTTGTGGTCCGTCGCTAAGGATGCGTAGGCGTCGGTCGAGGAAGACCGGTCGCTTTCCTTCCGCAGAGAGCAGCTCTCATGTCGATGCTTCGTCGGCCACGATGGCCGAAACCGTTGTCCCACACAGCTCCCCGCGCCGTGCTGATCGCCGGGATGACCGCTGTGCTGGTCGCCACCGGAGGGGGAGCGGCGGCCACCGCGCAACCGTCCACCACCCCAGCCTCACCAACCAGCCCCGCACCGGCTGCGCTGCAACAGCAGGCCCCGGCACCAGCCGATCCGTGCGCGCCCACCACGCCGCCGACCACCACCACGGCGCCGCTGTCGACCACCACGTCGGCCGTACCGACTTCGTGCGTCGACGCGCCGTCACCGGCCCCGCCCATCCAGCAGACACTCGTCCCGCAGTCCGAGAATCCAGACGTCGCTGACGTACCGACGGCGGCACCGTCGAGCACCAGCACGACGATCACAACGGCGACCCCCAGCGCTGAGGCGACCGCACCGACCCCGACCGGCAAGCGAATCCCGTACACCGGGCTGCCCACGGAGAACCCCAATAGCACCCTCGTCCCCGGCAAGATGCGGTCCGACCGTGAGGAGTGGCCAGAGGGGTACACGAAGGAGCAGGCCGACCAGGCCGAGATCGGGGAAGCCCGACTGCTCGCCAAACAGCGCACATCGCGCGCCGCAGTGACCTGCCAGAGGTACTGGCCGTCGAACTTCGACGTGTGCGGTGCGATCCGCGACAAGTACAACTCGCTCGGCGGCGTGGGCAGCTTCCTGTTCCTCCCCACCAGCGGGAACATCATCAACCCCGGAGGCACCGGGGAGCGAGTCACCTTCGCCAACGGGCCCATCTACTGGTCTGCCGCCGGCGGCGCACACCCCGTCGTCAACAGCTTCCTCAACCGCTGGGGCATCCTCGGCTACGAGGGCAGCTACCTCAAGTACCCCACCACCGACGAAATCGTTCTCCCCGACGGCGGCCGCCGCCAGGAATTCCAGGACGGCGCCATCTACGTCTCGTTCCAAAACGCTATTGGATCCGCCATCCAGAACGGGCCTCTGCGCGACAAGTACAACTCCGTCGGCGGACTCACCCCCGGCAGCAGCCTCCTCGGCTACCTCACCGAAGACCACATCCGAACCCTCCCCGACGGCCAAGGCCAAATGGCCCGATTCCAGAACGGCGTCATTTACTACCACCCCACTTACGGAGCATGGGTAGTGCGAGGAGGTATTCTCAATCATTGGGAGTTCATCGGTTTCGAGGGGGGGACCCTGGGCTATCCAGCATCAGACGAGTATGTCGAGAACGGCGCCATCAAGCAGCTGTTCGAGAACCATCTGCTGGAATTTGGAGCCCTGGAACCTGACCCCAGCACCCCTCAAGCTCGTGCAGATTTCGGCAACCCGATCGAGTTCTACGCGGGAGACGAGAAAGTTCTTCGAGGAGTCGGCGGTACGTTGAACATCCGTCGAAACTCAGCCGAATTCGACTCCAGGAAATTGAGCTACGGTTTCGAGATCAGCCAGTCAGCCATCTTATACCGGGCACAGTATGGAACGTCGACGCCCAAGGACTGCACCACGGCCATCTACTCGAGATCGCGGGGGGTGCATTTCAAGGACAACGACCCACGCCACAAGAACATGATTATAACGCGCGTCTACCACAACTCGGTCGGAAACCACGACGACAACCGAGAATACGCGTTAAACATCAGCTGCGGGTTCCACAACAAGACCCAAAACTTGAACGGTAGGGGCACGTTGGCATACGGGTACTTCGTTGCCCATGTAGACAGGACCTACATCTTCCGAATCCGCTAGAAGGTAGCGCGGAAGAGAGCGAAAGCGAGGTACGGGGGGTGCTGACGGTAGCTCTCAGCATCCCCCGTAGCTCGGGCACATCGCCCTAGGTAATTATTGTTGGTCTGAAACGACCTCGACTTCCGGACCCGACCGCATGGGACGGACTTCGGTCGCGAAAAACTGGTATCCGTCGCCTTCGTCTGCGATCCATTCATAGGAAACAGGCTCTCCAACAATGGGGTTTCGTGCTGGCGAAATTGACGCATGCTGGCCATGACCAAGGTTTGGTACGTCAGACCTCCACAGGTTGCTGAAGTGGAACCAGCATCCAGAGGGTGTTTCCGCTGAAACAATTACACCCCAACCTTCCTCAGCGTTCCATTGGTCGACCGTTCCCTCAGTCATCGAAACCCCCTTCATGGGCAATACAGCGCTTTACGCGTTACTTTGGACGCTCCGAGCCCCCATTAGAAGAGCGAAGCGAAGTGGTCGACATCCACCCCATTATGGGGGTATGTGAACCCACTTGGCCGCGCGGGACGACCAACGCCGGGGGCCCCGGATGATTCGCCCATCGTGAGGCCACCAGGGCGGGGTTACCGGTCAGAACGCCCGCCCGATCAGGCCCCCTACCTCGGTGTCCAGGACTGTCCTGACCACCCCCGCCTGGAACCAATCCTCCCCGAGCACCTCTTGAGGAACATCGTTGCTGTTGATGGTGCAGATGTACTGCCCATTCGTTTGTGCGACCATCTGCTGAGCGAACCGCATGGCCCCTGCGCGCTGGCGGGGATCAACCCCGTCGAAGACGGTGGAGTCGTGCACAAGAAAGTCGGGGTGGTGCCCGGTCAAAATTCCTTCCTCAAGCATGGTCAGGTCGAAACAAAACATGGTCATTCGGTCGACACCGGTGCTGCCGGAACCTGCGGCTCGAATGGAGAACAGGTAGCCTGCGTCGTCCACCGCGACTGTAAGGGCGGCATCCTTCCCGTACAGCTGCCGCATTTTGAAGGTGAACCGGTCGCTGATGCGATCGAGCTTCTCGCGCGAGATCGTCAGTTCGCGGGCGGCGTCACTTCGTATTGTCGATTGTTCCAGCTTGAGTTCCTGCTTCCGCGCATCCAGGTCGCGAGCTTGTTCGATCTGGAGATCGAGGGCTGCGCGGCGTTGTTCGGCTTCCCCTAGCTCGATTCTCAGCGCGTTGAGCTCATCAAGCGCTCCGCCTGCGTCAAGCGTGCGCAGAGCGTTGTCGCGCTGCTGGTCCAAGCGGTCGAGCTCGGCAGAGCGGGTGGCAATGCGCTGTTCGATCGTCGTCACTTCCGAACGCAAGAACAGCCGCCGGTTGGTGAGCAGTGAATCGTGGAAGTCGCGAACGTCATCTATCTGGCGACGAAACCCGTCCGCCAGGATTACGCCCGCGGCGTCGAAGAGCGCCTCTACAGCGAGCGGTGTGCTCTTCGGGCCATCGGTGTCGGCCAAGGATTCCAGGTAAAGCGCATGCATCCTCTGATCCACTACGGCATCGTCACGCAGCCGTGCGATCGAATCGGTGAGCTCGTCCACCCGCTTCACCAACGAGTTCGGATCCTCCAGAATCCGGAACCGGTCAATCCTGTGCTGCCACTCTTCGATCTCGTGCATCACAGCCGCTCTTTCGAGCACGAGATCCTTCTCTGGCCGGAACGTCGCTACCAATCCCTCCCGCGTAGCGGCGCTGATAGTGGAGATTTGGCTGAGACCTTTCTTGATCGCCGCCAGCTCGTGTACAACCTTCCAGTCCAACCCGAGGAGGAACGCGACATGTTCACGACTGCTCGTCGCACCTTGCTGGGCGATGATCTTGAGGGGGTCTTTCGGCATCTCGGTACGAATCACGTACGACAGGAGGGTGCGAACGGAGATGCCGCCCGCACTCCCCTGCACGTCGGGTTCCAGCCGGAACAACGCAAGTCCGAGCAGCGTCTTCCAGTCATCGAGTGCGATGCGCCCCTCCACGAGGTAGGGCTCGAACACCGCCCGTGCTTGGCCGTCGGTGCGAACGATAAGACTCTTTCCGCCCTTGGCGAGTGATCGGGTGGCAGCGACCGTTCCTCCGAACATTTGCAGTTCGAGCGTCATCTCCCATCCGTCCTCTGCCAGTGGCTTCAGAGTTTTGTGCAGTTGACCGGCCAGGACGTAGTTGATGAGCATGAGCAAGGTCGACTTGCCGCGGGCGTTCCGACTGTCTTGCTGGGTGGACTCCTCCGCACGGTCAGCAACTATTGCGTTGAAGCCCGGCCGAAAGGCGACCGGTTTGAACTCATCACGGTTGGCACTCAGGCGAACAAGCACTAGGTGAGCCTCACGATTCGATCGGTGTAGGTCAGCGCGCCGGCCCCGTACAACAGAGTCAGAGCCGCCGCGAAAGAGTCATAGGTTGACGAGGCGTCTGCTAGTTGCCGATGCTCGGCGTACAGCTGGCCGATGCTCACGCTTCGCCCAGCGAGCAGGCTTAGCAACGCTGCCGCCTCACCTACGATCGTTCGCTCCACAGGAGTGAACTTGCTCGGGAAGATCTCACTCACGTTCGAAGATCTCGCACAGCTCGAAGAGGTACGCCACAACAGCGAGAGCGGCGGCGCGCGTCGCCGTGGTATCGCGGGGCCCGGAATTGGCGTAAGCCGTCTGCACCATGTAGTCGAAGAGGACGTCGGGGTCGTCGACCCCATCTGCCAGGGCTTTGTAGTAGTCGCTCTTGAAGCGGGCTACCAGTCGGGTACCAAAGCCCGGCTGTGAAGTGCTTTGGAACGCGATGAACACTCGGACGCGCGTTGCCTGAGACAGCCCGTCGGTGATTCGCTGCACCGACTGCGTCCCCAGGTTGTTCACCTCGATCTTTTGCTGAAGCGGCACAGCCAATTCGACCCCTCCGGGCTGCAGCGAGACTGCGTCACCCGCCATGACCGTGCACACAACTTCGAGCTCGGCGTAGGTTACGTGGCCGAGACCGGTTCGCACGGCGCGTGCTACAGCCTGCTCGTGGTCCTTCTTCGCGCCAATCAGAAACTCGCGAGTGTGGTGATGCAGCTGCGCATCGATCGCGTCGTGATGTGTTCCGCACAGGTAGATGAGGTTGTTCGCTGATCCACGCTCGGGCGTGGACATGTCCGGGTCGTAACGGGGACCGTTCGGACTTGCACCAGCGATGTGCGCAACCTTGCCTGTCGCCTTCGGCTGATCCCCCACGCTTTGAGGGTTCACGGTCAGTTCCAGTGCGCAGCCGGGGTATGCGCATTGGTTACCGCTGCGGGCGATGACAACCTTCTCCTGCGCCTTCGGCACCGGATCGCGCGCAGTGGTGTTCATACGGTCGAACATTAGTTGCGTGCGGTTTGTTCTCGTCTGTGCCATGCCGTTCACGATCGCCGCCGGAGCGCTCAGCGTTCCCGGCCGGAACGATCGTGCTGCGTCCGCCGGACACCGGGCCGGGTACTGCGGCCCGCCGACTCGGGCGCGGCGATCGACACCGTCGCTGCATCTCGCAACTGCCCACGGCGCACCGATTCGTGGTGCACTTCGAACGCGCTCGCCGCAGTCATCGGGTTCGCCAACCGCGTGTGGAGCGCATCGAGGTGTCGCGCTCGGACGTCGACCAGCTGAGCCGCTCGGTCCGCTTCACCCGCAGCGCGATGTGCTGCGGCGACAGCATCGAGGGTGCGCATCAGTTGGTGCAGCAACAGCGCCATTGCTGCAGTCGGGTCGGTCGTCGTCGCCTGCAACAACACCAGCGCCGCACCGGCGGCCGCGGTCATCCTGGCGCCGGCGCCCTCCCCTCGGGTGTGGGCGGGGGTCTGCGCCGATTGGGCCAGTGACGCCGACGCAGCAGCCAGCGGTCCCGGTGTCGATTCGATGCGGGCCGACCACGCTGCGAACACTCCGGAGGCGCGCCCTGCGGCGCGTGTCCACTGCGCGCGATCGGATGTGGGCACCGACGCCAAATACGTGTTCCACCGGTCCATGTCCGCCGCAGCGCGCGCGTACATCGCCGGGTCGAGGCCGGCGCGTTCGCGGCCGTTGCCGACGGTGACCGCCGACCGTTGGCGGGCCGCCCGCCACTCCTGCGCTGCGGCCTCGTTCGCCGGGGCGGAGGTGTCCCACTCGTCCCGCAGCCGCGGCAACGTCAGGTCTTTGGAGAGCCGACCGCCGCCGTACCAGACGGGCGCCGTTCCTGTTGCGCGGTCGCCCCGGGCCGGGGTCGCGGCGACCGAGTACCCGACCACCGTGCCGGTCGTGCCCCGGTCGTACCGGGGGCGTATTAGCACGCCGTCCGCGCAAACCCGGCGCACGAACTCCGCTTCGGTCTTCGACACCGTGGCGGCGGCGCGGACCTTCCGTTCCAAGGTGTAGCGGACCGGTTCCGGTGCACCGGTTCGCCGGGTCGTTTCGATCTCCGCCGGCTCCAGGCCACGCACACCGCGGTCCTGCTCGCGGGAGTTCAGGACGGTCGATCCGTAGCGGTGTTCGAGCATGTTCGCTGCGGTCTGCGCGCGCACGTAGTCGCGGCGCAGACTGACCTTCGTGCCGTCCCCTCTCACGGGCGCCGTAAGAACGGAATCTTTGTTCCATCCTTGACACTTCCGCGGAACGGGCGTTCACTTCTTGCCGTGGTGTACCGACGAACCGCGGCGGTCCAGGAACGGCTGGACGCCGCCCGATCCCGGATCGTCACGGCCGCACTGTCCCTCGTGGCCGAACGCGGATACGCCGGGTGCGGGGTGGCCGAGGTCGCCGCCCGTGCCGGCATCGGCGTGGGCACCGTCTACCGCTACTTCCCCGGCAAGGGGGACCTGCTCGCCGAGGTCTTCCGTGATGCCTGCACCCGTGAGGTGGCCGCCGCGACGGCGGCCGGGAACCGTGCCGCCGCGACCGGCACCCACACCGACTCCGTGCTCGCCGCGGTCCGCACCTTCTGCGAGCATGCCTGCCGCGCACCGACTCTCGCCTACGCCCTGCTGGCCGAGCCCATCGACGCCCTCGTCGAGACCGAGCGCCTCACCTTCCGGCGGTCGTTCGCCGACACACTCGCCGCAGCCATCCGCGCCGCCGTCCGAGACGGCGAACTCCCCGAGCAGGACGCGTCCCTGACGGCGGCCTGCCTCGTCGGCGCCATCGGCGAGGCGCTGGTGGTCCCCCTCGCTCGCGGAGACGTCGACGCCCGCGTGATCGACGCCCTCGAGACCGTCACCCTCCGCGCGCTCGGCGCACCGAATCCCGTCGTGAGGAGCACCACATGACACCCACCCACACCGTCACCAACCAGGTCCCGCCGTTGGTCGAGTACGACGTCGCGGATCAGCCCGTGCTGCTCGAGGCGCTCCACCGCGAGGGGGCGGGCGACGCCGAGGCGGAGTTGCACCGAGTGGGCCGACTGGCCGGAAGCGCCCGCGCGCAGCGGTGGGGTGAGCTGGCCGAGGCCCATCCGCCGGTCCTGCACACCCACGATCGCTACGGCAACCGCGTCGACGAGGTGATCTACGACCCCGCCTACCACGAATTGATGCGCACGGCAGTCGATCTCGGCCTGCACGGCGCACCGTGGGCCGAGGAGTCGCCGCACGCGCACCTCGTCCGCGCCGCGACGTCGAGCGTGTGGAGCGTCGTCGACGCCGGGCACGGCTGTCCGATCTCGATGACCTACGCTGTGGTGCCGGCGCTGCGCGCGAACCCGGACCTCGCCGCGCAGTACGAGCCCCTGCTCACCACGCGGGTCTACGACCCGTCGTTCCGGCCGCCGCTGGAAAAGGGCGGGCTGATCGCGGGCATGTCGATGACGGAGAAGCAGGGCGGCTCCGACGTGCGGGCCAACACCACCACGGCCGTGCCGCGGCCGGACGGCACGTGGTCGCTGACCGGCCACAAGTGGTTCACCTCGGCCCCGATGTCGGACATCCTGCTCGTCCTCGCCCAGAGCGAGAGCGGGTTGTCCTGCTTCCTGCTGCCGCGGATCCTGCCGGACGGCACCCGCAACGCCATGGCGATCCAGCGCCTGAAGGACAAGCTGGGCAACCACTCCAACGCCTCGAGCGAAGTCGAGTACGACGGCGCCACGGCGTGGTTGGTCGGCGAGGAAGGCCGCGGCGTGCGGACCATCATCGAGATGGTCAACATGACCCGACTGGACTGCACGCTGGGCAGCGCGACGGGGATGCGCGACGCCACGGCGCGGGCGATCCACCACGCGACGCACCGGGCCGCGTTCGGCAAGCAGTTGGTGGACCAGCCGGCAATGCGCAACGTGCTCGCGGACCTCGCCGTGGAGGCCGAGGCCTCGACGACGGTGGCCCTGTGGCTCGTGGCACTCACCGACCGGGCCGCGGCGGGTGACGAGCGTGCCGCGCTGCTCCGCCGGATCGGGCTGGCGGTGAGCAAGTACTACGTGTGCAAGCGCGGCCCGGCGCACGCGGCCGAAGCGTTGGAATGCCTGGGCGGCAACGGGTATGCCGAGGAGTCGGGCATGCCCAAGCTGTACCGGGAAGCACCGTTGCTCTCCATCTGGGAGGGCTCCGGCAACGTCGCCGCGCTGGACACGCTGCGCGCGGTGGCCCGTCAACCGGAGACGCTGACCGTGCTGTTCGACGAGCTCGACAGCGCGGCCGGCGCCGACGACGCCCTCGACGCGGCGGTGCGCCGGGTCAAGTCGGCGTTCACCGACGTCGCCTCGCTCGAACACCGCGCACGGCGCGTCGTGGGCGATCTCGCGCTGACCCTGCAGGGGTCGTTGCTGGTGCGGCACGGCCATCCCGCGGTGGCGGACGCGTTCACCGCCACCCGGCTCGGCGGCGACTGGGGCACCGTCTTCGGCACCCTGCCCACCGGGGTCGACACCGCCGCGATCATCGAGCGCAACACCCCGAAGGTGGGCGCGTGAGCGAGCGCCCGGCCGCCTGGCGGGACGGGTGGGACGAGGGCGAGGACAGCGCGTTCGCGGGCCGAGCCCCGGCGGGGACGGACGACCCCCGCTACACGACCCTGACCTACGAGGTCACCGGCCGCATCGCGCGGATCACCTTCGACCGTCCCGAACGCGGGAACGCCATCACGGCCGACACCCCGCTGGACCTGGCGCACGCGGTCGAACGCGCCGACCTCGATCCGCGGGTCCACGTGATCCTGCTGTCCGGCCGCGGCAAGGGCTTCTGCGGTGGGTACGACCTGTCCGTCTTCGCCGAGAACGGCGCGCGTCCGGTCGACGGTACGGACGGGTCGGGTGCGGAGGGCACAGCCCTCGATCCGACCGTGCAGGCCCGCAACCACGACCCCTCGCGGACGTGGGATCCGATGCTGGACTACGCGATGATGAGCCGCTTCAACCGCGGCTTCGCGAGCCTGCTGCACGCCACGAAGCCCGTGGTGGCCAAGGTGCACGGCTTCGCCGTCGCCGGGGGCACCGACATCGCCCTCTACGCCGACCAGATCGTGTGCGCCGACGACGCGCGAATCGGCTACCCACCGACGCGCGTGTGGGGGATCCCGGCCGCGGGCATGTGGGCGCACCGCCTCGGCGACCAGCGGGCGAAGCGTCTGCTGTTCACCGGCGACTGCCTGATCGGGCGGCAAGCCGTCGACTGGGGCCTCGCCGTCGAGTCGCACCCGGCCGACGAGCTCGACGCGCGGACCGAGGAGTTCGTCGGGCGTATCGCGCAGATGCCGATCAACCAGCTGATGATGGTCAAGCTCGCCCTGAACAGCGCGTTGCTCGCGTCGGGGGTGGCGACGTCCACCATGATCTCCACGGTGTTCGACGGCATCTCCCGGCACACCCGGGAGGGGTACGCCTTCCAGACCCGCGCGGCGACGGTCGGGTTCCGTGAGGCCGTCCGCGAACGTGACGAGCCGTTCGGCGACGCCAAGCCTCAGGCGCCGGCGGCGACCTGACTGATCCGTCGCGGAGAGGCGTCGGTCATGAGGTCGACGAGCACGCGGGACACCCGCGGGTCGGACAGCAGGGCGAGGTGGCCCGTGCCGGGCAGGGTGTAGACCTCGGACACCGGACCACGCGCGCTGCGCAGGGTCACCAGCCCGTCCCCGACGGCGTCGGCCCACCAGGCGTGCGGGTCCTCCGCGAGCGTCGCCTGCACGGCGACGTGCCGAATTCCCGGCGCGAGTGGAACGTCGGTGGCCAGCCGAAGATCGTCCACGCCCCGGCTGCGGACGTCCAGCAGATCGGACCACACGGCGGTGCGCTTCACCCGCCGCAGCGCCCGCGACAGGTGGTACACGCCGGTGGCCAGGGGGGCACCCTCGTGCGGTGTGCCCAGGTAGCAGGCCGTGTGGACCAGGGGCAGCCACGTGGCTCGGCTCGCCTCGACCCCGCAGGCACGGCGCAGCACCAGTCCGCCCATGGAGTGGCCCACCAGATCGATGCGCTCGACCGGGACCGGCCAGGCCGTGACGACGCGGTCGAGCAGGTCGGCGAGCGCTGCGCCGTTGTCGACGATGCCCCTGCCGGTGTTGTACCGCAGGCACACCGCGGAGATCCCGTGGGC
The DNA here is from genome assembly GCF_019834675.1 of Rhodococcoides corynebacterioides. Classification (GTDB taxonomy): domain Bacteria; phylum Actinomycetota; class Actinomycetes; order Mycobacteriales; family Mycobacteriaceae; genus Rhodococcoides; species Rhodococcoides corynebacterioides_A. Next base: position 551,486 of record NZ_JABUBU010000001.1, on the reverse strand, counting down.
GGCCAACGTCTCGCCGTAACTGCCACGGCCGTCGTGGCGGTAGTACCACGCCTGTTCGGTTTCGCCGAGACCGTGCACGAGCACCGCGAGATGCCCGGTGGCGAAGGGGAACGCCGTCGTCAGCTCGGCCGTCTCGTTGGCGACGACGCGGCGCCGGTGGTGGGGGCCGAGTTCGACGGCGAGGTCGTTGGCCTCGGCGACCAATCGATCGCCGAGCAGCCCGTTGACCGCCCCCACCAGGACCGATCCGGTGGCCGACGAGGTCACCGCGTGCGAGACGGTCTCGTCCGGGAGCAGCTCGGACCCCGTGGCCACCGCCTTCGCGATCGCGGCGCTGCCTCCCCGCACCGCGGCGTACACGGCGTCCGCGATGCCGTCGTTCACCGCGCGGATCGGGGCGGCCGGCCGCCCGAGCACCCCGAACACGACGTCGTTCACCGCGCGGTGCGTGCCCTGGACCGGCCGGGACAGGATGTCGACGGCCGAGGCCAGGACGGTCGCCGCGCCGGCCACCTCGTTACGGCGGCGGACGCGTGGGGGATTCGAGTGCACACGTGTACTCTAATCGCGGTCGGCGACCTTCACCACGAGCTTGCCGAAGTTGCGTCCCTCGAGCAGCCCGAAGAACGCGTCGGGGGCGTTCTCGAGCCCCTCCACCACGTCCTCCCGGTACCGGAATCGGCCGTCCGCGATCCACTCCGAGACCTCGCGCTGGAAATTCTTGTAGTGCTCACCGACGAACTCGCTCTGGATGAACCCGCGCACCGTCAGGCTCTTGGTGAGCACGCGGGTGAAGAAGCCCGGCAGCCGGTCCGGTCCCTCGGGCGCCTGCGTGTCGTTGTACTGCGCGATCAACCCGCACACGGGCACGCGCGCATAGAGATTCAGGCGCGGCAGCACCGCGCGCGCGACCGCGCCGCCCACGTTCTCGAAGTACACGTCGATGCCGTCCGGTGTGGCCGCGGCGAGCTGCTCACGGAAGTCGTCGGCGCGGTGGTCGACCGCGGCGTCGAAGCCGAGCTCGTCGATCAGGTACGCGCACTTCTCCGGTCCACCCGCGATGCCCACGGCGCGGGCACCCTTGATCTTCGCGAACTGTCCGACCGCCGACCCGACCGGCCCGCTCGCCGCCGCGACCACCACCGTCTCCCCCTCCTTGGGCTGCCCGATCACGGTCATGCCCGCGTAGGCGGTGAATCCCGGCATGCCGAGCACACCGACGGCCGTGGAGATCGGCGCTCGGTCGGGATCGAGGCGTCGCACCGAGGAGGCGTCGACCACCTCGTGGGTCTGCCAGCCGGAATAGGACAGCACGACCGATCCCACCGGCAGGGCGTCGCTGCGGGACTCGACGACCTCGGCGACGGTGCCGCCGCACATGACGCCGTCCACCGCGACGGGCTCGGCGTACGACTCGGCATCGCTCATCCGTCCCCGCATATAGGGGTCGAGCGAGAGATAGAGAACCTTCAGCAACACCTGACCGTCGCCGACCTCCGGGAGGTCGGCGGTCTCGGTACGGAAGTTCTCGGCGGTCGGGGCTCCGGTGGGGCGGGAAGCGAGGACGATGCGCGTGGACGTGGTCATGTCCACCGACGCTACTCCAGCGCTACTCCAGCTCGGTCTTGCGAACCTTCCCCATGGCGTTGCGCGGCAACGACTCGACGAGGCGGACCTCGCGCGGACGCTTGTGGGCCGAGAGTTGCTGCGAGACATGGTCGATCACCGCGTCGGACTCGACGTCGACACCGCTCTCCGGGACGACGAACGCGACGATGCGTTGACCGAGATCGTCGTCCGGCAACCCGACGACGGCCACCTCCGCCACACCCGGCACGCCGAGGATCGCGGTTTCCACCTCGCCCGCGCCCACCCGGTAGCCACCGGTCTTGATCAGGTCGGTCGACGCGCGCCCGACGATGCGGTGGAACCCCTCCGCGTCGATCGCGGCCACGTCGCCGGTGACGAACCAGCCGTCGTCGGTCCACGTCGCGGCCGTCGCCTCGGGCTTGCCGAGGTACCCGTCGAAGAACCGCCCGCGCAACTGCAACGAGCCGATGGACTCGCCGTCGTGCGGAACGTCGGACCCGTCCTCGGCGCGCAACCGAGTGTCGATGCCCCGCACCGGAAGTCCGACCCAGCCGGGCCGTCGTTCGCCGTCCGCGCGGGTACTGATCGTGATCAGGGTCTCGCTCATGCCGTAGCGCTCGATCGGTGCGATACCGGTCAGCGCGGCGATTTTCTCGAACACCGGCACCGGCAGCGGCGCGCTGCCGGACACCAGGAGGCGTGCGCGGGCGAGTGCGCGCGCCGAGTCCTCGTCCGCCGCGATGCGGGACCACACCGTCGGCACCCCGAAGTAGATCGACCCGCGCGCGGCGGCGTACCGCTCGGGGGTGGGCTTGACGGTGTGCACCACGCGGCTGCCGATGCGCAGCGAGCCGAGGATGCCGAGCACCAATCCGTGCACGTGGTAGAGCGGAAGTCCGTGCACCACGGTGTCGTTCGCCGTCCAGGCCCATGCCTCGGCGAGCGCGTCCAGCCCCCGCGCCAGCGCGTCCCGGCTCAGCAGCACACCCTTCGGTGGCCCGGTGGTGCCGGAGGTGTACAGAATCAGCGCGGTGCTCTCCCCCGCCGGCTCGGGATAGCTGTGCCACGACCGCGCGTGCATACGCACCGGCACCGTCGGCAGTCCGCCGGCGTGCTCGGGTGCGACCCCCAGCCAGGCGCGAGCGCCGGAGTCGGCCAGGACGTGGTCGAGTTCCGCCGGACCGGAATCCGGCGCGACCGGCACCACCGCGACGCCGGCGATCAGCGCGCCCACCACTGCCACCACGGTGCGCGCCGTGGGCTCGGCCCACACCGCCACCCGGTCGACGCCGGCGATGCGCTCGGCCACCGACGTGGCGGCGCCGATCAGGTCGCTGCGGGACAGGACGGTGTCGCCCACGGTGACGGCGTCGTCGACGTCGTCACCGCGCGCGACCGTGTACGAGTTCAGCGATCTCAGCAGCACCGGGGCAGCCTCTCACGAGGCCCGTCGCGCGACGGACACGTCCTCGCAGGCGCACCCACCCGCGATCGCGGTGCAGTCCACCACCAGCGCGTGGCGCTCACGGTGGACGAGCACGCAGCCCGCCTCGGTGCACTCGACGGTGAAGTCGGAATGGACGACGAGAGTCCCGTGGCAGTGATCGAGCGATCCGGCGCAGTCGAGGCACCCGGGGTCGGTCATGACCTGATCCATGTCTCCATCAGTACCACCGGCCGCCGACACGGTCGCCGTCCGACACGGTCAGAACAGGACCGTGAGCAGGGTCGCGAGGGTGACGCCTCCCACCATCGCGACCACCAGCACCGCGGCGACGAGTTTGACGCCGGACCGATCGCGCACGGTCGGCTCGGTCCACTCGTCGAACGCCTCGACGTCGACGCCCTCCTGGGCGACGTAGTGCACCTCGCCGGGGGGCTCCCACTCGTCCCCCGCCGCGCGGATCCGGGACTCGAGCAGAGCGAGACGCTCCCGCGCGCGCGGGGGGTAGGCCCGCGACGGCGCGTTCATCGGCAGACGCCGGGCCAGGACGACGGGTCGATCGGACGAGGCACCGAACGCGGCCAACGCGTCCCGCACGACGGGATCGGTCTCGTCCCGGTCGGTGAGGAACCACGCGGCGCCGGCGCCGGCGGGATCGTTCATCGCCAGGCAGGCGAATCCGAGAAGGTCCAGGGCCGGTTGCGACGCCGGGTCGCGCTCGAGCACGACGCCGAGGCGTTTGCGCGCGTTCCACGGCTCCCCGCGAGCGAGGTCCTCCTGCACGCGGTCGAGGGCTCCCACGGCGAGGGTCTCAGACCGTCAGGCGCGCGACGGCCGCGGCGATGCGCTCGTCCGTCGCGGTGAGGGCGATACGCACGTGCTGCTCGCCGTCCGGACCGTAGAACTCGCCCGGCGCGACCAGGATGCCGCGCTCGGCGAACCAGGCGGCGGACGTGCGCCCGGATTCGCCCCGAGTGGCCCAGACGTACAGACCGGCCTCGCTGTGGTCGATGCGGAAGCCCGCGGCGGTGACGGCGGCGGCCAGGGCGGTGCGGCGGGCACGGTAACGCTCGCGCTGCTCGCTCTCGTGCTCGTCGTCGGTGAGCGCGGCCGTCATGGCGGCCTGCACCGGCAGCGGCACCATCATCCCCGCGTGCTTGCGCACCGCGAGCAGTTCCGCGACCAGCGACGCGTCGCCCGCGACGAACCCGGCGCGGTAACTTGCGAGGTTCGACGTCTTGGACAGCGAATGCACCGCCAGCAGGCCGGTGTGGTCGCCTCCGCTGACCTCGTCCGCCAGGATCGACACCGCCGGGGCGTCCCACGACAGACCGAGGTAGCACTCGTCGGACACCACCACGGCGTCGCGCTCGCGCGCGAACTCGACCACCTTGCGCAGGTGCGCCGCACCGAGAACCCGCCCGCTGGGATTGGACGGCGAATTCACGTAGATCAGGGCTGGGTTCTCCGGCCCCAGACGGGTCAGGCCGTCGGCCCGCAGCGTGCGCGCACCCGCGAGACGGGCGCCCACCTCGTACGTCGGGTAGGCCAGCTCCGGCACGACCACCAGGTCGTCGGAGCCGAGCGCCAGCAGCGTGGGCAGCCAGGCGATGACTTCCTTGGTCCCGATGACGGGCAGGACGGCGTCGTCGGCGACGCCGGTGATGCCGTACCGACGCCTCAGGGCCGCCGCGGCGGCGGTCCGCAACGCGGGAGTGCCGGCCGTCGTCGGGTACCCCGCCTGCTCCGAGACCGAGGCCAACGCGTCACGGACGACAGGCGCCACCGGATCGACCGGCGTGCCGACGGACAGGTCGACGATGCCGTGGGGATGCGCCGTCGCGCTGGCCTTGGCCTCGGCGATGGTGTCCCACGGGAACACGGGCAGCCGCTCCGACACCCGCCGCCTCGGCACCCGCCGCGTGGATCGTGCGGTCGGCGCGTCGACCACGCTCAGCTCTCGCCCATCGGCGGGAGCGACTTGATGAACGGCGGGTCGTAGTCGGTCTTGCCGACCTTCGCCGCGCCGCCGGGCGAGCCCAGATCGTCGAAGAAGTCGACGTTGGCGGCGATGTAGGCCGACCACTGCTCCGGAACGTCGTCCTCGTAGAAGATCGCCTCGACGGGGCACACCGGCTCGCACGCACCGCAGTCCACGCACTCGTCGGGCTGGATGTAGAGCATCCGGCCACCCTCGTAGATGCAGTCGACCGGGCACTCCTCGATGCAGGCCTTGTCCAGGACATCGACGCAGGGTTCGGCAATCGTGTACGGCACTGACGTTCTCCTTTAGCCTTTCCGAACTACGGGCGCGGACGTACTGCGCCGCTCGATCCAGGTTCGACCCAGCTTCGCCGCGCGGACGAGTGCGCCGCGCTCGCCGAAGTAGCCGGCCACCGCACCGACCACGGGCAGGTTACCGAGCCACCGATAAACGGTACGGCTGCGGGGTCGCTTGTCTAACTCGTCCGTCACCGCGCGCAGGATCTTGGTGACCGACCACAGCGTCGACAGCAGTGCGAACGGGGACCGCGACAGTCGACGGGACTCCCCCGTCTCCACCTCGGCCGCCTCCTGCGGCGTCGGCGCGTCCACCGAGGCGCCGACGGGCAGCTCGCGGTTGCACAGCACGGACGCGAGCAGGCGCACCTGCTCGTCCCGATCGTCGATGCCGTACTCGCGCGCCACCGCCACCAACACGATCGCCTGGTTGGCGAACCCGAGGACGTCGCCGAGCGGCAGCCGCCGCGCGAGCACCCCGAAGATGCCGGGGAACGCCACGGCCACGGTGCTGATCCCACCGACGCGTCGCACCCACCAGTTCACGCGCTGGTCGACCGTCATGGACTCCCAGGCCTTGGTGCCGGGTGTGTCCGCGGCGTCGAAGACCTTGGCGACGGCGTTGAGCGCCGTGTCGACGGACCCGGTCGAGCCGGTGGACCCGGACTCGGTGAACGTGCGCTTCTTGATGCCGAGGGGATCGCGATCGGCCAGCAGCTCGAGCATCGGATCGATGACGCGGACCGCTGCCCGCAGCACGCCCGCGACGCGCTGGTCGCCCAACCGGTCGGGGCTCACGCCGCCGTCCGGTCCGCGTACGCGGTGGTGCGCTGCACCGCGGGCCGTCCGATGCCCGCCGCGATCTCGTGCAGTTCCGCCACCGTCTTCTCCGATCCGTGTTGCGATCCCGCCATCCGGCTGATCGTCTCCTCCATCAGCGTGCCCCCCAGATCGTTGGCTCCGCCGGTCAACATCACCCGTGTACCCGCCACGCCCAATTTGACCCAGCTCGTCTGGATGTTGTCGATGCGCCCGTGCAGCATGATCCGCGCCAGCGCGTGGACCGCGCGGTTGTCGCGCTGCGTCGGACCCGGGCGCGAGGCACCGGCGAGGTACAGCGGCGACGACTGATGCACGAACGGCAGCGGGACGAACTCGGTGAAACCACCCGTCCGGTCCTGAATACCCTTGAGCACATTGAGATGTCCGACCCAGTGCGACGGATTGTCGACGTGGCCGTACATCATGGTCGAGCTCGACTTCAGACCCACCCGGTGTGCGGTGGACACCACGTCGACCCACGTCCGGGCGGGCAGCTTGCCCTTGGTGAGCACCCACCGCACCTCGTCGTCGAGGATCTCCGCGGCGGTCCCCGGAATGGTGTCCAGTCCCGCCTCCCGCAACGCGATCAGCCAGTCCTCCACCGACTGTCCCCCGCGCGAGGCCCCGTTGACGATCTCCATCGGCGAGAACGCGTGGACGTGCATCGACGGCACCCGGGCCTTCACCGCGCGCACCAGATCGGCGTATCCCGTGACCGGCAGTTCCGGGTCGATCCCGCCCTGCATGCACACCTCGGTCGCCCCGAGAACGTGTGCCTCCCAGGCTCGGTCGGCCACCTCGCTCGCGGACAGCGAGAACGCGTCCTCGTCGCCCTTGCGCTGCGCGAACGCGCAGAACCGGCAGCCGGTGTAGCAGATGTTGGTGAAGTTGATGTTCCGGTTGACCACGTACGTGACGTCGTCGCCGACGGTGTCGCGCCGCAGCGCGTCGGCGAACGCGGCGACCGCGTCGAGGGCCGGGCCGTCGGCGTTGGCCAGGGCCAGGTACTGCTCGTCGGACAGCCCGGCCGGATCGTGCTCGGCCGCCTGCAGCGCCGCGGCGACGTCGCGATCGAGCCGTTCGGGTGCCGTGGCCGCGAGCTCGGCCAGCGCGGCGACCTGCTCGCGCACCGAGTCCCAGTCACCGAACGCCGACCCGATGTCGCTGCGCGTCTCCGTGTTCCGGCCGTCGGTGTCGATGGCGGTGTGCAGATCGGTCCGACCCGTCGACTCCCACACCTCGTCCGGTTCCTGCCACGGCAGACCGGTCGGGCGGACGTCCGCCGCGAGACCGGTGGCCGGATCGGACAGCGCCCGGACGTGGGCCGCGATGCGCGGATCGATCCACGGCGAGCCCGCGCGGACGTACTTCGGCTGCGCCGCGGTCCGTTCGGTGAGGGTGAACCCGGCCGCGACGCTGATCTCGGCGAGGGTGTCCAGATTCGGCCAGGGGCGTTCGGGATTGACGTGATCCGGGGTCAGCGGGGACACCCCGCCCCAGTCGTCGACGCCCGCCGCCAGCAGCAACGCGCACTCGTCCGGCGACACCAGGTTCGGCGGCGCCTGGATGCGCATCGCGGGGCCGAGCAGGATGCGCGCGACGGCGATGGTGGCGCGGAATTCCTCGAGCCCGGCGTCGGGCACCGCGCGCATCGCGGTGTCGGACTTGGCCAGGAAGTTCTGCACGATTACTTCCTGCACGTGCCCGAACTGCTTGTGGGACGCCCGGATCGCGATGATCGACTCGGCGCGGTCCCGCACCGTCTCCCCGATGCCGACCAGGATGCCGGTGGTGAACGGCACGGTCAGCCGGCCCGCGTCGGTGAGCGTCTGCAACCGGACCGCCGGATCCTTGTCCGGGCTGCCGTAGTGCGCCTGACCCTTCTCCTCGAACAGCCGACGCGACGTGGTCTCGAGCATCATGCCCATCGACGGCGCCACGGGCTTGAGCCGCGAGATCTCCTCCCAGCTCAGGACACCCGGGTTCAGGTGGGGCAGCAGTCCCGTCTCCTCGAGCACCCGGATCGACATGGCCCGCAGGTAGTCCACGGTCGATCCGTATCCGCGCGACTCGAGCCACTCGGCGGCCTCGGGCCACCGGTCCTCCGGGCGGTCCCCGAGAGTGAACAGCGCCTCCTTGCATCCCAGTTCCGCTCCGCGGCGGGCGATGTCGAGCACCTCGTCCGGGTCGAGGAACATGCCACGTCCCTCGGCGCGCAACTTGCCGGGGACGGTGACGAAGGTGCAGTAGTGGCACGTGTCGCGGCACAGCCGGGTCAACGGGACGAACACCTTGCGCGAGTACGTCACCGTGCCCGGCCGGCCCTCGGCCAGCAGACCGGCGTCGCGGACCCGCGCGGCCGAGGCGCACAGATCGACCAGGTCGTCCCCGCGCGCGTGCAGCAGGGTCGTGGCCTCGTCGACGCTGATCACCACGCCGTCGCGAGCACGCCGCAGGGCCCGACGCATCGCCGAGGGTGTCGGGACGGGCACAGCGGCATCGGCGGACGCGCCGGTGTCGGTGCGCGCGGGAGTGGTCGGATCGGGCAACATCGTCACCGTTCGATCATGCGCCCTCGCCGCAGGGCTCGACCACAGCAGGGGTGAACGACGTGTCCGACAGCACGCCTCGACCGCAGTTCACCGTGGCCGACCCCGCCGAGAAGCTCGGTCCCCGCGCCGTCACGCTCTGGACCGTCGCGGCCGCCCTGCTGTGGGGCCCGATCCTGATCGGGCTCGCGGTGTGGGCCGTGCTCCTGGCGACGGTCGCGGATCGCCCGCTGTGGACGCCGCTGCTCGTCCTCGCCCCGATCGCCCTGGTGGCGGCGCTCGTCCACGTGATCGTCGTCCCCCGTTGGCGGTACGCGGTGCATCGGTGGGAGGTCAGCGAGACCGCCGTGACCACCCGGACGGGCTGGTTCGACCAGGAACGCCGCATCGCCCCGCTGAACCGTGTCCAGACCGTCGACACCGAACGCGGCCCCCTGGAACGGGCGCTGGGCCTCGCCACGGTCACCGTGACCACAGCGTCGTCGGCCGGAGCGGTGCGGATCGCCGCGCTCGACCTCGCGACGGCGGACCACGTCGTCGCGCGCGTCACCGAGGCCGCCGCACGCTCGCGCGGGGACGCGACATGAGCCTCGCCCCGCCCGACGGCGGCGACGCCGCCGAGGCGCGCGAGGAGGCCATGCCGTGGGCGCGCCTCGACCGGCGGATGCTCCTGGTCCACCCGGTCACCGAGGTGGTGCGCCTGCTCCCGGTCCTGGTGGTGTCGTTCGTCGTGGGAACCAGCAGCGGCAATCACCTCTGGAGCGCGGTGGTGCTCGTGATCGTCGTGGGCGCGGCGATCGCCCGGTGGCTCACCACGAGCTACCGCCTCGGTCCGGTACACGTCCAACTGCGCACCGGAGTGCTGCAGAAGAAGGTGCTCTCGATCCCGCGCGGCCGGATCCGCAGCGTCGACGTGCGGGCCAACGCCCTGCACCGCCTGCTCGGGCTCGCGGTGGTGACCGTCGGGACGGGGCAGCACGCCGGGACGGGCGAGACGTTCGAGTTGAACGCGCTCGACGCCCGCGTCGTCCCGGCTCTCCGCGACGGGCTGCTGGAGACGTCGGCGGCCGCGGCACCCGACACCGGGATTGAGACCGGGACCCGATTCGACGACCGCCCGACGACGCCCGCTCCCCCGGTGCGCGAACTCGCGCGCGTCCACCCGGCGTGGGTGCGCTACGCCCCGTTCACGCTCACCGGAATCGTGGTCGTCGGGGCCGCGGCCGGACTGCTCGGTCAGTCCGGAGCGGCCGGCGCCGTGGCGTCCTCCGCGATCGTCGACGACACGTACCGGCGCGTCGTCGACCTCGGCGCGACCGCGGCGGTGGTGGTGGCCGTCGTCGCCGCGCTGGTGGTCTCGAGCGTGGTGGCGGCCGTCCGCTACCTCCTCGTCTACGGCAATCTGGTGGTGACCGACGACGGCGAGCGGCTTCGGGTGTCCCACGGCGTCGTCTCCACCCGGCACAGCAGTTTCGACCGCACCCGGTTGCGCGGCGCGTCGGTGCGTCGCCCGCTGCTGCTGCGACTGGCGGGCGGCGCCCGACTCGACGCCGTCATGACGGGAGTCAGTGCGGACGAACACGAGTCGTCGTTGATCCTCCCGCCGGCACCGCGATCGGCCGTCTCGACGACCGCGGCGGCACTGCTGCCCGCGATGGGCGATGCCGTCACCGCGCGGCTCGTCGTGCACGGGCCCGTCGCCCGACGGCGACGCGTCACCCGCGCCCTCCTGCCGCCGGCGGCGGTCGCGGTGGCGGTGGCCGGATACGCGGTGAGCGGTCGGTCGGTGCCGTGGTGGGTGTGGGCGGCGCTCGTCGTCGCCACCCTGGCGGCGTCGGCCCTCGCGGCGGACCGCTACGCAGCGCTCGGCCACCGCGCCGAACCCGGTCTGCTGGTGACCGAACACGGCAGCCTCGATCGACGACGGGTGGTGCTCGACGCCCGCGGAGTGGTCGCGTGGACCGTGCGCCAGACCTTCTTCCAGCGACGGGCCGGGGTCGCGACGCTCGTCGCGGCCACCGCCGCCGGTACCGGCGCGTACCGGGTTCTCGACGTACCCGTCGAGCGGGCGTGGGCGATCGCGGAGGCGGCGGCCCCCGGCGCGACGGACGTGTGGGGAGCCGACCGATGACGCCCGCCGATCCGCGCCCCCGCACCCTCGCCGAACTCGACGCTCGCGTCACCGAGTGCCGCGCGTGTCCGCGGTTGGTCGAGTGGCGGGAACTCGTCGCGCGCGAGAAACGGGCCGCGTTCCGTGACCAGACGTACTGGGGGCGGCCGGTACCCGGCTTCGGGCCCGCCGACGCGCGGCTGCTCGTCGTCGGTCTCGCACCGGCCGCGCACGGCGCCAACCGCACCGGGCGCATGTTCACCGGCGACCGCAGCGGGGACGTGCTCTACGCCGCCATGCACGCCGTCGGGCTGGCCACGCAACCCACGGCCGTCGCGCCCGGGGACGGGCTCGAGTTGATCGGCACGCGCATCACGTCGCCGGTGCACTGCGCCCCGCCGGAGAACAAGCCGACCCCCGCGGAGCGGGATCGCTGCCGGTCCTGGCTCGAGGCGGAGCTGCACCTGCTCGCCCCGACCGTGCGTGCCGTGGTGGTGCTCGGTGGATTCGGCTGGAACGCGCTGATGCCGGTCCTGGCGGGCGCCGGATGGTCGGTGCCGCGGCCGCGGCCGACGTTCGGCCACGGCGCACGCGTGACGCTGTCCCCGATCGCGTCCGACCTTCCGGAGCTGACGGTGTTCGGGTGCTTCCACGTCAGTCAGCAGAACACCTTCACCGGTCGACTCACGCCGGCGATGGTGGAGGCGGTGCTGGCCGAGGCCGCCGACGCCGCGGGCGTGCAGCGCCGGGTGTGAGCCGGGTGTGAGTCGGGTGTGAGTCAGCGAGACCCGAGGGCGGTCAGGCGCCGCACTCGTAGCGCGAAGAGCTGCACGATCGGCGGCAGCAGTCCCCCGGCGACCAGCACGAGCAACCGCCAGTCGGCGAGGACCAGGACGTCTCCGCCGGGTCCGCCCAGCATGGCGAGGACCAACCCCAGCGCGAAGCCGGCCAGCGGCAGCGCGGCACGCCCGCCGTCCCGCGAGACCGACCAGGCCACTCGGACGAGCAGCACGTTGGCGGCCCCCGCGACGAGGCCGCTCACCGGAAACGGGGTGCTGCCCAGATACGCGGGCAGGAACAGCACCGCGCCCAGGGCGCAGAGGAACCCGTCGAGGGTGAGCGCGGCGAGAATGGCCGCTTTCACGCCCGTCACCACCGACTCCCCCGCGTGGCCGCTCACCCCGTCACCCGGACGTGGCCGGGACGGGCCGTCGTCAGCGCGGCGGGTAACCGATGGAGGTGAGGAAGTTGCTCACCGTGGTGGCGAACCCGGAGACCGCGTTGAGGTAGATCTCGCGCTGCAGATCGGCGGTGGGGCGCAGCGAGTCCACGAACGCCACCACGGCGTTCTGCAGGTCGTAGTTGAAGATCACACGGTCTCCTCGGGACGATGGGGCGAGAGGTCGGCGCCGACGCCGGACCCCGCTCCGTGACAGCGCTCACAGCATAACCCGGCACATTCCCCGTTTCGACCACCGGGCTCACGGCAGACCCGCGAACAGATCCGTCTCGCGACCGGACTCGTCGACGGCGCCGCGGTCGCCGTGCACCAGCACGTACTGCTCGTCGGCCAGCACCGGCTGCGCGATGTCGTTGGACAGGGCGTACGCCGTCCCCGTCTCGGCGACCGTGACCTGCGTGGCGTGCGCACGCAGCGCCGCCCGCTTCGCGTCCAGCACGCCGCGCACGTCGATGCTCGCGGTGACCTCGGAGTCCGGAACACTGGGCAACTCACCGGGTTCCGGCATCCGCCACGTGTCGGGCAGCGGACCGAGGTGCGCGAGACCCTCCTGCAACTGGGCTGCCCCGGTGACCGTCCAGTACGCCTTGGCGACCGACCACGGCTCGCCCGCCTCCGGGTCGCTCCCCGCGTTGGCCGCACGACCCAACGCCGCGCCGACCAGTCGATGCGCCTGCTGATGGTCGGGGTGACCGTAGCCGCCCTCGGGGTCGTAGAAGACCACCACCTGCGGACGGGTCTCCCGGATCACCGCGACCATCGCCCGCGTCGCCTCGTCGTCGTCCGCCCGGACGAACGCGCGGGGGTGCAGAGCCGCCGCCGTGCCGGCCATGCCCGAGTCACGCCACCGGCCCGCGCCGCCGAGGAAGCGCGGTGGCCGCGCGCCCAGCGCGTCCAGGGCCACCGTGAGCTCGTGAATGCGGTACCCGCCCAACTGATCTCCGCGGTCGGCGGTCAGTCCCGCCCAGCGGTCGCCGATCACCTCGCCCTCCTCGCCGAGCGAGCACGTCAGCACCGTGACGTCCACACCGTCGCGGGCGGCCCGCGCGATCGTGCCGCCGGTGGTGATGGACTCGTCGTCGGGGTGGGCGTGCACCAGCAGCAGTCGGCGCGTCACGGCACCTCTCTCATCCAACGGTCGGCATCACCGAAGATGCCCACCTCGATCGGCCCGGACAGGGTCGCCCCGCTCACGCCGGGACCGGCGGCGACCACCGACGAGTCCTGCACGATCGGCAGCACGGTGTTCAGTGCCCACAGGCTCGGTTGCAACGCCATGACGGCCGCGGTGGGATCGGGAGAAGTCTCCGCGGCCGCGATCGCCGGCGCCAACGCGGGATCGCACACACCCGACAGCGGACCGACGACGCCCGCGTCCTCGTCCTCGGTGCCGTCGGCGCCGACGGGGGGGACGGCCGCGCACCCGAATCGGGACGCCAGGGCCGTCGCCGGGTCACCGCCCGCGTGCGACCAGCCGACCACCGCGTCCACGGCACCCGTGGTGAGGGCGGTGCCGTAGAGCTCCTCCGGGTCGAGCGGCGTCACCGTGGCGTCGATTCCGGCGTCCCGCAACTGATCCGACGCGGTGTTGGCCACCGCGACGGCGATGGCGTCGTTCTGCGGCGCACCCAGCGTGATGGTCAGCGGTTGCGCGCCGGCGACCGGCGGCGGGGTGACGCTCGGGGTGGTCGTCCCCGCCGCGGAGGTCGGCGCCAGGGCCGGGGGCAGGGGTACCGGAGTGAAGCCGGCGGCGGCGAGGCCCGCGACGGCGTCCTCGCGCGGCAGGGGCGTCGGTCCCGTCGCCACGTACCCCGGCTGGGACGGCGAGACGATCTGCGCACGCGCCGCGGCCGTCGGCGCCGTCGAGCCGGACGCCACGGTCGAGAGCAGGTCGACGTCGAGCAGTCCCATCACCGATCGCCGCACCGCCGGGTCGGCCAGCGTGGGCACGCGCCCGTTGAGGGTGAGTTCCAGTGTGCGCGAGCGGAATCGCGTGTCGGTCCGGATGTCGGGGATGGCGCCCAGCTGCGCCGACAGCGACGGGCCCCCGCGCACCTCGGCGAGCTGGGCGTCCCCCGACCGCATCGAATCCGCGACCTGGGCATCGCTGCCGCCGCGCCGCAGGAGGATGCGATCCGGCGTGGCGGGCGAACCCCAGAACCGATCGTTGCGTTCGAGCAGGATCTCGTCGCGGCCCCGGTCGATCGTCTCGATCCGGAAGTGCCCGCCCGACACCGAGACGTTGTCGCGCAGACCGCGTTCGAACCCGCCCGGCAGATCCTTGAGCAGATGGGACGGCAGCAGGTCGGTGAACAGCTCGCGCCACGCCGGGTAGGGCCGCGACATCACCACCGACACCGTCTTGCCCCCGTCCGCGGACTGCACGTCCTCGATGGCGGCGTACCCCGCGGGGTCGACGACGCCCGGCGCCTCGATCATCTGCTGCCACAGGTAGCGGAAGTCCTCGGCGGCGATGGGCGCGCCGTCGGACCACTGCGATTCCGTGCGCAGCCGGTAGGTGATGGTGAACGGCGCGGTCGACGTCACGTCCGCCGAGATCAGCAGCGACGTGTCGGGCACCCAGTCGGTGCGCGCGCCGTCCACCGACCGCACCGGCCGGAACGCGCTGGGGAACACCAGCGTCGACACTGCCGTGTTGGCCGGGGACTGATCGGCGACGAGGTGCGGATTGAACCCGGTGCCCACGTCGTCGATCGCCACCACCACCGGATTCCCGGTCGCGACCGGGGCGGCGGGGGGCGTCGTCGTCGCGGTCTCCGTGCTCTGGATGGCCGGCGGCGGGTCGGCGGTGCACGCGGTCAGCAGGACGGCGGTGACCGCCAGGACCCGGACCGCAGGCATCACCGCACGCGCGCCGACCACGTCAGAGAGCAGCCTTGTCGCGCGACTTCGCGCGCGAACGCTCCCGGGCGCGCTCGTTGGAGTCCAGGTGCAGCTTGCGCACCCGCACCACCTCGGGGGTGACCTCGACGCACTCGTCGGCGGCGCAGAACTCCATCGCCATCTCGAGGTCGAGCTTCTTCGGCTTCGCCAGCGTCTCCATGACGTCCGCCGACGACTGACGCATGTTGGTCAGCTTCTTCTCGCGCGTGACGTTGATGTCGAGGTCCTCCTGACGCGGGTTGATACCCACCACCATGCCCTCGTAGGTGTCGGCGCCCGGCTCGACGAAGAACGTGCCGCGGTCGGCGAGCTGGATCATCGCGAACGGCGTCACGCTGCCCTGACGGTCCGAGACCAGCGACCCGGTGTGGCGCGCGCGGATCTCGCCCGCCCACGGTGCGTACCCGTGGAACACGGCGTTGGCGATGCCGGTGCCGCGCGTCTCGGTGAGGAAGTCGGTACGGAACCCGATGAGACCGCGCGAGGGAACGATGAACTCCATGCGGACCCACCCGGCTCCATGGTTGGTCATCTGGACCATCTTGCCCTTGCGGGCGGCCAGCAGCTGGGTGATGCCGCCGAGGTGCTCCTCGGGGCAGTCGATGGTCAGCTCTTCGTAGGGCTCGTGGGTCTTGCCGTCGACCTGCTTGGTGACCACCTGCGGCTTGCCGACGGTCAGCTCGAAGCCCTCGCGCCGCATCTGCTCCACCAGGATCGCCAGCGCCAGCTCACCGCGGCCCTGCACCTCCCAGGCGTCGGGACGGCCGATGTCGAGGACGCGCAGCGAGACGTTGCCCACCAGCTCCTGATCGAGGCGAGCCTTGACCATGCGGGCGGTCAGCTTGTGGCCCTGCACGCGGCCGACGAGCGGGCTGGTGTTGGTGCCGATGGTCACCGAGATCGCCGGCTCGTCCACCGTGATGCGATGCAGCGCAACGGGATTCTCCGGATCGGCGAGGGTGTCGCCGATCATGATCTCCGGGATGCCGGCCACCGCGACGATGTCGCCGGCCACGGCCACCTCACCGGGGCTGCGCTCGACGCCCACCGTCTTGAGCAGCTCGGTGATCTTGACGGTCTTGACGCCGTCCTCGTTCATCCACGCCACGTTCTGGCCCTTGCGGAGCTCGCCGTTGTGCACGCGCACCAGAGCGAGGCGGCCGAGGAACGCGGACGCGTCGAGGTTGGTCACGTGCGCCTGCAGCGGCGCGTCGCTGCTGCCCTTCGGCGCCGGCACGTAGTTCAGCAGCACCTCGAACAGCTCGTCGAGGTTCTCCGCGTCGGGTGCCTGCCCGTTCTCGGGCTGCTTCGTGGACGCCTTGCCCTCACGACCCGACGCGTACAGCACCGGCAGATCGAGAGCGAGCTCCGCGGCCTCCGACGCCTCGTCGTCCAGATCCGACGCCAGATCCAGCAGCAGGTCGTGGCTCTCCGAGACGACCTCCTCGATCCGCGCGTCGGGACGGTCCGTCTTGTTGACCACCAGGATCACGGGCAGCGACGCCGCGAGCGCCTTGCGCAACACGAAGCGCGTCTGCGGCAGCGGGCCCTCGGACGCGTCGACGAGCAGCACCACACCGTCCACCATCGACAGGCCGCGCTCGACCTCACCGCCGAAGTCCGCGTGACCCGGGGTGTCGATCACGTTGATGACCGTGACCGAACCATCGGCGTGGTGCCGGTGCACCGCCGTGTTCTTGGCCAGGATCGTGATGCCCTTCTCCTTCTCGAGGTCACCCGAGTCCATGACTCGATCGACCAACTCCGCGCGGGCGGCGAACGCCCCCGACTGGCGGAGCATCGCGTCGACGAGCGTCGTCTTGCCGTGGTCGACGTGGGCGACGATCGCGACATTGCGGAACGACGTGGGGGTGGTGGGGCTGGTCACGCGGTGATCTCCATCGGGTTCGAGTACGGGGCGAGTACGGCGGGTGAAGAGCAGGCGATTACCTCTCCCGGAGCACGCGCTGCGTCGCGAACGAGACGTGCGACTCGAAAAAGTTTACTCGCTCGGGGCGGGTGACTGCGCTCACGCGGTCTCCGGTCCCCTCCGACCGGGGGCTCACGCGGTCTCCGGTCCCCTCCGACCGGGGGCTCACGCGGTCTCCGGTCCCCTCCGACCGGGGGCTCACGCGGTCTCCGGCCCTATCAACATCACCAGATCGGCCACCCACTCGCGGTCCGCCGGCACCCAGTCCACCTCGTGGAGGTCGGCCGCGCCGACCCACCGCACGGCGTCGTGGTCGAGCGCGGACGGCGTCCCCGCGACGCGGCGCACCGCATAGGCACGCAGCACGTGTCCCGTCGGCAGGGGCACGTGGACCCCGACGGGCTCGCCGACCGTCACGTCGATGCCGAGTTCCTCCCGCAGTTCGCGGACCAGCGCGTCCGGCGGGGTCTCCCCCGGCTCGATCTTGCCGCCGGGCAGCTCCCACCGGCCGGCCAGTTCCGGCGGCGCGGCGCGCTGGGCGAGCAGGACGCGCCCGTTCTCGATCACCGCTCCTGCGACGACCGTCGCGGGTCCGGGCGGCGGGGGCAGGGGCGGTGGCACCATCGCAGTATGGCCGAGCTGCTCACCGACGACGACGTCCGTCGCGAACTCACCGATCTCCCCGACTGGTCTCGGGACGGCGACGCGATCACCCGCACCGTCACCTGCGCCACGTTCCGGGACGGCATCGATCTGGTGCGTCGGGTGGCCGACGCGGCCGAGGCCGCCGATCACCACCCGGACATCGACATCCGGTGGACGGCGATCACGTTCCGGCTCTCCACGCACTCCGCCGGCGGCATCACCGACAAGGACGTCAGGCTGGCGCGGACGATCGACTCGCTGGCGTCCTGACCGTGCGGCCGTGGGCGGCCACCACGACGAACGTCGCCAGCGTGCCCACGGCGTACGCCGTGCCCGCCACCGCGAGGACCAGCGGCCGGTCGATCTCCCAGATGGACGGTTGCCGGAAGCTGAGCAGCCACGGGACCCCGACCAGGGTGACCACCAGCCAGTAGCCGACCAGCCAGCGCACGCCGCGCGCCCGCCGCAGCGGACCGTGGACCAACCAGATCAGCAGCGGAATCACCCACACCCAGTGGTGCGACCACGAGATCGGCGACACGGCGAGGCCCACGAAGGACACGACGACGAGGGTGCCGAGGCGATCGTCCGGGCCCAGGGCCCGCCACGCCGCCACCGCGGCGACCAGCAGCACCGCGACGGCGCCGAGCCACAGCGGTCCCTGCCCGACGTCGTACCCGACCAGGCGGGAGAGCGCGCCGCGCAGCGACTGGTTCCACACCGAGCCGACGGGTCCGATGCGGTCGGCGTCGCCGAGCAACGTCCCGAAGTACTCGGTCGCCGCGGACCCCATGAGCAGGAAGCCGGCTCCGACGGTGGCCGCGAAGGTCACCGCGGAGAACACCGCCGCCGCCCACCGTCGCCGCGCGAGGAAGTACAGACCGGTGATCGCCGGGGTCAGTTTCACGCCGGCCGCGAGCCCGACCAGCGCACCCGAGACCCACCACCGCGCGCTGCGCGCCGCGAGCATCGCCATGAGCACGAGGAAGACGTTGACCTGGCCGTAGTCCAGGGTGGTGCGGAGGGATTCGGTCCACAGTCCGACGGCCGTCCACAGGAGCGCGGCCCGGCGCCAGGCCGGTGTGTCCGCCCGGTCGCCGCCCACCATGCGGAGGGCGATGCGGACGACGGCGTACAGCGCGACACCGGTGGCGACCATCCACAGCGCGCCGACGAGCGGGAACGGCAGGAAGTGCAGCGGATAGAAGACGAGGGCCGCGAACGGGGGGTAGGTGAACGGCAGCGGGAAATCCGGGGTCTGCGCCGAGTAGGTGAAGTCGTAGAGGGTGCCGTCGAACGCGGAGGCCGACCCGTCCACGTACACGTGCAGATCGACCCAGTTGCTGCCGTTGGGGGCCAACACCGTCCACAGCACGCGCAGGATCACCGTCGTCGCCAGGACCGCGGGCGCCGCGCGCAGGAGCACGGGCAGCCGCGGGGCGCGGTTCGGGGCACTCACGGCAGCGGGGTTCTCTCGATCGACCGGGTGGGACAGGACCGTGGGACAGGACCGTGGGCGAGGGTAGTCGGTGAGGTGATCGGACCCGGGGTCACGTCCGGCGCACTGTCGCCGATCACGGGTATCAGCAGTCACAATCGCATCACTGTTCACACCGACCACTCCCGCCCCTCTTATAACAGGCTAACGTCGGGTACCCGAGCAGCGACACGGTCCGACGGCCCGAGCACGCGCTGTACAACCGTCGAACGGTGTCATTAGAGTGACCTCGCCTGCCCGTCCGTGACGGGCGGAGGGGTCGTGGGGCAGTCGTTCGAGCCGGCAGACGAGGAAGCGGGAACACCATGCAGACAACGGATTCGACACGCCGAACGGCACGTCGACGTACGCGCAGCATGGTCGCGGGAGTCGCACTGGCCGCGGCCTGCGCCGTCGCCGCCCCGGCCGTCGCGTCGGCACAGCCGACACTGCCGATCCCCACCGATCCGCAGGTGGTCCCGGGCTACGAGGCGATCGCCGCCCTCGCCCCCACCCTGCTCGACGCCGCCGAGATCGACGCGGCGAACCCGCAGAACGAGATCCTCGCGCGGGCGAAGCAGCTGCTCGAGACCGCGCCGCTCTCCCCGGACGCCAAGCGGATCCTGACCTCGATCATCACCTTCCTCGACGGCAGTCGCGGCGGCGGTCCGGAAATCCCGCAGGACGGGCCGGTCATCGCCCAGTTCCTCTACCCCACGGTCGGACGCGGCTGCATCTCCCCCACGGCCGATTCCGTCGGCGCCGCACTGGCCGTGCCCGGTCCGGCCGATCTGCCGCCGCCCGGACCCGCCGCGGGCACCGCGGGCTTCGTCTTCACCGCCCTCGGCACCGCGCCGCTCGCCGATCGGCAGGCCGCCCCGCTGACCGCCAACTGGGTCAACGTCGACACCGGGAAGACCGGCGCGACCGTCCTGACCGGCGCCGCGAACATCAACCCCGACGGCCCCGCCACGCTGTCGGCCATCGCCGACACCGGGCGTGGACGCGTCCTGGCCGCGATCTCCGGATCGATCTCCACCGACGCCGGCATCACCTGCAGCTTCCTGCCCACCGTCGGCGCCTTCGTGGTGAACTGACGACGAGACCGGGAAACGACGGAAGACCGGTGGCCGAGTACGGCCACCGGTCTTCTCGTGTCCGGGGTCAGGACCCGAAGTACGCCGAGAACTGGGTGTAGAGCGCGCCGGCGATCGAGTACAGCACGTCGATGAACGTCATGAGAATGCCTCCAGGGTGCGAATCACGGTGGTTGCGATATCCGGTCCCGACGGGGTGTCGACGACCGGCGCCGCGGGAGCGGACGTGTCCGGGTCGGGCGCGGCGACGTCGCCGGCGAGCGACCACTGGCCGTAGTCGGCCTTCAGCACCGTGTTGACGTCGATGCCGACGCCCTCGAGACGGCGCTTGTCGATCTCGATCTGGTGCAGGTGCGCGGCGGGGTGCACGAAGCCCTTCGGGGTGCCCCAATTGTGTTGCCAGTACCAGGATCCCAGCCCGGCCGCGGCGGCCAGCGTGATGGTGGGGGCGTTGGCGTAGACCCCGGTGTTCTCCCGCCCGACGACGGCGTGCCAGCCGAGCAGGTAGGGGGCGATCATGGCGGCGAACTCGGCGGCCGTGGGGTTGTCGTCGATCGCGGCGTAGATCGGCCGATTCGCCGGTCCGCCTGCCGCCGTGTGCAGTTCGAGTCCGCGCGTGGCGTGGCGAACGCCGGCGTCGTAGCCGCCGCGCCAGTCGGCGGTGGTCCCCTTGCCGAACTGGTAGCAGGACACCACCTGCAGTCCCGCACCCGTGAGGGCGGTGGCCTCGGCGGCCGTCATCGGCTTGCCGGTCATCCACTCCGCGCCGGGGCGCCGGTCGGAGACGTAGCGGATGGCGCCGACGTGTCCCGCGGCGGCGATCGCCGCGGCCGACGGGACGCCCGCGGCGTAGTCGACGATGGTGCCGAGCCCGGGTTCGGCGGAGGCGACGGACGTGCCCGCCGCGCCGAGGCCGACGGCGACGCCGCCGACGGCGGCATACCGGAAGAGCTGTCGACGGGATACGTGCACGAGCACCTGCCTTCACGACGCGCCCGGCGCGCCTCCCCGCGTGGGCGACGTCGGACTGGTAGTTTTCTGCGTTTCGGTCACATCAGTGTCACCGAGTCGCAATCACACCACAGACACCTCGAGACCCGCCAGTCACTGGCGACTCTCGACGACCCGTTCCACGGCGTGTCGCAGGCGTGTCGCGTACGCGTCGGGATCGACGACGCCGACGCTCGTCGTCACCGAGAGGGTGACGGTGTCCCCGATACCGTGCACACCGTGCGTGAGTCCGACCGCCGGGGACAGGGCCGGAAAGCCCGCCGTCATCAGGACGGGGTGGCCACCCAGAACGAGATCGGCGGGCCCGCGCCGAACACTGGAGACGACGGTGTGCCCGCCGACCGTCGTCGGCCGGGCATCGAGATCGGCGCGTGCGACGTCGCGCCGGATCACGGCGGCCGGCACTGCCTCCGTCGCCCGGTCACCGAGGCCGAACGCCGGATGCTCGAACCGACGACGCCGGTCGTGCAGCGACGCCGCGATCGCGTCCGCGCGGCGCGCGAGGTCGCCGACGTCGGGGTGCAGATCGACCCCGGCGTTGTGGAACGCGTTGCGGGCGGGGACCGTTCGCGACGCGGGCGGGATCGCGACCGTGACCTCGGCGCCGAGGTCCGCGGGGACCTCCGCGCCCACGGCGGTGAGGTGGTCGGCGAGCGCCACCGAGATCGCGGTCAGCGCCGCGACGGTCACGCTGACCGATCCACCCGTCAGCACGTCGGCCGGGAACACCACGCATCGCACCGCGACCGCGCCGCGGGCCGGACGGGACAGGACGGTCGGGGTGCGTCCGATCGGGGGCGCCGGGAGCCGGCCCGACGCGGTCGCCTCGCGCCGATCGCGGTCGGCCGCGGCGGCGTCACGGGCGCGGCGGGCCGTCCGCACCACCCGGGCGGGCAGGCCGAGCACGCCGAGCGCGGCGGCGACCGGAGCGGACGGCGCTCCCGGTGGCGGCGCGGGAACCGGCGGGTCGGCGGCGAACAACGCCCGCGCGAGCATCGACGCCGACCCGCCGTCGGCGAGGGCGTGCGCCACCTGCAGCACCGCCACGGCCGCGAGGCCCGACGCGCCGGGGACGCCCGTGACCGCGGGAAACAGGTGCAGGCGCCACGGCGACACGGTGGCGTCCACCCGGTCGGCCGTCGACGCCGCGACCCGGTCGAGACATCCCTGCCAGTCCGCGGTGTCGTCCGACCGCACCAGGTCGGGGGTCGGCGACCGCGGCACCCAGTACGGGTAGTCGAGCGCGGCCGGCGTCTCCCGGATGCGCACGCACAGGTCCGCGACCGTCTCGGCACGGGCGAGCAGCCCCCGCGCGACGGCGGGCCCGTCGACGCCGCCGTCGAACGCGTACAACAGGAACTGATCGCTGGGCAGTCGACGCGAGAGCCAGAACATGCGCGCGTCGACCGCCGTGAGGCGCGCGCCGCTCAGTCGCGGCGGCACAGACAGAACAGGTGTCCCACCGGATCCTGCAGGACTCGGAAGCCGGGGTGCTCGTCGTCGTCGTCGTCGTCGATGGTGCGCGCCCCGCGAGCGACGGCGTACTCGGTGGCCGCGTCCATGTCGTCGACGATCAGGTCGAGGTGGATGCGGATTCCCTCGCGCGGCCAGTACAGGGGGACGAACTCGTCCGACTTCTGGAAGGCCAGTCCCTGCCCGCCGGACCCGCGGATCACCGCCCAGTCCGGGTCGTCCCGCTCGATCTCCCACCCCAGCAGCGCGACGTAGAACCGCGCCAACGCCTGCGTGTCCGGGCAGTCCAGGACCGTGTAGTCCATCTCGATCGTGGGGCGTGCCGCGGCGGAATCGGTGGAGTCAGCAGTCATGTCCGGATTCTAAGGACGGTCCGGGGTGTTCGGCGCGGCGCGGAGTGGTTCGGACTCGGTCCGGATTGGCGCCGTCCGCGGCCGGGGGTCGCCGGGCGTCGAGCACGATCCAGTCCGCGTCGGGACGCCACGGATCGAGCGCCCACGTCGAGAACCGTTGCACCGCGACGAACCCGACGGCCGCGAGGTCGCGGAGCGCGTCGTCCGGCGACCAGGCGCGGTCGGTCGCGAAGCCGGCGATCAGTCGACCACCCGGCCGCAACGCGTCGTACCAGCGCCGGAGCACCGTCGCTTCGGTGCCGGGAGCGAGGAAGACCAGGACGTTGCCCGCCGCGACGACGGCGTCGAAGGATTCCGATTCGAGCGGAACGGTGGTGAGGTCCCCCAGCACGACCTCGATTCCGGCCCGCGTCCGCGCCTCCGCGACCAGGACGGGGTCGAGGTCGATCCCCGTCACCCGGTGACCGCGCCGGGCGAGTTCGGCGGCGAGCCGACCGGTGCCGCACCCCGCGTCGAGAATGCGCGACCGCCGATCCACGGCCGCGTCGATCAGCCGGGCCTCACCGTGCAGGTCGGCGCCCGACCGCTCGAGCTCGCGGAACCGCTCGACGTAGGCGTGCGAGTCGGCCGCGGAGCGTTCCAGGCTCCACCGCGTCGGCGCGCTCATCGATCGAGATAGAAGCGCGCGGTCTCCGTGGCGACCGCCGCGACGGTGTCCGCGAGCGGACGATCGTCCGGCGTCAGTGTCGCCGCCACGGCGTCGGCCAACGCGGCGTCGCGCAACCCGTTCTCCCGCAGCAGTTCCCAGGCGCGCTCGACCAGCCGGACCGAATCGGCGTGCGTGAGGTCCGGCCGATGCGACCGCAACGCGGTCGCCGCCCAGTCGGGATCGAACGTCCCGCCGGGCGGCCCGAACACCCGCTCCCCGGTGCTGTACGGAACGGGATCCGGGTGCTGCTCGCGGCGCGCGTCGTGGTCCGTCACCTCGCCACGGTAACCCGCGTCAGGACGGCGTGGCCGTGTCCGACGGCGTTCTCGCGCCGGCCGACCAGGCGTAGGGCAGGTCCTCGCCGTTCAGAACGTGCGCCCCCACCGACCGCGCCTTGTACAGCACCGGGTTGTGCACGGAGATGGTCCGGGCGTTGCGCCAGTGACGATCGAACCCCGCGCGCTCGGACACGATCGACGCCCCACCGACCTCGAACAGCTGCGTCGTCGCGGTGAGCACCAGATCGACGACGGTGTTCTGGGCGTGCGCCGTCGACAGCTCGGCGCGGTCGAGCGCCTCGGCCCCGCTCTCCCCCGCACCCACCTCGACCGCCCGCGCGACGTCGGCCGCCGCCGCGAGCACGAGGGCCCGTGACGACCACGCGGCCGCCTCCAGGCGACCGATCAGCTGCTGCACCACCGGATCGTGGCGGGGCAGATCGGCGGCCGCGTGCGTGTAGCTCCGCGTGCGGCCGCGCACCCACTCGGCGACGTCGTCGGCGGCGCGTCGGGCGATTCCGGCGAGGACCGCGAGCTGCACCAACTGCAGGTAGGCCGTGGCGTAGGTGCGGCCGGGGCCGCCGTACCCCGGGCCGAGCAGGCGGTCGGCCGGCACCTCGACGTCGCTGAAGACGGTGGTCCCGCTGACGGTGAGCCGCTGACCGAACCCGTCCCAGTCGTCGCGTTGCGTGACACCCGGGGCGTCCGCGTCGACCAGGACCGACACTCGCTCCCCGTCCAGATCCGCCGCGACGAGGATGTGGTCGGAGTACAGGCTGCCGGTGCTGTAGAACTTCTCGCCGTTCAGCCGGAGGGTGCCGTCGTCCGCGCGTGTCACCGTGGTGCGGTAGCGGTCCACCGCACCCACGCCGGGTTCGGTGATGGCGTTGCCCACGAGGGTGCCGTCGGCCACGGCCCGCAGCCACCGCTCGCGCTCCGGGCTCGGGTCCGCGGCGAGCTGGTCCTCCACGAAGCTCCAGTGCACGCGCAGGGCCTGCGGCAGATTCGACTCGGCCGCCGCCAGGTCGACGAGCAGCGTGAACAGTTGCTCGACCGAGGCGCCGAGCCCCCCGAACTCGACCGGAACGCGCAGCGCGCCGAACCCGGCGTCGCGGAGCAGGGCGATCTCGTCGTGCGCCAGTCGGCGGTCGCGCTCGCGATCGAGAGCGCCGGCCGCGATGCGCTCGAACACGGGCCGGAACCGGGCGGCGAGGTCGGCGTCGGTCGGATGGGCTGCAGTGCGGATGTCGGTCACGGCCGACACCATGCCGCGTCGCCGTGGTCCGTCACAGCGTTGTGCTCGAGCCGATTCTTTGTCCGCGCCCGGGCTCTACGGTCCGAGCATGTCCACCATCGTCGACGTGCTCACTCGGCTCGGTCTGCCCGGGCGGGTGCCCGCGGACGTGCTCGCCGATCCGTACGCGGCCCTGCTGCCGACGCCCGTCACGTCCGACCCGTTCTTCGTCGACCCGGACGCGTCGGGGCCGGTCGACGCCCCGCCCGGCACCGTGCTGCGCAGCCGTGAGGTCACCGGCCGCGTTCCCCGGCCCCGCACCCGGCTACGGCAGTTCGCCGTGGCGTCCACCGACGCGCGAGGCCGACCGGTCACGGTGACCGCCTCGCTCATGGAACCCCGGCGCCCGTGGCGCGGCCCGGGCCCGCGTCCGGTCGTGGTGCACAACGTCGCCATCGACTCGCTGGGGCTGGCCGCGACGCCGTCGTACCGCCTGATGCACGGGGTCGGCCAGGACTTCCCGACGGTGGTGCCCCTCTGGCTCCAGCGCGGATACGCCGTGCTGATCGTCGACCACGAGGGACCACGGATGGCGTACGCGGAGGGCACGATGGCGGGCCACGCCGTGCTCGACGGATGGCGCGGTCTGCTGCGGATCGAGGAGGCGTACCGCGAGAGCCCCACCGTGATGTACGGCTACAGCGGCGGTGCGATCGCCACGGTGTGGGCCGCGCAACTGCAGCCGACCTACGCGCCGGAACTGCCCTCGGCGGGTGCGATCGCCGGTGGCACGCCGACGAACGTCGGTCTGCTGCGGGAGACGATGAACGGCACGCTCGCGTCCGGCCTCTACGGCGCGGCGGTGATCGGCATGGCCCGCGAACACGAGGACCTGGCGCACGAGTTCGGCCCGCTGGGCCTCTATCTCGCCACCCGCATCAAGGACCTGTCCGTGATCCCCCTCGCGCTCGGCGGGCTGGCGCGGCTGCCGCTCGAGGCGCTCGCGACCGATCCCGACGTCTTCGACTCACCCGTCGCCCGCGCGGTGATCGAGGCCAACACTCCCGGCACGGGGGCGCCGAGCGCACCGTTCGCGTTCTATCACGGGGCGTTGGACCGGTGGATTCCCGAACACGGCGTGCGCGCGTTGGCCGACACCTGGCGCGCGCAGGGCGCCGACGTCGAGGTGCGACGCGTCGTCGGCGATCACTTCGTCGGTGCAGTGTCCGCCCTGCCGTTCGTGCTCCGCTGGGTGGCGACGCGGTTCACCGAGGCGGTGATTCGCTGAACGGCCCGGTGAGCGTGTCGGTGATCCACCAGGCCGCGTAGGGCGGCATCCAGGACGACCCGGCGTCGTCGGGCTCGATGTCGTGCTGCGAGAGCACCTCTCGCGGGTCGGCGACCTGATGGGTGATCACGTGGTGCGGTACCGGCCGGTGCTCGCGGGTTACGTTGAACAGACCGAGGACGGTACCGCTCGCGTGGCGGCGCACGACCCCGAGGACGCCGTCGTCGAGGCCGGGGATCAGGTCCACCGGCGCCTCGGCGTGCAGCATGGGGAGCCCCGCGCGGGTGCGGACGAGATGGACGAGACCGGAATAGGCACGCTGCGCGTCCGAGCCCGGTTCGCGGCACGCAGCGCGGTCCGCGTCGGTGACGGCCGGGCGGTGAACCCACCGGTTGTCCGCGGCGTGCGCCGGGTCGTCGGCCCAGGCCGGGTCGCCCGGGGACGCCACCTCGTCGCCGCTCCAGATCACCGGGATGCCGCCCCAGATCGCGACGACGGCGTGCGCGAGGAACAGCCGCGCGAAGGCGCCGTCGGGGTCGCGGCGCGAGGGGCCGAGCCCGGTCAGCGCTGCCGTCGTGCCGCTGATCCGCCGATCGCCGGTATCCGGGTTGTGCTGGAAGACCAGCCCTTCCGCCGGCGACCCGGGGAAATCGCCCGAGTACCAGTCGGCGAGGAATCGCCGATGCCCGGCGCCGGTCAGACCCACCGCGGCGGCGTCGCCGTCGTCGATGGCCCACCCGATGTCGTCGTGGCACCGGACGTAGGTCACCCACGTTCCGCCGGGCGGCGTGGGCGGCAGGGCGCCGAGCGCGTGCTCGGCGAGGCGGGTGGACCCCGACGCCAGCATCGACCACACCTGCACCATGAGGCTGTTGTGGTACGCGATGTCCGACACGCGCCCCGTGTGCCGACCCTGCCCGAGATAGGGCATCAGCTCCCGCGGTCCGACGATGGCCTCGGCCTTGAACAGCACGGCGGGCGCGGCGAGGCGGGCGGTCGCCCGGAGCGCCTGCGTGATCGCGTGCACCTCCGGCTGGTTCTGGCAGTTGGTGCCGAGCCGCTTCCACAGGAACGCGATCGCGTCGAGCCGCAGCACCTCGACGCCGAGATTCGCCAGGTCGATCACGATCTCTGCGAACTCCACCAGCACCGCCGGATTGGCCCAGTTCAGGTCCCACTGCCAGGAATTGAACGTGGTCCAGACCCAGCCGTTCACGCCGTCGTCGTACGTGAAGTTGCCGGGTGCGAAATCCGGGAAGACCTCGGGGAGGGTGCGTTCGTAGGCGTCGGGCGTCGTGCGGTCGGGGTGGATCAGGAAGTAGTCGCGGTACTCGGCATCGCCGGCGCGGGCGCGTTCGGCCCAGTCGTGTTCGCGCGCCACGTGATTGAGCACCAGGTCGATCACCAGCGAGATGCCGCGACCCCGGAGGGTGGTCGCGAGCTCGCGAAGATCGTCGATCGTCCCGAGGTCCGCGCGCACGGCGCGATAGTCGCGGACGGCGTACCCGCCGTCGTTGTCTCCCGGTCGCGGGTCCAGCAGCGGCATGAGGTGCAGGTAGGTCACGCCCAGCTCGGTCAGATGATCGAGGCGCTCCCCCACCCCCGCCAGCGTCCCGCCGTAGCGGTCGGCGTAGCAGGCGTAGCCCACCATGTCCGGGCGGCGGAACCAGTCCGGGGTCAGGAGCCGACGTTCGTCGAGGGCGTGCAGGTCGTCGGGCCGTGCCGCGAATCCCGCGGCCGCCGTGGCCACCAATCGCGCCGCGACATCGTCCGGCGAGGCGTGGACGGCCGCCACGGCGTCGTGCAGATCGGGCCACCAGCGATCCAGTCGCAGCGCGAACGTGTCGCGGCGGTGGCGCGGAAGTGCGGCCAACGCGGCGTCGACGAGGTCGGAGATCGCATCCGGAACGGCGCTGCGCGTCATGCGCGGATTCTGTCACTGGTTTGGCCGTCGAGGCGGACGGGGTACTGCGACGCATGGTCAACTTCGGAGAGATCAAGCGCAAGCTCGACGCCAACGAGGACAAGGTCGAGAAGGGCCTGGACAAGCTGGGTGACGCGGCCAAGAAGAAGTTCGCCGGTCACGACTCGCAGATCGATCAGGGCCTCGATCGGGCCAAGGACGCCATCGGGGAGAAGAACTCCGAGCGACGCGATCCCCCGCCCGCCTAGTGGTGCCGCTGGGGGGACGTGTCGGGGGCGTTCTGGACACCGTGCTCGACCTCGCCGTCGTGCCGGGATACACCCGTGTCGGGTCGATGGTGCGCCGCCGGTTCTGGGCCGCCGACGCCACCCCGTTTCCCGCGCCGGTCGACGTGCTCGTCACCGGTGGCGGGTCGGGACTGGGCGCCGCCGCGGCCCGCCGACTGGCGGAGTTGGGCGCACGCGTGCACCTCGTCGGGCGGACCGAGCGACGTCTCGACGCCGCCGCCTCCGAGATCCGACACACGGTGCCGGGATCGAGCGTCGAGACGCACGTCTGCGATGTCAGCGACCTGGACGCCGTCGCGGAGTTCGGCACGTCGTTCGCCGCGCAGGTGACGTCCCTCCACGCACTGATCCACTGCGCCGGGGTCCTGCCACCGTCCCGCACCGAGTCGGAGCAGGGTCACGAAAGCGCCTACGCAACACACGTTCTCGGCCCGACCCTGCTCACGTACGCCGTGCGTCCGCTGTTCGACGCGGGGTCACGCGTGGTGTTCGTCTCGAGCGGCGGCATGTACGTCGTGCCGCTCACCAACCCCGATTTCGAGTACCGGCAGGGCCGCTTCTCGGGGACCACCGCCTACGCCCGCACCAAGCGGATGCAGGTGGTGATGGCGGGACTGCTCGCCGACCGATTCGACGGCCCCGACGATCCGGTGGTCCACAGCATGCATCCCGGATGGGCCGCGACACCGGGCGTGACCGATTCACTACCGCTGTTCGACACGGTCGTGCGGCCGCTGCTCCGAACGCCCGACGACGGTGCGGACACCATCGTGTGGCTCGCCGCCTCCGACACGGCCCTGTCGACGACGGGCGCCTTCTGGCACGACCGCGCGCCCCGGCCGACGCACTACCCGCCCTGGCGGCGCGACGATCCCGCGGTGCGCGCCGCACTCTGGCGCGACGTGGCATCGGCGACGGGGGTCGGCTGAGCGGTCGGTGTGCGTGCGGTCAGCGAGCGTGGCGAACGATGTTCACCACCGTGCCGTCGGGCGCCCGTACCAGGAAGCGCCGCACTCCCCATTCCTCGGTGGTGAGCGGATGCACGATGTCGAGACCGAGAGCCGTCACCTCCTCGTACGCCGCATCCACGTCCACGACGTGGACCGACACGGCCGGCACCGCGGGTGCGGTCGCGTCGGTCGACACCAGTTGGACGCTCGCACCGCTGTCCGGTGCGGTGAGGCGCGTGACCCAGCCCAGGTCGAACTCCACCTCGCTCAGGCCGAGCACGTCGCGATAGAACGGCGCCGCGGACGGGATGTCGGCGACGGTCAGGTTGGCGGTGATGCGAACGACCTCCACGATGACCTCCTCACACTCCGTGGGACGAGGATGTCACGGCGTTCTCGTGGTCGGCGGGGGTTCGTGCGTGCGTGTCATGGACCGTGTCGGTGGGTGCCGGTATACTCGAACATACGAGCGACTGGGGGGTCGGCAGCATGACGAGTGTGCAGGTGGGGACAGGTGCGACGCCTTGGGCTGCGCTCGATCACGCCGCCCTCGGCCTGCCCGCCACCACCGACCTCCCGTCCGCCCGAGCTCTGGACGCTCTGGTGCACACCGCAGCGGGGGTCGGCTACCTGAAGTGGTTCGAATACCAACTCGCCGCCGCCATGCACGCCGAACTGGTGGAACCGTTCGAGGACGAGGACCGGCGTGAGCTCGACGCGTTCACCCGCTGCGCCGCCTCCATCGCCACCACCCTCTCGATCACCCCATGGGCGGCGTCCACTCTGCTCACCGACGCCGTCGCGCTGCGGGATCGACTCCCCAGAGTCGCGCAATGCCTGCGGGACGGGGTGGTCACCCCCCATCACATCCGCACCATCGTCTCCCGCACCGAACTGATCGACGGGCAGTGCTACGCCGCCCTCGTCGACGCCGACATCGCCCGCGCCCTCCGCAAACCCGGATCGTGGTCGCCGGCGCGGATGGAGACCATGGTCGACAAGATGGTCCACCGCCGCGACCCCGACGCCGTCCGCGCCCGCCGAGAGGCGGCGAAGAAAAATCGAGAATTCACCGTCGACACCGGCCGCGACGGGATGGCCACCGCCACCGACACCAGACCGGCCGAGGACGTCGCCGCCCTCGCCGCGGCGGTGCGGCGGTTGGCGGGGCAGGTGTGCCCGCAGGACACCCGGTCGACGGCGGCGCGGGCGTCCGATGCGCATTACGCCCTGGTCACCCAAACGGAATTCGGGTGCGACTGCGACCGGCCGATCACCGACTGCCGCTACAAAACCGTCGACCTGCAGAAGTTCGCGGCGACCGCGCCGCGGATCGTGATCCACCTGGTCACCGACACCACCACCCTCCACGGCCCCGTCCCGGCACCGGAGGCCGAGCGGGTCTGCCGGTCACCCCAGCACCTACCTCAACCGAACGTGACTACCTCCTCGTCGGAGCCCGAAGCCGATCCCACCGCGAATCCGTCCGGAGCCGAGTTGGTTGCACCGAAACCCATTGCGACGGAATCGGTTGCGCGTGATCGGGTCGCAGCGGAAGCCGTAGCAACGGAATCGCTGACGCCGCACCACACCGACACCGACACCGAGGGACACGATTCCCACGGATTCGAGGAGCCCGTCGGCCTGGACTACGTCGACGGCGTCGGATTCCTCCCCGGCATCGGCATCATCTCCGGCGCCCACGTCCGCGACCTCGCCGCCGACCCCCGCACGGTAATCCGCCCGCTGGGGGACGGCACCGACACCCCACTGCCGGCGACGCAACCATCGGACCCCTACCGCCCGAGTGCGGCGCTCGATGCGTACATCCGTGCCCGGGACCTGTTCTGCACCTGGCCCGGCTGCAACCGACCCGCCCGGGACGCCGACCTCGACCACATCACCGAATACGACCACACCCACCCCGAGCGGGGCGGACAAACGTCCGCTACCGGATTGGGGGCGAAGTGCCGCTTCCACCACCTGCTGAAAACGTTCGGGGACTTCGTCGACGACCAGTACCCCGACCCCACCGACCCGAGCCGGTTGATCCGCACCGTCACCATTCCGGACGGGCGCACCGTGATGGGTCCGGCGTTCACCGGCCACGACGTCCACCCCGGACTCGACGCCATCGTCTTCGGCGACCCACCGAAACCGCCCTCGACACCGGCTCCGACCGAACGCCAACGCCCCGCCCCACGCACCGAACAGAAACACGCCCGCCGCCGACAGGAACGCAACCGCAACCGCCTCCGCAACGCGATGAAGCATCACCCGCCCGACGACACCCCACCCCCGTTCTGACCGGGGCGGTCAGGTCGCGGCGGGATGCACCATCGAGACGACCGTCGGGCCGTCGGGTACGAGTGTCGTCGCGGTGACACCGAAATCACACCGCTCGTACAGGCGGACGTTTCGCGGGTCCGAGGTGTCGAGTGCGACCGGAACCCCGGCCGGAACGGCGTCGAGCGCTGCCCGCACCAGGGAGGCACCGAGACCGCGCCCGCGGCGCCGTGGGTCCACGCCCAGGGTTTCGAGGGTCCACGCCCCGGTCGGAGGCGGCGGCGTCACCGCCCCGGCGACCGCGTCCAGCCGATCACCGTGCAGGGCCGCGACCTCGTCCTGCATCTCCGACGGCGGCTCCGGCGGATTCGGCGGGAGCAGCGCCACCACACCGGTGACGTCCGCGTCGGCCAGGACGATTCCGTGCTCACGCGCGTACTGCAGGTAGAGACGCTGCAGTCGGGTCAGCCGGTCCGTGTAGTCCTGCGCGGGCACGGCCCACCGCGTCCAGGGATAGTCCGCGAACGCGGCCGCGAGCAGCGCCGCGGCGTCATCCAGAGCAGCGGCCGGGAGCGGACGAAGAACGAATACGGTGGAACTCACGGTCCCAGTGTCCGACAGGAATAGTTCCTTTGACAACGAGGTTGAAGCTTCCATGAAGAAGATCGGGTTCCTCTCGTTCGGGCATTGGTCCGACTCGCCGCATTCGCAGACGCGGAGCGCAGCGGACGTCCTGCACCA
The DNA here is from genome assembly GCF_019834675.1 of Rhodococcoides corynebacterioides. GTDB lineage: Bacteria > Actinomycetota > Actinomycetes > Mycobacteriales > Mycobacteriaceae > Rhodococcoides > Rhodococcoides corynebacterioides_A. The sequence continues at coordinate 518,864 of NZ_JABUBU010000001.1, read as the reverse complement.
GTCGATCGACCTCGCCGTCGCGGCCGAAGAGCTCGGCGCGGACGGCGCCTACTACCGGGTGCACCACTTCGCGAACCAGCTCGCGTCGCCGTTCCCACTGCTGGCTGCAGTGGGCGCCAAGACCAGCCGGATCGAGATCGGTACCGGCGTCATCGACATGCGGTACGAGAACCCGTTCTACATGGTCGAGGACGCGGGATCGGCGGACCTCATCGCGGGCGGCCGCCTGCAGCTGGGCGTCAGCCGGGGATCGCCCGAGCAGGTCGTCGAGGGCTACCGCTACTTCGGGTACGCCCCCGCGGAGGGCAAGGATCACGGCGACATGGCGCGCGATCACACCCGCATCTTCCTGGACCTGTTGGAGGGCAAGGGATTCGCCCAGCCGAACCCGTCGCCCATGTTTCCCAACCCGCCCGGCCTGTTGCGCCTCGAGCCGCATTCGGAAGGGCTCCGCCAGCGCATCTGGTGGGGTGCCGGAACGCGGGCGACCGCCGAGTGGACCGCCCAGCAGGGCATGAACCTCATGAGTTCGACGCTCCTGAGCGAGGACACGGGCGTGCCGTTCCACGAGTTGCAGGCCGAGCAGATCGAACGGTTCCGCAAGGCATGGTCCGACGCCGGTCACCCGTTCGAGCCGCGAGTGTCCGTCAGCCGCAGCATCTTTCCGATCGTGAACGAGATCGACCGCATGTACTTCGGCCGCGAGGGTGGCAGCGGCGATCAGGTGGGCTACCTCGACGGAGGCAAGGCTCGCTTCGGCAAGACCTACGCCGGTACCCCGGATCGCCTGATCGAGCAGCTCGCGCAGGACGAGGCGATCGCCGCCGCCGACACACTGCTGCTCACCGTCCCCAACCAGCTGGGGGTCGAGTACAACGCCCACCTGCTGGAGTCGATCCTGACGCACGTGGCGCCGGAGCTCGGCTGGCGGTGAGTCAGGCCGTCCCGACGTCCCGCTGAATCGCACGGATCACGTCGCCCGGCACACCGCGGGTGAGCAGACCCGCGCCGAGGGGGCCCGAGGTGCTCGATCCGAGTGCGGGCAGCCGCGCCAGAGCACGGCGTTCGTCGTCGGTCAGCCGGTCGAGTTGCCATCGGGTCTCCTCCGGGACCGCGTCTGGGTCGCCGGGACGTGCCAGGGCCACCGCCTTGGCGGCGTACCCGGCGGCGCCCAGCGCGTGGGCGCCCATGTGCGCCACCGCCGCTGCCTGGGCGACAGCCCGAGCGGCAGCCGCGCCGGCGGGCGTCGTCGCGGATCCTGCCGCTTTCACCGGCTCCATCCGTCGGGCGATTTCCTGCGCTACGGTGCTCTCGCCGCGGGCGTAGGCGCGCGTGCGGTCGAGAGCGTCCCGTACCACGCGCACCGATTCGTCGTCGGCGGCGAACAGGTCGACCACTCGACCCGCACACTCGGCCGCCCACCGCGCCAGCACGCGTCGATCGTCGTCGGACAGCGTTTGCGGTGACGGCATCCCGCGATCGTCCCACGCGGCAAGCACCCGTCGTACCCTGTCACGATGGCGCTCGACGACGGCCCCTTCTACCACGGCACCAAGGCCGATCTGGCTCCCGGCGATCTGCTCACCGCCGGTCGACGGTCGAACTATCGGCCCGAGGTCGTCATGAACCACATCTACTTCACGGCCCTGATCAGTGGCGCCGGCCTGGCCGCCGAATTGGCCGCGGGCGGGGGCGAACCCCGCGTCTATCGCGTCGAGCCGACGGGCGAGTGGGAGAACGATCCCAACGTCACCGACAAGAAGTTCCCCGGCAACCCGACTCGCTCCTACCGCAGCCGAGACCCGCTGCGCGTCGTCGAGGAGATCGACGACTGGCCTCGCCTCACCCCGGACGCGTTGCAGCTGTGGCGCGATCGCATTGCCGTCATGCGTGACGAGCGCGCCGAGATCATCAACTGACCCCGCACGTCACACGTTGAAGCGGAACTCCACCACGTCCCCGTCGGCCATGACGTAGTCCTTGCCCTCCATACGCACCTTGCCGGCGGCCTTGGCCGCGGCCATGGATCCGGCGGCGATCAGGTCGTCGTAGGACACCACTTCGGCCTTGATGAAGCCCTTCTCGAAGTCGGTGTGGATGACGCCCGCGGCCTGAGGGGCGGTGTCGCCGCGGTGGATCGTCCAGGCCCGCGACTCCTTCGGCCCTGCGGTGAGATACGTCTGCAGACCGAGGGTGTGGAAGCCGGCGCGCGCCAGGGCGTGCAGCCCCGGCTCAGACTGACCGATGCTCTCGAGCAGCTCCATGGCCGACTCGTCGTCGAGTTCGATGAGCTCGGACTCGATCTTCGCGTCGAGGAACACCGCGTCGGCCGGTGCGACGGTGGCCCGCAACTCGGTCACCTTCGCCTCATCGGTGAGGACCGACTCGTCGGCGTTGAAGACGTAGAGGAACGGCTTGGTGGTGAGCAGGTTGAGCTCGCGGAGCAACGACGCGTCGAACGAATCCTTCACCGAGTACAGGGTCTTGCCGCTGTCGAGGATGCTCTGCGCTTCCTTGGCCGCGGCCACCATCGGCGCCCGATCCTTCTGCGTCCGCGCCTCCTTCTCGAGCCGCGGCACGGCCTTCTCCAGCGTCTGCATGTCCGCGATGATCAGCTCGGTCTCGATGACCTCGATGTCGGCGGCGGGGTCGACGCGGCCGTCGACGTGCACCACGTCGTCGTCGGCGAACACGCGCACCACCTGGCAGATGGCGTCGGCCTCACGAATGTTGGCGAGGAACTTGTTGCCGAGGCCCGCACCCTCGGAGGCGCCCTTCACGATGCCCGCGATGTCGACGAACGTCACCGGCGCGGGCAGGATGCGCTCCGAACCGAAGATCTTCGCCAACTCGTCCAGCCGCGGGTCGGGCAGCGGCACGACACCCTCGTTGGGCTCGATGGTGGCGAAGGGGTAGTTCGCCGCGAGGACGTCGTTCCGCGTCAGCGCGTTGAACAGGGTGGACTTGCCGACGTTGGGCAGACCGACGATTCCGAGAGTGAGGCTCACAGAGAGAAGAGTCTAACGGTCAGTAGTCGTAGCTCGATCCCGCCGACACCGCGACCGCGATGATCACGACGTAGAACACGATGAACAGCGCGAAGAGCGCACCGAAGATGTAGAGCGAGTACTTGCCCAGCTGCTTCGTCCGCTCCGACGCGTAGTGCGCGCCCTGGTAGTCGCCGAGCGACCACCGCAGGAACACGGAACTCGAGTGATTGAAGGCCGAGAACGCGAGCGGCCAGAAGAACACGAGCGCGGCGACGGCCCACCCGGCGTTCGTGGGCGGCAACGGCGGCGGGCCGAACTGCTGCGGGTACGCGGACGGCTGCTGCTGTTCGGGCTGCGGGAACGGCGGCGCCTGCTGGTAACCCGTCTGCTCGAACGATCCGGTACCGCCACCGAGCGTGGAACCCGTGCCGTGGTCGGCTCGGTAGTCGGGGTTCGGCGTGGGCTTGTACTCGGGGTGATCGGACACGAGGAGCATCGTATGCGGTCCAACCGACGGACGACGCGGTGAAACGGGCGGCGTTGTCAGGTCGTGACACGGGCGCGCGCGCACTCCGCCACGAAATGTCGGTCCCCCTGCTTACAGTGTCCCCGATCACACGATGATCACCCTTCCGACGCAGGAGTCCCCTAGATGACCGTCGTTTCCGACAGAGACAACCCCCACGTCGAGTTCGTCAAGAACGACGATGCCCTTCCCCCGGTCGCGGTGGTCGACCGGACTCCGATGTCCGCGGCCAAGCGCGTCATGTTCGTCCTGATCGGCATTCTGGGCGGTGTCGCCTGGACCATCGTCGCCATCGTGCGCGGCGAGAACCCCAACGCGGTGTGGTTCGTCATCGCCGCCGTCTGTACCTACATCTTCGCGTTCCGGTTCTACGCGCGCCTGATCGAGAACCGCGTCGTGCAACCGCGGGACGACCGTGCGACACCGGCGGAGATCCTCGAGAACGGCAAGGACTACCTGCCGACGGATCGACGGGTGCTGTTCGGCCACCACTTCGCGGCCATCGCCGGCGCCGGCCCCTTGGTCGGGCCGGTCCTCGCCGCCCAGATGGGCTACCTGCCCGGCACGCTGTGGATCATCGTGGGCGTCGTCTTCGCCGGCGCGGTGCAGGACTACCTGGTGCTGTGGCTGTCCACTCGTCGACGCGGCCGCAGCCTCGGCCAGATGGCCCGCGAGGAGCTCGGCGTGGTCGGCGGAACCGCCGCCATCGTCGCCGTCTTCGTCATCATGATCATTCTCATCGCGGTGCTGGCCCTGGTGGTCGTGAACGCCCTCGCCGAGAGCCCGTGGGGCGTCTTCTCCATCGCGCTGACCATCCCGATCGCACTGTTCATGGGCGTCTATCTCCGCTACCTGCGCCCGGGCAAGGTCTCGGAGGTCTCGCTCATCGGCGTGGTGCTGCTGCTGCTCGCCATCGTCGCGGGTGGCTGGGTGGCCGAAACCGACTGGGGCTCGGACTGGTTCACGCTCTCGAAGGTCACCGTGGCGTGGCTGCTCATTGCCTACGGCCTCGCGGCCTCGGTGCTCCCGGTGTGGCTGCTGTTGGCGCCGCGCGACTACCTCTCGACGTTCATGAAGATCGGCACCATCGTCCTGCTGGCGGTCGGCATCCTCATCGCCCGGCCCGTGCTGCAGATGCCGGACACCACGTCCTTCGCCAGCACCGGCAACGGCCCGGCGTTCGCGGGATCGCTCTTCCCGTTCCTGTTCATCACCATCGCGTGCGGCGCACTGTCCGGGTTCCACGCCCTCATCTCGTCCGGCACCACGCCGAAGCTTCTCGAGAAGGAGAAGCAGATGCGGATGATCGGCTACGGCGGCATGCTCACCGAATCGTTCGTCGCCATCATGGCTCTGGTCACCGCGTGCATCCTCGACCAGCACATCTACTTCGCCCTCAACGCGCCCACCGCCCTCACCGGCGGCACCCCGGAAACCGCCGCGGAGTACGTCAACGGCCTCGGACTGTCCGGCGGCGACATCACCCCGGCCGAGCTGTCGCAGGCCGCAGCCGACGTCGGAGAGGAATCGATCATCTCGCGCACCGGCGGTGCGCCCACCCTCGCCTTCGGCATGTCCGAGGTGCTGCACCAGGTGTTCGGCGGCGAGAGCCTCAAGTCTTTCTGGTACCACTTCGCGATCATGTTCGAGGCGCTCTTCATCCTCACCACGGTCGACGCCGGCACCCGCGTCGCGCGCTTCATGCTCTCGGACTCCCTGGGCAACCTCGGCGGCCCGGCCAAGAAGTTCCGCGACCCGTCGTGGCGCGTGGGTGCGTGGGTCTGCTCCATCGTCGTGGTCGGTGCCTGGGGCGCCATCCTGCTCATGGGCGTCACCGACCCGCTCGGCGGCATCAACACCCTCTTCCCGCTCTTCGGCATCGCGAACCAGCTGCTCGCCGCCATCGCCCTCACCGTGGTGCTCACCGTGGTGATGAAGAAGGGCCTGTTCAAGTGGGCGTGGATTCCGGGTGTGCCGCTGGTGTTCGACCTGGTGGTCACCATGACGGCCTCGTACCAGAAGATCTTCTCGTCGGTCCCGGCCATCGGCTACTGGGCGCAGCACAGCGACTTCAAGGAGGCGAAGGCGCAAGGCCTCGAGAAGTTCCGCACCGCGGCGTCACCCGACGCGATCGACGCCGTCATTCGCAACACCTTCATCCAGGGCACGTTGTCCATCGTGTTCGCCGGACTGGTGCTGGTGGTCGCGGCAGCCGGAGCAATGGTGTGCATCAAGGCCGTTCGCCAGGGCGGTCTGCCCGGCACCGAGGAGCCCGACGTGCCGTCGAAGATGTTCGCCCCCAGCGGGTTCATCCCCACCGAGGCGGAGAAGACCGTGCAGGCCGAGTGGGACCGCCTCATCGAATCCGGAGTGGTGGACCGACCCGGCACCAAGCACGGCGGGCACTGACCGTGGACGTCGTTCTCCGGTCCCTGCGCGGCGTGCACTGGTGGATCACCTCCGTCATGGGAGACCACGACTACGCCCGCTACGTCGACCATCTGCAGCGACGACACCCCGACGCGCCCGTTCCGTCGGAACGGGAGTACTGGCGTCGTCGTCACGCGGAGGCCGACGCCAACCCGGGAGCCCGATGCTGCTGATGCCACCGCTGACACCATGAGGCGGTGACCGCACCGCGCTGGACCACCACCGAGGCCGACCTCGACGTCACCGAACCGTACGACGTGCGGTGGATGGAGTGGTTCCTCAGCGGTCATGCCGTCCCCGGTATGGAAACGACGGTCGACGGAACCTACCGGCGGTCGCTTCGTCTGCTGCACGGTCCGGCCGTGGTGTCGTGTCGATTCGACCGACCCCGCGGCCGGACGGTGCTGCGTGTCGCCGTCCGGACCGCGGACGACCGGAACGTGCCCGAGGCGCTCGATCGGGTGCGCCTGCTGTACGGCACCGACGTCGACTCCGCCGAGGCCGACGCGGTATTGGCGGCGGACCCGGCCCTCGCGCCGTCGGTCGAGCAGGCGCCCGGCATCCGGGTCCCCGGGTCCGTCGACCCGGCGGAAACGCTGCTGCGCACCATGATCGGACAGCAGATCTCGCTCGGCGCCGCCGCCACGCACACCGCGCGGCTGGTCGCCGCACTCGGCGACCCGGTCGGCGACGACGACGGCGTGTCCGAGCACGGCATCGTGCGTCTCTTCCCCACCCCCGCGGTCGTCGCCGACGCCGGCGCGTCCGTTCTGACCGGCCCGACGCGTCGAATCACCGCCATCGCCGAGACGGCCCGTCGACTCGCCGACGGCGACGTGGAACTCCATCGCGGACGACCGGCCCCCGAGCAGGAGGCCGACCTGCTCGCGCTGCGCGGCGTCGGCCCCTGGACGGCCCGGTACGTCTCGATGCGCGTGCAGGGAGACCCCGACGTGCTGCTCGACACCGATCTGGTCGTTCGACAGGGCGCGGCGCTGCTGAACGTGGACCTCCGCGACTCGGGACGCTGGTCGCCGTGGCGCTCGTCGGCGTCGATGCATCTGTGGCGGGTGGCGCTTCTGGACCGGGGCACCTATCCGTCCGCCGCGGCGGGGTAGGGAGAGCGTCCGCCCCGCCCGGGTACAGTGCAGGGCGCATGCGACCTTTCTCCTCGGGTCGGTTCGTGACCCACCCCCAACGGGAAGGAACACCCCACCGTGGGAGAGAACGACGCGACATCCCCCGAGTCCGGCCGCCCACGCCGCGACCGATCCGCGCTCTTCGGCAGCGGCGGCACGTGGCTGGCCAAGTGGTCGGCGATGCTGCTGGTCATCGCCGGGGCCCTGTGGGTCGGCGGGTGGCTGATCGGCCAGCTGTGGGTCATCGTGCTGCCAGTCCTGCTCGCGCTGATCGTCGCCACCGTGCTGTGGCCACCGACCCGCTGGCTGCGTCGCATCGGGGCTCCCCCGGCGCTGGCCGCGGCGACTTCGCTCCTGGGCTTCCTCGCGGTGCTCGCGGGAGTGGTCGCATTCATCGTGCCGTCGGTCGTCGAGCAGGCCCCGGACCTCGCCGACAGCGCACAGCAGGGCATCGTCCAGGTGCAGACGTGGCTCGAGGGCCCGCCCGTGAACCTCGACGACCAGCAGATCGACAGCGCGGTGCAGGCTCTGGGCACCCAGTTGCAGGACAGCGGCGCGATGATCGCCTCCGGCGTCTTCTCCGGCGTCGCCACCGCCGGGTCGATCCTGGTCACCCTCGGTCTCGTGCTGGTGCTCAGCTTCTTCTTCATCAAGGACGGGCCCCGCTTCCTCCCCTGGCTGCACGGTCTCGCCGGACGCAAGGCCGGTGGGCACATCGCCGAGGTCCTGAGCCGCGTATGGGACACCCTCGGCGGCTTCATCCGAACCCAGGCCATCGTCTCCGCCATCGACGCGATCTTCATCGGCATCGGTCTGCTGATCCTCGGGGTGCCGCTGACCCCGGTGCTGATGACGTTGACGTTCCTCGGTGGATTCATCCCGATCGTCGGTGCGTTCGTCGCCGGCGCGTTGGCCGTGCTGGTCGCGTTGGTGGCCAACGGGTTCACGACGGCCGTGATCGTGCTCGCGATCATCCTCGCGGTGCAGCAGATCGAGGGCAACGTGTTGCAGCCGATCCTGCAGAGCAAGTCGATGAAACTGCACGCCGCGGTCGTGCTGCTCGCCGTGACCGCGGGCGGCTCGGTGTTCGGCATCATCGGCGCGTTCCTGGCCGTGCCCGTCGCCGCCGCGGCCGCCGTCCTGGTGCGCTACGTCAACGAACAGATCGAGCTGCGCTCCGACGAACACCCGCCGGCCAACGTGATCGCCGAAAAGGTGCACGACGATCTGGGGACCGAGGGCGACGACGCGCCCGTCGTGGTCCACGACCACGACACCCGCTTCGCCCCCGACCCCACCGAGGAGCCGGAGCCTTCGCCTACCGACACCCGCGACTGACTCTCAGACGGGTGCGTGCACCCGCACGCTCGACCCGGTCCGACCACGCACCACCTCGAGTCGACTGGGCACACGATCGCGCAGTTCGCTGACGTGGCTGACGATGCCGACGGTGCGACCGCCCGAACGCAACTCGTCCAACACCCCCATCACCGCATCCAGCGCTTCGGCGTCGAGGGTGCCGAAGCCCTCGTCGACGAACATGGTGTCCAGCGTGACCCCTCCGGCCTCGGCGGCGACGATGTCCGCCAGGCCCAGCGCGAGCGACAGGGACGCGCAGAACGCTTCCCCGCCCGACAGGGTGCCCGCGGGTCGGACGACCCCCGTGTAGCCGTCCCGGACGTCGAGACCCAGGCCGCCTCGGGTTCCGCGCGGACCGGCCTCGTCGGAGTGGACGAACTCGAACCGACCCTCGGACATGCGCCGGAACCGCACCGACGCGGCCGCCGCCACGTCCTCGAGGCGAGCGGCCAACACGTACGAGCGCAGCGACATCTTGCGGGCGTTGGCCCCACGACCGGCCACGACGTCGGCGAGCGCTTCGAGCTCGCGTTGCCGCTCCTGCAGGGGTCCGACCACGTCCGCCGCCGCCCACAACTGCGCCGTCAGATCCGCGAGCACCACCGACCGTCGCTCCGCGTCGTCGAACCGTGCCACGGCGAGGTCGAGCGCGTCCCGTGTCGCGGCGTCGGCCGCGTCGACCGCGTCGGTGTCGACGGGGTCGCCGACCATCGCCTCGGCCACGTCCGGGTCCGCGAGTGCGGCACCCGCCGCGGCTTCCTCGCGCTCGGCGCGGGCGAGGTCGGCGCGCAGCCGCTCCCGGGCGTCGGCCGAGCGCGCGGCGGCGACCGCCTCGGCGCGCGTGGCGAACCCCGCGGTCGTCACCGCCTCGTCGACCTCGGCGTCGGCGCGCTGTGCGGCGTCCCGGGCCGCCACCGCCTCGACCCGCGCGTCGCGCACGGCGATCGCGGCCTCGATGGCGTCCTCCACCTCGCGGCGACGGTCCGCCACCGACGCCGACGGGCCGACGGCGGCCTCGACGCGGGCCGTGTCCTCGGCGATCCGCGTGTCGAGTGCCGCCAGCCGTTCGCGGGTGGTGGCGAGATCCGCCGACACCGTCGCCGTCTCGGTGGCGATCCGGTCGGCCTCCCGGTCGAGGGCCTCCCGCGCGGCGTGCACCTCGTCGCGGCGGTCGGCCTGCGCCCGCAGCCGTTCCACGTCCGCCGTCGCCTCGTCCAGAAGGCCGGCGAGGACCGCGGAGTCGGCTGCGTCGTCGGGTCCGAGGAGGGCGAGCGCCTCGCGGAGGTGGTCGACGCGCGCGCGGGCCGAGGCGTCGTCGGCCGCGGCGGCCTGCGCGCGGGCCTCGGCGTCGCGCTCCTCGTGGAGTTCGACGTGGTCGTCGCGGCGCGCGGCGGGCGCCGGGTGTTCCGTCGCACCGCAGACCGTGCAGGGCTCCCCTGCCGTCAACCGCGCCGCGAGTTCCGCCGCCATCGAGTCGAGGCGACGCTCGCGCAGGTCCAACCACTGGGCGCGTAGATCGTCGCGGCGGCGCCCGGTCGCCTCGGCCGCCGTGACGGCGTCGTCGAGGCGACGCTCGGCGCGACGGCGCTCGACCCGGGCGTCGACGGCGGCCATCGCCGCGGCACGACGGGCCTCGGCCGGCACGAGGGCGGCCGCGGCGTCGACGCAGGCGGCCAGCTCGGCGTCCCAGCGGGCGCGGTCGGCGGGACAGGCGTCGAGCCGGGTCCGTGCGGCCGCGAGCGCCTCGGTCAGTGCGGTCACGCGGGCCGCCGTCGCCCGCCGCTGGTCGGCCGCGCTCGCTCGACGCTGCTCGACCTCCGCGACGCCGTCGAGGACGGCGATCTCGCCGCTCCAGGCACGGACCGCAGCGTCGAGGCGCGGTGCGTCGTCGGCCGCCGGTGGCCACGACAGCGCGCCCACGACCTCGGCGGCGCGGGTGCGCTGCGCCGTCCGCACGGCGGCGTGCACCGCGTCGGCGGCGTCGTCAGCACGGCGCCGGGCCGACTCGAACGCCGTGATGCGGCGGACGACGGGGTCGGCGCGCTCGGCGGCGGCGAGTTCCTCGGCACGACGGTCCCGGTCCGGCCGACCGGCCTCCAGCGCGGCGAGGGCGGACCGGGCCGCCTCTCCGCGGCGCCGGGCGTCGGAGCGGCGGTGAGCGACGGCGGCGGCCGCCCGGGCGGCGTCGTGGTCGGCACGCGCCACGGTCAGGGCGGCGTGGTCGGCCTCCACTCGCCGACGCGCGTCCTCGGCCAAGCCGGTGGCCCAGTCGACGACGTCGCCCCCGGCGAAGAGGTCGACGCCCGCGGCGGTGGCCACCCGCGCCGCCAGGCGGTCGACGGCGTCCGTACGACCGACGAGCGCCTCCGCCCCGGCTCGTCGACGCTCGGCGAACCACTGCTCGACGTCCGCGAACCGGTCGGTGTCGAACAGCTGCTCGAGGAGTGCACCGCGCTCCTCGGTGCGCGCCCGCAGGAACCGCGCGAAGTCGCCCTGGGGCAGCATCACCACTTGGAAGAACTGATCGACGCGCATGCCGAGGAGGCGCTCGACCTCCCGCGCGACCTCGTCGATGCGTGTGAGGTTCTCGCCGTCGCCGTCGTCCCAGACGAGGGAGGCCGACGCGTTCTGCTTGGTCACGCCGTTTCCACGCCGCTTGGGCCGCAGGTACTCCGGCGTGCGGGTCAGGGTGACGCGCCGCCCGCCCAGGGTGGCCCGCAGTTCCACCCGGGGCACCACACCGGGAGCGGCGTGGTCGGAGAGCAACCGCCGATGTTCGCGCCGCGACCCGGGGAGCACCCCGTACAGCGCGAACGCCACGGCGTCGAGCACCGACGTCTTGCCGGCGCCGGTGGGGCCGTGCAGCAGGAACAGGCCGTCGGCGCCCAACCGGTCGAAGTCGATGTCCACCGACCCGCCGAACGGTCCGAACGCCGTCACCGACAGAGCGTGCAGCCTCACGCCGACATCGCCACCGTCTCGGCGGCCGCGGCCGGCGCAGTGTCCACCGTCGACGAATCCTGCTGCGCCGCCGCCGCTTCCACCGCCGCGTCGAGCAGCGCGCACTCCCGATCCGACGGCGCGCTCCGCATGTCGGTGACGAAACTGCGCACGATCGCGGCGTCGGACCGGCCGATCACCTTGTCGCGGTAGCGGCTGACGTCCTCCCCCGCGGGACGCTGCCACTCGAGGTGCACGGCGTGCGGGAACCGGCGGCGCAGCGCGCGCATGGCGTCGACCGGACGGATCGGATCCGTGAGCACCGCGGACACGTAGTGCTCCTCGGCCGCGGCGAACCGTGCGTCCGAGCACAACTCGTCCACCGTGCCCTCGAGAACCGACAGACCGCGCACGACGGGGAGGTCGATGCGCGTGACGTCCCCGAGACCGTCGGCGTCGAGCTCGATCATCCAGACCGCCTTGCGGTGGGTGCGCTCTCCGAACGAGTACGGCACCGGCGATCCGGAGTACCGCACGTGGGGCTCCACCTCCTGCGGGGAGTGAAGATGACCCAGGGCGACGTAGTCGACGCCCGAGAACGCCCCCGCCGCCACGGTTTCCACCCCGCCGACCGAGATGGACCGCTCGGACCCGGTGGCCTCCCCGCCGACCACGAACGCGTGCGCCAGGACCACGGACCGCGTCGACGCGTCGCGCCGCGCCAGGTCGGCGCGCACGCGGCCCATCGCGGCGTCGAGAACGCTCGCGTGCGATCGGCCCGAGACCACACCGAGTTCCCGTGCGACAGCGTCCGGTTCGAGATACGGGATGCCGTAGAACGCGACGTCGCCGTGCTCGTCGGACATCACGGCGGGCTCGCCGACCTCGGCGACCGTGGTGAAGACGTGCAGGCCGCCCGCCGCGGCGAACGAGGCGCCCGCACCGAGGCGCGCCGGCGAATCGTGATTGCCCGAGGTGACCACGATGCGGGCGCCGGCCGCGCGAATCCGCTCGAAAGCGCTGGTGCACAGGCGAACCGCGTCGGCGCTGGGCACCGCGCGGTCGAAGACGTCACCGGGAACCACCACGACGTCGACCGCGTGCTCGGCCACCATGTCCGCCACCGCGTCGAGCGCACGCCGCTGATCGGCCAGCAGGTCGACACCGTGGAAGGTGCGCCCGATGTGCCAGTCCGAGGTGTGCAGGATCTTCATACGACCGACGCTAACGGAGGGGTCCGACAGATCCCGGTCGACGCACGCAAGGCCCCCGGCGCGATCTCCGTCTCCGGCGACCGTGTCGGTGGTGTCGGCCATGCTGTGCGCCATGACCGTCGTGACCGCACTCGTCGTCCTCGCCGCCCTCGCCGTGGGCATGGCGCTGGGCTGGTGGCTCCGCGCGGCGAAGGGCGACGTCGAACTGGCCCGCGCGGGTGAGCGGCTGGCGGCCACCGCGGCCGGCGAGGAGGCCGTGCGCCGCTCCCTGGCACTGCTCAACGAGGACGCCGCGCGGCGCCACTCCGGCGCGATCGGCGAGAGCATCGCCCGCGTCGTCGACCCGCTGCGGGACGCCGTGGACGCCCTGGAGAACCACGTGCGGGTGGCCGAGCGGGACCGGGTCAGCGCGTACGCGGGTCTGACCGAGCAGGTCGCCGGGATGCACCGCGCGTCCCGCCACCTCGCCTCGCAGACCGACCAGCTGGTCACGGCCCTGCGCGCCCCTCAAATCCGCGGGCGGTGGGGCGAGATGCAGCTCGAGCGGGTGGTCGAACTCGCGGGGATGACGCGGCACTGCGACTTCGACACCCAGGTGGTCGGCGACGGCATCCGGCCGGACCTCGTGGTGCGCCTGGCCGGCGGCCGCTCGATCGTGGTCGACGCGAAGGTGCCGCTGGTGGCCTTCCTGGACGCCGCGGCCGAGACCGACCCCGAGACGGTCGACCGGCACCTCGAACGGCACGCTCGTCACCTGCGCACCCACGTCGACGCCCTGGCCGACAAGAAGTACTGGCGTGCGTTCGATCCGTCCCCGGAGTTCGTGGTGCTGTTCGTGCCCGGCGATCCGTTCCTGGACGCCGCCCTGACCCGCGACCGCGGGTTGCTCGAGCACGCGTTCACCCGCAACGTGGTGCTCGCGACCCCGACCACCCTGATCGCGCTGCTTCGCACCGTCGCGTTCACCTGGCGTCAGGAGAGTCTGGCGGAGGACGCCGCCGCCGTCGTCGCGCTCGGGCGTGAACTGTACGAGCGGCTCGGGACCGTCGGGGATCACGTCGACAAGGTGGGCAGTCACCTCGGCAAGGCCGTCGACGCGTTCAACACCGCCGTCGGTTCGCTCGACAACCGCGTGTTCGTCACGGCACGGCGCCTTCACGAGATGTCCCTATTCGACGGGGATCCGCCCACCGCACGGACCGTCGACGCGCGCCCGCGCAGCGTCGTCCGAGCGGCAACGCACACCACCGCGTCCTCGTGTTCCGGGCACGCCGACGAGGCCTCGGCATGAATCGACGCTAACCTCGGTATGTGTCGACCACCCAACACGCGCGCTCGGGAGTGCCTCTCGATCACCGTTCGGCCCTTCCCACCGTGCCCGGCATCCCGGCGTGGGGCGCCGTGGTGCTGGCGATCGGTGCGTGCGTTCTCGGCTTCCTCGTCGACTCGCTGCGCATCGGTGAGCCCGGCGCCACGTTCGCCGTCCTCTACGTTCTCGGCTGCACGCTCGCCGTGGTGGCCGTGCGCCGCCGGGGCCTGTTCGCCGCCATGGTGCAGCCACCGCTGCTGATGATCGTCGCGGTACCCGTGGCCTATCAGACCACCGGTGACGACGCAGGCAGCTCGCTCAAGGACCTCGTCCTGACCGTCGCCGTGCCGCTCGTGAACCGCTTCCCGCTGATGTTCCTCACCACGATGCTGGTGCTCGGCATCGGCGCGGCCCGGCTGCTCCTCGACCGTCCCCACCCCGCGCGAGCCCGCACCGCCGACCGGACGACCCGCACGCCCCGGACCGCCACCGAGAAGCCTGCGGCGCGGCGCCCCGAGAAGGCGGCGCGTCCGGACACGCCGCCGCGACCCTCACGCAGCCGCGCAGAGACCCGACGGGCCCGCACCGACGCCCCGGCAGCACGCCGGATGCGCGGAACGCCTCGCGACGACCGGGCCCACTCGGCGAACCCCACCACCGGACGTCGTGCCCGGATCGACGACGACCGTCGCGGCGACCGCGAGCTTCGGCGCAGCGCCGAACCCCGTCGGAATCCGGAACCGCCGCGGGAGGGCCGGTCCTACCGGGACGCTCCGACGTACCGCGAGCCGCGCCCCTACTCGGAGCCGCGTCCGTACACGGAGCGTCGTACGGGGGCGGAGAACATCGCACCGCACCCCACCCCGCGCGTGCGGTACCGCGACCGCGAGCAGTGACCCGACGGGTCAGACGCGGGCGGTGGTCCGCAGTTCACGCGGCAGTGCGAAGACCAGGGTCTCGTTGGCCGTGGTGACCGGCTCGACCGAACCGAACCCGTGCTCGGCGAGCAGATCGAGCACCCCGCGCACCAGCACCTCGGGCACCGAGGCGCCGGACGTGATGCCGACCGTGCGCACGCCGTCGAGCCACGTGGGGTCGACTTCCTTGGCGTAGTCCACGAGGTAGCTCGCGCGGGCGCCCGCGGCCAGGGCGACCTCGACCAACCGGACCGAGTTCGAGGAGTTCCGCGATCCGACCACGATGACCAGATCGCACTCGGGCGCCATCGCCTTGACGGCCACCTGGCGGTTCTGGGTGGCGTAGCAGATGTCGTCGCTGGGCGGGTCCTGCAGCAGCGGGAACTTCTCCCGCAGGCGGGCGACGGTGTCCATGGTCTCGTCGACGCTGAGCGTGGTCTGCGACAGCCAGATGACCTTGCTCTCGTCCCGGACGGTGACCGCGTCGACGCTCTCGGGACCGTCGACGACCTGCACGCGATCCGGCGCCTCGCCCGCGGTGCCCTCGACCTCCTCGTGACCCTCGTGGCCGATGAGCAGGATGTCGAAGTCGTCCCGCGCGAAGCGCTTGGCCTCCTGGTGCACCTTGGTCACCAGCGGGCAGGTGGCGTCGATGGTCCGCAGGTTCCGCTCCGCCGCCGACGCGTGCACCGCCGGGGACACCCCGTGCGCCGAGAACACCAGCAGGGCACCCTCCGGCACCTCGTCGGTCTCGTCGACGAAGACGACGCCCTGATCGGTCAGCGTCTCCACCACGTGGCGGTTGTGCACGATCTCCTTGCGCACGTAGATCGGGGCGCCGTGCTTCTCGAGGGCCTTCTCGACCGTCTCGACCGCACGGTCCACCCCCGCGCAGTACCCGCGAGGCTCGGCCAGCAGCACCCGCTTGGGTCCCGTGTACTCCCCCTCTGTGGTCGCCCGCCGGGCGATACCGAGATCGAGAGCGATCGGCGCCGAGGGCGCCGAGGTGGACGGGGAACCGGGAACAGCCGAGGACATGCCACCAGGATACGTGGCACCTGCGACCGACACCCGCCCGCGCGTGGTCCCGACTGGGAAAACGGCGCGACGTCGGGCACTCTGTGAACCATGATCCGTCCTCCCTTCGCAGCCCGCGTCGCGCTGGGCATCGCCGTCACGGTCGTGGACGAGGCGCGACGACTCCCCACCACGGCCATCTCGCTGCCCATGACGGCGGTGAGCGAGATGCTGCAGACGGCCATGCGGTTCCAGCAGACGGTGACCGAGCTCGCCATCAAGGGCGATCAGGTCCTCTCCCTCCTCGGCGGCCGTGCCGAGGAGCAGCCGGCCTGGGCGACGTTCGACGACGACGCCCCCGCTGCCGCCGACTCCACCGCGGCCGACTCCGTTGCCACCGACTCCGGTCGCTACCGCGACGTCGCCGTCACCACGTCGACCTCCACCGGGAATCGGTCCGAGGAGGAGGCGCCCACGACCGGTCGATTCGCGCTGTACTCGACGCCGCCCGCGGACGTGCAGCCGGCGGATCACGTCGTCGCGCCGACGCTCACGGCGGCCGATTCGCGACCGGAGATCGCCGAGTACCTCGACTACGACACCCTGACGCTGGCGCAGCTGCGCGCCCGGCTGCGGTCGCTGTCGGTGGACGACCTCACCGAGCTGCTCGACTACGAGACCGCGTCGAAGAACCGCGCGCCGTACCGGACCATGCTCGAGAACCGCATCACCACCGCACGCGCCAAGTGACGTCCCCGCCGACCAGCTCACCGGAGAATCCGCTCCCCGTTCGCAGCGTCGCCACCAAGGTGGCCGGGTGGATCGACCGGCTGGGCAGCATCTGGGTGGAGGGGCAGCTGACCCAGGTGTCGGTCCGGCAGGGCACGCGCACGGCGTTCCTCACGCTGCGGGACCCGGCCGCGGACATGTCGCTGTCGGTGACGTGTTCGCCGATGCTCATCCAGTCCTCCCCCGTTCCGGTGGTCGAGGGCGCGCGGGTGGTTCTCTACGGCAAACTGTCGTTCTTCACCGGCCGGGGCACCATTTCGTTGCGCGCCACGGAGATTCGCGCGATCGGGGTCGGCGAGCTGCTCGCGCGGATCGAGCGCCTGCGCGGCATGCTGGCGGCGGAGGGACTGTTCGACCCCCGCCTCAAGCGACCCCTGCCGTTCCTTCCCCGCGCGGTCGGGCTGGTCACGGCGCGGGCGAGCGCCGCGGAGAAGGACGTCCTCTCCGTCGCCCGACGACGCTGGCCGGCCGTACGGTTCGAGGTCCGCAACACGCCCGTGCAGGGCCCGTCGGCCGTACCCGGCATCCTGCGGGCGATCGCCGAACTCGACGACCATCCCGACGTCGACGTGATCGTGCTCGCCCGCGGCGGCGGCAGCGTCGAGGACCTGCTTCCCTTCTCCGACGAGGCCCTCTGCCGCGCGGTCGTCGCCGCCCGGACCCCGATCGTCAGCGCGATCGGTCACGAGCCGGACAGTCCCCTCAGTGACCACGTCGCCGACGTCCGGGCCGCGACGCCCACCGACGCGGCCAAGCGGGTGGTACCCGACGCCGTCGCGGAACTCGCGCTGATCGCCGACCTGCGCGCGCGCAGTTCCGCGGCCCTGCGCGGCTGGGTCGCCCGCGAGGCACGCGGACTCGAGATGCTCCGGCATCGCCCGGTTCTCGCGGATCCCGTCTCGGGACTCGACCGCCGTGGTGAGGAGATCGCCGAGATGCGCCGCGTCGTCCGCCGGGACGTTCGCCGCGCCGTCGCGTCCGAGAGCACCGCCGTCGACCACCTCCGAGCCCGCCTGGTCACCCTCGGTCCGGCCGCCACGCTGGCCCGTGGTTACGCCGTCGTGCAGCGCGTCGTGCCGGGTGACGACCCCGAGGTGCTCCGCACCGTCGACGACGCCCCGCCCGGCACCCAGCTCCGTATCCGCGTGGCCGACGGGTCGGTCACCGCCGTCGGGATGGGCCGGTCGGCGTCACCGACCCGGTCGTCGGAGACAATGGATTCATGAGCGAGACCCCTGTCGACGAACTCGGTTACGAGGACGCCCGCGACGAACTGGTCGACGTCGTGAAGGTGCTCGAGCAGGGCGGCCTGGACCTCGACGCGTCTTTGGCGCTGTGGGAGCGCGGCGAAGCTCTGGCGGCGCGCTGCGAGCACCACCTCGCCGGCGCTCGCGCGCGGATCGAAGAGGCCCTCGCCGGCCGCGACGACGACTGACGACGCCTGACGGGGGCCGACGCGTCAGCGGGGGTCGAGCACCGGCGCCGACGCCACGGCCGACGCGAGCGTCAGAAACTCGTCCTGGCTTCCCGAGCCGGTGATCAACGCCCGGCTCTCGCCCAGATCTGCGATCCAGAACGGTTCGGTGTCCTCACCGCGGTAGACGACCCACTCCGTGCCGGCCGTGGATTCGACACCCTGGCCGTCGGTACGGGCGCCGTCGGCACGGAACCGCAGGAGTTCCTCCTCGCCGGCGTCGCTCTGCGTCAGACCGAGGTAGCTCCCGGCCGGTGTGACGAAACCGACGGTGCTCGCGACCGCGTCGGCCCCGGTGACCGCGGGCCGCGACGCCGAGTTCGGAATCCACTCGGCCGGCACCTCGGGCCGCCGGATCGGGAAGTCGAGCGCGTCGGCGTCGGCCTGCAGCGACGCGCCCAGGTCGATGCGCGGGACCTGCCCGGCCTCGGGACCGCCCACTCGCAGCGAGCACTGCCCGGCGATGGCCGCGATCACCAAGCAGGCCAGGAGCAGCGGGATCAACGACCACGCCATGTCCTTGTTGTTCTGGAGGATCCTGGGTTTCTTCTCGGCCACGACGTCCACTATCCCACCCGCCGACCTGCCGACGCCGCCGCGCAGGGTGTGATGAGACAATCACGGCACGTATCCCCGCCCGAGGAGGCACCGCGCACATGACGGCCAGCACCGACAGCTCCACCCCGATGGCACCGGACCGCAACCTGGCTCTCGAACTGGTGCGAGTCACCGAAGCGGGCGCCCTGGCCAGCGGCCGCTGGGTCGGCCGCGGCGACAAGGAGGGTGGCGACGGCGCGGCGGTGGACGCCATGCGGCAGCTGGTCTCCTCGGTGTCCATGCGGGGTGTGGTCGTCATCGGCGAGGGCGAGAAGGACGAAGCGCCCATGCTCTACAACGGCGAGCAGGTCGGCAACGGCAACGGCCCCGAGGTCGACTTCGCCGTCGACCCGGTCGACGGCACCACGCTGATGGCCAAGGGCATGCCGAACGCGATCTCGGTCCTCGCGGTCGCCGAGCGCGGCGCGATGTTCGATCCCTCCGCGGTCTTCTACATGCGCAAGCTCGCCGTCGGTCCCGACTACGCGGACGTCGTCGACATCACCGCACCGGTGCGGGAGAACATCGAGCGCATCGCGCGGGTCAAGAAGGGGTCCACCACCGACGTCACGGTGTGCATCCTCGACCGCCCCCGCCACGCCGAGCTCATCGACCAGGTGCGCGCCACCGGCGCCCGCATCCGGTTGATCTCCGACGGCGACGTGGCCGGCGCCATCGCCGCCGCCCGCCCGACGTCCCCCATCGACATCCTGCTCGGCACCGGCGGCACTCCCGAGGGCATCATCGCGGCGGCGGCCATGCGCTGCCTCGGCGGCACGCTGCAGGGCGCCCTCGCGCCGACCGACGACGCCGAGCGCCAGAAGGCGATCGACGCCGGTCACGATCTCGACCGCGTGCTCCTCACCGAAGACCTGGTCTCGGGCGAGAACGTCTTCTTCACCGCCACCGGCGTCACCGACGGCGACCTGCTGCAGGGCGTGCGCTACTCCGGCGGCGGCGCCCACACCCAGTCGATCGTCATGCGATCGAAGTCCGGCACCGTGCGCATGATCGACGCGTACCACCGCCTGGACAAGCTCCGGGAGTACTCGTCCGTCGACTTCGACGGCGACTCCGGCGTCGTGCCGTCCTTCTGATCGCTCCCCGCAGCGTCCCGTTCTCCCGACCACCCGCAACCGACGAGGCAAAGGTTCATGACTGATTCCGACCAGTTCCGCATCGAGCACGACACCATGGGCGAGGTCCGCGTTCCGGTGAACGCGCTCTGGCGCGCCCAGACCCAGCGCGCCGTCGAGAACTTCCCCATCTCGGGGCGGCCCCTCGAGCGCACGCAGATCCGCGCCATGGGCCTGCTCAAGGCCGCCTGCGCGCAGGTCAACAAAAACCTGGGCCTGCTCGACGCGGAGAAGGCCGACGCCATCGTGGCCGCCGCGACGGAGATCGCGGACGGCAAGCACGACGGCGAGTTCCCCATCGACGTATTCCAGACCGGGTCGGGCACCAGCTCGAACATGAACGCCAACGAGGTCATCGCGAGCATCGCGAAGAACAACGGCGTCGAGGTCCACCCCAACGACCACGTCAACATGTCGCAGTCGTCCAACGACACCTTCCCGACGGCCACGCACGTCGCCGCCACCGAGGCGGCGGTCACCGATCTCATCCCGGCGCTGCAGTACCTCCACGAGGCGCTCGCGGCGAAGGCCGCCGAGTGGAAGACCGTAGTCAAGTCCGGCCGCACCCACCTCATGGACGCCGTGCCGGTCACCCTCGGCCAGGAGTTCGGCGGCTACGCCCGCCAGATCGAGGCCGGCATCGAGCGCGTGCAGTCGGTTCTCCCCCGCCTCGGCGAGCTGCCCATCGGCGGCACCGCCGTCGGCACCGGCCTCAACGCACCCGACGGCTTCGGCCCCAAGGTGGTGGCCGAGCTGGTCAAGTCGACGGGTGTCGACGCGCTGACCCCGGCCAAGGATTCCTTCGAGGCGCAGGCGGCACGTGACGGGCTGGTCGAGGCGTCGGGCGCCCTGCGCACCATCGCGGTCTCGCTGACCAAGATCGCCAACGACATTCGCTGGATGGGGTCGGGCCCGCTCACCGGTCTCGGCGAGATCCGTCTGCCGGACCTGCAGCCGGGCAGCTCGATCATGCCGGGCAAGGTGAACCCGGTCCTGCCGGAGGCCGCGACGCAGGTCGCCGCGCAGATCGTCGGCAACGACGCCGCCATCGCGTGGGGCGGCGCCGCCGGTGCGTTCGAGCTCAACGTCTACATCCCGATGATGGCGCGCAACCTCCTCGAGTCGCTGAAGCTGCTCGCCAACGTCTCGCGGTTGTTCGTCGACAAGTGCGTCGCCGGCCTCGAGGCCAACGACGAGCACCTCAAGCAGCTCGCCGAGTCCTCGCCGTCGATCGTCACCCCGCTGAACAGCGCGATCGGCTACGAGGAGGCCGCGGCCGTGGCCAAGCAGGCGCTGAAGGAGAAGAAGACGATCCGCGAGGTCGTCGTCGAGCGCGGGCTGGTGCCGGAGAAGCTGTCGGAGGCGGAGCTGGACTCGCGTCTCGACGTGCTCGCCATGGCGAAGGTGCGCGACTGACGTTTTCCCCCGACGTGGCGGTGTAGCCGACGCCGAGAGTGGACAGTCTGATGTGACTGATCACTTCCGACGTGAGGACATCTCATGAAGCGAACGTCCGCCGCCACTCTGCTCGTCCTCACCGCTGCCGGTGCCGCTCTCGCGGCACCGGCAGTGGCGTCTGCAGCACCCCTTCCCCCGGACGGGGTCTACGTCGGAACGGACCCGTCGGGCGCGCCGGTGCCCCTCTGGCAGGGCAAGACCATCACCGGTGGCGGCACGGCGGCCACCAACCGCGTGCTCGGTGCGGAGATCCTGCCGGCGGACGTCTACAGCGCTCCGTCCATCGCCACGGGGGCGGACGTGATCCACGTCGACTACGGCCGACTCTCGCCCGCGCTGGGCGCCCTGGTGCACGACGAGATGACCGTCGACCCGACGAACGCCGGTCGGTACAACGGCACCGTCTACTTCGTCGGCTTCGGGGGCGCCGTGCCGATCGGCGGGTTCACGCTCACACGCTGAGGGGTCAGGAGACGCCCACCGCGGAGCGGAGCCGGTCGCGCGCCGCCGCGGCGTCGTCGCCGAGACCGTCGAGGTCGAAGATGCCCCACTTCTCGAGCAGCGGCCGAACCACCTGCTCGGTCTGCACCGCCTCGTCGTAAAGGCCGGCCTCGGCGAGCAGAGCCGTGCTGTTGCCGCGTCCGGGCAGGTCCACGGACGGCAGCGAGAACGAGTCCACGGCATCGGCCACGGCGACGACGGTGCCGTCGGCGTCGTGCTCGAGCGCGGCCGCGACGAGCGCGGCGAACAGCTCGGCCTGCAGAGCGTCGTCGGTCGCGATGCGATCGAAGATGGCGGACAGCAGCGCGTCCTCACTGACGTCGGCGCTGCGACGGTGACGCACGGTCGCCGCCTGCTCGTCGAGGGCGAACTTGGCCAGGATGTGCACGGCGTGCAGTGACGGCGAGCGGTACCCGGTGGTCATGTGCTCGACACGGATGCGCTCGAGCTCGACGGGATCGACGGCGCGGGTGGTCATGAGGTAGTTCCGCAGCACGATCGCGTGGCGGTTCTCCTCGGCGGTCCAGCGACCGATGAGCTTCCACCAGGTGTCGTTCGCCCGGAGCGCGAAGGCGAGATCGCGGTGGTACTCGGGCAGGTTGTCGGCCAGGAGCACCCCGACGGTGGCGGCGAGCACCTCGACGTCGGACAGCGAGACCTGCTCGGGCGACCAGTCCTCGCCGCCCAGGAAGGCGAAGTTGCGACCGGCGTCCCACGGCACGTACTCGTGCGGCTGCCACCCGTCGGCGACGGCGATGTGAGCCTCGAGGACGCGCGCGGCATCCGATTCCAGGGCGGTCAACACGTCGTGGTCGCTGGAGTCCATGCCCCAGAGAATAACGGTCGGGCCGGGACGTCTCGGAATCCTTCGACCCGTCGACCGGTGTTTCGGTGACCGTCCAGACACCGACCGCCGGGTTCTGGCCCCGGTCACACCATCCGGCGTGACCGGGGCGCCGAACGCCCGCGTGCTCAGGCGGGCCCGAACTCCTCCAGCATGTCCGTCACCAGCGCGGCGATCGCGGACCGCTCCGACCGCGTCAACGTCACGTGCGCGAACAGCGGGTGGCCCTTGAGTTTCTCGATGACCGCGGCCACGCCGTCGTGTCGGCCCACCCGGAGGTTGTCGCGCTGGGCGACGTCGTGGGTGAGCACCACCCGCGATCCCGACCCGAGACGCGACAGCACGGTCAGCAGCACGTTCCGCTCGAGCGACTGCGCCTCGTCGACGATGACGAACGAATCGTGCAACGACCGGCCGCGGATGTGCGTGAGGGGAAGCACCTCGAGCATGCCGCGCGCGGTGACCTCCTCGATGACCTCCGGGCTCGCCAGCCCGTCGAGGGTGTCGAACACCGCCTGCGCCCACGGACCCATCTTGTCGCTCTCGCTGCCCGGCAGATAGCCGAGTTCCTGCCCGCCGACGGCGTACAGCGGCCGGAAGACCACCACCTTGCGGTGCGTGCGCCGCTCGAGCACCGCCTCGAGGCCGGCGGTCAACGCCAGCGCCGACTTGCCGGTGCCGGCCTTCCCGCCGAGGGAGACGATGCCGATGGATTCGTCGAGCAACAGGTCGAGCGCGATCCGCTGCTCCGCGGACCGACCGTGCAGACCGAACGCCTCCCGCTCGCCCCGCACCACCTGCACCTGCTTGTCGGGCGTCACCCGGCCGAGGGCGCTGGACGACCCACCCAACAGCCGAACACCGTTGTGGCACGGCAGATCTCGCGCTTCGTCGAGGTCCACGACACCGTGCGCGAACAACGTGTCGACGACCTCCCGCGACACCTCGAGCTCGGCCATCCCCGTCCACCCCGAGGGCACGACGTCGTGGGCCCGGTACTCGTCGGCGGGCAGACCCACCGCGCCGGCCTTGACCCGCAGCGGAATGTCCTTGCTGACGAGCACCACGTCGCGTCCCTCCGCGGCGAGGTTCAGAGCGCAGGCGAGGATGCGGCTGTCGTTGGTGTCGGTGCGGAATCCGACCGGCAGCACGGACGGGTCGGTGTGGTTGAGCTCGACCTGCAGCGTTCCGCCGTCGACCCCGATCGGGACGGGCTGATCCAACCGACCGTGGTCGATGCGCAGATCGTCCAGCATCCGCAACGATTCCCGCGCGAACCAACCCAGCTCGTGATGGTGCCGTTTGCCTTCGAGCTCCCCGATGACCACCAGAGGAAGGACGACGGCGTGTTCGGCGAACCGGGTCACGGCCCACGGGTCGGAGAGCAACACCGAGGTGTCGAGAACGTAGGTGCGGGTGGAGGCGGAGCGAGATGCAGTCACGTGGACTCCTCGAACGCCGCGCGGACGCGACGTTGTCGATCGCTGGACCGGAGGGCCTCCGATGCCGGAGTGACGGACACCGACGAGACCGAGGATCCGGTCCCTTCTCGGTCGTGTGGCATGACCATGTCGGAGACCTCCCGCACGGACGGCTTCCCCGCCGTCCGCACTGCCGACGCTACTGCCGCCGTCGCACCCGGGACCTCTTCCGGCGTCGGGCGTGTCGGTGAACAGCATGTGACGACCGAGCGGCGTCACGCATTCGCCCCGAAACACGAGCCGACGCTGTTAGCGTCGCCGTCGTGCAGAACGCCCAGGAGATGCAGGAATTCGACGGAGCGCAGGGAACCGTGCGGTACCGGACGTGGCCGGTGCCGCGGCCGCCGCAGTTCCTCGTGCTGATCGCGCACGGGTACGGCGAGCACTCGGGGCGGTACGCGCACCTCGCGTCCACCCTGGTCGCCGCCGGCGCCGCCGTGTTCGCCCCGGACCACCACGGCCACGGCCGCTCCGACGGGGATCCGGCGGTGGTCTCCGACGTCGACGCCGTGGTGGCGGACCTGCACACCGTCGCCGACCGCGCCCGCGCCGAGTTCCCCGACCTGCCGCTCGTGCTGATCGGACACTCCATGGGCGGCCTGCTGGCCACGCGCTACGCCCAGACCCACCGCGACGAGCTGGCCGCGCTGGTGCTCTCCGGACCCCTGGTGGGCAGGATGGAAGTGTTCGCCGCGCTGCTCGACCTCGACGAGATCCCCGACGTCCCGATCGACCCGGCCGTGCTCTCCCGCGACCCCGAGGTCGGCGCCGCCTACCAGGCCGACCCGCTCGTCTACCACGGCCCCTTCGCCCGCACGACGCTCGAGACCTTCGGCCGCGCGGTCGAGACCGTGGCGTCGTCGGGCACCCTCGGTGACCAGCCCACGCTGTGGCTGCACGGCGGCGACGACCAGCTGGTGCCCTACGAGCCGACCGCCGCGGCCATGACGACGCTCCGGGGCGCGTCGTTCCAGGAGAAGAAGTACGACGGCGCCCGCCACGAGATCTTCAACGAGACCAACCGCGACGAGGTGGAGTCCGACGTGCTCGACTTCCTCGCCGGCGCGGGGCTCCCGCTGCGCAGCCGGTAGGCGTCAGCCCAGCAGGCCCCAGTCCTCGAGTCCGTCGTAGAGCGGGAAGTTCTGCGCCAGTGCGGTGACCCGCCCCCGCAGGGCGTCGGTGGCCTCGCCGGTCACCAGGGCGGTGGCGATGATGTCGGCCACCTCGGTGAACTCGGTGTCGCCGAAGCCGCGGGTGGCGAGGGCCGCGGTGCCGATTCGCAGACCCGAGGTCACCATCGGCGGGCGCGGGTCGAAGGGCACGGCGTTGCGGTTGACGGTGATGCCGACCTCGTGGAGCAGATCCTCCGCCTGCTGCCCGTCGAGGCGGGAGTTGCGCAGGTCCACCAGGGCGAGGTGCACGTCGGTGCCGCCGGTGAGCACCGAGATGCCCTGATCGGCGACGTCGGCGCCGGTGAGACGCTCGGCGAGGATCGACGCGCCGCGCAGGGTGCGCTCCTGACGCTCCCGGAACTCGGGGGTGCCGGCGATCTTGAACGCCACGGCCTTGGCGGCGACGGCGTGCATGAGCGGTCCACCCTGCTGACCGGGGAAGACGGCGGAGTTGAGCTTCTTCGCCCACTCCTTCTTCGCCAGAACGATGCCCGAGCGGGGGCCGCCCAGCGTCTTGTGGACGGTCGAGGAGACGACGTCGGCGTGCGGCACGGGCGAGGGGTGCACGCCCGCGGCGACCAGGCCGGCGAAGTGCGCCATGTCGACCCACAGCAGGGCGCCCACCTCGTCGGCGATCGACCGGAACGCGGCGAAGTCCTGGTGGCGCGGGTAGGCGGACCAGCCGGCGATGAGCACCTGCGGGCGGGCGTGGAGCGCCTGCTTGCGCACCTCGTCCATGTCGATGCGGTGGTCTTCCTTGCTCACACCGTAGGACTCGACCTCGTAGAGCTTGCCGGAGAAGTTGAGCTTCATGCCGTGCGTCAGGTGGCCGCCGTGGGCGAGGTCGAGGCCCATGATCTTGTCGCCGGGCGAGATGAGCGCCATGAGCACGGCGGCGTTGGCCTGGGCTCCGGCGTGCGGCTGCACGTTGGCGAACTCCGCGCCGAACAGTTCCTTGGCCCGGTTCCGCGCCAGGTCCTCGACGACGTCGACGTGCTCGCAGCCGCCGTAGTACCGGCGGCCGGGGTATCCCTCGGCGTACTTGTTGGTCAGCACGCTGCCCTGGGCCTGCAGGATCGCCCGCGGCACGAAGTTCTCCGACGCGATCATCTCGAGCGTGTCACGCTGGCGGCCGAGTTCCCCCGCCATCGCCGCGGCGACCTCGGGATCGAGTTCCGCGAGGGACGCGGTGTCGATCGTGGACTTCACAGGGGCAGCAGTCATCGCGACGATTCTCCAAGCAGCAAGACGAGCGGTTACCGGGGTCAAGCAGGCGCCCGTCCAGTCTAGGCGCAGACCGTCAGCGCAATCCGGATGGGATCAGGGGCTCGTCGAGAAGTCGGGCGAATCGGGCGCTGCGCTGGTCGGCGGTGTCCGCCCGGTCGAGCCACGAGCCGAGCAGCCGGTACCCCTCGACGTAGGTGGAGATGTAGGCGCGCCACAGCGGCGAGGTGAGGAAGCGCAGGGACTGGCGGGCGCGCTCGGGCGTCGTGAGCGACCACCGTTCCAGGAACGCGGCGACGTCGTCCTGGCTCCGGCCCTGGTCGTGCAGCAGGAGCGCCGCGTCCTGGCGGACGCCGAGCAGCCCCGCCGACGCGGTGTGCACGGCCTCGGCGCGGGCCCCGTCGAACCGCAACCCCAGATCCGCGTAGATCTCCTGCGCCCACGTCCCCCACCCCGGCCCGATCAACGACTCGAGGGCGAGGTCCGCCAGCCCTTCGGCCATGAGGCACTGCGGGGTGTTGACGACGAAGATCGTCTGTTCCTGCTGCCCGGCCGTCGCGACCAGTCCCGCTTCCTTGCGGCAGTGCTCGGTGTGGTGGCCCGGGTAGGACTCGTGCGCGATCAGCCGTGGCAGATGCGCCATGTGCTGCTTCAGGTCCGAGTTGATCGCCACCGTCGAGCGGTAGTCGCCCAGGTAGTAGTTGAAGCCGGACCACGGCTTGTCCCCCACCACCTCGTAGGTCACCTGCTCGGCGTCGGGCAGCGGATAGCGCCGCCGCACCTCGTCCCGCAGCGCACTCGAGAAGGCCTCCACGCACTCCGCGAGACGCTCCGGCGGGATCTCGTCCGCCGCGCGGTGCGCGCGGACGCGCTCGGCCAGCGGCCCGGATCCCGGCAGCACCTCGTCGAGGGCGCGGTGCGCGGCGCGGTAGTCGTCCTGGTCACCGAGCGCGATGTCGACGTCGAAGTACGCGCGCACCTCGTCGACGAAGCCGATCTCGTCTCCCGCCAGCTTTCGCGCGGAGCACTCGAGCGCCCGCAGATGCACGTCGAGGTACGACGCGCGGTCGGCCGCCAGGTCGACCGACGGCAGCGTCGCCCGCAGGTCGGCCGCCCGGCGAGCGAGGATCCGCGGGTCCGGCGTCGGGGCGTTCTCGACGGCGCGGCGCAGCGCCGGATCACCGGTGAAGGCGTCGACGAAGCCCTCTTCGAGCCGGTCGAAGGACAGTCCCAGCGTGAGGTACTCGGTCACGAAGTCGTCGGCGTCCACGGTGATCGACCCTACGTCGGCCGACCCGGGTTACGCCCGACCGCCGCCACCCGGCACTATTCCTCTCGGCACCGTTCGTGAATGGAGGCAGCGTGTCCCGAGTGAGCGAGTCGAGTCCGTACGTGGAGTTCGATCGCCGACAGTGGCGCACCCTGCGCAAGGCGACCCCCCTCGTGCTGACCGAGGACGAGCTGACCGGGCTGCGCGGTCTGGGCGAGCAGATCGACCTCGACGAGGTCGCGGAGGTCTACCTCCCCCTGTCCCGCCTCATCCATCTCCAGGTCGCGGCGCGTCAGCGCCTGTTCGCCGCCACCGCGACGTTCCTCGGGGAGCAGACACCGGACCGTCAGGTGCCCTTCGTCATCGGCATCGCCGGCAGCGTCGCCGTGGGCAAGTCGACGACGGCCCGCGTCCTGCAGGCACTGCTCTCGCGGTGGGAGCACCACCCGCGGGTCGACCTGGTGACCACCGACGGCTTCCTGTACCCCTCGGCCGAGTTGATCCGGCGAGGAATGATGCACCGCAAGGGTTTTCCGGAGTCCTACGACCGTCGCAAACTGCTGCGCTTCGTCACCGAGGTCAAGTCCGGCGCGGAATCGGCGCGGGCACCGGTGTACTCGCACGTCTCCTACGACATCGTCCCCGGCGCCTTCACCGAGGTGCGGCAGCCGGACATCCTGCTCATCGAGGGATTGAACGTCCTGCAGACCGGCCCGCGGCTCATGGTGTCCGATCTGTTCGACTTCTCCATCTACGTCGACGCCCGCATCGAGGACATCGAGCAGTGGTACGTCAGCCGCTTCCTCGCGCTGCGGAAGACGTCGTTCGCGGACCCCGCCTCGCACTTCCACCACTACTCGGGCCTGTCCGACGAGCACGCCCGGATGGCCGCGGCGGACATCTGGCAGTCCATCAACCGACCGAACCTCGTGGAGAACATCCTCCCGACGCGGCCGCGCGCGACGCTGGTGCTGCGCAAGGACTCCGATCACGCCATCAATCGGCTGCGGCTGCGGAAGCTCTGATCACACGCCGAACCGGCGGTGCCCTCAGACGCCGAACCGGCGGTGCCCTCAGACGCCGAACCGGCGGTGCCGCCGCGCGTAGTCCCGCAGCGCCCGCAGGAAATCGACCCGCCGGAACTCCGGCCAGTACGCCTCGGTGAACCAGATCTCCGAGTACGCGCTCTGCCACAGCAGGAACCCCGACAGCCGCTGCTCACCGGACGTGCGGATCACCAGATCCGGATCGGGCTGACCCGACGTGTAGAGGTGGGCGTCGATGGCGTCGACCGTGACCGAGTCGAGCAATCGACGTCCGTCCAGACCGGCGTCCAACTTCTCGGTGATCAGCGAGCGGACGGCGTCGGTGATCTCCTGACGCCCGCCGTACCCGACGGCGACGTTGACGTGCGTGCCCGATCGCCCGACCGTGCGCGCCGCGGCGTCCTGCAGACGACGCGCCGACTCCTCCGGCAGCAGGTCCAGCGTGCCGACGATCTTGACGCTCCAGTTCATCGACGGCCCGGAGATCTCCTCGACCACGTCGGTGATGATGCCGAGGAGCGAGTCGATCTCCTCCGGATCGCGGCGCAGGTTCTCGGTGGAGAGCAGGTAGATCGTGGCCATGTCGATGCCGGCCAGGTCGCACCAGGTGAGCAGTTCGGCGATCTTCAGCGCACCCATCCGGTGGCCGTGGCTGACGTCGGTGAAGCCGTTCTCGCGGGCCCACCGGCGGTTGCCGTCGCACATCACGGCGATGTGCCGGGGGTGCTGCGCTCCGTCCAGTTGCCGCACCAGACGCCGTTCGTACAGCGTGTACAGCAGACCTCGAGCTTTCACCCGGCTCCTCACCGACTCCTTCGACCTGTGGGGCACGACCGAGGAATCACCCTACGCCGCTGTCGGATTCTTCTCGGTCGACCCGGGTAGACAGCAGGTGCCCCGGGCACCTGTCGCCGACAGGACCCACCACGCTGCGAAGGAGTGAGTTCGATGACCGTCGTCCGTGAGACCACAGCC
Source organism: Rhodococcoides corynebacterioides (assembly GCF_019834675.1). Classification (GTDB taxonomy): domain Bacteria; phylum Actinomycetota; class Actinomycetes; order Mycobacteriales; family Mycobacteriaceae; genus Rhodococcoides; species Rhodococcoides corynebacterioides_A. Next base: position 489,056 of record NZ_JABUBU010000001.1, on the reverse strand, counting down.
GATGTCGACGCCGTGTGGTCGGTGTTGGCCGACGGGTGGAGCTACGGCATGTGGGTCGTCGGCGCCTCCCGCATCCGGGCGGTCGACCCGCGGTGGCCCCATGTGGGCTCGCGGATCCATCACTCGTTCGGGCTGTGGCCGGCGGTGGTCGACGACGAGACGGTGGTGCGACGCATGGTCGACCACCGCGAGCTGGTCCTCGAGGCGCGGGTCCTGCCGGCCGGGCGTGCGGAGATCATCCTCAGGCTGAGCCCGACCGCGACGGGGTGCCGGATCGAGATGATCGAACACGCCGCCTCGGCGCCCTTCGATTGGGTACCCGACACCGTGCAACATCTCGCGGTCCACCCCCGGAACACCGAAGCCCTGCGCCGACTGGCGTTCCTCGCCGAACGCGCGACGCGGTGAGCCCGGTCGTCACCGCCGCTGTGAAAACGGTCGTCACCGCCGACGCCGTGGTGATCGGCGCCGGCCACAACGGCCTGGTCGCCGCCGCGGCGCTCGCGGACGCCGGCTGGGACGTCGTCGTCGTCGAGGCGTCGTCGACGCCCGGCGGCGCGATCCGCAGCGCGGAACTGACGCCGGGCTACGTCAGTGATCTCTACAGCGCGTTCTATCCGCTGGGCGTCTCGTCGCCGGCGATGCTCGCGCTCGAACTCGACCGGGTCGGGCTGCGGTGGACGCACGCACCCCGCGCCTACGGGCACCCGCGCTCCCCCGACGACGACGACGCGCCCGTCATCCATCACCGACCGGAGGACACCGCGGCCATGCTGGCGCGGCACGATCCGCGGGACGGCGACGCCTGGATGCAGGTGGTCGAGCAGTGGAACCGTGTCCGCGATCCGCTGCTGCACTCGCTGTTCGGCAGTGCGTTTCCGCCGGTGCGCGGGGCGACCCAGCTGTTCCGGCGCCTCGGGACCGCGGAGACGCTGCGATTCCTGCGCTTCGCTCTGCTGCCGGCCCGCGCCATGGCGCACGAGTTGTTCCACAGCGAAGCGGCGCGGTGCCTCCTGCTCGGCAACGCGATGCACGCCGACGTCCCGACGGACGCGCCGGCCAGCGGCATCCTCGGATATCTGCTGACGATGCTGGCCCAGGACGTCGGGTATCCCGTGCCGCTGGGCGGTGCGGGCGAGTTGGCGGCCGCCCTGGTACGACGGGCCGAGCGACCCGGCGCGCGCGTGGTGTACCACGCGCCGGTGGTCGGGATCGACGTCTCCGGCGGGGTGGCCACCGGGGTGCGGACGGCGGGCGGGGAGCACTACCGCGCCCGGCGCGCCGTGATCGCCGACGTCTCGGCGCCGGCGCTCTACGGCTCTCTCCTCCCGCACGACGCCGTGCCCGCGCGAGTCCACCGCGACCTCGAGACGTTCGAGTGGGACACCCCCGTCGTCAAGGTCAACTACGCGCTCGACGCGCCGATCCCGTGGCGGTCGGCCAGCCTGAACGACGCGGGCACGGTGCACGTCGGCGCCGACGACGACGGGTTGGTCCGCTGGAACGCCGATCTGGTCACCGGTCGGATTCCCGAGCGGCCCTTCATGCTGTTCGGGCAGATGACGACGGCCGATCCGACGCGCTCCCCCGCGGGGACCGAGAGCGCGTGGGCCTACACCCACCTCCCGCGCGGCGTGGTCGACGACGCCTCGGCCGACCTGCTCGCCGCCCGCGTGGACTCGGTGCTGGAAGAGCACGCGCCGGGTTTCGCGGCGTCGATCGTCGGCAAGCACGTGCAGCGCCCGTCGGATCTCACCCGCTCCGACGCCAATCTCTACGGCGGCGCCGTCAACGGCGGTACCGCGCAGATCCAGCAGCAGTTGGTGTTCCGCCCGACCCCGGGGCTGGGTCGGGCCGAGACGCCCGTGCAGCGCCTGTACCTCGGGAGCGCGTCCGCGCATCCGGGCGGCGGCGTGTCCGGCGCACCCGGGTTGTCCGCCGCGCGGGCGGCCCTGGCCGACGCCGGACCGACCGGGGCGGTCCGTCGACGCGCAGTCGGCGCTCTGCTCGACCTCCTGCTCCGGTGATCGGAGACACGACCGGACCGCAGAAACTTACGCTAGCGTAGGTTCGTGACTGCTTTCGGGATCGACGAGTTGCCGGTCAAGCCGCGCATGCGGGGCTGGATCCACCTCTACGCCTTCGGCGTGTCCATCGTCTGCGGGATCGTGCTGGTGTCCGTGGCCCTCGCCGCGGGCCCTCCCGGCGCCGGGCCGGCGGTGGGGATCTACGCCCTCGCCACGTGCGGGCTGTTCGGCACCAGCGCCACCTACCACCGGGTGCACTGGCGGCACCCGCGCAGTCGGGTGTGGATGAAGCGGGCCGACCATTCGATGATCTTCCTGTTCATCGCGGGCAGCTACACCCCGTTCGCCGTCCTCGGTCTGCCCTGGTCGACGGGCAAGGCGCTGCTGATCGTGGTCTGGGCGGGCGCACTCGCGGGGGTCGCGCTGAAGATGGTCTGGCCCGCGGCGCCGCGCTGGCTCGGTGTACCGCTGTATCTCCTGCTCGGCTGGGCGATCGTGCCCGTGGCCGGCACCCTTACCCACGCCGTCGGCGTCACGCCGATGGCCCTTCTGCTGGCCGGCGGCATCTTCTACAGCATCGGCGGCGTTCTGTACGCCACCAAGTGGCCGGACCCGTGGCCCACCACGTTCGGACACCACGAGTTCTTCCACGCCGCGACGGTGATCGCGGCGATCTGCCACTACGTCGCCGTGTGGTTGGTGCTGCTGCGCTGACGGGCGTCAGGCGCCGAGCGAGCCCGTCAGGTCCGCCGCCTCGGTGACCGGCCGGTCGCAGACGAAGCCGCGGCACACGTAGGCGGTGTCGTGGCCGTCGACGGTCGGCCGGTCCGCCAGCAGCGGCGTCGACCCGGGGACGCCCGCCACCACCACGGTGCCGCCGGGGGCCCGTCGCCGCGCGAGGTCGGCCAGCGCCGAACTCGGAGCGTCGGTCGCGATCGCGACCTGCAGCGGCCCCGCCACCGCGGCCTCGGCCACCGCGAGCCAGTGCCCGGCCGAGCGCGGGGCCCGTTCCAGCAGGATCGACGCGCGGGCCAGAGAGAGATCCGCGGCCTCGCGGTACCGCGACGCGCGGTCGGGGTCGCTCAGCGCGGACACCGTGAGCAGAGCCTCCGTGACCAGCGACGCGCCCGACGGGGTGGCCCCGTCCAGCGGATCCGACGGCCGGGTCACCAGCCGTTCCGCGTCGTCGGCGGTGTCGAACCACGCGCCCGGCCGCTCGCGGTCGGCGAAATGCGCCAGGGCCGCGTCGAGGACGTCGTGCGCGGCCGTCAGCCAGCGCATCTCGCCCGTCGCCTGGTGCAGGGCCGCCAGCGCCGTCGCCAGCGCGCCGTGGTCCTCGAGCACGCCGGCGGCCGCCCCGACCGTCCCGCCCAACGACGCGCGTCGGAGTCGCCCGTCCACCACGTGCAGCGACAGCAGCCGCTCCGCACACCGAGCGGCGGCCTCGACCCACGTCCACTCCCCCAGTGCGGCACCGCCTTCCGCCAGCGCCGTGACGGCGAACGCGTTCCACGCCGTCACCACCTTGTCGTCGCGGCCGGGTTGCGGGCGGGTGTCGCGCACGGCCCGCAGTTGCGCACGAACGGTGTCGAACCAGGCGGCGTCCACCGGGTCGGACCGCAGCTGCAGCACCGACGTGCCGTGCTCGAACGTCCCGGCGTCGGTCACGCCGAACAGGTCGGCGGCGGCCGACCCGTCCGCGTCGCCGAGCACCTCGCGCATCTGCGCGGGCGTCCAGACGTAGGTGAGTCCCTCGACGCCGTCCGTGTCCGCGTCGAGTGCCGACGCGAAGCACCCGTCGTCGGTCCCGAGGTCACGCAGCAGGAACGCGGCCGTCTCGGACGCGGCGCGGGCGGCGAGCGCGTCCCCGCGCCGCGCCGCGTGGGCGAGGACGCGGAGCAGCAGTCCGTTGTCGTAGAGCATCTTCTCGAAGTGCGGCACCACCCAGTCCGCGTCGACGCAGTAGCGGGCGAATCCGCCGCCGAGCTGGTCGTACAACCCGCCCCGCACCATCGCCGCCAGCGTGCGGTCGAGAGTCGCGCCGGCGGCGGCGGACCCCGTCCGCTCGGTGTGGCGCACCAGCGCCTCCGCCAGCGCGGACGGCGGGAATTTCGGGGCCGGCCCGAACCCGCCGCGGGCGGTGTCCTCGGCGGCCAGAACGGCCTCGACGGCGTGATCGAGCAAGCCGGCGTCGACCGCGCGCTCCCCCATCGGCACACCCGTCGACCCCCGACGCAGCTCCGCGACGATCGACGCCGACGCGGTGGTCACCTCGTCCCGGCGCGTGGCCCACGTGTCGGTGATCGCGGTGAGCAGCTGCGGGAACGACGGCATGCCCTGCCGGGGCGTCGGCGGGAAGTACGTCCCGCAGTAGAAGGGTTCGGCCTCGGGCGTCAGGAACACCGTCATGGGCCAGCCGCCCTGACCGGTCATCGCGACCGTCGCGTTCATGTACACCGCGTCGAGGTCGGGCCGTTCCTCGCGATCGACCTTGATGCAGACGAAGTGCTCGTTCATCAGGGCTGCCGTCGCGTCGTCCTCGAACGACTCGTGCGCCATGACGTGGCACCAGTGGCAGGCCGAGTAGCCGATCGACAGCAGCACCGGCACGTCCCGCTCGCGGGCCCACGCCAGGGCGTCGTCGGTCCACTGCTGCCAGTGCACCGGGTTGTCCGCGTGCTGGCGGAGGTAGGGACTGGTCGACTCGGTCAGCGTGTTGCGCGCGCGGGGATCCACGCTCCCAGTCTTCCCCGTGCGCGCTGCTCGAACCGGGTCAGCCTCGGGGGTCGGGTCCGATGCCGCCGCGGTCGGTGCCGTCGTCGACCGCCTGATCGGGCGTCGGATCGGTGGGTTCGAACGACGCCGGCAGCTTCTTGAAGTGACCGTTCATCGACCGGACCAGCAGCGCCGTGCCGATCAGCAGCAGGACGATGATCACCAGCCCGATCGGCGACGCCTTGCCGAACTCCGGCCCGGTGGTGTTCTGGGCGAGGATCGCCAGTCCGACCGCGGTCGTCACGACGACCCCTCGATCCCGGCGAAGAGGTCGTTCTCGGGCAGGGACGTCCGCACCCGCGTCCGGGCGAGCTCGTACTCCTCCGTCGGCCACAGCTTGCGCTGCAACTCGGTCGGCACGGCGAAGAATCGGCCGTTGGGGTCGATCTGGGTCCGGTGCGCGCGCAGCGCGTCGTCCCGCGCGTCGAAGAAGTCGGCGCATTCCACCTGGGTGGTGACACGGCCCATGATCTCGTCGCGGTCCTTGGACCACTGGGCCAGCCAGTCGGCGAACGGGCTCTCCTCGCCGCGCGCGAGCAGCTCGTCGTGGAAGAGCTGCATGCGCTGACGGATGAAGCCGTGCGAGTAGTAGAGCTTGGACACCTCCCACGCCGGCCCGGCGTCGGGAAACTGCTCGGGATCGGCGGCGGCCTCGTACGCGGCCACCGACACCTCGTGGCAGCGGATGTGATCGGGGTGCGGGTAGCCGCCCTTCTCGTCGTACGTCGTCATCACGTGCGGACGGAACTCGCGGATCACGCGCACCAGCGCCTCGGTGGACTCCTCGAGCGGCACCAGGGCGAAGCACCCGTCCGGGAGCGGCGGCAGCGGATCGCCCTCGGGAAGACCGGAGTCGACGAACCCGAGCCACGTCTGCCGGACCCCGAGGATCCCGGCCGCGGCCGCCATCTCCTCGCGGCGCACCTCCGGGAGCCGCTCGCGCACACCCGGGATGTCCATCGCCGGGTTCAGGATGTCGCCACGCTCACCGCCGGTGAGCGTCACCACCAGGACCTCGTGCCCCTCGGCCGCGTAGCGCGCCATCGTGGCCGCACCCTTGCTGGACTCGTCGTCCGGATGCGCGTGCACTGCCATCAACCGCAGTCCGCTCACGTCAGCTCTCTTTCGCGTCTTCGTCGTCTCGTGCCCCGACAGGCGCACTCCTCGATTGTCCCACCTGCCCACCACCGGAATCGTCCGGGGCGCGGGCCGGTAGGTTCGTGGTCGATGAGCACCACGCCGCCGCCCAGCCGAGCGCTCCCCGAGGGTCGGTACCCCGAGGACCGCGGTCGCACACCGTCACGGGTGCTCGCGGTGACGTTGACCCTGCTGGTGATCGCCCTCGGCATCGGCATCGCCTACCTCGGCTACACCAAGTTCACGACGCCCGACGTCGACGGCACCCTGGTCTCCTTCGAGATCGTCTCCGACGACCGCGTGGACGTGCGCCTGTCGGTCACGCGGGACGACCCGTCCGAGCCCGCCGTCTGCATCGTCCGCTCCCGCTCGCGCGACGGCTCCGAGACCGGGCGTCGCGAGGTCCTGATCCCGGCGTCGTCGAACGGCACGGAGGACATCCGCACCGAGGTGATCACGTCCGCCCCGCCGGGGCTCGCGGACCTGTACGGATGCAGCCTGACCGTGCCGGAGTACCTCACACGCGGGTGACGACCGGACGACCGACCGGTGACGTCCTCCGGAACTCGTCGGTCCGATTCGTGGTAAGTTCGGTGTGTACACGGCTCACGGGTTGAGCCGTGTATTGCTGCATTGACGGGTCCCACCGCCACCGTCCTCGACTCACCGGGGGCGGCCGAGGGGACCGGCAGGGCCCGTCACCACCGAGCCCGCGCGACGCGCGGGCTCGCTTTTCACGTGTGGGCGGTCCTCGGCCGCCGACGCCGCACGGGCGCCGGCCGACACCGTTCGACAACGAAGGAGTGATCGAGATGAGCGAGACCCAGGTGACCTGGCTGACCCAGGAGTCGCACGACAGGCTCAAGGGCGAACTCGACCAGCTCATCGCCAACCGGCCGGTCATCGCCGCCGAGATCAACGAGCGTCGCGAGGAAGGCGACCTCAAGGAGAACGGTGGCTACCACGCGGCGCGCGAGGAGCAGGGTCAGCAGGAGGCGCGTATCCGCCAGCTGCAGGAACTGCTGAACAACGCGAAGGTCGGCGAGGCCCCCACCCGCTCCGGAGTGGCACTGCCCGGGTCCGTAGTGAAGGTGTACTACGACGGCGACGAGTCGGACACGGAGACCTTCCTCATCGCGACGCGCGAGGAAGGCGCCCGCGACGGCAAGCTCGAGGTCTACTCGCCCAACTCCCCGCTCGGCGGCGCGCTCATCGACGCCACCGTCGGCGACACCCGTGAGTACGTCCTCCCCAACGGCAAGACCATGAAGGTCACGCTCGTCAGCGCGGAGCCGTACCACAACTGAGCACCGTCATCGACCGGCCCCGCGTCCGACCGGACGCGGGGCCGTCGTCGTTCCCGGGGATCTCCCGGGCGGTCGGTCCACCCTGAGCGCACACACGGCGACCTCGTGACACACCACAAGTCGTCCGAACCGTGTAACGCCCGGTGACCGCCGGAGCGATGCGATCAGTGGAGGTGCACACGACATGAGTCTCGCCACGAAGGCATTCGCCGGGTTCGACATCGACGGCCACCACGTTCGCGTGGTCGTCACCGATCCCTCTCGCGTCGCCGACGCCGCCGCGTTCGCCCGCGCCGAACTCGACGTCGCCTGCGAGGTCTTCTCCACCGAGCGCGCCACCTCGGAGCTGCAGCGGGTCAACCGCTCCTTCGGCCGCACAGTGCGCATCAGCCCCGCCCTCGCCGATCACCTCCGCGTGGCCGTCGAGGCCGCCGAGATCACCGACGGCGACGTCGACCCCGTGCGCGACGCCTCGTTCCGCGAGCTCGAGCTGGACGGTGCCACCGTGCGCCTCCCCGGCTTCGCGACCCTCGACCTCGGCGCCACCGCCCCGGCCGTCGCCGTGGCGCGCGTCGCCGATTCCGTCGCCCGCCGCTTCGGCTGCGGTGTCCTCGTCTCCATGGCCGACCACGTCGCCGCCGCCGGCCCCGAGCCGGTGCAGGGCTGGCAGATCACGGTCGAGGACGGCGCCGAGCGTCGCACCGTCGGCCTCGCGTCCGGCACGGTGGCCGTCACCCGGGACGCCGCCGACGCCGTGCGGCGCGTGGCGGAGCGGGCGGCAGCGGCCGTGTTCGCCGCCGCCTGACCCACCCCCGCCGGCCCTATTCCTGCACGGCCACGGAGTGTCCCGCCGCCTCGAAGGCGGCGAGGACCGCCGCGCGATGGTCGGGCCCGCGGGTCTCGAGCGTCATCATCACCTCGACCTCGTCCATGGCGAGCCGACCGGCCGTGCGCGCGTGCACGACGTCGACCACGCTGGCCGCCGCGTCCCGCGCCACCCCCAGCACGCCGAGCAGACCGCCGGGACGATCCGGAATGACGATGCGCACCGTCAGGTAGCGCCCAGCGGCCCGCAGTCCGTGCGCCACCACGTGGGTGAGCAGCAGGGGGTCGATGTTCCCGCCGGACAGCACGGCCACCACCGGACCGTCGCCGGGAATCTCCGACGGGTGGTCCATCAGCGCGGCGACGGCCGCCGCCCCCGCCGCCTCGACGATGAGCTTGGCGCGTTCCATGCACAGCAGCAGGGCGCGGGAGAGTGCGTCCTCGCTGACGGTCAGCATGCGGTCGCCCAGCGCGCTGACGTGCGCGAACGGCACGTCGCCGGGCCGACCCACGGCGATGCCGTCGGCCATCGTGGACATCTTCTCGGTGGGCGTCGGCCTCCCCGCCGCGAGTGACCCCGGCCAGGCCGCGGCCTGCTCGGCCTGCACTCCCACCACCGGAACGGTCCGCTCGTCGAGCGCGACGGCGGCGGCGATGCCGGCGACCAGCCCCCCACCGCCGGTGGGGACGACGATGGCGCCCACCGACGGCATCTGCTCCAGAATCTCGCGGCCGACCGTGGCCTGCCCGGCGACGACGTCGATGTGGTCGAAGGGGTGGATGAGGATCGCACCGGTGTCGTCGGCGAACGCGCGCGCGGCCACCAACGCGTCGTCGACCGTGGTGCCCACCTGGTGGATGCGGGCACCGTAGGACTTGGTGGCCACCAGTTTCGGCAACGGCGCACCGCCGGGCATGAAGACCGTCGACTCCGCACCCAGCTCGGCCGCCGCCCACGCCACCCCCTGCGCGTGGTTGCCGGCGCTGGCGGCCACCACCCCACGGGCCCGTTCGGCGTCGGTCAGGCCGGCGATGCGGTTGTACGCCCCGCGCGGCTTGAACGATCCCGTCCGCTGCAGGTTCTCGCACTTGAGCCACACCTCACGGCCCGTGCGATCGGACAGGACACGGGAGGCCACCAGGGGTGTGCGGCGCATGACGGGGGCCAGCCGCGCGGTGGCGCGGTCGAGCCCCTCTCGGGTCAACAGTTCCATGACCCGAACTCTAGAGCCGTGGGACCCGCAGAGCCGTGAGACCTGCAGAGCCGTGAGACCTGCAGAGGCGTGAGACCTGCAGGGCCGTCAGCCCAGCGCGTTCTCCAGGTCCGCCACCAGATCCGCCGCGTCCTCGATGCCCACCGACAGGCGCACCAGATCGTCCGGCACCTCGAGCAGGGAGCCGGCCGTCGACGCGTGGGTCATCGCGCCGGGGTGCTCGATCAGCGACTCGACGCCGCCGAGCGACTCGGCCAGCGTGAACACCTCGGTCCGCTTGCACAGGTCCAGGGCCGCCTCGCGGCCGCCCGTCAGGCGCACCGACACCATGCCGCCGAAGCGGCGCATCTGCCGCGCGGCGACCGCGTGCGAGGGGTGCTCCGGCGAGCCCGGGTAGATCACCGACGCCACGGCCGGGTGCCCCGAGAGCAGGTCGACGACCCGCTCGGCGTTGTCGCTGTGCTTCTCCATGCGCAGGGCGAGCGTCTTGATGCCGCGCAGCGTCAGGAACGCGTCGAACGGTCCGGGCACGCCGCCCGCGCCGTTCTGCAGGAAGGCGAACCCGGCGTCGAGTTCCTCGTCGCCGGTGACGAGCGCTCCGCCGACCACGTCGGAGTGACCGCCGATGTACTTGGTGGTCGAGTGCAGCACGATGTCCGCACCCAGGGTCAGCGGCTGCTGCAGGTACGGCGAGGCGAAGGTGTTGTCCACCAGCAGCTTCGCGCCGGCGTCGTGCGCCACCTCGGACAGCGCGGCGATGTCGCCGACGTTCAGCAGCGGGTTGGTCGGCGTCTCGACCCAGACCAGCTTGGTGTTCGGCCGGACGGCCGCGCGCACCGCGTCGACGTCCGACACCGGCGCCACCGAGTACTCGATGTTCCACTGCGTGAACACCTTGTCGATGAGGCGGAACGTGCCGCCGTACGCGTCGTTCGGGATCACCAGGTGATCGCCCGGCCGCAGCACCGTGCGCAGCGCGCAGTCCGTCGCGGCCATCCCCGAGGAGAACGCACGCCCGTACCGGCCCTCCTCGAGCGCGGCGAGGTTGGCCTCGAGCGGTCGACGGGTGGGGTTGCCGGTCCGCGCGTACTCGAAGCCGCTGCGCATCCCGCCGACGCCGTCCTGCGCGAACGTACTCGAGGCGTAGATCGGAACGTTGACGGCGCCCGTGAGCGGATCCGGCTCGTACCCGGCGTGCACGGCGCGGGTGGCGAAGCCCTGTCCCGCACGCTCGATCGACGCGCTGCTGTCGGTCATCTCGTCTCTCCCTCGTCGTGTGTCGCTCGTGGCGTGTCGCTCGTGGCGGGTCTAGCTGCCTGCGCTGACGAACCCGAGCAGGTCGTGTCGGGTGATGACCCCGACGGGCTTGCCGTCCTCGACCACCATCACGGCGTCGGTGTCCCCGAGCTGCTTGGTGGCCGCGGTGACGGACTCGCCCGCACCGATCAACGGGAACGGGCCGCTCATGTGTTCCGAGACGGCGTCGGAGAGGGCCGCGCGGCCCTCGAACACGGCCGAGAGCAGGTCGCGTTCGCTGACGCTGCCGGCGACCTCACCGGCCATGACCGGCGGCTCCGCCCCGACGACGGGCATCTGGGAGACCCCGTACTCGCGCAGGATCTCGATGGCGTCGCGCAGCGTCTCCGACGGGTGGGTGTGCACCAGATCGGGCAGCGCGCCGGACTTGCCGCGCAGCACGTCGCCGACGGTGGGCTCGACCTTCTCTCCTTCGAGGGGGGTGCGCAGGAAGCCGTAGGAGCTCATCCACTTGTCGTTGAAGATCTTGCCGAGGTACCCGCGGCCGCCGTCGGGCAGCAGCACGACCACCAGCGCGTCGGGGCCCTCCCGCTCGGCCACCTGCAGGGCCGCCACCATGGCCATACCGCAGGATCCGCCGACCAGCAGACCTTCCTCGCGGGCGAGGCGACGGGTCATCTCGAACGAGTCGGCGTCGGAGACGGCGATGATCTCGTCGGGAATCGAGGGGTCGTACGCCGACGGCCAGAAGTCCTCGCCCACACCCTCGACCAGGTAGGGCCGGCCCGTGCCGCCGGAGTAGACCGAACCCTCGGGATCGGCGCCGATGATCTTCACCGCCCCGCCGGACATCTCCTTGAGGTAGCGCCCGGTGCCGGTGATGGTGCCGCCGGTGCCGACGCCCGCCACGAAGTGCGTGATCTTCCCGTCCGTGTCGGCCCAGATCTCCGGTCCGGTGGTCTCGTAGTGGCTCTGCGGTCCACCGGGATTGGCGTACTGGTTGGGCTTCCAGGCGCCCTCGATCTCGCGTACGAGGCGGTCGGAGACGCTGTAGTAGCTGTTCGGATCCTCCGGCGCGACGGCCGTGGGGCACACCACCACCTGGGCGCCGTACGCCCGCAGGACGTTGCGCTTGTCCTCGCCCACCTTGTCCGGGCAGACGAAGACGCACTTGTACCCGCGCTGCTGGGCGACCAGGGCGAGGCCGACACCGGTGTTGCCCGACGTCGGCTCGACGATGGTGCCGCCGGGCTTCAGCTCGCCCGCCGCCTCGGCGGCGTCGATCATCTTCACCGCGATGCGGTCCTTCGAGCTGCCGCCGGGGTTCAGGTACTCGATCTTGGCGGCCAGCAGGGCCGATCCCGGGGCCACGACGGTGTTCAGCTTCACCAGCGGGGTGTTGCCGATGAGGTCGACGACGCTGTTCGCAATGCGCATGTGGCCATCCTCCCAGACTCGGGCGCGCACCTAGAATCGGACACGTGACTGGGCAGGCGGGGCGACCGACAGGGAACGGGTTCGGGGGGTGGCGCAGCGCGGCGAAGGCCGGTGCGGCGACGGTGGTGGCCGGGTCGGGTGCGACCACGTTGTCGTGGGCGGCCTACCGCCATCTCATGGCGCAGGCCGCGGCGGCGCGGGTCGTCATCGGCCGGACCACCAGCAAGCCGCCGGAGGCCGACGGCGTCTACGCGCCCGGCGCCGAGAACCCCGAACGTCCCGGCCCCGGCGTGCCGTACGACCTGCACCTGATGATCTTCGGCGACTCCACCGCCGCCGGCATCGGATGCACCGCCGCACAGGAGGTGCCCGGCGTGCTGGTCGCCCGCGGCCTGGCCGACGAGACCGGGAAGCGGATCCGCCTGTCCACCAAGGCTATTCCCGGCGCGACGTCGAAGGGCCTGGAGGGTCAGGTCGACGCGATGCTCGTCGCGGGCACGCCGCCGGACGCCGCCGTGGTCTTCATCGGCGCCAACGACGTCACCAAGAAGCACGGGGTCGCGGCGTCGGCCGCGCGGCTCGGGACAGCGGTACGACGCCTGCGCGCCGAGGGCACCGTCGTGGTGGTGGGGACGTGCCCGGATCTGGGCGTGGTGACGGCGATCCCGCAGCCGCTCCGCAGCGTCGTCCGCACCTGGGGTCACCGCCTGGCGCGGGCTCAGACGTCGGCGACCCTTGCCGCCGGCGGTCATCCCGTCGCGCTCGCGGACCTGCTGGCCCCCGAGTTCCTGGCCGCTCCCGACCGTCTGTTCTCCGCGGACCGGTTCCATCCGTCGGCGGCCGGGTACGAGCTGGCGGCGCGGCAGATCCTGCCCGTGCTCGCCGCCGCTTTGGGAGAGTGGTCCGGTGGTCCCCTCCCGACGCTGCCGGCCAAGTCCGAGGTGGCGGAACGGCGCCGCGTGGTCTCCCGTCTCACGGCCGCGGCCAACAGGCGCGTCCCGCGGTGGGGACCACAGGTTAGTGTCGACTAACCGAATCGTGCACCACCGCTGATACGAAGGAGTCCGTTCCATGCCAGAGGCAGTGATCGTGTCCGTCGCCCGCTCCCCCATCGGACGCGCCATGAAGGGGTCGCTCAAGGACATGCGTCCCGACGACCTGGCCGCGCAGATGGTCGCCGCGGCTCTGGCGCAGGTGCCCGCCCTCGACCCCACCGAGATCGACGACCTCATCATGGGCGTGGGTCTGCCGGGCGGCGAACAGGGCTTCAACCTGGGCCGCAACGTCGCGATCCAGCTCGGCTACGACTTCCTCCCGGGCACCACCATCACGCGGTACTGCTCGTCGTCGCTGCAGACCACGCGCATGGCGCTGCACGCGATCAAGGCCGGCGAGGGCGACGTGTTCGTCTCCGCCGGAGTCGAGACGGTGTCGCGCTTCGTCAAGGGCACCTCGGACTCCCTGCCGGACACGCAGAACCCGATCTACGCCGACGCGCAGGCTCGCACCGAGAAACTGTCGCAGGGCGGCGAGACCTGGTCCGACCCCCGTGAGGACGGCCTGCTGCCCGACGCCTACATCGCGATGGGCCAGACGGCGGAGAACGTCGCGCAGATCACCGGCATCACCCGCGAGGAGCAGGACCGCTGGGGTGTGCGCAGTCAGAACCGTGCCGAGGAGGCCATCGCGCGGGGCCACTTCGAGAAGGAGATCACCCCGGTGACCCTTCCCGACGGCACCGTCGTGTCGACCGACGACGGCCCCCGCGCGGGCACCACCTACGAGAAGATCTCGGGCCTGAAGCCCGTCTTCCGTCCCGACGGCACCATCACCGCGGGCAACGCCTGTCCGCTGAACGACGGTGCGGCAGCCCTGGTGATCATGTCCGACACCAAGGCGAAGGAGCTGGGCCTGACCCCGCTCGCCCGCATCGTGTCCACCGGCGTCTCCGGCCTGTCGCCCGAGATCATGGGCCTCGGCCCCATCGAGGCGTCGAAGAAGGCACTGGCGCTCGCGGGCAAGACGATCGACGACATCGACCTGGTCGAGATCAACGAGGCCTTCGCGGTGCAGGTGATCGGCTCGGCGCGCGAGTTGAAGATCGACGAGGACAAGCTGAACGTCTCCGGTGGCGCCATCGCGCTGGGTCACCCGTTCGGCATGACGGGAGCGCGCATCACCGCGACGCTGCTCAACAACCTCCGTGCGCACGACAAGCAGTTCGGCCTCGAGACCATGTGCGTCGGCGGCGGCCAGGGCATGGCGATGGTGCTCGAGCGCCTCAGCTGACGGGCGGTCTCGCCGCCCGGCCCGGACCGGCCAGGATTGAAGGCCACCGGGACCGGGAATGGTGAGGCTCAGGTGCCCCGCTTGCACCCGGCGCCGATGCGCGAGTCGAGCCCACGGCTCGGGCATCGCCGTCGCCTCGGCTCGCGACACCGTGACTCGGTACCCGCGCCACCCGGAACGACAGCAGCCCCCGACCGCGAGGTCGGGGGCTGCTGTGCGTGTGGTGCTAGTCGTTCTGGAAGTAACTCAGCAGACGCAGGATCTCGACGTAGAGCCAGACCAGGGTGATGGTGAGGCCGAGCGCCACGCCCCAGGCGGCCTTGGCCGGAGCCTGGGCGCGGATCAGCTGGTCGGCCTGGTCGAAGTCGAGCAGGAAGCTGAACGCGGCGATGCCGATGCAGACGAGGCTGAAGACGATCGCGATCGGTCCACCGTCACGCAGGCCGAAACCACCGTCCATGAAGAACGACGCGATCAGGTTGCCGAGCATGAGGACGACGACACCGATGAGGGCGCCGACCACCATGCGGGTCAGGCGCGGCGTCACCCGGATCGCACCGGTCTTGTAGACGACGAGCATGCCGAAGAACACGCCGAACGTGCCGAGCACGGCCTGCACGATCAGTCCGCTGCCGTTGCTCACCCCGAACATCGGCCCGGTGAACAGAAGAGACAGCGCGCCGAGGAACAGTCCCTCGAACGCCGCGTAGGCCAACACGATCGCCGGGTTGTCCATCTTGCGGCCGAAGGTGGCCACCAGGACCAGGACGAACCCGATCAGTCCACCGCCGATGACGAACATCGGAGCGAGGCCGGGGTTGTTGCTGGCCAGGACGTACGACACGATCGCCGCCACCGTGAGCACGCCGAGCGTGACACCGGTCTTGGTGACGACGTCGTCGATCGTCATCGCCCGCTGCGAGTCCGAGGTGGTGTACGGCTGCGGGGCCGGCTGACCGAACTGCTGGGTGGCCGCACCGGCACCGGCGGCGGCCGAACCGAACGAGGCGTATCCGCCTCCCGCCTGCTTGGGCAGATTGCGGAACACCGGGTTGCTGGAAGTGCGCACCGAGTCTCATCCCTTTCGTGTGTGGACCGACCTCGCGCGCCGACGGCGGCGTGTCGATCTCCTGTCGATCCGTTCAACGCGCTGGCGCGGCGGGGAGTTCCCGACGCCCGGACATCGATCGGACAAAACGGACTGTACTAGGGCGCGGCCCAACGAGGCGTGCCCAAGGCGACTCGCGCGCGGGTTTCACGCCTCGACGTACCGGCAACAGGACGGACATGAGTATCGAAGACGGCGGAATCGAAGACGGCCCCGGCGACACCCTCGACCCCAGCGAGAGCCTGGACTCGGACGAGGTGCGCGGAACCGACGACGTCGACGACGTGGTGACCCCGCCCGACTCGTGGGCGGAGGCGGACAAGTTCGGCACCACCGAACGCGAGGCCCGCGAAGGCGAATCCCTCGACCAGAAGCTCGCGGAGGAAGTTCCCGACGTCCAGCCCGAGGACGCCCCCGAGATCCCCGTCGCGGCGACGCCCGACGACGACCTCACGGAGGACCTCGTCGACCGCGTCGTGGACAGCCCCGACGAGAACGATTACATCGCCGACGAGACCGACGGCGCGGACGCAGCGAATCCCGACAAGGAGGCCGAGATCGTCGACGGCGTCGTGGTGGAGAACTCGGCCACGCACCGAGGCCAGATCGACGGCACTCCCGAGGACGCCGGGTCCTTCTTCGAGTAGACCGTCACACCCGCACGCTGCGCGTGACGACGAATTTCGGGGTGCGGTCCACGATCTCCGTCGGCCCCACCGCGCGCGCCAGCACCCCGCGATGGTGCAGGTGACCGTTGTAGACGGTCCACATCTCCCCGCCCGGCCGGAGAACCCGGCCGGCGGCGGCGATCAACTTCGCGGCTCCGCCGGTGTGCAGCGCGGTGTGCTCGTGGAACGGGGGGTTGCACAGCACCACGTCGGCGCTCGCGTCGGGCACACCGGCCGCCGCGTCCTCCCGCCGCACTTCGAGGCGCACGCCGGCGAGGTTGGCCGTGGCCCGCGCGGACGCGACGGCCGCCGCGGACCGATCGCTCGCGACCACGTCGGCGTCGGGTCGAGCGCGGGCCGCGGCGATCGCGAGAAGCCCGGTGCCGCACCCGAGATCGACGATGCGCCGGGCGTCCGGCGCGATGCGGTCGACGTGGCGCAGGAGCACGCGTGTCCCCAGATCGAGTGTGCCGCCGGCGAACACCGCACCGTGCGCCACGACCGTCAGGTCCAGTTCCGGAAGCGGCGTTCGAGTGGGGAAGGTCGGCGGATCGGTCGGCATCGGACCGCGGGCGATCAGGCCCCGCGACTTCTGCGCGGCGCGCGTCGCGGTCACCTCGGTGAAGCTGCGGGCGAGGACGTCGTTCATCGACCGCGACATGTGTTTGAGCCGTCCGGCGGCGTAGAGCGCCACGTCGGGATCGGCCCACCGCGCCACGGCCTCGGCGATCTCGGTCAGTTCGCCGAGGCTGCGCGGTAGTTGCAGCAGCACCACTCCGACCCCGCGGAACAGGTCCGCGTCCAGGTGGTGACTCGTGTACACCGCGGACAGTCCCAGCCGGGCGGAGTTACGGGACAACGCCTGCTCACCCGTGATCGGATCCTGGTGCACCCGGAGCCCGGTGAGTCCGTGGGTGGTCGCCGCCCCGAGAGTCAGTGCCCCGTACCGATCTCCGACGACGGCCACCCGGTCGCCGTCCACCGCGCCCAGGGCGGCCTCGGCCTCGGCGAGGATCAGACGATCGGAGGCGTCGACCGCGGTGAGGTCGGGGGCCTCGACGTCCGGGGCTCGACGGAGAGAGGCGAGCACCGCGGGGAGGTCTGCCATGGGTCGATCCTTGCATCGGGACGCTTGAGACGACCCGTTCGGGGGCATCTCCTCGGACATGGGAATCACCGTGGCCGTCACCGGACCGACTGGCGAGATCGGAATCTCGACCGTCGACGCCCTCGAGCGCGACCCGGGAGTCGATCGCATCCTGGGCATGGCCCGTCGACCGTTCGACCCGTCGGCACACGGGTGGACCAAGACGGAGTACCGCCAGGGCGACATCCTCGACCGCGGGGCGGTCGACGACTTCGTGACCGACGCGGACGTCGTCGTACATCTCGCGTTTCTCATCATGGGCTCGCGTACCGAGAGCGCGCGGATCAATCTCGAGGGCACCCGCAACGTGTTCGAGGCGACGGTGGCGGCGGGTCGTCCCACGCGGCTGGTCTACACCTCCTCGGTCGCGGCGTACGGCTACCACGCGGACAACCGCACGCCGCTCACCGAGGACACTCCGACGCGGGGGTCGGCCGAGCACTACTACTCCGAGCAGAAGGCCGAACTCGAGCGCGTGCTCACCGAGGTGACCGGCGGGTCGGACCTCGAGGTCTTCGTCCTGCGGCCCTGCATCGTCGCGGGTCCCAAGGCGCCCGCGCTCGCCGACTCGATGCCGTGGCGGCAGCTCGCGTCCGCGTTGCCGGGTCCGCTCGGCGCGCTGGTCGGCAAGGTCCCGGGGCCGGTGTTCCCCGATCCGGGCCATCCGCTGCAGCTGGTCCATCACGACGACGTCGCCGCGGCGATCGCGCTCGCCGTCACGTCCGACGCCGAGCCGGGTGCGTTCAACATCGCCGGCGACGGCACGGTGACGTTGTCGACGGTGGCGTCCGCGCTCGGCGCGATCCCCGTGCGGGTGCCGGCGGTGCTGGGTACCGCGGCGTCGGCGACTCTGCGCCGCCTGCCGTTCGTGCCGTCGCTGGTCGAGTGGATCCACGTGGCGCGTACGTCGGTGGTCATGGACACCTCGAAGGCCAAGCGCGAGCTGGGCTGGCATCCGCGCTACTCCTCGCAGCGCACGTTGGACGCACTCGTCGCGTCGCTCTGAGGCGTTCCTGTTAGATTGGGCCGACTTGAACACCGTTCAAGTCCTCGTCCGACCACCACAGGAGCCCCGGTGTCCTCGTCCCGCCTGACCGCTCGCGACCTCGCGCAGGTTGCCGTGTTCGCAGCCCTCGTCGCCGCTCTGGGACTCCCGGGCGCCATCACCGTCGGCATCAGCGGCGTCCCGATCACCCTGCAGACGTTGGGCGTGATCCTGGCCGGGGCGATCCTCGGCGCACGCAAGGGCGCCGCCGCCGTTCTGGTGCTGCTCGCCCTCGTCGCCCTCGGCCTGCCCCTGCTCTCGGGCGGACGCGGCGGACTCGGCGTCTTCGCCGGACCGACGGTGGGATACCTGGTCGGGTGGGTCGTCGGAGCCGCGGTCATCGGCGCGGCGACCCGTCTGATCGTGCCGCGGTACCCCCTGTGGGCGGGTCTGGCGATCAACGCGATCGGCGGCATCGTCGTGATCTACGTCGTCGGCGTGCTCGGTCTGCTGCTGCGCACCGACCTCGGTGTCGGCGCCGCGATCGCGTCCACCGGTGCCTACATCCCCGGTGACCTGCTCAAGGTCGTCGTCGCGACCGTCGTCGCCAAGGGCGTCCACCGCGCGTACCCCGGCCTGATCGCCCCGCGCCGGACCCCGCCGGCGGCGTGAGGGACACCGTTCTCCTCGCCGCGCGGCGCACCCCCGTCGGCATCGCCGGACACGCGTTCCGCGCACTGACCGCGGCGGATCTCGCCGCCGCGGTCGTCACCGACGTGGCCGGCCGCGTCGCGCACCTCGGCCCGATCGACGACGTGATCCTGGGCAACTGCCTCGGCCCCGGCGGCGACGTCGCTCGCGTCGCGGCCCTCCAGGCGGGCCTCGGCCACGGCGTCCCCGGCGTCACCGTGGACCGGCAGTGCGGGTCGGGACTCGACGCCGTCGGGCAGGCGGTATCACGGGTGCGGGCGGGCGACGCGGACCTGGTCCTCGCCGGGGGCGTCGAATCGGCCAGCACCGCCCCGTGGCGCTCGTGGCCCCCGGACGGCGACGGTCCGCCGACGCGCTACACCCGTGCGCCGTTCACCCCGGCGGGGACGCCGGATCCCGACATGGGACCGGCGGCCGATCACCTGGCGCGCACCCTCGGCATCACCCGCGCCCGGCAGGACGAGTACGCCGCCCGGTCGCATCGCCTGGCCGCGGGCGCCGATTTCTCCGACGAGATCGTGCCGGTCGGCGGGGAGACCCGCGATCGCCGCATCCGGCCCGGTCTGACCGTGGAGCGTCTGGCCCGGCTGCCCGCCGCGTTCGGGGAGGGCGGGACGGCGACCGCGGGCAACTCGTGCGGAATCTCGGACGGGGCGGCGGTGCTGGCCGTGACGACGCGCGATCGCGCCGAGGGCCCGTGCCTGCTGGTGCGCTCGTGGGCCGTCGCCGGCGGCGATCCGGCGCTGCCCGGCCTGGCTGCCGCACCGGCCGTCGACGCCGCGTTGCGCCGAGCCGGATGCGTGGCCGCCGACCTCGAGGCGGTCGAGCTCACCGAGGCGTTCGCGTCGGTGGCGCTCGCCGTGATCGACCGGGTCGGGCTCGATCCGGACCGGGTCTGCTCGGACGGCGGCGCCATCGCGCTGGGCCATCCGTGGGGCGCGTCCGGAGCGCTCCTGCTCGTGCGGTTGGCTGCTCGTATGGCACGCGGTGAAGGGTCGGGACTGGGCATGGCGGCCTGCGCCGTCGGCGGTGGACAGGGTGTCGCCATGGTGGTCGAGAGGATCTCGGCGTGACAGGAGGCACCGCGTGAGCGAGATCCGGTTCGAGAAGGTCCGGCACGGTTACGGCGACCGCACCGTGCTGCGCGAGGTGTCGCTGACCCTCACCGAGCGACGCATCGGCATCGTCGGCTCCAACGGCTCCGGCAAGTCCACCCTCGCCCGCATGATCAACGGACTGGTGTCCCCGACGTCGGGACGGGTCGTGGTCGACGGTCTCGACGTGGCGAAGAAGGGCGCGGCGGTCCGGCGCCGCGTCGGATTCGTGTTCACCGACCCCGACAACCAGATCGTCATGCCGACCGTGGCGGAGGATCTCGCGTTCTCGCTCCGCCGCAGCGGCGCCTCCAAATCCGAGGTGGCCGAGCGGGTCGCGGAGACGCTCGCGCGGTTCGGGCTGGCCGGACACGCCGACCACCCGGCGCACCTGCTCTCCGGTGGTCAGAAGCAGATGCTCGCGATCGGGGCCGTGGTGATCCGCCGCCCGGATATCCTGGTGGCGGACGAGCCCACCACCCTGTTGGACCTGCGCAACACGCGGTTGGTGGGCCGGGTGCTCGCCGACCTCGACCTGCAGCTCGTCGTCGTCACCCATCACCTCGACCTGCTCGCGGAGTTCGATCGTGTCGTCGTGGTGCACGACGGCGTCATCGCGCACGACGGTCCGCCGGCCGAGGCGATCCCCGCTTACCGGGACCTCCTCGAATGATCGGCCTGTACCGGCCGGGGACGTCGGTCCTGCACCGACTTCCGGCGGGGGCGAAGCTGCTGCTTCTCATGGTGGTGGTCGTGGCGGTCCTGGTGCTGGTCCGCCGGCCCGTCGACGTGGCCGTCGCACTCGCGGGTGTCCTCGTCGCGTACGCGGTCGCCGGCTTCGGACCGCGGGTTCTGCTCGCGCAGCTCCGACCGCTGCTGTGGATGATCCTGATCATCGCAGCGTTCCAGGTGTGGCTCACCACCCCCGCTCGCGCGACGGTGGTGTGCGGGGTCCTGCTGGTCACGGTCGGCGCCGCCGGGTTGGTGACTCTGACCACGAGAGTGACGGCGATGCTCGACACCGTCGGCCGCGCGCTCGGGCCGCTGCGGAGGTTCGGGGTGGATCCGGATCGCGTGGGACTGCTGCTCGCCCTGACCATCCGACTGGTGCCGGTGCTCACGGGCATCGTCCGCGAGGTGTCCGAGGCGCGGAAGGCACGCGGCCTGCAGTGGTCGATGTCCGCCCTGGCGACCCCCGTCGTGGTGCGGGCGTTGCGGACGGCGGATGCGTTGGGAGACAGTCTCGTCGCGCGGGGCCTGGACGACACAGTCGATCCGGAGGATGCCGCCTCGGGTAGGGCCGCGGATGATCGGTGAGCCGATCGACGTGCGCATCGGGCGTCGGGCACGGGACCGGCCGGACGCGGTGGCCCTGGTCGACGCGTCGGGCGCCACGACGTACGGCGCGCTGTGGGAGGCGTCGGGCCGCGTCGCCTCGCGACTGGTCGGGCGTCGCCGCACGGCGATCCTGCCGTCGTCGGACGTCGGGTCGGTGGTGGCCGTGCTGGGCGCCGTGCGGGCCGGATCGTCGGTGGTGTTGCTGCACCGTCACCTGACGGCGGAAGGTCTGGCGTCGGTCCTGGCCGTCGGCGGGGCCGACGACGTGGTCGCGAGTTCGCGTCACCACGCGCGGTTGCGTCGCCTCGGGTACTCGGGTGTGCTGCTGACGCCGGACGAGGCCGCGCGGCACCGCGCGGAGACACTGCCCGCGATCGACGAGGGGGCGGAGTTGCTGGCGGGGCTGACGTCGGGCACGTCGGGCCGGCCGAAGCTGTTCGCGCGGTCGCGGTCGTCGTGGTCGCGCACGCTCGATCGCAGCGACGAGGAGTTCACGGTCGATGCCGAGTCCCGCGTCGCGACGCCGGGAGTGCTCGATCACACGCACTTCCTCTACGGCGTGATCCATGCGTCGACTCGGGGCGCGGCCGTGGACCTGCGCCCCCTGTCCCCCGACCTCGGCACGGGCGCCGATCCGACCCACCTGTACACGGTGCCCACGCTCGCCGTCGACGTCGCGGACGGGCAGGGTGGCCCGCTGCGGTCGGTGCGAGAAGTGTTGTCCTCCGGGGCGTTCTGGCCGGAACCCGCCCGAGCCTCTCTCGCCGCGCGCCTCCCGCGGGCCCGCATCGTGCACTTCTACGGGGCGTCGGAACTGTCGTTGGTGTCGGTCGCCGCGTCGGACGAGGACGTTCCCGCCGGGTCGTCGGGACGGGTGGTGTCGGGCGTCGACGTGCGGGTCACCGACGGAGTGGTGCAGGTGCGCAGCGACATGCTGTTCGACGGCTACCTCACCGATACCGCGGCCGGCCCGGTGGACGGTCCGGTCGACGGGTGGTTCGGCGTCGGCGATCGTGGCCGGGTCGAGGACGGGTGGCTCTTCCTCACGGGCCGAGTGTCGGACACCATCTCCCGCGGCGCGTTGAAGGTCGAGCCCGCGGAGGTCGAGCGCGCGTTGCTGGCGGTGCCGGGCGTGCGTGAGGCCGCCTGTGTCGGCGCGCCGCATCCCCGCATGGGCGCGGTTCCGGTCGCGGCGATCGTGACGGACGCGCCGGTCGATCGCACGACGTTGTGGCGGCATCTGCGTGCCGCGCTGGACGTGCCGTCGCGCCCGACGCGCGTGGTGGTGACCGACGCGCTGCCCCGGACGCCGCGGGGCAAGCTGGACCGCCCGGCGGTGCTGGCACTGATCGATAGGCTGAGCGAGTGACCTCGACCGCGGCGCACGACGCCGAGATGCCGTCCGACCTCCTCCACCACGCCCGCGAGGCACGCGGCTTCATGCCGGAGGACGAGGGCCTGGCGCTGTTCGACGCCGCGCGCGAGTTCCTCGGCGACGGCGTGGGGGTCGAGATCGGTAGCTACTGCGGCAAATCCACGATCTATCTGGGTGCGGCGGCGCGGGCGACGGGCGGGCGCATCGTCACGGTGGACCACCACCGTGGATCCGAGGAGCACCAGGAGGGGTGGGAGTATCACGACCGCTCACTGGTCGATCCGGACGTCGGGAAACTCGACACGCTCGGCGCGTTCCGACGCACGCTGGCGGGCGCCGGTCTCGAGGACGTGGTGGTGGCCGTCGTCGGGCGCTCGGACGCGGTGGCGTCGTTCTGGCGGACGCCCGTGACGTTCCTGTTCGTCGACGGCGGTCACACCGAGGCGGCCGCGACGGCGGACTACGAGGGGTGGGCGCGCTGGGTGGCCCCCGGCGGAGCACTGGTCATCCACGACGTCTTCCCCGACCCCGCCGACGGCGGACGTCCGCCGTTCCTGATCTACGAACGGGCCCGCGCCGGTGGGCACTTCGCCGACGTGCGTGCCGTCGGGTCGCTGCGGGTGCTGGTGCGCACCGAGGGTCAGCCGGGCACGCTCGCCGGGTAGGACTCGCCGGCGCAGCCGCAGCTCCGGTGCGCTCCGGTGAGCCCGGCGGGCAGGTCGTCGCCGCGGAAGATGCCCGACGCCGGAGTGGTGCGGGCCAGGGCGTCCGCGGCGAGGACGACGGCACCGGCGGTCCAGGTGGTCCGTTCGACCGGCCACCGCTTGCCGTCGGCGTAGACCAACCCGGTCCAGTACGACCCGTCGTCCTCGCGCAGATGCTGCATGGCACCGAACAATTCGAGTGCGGCGGCGTCGTCGCCGAGGGCGTCGAGGGTCAGGACCAGTTCGCACGTCTCCGCCCCGGTGACCCACGGGCGGTCGTCGACGCAGCGGATGCCGAGTCCGTCGACCACGAAATCCGCCCACCGCGCGCCGATGCGATGCCGCGCCGCCGTGCCGCGCACGGCACCGCCGAGGATCGGGTAGTACCAGTCCATCGCGTAGGTCGTCTTGGGGACGAAGGCGTCGGGATGGTGTCGCAGGACGTGGCCGAGCCGGCCGACGGCGACTTCCCAGTCCGGTTGCGGGTCACCGATGTACGCGGCGAGAGCGAGGGCGCAGCGCAGGCTGTGGTGGATGCTGGCGTTGCCGGTGAGCAGGGCGTCGACGTTCGGACCGTTGGGGCCGGCGGCCCACCCGATCTCGCCGCGGTCGGTCTGGAGCGAGAGGACGAAGTCCACGGCGCGCTGGACGGTAGGCCACAGCGCCAACGCGAAGCCGTCGTCGCCCGTCACCAGGAAGTGGTGCCACACGCCCACCGCGACGTACGCGCAGAAGTTGGTGTCGGAGCCGGCGTCCTCGACGACGCCGGCGCGGGTGCGCAGCGGCCACGAGCCGTCGTCACGCTGGGTGCGTCGGCACCACTCGTACGCGGCGTCGGCTTCCTCGGTGAAACCGGCCGCCGACAGCGCCATCGCCGACTCCACGTGATCCCACGGATCCTCGTGGCCCCCGGTCGACCACGGAATCACTCCGGATCGGAGTTGCACTGCCGCAATGGATTCGGCGGTGGCGCGGCACTGGTCCGCGGTGAGCACCCCGGCGACGGACGGAACGTCCGGCGTCGGCCGACTCACGACGCCGCTCCCCCGCGGCCGGCCTGCGGCGGCTTGCGGAGGTAGATCACCACCGACTTGCCGATCACCGGATCCAGCACTCGCTCCGCCCACCGCGTCACCGCCGGAGCTTTCATCATGTCCCACACCAACATCGAGTGGTACGCACGCACCAGCGGATTGTCGTCCCGGTTCACCCCGACCGCGCACTTGAGCCACCAGAACGGCGCGTGCAACGCGTGTGCGTGATGGCTGTGGGTGACCTCGAGTCCGGCCTCGGTCAGCGCGGCGCGCAGGGCGCTCGCGCGGTAGATGCGCACGTGGCCACCCTCGTTGGCGTGGTACTCGTCGGACAGGGCCCAGCACACGCGCTCGGGAAGCCACCGGGGGACGCTGACGGCCACGGTCCCGCCGGGACGCACGACTCGCGCGATCTCCGCGATGGCCGCGCGGTCGTCCGGGATGTGCTCGAGCATCTCGGAGACGACGACGCCGTCGAAGTGCCCGTCGGGGAAGGGCAGGGCGAGGGCATCGCCCACCATCGTCTCCGCACTCGCCGACGCGGGCACCTGGCTTTCGGCCTCCATCGCGCCGAACATGACCTTCACCTCGTCGAGCTCCGCCGCATTCCGATCGAACGCCACCACGTGCGCACCGCGTCGATAGAGCTCGTAGGAGTGCCGACCGAGTCCGCACCCGATGTCGATCACCCGGTCACCAACGCCGAAGCCGAGTCGGTCGAAATCCATCGTCAACATGCGTGGTCCCCTTCGTGGTGCGCGGCGATCGCCGCGCCGTAGACGTCCACCGTGGCCGCGGCGACGGCCGGCCAGGAGAACGTCGATTCTGCTCGTGCACGCCCGCGTCGTCCCATCTCCGCCCGACGCGCGTCGTCGCCCAGAAGCGCCGACAGCGCCGCGGCGAGGGCCTCGCTGTCGCCCGGGTCGACCAGATCGGCGCACTCGCCGTCCGGACCGACGACCTCGGGAATCGCCCCCGTGCGACTCACCACCAGCGGCGTCCCGCAGGACATCGCCTCGACGGTCGGCAAGGAGAACCCCTCGTACAGCGACGGAACGCAGGCCACCTCGGCTCGGGCGAGAACGTCGGCGAGCTCGTCGTCCGTCAGTCCCGTTCGGACGGTCACCGCGTCGCCGAGTCCCAGACGGTCGATGGTGCGACGCGTCGGCCCCTCGGGATCGATGGTCGACACCAGATCCACGGTCACGTCGCGTTCGGTCCGCAGTTTCGCGACCGCCTCGAGAAGATGGCGGACACCCTTGAGGGCGACATCGGCACTGGCGACGGCGACGATGCGTCCGGGCACGCGCTCGCCGCGCGGCGCGAACACGGTGGTGTCGACCCCCAGCGGGATCACCGACACCGCGGTACGACGGACTCCGAACGCCTCGACGATGTCGTCCGCCGAACTGCGCGACACCGTGATCACGTGCCCGACGCGCCGAGCGACGCGCCGCTGCATCGCCAGGAATCCGTACCACCGCCGCAGCGTGATCCGGCGACGCCACGACGCACCGGCCAGGTCCAGCTCCCGATCACGCGTGATCGGGTGATGAATGGTCGCGACCCACGGGCGACGCAGCCGGAGCAGTCCGTAGCTGAGCGACTGATTGTCGTGCACCACATCGAAATCCGCCTCGCGACGGGACAGCAGACGGGCGGCCCGCAGGCCGAAGGTGAGGGGCTCGGGAAAGCCGGCCGTCCACATCGTCGCGACCTCGATCACGTCGATCCAGTCACGGATCTCGGACGGGCGCGGGGTGCGGAACGGATCCGGCTCGCGGTACAGATCGAGGCTGGGGACGCGGGTCAGCGTGATCCGCGGATCGAGAACGGGGTAGGGCTGTCCGGAGAACACCTCGACGATGTGACCGGCCTCCACCAACGCCTTGCCGAGCCGGGCGACGTAGACGCCCTGCCCACCCACGTGGGGCTTGCTCCGGTACGACAGCAGAGCGATGCGCACGTGCCTCCCCGACCGTCGTGGTGCACCGGTACGTCCGTCCGGTGTGCGACTTGTCTACCACCCGGACGCCGTCCGGTAACGCACTCACCCCGGCGCTCGTGGTGGGTGCAGTGTGCGGGGCGGGTTCGTGCGTGCGTGTCATGGACCGTGTCGGTGGGTGGTGGTACACTCGAACATACGAGCGACTGGGGGGTCGGCAGCATGGTCACGACGCAGGTGGGGGCAGGTGCCGACGGTGCGGTGCCGTGGGCTGCGCTGGACCACACCGCGCTCGGCTTGCCGGCCACCACCGACCTTGCTGCCCCGGAAGCGTTGGACGCGCTGGTGCACGCCACCGCCGGGGTCTCCTACCTCGAATGGTTCAAATACCAGCTCGCCGCGACGATGCACACGGAGTCGGTGGTGCCGTACGAGGACGAGGACCGCCGCGAGTTCGATGCGTTCACCCGCTGCGCCGCCTCGATCGCCACCACCCTCTCGATCACTCAGTGGGCGGCGTCCACGCTGCTGACCGATGCGGTCGCGCTGCGGGATCGACTCCCCACAGTCGCGCAATGCCTGCGGGACGGGGTGGTCACCCCGCACCACATCCGCACCATCGTCTCCCGCACGGAGTTGATCGAGGGGCAGTGCTACGCCGCCCTCGTCGACGCCGACATCGCCGCCGCCCTCCGCAAACCCGGAACCTGGTCCACGAAGCGGGTGGAGACGATGGTCGACACAATGGTGCACCGCCGTAACCCGGACGCCGTCCGCGAACACCGCGCCAGAATGCAGCGGAAGCGCAACTTCTCCGTCGAGACCGGGCGGGACGGGATGGCCACGACGACGGACACCCGGTCCGCCGAAGACACCGCCCTCGCCGCCGCCGCTGTGCAGCGGTTGGCAGGGCAGGTGTGCCCGAAGGACACCCGGTCGACGGCCGCGCGGGCCTCCGATGCGCACTACGCGTTGGTCACCCGAACCGAGTTCGGGTGCGACTGCGACCGCCCCATCACCGACTGCCGCTACAAGAGCGTCGACGTCGGTAAGTTCGCAGCGACCGCGCCGCGGATCGTGATCCACGTGGTCACCGACACCACCACCCTCACCGGCCCCGTCCCCGCACCCGAGACCGACCGGGTCTGCAGATCGCCGCAGCACCTGCCGCGACCGAACACCGAGCCCACCCCTGCGCCTCTTCTGCCCAAGGCCGACTCCGACGCGGACCCGACCTCCACCGATCCGTCCGCGGCGGAACAGCCTGCGGCGCAGGACCTGCGCGGGTGCGAGGAGCCGGTCGGTCTCGACACCGTCGACGGCGTCGGATTCCTCTCCGGCATCGGCATCATCTCCGGCGCCCACGTCCGGGGCCTCGCCACCGATCCCCGCTCGGTGATCCGCCCGTTGGGTGACGGCACCGACACCCCCTTGCCGGCGACGCAACCGTCGGATCCCTACCGGCCCTCCGCGGCCCTCGATGCCTATGTGCGGGCAAGGGATCAACTCTGCACCTGGCCCGGCTGCAACAGACCCGCGTGGGATGCCGACCTCGACCACACCACCGAATACGACCACACCCACCCCGAGCAGGGTGGGCGCACCGACGCGACCGGACTCGGCGCCAAATGCCGCTTCCACCACCTACTGAAAACGTTCGGGGACTTCGTCGACGACCAGTACCCCGACCCCACCGACCCGAGCAGGCTGATCCGCACCATCACCATCCCCGAGGGACGGACGGTCCTGGGTCCGGCGTTCACCGGCCACGACACCCACCCCGGCCTCGACTGCATCGTCTTCGGCGACCCACCCCCACCACGACCACCGGGCCTCTCCGAACGCCGACGACCCGCCCCCCGCACCGAGCAGAAACACGCCCGCCGACGACAAGAACGAAACCGCAACCGCCTCCGCAACCTCGGACTCCCCGCAACCCCGGCCGAAGCGGCGGACCACGAACCACCCCCGTTCTGACAGACGGGGGCGGGGTCGACCCGACGGTCGATCACCTCAGAGCGGCAGCGCCGTCTCCCGGGCCGAACCCGACAGTGCGGATGCGGGCGGAACGACACGGCGGAACCACTCGGTGCCGAACACCACGGCCAACACGTCGCGCTCCATCGCGAGGAACGGGCCGAAGTCGCCGATCTGCGATTCGTGGACTTCCATCGCCGCCCGCTTGGCGTCCAGGACGGCGGTCACGTCGACGGCGGTGGTCAGCTCCGACTCCGGCAGCCCGAAGACCTCGACGTCGGGACGCTGCGCACTCTCGGCGTCGTCCTGCGACTCGGCCTGATCGCGCCACGCCGGGTTCGCTTCCATCAGCATCCGCATGTGATCGCGGTTCATGGTGGCCTCGTAGACGAACGGCACCTCGGCCAGCGCACCGGCACGGGTGCCCACGTGGTGCACCTGCACGTGGTCGGGGTGGCCGTAGCCGCCGTTGGGGTCGTACACCGTGAGGACCGTCGCGTTCTCCTCGCGCAGCACCTCCGCGAGCCGCTCGGCGGCAGCCTCGACGTCGGCCGTCGCGAACGCCCCGGGCGCCGAATTGCCCTCCGTCCCCGCCATTCCCGAGTCCGCGTACCCCAGATTCACCACGCGGTGAACACCGAGCACCGCCGCGGACGCGGCCACCTCGGCCTGCCGACGCTGCACCAGGGACTCCCCCTCCTCCAGCAGTCCGTCGGGAACCTCGCCGAGCGCCCCGTCGGTGGCGGTCACCAGGACCACGCGGTGACCGGCGTCGGACGCGGCCCGCATGACACCCCCGGTGCCGAAGACCTCGTCGTCGGGATGCGCGTGGAAACACACCAGCGTGCTCATCGATCCATCGAAGCACAGCGTCGACGGGAGGATGGTTCGACCGCCTCACGTTCGGGAACGCGGTGCCCATGAGCAAGGACACCACGGTCGACGACGTCTGGGACGACTGGAAGGACGCCGTCAACCTCACGGCCAAGGAACTCGACGAGTGGCTCGACACCGAGGAGTCCAAGTCCGTCGGCGACTCCTCCGACGGCGAATCCACCGGCCACGCCATGGGTCGGGAGATCGTGCGCATCCTCGGCACCAAGAAGGCCGACCTCACCGACGACGACGCGTCGGCCATGAAAAAGGTGGTCGGGTACGTCCATCGGCACAGCGCCCAGGGGCCGAAGAAGGACGTCGAACATTCCCGGTGGCGGTACTCGCTGATGAACTGGGGCCACGACCCGCTGAAGTAGCCGTCACCAGGGCTTTCTCATCAGGCGAGCGCCGACCCGGCAGAGTCTTCGTAGCCGACCCGGCAGAGCATTCGTAGCCGACCCGGCTGTGGATGTTTCCGAAGATCGGATACGGTCAATTCCACGACCACGACCGGATGTCGATGTCCCGGTTCTGTGCTTCGCCGTTCATCCACCAGCGGCGGTCCGTTGTTCAGACTGCAGCAGGGATGGATGTCTCATGAGAGTTGCGTTGGTGTCCGCGCATGCCGATCCGCTGTCGCCCCTCGGTGGGGTCGACGCGGGCGGCCAGAACGCCCATGTCGACGCCCTGGCAGCGGCCCTCACGGGCCGGGGCCACGACGTCACCGTCCACACCCGGTGCGCCGATCCGACGGCACCGTCGGACGTGCAGGCCCCGCGCGGCTATCGCGTTTCCTACGTGCCTGCCGGCCCGCCCGGACCGGTGGCCAAGGAAGCGCTGGTTCCGCACCTCGGGGAATTCGCCGACGGCCTCGAACGTCGTTGGGCCGCAGAGCGTCCCGACCTGGTCCATGCGCACTACTGGACCTCGGCGTTCGCGGCGCAGCTGGCCACCCGCACGCACGCGGTGCCGACGGTGGTCACGTTCCACACGCTCGCCGTCGCCGCGCGGCGCTACCGCGGCGACCGGAGCGCCGACACCACGGCGCGGGGCAAGGTCGAGAAGATGATCGCTCGCAAGGCATCTCGCGTGATCGCGACGGCGTCGGAGGACGTCGTCGATCTCGTGCGCATGGGGGTGCCGCGCCGATCGATCTCGGTGATCCCCGCCGGCGTCGACCTGGGGACCTTCTACCCGGCGCCCATCGCCCGCGGCGCACGTCCGGCCCGACGCCACCGCCTGGCCGCAGCCGGACGCCTGGTGCCGCGCAAGGGTTTCGACCTCGCCATCGCCGCGCTCGCCGCCGTTCCCGACGCCGAGTTGTCCATCGCCGCGGGACCGGACGCCGACGTGTCCGCCGACCCCGAAGCGCAGCGCCTGACCGACCTCGCACGCACGCACGGCGTCGCGGACCGGGTGCGGATCGGCCGCATCCCCCGCGAGCGCATGCCCGACTTCTGGCGCGCCGCCGATCTCGCGGTCTTCACCCCCACCTACGAGCCGTTCGGCATTTCCGCGATCGAGTCCATGGCGTGCGGGACCCCCGTCGTCGCGTCCGCGGTCGGCGGGTTGCTCGACACCGTCATCGACGGGGTCACCGGCGTCCTGGTGCCGCGGCGCAGCCCGGCCGCCGTCGCCGAGGCCGTTCGTCGCCTGCTCGACGACGACGGGCGTCGTACCGGGTTCGGCATGTCCGCGGCGGACCGCATCCGCGCCCGGTACTCGCTCGACCACATCGCCCTCGACACCGAGCGCGTCTACGACGCCGCCCTCCCCGAGCCGGATTCGGACGCGTCCGACGGGGCCGACAGTGCCCCGACCGGCCGACTCGACCCCGTCCGGTGAGGACTGATTGAATGGTTGTCCGAACGCAGAGCCCGTACGTACGGGCCGGGAAAGGCAGGACGTCGATGTCGGTCGCCGAGAACTCCACGGACTCGTTCCGTGTCGACACCGAATTGCAGAACGGGGCAGCGATCCTCACGGTCGTCGGAGAACTCGACCTGGCGACGGCCCCGATCCTGCAGGACGCGGTCGACGCGGTGCGGAGCGAGGCGACCGAGGCGCTCGTCGTGGATCTGACCGGGGTCGAGTTCCTCGCCTCCGCCGGCATGACCGTGTTGGTGCAGTCTCATCAGTCGGTGCCCGACGGCGTGACCTTCTCCGTCGTGGCCGTCGGTGCGGCCACGGCGCGCCCCCTGCAGTTGGTGGGCCTGGACGAGACGTTCCCCATCCACGCGTCCCGACAGGACGCACTCGCGGCCACGCGCGATGCCCGTCGCTCCGACTTCGCCTGACCTCCGCGTCGATGTGAGGGACCCACGATCCGGGGGTACTACTCCGGCTGTGATCGACGCCGAGACCGCCAGCCCCCTCCCCAATCCCCTGGTGCTGACCGACCTCGACGCGGACCCGCGACGCATTTCCGACGTGCGCGTGTTCTTCTCCCGGTGGCTCGCCGCCGGTGGGGTCGACTCGGACCGCATGCACGACGTCGTCCTCGCGGTCTACGAGGCCATGGCCAACGTCGTCGAGCACGCGTACGCGTCGTCGACCCGCCGCGGCGTGTTCGACCTGCGGGCCCGGTACGCCGCGGAGTCCGGTCACCTCGACGTGAGCGTCCGTGACCACGGATCCTGGTCGTCCAGCGCCCCCGGCCCGCTGCGTGGGCGCGGGCTGCCGTTGATCGAGACCCTGTCGGACGACGTGACCGTCACCGCCGCCGCCACGGGTACCGAGGTGGTCATGCGATGGGAAGACATGGGTGCACAAAGCGTGCGCGATCTCGTAGACTGACGACGCACGACAGCACGTCGAACTCGCACCGACCGGGGTTCCGCCTCCTCCAGACCCGGGGAGAGCACTCGCTTTCGCTCTCGCTCCCTGGAGGCATCATGACTGCCCTGCACGATTCTCCCGTCGACCCCCCGCCCGTCGACCCCCCGCCCGTCGAGTCCTCGGGTTTCGATCCCTTCCCGGCCGCACTGTCCCGTGCCGTGGAGGCCGCTCGGCTCGCAGCGTCGGCCCGGTACGACGTGCTGGACAATCCTCCGGACGGCGCATTCGACCGCATCGCCCGCCTGGCGTCGCGATGGATGCGCACGGCGTACGCGTCGGTCACCATCGTCGACTCGGACCACATCTGGTTCGCCGCCCGGCACGGCGACGGCATTCCGGACCGCGTCCCGCGTGAGGACGGTCTGTGCTCGTCCGCCATTGCCCAGGACGGCGTGTACGTCGTTCCCGACGCCCTGCGGCACGGCCCGGCCGCGGACAACTCTCTGGTGCACGGCGACGCCGGCATCCGCTTCTACGCGGGCGCCCCGATCGTCACGGCCGACGGCCACCGACTCGGCACCGTCAACGTGTTCGACACCGAACCCCGCGACTCGGCGGACATCGTCGACGTCGACGTGCTCGCCGACCTCGCCGACATCGTGGTGGACGAGCTCGAGCTCCGCCTGTCCGCCCTGTCGACCGTGCGGGACGAGCAGGCGTTGCGCACCCGGGCGGAGTCCGACACCGTCGAGATCACCGACTACGCCGCCGTGCTGCAGCGCACCCTGTTGCCGCCGTCGTTGCCCCGAATCGAGGGTCTGACCCTCGCGTCGCACTACCACGCGGTTTCGCCGCTGCAGGTGGGCGGCGACTTCTACGACGTCTTCGCCCTCGGCAACGATCGCTGGGCGTTCTTCCTCGGGGACGTGCAGGGCCACGGCGCCGGAGCCGCCTCCGTCACCTCCCTGGTCCGGTACACCCTGCGCGCGGCCGCGCTGCACCAGCCGGATCCGGCGGAGGGGCTCGCCGAGCTCAACCAGGTGCTGATGCTCGACCCCACGCAGAAGCGGTTCTGCACCGTCCTGTTCGGCATCGCCACGCCCGATCCGCGCGGCGGCTTCCGCATCACGCTCGCCACCGGCGGCCACCCGCCGGCGCTGCTGCTCGACCCCGACACCGACGACGTCCACGAGATCCGGTCCACCACGGGCATGTTCGTCGGCGCACTGGAGAAGGCGACGTTCAGCGCCTGCAGCTTCCGCCTCGCGCCGGGACAGACGCTCCTGATGTACACGGACGGCATCACCGAGGCGCGCCCGGACGGTCGGACGATGTTCGGCGAGGAGGGTCTGGTCCACTTCGTTCGCCGACGCCTCGGACGTCCCGTCGAGTCGCTCGTCGACGATCTGGTCGACCTCATCCCCGGCCTGCGGCCGATCGACGACATCGCGTTGCTCGCGCTGGGGGCCTGACCCCGCCCCGCGTGGCGATCACGCCTGCCGACCGGCGCGGTCCCGACCGTGGTCGCGCAGCAGGCGCAGCGAGTGTTCGATGGTCGCGGCCAGCACCTCGGGCGGATCGCCCTCGAACACGACGTGCTCCGCGGTGACCGTGCCGTGGTCGGCGAGACCGAACCAGACCGTGCCCGGCGGCACGTCCTCGTCGGTCTCCGGACCGGCTTCGCCCGTGACGGCGACGGCGAGGTTGGCGCCGGTCAGATCGGCGACGCCGGCCGCCATGGCGCGGGCGGAGGCCTCACTGACCACCGGACCCTCGGGCACGTTCAACAGCCCGTGCTTGACCTCCTCCGCGTAAGCGACGACGCCGCCGCGGAACCAGCGCCCGGCGGACGGCGCGCGGCCGAGGTTCGCGGCGATGTTGCCCGCGGTGAGCGATTCGGCCGTGGCGATGCGCAGGTCGGCTCGGACGGCGAGTTCGGCGATCTCCGAGCAGAGGTCGGCGAGATCGGCGTCGGTGTCGACCCGTTCCTCCGGCTGCGCGGCGTCACCCTCGATCCGTTCGGTGGACATCGGCGTGCTTCCCTCCTCGGTCGGACGTGGCGGATGGGTCACCGTGCACGAGGCACTCGGCTTCCCCGGTCGATCGCGGGCAAACACCCCCGGCGGATCGCCGCGAACGGCGCTAGCGTTGTCGGTATGCAGAGTCTCCGAGACACCATCCGCGCCGAACTGAACGTCCGGTCCCCCATCGACCCGGCTGCCGAGATCGAGTCCCGCGTGGCGTTTCTCGCGGACTACGTGGCCGCCACCGGCACTGCGGGGTTCGTCCTCGGCATCAGCGGTGGGCAGGACAGCACACTCGTCGGGCGACTGTGCCAGCTGGCCGCCGAGCGGGCGCGGGACGCGGGGCACGACGTGCGGTTCCTGGCCGTGCGGCTGCCCTACGGACAGCAGGCGGACGAGGACGACGCCGTCGTCGCGCTGGACTTCATCCGTCCCGACGAGACGGTGCGGGTCGACATCAAGGCGTCGACCGACGGCGCGGGGACCGCCGCCGCGGCCGCGTTGGGTGTGGAGCGGCTGCGCGACTTCGTGCGCGGCAACATCAAGGCCCGTGAACGCATGGTCGCCCAGTACGCGCTCGCCGGCGAGCGCAACCTCCTGGTGGTCGGCACCGATCACGCCGCGGAGGCCGTCACCGGCTTCTACACCAAGTACGGCGACGGCGGCGTCGACCTCACGCCGCTCACCGGGCTGACCAAGCGGCAGGGCGCGGCGTTGCTGCGGGAGTTGGGGGCGCCGGAGAGCACCTGGAGCAAGGTGCCGACGGCCGACCTCGAGGACGATCGCCCCGCGCTTCCCGACGAGGAGGCACTCGGCGTGACGTACGCGCAGATCGACGCGTACCTCGAGGGAGAAGACGTGCCCGACGACGCCGCGGCGACCATCGAGGCGTGGTTCGCACGGACTCGGCACAAGCGCACCATGCCGGTCGCACCGGCGGACACCTGGTGGCGGGAGACGCCCTGAACCGATTCCGGTACGACCGCCGGGGCCGATCAGGTGTCGAGACCCGCATCGAGGGGTAACAATCGAGGTGAGCGCTCGAAAAACGTGGCGTCGAAGTCATCCGTCACCCCACGGGCGCCCGGTCGCGTGTGCGATCGGTCCGTGTCGACGGAGGCCAGGCACGTCGACAGGAGTTCACCCATGACCCTGCACATCGAAGAACCCGCGCCCCGCGACTCGGGGCCGGCGGACGTCGAGACGGTGGTGTGGTCCGAGAACGGCGACACCCGCGACTGGTGGGAGAGCGTCATGTCCCGCTGCACGTCGTACGTCCCGCCCCGCGATCGCCGGCGCCGCACTCCCCGCGCCGCACCCGACCGCAGCTGAGCGGTCGCCCCGCACAGCCGAAACGCCCCGGATCCGATGGGATCCGGGGCGTTTCGTATGTCGCGGCGAGTGTCACTCGACGCCGACGACCTCCTTGGCGATGGCGGCGATCCGCGTCTGCGCGGCGGAGACGACGCTGTGGCGGTTCTTGTGCTGCTCCTCGTAGGCGAGGACGGTGCGCACGTCGGCGGGAGCGTCGAGGTCCTTGATCGCGGCGACGGCCGCGGAGACGTTCAACTCGTCGTAGCCGTCGACGGGCAGTTCGTCGGCGGACAGCGACCCGGTGGCCGCGCGGGCCTTGTGAATCGCGTCGGCGACGGTCTCGGCGCCGCCCTCACGGGTGGTCTCCTCGGCGGCCTCGAGTGCCGAGTCGCGGCTCGCGACGAGCGTGTCGACGGTGAGCTCGCCGGCCTTCTGTCCGCGGCCGAGCAGCTCGGCCACCTTGTTCGGGACGTCACGCGCGGTGTCGACGGCGCGGTCGACGCTGCGTGCGGACCACGTGACCGGGGTGTTGATCAGGCGCACCGCGGCACCCGTCGCGGCCTGGATGGGCGTCCGGCGCAGTGCGGCCGGACCACCGAGGGCGTCCTCGGCCAGGACGGTGGTGAGCCAGTCGACGGTGGCCGAGTGAGCCTCGACGAGGCTGTCGGCCAGCGAGACGACCGCGGCGTCGGAGGTAGCGGTGGCGAGGGCCTTGACGTAGCGCGAGCGGTCGAGCAGCTGGTGCTCGAGGGCGAGGTCGCCGAGCAGGGCCTCGTCGAACGGCTGCGCCTGCTCCGCGACGGCCTTCAGCGCGGCGGTGAGGCGGCCGAGCAGCGGCGCCACGACGTCCGGCGTGCTGCCGAGGTCACGGATGGCGGTCGCGATGCGCTCGGACCGGGTGCGACCGTTGGCGGCGTTCTCCTCGAGCTCGCGGCGCACCGCGTCGGTCCGGGCCTGGACCACGCGGGTCTCGGCCACCTGGACCTCGGTGTTCGTCAGCTGGAGCAGGGCGCGCAACTGCGCGACGAGGGTTCCACGCTGCGTGTCGATCGAGATCTGTGCCATGGTCTGTCGAACTCCTTCGATGACTGGTCGTCGAACGCGGCGGTGTGCCGCGCCTTCGGGTCGATCTGATCCATGGTTACCACTCGGTAGGAACGGGAAAACCCGATGTGGCCGACGCCATACCAGACGGCCGTATCCACCGCCACAGCGGCCCCTGCGATGCACAGCCGCCCCACGAGAGGTCATCGACATGAGCACCGAGCCCACCGGCAACACCGAGCCCACCGAGAACACCGGAACCGAGAACCTCCCCGACCTCGACGCGGTCCAGGACACGATCGACGAGGCCAGGCGCGCGGCGGAGAAGGCTCCCACCGTCGAGGCTCCCGACAGCACCGACAGCACCGATCACGAGGACGACTGACCCGTCCCCGTCTCCAGCAGGCGTTCGAGCGTGTCGAGCAGCGGCACCTGACCGGCGAGGATCTTGCGGCGCGCGGTCGCGAGGTCGAACCACTCGATCCGGTCGATCTCCGGGACGGTGATCACGCGCCCCGAGCGCGGCGGCCACACGATCTCCGCGTCGTTCGATCGCAGCGTCGCGGGATCGACGTCGCCCTCGACGGCGAACGCGGTGACGTGCTTGGCGCGGGACTGGATCACCGTCCCCAGCGGATGCCACGGTCCGGACGGTGGGGGCGAGCCGAGTTCCTCGGCGAACTCGCGTGCGGCAGCGGCGGCCGGGTCCTCGGTGGCGGGGTCGAACTCGCCCTTCGGCACCGACCAGGCGCCGTCGTCCTTGCGCGCCCAGAACGGCCCGCCGGGATGCGCCAGCAACACCTCCGGCCCGCCGCGCGCACCGGTCCGGTGCACCAGTAGTCCGGCACTGTGCTTCACCCGCTCGATGCTAGGCCGGGCCGACTCGCGTCGACGGATGCCCGCCCCCCCCCGGGTTTTCCGCGTCCTCTCACGGGTAGGTCGTGCGGACACCGCACGACCATCGACAGCCGAGGAGCTGGTATGACCGACGTCGCCTCACAGGGCTCACCCTCGTCCGACGATCGCGGGCACCTGACCGACCGACAGGGCCACCCGATCTACGACAATCAGAATCAGCGCACCGTCGGGTCCCGCGGACCCGCGACCCTCGAGAACTACCACTTCCTCGAGAAGATCAGCCACTTCGACCGCGAACGCATCCCGGAGCGTGTGGTGCACGCCCGCGGCGCCGTGGCCTACGGATACTTCGAGGCCACCGGGACGTGGGGCGACGAGCCGATCGCGAAGTACACCCGCGCGAAGCTGTTCTCCGAGAAGGGGAAACGCACCGATCTGGCGATCCGGTTCTCCACGGTCATCGGCGGCCGGGACTCCTCGGAGGCGGCCCGCGACCCGCGGGGGTTCGCGATCAAGTTCTACACCGAGGACGGGAACTGGGACCTCGTCGGCAACAACCTCGGGGTCTTCTTCATCCGCGACGCGATCAAGTTCCCCGACGTGATCCACGCGCTCAAGCCTGACCCGGTGACCTTCCGGCAGGAGCCGGCGCGCATCTTCGACTTCATGTCGCAGACCCCCGAGGCGATGCACATGCTGGTCAATCTCTTCTCCCCGCGCGGCATTCCGGCCAACTACCGCACGCAGCAGGGCTTCGGCGTCAACACCTACAAGTGGGTGAACGCGGACGGCGAGACGCACCTGGTGAAGTACCACTGGATCCCCACGGCGGGGGTTGCCTCGTTCACCGAGGAGGACGCGGCCGCCACCCAGGCCACCGACCTCGGACACGCCTCGAAGGACCTTTACGAGCACATCGAGCGCGGCGACTTCCCGGAATGGGAACTGCGCGTGCAGCTCATGAGCGACGACGAGCACGAGGAGCTGAACTTCGATCCGCTCGACGACACCAAGGTCTGGCCGGAGAACGACTTCCCGCCGAAGGTGGTGGGCCGCATGGTTCTCGACCGCAACGTGTCCAACCACTTCGCCGAGAACGAGCAGATCTCCTTCGGCACCGGCGTTCTGGTCGACGGGCTCGATTTTTCCGACGACAAGATGCTCGTCGGTCGCACGTTCTCCTACTCCGACACCCAGCGGTACCGGGTCGGCCCCAACTACCTGCAGCTGCCGGTCAACCAGCCCAAGTCCCGGGTGGCCACCAACCAGCAGGGCGGACAGATGCAGTACTCGGTGGACGACGTCGGGTCGAACCCGCACGTCAACTACGAGCCGTCGATCACCGGCGGACTGCACGAGGCGCAGTACCCGACGCACGACGAGCAGGGGCCGGAGATCCGCGGTCGGCTCACCCGCAAGCGGATCGAGCGGACCAACGACTACGAGCAGGCCGGTCAGCGATACCAGCTCATGGACGCGTGGGAGCAGGACGATCTGGTGGCCAACCTGACCGCCAACATCGGCGAGGCCACCCGCGAGGTCCAGGAGCGCATGGTGTGGCACTTCCTGATGTGCGACGACGAACTCGGCGCACGGGTGGGCGAGGGCCTCGGCATCACCGCGGACGACGTGCGGGAGTTGCCGCCCCTCGCCTCGCAGACGCTCTCGGACGTCGAGGAGGAGCGCCGGTCCAACCTCGGGAAGAACGGGCCGCGCGACGTCACCGGTCTCACCATGACCCACTGCGTCCCGAACGAGCACGTGGTCGTGTCCCGGTAACTCCGGGCAACCGATCTCCGGACAACGATCTCCGGGCCACCGATCTCTGGACAACACGGGGGGCCGGGTTTATCGTCGAAGGTGCCCGTACACCTGGTTCTCCTCGAAGGTTGGTGGTGCCCATCGACGAGTCGAAACCCGTTGCCGCGCATCGTCTGCCGCGTCCGATCCGGACGCCGACCGGCGATTCGACGCAGCGCTGAAACACGAGAATTCACAACCATCCGATCACCACGAAGCCCCCGGTAGCGAGCTACCGAGGGCTTCGTATTCTCGGCGGGACGTTCGCCGGGTGAACGTCAGCCGGCGTTGGGGTCGAGCGTCTCCTTGATCTTGCCCATGACGCCCTTCTCGGTGCCCAGCTCGGCGTTGGACGGCTCGCCCAGCGCGCCGTCGTACGTCGCGTACAGCTTGGGGTCCGGCGGCGGGCCGGCCTGCACGTTGCCGAGCGGCTGGGGGTCGGCGAGAAACTTGTTCTCGTGGCGTCCGTCCGGTGCGGTGCCGTGCGCCCACCGACCCTTGTCGGACTCGGTGCCGTCCGAGAGGTGCCAGAGCGTGCTCGCGTGCTCCTCGTACTCCTCGTCGAACAGGTCGTTCGGGGCGACGACGCCTTCCAGGCCGTCCGCCTGCAGTTCCTCGATCGCCGCCAGCCACATGTTCTGGTGGTAGGTGTCGCGGGCGAGGTTGAACTTGAGCATGGCCTTCACGCCGGGGTCGTCCGTCATGTGCCACAGGCGGGCGGTCTGCACCCGGCCCTGGGCCTCGGCGGCGACGTTGGCGCGGAAGTCCGCCAGCAGGTTGCCGCTCGCGACGATGAAGCGACCGTTCCAGGGGACACCGTTGCTGTCGGCGAGCGAGGGCCCACCGCCGGAGACGATGGCCTGCTGCGGATCCATGCCGCCCATGACCGCGGCGACCACGGGATCCATGGCCGCGTTCTTGGTGGACTCGGTGGCGGGCGCACCCTCGAGCAGGCGCGCGACCATGGTCGCGAGCATCTCGACGTGACCGATCTCCTCGGTCGCGATGTCCATGATGAGGTCCTTGTACTTGCCCTTCATGCGGCAGTTCCAGCCCTGGAACAGGTACTGCATGGTGACGGTCATCTCGCCGTAGGCGCCGCCGATCAGTTCCTGCAACTTGCGGGCGTAGACGGGGTCCGGCTTCTCCGGCGCGACGTCGAACTGCAAGTGGTCCGTGTGACGAAACATGGGTGTCTCCCGACTGGTGGGACGAACGTGTGATCGTGCTGCGCCTGTCGGGGTGCTCCATCCAGGCGAGCCTCTCGGACGCGGGCCGACTACCCGAGGCCGAACCGGGCAAACGGTGCACGAAAACGTTTCCTGCGCCGGAGTAACGACCCGTTCGTCGGGTACACCCGCGGGATGAACCCTGTGTCCCGCGACGCCGATGCTCGACCCACCGGCGACGCCGATTCCCCTGCGAACGAACGTGATTCGGCCGGGTCGAGTCCGCTGAAATCCGCGATCACCGGGAAGCTGCTGTTCGTCTTCATCCTCGGCGACGTGCTCGGAGCCGGGATCTACGCGCTCGTCGGCGAGATCGCCGGCAAGGTCGGCGGCGCCGTGTGGGTACCGCTGCTCGTCGCCCTCGCGATGGCGATGCTGACAGCCTCGTCGTACGCCGAACTGGTCACCAAGTATCCGAAGGCCGGTGGCGCGGCCGTGTTCGCCGAGCGCGCCTTCCGACGTCCGGCCGTCTCCTTCCTCGTCGGGTTCTCGATGCTCGCCGCGGGCGTCACCAGCGCCGCGGGCCTGTCGCTCGCGTTCGCCGGGGACTACCTCGGGACGTTCCTCGACGTGCCCACCGTCCCGGCGGCGCTGGTCTTCCTCGGGGTCGTGGCCCTGCTCAACGCCCGCGGCATCAAGGAATCGATGCGCGCCAACGTGGTGATGACCGTCGTCGAGGTCGGGGGCCTCATGCTGGTGGTCGCGTTGGCGGCCGTCGTGGTCGGCCGCGGGGACGGCGACCCCGGACGCACCCTCGAGTTCACCGACACCGCGAGCCCGGCGGTCGCCGTTCTCGCCGCGGCGCTGCTCGCGTTCTACTCGTTCGTCGGCTTCGAGACCAGCGCCAACATGGCAGAGGAGGTGCGGGACGTGCACCGGGTCTACCCGCGGGCCCTGTTCCTCTCGCTCGGCGTCGCGGGCGCCGTCTACGTCGCCGTGGGACTGGCGGTCAGCGCCGTCGTGCCGTCGTCGGAACTCGCCGAGACCTCCGCCCCGCTGCTGGCGGTCGTCTCCGCCGCGGACGTCGGCGTCCCCGATCGGCTGTTCGGCCTCATCGCCCTCGTCGCCGTCGCCAACGGCGCCCTGCTGACGATGATCATGGCGAGCCGTCTGACCTACGGCATGGCCCGGCAGCGTCTGCTGCCGGGCGCCGGGGCGCGGGTCCTGCCGCGACGTCGGACGCCGTGGGTCGCCATCGTCGCGACCACCGTCATCGCGATGATCCTCTGCGCCACGGGCACCGTCGCCGCGCTGGCCGAGACCGTCGTGCTGCTGTTGCTGGTCGTCTTCGTCAGCACCAACCTCGCGGTCCTGGTCCTGCGCCGTGACCGGGTGGACCACCCGCACTTCCGCACGCCGGTGATCCTGCCCGTCCTCGCCCTGATCAGTTGCGTCGTGCTGGCCACCCAGCAGACCGCCGACACGTGGCTGCGGGCGGGCATTCTCCTCGCCGTCGGAGCCGTGCTCCATCTCGGTCTGCGCCGGACGCGGGGGCGGGGTTTGGAAAACGCGGAGACCGTCAACTCGTAGCGGCGAGAAGCATCTCGAGCGACGAAAGGTTCTGTGCGATGGCTATCAACGACGACGACATCACCACCACCGGGTCGGCCGGCGGCGAGGGTCCGGCCGACGGCGGCTCGAACCCCGGCGGCCACGACGGCGGTGCCGACGGCTCGGCCTCGCCCACCGAGGGCCCGGCCGACGGCGGCTCCAACCCCGGCGGCCACGACGGCGGCGCCGACGGCTCCGCGGCCTCGGGCGAGGGCCCGGCCGACGGCGGCTCGAACCCCGGCGGCCACGACGGCGGCGCGGACGGTACGGCTTGAGCCTGCAGCACCACGAGCAGCGCGGACCGGTCACCCGGTCCGCGCTGTCTCGTCTCACCACTCTCGATCGCCGCGAGTTCGCCGACCGCCACTGGGGCCGTGAGCCCCTGCTGACGCGCGCGGCCGACCTCCCGGCCTCGTTCGACGACCTGCTGACGGCCGACGCCGTCGACGAGTTGATCTCCGAGCGCGGCGTGCGCACCCCGTTCGTCCGCATGGCCAAGGACGGCGCAATCACCGACCGGTCCCGCTACACCGGCTCTGGTGGGTTCGGGGCCGAGGTCACCGACCAGCTCGACTCCACCGGTGTCCTGGCCGCGTTCGCCGACGGCCACACCCTGGTCCTGCAGGGTCTGCATCGCCTCTGGCCGGCACTCATCCGGTTCACCGGGGACCTGGTCGCCGAGATCGGCCACCCCGTCCAGGTCAACTCCTACATCACGCCGGCGTCGAGCCGCGGATTCGATCCGCACCACGACGTGCACGACGTGTTCGTGCTCCAGATCGCCGGCGAGAAGCGCTGGATCCTGCACCCGCCGGTCCACGAGCACCCGCTCGCCGACCAGCCGTGGACGGATCATCGCGCCGCGGTCGCCGCGCGGGCCGCCGAACCCCCCGCCCTCGACACCGTGCTCCGCCCCGGCGACGCGCTCTACGTCCCGCGCGGATGGATCCATTCCGCCGAGGCGCTGGGCGCGACGTCGATCCACCTCACCGTGGGGATGTCGGCGTTCACCCGCCACGATCTCCTGCGGCAGATCGTCGCGGCCCTCGCCGACGACGCCGGGTTCCGCGCCCCGCTCCCCCTCGGGATCGATCTCACCGACCCGGACGCGGTCGCGCCGCACGTGCAGTCCGTGCTGTCCGACCTCGCCGCCGTGGCCGGTGACCCGGACCCGTCGCTGACCGTGTCGGTCGGCGAGCGCGTCCGTCGCCGGTTCGCCGACGTCACCCGTCCGGCACCGGTCCGTCCGCTCGCCACCGTCGACGCGCTGGCCGCGCTGAATGCGGCCACGCCGGTCCGTCGCCGCCCGGGGCTCGTCGTGCGGACGGACACCGACGCCGAGCGAGTGCACGTGCGCACCCGTCGGACGACGATCTCGCTGCCGATCGAGTGCGCCCCGGCGCTGGACGCCCTGCTCGGCGGGAAGACCCTGACCGTCGGCGACCTCCCCGGACTGGACGGGGACGACGGCGCGGTCGTGGTGCGGCGTCTGGTCCGCGAGGGTGTGCTGGTGATCGGGTCCGACGATCGCTGATTCGACCTCTACTCTGGACGGGGTGAGAACAACCTCCCCGGAGATGGTGGTCCTCGTCGACGACGACGGAATCGCCGTGGGAACGCAGGAGAAAGCCACCGTCCATCACGAGGACACGCCGTTGCACCTGGCGTTCTCGAGCTACGTGGTCGACCCCGACGGTCGGGTGCTCGTCACCCGCCGGGCCCTGACCAAGCTCACGTGGCCCGGAGTGTGGACCAACTCGTGCTGCGGCCATCCCGCCCCCGGCGAGCCGCTCGATCGCGCCGTGCTTCGGCGCCTCGCCCACGAGCTGGGCATCGACGCTGCCGCGGCCGACCCCGTACTGCCCCGGTTCCGCTACCGCGCCGTGATGGACAACGGGGTGGTGGAGCACGAGATCTGCCCGGTGTTCCTGGTTCGCTACGACGCTGCCGTCGTCGACCCGCGGCCCGACGAGGTGGCCGAGCACCGGTGGCAGACCTGGACGGAGATCGTCGACGACGTCGCGAGCGGAACCAGCGAACTCTCGCCGTGGTGTCAGGATCAGGTGCGGCAGTTGCAGCAGCTGGGGCCGGACCCTCGGTCCTGGCCGGTGAGCGACGCGGCGCTGTTGCCGCCCGCGGCGCGGCCGCTGTGACCGACGGCGTCGGCAGTCTTCTCCTCCGGACGATCGACCGACTCTCCCACGCGCTGGGACGGTCGTCGATCCTGGCCGACAGCACCTTCGACCACGACGCGCACCCCTGGCTGCTGACGGCCGAGGAACGCGGGAACCCCGACACGCGCATCCGCCCGTGGACCGAGGGCAATGCCTGCCGCACCCTGGTGCACGGCGCCACCTACTTCGAGGTGCTCGGCGACCATCTCGCCGCGGCCGGTCCGGGCGATCTGGTGCTGTTCACCGATTGGCGCGGCGACCCCGAGCAGGTTCTCGGCGACTCGGGGCCCACCGTCGAGGACGCCCTGAGCGACGCGGCTCGCCGCGGTGCGGCGGTACGGGGGCTGATGTGGCGCTCCCACAGCGGCCTGTTCGGCTACACGGGTGACAAGAACTCGTCGCTGGCGATGGCGCTCGAGGACGCCGGCGGCGAGTGCGTCCTCGACCAACGGGTGCTGGCCTTCGGGTCGCATCACCAGAAGTTGGTGGTGATGCGCTCCCCCGACCGCGCGGACGGCAACGTCGCGTTCGTCGGCGGCATCGACCTCGCACGC
Organism: Rhodococcoides corynebacterioides; assembly: GCF_019834675.1. Lineage (GTDB taxonomy): Bacteria > Actinomycetota > Actinomycetes > Mycobacteriales > Mycobacteriaceae > Rhodococcoides > Rhodococcoides corynebacterioides_A. The sequence goes on along the minus strand of NZ_JABUBU010000001.1, from coordinate 444,500 downwards.
GCGCGACGGGACGACGCGCGGCACCACGGCGATCCGCTGTCGCGGCCGTTCCCGCCGGAGTACGGCGAGACCCCTGCCTGGCACGACATCCAACTCGAGATCACGGGCCCGGCCGTGCGCGACGTCGAGGACACGTTCCGTGAACGGTGGGAGGACCCGGCTGCGCTCTCCCGCCTGCCGTGGCACGTCTTCTCGGACCTGGTGCGTCGGCATCGACGCGAGCCGTCGGTGCTGCCGACGGAACTGCCCGATCCCCCGGAGCCCGGAACCTGCACCGTCCAGCTGCTCCGCACCTATCCCCGGCGCCGCCCCGCGTATCCGTTCGCGACCGACGGCGAACGCAGCGCCGCCCGGGCCTACGCGAAGGCCCTCTCCCGGGCGGAACGCCTCGTGTACATCGAGGATCAGTACCTGTGGTCGGTCGACGTCGCGCGCGTGTTCGCGAGCGCACTGCGACGCTCGCCGACCCTGCGCATGATCGTGGTGGTGCCACGCCACCTCGACGACGACAGCGCCGTGACGATTCCCCCGTCACTGCTCGGTCACGCTGCGGCACTGGACATCCTGCGGAGCGCGGGGTCGGACCGCGTGCTGGTCCTCGACATCGAGAACGACGAGAGCGTGCCGGTCTACGTGCACTCCAAGGCATGCGTGATCGACGACGTGTGGGCCGCGATCGGCAGTGACAACTTCAATCGCCGTTCCTGGACCCATGATTCGGAGCTGACCGCCGCGGTGGTCGACACCGAGCGCGATCCACGGGAGCCGCTCGACCCCGGCGGGCTGGGCGACGGCGCTCGGGTGTTCGCCCGCGAGCTCCGACTCGGACTAATGGCGGAACACCTCTCCCGCAACGGAATAGACGACACATCCGATCTGCTCGACCCGGACGCGTGCTTCGACGCCGTCGCCCGCAGCGTGTCCGCCCTCGACGACTGGCACGACGGCGGTCGCCACGGACCCCGCCCGGCCGGGCGACTGCGTCGACACGCCATCGAGGTTCCTCCGGTGTGGAAGCAGCGGGTGTTCTCGTGGCTCTACCGCGTGGTGGTCGATCCGGACGGACGGCCCTGGCGACTGCGGTTCACGCGCCGGTTCTGACGACGACCCCGTACGAGTGTCCGTCGTTTCTCCGTCCCCGCACCGGGTATCAGCCGACGGTGAACGCGGTACAGGACATCGATCGGCACGCAGCGGAACTGGGAATCGATCACCTCAAGCCGGATCAACGACGCGCCGTGGAAGCACTGCTGGCCGGGTGCGACGTGCTCGGGGTGCTCGCCAGCGGGTTCGGCAAGTCCGTCGTGTACCGCGTCGCCGCGACGATGCTCGACGGAGTGACCGTGGTGATCTCACCCCTCATCGCGCTCCAGCACGATCAGGTTCTCGCCGTGGCCGACACCGATGCCGTCACGGCGGTCGCCATCCACTCCGGACTCTCGGCCTCCCGTACGGAGAAGGCGTGGCGCCGGGTCGCCGACGCCGAGACCGGGGTGCTCCTCTATCTCACGCCCGAGCAGGCAGCGCGGTCCGAGGTGCGGGAGCGCCTGACGTTCCTGTCCGTGGGCGCCGTGGTCGTCGACGAGGCCCACTGCATCGCCGCCTGGGGTCACGACTTCCGCCCGGCCTATCTCCGCATCGCCGAGTTCGCGAACGCCGTGGGGCGGCCTCCGATCCTCGCGTTGACGGCGACGGCGCCACCGCCCGTCCGCGACGAGATCGTCGCGCGGCTCGGGTTGACGGAGCCCTTGCTCGTCCTGGGCGACGTCGATCGCCCCGGCATCCATCTCTCGGTTCGCCATCACGCGCACGCCGACGACGTGGTGAGCGCGGTCGTCCACGACGTGGTCGATCTCGCGCGTGGCGCCGGGACGGGCCTGGTCTACACCGCGACCCGCGCCGCGACGACGCAGTACGCGGACCTGTTCGCCCAGCACGACCTGCGCGCGCTCGCGTATCACGGCGGACTGTCGGCCAGGAATCGGAGCGAGGTTCACCGACGCTTCGTGAGCGGCGACGTCGACGTCGTGATCGCCACGTCCGCCTTCGGGATGGGCATCGACAATCCGAACGTCCGCTTCGTCGTCCACGCCGCACCGCCGGATTCCCTGGAGCGCTACTACCAGGAGTTCGGTCGCGCCGGACGAGACGGAGAATCCGCCCGGGCCATCCTGCACTACCGCGCGGAGGATCTCGGGCTGCAGAATTTCTTCGCCGTTCGCCGACCGAACCAGAAGGTGGTCCGCACGGTTCTGCGCGCCGTCGTCGCCTCGACCGATCCGTTGCCGACGGACGCCATCACGGCGCTGCCGTCGGTCAGCGCCCGCTCGGCGGGAACTGCGCTCGACCTGCTCGAACGCGTCGGCGCCGTGCGGTTGGACCGCGGTGACGACGGGACTGCCGGATGGGTCGACCTCGACTCGGACGTCCGCGCCGTGATGGCTCGGGTCCGCGCCGCCGCCGAGGCGGAGGAGTCGGCCGCCACCTCGCGCGTGGAGATGATGCGGCACTACGCCGAGGCCGGACGCTGTCGGCGACGGATGCTGCTCGAATACTTCGGCGCGGCACCGGACGACGCGACCGACGACGATCGGTGCGGCCGGTGCGACTCCTGCGAGTCGGGACGCGCCGACCGGACGGCCGCGGCAGCCGGCTCGGGCGGCACGGACCTCGGCCTGGCGCCCGGTGACCGAGTGCGTCACGAGCAGTGGGGCGAGGGCGAGGTGGTCTCCGTGGAACCGGACCGCGTGACCGCGCACTTCGACGACCAGGGCTACCGAACGCTGGCCTCCTCGGTCGCCCGTGACCGCGATCTGCTGAAGCCCGCCTGAGCCCGGGAAACCGGCCCCGGGCGCGTCGTGACCCATGCGAACCGTCCGCAGGTTCTTTTGTGCCCGTACCCGAGCGAGGCCCCTCTCAGCTGGCCTAGGTTTCTGGAGACGGGCCCGTCGAGAGCACGGAGGGCGGCCGTCGGACGAACCCCACACCGAGGCGAGGCACGGTACATGACGGATCTGAAGCCCTTCTACAAGAACGTGCAGTCGCACTACGACCTCTCGGACGACTTCTTCGCGCTGTTCCTCGATCCCACCTGGACCTACAGCTGTGCGTACTTCGAGCGCGACGACATGACGCTCGAAGAGGCCCAGCTGGCCAAGATCGACCTGGCACTGGGCAAGTTGGGCCTCGAACCGGGGATGCGACTGCTCGACGTGGGCTGCGGCTGGGGCACCACCATCATCCGTGCGCGCGAGAAGTACGACGTGGACGTGGTCGGCCTGACGCTCAGCGAGCATCAGTTCGGACGGGTGCAGAGCCGGCTCGACGCCCTCGACGGGGACCGCACCGCCGAGGTGCGGTTGCAGGGCTGGGAGGAATTCGACGAGCCCGTCGACCGCATCGTGAGTATCGGCGCCTTCGAGCACTTCCGCCGCGCACGGCACGTCCCGTTCTTCGAGAAGGCGTACCGTCTGCTGCCCGACGACGGAACGATGCTCCTGCACACCATCGTCGGCTACGGACTGGACGACCTCGCCGAGATGGGCGTCGCCGTCGACAAGCGCGACGCGGTGTTCATGCGCTTCATCATCCGCGAAATCTTCCCCGGCGGGGAGCTGGAGCGACCGAAGACCATTCAGGAGCGGGCGCAGTCCGTCGGCTTCTCCGTCGATCGCGTCCACTCCCTCCAGCAGCACTACGCACGGACCCTCGAGATCTGGACCGAGAACCTCGAGGCCCGCAAGGACGAGGCCCTCGAGATCGGCGGCCAGGAGGTCTACGACCGCTACATGAAGTACCTGAGCGGCTGCGCGAAGCAGTTCCGCCGCGGCACCATCGACGTCATGCAGTTCACCCTGTCGAAGTAGAGCCCCCAGCACACGGCGCGCAGCAGAACGATGCTGCGCGCCGTTTTCGCGTCCCGCGTCGCGGGTAGGCCTCCGGGTGACGGAGACGACCCGAAGGAGTGCACCATGCCCGCCACCGACGACCACGGCGACGCGAAGTCCTCGGAGTTGCCCTCGACGCTGCAGAAATCCGACGAGAAGGCCCAGCGCACGTACGCGAAGGCACTGGACTCCGCCGAGGAGCAGTACGACGACGAGTCCCGCGCCCACCGGGTGGCCTACGCCGCGCTGAAGCACACCCACGAGAAGGTGGGCGATCACTGGGAGGAGAAGGACGACTACGGTCCCTCCGACGAGCGGGCCGAGAGCGGTGGCCCGAACCCCAGCGGGGAGAGCAAGGAGGGCGTCGACGCCAACGCCACGAAGGATCACCTCGAGGACGTGGCGAAGAAGCTCGACATCACGGGCCGGTCGCGCATGACCAAGGACGAGCTGGTCGACGCGATCGAGAAGGAGAACCGCCGTCGGACGGACCGGAACCGCTGACGGTCCGTCCGATCACCGCTCGGGGTTCGCCCCGATCAGCCGGGAACTGTTGCCTACCACCAGGATCGACGACGCGTTGTGGAGCACCGCCGCGAGAACGGGCGACAGCGCGCCGCCCGCTCCGATCGCGAGACCGACGGCGTTGACCGCGATCGCGAGTCCGTAGTTCTGACGGATCACTCCCACCGACGTCCGTCCCAACGCTCGCACGTCCAACAGTCGGGTGAGGTCGTCGCCGGCCAGTGCGATGTCGGCCGTCTCGACGGCCACGTCCGTTCCGGCGGCGCCCATCGCGATGCCGATGTCGGCGGCGGCGAGCGCCGGCGCGTCGTTGGTGCCGTCCCCCACCACCGCGACCAGATGCCCGTCGCTCTGCAGCTGCCGGACGACCGCGAGCTTGTCCTCGGGCATCACCTCGGCGCGCCAGTCGTCGATGCCGAGTTCGGCGGCGACGGCAGCGGCCGTGTGGGGGTGGTCGCCGGTGAGCATCACGATGCGGCGCACCCCGTCCGCCCGCAGGGCGGTCAGCACGGCGGCCGCGTCCGACCGGACCTCGTCGCGCAGGCTGATCAGGCCCACGAGGTCGCCGTCCACCGCGAGCAGCAGCGGCGTCTCGGCTCGCCTCTGCAGCCGGTCGACCCACCGGGCGGCGTCCTCGGTGACGGTGACGCCTTCCCGTTGCAGCAGCGACGGGCCACCGAGCAGCAGCGTGCGTCCGTCGGACACGGTCCGCATGCCCAGACCCACCAGCACCTCGCACTCCTCGTGCGGGGGGATCTCGATGCGCCGCTCCTCGGTACTGCGAATCACCGCTTCCGCCAACGGATGTCGCGAATGGATCTCCGAGCTCGCCGCGTGGGCGAGCACCTGCTCCGGCTCCCAGGCCGTCGAGAACGCGATCACGGTGGTCACGACGGGTCGCCCGACGGTGAGGGTGCCGGTCTTGTCGAAGACCACGGCGTCGACCCGGCCGGCGAGTTCGAGGTGCGATCCGCCCTTGATGAGAATGCCGCGGCGGGCGCCGTTGCCGATCGCCGCGCTGATGGCCGTCGGCGTCGACAGGCCCACCGCGCACGGGCACGCGATGAGCAGCATCGTCATGGCCCGCCGCACGTCGCGCGTGAGAAGGAGCGTGGCGGCGGACAGCAGGAACGACGCCGGTACGAAGCGCCGCGAGAACGTGTCGCCGACGGTCTGGATGGGCGCGCGGTCCTCCTGCGCCTGCTCGACGCGGTCGATGATGCGGCCGATCGCGGTGTCGCGGCCGACGGCCGACGCGCGCACCACCAGCCGTCCGCGGACCACCACGGTGCCGGCGGACACGCGCGTCCCGGCGGCGCAGGTGACCGGCAGCGTCTCGCCCGTGATGGCCGACTGGTCCACCACCGCCTCGCCGTCGACCACCACCCCGTCCACGGGGATTCCGACGTGGTCGTGGACGACCACCTCGTCCCCGACCTCGAGGGTGTCGACGTCCACCGACACCTCGGCGCCGTCGGCGAGCCGCACCCACGCGGTGTCGTGCGTGCCCGACAGCAGGTCGGAGATGGCGCGGCGCGTGCGGCGCAGCGTCAGCTCCTGGAGGTACTCGCCGATGTTGAGCAACCACAGCACGGTCAACGCCACGACGTTCTCGCGCAGGACCAGGCTGGCGACGGTGGCCGCCGAGACGAGCGCGTCGGTTCCGGCGGTCCGGTCGCCGGCCAGCGAGCGCACGGCACCCTTCAGGAACGGGTAGCCGGTGAAGACGGTGACGCCGGTGGCCACCAGGCGGCTGGTCGAGCCCAGCACGGGCGGTCGACGGAGTCCGTAGCGGCGGATGCCCAGGAGCAGCAGCGCCGCGCCGCCGACGGCCATGCGCAGCAACTCGGTGGAGCCGACATCGGCGGATCGCGGTGTGCGCGTGCCGACGTCGGGCACCGGTCGCTCGCGTACCGCCTCGACCGCGGCGACCACCGCGTCGCGGTCGGTTCGGGTGCGGGAGTACCAGACCACCACGGAGGCCGTGCGCGGGTAGGCGTGGACGGCGCGCACGCCCACCGACGCGCCCACCGCGTCCTCGACGGCGATCGCCCGCGTGGCGTCACCGGCGATCCAGTCGACGCGCAGGCGCAGGCGTCCGCCGCCCTCGGAGAGGATCACGTCAGTGGTCGTGCCCGTGGCCCCGGGCGTCGGCCGACGGCGGGCGCACGTCCTCGCCCAGTCGGTCCTTGGCCTCGGCCACCACGTCGGAGACGGCGAGTCGCGCGGACTCGGCACGCACCTCGGCGCGGCGGACGCCGCGCAGCCCCACCTCGGTGACGCGCACGGCGGCCTCGCGCACCGGCGCCCGGTCGTAGGCCTTCTTCACGCCGTTCCAGGCGGCGACCCCGACCACTCCGGTGACGACGGTCGATGCCGCCTTGGCGACCAACGGGCCCAGCATGACAAGCGCCTCCTCGAGTACGACAGTCGACAACGGTTGTCGACAGTACCGCCCCGCGGCGGTTTGCGCGTGCGACGACCGCACCCTACAGTTCGACAACGATTGTCACTACCGATTCACCCGCGAGCCGACCCGCCGCCGACCGAGAGGACCCCCGACCGTGCTGGACGTGACCGACCTGACCGTCTCGGCCGGGCGGACCACCCTCCTGTCCGGCGTGACGTTCCGCGTCGCGGCCGGCGAACGGGTCGCCCTGGTGGGCCGCTCCGGCTCCGGGAAGTCGCTGACCGCATCCGCCGTCGCGGGCTGCACGTCGCCCGATCTCACCGTGCGCGGATCGATCCGCCTGCACGGCACCCCCGTCGCCGGAATCCCCGCCGCGCGGCGCCGCCCCGAGTCCCGGGCGGCCATGGTGTTCCAGGAATCCGCAGCCGCGTTGGAGCCGGTGACCACGGTCCGCCGGCACCTCGACCTGGCCCTGCGGCGCCGCCACCCGTCCGCCGGGGACCGCCGCCGCGCCATCTCGTCCGTCCTGCGCGCCGTGGACCTCGATCCCGACACGGTCGGCCCGCGGCGGCCCGCCGAGCTGTCCGGCGGTCAACGCCAACGGGTCTGCATCGCCCTCGCCCTCGCCGCCGACGCCCCCCTGCTCGTCGCCGACGAGCCCACCACCGCACTCGACGTCGTCGCCGCACGCACCGTCGTCGACACGCTGCGCGCGGCCACCACCCGGCCACGGGGCCTGGTGTTCGTCACCCACGACCTCGCCGTCGCGGCCGCCCTCTGCTCCCGCGTCGTCGTGCTCGACGGCGGCGTCGTGGTCGAGGACGCGCCCGTCCGCGACGTGCTGGACCGACCGACCCACCCGGCGACGGCCGATCTCGTCGCCCGCGCGCGATCCCTCGCCCTGCCGTCCCGGCCGTTCCTGTCGTCTCCACCGGCTCGGCAGTCTCCGTCCTCCCCCGCCCTCGCGTCGTGACCGAGTCCACCGCCACGGCCGAATCCGATTCCCCCGCAACGCACCCCGGCCTGACCGCGTCGGGCATCACCGTGCGCTACGGCGCCACGGTCGCCGTCGACGACGTCACCGTGCGGATCGCCGCGGGCGATCGCGTCGCCCTGGTCGGCGCGTCGGGGTCCGGCAAGTCGAGTGTGCTGCGCGCCCTGCTGGCGCTGCGCGCACCCGACGCCGGAACGGTCACGCTCGACGGCCGGCCCGTCGGGCCGGGCCCGGCCCGCGCCGTGCGACCGTTCCGCCGCGCCGTGCAGTTCGTCCCGCAGGATCCCGGCGCGTCCCTCGACCCGCGCACGTCGGTGCTGGCCGCGGTGGCCGCGCCCCTGCGCTGGCTGCACGTCCCCGGTGACCGCCGCGACCGCGCGCGTCGGGCGCTGCAGTCGGTCGATCTCGACGAGTCGATCCTCCGCGTCCGCGCCGATCGCCTCTCCGGTGGCCAGAAGCAGCGGGTGGCCATCGCCCGCGCCCTGGCCTGCGAACCTCGCTTCCTGCTCGCGGACGAGCCGGTCAGCGGACTCGACGGCGGAACCCGCGACGTCGTGCTCGACGTCCTCGTCCGACTCGGCCCCGACACGGCCCTGCTGATGGTCACGCACGACCTCGCCGTCGCGGCGCGCGTCGCCACCCGAGTCCTCGTCATGGCCGACGGCCGCCTCGTCGAGTACGGCCCGGTCGACGACGTGCTGACCGCGCCGACCCACCCGGCGACACGCGCACTCGTGGCGGCGGTACCTCGCCTCGACGGCACTGTCGCACAACCGATCTGACCCACCCCTCGACCCCTGGAGACCACGATGGTGCGGCCACGCCGACCCCTGCTCGTCACCGCGGCCACCGGCGCCGCGGCCACCCTGCTCGCGGGCTGTTTCTCCGCGGCCGCCCCGGCGGACGCCGAGGATCGCCTGCGCCTGGCGATGCTGCAGCCCCCGCGCTCGGCGCTGTCCCCGTTCAGCGACGACGCGTTCAAGCTGTCGCGCTGGTCGACCGCCGAGACGCTGGTGACCCTCGACGACCTCGGTGCGGCGCAACCCGCACTGGCCACCGCGTGGACACGGGTCGACGAGCGCACGTTCTCGTTCGACCTGCGTCCGGACGTTCGGTTCCACGACGGCGCGCCGCTCACCGCCGACGCGGTGGTGGCCGTGCTGCGTGCGGCCACCGCGGCGGCGCCGAAGCCGCGCATTCTCGACGGGGTCGAGCTCACCGCGACCGCGACGGACGCCGATACCGTGTCGGTCGCCACCGCGACACCGGATCCGCTGCTGCCGCAACGCCTCTCCAGCCCGCAGCTGGCGGTGCTGTCCCCGGCGGCCTACGCGGGCGGCCCGGTCGACCCGGTACGGCACGGAACGGGACCGTTCGTCCTCACCGCGGTGAACGGCACCTCCGGCGCGACCCTCGAGCGCAACGACGACTACTGGGGCGAACCGGCTCGTCTCGCCGGCATCGACGTCGATTTCGTGCCGGACGGCACGGCGCGCGCGGCCGCCCTGCGCAACGGGACCGCGGACGTCGTCGAGGCGGTGCCGGTGTCGCAGGCCGCGTCGGTGGATCCCGCGCTGATCCACGAGGTTCCGATGCCGCGCACCAACACGCTGTACCTGAACAACCGCACCGGCCCGTTCACGGATCCGGCTCTGCGCGCCGCCGCACGAGAGGCCGTGGATGCCGACCGCATCGTCGATCAGGTCTACGAGGGCCGCGCCGACGCCGCCCGCGGCCTCCTCGGTCCCGCACTCCCCTGGTCGGCCGATCGCCCCGCCCGCACGGCCGCCGCGGCCGGAGACGCTGCCGGACAACGCATCACGCTGGCGACCTTCACCGACCGCGCCGAGCTGCCCGAGGTGGCGGTCCTGCTGCAACAGGCCCTCGAGGCCCGCGGGTTCGTCGTCGAGCAGGTGGTGCGGGAGTACCAGTTCATCGAGGCCGACGCCCTCGCCGGCGCCTTCGACGCCTTCGTGCTCTCCCGTGCGACGGTCCTCGACTCGGGAGATCCGGTGGCCTACCTCTACTCGGACTTCGCCTGCGACGGCTCGTTCGGCCTCGCCCAGTTCTGCGATCCGGCGGTCGACCGTGCCCTCGCCGACGCCGCGGCCACCGAACCGGGACCGGAGCGTCGCACCGCGATCCTCGACGCGGAGCGGCTGATCCTCGAGCGTGACGCGGCCGTGCCGATGCTGCACGAGCGCGTGGTGCAGGGCGAGTCGAGCCGGGTGTCCGGCGTGGCCCGCGACCCCCGCGAACGCACGTTGATCACCACCGACACCGCCCTGTCGTGACCGGGGCGCGCACGCGGGGACGGCCGACGGTCCCGGTCGCCACGCTGTCCCGCGTCCTCACCGTCGCGGCGCTGCTGGGCGTCGTGGGTCTGCTCCCGTGGCTGTCCGGTCGGGATCCGGCCCTGTCGATCCTGCGCGCCCGCTCGGCGGAGCAGGACCCCACGCCGGAAGCGCTCGAGGCCGTCCGCCGGGACCTCGGCCTGGCGGACGGGCCGGTCGCGATCCTGCTCCGCTGGGTCGGCGGGGTCCTGCACGGAGACTTCGGGACGTCGTGGAACACCGGCCGCGACGTGCTGCCGAGCACCCTCGCCGCCCTCGGCGTGTCCGCGACGCTGCTGGCGTGCGCCGCTCTGGTCGCGGTGCCGGTGGCGGCCGCGCTGGTGGCTCCGGCCCTGCGCGCGGGAGTCACGGGGGCGCCGCGTCGGACGTCCGGATTCGCGGCGGCCGCGCTCACCGCGACGCCCGAGTTCCTGCTGGCTTCGATCGGTGTCGTCGTGGGCAGCCTGTATCTGTCGCTGCCCTCCTACGGATGGACCGGTCCGCAGTCGGCGATCCTCCCCGCACTCGCGCTGGGCCTGCCCGCGGGCGGACTGGTCGGCCGACTGCTGGCCGACTCGGTGTCGTCCGCGAGCACCGAGCACTGGGTGGTCACCTGGTCCGCCGCGGGCATCGACCGTCGACGCACCGCCCTCGCCGTCCTGCGCCGCGCCGCCGCGGCCGTGACACCGCAGATCGGCCTCGTCGCCGTGGCCGTGCTCGGGGGCGCCGTCGCCGTCGAGCAGGTCTTCGCCGTCCCCGGTCTCGGCCGCACCATGCTGGGAGACGCACGCTCGCAGGACCTTCCGGCCCTGCAGGCCGACGTCCTCGTGCTGCTCGTCGTCGGCGTGATCGTCGGCATCGTGACCACCGCCGCCCGCCGCGCCCTGCTGGGTGCCTCCGTGCACGACGACGCGGTGCCGGTGCCCGCCGCCCGCTTCGTCCGACGACGACGCCACGCGGCGATCCCCGTCGCCACCGCACTGGGCATCCTGGCGATCGTCCTCGTCGGCCTGCCGCGCGACCCCTACGCCGCGACGACCGCGAAGTACGCCCCACCGTCGTCGGCGGCACCGTTCGGAACCGACGCCTCCGGTCGCGACGTCCTCGCCCGCGTCGCCCACGGCGCGGCGACGACCATCGGCACGTCCGCGGCGGTGCTGCTTGCGGCCGTCGTCGTCGGGGTGGTCCTGGGCTGCGCGCCACGTCTGTTCGTCGGCCCCATCGAGGTGTCCAACGCCGCACCGCCCGTGGTCACCGGAGTCCTCGTGGCCTCGATCCAGGGTCCGAGCGCCGGCGCCGCGGCCCTGGCGGTGCTGCTGGTGTCGTGGGCTCCGCTCGCCGCGCACACCGCCGCGCTGGCCGCCGAGGTTCGCTCCCGCCCCTACGTCGTGATCATGCCGTCGCTCGGCGCGAGTCGGAGCCGCATCCTGCTGGGAACCGTGCTACCCGCGGTCGTGCCGACGGTGGTGCGGCACGCCCTCCTCCGTCTGCCCGGGGTGGCGCTGGCGCTCGCCGCCCTCGGCTTCCTCGGACTCGGACCCACCCCGCCGAGCCCCGATTGGGGCCTCGTCCTCGCCGACGGAGTCGCCGCGGTCGAGCGCGCCCCCTGGGTGGCGGCCGCGCCGCTGCTGTCACTGATCCTGTTGTCGGTCACCGCCGTGGCGGCGTCGTCGCTGGCCGGCCGGCCCGGCCGCAGGACCACGCCGGTAACGTCGTCCCCCGTGTCGAACAGCGCTGTGCCGACCCCGTGACCGCCGTCCGTCCCCGATCGCGCTGGGCGCGTGCGCTTCCCGTGGCCGACCTGCGTGCGGCGACCCCCACGGTGCGTCTGCTGGTGCTGACGCAGCTGGCCTTCAACGTCGGCTTCTTCATGGTGTTGCCCTACCTGTCGGTGCATCTGACCGGCGACCTCGGGCTCGGCGCAGCGACGGTCGGGGCCATCCTCGGGGTGCGCACGTTCTCGCAACAGGGCCTGTTCTTCCTGGGCGGCACCCTCGCCGATCGGCTCGGCATCCGCCCGGTGGTCCTGACGGGATGCGCGATCCGGGTGGTGGGGTTCGTCGGGTTGGCGTTCGCCGAGTCGCTCACCGGGGTGCTGGTGGCCACCGTGCTGGTCGGGGTCGCCGCGGCGCTGTTCTCCCCCGCCGTCGAATCGGCGGTGGCCGTGGAGGGTTCGGTGAGCGAGCGCGCCGGCGGCCAGAGCCGGCTCGACGCGTTCGCGCTGTTCACCGTGTGCGGCCAGATCGGCTCGTTCACCGGGCCGCTGCTCGGTTCGCTGCTGTTGCTGGTCGACTTCCGCGTCGCCTGCCTGGTCGCGGCGGGGGTGTTCGTGGCCATCACCGTCACCCATGCGGTGATGCTGCCCGCACGTCGTCCGGCGGAGTCGACGACGACGTGGTTCGAGGACTGGCGCACCGTCGCCCGGAACCGTCTCTTCCTCGTGTTCGCCGTGGCCACGAGTGTGCAGCTGGTCGCCTACAACCAGCTCTATCTCCTGCTGCCGCTCGACATCGATCGAGTGTGGGGGTCGCAGGCCCCGCTGGGGTGGTTCTTCGCCGCGTCCTCGCTGCTGGTGGTCGCCGGCCAGATGCCCGTCACCCGGGCGGCGCGGCGACGGCCGCTCCGGACGGTGTTGCCGGCCGGATTCCTGCTCATGGCGGCGGCGTTCGCCGGCGCCGGAGTGGTCAGCCTCGGCGGGGCGTCGGGGTGGGCCGGGTTGGCGGGTCCGGCGCTGTTCGTCGTACTGCTGACGGTCGGGCAGATGATCGCCATGCCCGTCGCCCGCGATCTGGTCCCCGTGCTGGCGGGCGACCGCACGCTGGGGTCGTACTACGGCTTCCTCGCCTCGGTCGGCGGGATCGGGGTGCTGCTCGGGTCGGCCGCGCTCGGCGCGGTGCTGGACGCCGTTCCGGACACGACGGTCGGTCGCGCGGTGCCGTGGTTCGTGGCCGCGGCTCTTCCGCTGGCGGCCGCGGTGATGCTGCGGTCGGTCTCGGCGCGAGCCGACTCGCTGAGGTCGGGCAGCACCGGGTCGAGCAACACCGGGCCGAGGAGCACCGAACAGGGAAGCACCGGACCGGGATCCGTCACGCCGCGATGATGTCCCGCCCCGTGAGCATCTCCGTCTCGGCGGCGATCCGGTCCCACACCTCCGGCGCCACGTCCCGGTCGAGGCTGTCGCGGTCCCACCACATCATGCGGGTGCGGTACCGCTCGTCCGGGTAGGCCGCGGGAGCGATCGCTTCGGTCACGCGGCCGCCGCCGGACTCCCAGCGCCGCAGGACGTGATCGGCGGCCGTCGCCATGACGAACCGTGCCCCGGTGAAGACCATGGTGGGCAACGCGGTCCGCGACAGCAGCGCGGAGAGCGCCCCGGGTGCCTCGGCGGTGGTCGAGACGAACGCCGACTTCATCTCGACCACTCCGTGCGGGAGTCGGTCGGTGATCAGCGCCTCGACGCGCGGGCGGTCCGCGTTGCCCGCCCACTCGACGAGCGCGTGCGACTGCTGCGCCGACAGGTAGGGACCCTGCCCGCGCACACCCCCGACCACCGTGCCCGACGCGTCGACGGCGGCGAAGAACACGGCGGTGTCCCGGCCGTCGCGCACCCGCGCCGCGTCCAGGGCGATCGAGACCCCGTGCCGCGAGTAGGACACGTCGGCCGCGTCGAGGTAGTCCTCCCACAGCGCGCGGTCCATCGACGGGGTGCTCATCACCAGCGTCGTTCCGCTGGCACGATCGTCGAGACGGGTCGCGCCGCGCGAGAGTGGCCGGGCGAGGTCGCGCGGGCGCGCTGCTGCGTGGGTGCGGTCGGACGAACGGGTGGAGTCGGACGGGCGGGCGGCGACGAGGACGGACACGGGACTCTCCTAACGACGGAACGGGCACGGACGTGCCGGATCGCCGTCATCGGCGCCCGACCGAGCCATTCGGACGACTTCCGAATGGTTCACACACCGATTGTCCCGCCAACAGAGAAATGGGCGGTTTTATAGGGAGATGTCACTGATACGGCGGGATGGCCGTTCTCGGCGACCGGGGTCTCGACACGGTGTACTCGGTGATTATGCCCCAACGAAACAGTCACGTCGCCGGTTTTCGGACCCGAACATGGAGTGACGGTTCACAAAACGAACTCGAGACGGACGAACCGACCGACTCGTCGGAATGGCCGTCCGGCTCAGTGTGACCGGCGTCTCACCAAGGGTCGCGACAATGGCACCCGACTCCCGGGACCGAGCGGGCCGTCAGCGTCGTCGGACCACCGGACGCAACGGCAGGAGTCGACGGCGGCCCGCGCTCCGACCGGACCCCGGTGCCCCCGCCGTTCCCGCGTGGACCGCGTCGGCGAGCATCGCCTCGACGGTCGCCTCGGCGTCGGCCTTGTTGTCACCGATGCCGCCGGTGGCGCCGCGCTTGGCCCACCCCACGACATAGGTGCGCGGCACTGCAGTGCCGTCGTCGCGGACCACCCGGCCGTCGACGTTGCGTACGGTGCCGCGGTCCTCGTCGAAGGGCAGGCCGCCGAGAGGTGCGCCGCGGTAGCCGACGGCCTGCAGGACGAGGTCGGCGCGCAGCGTGACCGACCCGCGGTCGGCCGTGGTCGCCGTCATTTCCAGCGCACCGTCCGCGCGGCGCAGCGCAGCGGGGTCGACACCGAAGGCGAACACGATGCGGCGCCCGGTCCCGGCCGGCCCCGACAGGTCCGACAGGGTCACCTCGGGCACCCCGGCGAGCGGGGACGCCGACGCCGAGAACGGCAGCGCCGCTGCGGCCTCGGCGGCGCCGGGGCCGGCGATCACCACCGGAACCTCGGCGCGCGAGACGAGAGCCTGGCACTCGGGACGGGTGAAGGCGGCGTGCTCGGGACCCCGACGGGCGACGACGACGACCTCGGCGACCTCGGCCGCCCGCAGCGCGGCCAACGCATGGGGTGCGATCTCGGTGGCGGCCAACGCGTTCGGGTCGGCCGTCAGGATACGGGCGGCGTCGAGGGCGACGTTGCCGTTGCCGATCACCACCACGCGACGCACCCCGGTGAGGTCGACCGCGTCGGCGGGAACGCCGGGGTGGCCGGTGTACCACCCGACCAGCGTGCGGGCACTGAACGGGGCCACACCGCCGGAGTCCGAGCGGACCCAGGGCAGCGTGCGGTCGCGGTCCGCGCCGACCGCGACGACGACGGCGTCGTGGGCGGCGCGAAGGTCGTCGACGTCGACGTCCGCGCCGACGTTCACCCCGGTGCGCACGGTCACGCGCGGGTGATCGAAGAGGGGCCGGAAGTGTTCGCCGATGCGTCGGGTGCCGGTGTGGTCGGGGGCGACGCCGAACCGGGCGAGGCCACCGGGCACCGCCAGCCGTTCGTAGAACGTCACCCGCGCGTCGGTCTGACGCAGGATCGCCGTGGCCGCGTAGCAGGCGGCCGGACCGGTGCCGATGACGGCTACCGAGCCCAGGGACACGTCGGCGATGTTCGGCAGCGGGAATCGCGGTGCGCCCCAGGCGTTGTCGACGGGCCGGTCACGGTAGTAGTCGGCGTTGAGGTCGGCGTAGACCTGCTGCTCGGGCGTCAGCCGGCTCACGCGGGTGATCGCGTCGACGGGACAGGCGTCCGCGCACGCACCGCAGTCGATGCACGAACGCGGGTCGATGTAGAGCAGATCGGTCGTACCGAAGTCCGGCTCGTCGGGCGTCGGGTGGATGCAGTTGACCGGACACACCGACAGGCAGGATGCGTCGTTGCAACAGTTCTGGGTGATCGCGAAGGCCATGGGTGACCGGCCTCAGAGCATGTGCACGGTGCGATAGATCGCCGCCGCCGGCCTGGTGAGCAGGCCGCAGTCGGCGAGGAACGCCATCAGGTGCTGGCTCGAGGTCCGCATCATGACGTGGTGGTGCGTGTTGGCCTTCGCCGCCCGCACGGCGCGGTCGACGTCCAGACCGGCGGCCGCGTAGACGTCGCGGCTGACCATGTTGGAGACGATGACACGGGCCGCGATGGCGATCAGCAGCGCGGCCGAGCGACGACGGACGGCCGAGGTGCCCGCCATGTGCTCGCGCATCTGGGCGCGGGCGAAGGTCATGTGGCGCGATTCCTCGACCACGTGGATCTTGCTGGTGGTGCGCACGAGCGGCAGGACGTTCTCGCCGCGCATCCAGTCGCGCTGCATGACGTCGAGGACTTCCTCGGCGACGAGAATGCCGCCGTACGCGGCCTCGGAGACGGCGATCGTCTTGAAGAGGCGGCCGAGCTCACGGCTGGCGCGGCGGGGGACGTAGGCCTCGATCCCCATGGTGCGGCACGCGCGGGCGAACATCAGCGAGTGGCGGCACTCGTCGGCGATCTCGGTGAGCGCGAACTGGAAGTCGGACTCGGCGTACTTCCCGCAGTACTGATCACGAAGCACCATCTGCTGCAGGATCATCTCGAACCAGATCCCGGTGCTCATGATGGACGCCACCTCGTGCCTGGTGAGCGTGATGCGCTGCTCGTGACTCATCTCGCGCCACAGATCGGTGCCGTACAGGGTGCTCCATTCCGGGTTCAGCCCGTAGTGATCGGGGTCGAGCGGTGCGTCCCAGTCCACCTCGGTGGTCGGGTCGTAGGACAGTGCCGCGGCGGAGTCGAGCAGCCGGGCGGCGACGTCCTCCGGTTCGCGACCGAGGTCGGTGGAGGTGGCGGGGTCGAGCGTGCTGGTCATGAGCGCATCCTTTCCGTGCAGCACCGGATCGCATCGCCGAACCGCGGCGTGCCTTTGCTGTGACGGAGATTATCAGATACTCGACGTCACGGACACTGACCGACCCATCGCTGCAGCTCAGGACCGCCGCGACCGAGACCGTGACCGGCGCCACCGGTCGATGTCCTGCCCCATCGGGGTCGTCGGCTCGGTGTCGTAGAGCCACTCGCGGGCGATCGCGCCCCAGTTCGCCGTCGCCCGCAGCTGACCGAGGATGCCGAACGTCAGGAAGTCGGTCCGACGCGAGAAGACGTGCTCCGGCGGGAGCCACTGCTTGGTCATCTCCCCGAAGCTGCCGCTGCGCGGATCCACCGCCAGGACGAAACACGCGCCGGCCATCTCGGGCGTCACGGTGACGCGCCGGTCGGTCAGGCTGAGCTCGGCTGCGGCCGAGACGTAGTCCAGGCAGTCCTGCGGCCCCACCTCGGACCCGGGATCGAGAATGCCGCGCTCGGACAGCAGTCGGTGCAGGTCCGCGCCCCGCCCCTCGATCGCCGCGCGCAGGCAGTCGCGCTCGAAACGGATGTCGGCGTCGCTCATGTGGATGTAGAGACCGAAGTCCACGAAGGTCACCCGTCCGTCGCGGGCGAGCAGCACGTTGCCGGGGTGCGGATCCCCGCAGAACTCGCCCAGCGTGTGCAGGGAACCGACGTAGAAGCGGAAGATGGTCTCGCCGATCCGGTCTCGCTCGTCGGCGGGCAGTTCCCGGATGCGCTCGAACGGCACCGCGTCGACGAAGTCCGTGGTGAGGACCGCCTCCCCGCAGTGCGAGGTGACCACGTCCGGCACCGCGAAGTGCGGGTGATCGCGGAAGAGGTCGGCCGCGCGGCGCTGCGTCCGCGCCTCGGCCGGATAGTCGAGTTCGGCCTCGAGGTTGCGGCGCAACTCCTCCACGACGGCCTTCGAGGACAGCATCGGCATCGACGCCGGGAGCAGCTTGACGTAGAACGAGAGGTTCCTCAGGTCCGCGCGCACGGCGTCGTCGATACCGGGGTACTTCACCTTGACGGCCACCACCCGCCCGTCCGGAAGCACCGCGCGGTGCACCTGTCCGATCGACGCCGCCGCGACGGGGACGGGGTCGAACTCGGCGAAGAGCGTGGTCAGCGGCGCGCCGAGGTCTCCCTCCACCACCGCCCGCACGTCCTCGAAGGACACCTTCGGCGCCCGGTCCAGCAGATCGGCCAGGCGCTGCTGGAACTGCTCGCGATGCTCGTCCGGCACGAACGCCAGGTCGAGCGTGGACAGCATCTGCCCCAGCTTCATGGCCGCGCCCCGCAGGCCGCCGAGCACCGTCACCAACCGCTCGGCCGCGCGCACCGCTTCCTTCTCGGCGAGGGCGTCGCGCAGGGCGTCCGTCCGACCGGCCATCCGCACCCGCAACACCGCACTGCGCGCGGTCCGTTCCGCCACCAGGCGACCGACTTCCGCACCCCTGACCACCCGTGACGTGGGCACCTTGTCCGACACGCGGCCCAGTATCGCCCGGGCGGGGCGGGCGGAGCGACCTCCGAACGGACAGACAACGCAGACAACGCTTTTCGGACACCCTGTGGCGCACGTCACCGTGGCGCGACCGCGCGCAGTGGGCATACGTTTGCAGAGGTAACGACTTCTGGGAGGGGAAGACATGACCACCACCGACGTCTCGACCGTGACCACCGCAGCACCGGACCCTGCCGTGTCCGCGCTGCTCGCCGCGGCCGGTCCCGATCTGCATCGCGTGGTCGAGACCGTCATGCACGAGTACGCGGACCGTCCCGCCGTCGCGACCCGGTCGCGGCGCCCGGTGACGGACGAGTCGGGGCGCCGACGCACCGAACCGACGCACGCCGTCGACACCCTCACCTACGGCGAGCTGTGGTCGCGAGCCGGGGCGCTCGCCCGGCACCTCGCCGGCGTCGTCCCGCCCGGAACCGCGCTCGCCACCCTGGGTTTCGCCGGCAGCGAGTACGTGATCGCCGAGCTCGCGACCGTCCGACTCGGCGCCGTCGCGCTGCCGCTGCAGACCGGCGCGAGCGTCGACCGGCTCGTCGACATCGCCGCGGAGGCCGGCCCGACGGCCCTGGTCGTCGACAGCGAGCATCTGCGCACGGCGGCCGCGCTGGCCAACCGCACCGACATCACTGCCGTCGTCGTCATGAACCACGACCCGCGCGTCGACGACGACGTCGACCGTCTGGCCGAGGCCCGCGGCGCGGTACCCGCGGGCACCGAGGTGCTCCCGCTCGCCGACGTCCTGGCCCGAGCGGACGACGATCACGCGCCGACCACCGAGCTGCCCACCCTCGCACCCGATCCCGACCGGCTCGCGGCCCTCGTCTACACCTCCGGCAGCACCGGAACCCCCAAGGGCGCCATGCACACCGACGCTCTGGTCGTCCGGCAGTGGGCCGCCAACCTGATGGACGGGACGGGCGCGTTCGGGTCCCCCGACGCCGCTCCCGGCCCGGTCGTGGCGCTCGACTACCTCCCGATGAGCCACCTCGCCGGACGCGGCCTGGTCACCTCGACCCTGGCGGCGGGCGGGACCGTGCACTTCGCCGCGACCTCCGACCTGTCGACGTTGCTCGGGGACTTCGCGCTCGCCCGCCCCACCACGGTGCTGCTGGTCCCCCGCGTGTGCGATCTGATCCGGTCCGAGGCGTCGTCGGCCGTCGACCGCCGCGCGCGGGAGACCGGGCGCACCCCCGACGACGTCCGCACCGAGGTGTACGACGACATGCGCGAGCACGTCTTCGGCGGCCGGGTCGCGTCGGCGATCGTGGGCACCGCACCCGCCACCGTCGAGGCCGTCGCGACGGTGTCCGACGTGCTCGGCGTGCCGGTGCACGACATGTACGGCTCCACCGAGGCCGGACACGTCCTGGTCGACGGCGTCCTGACCCGTCCGCCGGTGCTCGACTACCGCCTCGAGGACGTGCCGGAGCTCGGCTACTCCACGGCGGACCGGCCACACCCCCGCGGCGAACTGCTGCTACGCACCGCGTCGTTGACGCCCGGCTACTTCCGCCGCGCGGACGCGACTGCGAGCGTCATGACCGACGACGGCTTCTACCGCACCGGAGACGTGTTCGAGGAGCTGGGCCCGGACCGGCTGCGGTACGTCGATCGCCGCAAGAACGTGGTGAAGCTCGCCCAGGGCGAGTTCGTCGCGCTGTCGAGTCTCGACGCCGTGTACGGCGCGTCCGACGCCG
Organism: Rhodococcoides corynebacterioides; assembly: GCF_019834675.1. Classification (GTDB taxonomy): domain Bacteria; phylum Actinomycetota; class Actinomycetes; order Mycobacteriales; family Mycobacteriaceae; genus Rhodococcoides; species Rhodococcoides corynebacterioides_A. The sequence continues at coordinate 424,414 of NZ_JABUBU010000001.1, read as the reverse complement.
TCGATCAGATCCACGTGCACGGTGACGGCACCCGCTCGTTCGTGCTCGCGGTCGTCGTGCCCGCCGCCGGCCGCACCACCCGCGACGTCCTGACCTCCCTGCAAGAGATCGCCCGCCGCGAGGGGCTGGCCTCCTACGAGATCCCGCGCGACGTGATCGTCGCCGACGAGCCGTTCACCACCGCGAACGGATTGCTCTCGGGCGCCAACAAGCAACTGCGCCCGGCCATCTCGGCGCGGTACGCCGACGCGCTGGACGCGCGCTACCGGGAGATCGAGGGCGGCGGTCGTGATCGGCTGCAGGCCCTCCGGCAGGAGGTGGGGACGGCGCCGACGGTCGACGTGGTGCGTCGTGCCGCGGCCGGACAGCTCGGGCTCGCCGACGAGGACGTGGCCGCGACCGATCGCTTCACCGACCTGGGCGGCGATTCGCTGTCGGCGGTGTCCTTCGGGGCGGTGCTGCGTGACCTCTTCGACGTCGAGATGCCGGTGACCGCCGTGGTCTCCCCCACCGCGGACCTGGCCGCCGTGGCCGCGACCGTGGATCGGGCGCGGGCTGCCGCCGCGAACCCGAGCGACGCCGACGCCGCGCCGGCCCCGACCTTCGAGGGCGTCCACGGCACGGACCCGGACGAGGTCCACGCGGACGATCTGACCCCCGATCGTGTTCTGGGCCCGGACTTCTCGGGCGTCGCAGGCCGGGCCGACGGCCCGCGCGCGGACATCCGCACCGTGCTGGTCACCGGCGCGACCGGCTATCTGGGTCGCTTCCTGCTGCTCGAATGGTTGGACCGCATGGACGCCGTCGACGGCCGTGTGGTGACGCTGGTCCGGGCGCGCTCGGCCGAGGACGCGCGCCGACGGCTCGACGAGACCTTCGGCGCGACGGGCGATCACGCCGTCGACCCGGACCTGATGGCCCGGTGGACGGAGCTGGCGGATCGCCGCCTCGACATCGCGGTCGGCGACGTCGCGCAGCCGCGTCTCGGGCTGTCGGACGAGCGGTGGACCCGGTTGACGCACGAGGTGGATCACATCGTGCACCCGGCGGCCATGGTCAACCACGCCCTGCCGTACCGGGAGATGTTCTCCCCCAACGTCGGTGGCACCGCCGAGGTGATCCGGCTGGCGACGACCCACCACCTCAAGCCCGTCGACTACCTGTCGACCGTCGCGGTGGCCGCCGGCGTCGAGTCGCTGACCGAGGACGGCGACATCCGGGTCGAGAGCCCGCGACGGTCACTGGGCGGTGACTACGCCAACGGGTACGCCACCTCCAAGTGGGCGGGTGAAGTGCTGCTGCGCAACGCCTTCGACGCGGTGGGCCTGCCCGTCACCGTCTTCCGGTCGAACATGATCCTCGCGCATCCGCGCCGGCGCGGCCAGGTCAACGTGCCCGACGTGTTCACCCGCACCCTCGCGTCCATCACGGCGTGCTCGCTGGCGCCGCGGACGTTCTACGCCACCGACGGGGGCGAACGACCGCGCGCCCACTACGACGGGCTGCCGGTCGACTTCACCGCCGCCGCGGTCGCGGAACTCGGCAGTCGGAACCGTCGGGATCACCGGACGTACCACGTGGTCAACCCGCACCACGACGGCATCTCGTGGGACGTGGTGGTCGACTGGCTCGAGGATGCGGGCGTGGCCGTGGAGAGGATCGACGACCACGACGAGTGGTACCGACGCTTCCACGACGCGGTGGCCGCGTTGCCGGAACCCCTCCGCTCGCACTCCGTGCTGCCGCTGATCCACGCCTACCGGCAGCCCCTGCCGCCGCTGGACGGGTCCCCGATTCCGGCCGAACGGTTCCGCGCCGCCGTCCGGGAGTACCTGGCCCCGAGGTGGAGCGACATCCCGCACCTCGGGCCGGATCTCGTCGCCAAGTACGTGCGGGACCTCGACGCGCTGGGCATCGTCGCCCTCCAGCGCAGCTGACCGAGCTCCGGTCTCAGCTCACCGAGCGGCGGCGGCGACTCCGGAAGGCGTCGATGCCGTTGCGCTCCACGGCGCCCACCATGGCCCGGATCCGCGAGTGGCGCGGATCCGGGTCCCGGCCGGCCCCCATGCGGTGCAACTGATCGGTGTGCCACTGCAGGTCCAACAAGCCGTCGACGGTGCGCACCGTGCGGTGGGTGGCGAGGGCGCGCGGCACGGGCACCGCCGTGTTCGCGCTGGTCAGTGACGACACCGTCCCGTCGAGCAGGCGTCGGGCGGCGTCGGGATGCGTGGCCGTCGGTCGGCCGAGACCGATGACGTCGCACGCACCCGAGGCGAGGGCCTCGTCCATCGCGGCGCGGGTACGGAACCCACCCGTCACCGCCAGCGGCACTGTGCCGGCCAGTTCGCGCACGGTGGCGGCGTAGTCGAGGAAATAGGCCTCGCGGGCCACCGTCGACGCGGCCGTTCCCTTGCCCACCATCGCGGGCGACTCGTAGCTTCCCCCGCTGATCTCGAGCAGATCCAGTCCCGTCGACGCGAGCATGGCGATCACCGCACGGGACTCGCCCTCCTCGAACCCTCCGCGCTGGAAGTCGGCCGAGTTGAGTTTCAGACCCACGGCGAAGGACGGACTCACCCGCTCCCGGATCCGCGCCACGACGTCGAGGACGAAGCGCGCGCGATTCTCGATCGACCCGCCCCACCGGTCGGTGCGGCGGTTGGTGTGCGGGGAGAGGAACTGGTTGACCAGGTATCCGTGTGCCGCGTGGATCTCGACGCCGTCGAAGCCGGCGCGCTCGGCGACCTCGGCCGTCGTCGCGAACCGCTCGACGATGTCGACGATCTCGTCGTCGGTCAACGCCCGCGGAGCCGGAACGCCCGGGATGTCGAGACCGACGGCCGACGGAGCCACGGTGCGACCCTCCGTCGTGACCGGATTGCCCTGTCGCCCCGGATGATTGATCTGCATCCACACCGGCGTGCCGTCGGCCTTCGCCGTGTCCGCCCACGAGCGCAGTGCGCCCAGGTGCCGATCGTCCTCGACGGCCACGTTGCCCGGTTCGCCGAGGTACCGCGCGTCCACCATGACGTTCCCGGTGAGGATCAGCCCAAAGCCGCCGGAACCCCAGCGTCGGTAGAGCCGCCGCAGCCGCTCGTCCGGCCCCCCGCGCTCGTCGGCGAGCGATTCGCTGAGCGCCGCCTTCATGGTGCGGTTCGGCAGGACCGCACCGCACGGGAGCGTCAGGGAGTCCCCGAGGGACGGGGCCTCGATGTCGGTGTCGGTGTCGGTGTCGGGCTCGGGGACGGGCACGGTCTCGGACACGGGCGACCTCTCTTCGACGGGGTGGGACGAGACGTGGTCAGTCGGGGGCCACGCCGTGGAGAACGATGTCGACGGCGGCGGCCACCACCTCGTCGGTCGGCGCCCGGCCGTGCATCAGCACGGGGCAGACCACGGCGCCGGAGAACATGGCGACGGCCGCGTCCAGCCGGGTGCCCTGCGCGGTGCGCCCGAGGACCTCGCGGACCACCGACTCGCCGTCGGCCACCAGGCGGGAGCGCACGCGGGCGATCTCGTCCTCTGCGGCGCCCCAGTGGGCGAGCGCGAGAAGGATCCGGTCGAGACGCAGGGCCAGCATGGCGTCGCGGAACACGGTCATCTCGCCGATCAGGTCGGCGCGCAGATCGCCGGTGGGTGTGTGGTGCGGCATCTCGCCGAGAACGTCGAGAGCGAGACCCAGGAGGTCCACGCGGGAGGGCCAGTGGGTGTAGAGGGTGGTCTTGGAGTAGCCGGCGACGCGCGCGACCGTCGCGTGGGTGACGGCGTCCCACCCCTCGGTGGTGAGCACCTCGAGGGCGGCGGCGGAGACGTCGGCGCGCGTGCGGGCCACGCGGGCGTCCTCGGAGGTTTGGTTTCGGCTCCGACCGTCGATGCTGTGGTCGTCAGGGGTCTCGCTCATGCCGTTCGTCACCTCCCTCACCCGGTCGCCTCGTGCGAGACGAAGGTACGCGAATCCCTGGCCGACGCCCGTTCCGCGTTCTCAGTTGAACGGCTGGTTCAGTACTGTACTGTGAGTTGCGATCGACCGACCGTGACTCGAACCGTATCCACCCCACCACGTTTCGCGGCGCACCGCCGCCGCCGCGCAGGTGTCCTCCGGGGACCGGCGCGTCACCGAAGGAAGGTCCTCGATGTCCGCCATTCTGTTCGGCTCCATCAGCACGCTCGCCGACACCTCCGAGCTGCAGCGCACGGCGTTCAACGACGCGTTCGCCGAGCACGGCCTGGACTGGTCCTGGTCGCGTGAGGACTACCGCTCCATGCTCGGATCCAACGGCGGCGCGCAGCGCATCGCCGACTACGCGCAGACCCGCGGCGAGGACGTCGACGCCGCCGCGGTCCACGCCACCAAGTCCGAGAAGTTCCGCTCCCTGCTGGCCGAGCGCGGCGCCACCGCCCGTCCCGGCGTCGCGGAGACCGTCGAGGCGGCGCGCGCCTCGGGCACCAAGCTCGGGTTCGTCACCACCACCTCGGCCGAGAACGTCGACGCCGTGCTGTCCGCCCTGGCCCCGACCGTGGCTCGCGAGCACTTCGACGTCGTACTCAGCGCCGACGACGCCCCGCAGGGCAAGCCGGACCCCGCGTCCTACCAGGTCGCGCTGGAGCGTCTGGGCGAGTCCGCCGACGCCTGCGTGGCCGTCGAGGACAACGAGGGCGGTGTCGCGGCCGCCACGGCCGCGGGCATCACCGTCGTCGCCTTCCCCAACGAGAACACCGCCGACGGCACCTTCACCTCGGCCACCGAGAAGGTCGAGTCCTTGGACCCCGCCCGTCTCGAATCCCTGACATCGGCGCGATCCTAGGAGAATCAGCAGTGAGCAACATGCAGGCACAGGTCACCTCGAGCGACCGCAGCTTCCACGTCGAGGGATACGAGAAGATCGAGTACGACCTCGTGTACGTCGACGGCGTCTTCGACACCGCGAACACCGAACTCGCGGACAGCTACCGGCCCTACGGCCGCGTGCTGATGGTCGTCGACGAGTCGGTACTCGAGCACTACGGCGAACGGATCCGCGCCTATTTCGACCACCACGGCATCGACCTCACCGTCGTCGAGGTGCACATCGCGGAGACGGCCAAGTCCCTCGAGACGTTCGAACGCATCGTCGGCGAGTTCGACTCGTTCGGCCTGGTCCGCACCGAGCCGGTCCTCGTCGTCGGCGGCGGCCTCACCACGGACGTCGCCGGGTTCGCCTGTGCCAGCTACCGCCGCAACACGCCGTACATCCGCATCCCCACCACACTGATCGGCCTGATCGACGCCTCGGTGTCCATCAAGGTCGCGGTGAACTACGGCAAGCACAAGAACCGTCTGGGCGCCTACCACGCGTCGCAGAAGGTGTTGCTGGACTTCGGCTTCCTGGCCACGCTGCCCGAGGATCAGGTGCGCAACGGCATGGCCGAACTCATCAAGATCTCCGTGGTGGGCAACCTCGAGATCTTCGAGATGCTCGAGCAGCACGGGCCCGAGTTGCTGCGCACCCGGTTCGGTCACGTCGACGGCACCCCCGAGCTGTTGGACGTCGCCCACCGCCTGACCTACCAGGCGATCGAGACGATGCTCGAGCTCGAGGCGCCCAACCTGCACGAGATCGATCTCGACCGCGTGATCGCCTTCGGCCACACCTGGAGCCCCACCCTGGAGTTGACGCCCCCGGCGCCGTTCTTCCACGGCCACGCGATCAACATCGACATGGCGCTCTCGACCACCATCGCCGAACAGCGCGGCCACATCACCGCGCAGGACCGTGACCGCGTCCTCGGCGTCATGAGCAGCATCGGACTCGCGCTCGATTCCGAGCACCTCACGCCCGAGCTGCTCACCGACGCCACCGCGTCGATCCTCAAGACGCGCGACGGCATCCTGCGTGCCGCGGTGCCGGCCCCCATCGGCACCTGCGCGTTCCTCAACGATCTGGGGACGGACGAGCTCGCCGACGCGCTGACCCTGCACAAGAAGCTGTGCCTCGAATTCGACCGAGACGGAGCCGGTGTCGACATGTACACCGCCGCCGAGGACGCCGTGGACCCCGCCGCGGGCACCGGCGCCCGGGGCTCGGTTCGGCGTTCGTGACCGACGCGCCCCGGCCCGTCACCCCCGTCTCCCTCGTCGCAGTCGAGCTCACCGACCTCTGTCGGACGCTCGACGACGCCGCGGTGGGGCCGGAGGTGGCGGGCCGCCTGCGTCGCGTCCGGGACCTCGCGGCGGGCCTCGACCCGTACCTCGACGCCATGACGACGGCGCCGTCGGCAGCCCTGGCCGACCTCGAGACCCGCACGCGCGGACACGTCTGGTCCGACGGCCCGCTCGAGCAGGAGATGCTGTCCGGGCACCTCGAAGGATGGTTCCTGCGCTTCCTCGTCGGCATGACCGGAGCGCAGGACGTACTCGAGATCGGCATGTTCACCGGGTACTCCGCGCTGGCCATGGCCGAGGAGATCCCCCGGGGCGGACGCGTCGTCGCCTGCGAGGTCGACGAGGACGTCGCCGCCTTCGCCCGCGACCGCTTCTCCGCCTCCCCGGTCGGGAACCGCATCGACGTCCGCGTGGGGCCGGCCGCGGACACGCTGGCCCGCGCCGCCCGCGCCGGCGAATCGTTCGACCTGGTGTTCGTCGACGCCGACAAGCCCGGTTACGCGCAGTACCTGGACCTGCTGCTCACCACCGACCTCCTGCGGCCGGGCGGGCTGGTCGTCGTCGACAACACCCTGATGCAGGGTGAGCCGTACTGCGGCGCCACCACCCCGAACGGTCGCGCCATCGCCTCGTTCAACCAGGCCGTCGCGGCCGATCCGCGCCTCGAGCAGGTCCTGATCCCGCTACGTGACGGGGTGACCCTGATCCGCCGCGCCCGCGTGAGAGACGAGCCGTCGTGACCGGCGCGGCCCGCACGGCATCCACTGGCGCGGCCCGCACCGTCGCGGTCCTCGCGGCCCTCACCCTCACCGCCCCCCTCGACCTGATGATCGTCGCCGGCGCTCGAGTCTTCGGTCGACGCACTCCGCCGGCGCCGTCGTCGCCGCAGGTGGCTCGCACTGTCCTGGTCAACGGCGGGAAGATGACCAAGTCACTGCAGCTGGCCCGCTCGTTCCACGCCGCGGGGCACCGGGTGGTCCTGGTGGAGTCCGCGAAGTACCGCTGGACGGCGCACCGTTTCTCCCGCGCGGTCGACGCGTTCCACGTCGTCCCGGAGGCGTCGGACCCCGGCTACGTCGACGCGCTCGTCCGGGTGGCCCGCGCGGAGAACGTCGACGTCTTCGTCCCCGTCTCCTCCCCCGCGTCGTCCGTGCCGGACGCCGAGGCCGGGGTCGCGATGGGACCGTCCGTCGACGTGGTCCACGCCGACCCCGAGACCATCCGCCGAGTCGACGACAAGAACCGATTCGCCGACGCCGCAAGAGAATTCGGGGTACGGGTGCCGCAGTCGCACCGCATCACCGACCCCGAGCAGATCGCCGACATCGACCTCCCGCCGGGAACGAGCTTCGTGCTCAAGCGGATCGCCTACAACCCGGTCGGGCGGATGGATCTGACGCCGCTGCGGCGCGAGACCCCGGAAGCCAACCTGACGTTCGCGCGCTCGCTGGGCATCGCCGAGGACGATCCGTGGATCCTGCAGGAATTCGTCACCGGCCGTGAGTACTGCACGCACGGCACCGTGCGGAACGGATCGCTGCAGGTGTACGGGTGCTGCGAGTCGTCGGCGTTCCAGATCAACTACGCCATGGTCGACAAGCCGGACATCCTGGCGTGGGTGGAGCGCTTCGTCGCCGAACTCGGTGCCACGGGCCAGTTCTCGTTCGACTTCATCGAGAACGGCGACGGCGAGGTGTTCGCCATCGAGTGCAATCCGCGCACGCACTCCGCCATCACCATGTTCCACGATCATCCGGACGTCGCGGCGGCGTACCTGGGGTCCGAACGCGCGGTGATCACGCCGTTGCCCTCGGCCCGCCCCACGTACTGGCTCTACCACGAGGTGTGGCGGCTGCTCACCGAGCCGGGTCGACCGGCCCGGCTCCGCACCATCGCGCGCGGACGCGACGCGGTGCTGACCGGGTGGGATCCGTGGCCGTGGTTCCTACTGCACCACCTGCACGTGCCGTCCCTGCTGCTCGCCAACCTCCGCTCCGGACGCGGCTGGAGCCGAATCGATTTCAACATCGGCAAGCTGGTCGAGCAGGGCGGTGACTGACGTGAACGCACCCCAGCAGGGCCGCACCACGGTGCTGCACCTCGTCGGCTCCGCCGTCGACACCTTCCATGCCGACCTCTCGCGGGTGTACGCCGCCGACGCGCTGCGCACGCTCGACGATCCCGCGCGATTCCGCGCGATCGTCGCGTCCGTCGATCCCGACCGCACGTGGCGCTTCGCCGAGACCATGGAGGGACTGGGGGCCGCGGCACCGCTCTCGTTGTCCGACGCCGTCGCGCACATCGGGACGCTGGGCGTCGACGTGATCCTCCCCCAGATGTTCTGCCTACCGGGCATGACGACCTACCGCTCGCTCGCCGATCTGCTGGGAATCCCGTTGCTGGGCAACGACGCCACCCTGATGGCGCTCACCGCCGACAAGGCCCGCACCCGCGCCGTCGTTGCGGACGCGGGCGTTCCCGTGCCCGCCGGACGAATCGTCCACGCCGACCGGCCGGGTGCGCGCCCGACTCCGCCGCTGCCCGCCGTGGTGAAACCGTCCGATTCCGACAACTCCGTCGGGGTCACCCTCGTGCGCACGCCGGAGGAGTTCGACGCCGCGGTCACCGAGGCCTCGCGGTACTCGTCGCAGGTCCTGGTCGAGGACTACGTGGAGTTGGGACGCGAAGTACGTTGTGGCGTCGTGGTGGTGGACGGCGAGCCGGTCTGCCTGCCGCTCGAGGAATACGCCGTCCACCGGGACACCGCGCCCATCCGCACCCGCGAGGACAAGCTCCGGCGATCCGACGACGGCGAGCTCTACCTCGCGGCGAAGACCGCCGACCGGGCCTGGATCGTGCCCACCGACGATCCCGTGACGGCCCGCGTGCACGAGCTCGCGCTCCGGGCCCACGCGGCCCTCGGCTGTCGGTACTACAGCCTGTTCGACTTCCGCATCGACCCCGAGGGCAACCCCTGGTTCCTCGAGGCGGGCCTGTACTGCTCGTACGCGCGCGGCAGCGTGGTGGTCACCATGGCCGCGGCCGCCGGCATCGACGCCCCCACCCTCTTCGACCACGGGCTGCGAGAACTGGAGCGCCGCACCGGCTCCCGCGTCGCCCGTCCGTCCGAGAACGCCGACCGCTCCGAGAGAGGAACACCGTCATGAAGGCCACCGCACTCGACCCCGTGGGGGTGGACGTCAGCGACGCCCGCATCCAGGACCTCACCGACTACCGGATCGACGAGGTCCGTCACCTCGCGGCCGAACACGGCGTGGTGGTGTTCCGCGATCAGGAAATCGACGACAGCGACTTCGAAGAGTTCCTCCGACGTCTCGGCGCGCCGGTGTTCACGCAGGGCGAGACGCCGGTGGACGGTCACCCGGATCTCAACGTCATCACCAACGCCGGCCGGACCACCGCCCCGACGTCGACTTTCCACGTCGACACCAGTTACGTCGCCGACCCGCCCGCGTACACGGCGCTGCGGGCGGTCACGGTGCCCGAGTCCGGCGGACAGACGCTGTTCAGCAATCAGTACCGAGCCTGGGACACCCTGCCGGAGGGCCTGCGTGCGGACCTGGCGACGCGAACGATGACGCACGTCGTCACCGGTCTCGACCTCCCGGACGACGCGGAGACGTCCGCCGAGCATCCCGTGGTGACGGTGCATCCGATCACGGGTCGGTCGTCGCTGTTCCTGTCCACGCCGAAGCGGTGCGCCGCGATCAGCGGGCTGTCGGCGGACGAGACCGCGGAAACCGTGGCGCGGCTCTACGAGCACTCGACGGCCGACGAGAACGTGCACCGTCATTCCTGGCGGCCCGGCGACGTCGTGCTGTGGGACAACCGGTGCGTCATGCACCGCGCGGACCACTCCGGTGTGGTCGGCGAGCGCACGATGCATCGGGGCATGGCCACCGACGGCCGCCTCACCGCAGCACCGCACGCCCCTCGCTGATCACCAGATCACGAAACGCGGCGGCCTGCGGCGGCAGGACGCGGTCGGACCAGACCATCCCGATCCGACGTTCGGCGTGGGCGTCCGACAACGGCAGATCGACGGTGTGCGCCTGCACCGGTTCCGACGGGCGAACCTCGGGCGGAAGCACACTGACGCCCAGGCCGGCACCGACCAGCCCCCGGACGGTGTGGATGTCCTGTCCCTGGAAGGCGATGGCGGGAGTACTCCCCGCAGCGCGCCACAGGAGTTCGTGCACGGATCGAATGCCGTATCCGTGGGCCATCGTGACCCACGGCTCGTCCGCGACGTCGGCCACGGCGCGCGGAACGTCGGGGCGATCGGCGAGGCGGTGCCCGGCGGGAACCGCCAGGACGAGACGTTCGGAGAACAGCTCCGTCGATCGGTCACGGTGCTCGTCGCCGAGCGCGACGAACGCGACGTCGCTCTCGCCTCGATCGAGTCGGGCCAGGCAACGATCACGGGCACCCTGGTCCAGCTCCACCGTGACACCCGAACGGTCCCGTCTGAACCGCTCGATGAGGCGGGGGACCACCCGCTCACCGAGGGTGTTCTGGAACGCGATGGCCACCCGCCCTCGCACACGCGCGTCCTCGTCGGCCATCGCGTCGAGGCCGGTCTCGATCTCGCGGACCGCGCGGGCAAGGTAGGGCACCAGCACGTGACCGGCAGGCGTCAGCGCGATGCCACGGCCGCGCCGTTCGACCAGGTCGACCCCCAGCGCGGAGCCGGCCCGCGCGAGGTGGCGGCTCACGGTGGGTTGCGGAATCCCGAGGAGGTGGGCGGCGTCGGTGACGTGTTCGGTCTCGGCGACGGCGAGCACCGTACGCACGAGCGGGAGGAGTGCATCGATCTCGGTCCTCATCGACCTCACCGTACGCGAACGAATGGGTTACCGATCATTCATGCATTGGACGTATGCGTTCGTGATGCCTACCGTCGAGTGACGTGACCGAACGGACGACGCTCCCCCCGACCGCGGCGGACCGGGACCAGGACCGAGACCAGGAGTGGGACGGGCACCCGCGGGGCTCGCGCGCCTACCGACGTCTCGTGGTCTCGCTGCTCGCGGCCGGTATCGCCACCTTCGCCCAGCTCTACTCGGTCCAGGGCATCCTGCCGCTGATCGCGTCCGATCTCGGCATCACCCCGTCGCAGTCGTCGCTGGCGGTCGGCTTCGCGACGGTCGGTGTCGCGGTCTCGGTGTTGCCCTGGTCGGTGGTCGCCGACCGCCTCGGCCGAGTCCGCGCGATGAGCCTGTCCGTCGTCGCCGCGACCGTACTCGGCCTGATCGTCCCCCTGTCCCCCTCGTTGCCGATGCTGCTCGGCGTCCGCTTCCTCGAGGGGATGGCTCTCGGCGGGCTGCCCGCCATCGCCATCGCCTACGTCTCGGAAGAAGTGCACCGCCGTCACACCGCGGTGGCCGCGGCCACCTACGTGTCCGGCACCACGATCGGGGGGCTGCTCGGCCGGGTGGTGGCCGCACCCATCGCCGAACACACCGACTGGCGTCTCGGCACTCTCACCGTCTCGGTCATGGCGGCGGCCGCGGCAGCGGCGTTCCTCGCGCTCGCGCCGCAACCGCGTCGGCCGCTTCCCGCCCGCGACGACGACACCCGACTGTGGGACAAGATCCGGGCCAACCTGGCCGACCGCGGCATGCTCGCGCTCTACGGGCAGGCGTTCCTGCTCATGGGCGGATTCGTCACCGTCTACAACTACCTCGGGTTCCGGCTCGAGGCGCCGCCGTTCGGACTTCCTCAGTCGGTCATCGGTCTGCTCTTCGTGGCCTACCTGTCCGGCACTGTGTCCTCGCGGGTCGCCGGGCAACTCGCCGGCCGCCTCGGGCGACGCGCGGTGCTCGCGGGATCCACGGCCGTCATGATCGCCGGTGTCGCCCTCACCGCGGCGTCCTCGCTCGCGGTGATCCTCACCGGGCTCGTCGTGTTCACCGTCGGCTTCTTCGCCGCACACGCCATCGCGTCGGGCTGGACGGGCCATCGCGCGACGGTGGGCCGCGCCCAGTCCGGATCGCTCTACAACCTCTTCTACTACGCCGGTTCGTCGGTGATCGGGTGGACCGGCGGTCTGGTGTTCCAGACCGCCGGCTGGACCCCGATGGCTCTGTACGTCGCCGCCCTCGCCGTGATCGCGGCGGGATGGGCGGCAGTGGCGCTGCGCGCCGATCACTCCTGAATCAGGACCGCCCGGGTTCGTCGCCCACCAGGTCGAGGGCCGCGCGCACCACGGAGTCGGTGTCGATGCCGTGCCAGCGGTAGACCTCGTCGAGCGAGCCGACCTGACCGAACCGGCTGACGCCCAACGAGATCGACTCGACGCGGTTGACGGTCGCGAGGAAGGCCAGCGTGTGCGGGTGCCCGTCGAGCACGGTCACCATCGGCACGGCGCGATCCGCCGGGAACACCCGATCGAGAATCCAGGACGATCCGTCCTGGACCCCTCGGCGGGCCTGCACCGCCTCGAACAGCAGGCCGGGGCTCGTGACGCAGACGACGTCGGCGTCGATGCCGAGGTCGGCCAAGCGATCCGCGGCCGCGAGCGTCTCGGTCATGAGGGCGCCCATGCCCACCAGGGTGACCGCCGGGCGCTCGGCTCGGCGCAACAGGTAGGCACCCGCCACGACGTGCCGACGTCGGCGCTCGCGGGCGGCCGGATCCGTCGGCACCGCGGCGAGCGACTGATCGACCGGACGGGTCGACAGACGGAGGTACGACGAGGTGCCGTCGGGACGGCCGAGCTGCGCCATCGAGGCGAGCAGCGTCCATTCCACGTCGACGGCGAAGGCCGGCTCCCAGGACACGCACCCGGGCTGCTCCAGGCCGACGGACGGAGTCGTGATCGACTGGTGCGCACCACCTTCGGCGGCGAGGGTGACACCGGACGGCGTGCCCACCAGAATCGACTGCCCACCGGCGTAGATGCCGTACGACCACGGTTCGAGAGCGCGCTCGACGAAGGGGTCGTACAGCACGCCGATGGGGAACAGCGGTTGCCCCCAACGGCTCCACGTCGCGCCGAGCTCGCCGATCAGTCCCACCAGGTTGGTCTCGGCGATGCCGAGTTCCATGTGCTGACCGGTCGGCTTCTCGCGCCAGTGCATGATCGTCTCGGGGTCGTCGGCGAACCAGTCCCGACGTTCCTGCGGGGACCAGACGCCCACCTTGTTCAGCCACCCCGCGAGGTTGGTGGTGCTGCTGACGTCGGGACTGACGGTCACCACGCGCGCGGCGGCGTCCGGCGCGGATCGGGTGAGGTCCAACAGCGTTCGGCCCAGTGCGGCCTGGGTCGTCGACGTCCCCGCCGGAGTGCGGCCGAAGTCCGCCGGCACGGTCGGCGGGGCCGCGGCCGACACCGGCGTCCGTCGCAGTCGACCGGCGGTGTCGGCACACAGCCGCCCGGCGCCGGAGTCGGCGTCGGGGCGCGTCCAGGGATTCTGCGGGTCCCGGCCGAGCTCCGCCGCGAGATCCTCGAACTGCTCGACGGTGAGCAGCGCCGAGTGGTTCTGCGGATGCCCCTCGGTCGGGAGGCGGTGGCCCTTGATGGTGTAGGCGATGATCACCGTCGGGCGGGTGTCGTCGATCGCGTCGAAGGCGTTCCGCAACGCGTCGAGATCGTGGCCACCGAGGTTGCGGAACGCCCGCACCAGCTCGGCGTCGTCCACGTCCGCGACCAGCGCCGAGATCGCCTCGCCGTCCGCGCCCTCGCCGGGCAGTCGGGAGCGCAGTTCGTCGGCGTCGCACCGCAGGAGACGCTGGTACTCGGGATTGGACATGCCGACGATGCGGCGGCGCAGGGCGTCGCCGCCGGGGCGGGTGAACAGCGCCTCGAGCAGCGCGCCGAACGCCACGGTGAGCACCTGCCACCCCGCGGCCCCGAACATCGCTTCCAGGCGCCCGGCGGCGATGTTGGGCACCACTCGGTCAAGCGACTGGCGGTTGAGGTCGACGATCCACACGATCTCGCCCAGCTCGGCCACGGCCGGGTCGAGAATGGCTTCCCAGACCGCGCCCTCGTCCAGTTCCGCGTCGCCGACCAGTGAGTACTGACGGCCGGTCGCGGGCACGTCGTGGCTCACGGTGTCCGGTCCGCCGAACGCGGTGTCGACGTAGCGCCGCGCCATGGCGCCCCAGATCGGTGCGGTGGCACCGATGCCGACCGAGCCCGTGGAGTAGTCCACCGGATCGGGGTCCTTCGCCCGGCTCGGGTAGGACTGCAGCCCGCCGAACTCGCGCAGCGTGGTCAGGTAGCGCTGGTCGAGCTCACCGAGCAGGTAGTTGATCGCGTGCAGGACGGGCGACGCGTGGGGCTTGACCGAGACGCGGTCCTCGGGGCGCAGTTGCTCGAACCACAGCTCGGTCATGATGGTCACCAACGACGCGCTGGACGCCTGGTGGCCGCCGACTTTCATGCCCGAGGGATTCGGACGAACCCGGTTGGCGTGGTGGATCATCGCGGTGGCGATCCACAGCACGGAGTCCTCGACGTCCCGCAGCACGTCGCGCTCGGGCGAGGCCACCCCCGGCCGCGCCCGCACCTCGATCGCGCTGCTCGCGTCCGTCGTGTCCATCGTGTCCGTCATCCCAACCCCCTGATCGTGTACGGCCTGCGCAGAACGCGATCCTCAGTCGATCATTACCGGCCAGTAGGAACAACAGTGCGCGCAACGATTGCGCAGAATGACGCACACTGCCGTGGCCCCCGACGGGAAACCACGGCAGTGTGCGCAAGAGGAACGGTTCTCACTCGACCGTCATCTCGCCCATCTCGTTCCACCCGGTGGCCTCGATGGACTCGCTGATGATCTTCGGCGTCGACGCCAGCGCCTTCGGCAGCTCCTCGGTCGCCTTCCGGAAGTGATCGCTGTTCACGTGGGCACCCCCGGCCTCACCGTCGCGGAAGGCCTCCACGAGCACGTACGTGTTCGGCTCCTCGAGGCTCTTCGACCACTCGAACCACAGGCAACCCTCCTCGGCGCGGGTGGCCGCGGTGAACTCGGCAACGTGGTCCGGCCAGCGGTCGGTCCAGTCGGGCTTGGTGGTGAACTTGACGACGATGAAGATCACGGGGCGCTCCTGTGGGGTCGGTGTCCGAGCTGTTCTCGACTGAAGGGGATTCGCGGCCGGCGTGACGCTCGGCCGAGTCGGTCACGGTGTGAGAATGGCCCGGCCGCGGACCCGGCCGGCGTCGAGATCGTCGATGGCGGATTGAAAATCGTCGAGGGCGTATTTCGCCGTGTGCAGCACCACCGCGCCGCGCGCAGCGAGTGCCATGAGGTCGCACAGGTCGTTGTAGGACCCGACCAGGTTACCGACGATGTTCAGCTCGGCCGAGACGATGTCGATGGTGGGGACGTCGATGTTTTCGCCGTAGCCGACGACGTAGTAGTCGCCCGCCTGCCGCAGCATCGCGACACCCTCGGCGGTCGCTCCGCCCTCGCCGACGAAGTCGATCACCACCTCGGCGCCGACACCGCCGGTGAGGTCACGCACGGCCTCCACCTGGCCGCCGTCCGCCACGACGCCGTGGTGCGCGCCGATGGTCTCGGCCAACGCCACCGCGTCCGGGTTCCGGTCGACCACCACGATCTCGGCGGGGGTGAGCGCCGTCAGCACCTGAATCCCGATGTGCCCCAGTCCACCGGCCCCGATCACGACCACACGGTCCCGCGGAGTCAGAGTGCGCGAGGCCTTGGCGACGGCGTGGTACGCGGTCAGTCCGGCGTCCGCGAGGGCGGCGACGTCGGCGGGTTCGAGCGAGTCGTCGATCTTCACGACGCTGCGTGCCGACGTCCTGAGATATTCCGCGTACCCGCCGTGGGTGTCGATGCCCGGGAACTGGTTCTGCTCGCAGTGGACGTCGTCACCGGATCGGCAGGCGCGGCAGAAACCGCAGGTGATGAGCGGGTGCACGATCACTTTGTCGCCCTCGGCCACGGTCGTGACCGCGGACCCCACCGCGTGTACCCAGCCGGCGTTCTCGTGACCGATGGTGTACGGCAGCGTCACCTGCGATTTCTCCGCCCACTGCCCCTCGAGGATGTGTAGATCGGTCCGGCAGACACCGGCCCCGCCGATCCGGACGATCACGTCGAACGGGCCCGTCGGCTCGGGTACGGGCAACTCCGTCATCTGCAGTTTCTCGTGGTAGCCCACGACCTGTACGGCGCGCATCGAGCTCATGGTGAGGTGTGTCCTCTCGGGAGTGAGGCCTGAGTCAGGCCGAGATGGTGGTGCGGTCGGGGTCGTCGTACCGCGTCCGAAGCAGGCCACGGCAGAAATGCGCATTCCCTTCGATCGAGATGCGGGTGGACCGCGCGCGGCGCAGAGCCAGTTGAACGTCGAGGCCGACGTAGCCCGCGCCCAGGTGGTCGACCATGACCGGTGCGTCGGGGCGGGTCGAGAGGCCGATCGCCAACCGTCGGTCCAGCAGTTCGTCCGTGGTGCGCCCCGGCGGCAGATCACCGAGGACGACGGTGGCCATCTCCTGCGGACTGCGCCACGGGTGCGCCGCCATCAGGGCGGTCAGGCTGCGTTCCATCGCCGCCACGTGCGCCTTGCGTCGGAAGATCGTTCGCAGCTCCTCCAAGTCGTCCTCGGCTTCGTGACCGAACGTTCCGCGGTAGCCCGCGTCCGTCGCGAGGCCGGCGTTGATGATCGCCGAATCGTGGTGGTCGTCGAGCGCGACCGACACCGATCGTGTCCAATCCAGCTCCGACAGAGCCGTTTTCGCGTCCGACGCCATGAGGTAGGCGAAGTTCGGCGCACAGAAGGACGTGGGGAGGCGCAGGTGGACGGTAACGTCGCCGTCGTCGGATACCGCCAACGACGCCACGAAGTCGAGATCGGTCACGGGCTCGTCGAGTTCGGGGTCGATCACCGTGTCCAGCGCCCGCCACACGTCCGCCCGGCGAGAGTCCGTGCGCGGGGAGTTCGCGGTCATGCGCCCACCAGGTCGTCGGCGACGCGATCCGCGCCGCGGGGGCCTGTCGCGGTCTCGTCCGCGTCGGCGACCCGCAGATGGGCCGGCACCTCGATGTCGTACATCGCAGCCGCGTTCAGCCCCAGGATCTTGCGCTTCTGGTTCTCGGTCAGCGCCGGGTACTCGGTGAGCTCCGCGGGGATCTCGAAGTCGACGAAGCTCTCGACCAGCCACCGGGGCGTCCACAGGGCGTAGTCGCTGGAGAACTGAATGCGGTCCTCCCCCACCCAGTAGAGCAGCTCGCCGAGAATCTGCCCGAAGTACTTGGGGCGGGTGAACATGAAGGGCATCGCCACGGCGAGACCGGCGTGCACGTTCGGCTCCTGGGTGGCGATCCAGCAGAAGTCTTCGAGGCGGGGCAGACCGCAGTGCTCGACGACGAAGTTCAGATCGGTGAAGTCGGTGGCGATGTGGTCGACGTCCGCGACGTCGAAGGCGTCCCGGTCGAGCGGCCGGATGGTCGGGCCCTTGTGTACGTGGATGTTGCGGATGCCGACCTCCCGGCACACCTCGAGGTAGCGGCGGGTCCAGTCGTCGTCGAGCTTGTATCCGCGGGAGTCGCCGTGCCATTCGGCGGTGTAGAGCTTGACGCCCTTCAGGCCGAACCGTTCCGCATCCGCGCGGAGCTGGTCCAACCCGGCCTCCCCGTTGCGGGGATCGAAATTGTGGTTGTAGGTCAGCTTGCCGGGGTTGGCCTGCGTGAGTGCCCACGCCTCCTCGGTCTGCCCGAAACCGTCGACGTAGAACTCCCCGAGCCGAGCCGGCTGGAAGATCGCGTGATCGACGTAGCCGTCTTCGAACAGGTCCTTCATGAACCGCTCACCGCCCTGGTACAGGTACTCCTCGTACGTCCAGAGCTCGCTGTCCGGCGACAGATTGCGGTGATAGTCGTAGAAGCAGTCGATGAACTGCTTTCCGTGGACGTTGCGTTGGTTCTCCGGTCGCGCGTCCCACAGCGCCACGTGCGCGTCGACGATGAAGTAGCTGGTGCCGTCCTTGGTGTACATCCGGGCTTTCCTTCCCGGTGTGACTGCTGCCACACCTGATGGCGTCCACGCTAGGAGGCACGGAAAGGTACGGACAGGCCGTCGGCGTCTCACATTGAGACGATGCGGGGCACCCGAAACTGTAATGTGAGTCACATGCAGGTGGAGCCACGCGACGGGGAGCGGGACGCTGTCGGCGCACCCGTCCCACCGCGTGTGCGGGCGTCCTGGGAACGAAGCCAGTCGTACGGCATCCCGGTGGACGCAGTCGAACCGACGTTCACGGGAACCCGATCTCCCGGATCGCTCTTCCACGAGTGCGGCGACGCCGTCCTCGCGGACCTGCACCGGTCGATGACCACCGAGCCCGTCGGGATGATGCTCACCGACGCCCACGGCGTCGTCATCACCCGCCTCAGCGGCGATCGGGCGCTTCTCCGCGCGCTCGACGCGGTCCACCTCGCCCCCGGGTTCGGCTACTCCGAACGCGAGGTGGGCACCAACGGCCTCGGACTCGCGCTCGCCGACCACGCGCCCACCCTGGTCCGAGCGGAGCAGCACTACTCCCGCACACTGTCCGGATTCACCTGCGCCGCAGCCCCGGTCGTCGATCCGGCGACTGGCCGACTCGACGGCGCCGTCAACCTGACCACGTGGTCTCGGTCCTCCAGCGAGTTGCTGCTCACCCTGGCCCGGGCCGCCGCCGGCACCATCGCGGCGACCATGCTGAGCCGCGGCTCGTCCGGACCGGCTCTCACCCGCCCACGTCGCTCGCTCTTCCGCGTCGACCACGGACTCGGCCGCGCCACCGAAAATCTCGGATCCGATTGGACGGCAACCGTCACTGCCACCCGAGCAGCACTGATCGCCGGCCGCGTCGTGGCCGTCGTGGGCGAACCGGGCACCGGACGCGCCACCGCCGCCGAGATCGCGGCCCGGCGCGCCTGGCCCGACCACCGCGTCCTCACCGCGGGCGCACCCGATCCGGACGACGCCGAGTCCTGGTTGTCACTGTGGGATTTCGAGGCCGGACGGGCGGACACCGTCGTCGTCGTCCGCGATGTGGACGCCCTGCCCACGTATTTTGCGGACCGCCTCGCGGCGGTTCTGCTCACCGGTCCCGGAACCACGATGCCGGTGGTCGTCACGGCGGAGAACCTCGCTGCAATACCGGCCGCGTTCACGACGGCGATCACCGCGGCCGTGCCGCTCTCACCGCTGCGCGAGCGACCCGGCGACGTCGCGCCCCTGGCCCACCGAATCGCGCACGGCGTCCGCGGACGCGACGTCGCCTTCACGGCAGCGGCGATCCGGGTGCTGCAGCAGTTCTCCTGGCCGCAGAACTGCGCCCACCTCCGCCGCGTCGTCGAGGACGTGGTCCGCCGGGTGGACGTCGTCGACGTTCCCGCCCTCCCGGCCGAGCTCGTCGTCGACTCCGGCGGTCGCCGACTGTCGACCATCGAGGCGTTCGAACGCCGCGAGATCGTGCGAGTCCTGGCCGACGGAGCCACGATGGCCGCCGCGGCCGAGCGACTCGGCATGAGCCGCGCGACGCTCTACCGGAAGATCAAGTACTACCGGATCCCCGCACGCTGACCCCGACCGGGCCCCGACGCACGAAACCCCGCGACGAAGGCGCCGCGGGGTTCGGTGACGAGTGACGAGATCAGGCCGTCGCGCGCCGGGGAAGCGTCCAGTCGGGACGCACCCAGTGGCAGGTGTACCCGTTCGGGATGCGCTGCAGGTAGTCCTGGTGCTCGGGCTCCGCTTCCCAGAAGTCGCCCGCCGCCGTCACTTCCGTGACCACCTTGCCCGGCCAGATGCCGGAGGCGTCGACGTCGGCGATGGTGTCGAGCGCGACCTCCTTCTGCTCCTCGCTGGTGTAGAAGATGGCCGAGCGGTAGCTGAGTCCGACGTCGTTGCCCTGACGGTTCTTCGTCGACGGATCGTGGATCTGGAAGAAGAACTCGAGGATGTTCCGGAACGACGTCCGCGTCGGGTCGAAGACGATCTCCACCGCCTCGGCGTGCGTGCCGTGGTTGCGGTAGGTGGCGTTCGGAACGTCGCCGCCGGTGTAGCCGACCCGCGTCGACAGCACACCCGGCTGCTTGCGGATCAGTTCCTCGACACCCCAGAAGCATCCGCCCGCCAGGACGGCCGTCTCGGTCCGCGTTCCGGTTCCCGTTCCCGTTGCCTCGGTCATGTGTGACTCCTCCTCGAAGGTCGGTTCGGTGCGCTCGGTTCGATACACACTGCGCACCGTCTACCGGTCGAACGTTCGGACGGGGTTCGGTTGTTCCGCCGCATCGCTCGCCGACGGGCGCGCGGACTTGCTACCGTCTTCAACGTTCGTTGAGACTCTGTTCGCCGAGGCCCCGGGGGGAGCTGTGATTCGGTCGACCGCGCACGACGGTGGTGCGGAGCGTGCCCAGCCGCTCCACCTCCACCTCCACCACGTCCCCGTCGGTGAGCAGCCACTGCGGGTCGCGGGCGTACCCGACGCCCGCCGGTGTCCCGGTGGCCAGCAGGTCACCTGCTCGGACCCCGACGGTGCGCGAGATCAGCGCGAGCGTGTCGCCCACGGAGAAGACCAGCTCGTCGGTCGTCGCGTCCTGCACGACGGCGCCGTTGACCCGGGTCCGGATGCGCAGTCCGTCGCGCAGGTCGCCCACCTCGGCGGCGGGCACCAGCGGACCGAGGGGGCCGGATCCGTCGACGTTCTTGCCCAGCGTCCACTGGGAGGTCCGCTTCTGCGCGCCCCGCGCCGTGATGTCGTCGAAGGTCGAGTAGCCGACCACCGCGGCGAGGGCCTCGTCGGCGTCCGCGCACGTCAGGTGGGCGCCCACCCACGCCATGACCTCGCCCTCCCAGTCCAGGCCGTCCTCGTCCGCGGGGACCTCGACGATGCCGTCGCCGACCCCGAGCGACGACGTCCACCGCGCGAAGATCGTGGGGTACTCCGGAATCGGGTCGTCCGCGTAGCTGCCCTCGGCGTGGTGCTTCCGGTAGTTCAGGCCGACGCAGAACACCCGCGCGCCCGGCAGCACCGGGGGGACGAGCGTGACGTCGGATCGGGGGATCTCCGGGCCGCCGGCGCCGCGCGCGAGGTGACCGCCCGGGTCCGCCCAGAACGCCTCGAGGTCGGCGATCGGGACCACCGCCTCCCCGCCGCCGATGCCTGCGCCGTTACCCGGGCCCCGCAGTTCCGCCACCTCCACCGGACCGCTCGTCGTCCGCTTGATTCCCACGATGCGCATACCGCCCCCTGCTCCGTCGACCGTCGGGGACGGACCCTACGACGGCGCGCCGCGCAGCGCGTGCGGTCGGCCGGCAGCGGACGGACGTGGCCGTCGTGACCGGGGACTTCCGCCGCTACCTCTTCCCGCACGACCATCCCCGCCTGTCCGAGATTCGGGGCCTGGACGCGGCCGAGTACGCCCGCGTCGCGAGTCGGCCGGGGACGTTCACCGGCGGACTGATCGCGGGGTGGGCCCCGCTCTACCGCGCCCCGTTCCGCGGCGTCACCGAGAACGGCATCCTGCGCCGGGACGTGCATCCGTTGACGCCGGCGGAGGCGTCGGACGCGGCGCCCGTCGCCGCGATGGTCGAGGCCGCGACGACGCTGCTGGACACCCTCTCCGATTCGGACCGCGCGCGGCTCTGCCACGACGTCGACGCCGTCGAGTGGCAGACCTGGGCCAACCCGGAATTCCTGCAGTTCGACACGGGCCTGCGTCTGGAACGCACCACCGACGCGGTGCGCGACGCGGCGATGGAGCTGATGCGCGCGTCGCTCTCGCCCGAGGGATTCGAGACGGCACGGAACACCATGGCCGTCAACGGTTTTCTCGGCGAGACCGTCGATCTCCCGACCATCCTGAACGAGTGGTCCTACAACCTCGCGCTCTACGGCCGCCCGCATCCCACCGCCCCGTGGGGGTGGCAGCTGTTCGGGCATCACCTGGCCCTGAACTGTCTGGTCGTCGACGGGCGGATGACGATCGGCCCGGCGTTCCTCGGCGCCGAGCCCGACGAGATCGACGCCGGACCGCGGGCCGGCGTCCGCACGCTCGGTCGGCACACCGCCGCCATGCGCCGCATCATGGCCGCGCTCGGGGAGTCCCACCGCGCGCAGGCCACCGTCTACCGGTCGATGGTCGACCCGGCGATGCCACCGGGCCGGGTGCATCCCGGCGACGAGCGCCACCTCGCGGGCGCGTTCCAGGACAACCGGGTGATCCCGGTCGAGGGCGTGCGCGTCGCCGATCTACCCGACGCCGACGCCGCGGCGGTCGACGACGCGGTCGAGGTGTTCCTCCATCTGCTGCCCGACGGCCCACGACGGGCAGCGATGCGTGGGGTCGTCGACCATCGCGACGAGACGTGGTTCTGCTGGATCGGCGGCCACGGCGAGGACGACGTCTTCTACGCGCGCATCCAGTCTCCGGTCGTGCTGGTCGAGGTCGATCACCACTGTGGCGTCTTCCTCGACTACGACGAGCCGAAGCCGTTCCACGTCCACACGGTGCTGCGTATCCCCCACGGTAACGATTACGGCCGATCCTGGGTCCACCAATGGCGGCAGAGGCGGCCACGATCGTGAGGAGAGTCTCCTGGCCGACATAGGACGTGCGTCGCTGATCCTGGACACGCTCGCCGAGAGCCGAACGATGCTCTCGCTCACCGAACTCGCGCGCCGCACCGAGTTGCCGCGCTCCACCGTGCACCGCTTGATCCAGGCGCTCGAGAAGGAGCTGTACGTCGTGCGCGACCCCGGTCGCCGCGGCTACTCGCTGGGGCCCGGGCTGCTCAAGTTCGGCGTCGCCGCACATTCGAGCCTGGTGTCGAGCAACCGGCGCTCGCTCGCGTCGCTGGCCCGGACCACCGGGGAGAACGTGGACCTCGCGGTGTTCAGCGGACGCGAGGTGGTCGTCGTCGATCAGGTCGAGTCGCCCGATCGGGTGCGGTCGGCCACCGAGGTGGGTCGATCGTTCTCCCTGCACGCGAGCTGCCTCGGGGTGGCGTTGCTGGCGTTGCTCCCGGACGACGTGGTGTGCTCCCTGCTCGTCCGGCCGCTGGAACGGTTCACCGAGCACACCGTGACCGATCCCGACGTCCTGTGGCAGCGCATCGAGGAGGTGCGGTCGACACGGATCGCCGTCGACCGGGAGGAGCACGATCTCGGAATCTGCGCCGTGGCCACCGGTTTTCGCGGGCGCACCGGCGCGTTGCAGGCCGTGTCCGTCGTGATGCCGTCGTCCCGCTTCCGGCTGAAGCAGTCCCGCGCGATCGAGGGACTGGAACGACTCAACCCGGACCTCGCGTGACCGAGTCTCGCCGCGATGCTGCACATTCCGGACTGCCGTCCCGAGGATCGGGACGGGTGACGTGACCGATCGCGATCACCACGCCATCCTCGACAGCGTGCAGCCACCCTCGACGTCCCAGCAGCCGGCCCGTGTGGGTCCCGACGGCCGGATCGGCTCGACGTACGACGTGGTCGTGGTCGGTTACGGCCCGGTCGGCACGATCGTCGCGGCGCACCTCGGCCGACGGGGACACCGAGTTCTGGTCGTCGACCGGGCCGACGCGCCCTATCCGCTCCCCCGTGCGGTCACGCACTGTTCCGACGTCGCCCGGATCCTGCAGTCGGTGGGACTCTCCCCCGACGCGGTCCCCGACGTCACGGAGCCGTACGACGCGATGTACGTCTGGACCAACGGGAACGACGAGACCCTGGTCGAGGTCGACTGGAGCGGTCTCGGCGAATCCGGTTGGTACAACACGTACTTCTTCGATCAACCGTCGCTCGAGCGCGCGCTCGACGCGGTCGTCGCCGATCTGCCGCACGTCGACGTCGTGCGCGGGGCGGAGGTGACGGCGCTGGACGACGGGACCGACGCCGTGACGGTGACGATCCGCCGTGGCGGCGGCAGCGGCGACGGCGGCGGGAATATCGAGGACGTCGAGGTGCGGGCGGCATTCGTGGTGGGCGCGGACGGCGCTCGCAGCACGGTGCGCGATCTTATGGACTCCGGCTGGCACGACGAGGGGTACCAGCACGACTGGTTGGTGGTGGACGTCGAACCCGGTGCGGGAGCATCGGTTCCGACGGGAGCGACCCAGCGGTGCGACACCGACCGACCCGCCACCATGGTGCCCGGCGGGCCGGGGCGACGCCGGTGGGAGTTCATGCGGCTGCCCGGCGAGGATCCCGACGCGCTGAACACCCCGGACGCCGCGTGGTCTCTGCTGGCGCCGTGGGGACCCACTCCGGACACCGCGGAGCTCGTGCGCCATTCGGTGTACACGTTCCAGGCCGGCTGGGCGGAACGGTGGCGTCGCGGTCGGGTCGTGATCGCCGGGGATGCAGCACATCTCATGCCGCCGTTCGCCGGGCAGGGCCTCGGCGCGGGGTTCCGGGACGCGATGAATCTGACGTGGAAACTCGATGCCGTGCTGCGCGGGGTCGCCGCTCCGGCCCTGCTGGACACCTACACCCCGGAGCGGCAACACCATGCCCACGCGTTCGTCGACTTCTCCGTCTCGCTGGGCAAGGTCATCTGCATCACCGACCCGGACGAGGCCGCCGCACGCGATCGGCGGCTGCAGGCCGAGCACCGCGCCGGGGACAGGCCGCGACCACCGCGTCCCGGCCTCGGCCCGGGGTTGCACGTCGGCGAGCACGGGGGCGTGCTGTCGCGGCAGGGGCGGGTGCGGACCCCCAGCGGCACAGGTCGTTTCGACGATGTGCTCGACGGTCCGGGCGCCCTGCTGCTGCGTCGGGCCGAGGACGCGCCGGAGCTGTCGACGCGAGACCGCGCGGACCTCGCCGCGCTGCGCGTGACCGTGGTGGCACTCTCCGCCGACGGACCCGCCGCAGTGGTCGACGACGTCGCCGTGATCGAGGACGTCGCCGTGATCGATGACGTCGACGGCACCTACACCGCCTGGCTGGACGAACTGGGAGCCGACGTGGTGCTGGTCCGCCCGGACTTCCACCTCTACGGCACCGGAACCGGAGACGACGCCGGAGCACTCGTCCGCGGCTTCCTCGAGGGGGTGCGGACCGGGACTTGCGTGCGTGTCGGCAGTTCGAACGTATGATCGATTTCTGTCGGTGGGTCGATCTACACTGGGGCCATGTCGTCGGGGGGCGGCGGGAACGGACCCGCACACACAGCAGCAACACCGGTGGATGCACCGGTCTCACCGGTGACGGCGGTGTCGGCGGCGAGGGCCGCGTTGAACGCGGCGATTGCCGACCTCGCCGCCCTCGACACCCGCACCGCCGGACTCGAGGACCTCCTCGCCCTGATCATCGACTCCGAACGCGCCTCCCGCGCCCTCACCGGCCTCGGCCAGACCTGGCTGCACCGCTCCGTGAACGCCGGCGCATTCACCGACACCGGCCTCACCTGCGCCGACGCCCTCTCCGGCCTCCTGCACATCGACCTCCCCGACGCCCGCACCCGAATGCGCCGCTCGATGCTGCTCACCGAGCAGACCACCCTCACCGGTGACCCCCTCCCACCGCGCATGCCCGGCACCGCC
Organism: Rhodococcoides corynebacterioides; assembly: GCF_019834675.1. Taxonomy (GTDB): domain Bacteria; phylum Actinomycetota; class Actinomycetes; order Mycobacteriales; family Mycobacteriaceae; genus Rhodococcoides; species Rhodococcoides corynebacterioides_A. Next base: position 398,751 of record NZ_JABUBU010000001.1, on the reverse strand, counting down.
GCCGCCCTGCGCGACGGGGCCATCTCCCTCGCCCACGTCACCGTCATCGACACATTCCTGTGTGAGCTCTCCCCCGCCGTCGACGCGCAGACCCGCGAGCGCGCCGAAGAGCAACTGGCCGACCTCGCCCGGCAGATCACCCCCGCCACCCTCCGCCGGGCCGCCACCCGCCTCGCCGGATGGATCGACGCCGACGGCGCCCTCACCGACCCCGCCGACCGCCGCCGACGCCGCTCCTTCCGCATCTCCGGCCCCGACCGCCACGGCATGTACACCGCCGTCATCGTCTGCGACGCCGAGGGCGCCGCCACCCTCGAACTCGTCCGCGAGACCCTCGGCAAACCCGGCGTCACCCTCGACAGCAACGGCGACCGAGCCGGTGACAGCGAGAACGAGGTGGGTGACTGCGGCGACAGCGCGAACAGCGAGAACGGGGAGAACGAGGACGGCGAGAACGGGGATGGCGACGGGGCCGAGACGGCCGCGGCCGCGGCGGCGGAGCGGGTGCGGGACCCCCGCACCGCCGCCCAACGCGACTACGACGCCGTCTTCACCGCCATCACCCGCACCCTCGCCCGCCGCGACCTCGGCACCACCCACCGCGGCCTGCCCGTCTCCCTGATCCTCACCACCACCGTCGCCGACCTCGCCGCCCGCGCCGGACTCGCCCTCACCGCCGGCGGCACCGCCCTCCCCATCGCGGACCTGCTCACCCTCGCCGGCAACCACCCCGACGACCTCGACACCTGGCTGTGCATCACCGACCTGCACGATCGGCCCCTACACCTCGGACGCAGCCGCCGCACCGCCAGCACCGACCAACGCCTCGCCCTGTTCGCCACCGACCACGGCTGCACCTTCCCCGGCTGCACCGCCCCTGCCACCCGCACCCAGGTCCACCACGTCACCGACTGGGCCCACGGCGGCACCACCGACATCGGGTACCTCACCTACGCCTGCGACCGCCACCACCGCCAGATCCACACCGGACCCCTCGGCTGGGCCACCACCATCGCCCCACCCGGCCACCGCTGGGCCGGCCGCACCCTCTGGCACCCACCCGCCCTCGCCGACCCCACCAGAGAAGGCCGCGTCAACCACCACTTCCACCCCGGCGACCTCCTCCACGACCCCGGCAGTCCCTGACCGCCGAAAACCCCACCACCACAACCGAACACGACGAACCCCCGAACCGGAACCCGGCTCGGGGGCGAGAGTCGTGCGTCGGGGGTCGTGCGGACCGTCGATCAGGCCCGCATGCTGACGTCCTTCGTCTCGGTCAGCTTCAGGGTGCAGCCGATGCTGAGCACGGAGAGCGCCGCCAGCATCACGCCGACCGCCATGCTGCCGTAGGCAGCGGTCAACGGGGCGGCCAGCAACGGCGGGATCGCGCCGCCGAGGACACCGGCCAGGTTGTAGCCCAATCCCGCACCGGTGTACCGGAATCGGGTCTGGAACAGCTCGGGCAACAGAGCGCCGGTGGGCCCGTAGGCGATACCGAAGATCGTCAACGTCACGCACATGGCCAGGACGTAGAGTCCGGCGGACCCGGTGTCGAGGATCGGGAACAGGGCCAGCGTCCACGGAACCGCGACCACGCAGGAGATCAGGATGACGCGCCGTCGTCCCACCCGGTCGGAGTACGCCGCGGAGAGGGCGATGGCGATACCGAAGACCACGGCGCCGACGATGCCGGTGATCAGGACGAACGGCCGATCGAAGCCGAGGGTCTTGGTGCCGTAGCTCGTGAGGTACGCAGTGCCCATGTAGAACAGCGAGAACAGGGACGCCAGAGCGCCGGCGGCGAACAGGACCTCGCGCTTCTGCACGTGCCACGCGTCCAGCACCGGCAGACGCGTCGCGGCGGCGGCGGGCGCCTCAGCCGCGGCCTCGCGGAACACGGGGGTCTCTTCGATCGCGAGGCGCATGTAGAGGCCGATGAGCACCAGAACGGCGCTGAACAGGAACGGGATTCGCCAGCCGTAGTTCAGGAACGTCTCGTTGGTGTCGCCGAACACGGCGCCGGTGACCAGGAAGGTCGCGCTGGAAAGGATGAAGGCTGCGGACGGTCCGAGCTGCGGGAACATCGCGTAGAAGCCGCGACGTTTCGCCGGGGCGTATTCCGCGGTGAGCAGGGTGGCACCGGCCCACTCGCCGCCGACGGCGAAGCCCTGGCCGAATCGCAGGAGCACCAGGATGATCGGGGCGGCGACGCCGATGGTCTCGGCACCGGGCAGCAGGCCGATGACGAACGTCGAGACACCCATCAACAGCAGCGTCGAGATGAGCGTGCGCTTGCGTCCGATCCGGTCGCCGAAGTGACCGAACAGCACCGCACCCGCGGGACGCGCGATGAAGGCGACGGCGAACGTGGCGAAGGACGCCACGGTGCCGGCGGTGGCTCCGAGAGCCGGGAAGAAGACCGTCGGGAACACCAGGGCGGCCGCGGTGCCGTAGATGAAGAAGTCGTAGAACTCGATCGTGGTGCCGATGCCGCTGGCCACGGCCACCTTGCGGACGCTGGTCGTCGGCGGGGTGGTGGGCGGCGTGACCGAACGCGCGGTGGCGTCGTCGGGTGACACTGTGGTCATGGTGCTCCTGCTCGAGGGGACGGAACGGGCGAAGTGGTCAGGACGGTATGTGAGCCACGCCATACCCCACTACCCCCGGAAGAGGGGGTCCGCTGCACCCTCGCGAGCGTCGGCGACGGATTTATTCGGATGCGCCGAGCACGCCCGATCTGTCAGCATCGTTCTCGTACGCACATCGGGCCCACAGAACGGGCCTGTACCGCAACGACTTTCGCAGAACGGAGGTGCCGGCATGACCTACCTGCCACCCGAGCTGTATCTCGCCGAGCACCACGCCGAACGCAACCGGCACGTCCGGGCTCGCCGACGAGCCCACCTCGCTCAGCGAGTCGAGCCGGCCGACGTCGTCGAGCTGCCGTCGATGCCGACGTCGACACCGGAGGCCGTGTCGGCACCCGACCCCACGACGTGAGACTGCGCCGGCCGGCGTCCGACGAAGAACGACGCGGCCACGGCGACCAGAGACACGACCCCGCCGAACAGGAACGCGGTGTGCACGCCGGCCTCCGACGCGGCGACGGCGTCGGCTCCGTCGGTGGCCCGCGCTGTCGCCGTCGTCGACATGACGGTGACGAACAGTGCGGTGCCGGCGGCGCCGGCGAGCTGCTGCACGGTCGAGAAGATCGCGCTGCCGTGCGAGTAGAACCGCGGCGGAACGGATCCCAGCGACGACGTCATGAGCGGGGTCATCATCATCGAGAGCCCGACGGACATCAGCACGTGGATGCCGATCACCGTGCTCTGCCCGGACTGCGCGTCGAGGCTCGTCATCGACCACAGCGCGGCGGACACCACCAGGGATCCCGGGATCACCAGCGGGCGCGGTCCGACCCGGTCGAACGCGCGGCCGACGAACGGCGCGAGCAGTCCCATGACGAGCCCGCCCGGCAGCAGGGTCAGGCCCGTGGCGAGGGTGTCGAGACCCAGGACGTTCTGCAGGTACATCGGGAGCAGGATCAGCGCACCGAAGAGCGCCATCATCGAGATGGCGATCATGCCGAGCCCCACCGAGAACGCCGGCGTCGCGAACGGGCGCAGGTCCAGCAGCGCGGTCCCCGCGTCCTGCCGGCGGCGCTGGCGGAGGACGAAGAACACCAGCGCGACCACACCCACGGTCAGCGGAATCCACACGGGAACGGCGGCGCCCTCGGCCGAGTGCCCGATGCTGCTCAGTCCGTAGACGATGCCGCCGAAGGCGAACACCGACGCGACCACCGACACCACGTCGAGCGGAACGCGTCGAGTCTCGGTCACGTTGCGCACCAACGCGATACCGAGACCGGTCGCGGCCACCGCGATCGGGAGGACCAGCCAGAACATCCATCGCCACCCCAGCGCGTCGAGCACGACGCCGGAGATGGTGGGGCCCACGGCGGGCGCCACGGCGATCACGATGGAGATGACACCCATCATGCGGCCGCGACGCGATTCCGGAACCAGCGACAGGACCGTGGTCATCAACAGCGGCAACATGATCGCCGTGCCGGCCGCCTGGATCACCCGCGCGGCGAGCAGGACCTCGAAGCCCGGCGCCAGCGCGGCGAGGAGCGTGCCGACGACGAACGACGTCATCGCCGCCGTGAACACCTGCCGCACCGTGAAGCGCTGGAACAGGAACCCGGTGGTGGGAATGACCACGGCCATCGTCAGCAGGAAGGCGGTGGTGAGCCACTGCGCCGTCGACGCCCCGATCGACAGTTCGGTCATCAGCGTCGGCAGCGCGACGCTCATGATCGTCTCGTTGAGGATCATGACGAAGGCCGCGACCACCAGGACACCGATGAGCATCGCGCTGCCGGGCGCCAGCCGGTCCGCAGCTCCCCCGTCCGCAGCTCCCCCATCCAGTGCTCCCTTGTCGGGCGCGCCGCCGGTCGGCGTGGTCGTGTTCCCGGTGGTCGTCACGGGCTGTCCCCTCTCACGGTCGTCGAGCCGCGATCCTCGTGGGCCGCGACTCTCGGTGATAGTCTGCTCCTGCATGACAGTGACTGTCAAAGTGACACGAACAACCCTGTGATGGACCCGGGACGACGGCACCGACTCGACGAGGAGCGACGATGGACCTACGTGAACGACGACGCGAGGCGACGCGCGTCGAGATCACCGACGCCGCCCTGACCCTGGTCGAGCAGCGCGGGTTCTCGGCGACCACGGTCGACGACATCGCGCGGGAGGCCGGCGTCTCGCCGAGTACCTTCTTCCGGCACTACGCCACCAAGGAGGAGTCGGTGCTGCACGGCGATTCCCTCTTCGAGGCCGATCTCGACCGATGGCTCGCCGACGCCGCGCCCGAGGACGTCACCCTCCCCGCGCTCGAGAACCTCTTCCGACGGTCCTTCGGCCGACTCGCAGCCGAGTCGGCCGACGTGCGGGCGCGGCTGATGCGTGTGCGGCGACTGCTCGCCGACGACGCCCACCTGCGATCCGCCGCCTACGCCGCCGACGCGATGGCGATGTGTCGACTGACCGACCGGGTCGCGGAGATCCTCGGCGACTCCGCGTCCCGGGGCTACGCACGGGTGCTCGTCGAGGTCGCCGGCAGCACCGCGCGCGTGGCGTACGACGCCTGGGCCGAAGCGGTCGACGGGGGCCGGGACGGCGCCGCCGCCGACCCCGTCGCCCTGTACGCGTCCGCCACCGCAGATCTCCGACGCCTCGTTTCCGACCTTCCCGACGTACCGGACGAAGGCCGATCACCGGTCTGATTGTTCACCACGCTGCGGGGGTACCGGCGCTCCATGAGCACCGCCGAGTCTGTCGACCGCATCGCCGAACCCTGGGGCGCGCGAACCCCGTTCGCTCGCGGCACCGTCTGGCCGACGCGGGTGGACACCGTGCTGGCCGACGGGGTCACCGAGGACGACGTCGAGCGCTGGGTGCAGTCGGCGTCCGTCCTGCATTCCAACGGTGACGCGATGGACATCGCCGTTCGCGACGGGCGCATCGTCGGCGTCCGCGGACGCGCCGTCGACCGCGTCAACCGTGGACGGCTGGGCCCGAAAGACCTGTACGGGTGGCAGGCCAACGCCTCACCGGACCGTCTCACCCGACCGCTGATCCGCGTGGACGGCGACCTCGTTCCGACCGACTGGGACACGGCGATGGCCCGCGTCGTCGGTCGCACGCGCACCCTCCTGGACACCCGAGGACCGGGATCCATCGGCTTCTACACCAGCGGCCAACTCTTCCTCGAGGAGTACTACACGCTGGGGGTGATGGCACGCGGCGGTGTCGGTACGAACCATCTGGACGGCAACACGCGGCTGTGCACCGCGACGGCGGCGGAGGCGCTGAAGGAATCGTTCGGCAGCGACGGTCAGCCGGGGTCCTACACCGACGTCGATCACGCCACCGCGATCGCCCTGTTCGGGCACAACGTCGCCGAAACGCAATCGGTGCTGTGGTCACGCATCCTGGATCGGCTCGACGGCCCCACTCCCCCGGCGGTGCTGTGCGTCGATCCTCGCGCGACGCCGGTCGCCCGCCGCGCCACCGTCCATCTGGCCCCGCGGCCGGGAACCAACCTCGCGTTGATGAACGGCCTGCTCCGCGAGGTGATCACGCAGGGGTGGATCGACGAGAAGTTCGTCGACGAGCGCACCGTCGGGTTCGACGAACTTCGCCGCACGGTGGAACCCTGGACGGTCGACACCGTCGCGGCCACGTGCGGACTCGACCCCGACGACGTCCGCCGGGCCGCGAGGCTGGTCGGCACCGCGGAGGCTCTGCTGTCGACGGTGCTGCAGGGGTTCTATCAGTCGAACCAGGCGACGGCCTCGGCCGTGCAGGTGAACAACCTGCACCTGCTCCGCGGGATGATCGGCCGACCCGGGTGCGGGCTGCTGCAGATGAACGGCCAACCCACGGCTCAGAACACGCGGGAATGCGGGGCCAACGGCGACCTGGCCGGGTTCCGGAACTGGGCCAATCCCGACCACGTCGCGGAACTCGCGGAGTTGTGGAACGTCGAGCAGGACTTCCTGACGCACGACGGCCCGCCGACCCACGCGATGGAGATCTTCCGTCTCGCCGAGCAGGGGGATCTCGGCCTGCTGTGGATCAGCGCCACCAACCCGGCGGTGTCGCTTCCCGAGCTCGCTCGCATCCGACGGATCCTCGGCCGCGAGGAACTGACGGTCGTCGTGCAGGACATGTTCCTCACCGAGACGGCGGCTCTGGCGGACGTGGTCCTCCCCGCCGCCGCGTGGGGCGAGAAGACGGGTGCGTTCACCAACGCCGATCGCACGGTGCATCTGTCCGACAAGGCCGTCGAGCCTCCGGGTGAGGCGCGGGCGGACCTCGACATCTTCCTGGACTTCACCCGCCGCATGAATTTTCGCGATCGCGACGGTGCGCCGTTGATCCCGTGGACGGACCCCGAGTCGGCGTTCGCCGCATGGACCCGCGCCACGGCCGGCCGGCCGTGCGATTACACCGGTCTGAGCCACGACGCGCTGCGCGGCGGTAGCGGAATCCAATGGCCCGCGACCCTGGACCGGCCCGGCGGCACCGAGCGCCTCTACACCGACGCGGTGTTCCCGACGGCGGCGGACACGTGCGAGACCTACGGGAAGGACCTGATCTCGGGCGACCCGATCGACCCTGCGCGTTATCGCGATCACGACCCCGACGGACGCGCCCTCCTGCGGGCGGTGCGGTACGTGCCGGCCGTGGAGACCCCGGACGCCGAGCACCCGTTCCACCTGATCACCGGTCGCACGATCTACCACTTCCACACCCGCACGAAGACCGGCCGCGCGCCGGAACTGAACCGGGCGGCCCCGGAGGTGTGGGTCGAGATGAACGGCGACGACGCGGTCCGGCTGGGTATTCCCGAGGGCACGATGCTGGAGGTGTCGTCACCGCGGGGCGCCGTCACCGCCCGGATGCGGCGCACCGACATTCGGCCCGGTGTGCTCTTCCTGCCGTTCCACTACGGCTACTGGGACATCGGTCGTCGGAACACCGACGGCACCGGCGCGAACCCCGACATCCGCCGGGCCGCGAACGAGCTGACGCCCACCACGTGGGATTCGGTGTCCAAGCAACCGCAGTTCAAGACCGGGGTGGCGCGCGTGCGGGTCGTCGATACGCCTCCGCCGGGCGCGGTCACACCCGACCGGACGCGGTGACCTCGTTGCTCTCGCGCCGCCGAGCCCGCAGGCGGCGCACCTTCATCGCCGTCGCCGAGCCGACCAGCAGCACGCCGAACGCGAGGACCGCGCCGCCGACCACGAACATGGTGCGCACCGGATGCGCGTCGTCCAGGCGCGCGCTGACCGCGGCCCAGAACACGGCCAACGCGACGAACAGCGCGAGGACGTACAGCGCGGACTTCCGGGTGGTCACAGTGCTCGCTCCTCATCTCACCCTGATCGGACGGGACCGGGTACCCCGCCGGGCCGCGAACTATCCGCCGGGCACTCCGGCCCACGGCGTCGCGGCCCGGTCCTAGACTCCGACGCGATGGTCGATCGCAGGCAGTTCCTCCGCGCGGGCGTCGGCGCGGTCGCTGCCGCCGCCCTCTCCGGCTGCGCGTCCGCCGCGCCCTGGCAGTCGGCGTCCGGAACCCTGCGCATCGCGGCCGGCAACCCCGGTGCCGTGTTCGACGAGTACGGACGGGCACTCGCGGAGGAAGCCCGCACGGCCATGCCGTCCCTGACGACGTCAGTGGTGACCACTGCCGGATCGGTGGCCAACGTCGACGACGTGCTGACCGGGGCCGCGGACGTCGGGTTCTGTCTGGGTGACACCGCCACGTCGGCCGTGGCCGGGACGGATCCGTTCACCGAGCCGATGCCGATCGTCGCCGTGGCGCGCCTGTACGACAGTTTCCTGCAGATCCTGGTGCGGCGGGACTCCCCGGTCCGCACGCCGGCGGATCTGGCCGGCCGCCGAATCGTCGGCGGAGAGGCGCGATCGGGCACCCGGCTGGCCGTGGCGCGATGCCTCGAGGCGGCGGGCCTCGGCCCCGACGACGTCCGCTACGTTCCCCGCTCCCTCAGCGACGCCGCGGCGGACCTGGCGGCCGGCACCGCCGACGCCGTGGCGTTCGTCAGCGGCTTCCCCGTCCGCACCCTCGTCGAGCTCGGCACCCGAGTACCGTTGCGCGCGTTGGACATCGGTGGGCTCGTCGATCCGTTGGTGGAGCGGTGGGGACCGAGCTACGTCACCGGCCCGCTCCCCCGCGGCCCCTACGGCCTGCCCACGGACGCGACGACGGTGAGCATCAAGACCTACCTGGTCGCCGCGCCGAGCCTGGCCGAGGACACGGTGTACGGATTGACGTCGGTTCTCTTCGACCGCCAGGACGACGTCGCCCGGCGGGCCCCGACCGTCCGTCAACCCACCGTCGCCGCCGGGATGTTCACCGCCCCGGTGCCGCTCCATCCGGGATCGCTGCGCTGGTTCCGGGACCGGGACGCGCGGGGAGGGTCGTGACGCATCGCAGGCCCGGGTGCGCGGCCTCGAGCACGACGGACCCGCCGGCGTCGCGGACGCGGAGCACCAGGATCGACAGTCCCAGGCCGGTGCCGTCGACGTTGGCGTGACGCGGCAGTCGGTGGAACCGCTCGCCCAACTCCGCCGCCTCGGTGTCCGTGAGAGCAGTGTCCCCGAGAGCGCTGTCCGTCGGGTCGGCGCCGGCCGGACCGCCGTGATCGCGCACCGTCAGCACGTACCGGCTCGCCTCGTCGCCCCCGGTACGACTCAGCGTGACCTCGACGACGGAGTCCGGTGCGTACTTCACGGCGTTGTCTAGCAGTGTGTCGACGATCGTCGGGACCAGGTCCTCCTCGAGCACGGCCGGCGCCTCGGTCGCGACTCCGTTCACCTGCAGCTTGCCGTCGAACAGTGGCTCCCACAACGCGATTCGCTCGCGGATCTGCGCGGCCACGTCCACCGCCACGCGGCGTCGGTCGTGCCCTCCGGCGCGGCTGACCTCGATGACGCCCTCGAGCGCTCGGGCCATCCGATCCGCTTCGGCGAGAACGGGTTCGACCGCGGGGTCGTCGGCCGCGAGGCCGTCGAGTCGCAGCCGCATCGCCGTCAGCGGATTGGCCAGCTGGTGCGAGACGTCGGCGATCAGGTCCCGTTGCTGGCTGCGCGAGTACTCGACCGCGCGAGCCATCTCGTCGAAGGAGGTCGCGAGCCGACGCAGCTCGGGCGGTCCGCCACCGTCCGCCGCGCCGGGACGGTGCCCGCCGGCGAGCGCCTGCACACGCTCGGTCAACTGGTCCACCGGGCGAACCACCCACGACACCAACGGAACTCCGACGAGGAACGCCACCAGCGCGAGCAGGGCGACGCCGCCCGCCGCGGCTACGGCCAGTCCGGTGGCGACGTCGTCACGCGGACCGGCGGTGTCGACGATCATCACGACGGCGCCGAGGATCTGCCCGTCGCGCCCGATGGGCGTCGCCACGATCATGGGGTCGGTCCGCCACGGCCAGAGCGCCGACGGCGCCGCGGTGGGCGTGCCGGCCAGTGCCCGCTCGACCGCGTCGTCGTACCCCGGCGTCACCGCCGGCCCCGCGCCGATCTCCCTTCCGGACGCGAGAGTGCTGCCGTCCGTACCGATCACGGCGCTGCGGGTGCTGCCGACGACGGCGTCGTACCGCGCGAGGTCGGGTTCGAGCAGAGCGGGTGCCCCGGACGTGGAATCGTCGACCAGCGCGGCGAACCGGGTGGCGGCGGCGAGGCGCTGCTCGTGCAGGGTGACCGCCCGCTCCTCCGCGTACGCGGTGACGAGCGGAGCGATCAGCGCCGTCAGGACCGCGGCCGTCAGCGTGATCGCGAGGATCAGCAGTCGCCGTCTCATGCTCGGCTCACGTCGAGGTCACCACGAGGCGGTATCCGACGCCGCGCACCGACTCCACCGCCGCGAGGTCACGCAGCTTCGCGCGCAGGGAGGCCACGTGCACGTCCAGGGTGCGCGACGCGCCCACCCACGTGGTGTCCCACACCTCCTCCATCAGCGCTGCCCGGCTCACCGGCCGCCCGGGGGTGCGGGCGAGGGCGACCAGCAGTTCGCTCTCCTTCGCCGTCAAGGCCCGCGGCGTGCCGTCGTGCCCCCAGACCTCGCGGGTGTCCGGGTCGAAGCGGAAGCCCGGATCCGGCGTCGGGGTCGCGGCCCGTCCCACCGTGCGACGCACGACGGCGTCCATGCGCGCGAGCAGGACGGGGACGCTGTAGGGCTTGGTGACGTAGTCGTCGACCCCCGCGCGCAGCGCCCCCACCACCGCGTCCTCGTGACGACGCGCGGTGAGGGCGACGATCGGCACCGCGGAGGTCTGCCGGATCCGCCGACAGACCCACAGTCCGTCGTGATCCGGCAGACCCATGTCCAGCAGGACGATGTCCGCGTCGTCGATCAGGTCGAGGGCGGCCGCTCCCGTCGCGGCGTGGCGGACGGACCACCCCTGCCGCCGGAGGGCGTGGGTGAGAGCATCGGCGACGCCGAGATCGTCCTCGACGACGAGCACCTGCACCGACCCACCTCCAGCCGTCGAACCTACTGCACCGTGACGCGATCCCGATGGGCGAGCTGCTCGCGGTCGAGGTACGTCTGCTGACGGTTCTTCAGCACGAAGACGTAGACCAGGAGCGAGATGCCGATGGCGACAGTGACGTAGATGCCGAAGGCGTCGAGCGCGTTCTTCTCCTTGGCCGTCTCGTAGATCACCGGGGCCGTGCCGCCGAACATGGAGTTGGCCAGCGCGTACCCGAGGCCCAGTCCCAGAGCGCGGATGTGCGCGGGGAACAGCTCGGCCTTCACGATGGCGTTGATCGAGGTGTAGCCGGTCAAGATGACGTACGTGCCGGCCAGCAGGAGGAAGGACACCATGGGCGTCTCCACCTTCGGCAGCAGGTTCAGGAAGGTCCAGGACCACAGGACACCGGCCACACCGAATCCGACCAGGAGCGGCTTGCGGCCGATCCTGTCGCTGAGCAGACCCCCGAGCGGCTGGATCAGCATGAGGAACACCAGCGCGGCGAGGTTGATCCACGTGGCGGTCATGCCGCGGTCCGTGTAGGTGCTCTTGACGATCAGCGGGCCGTTGACGCTGTAAGTGTAGAAGGCGACGGTGCCGCCGAGGGTCACCAGGAAGCACACCAGCAGCTGCTTGGGGTACGCGGTGAACAGCTCGGTCATCGAGCCACGACGCTTGTCCTCGGTGTCGGTGTGCAGCGACTCGTCCATCGCGCGGCGCAGGTACAGCACCACCACGGCACCGAGCGCGCCGATGAGGAACGCGATGCGCCAGCCGAACTCGCGGATCTGCTCGTCGGTGAGGAACGCCTGCTGCACCAGCAGGGTGATCTGGGCGAGCACGTGGCCGCCGACGAGCGTGACGTACTGGAACGACGAGAAGAAGCCGCGCAGACCCGGCGTCGCGGCCTCGGACATGTACGTCGCGGACGTGCCGTACTCACCGCCCGTGGCGAAACCCTGCAGCAGGCGGCACAGCACCAGGATCACCACGGCGAGGGAGCCGATGCTCTCCGCGGTGGGGGTGATCGCGATGAGGAGCGACGCGCCCGCCATGACGGAGATCGAGAACACCAGCGCGGGTCGGCGCCCGTGCCGATCGGCGAAGCGGCCGAAGAACCAGGAACCGATGGGCCGCATGACGAAGGTGACGGCGAAGATCGCCATGGTGTAGATGCCGGCGTTGGGCTCACCGTCGGCGAAGAAGCTCGACTGCAGGTAGGACGCGAACACGGTGTAGACGTAGACGTCGTACCACTCGACCAGGTTGCCGAGCGACCCGCGCACGGTGTTGAAGACCGCGCGCCGGGTGGACGGTGCCGGGTGGGCAGACCCTGCGGGGCTCGCCGGTGCACTCATGGGATGCCTTTCGGTCCGGGGAGAGCCGCCGGGACGGGCGACCTCGAACCAGAACCCTAGGTGTGACCGGCGTCATGCACCGCGGACCGTCCGCGACTCTTTACAGACACTTTGCATTCAGGCCCAGAAGGCACCGAATCGGTAGAAGACGAGCGCGCCGACGGCGATCAGCCAGGCCACCGGCGGCACGACGGCGTTCACGGGCGCGGTCAGCGCGTGCGCCGACACCCGGCGAGAGAACACCCCGTGGTGCAGCGAGCGCAGGGTGACGAACCAGAACACGGTGACCGTCGACACCCACACGGCCATGCAGTACGGGCACAGTGCGCCGATGACGTACAGGCTCTGGAACAGCAGCCAGTGGACGAACACGACGGCGGCGGTCAGCCCCGACTGCAGCCCCGCCCAGTACCCGCGGCCGAGCCGCGCGCCGGACAGCAGCGCCGCCCCGGTCCCGAGCACGGCGGTGAAGCCGACGATGCCGAGCAGCGAGTTGGGAAAGCCGAACACCGCGGACTGCGCCGACCCCATGACCGATCCGCAGTTCACGACGGCGTCGATGCTGCACGACGGCACGTAGGTCGCGTCGGCGGCCAGGGCGAACTTCTCGACGGTGAGGACGAAGGACGCCACGAGCCCGACGACGCCCGCCACGATCATCAGCCACGGCAACGCCCGGGGGAACGGCGTCGCACTTCCTGCGTCCGGACGGGTCCCGGCGTCGGTCGACGCCTCCGGCGGCGTGGCGGTGGTCATGGACTCCATCGTAGAAGCCCGCTACGCCGCGGTGGTCTGGCCGCAGATTCCGCACTGCTCGAACGTGACCCGCTTCCACCGCAGCACGGGCACGAAGAACACCGTCAGCTGGTTGTACTGGCGCATGCGCGCCCACTGGGTGGTGTTGTGGCAGCGCGGACAGGTGTGGACCCCGCCGGCGCCGAGCTGTCGACGCTTGCTGCCGTAGCCGAAGAAGAGGAGCATTCCGCCAGCGTAGGCGTCACCACGAGCGCCCCCGGTCAGCTGTGACGGGCTCGTTCCTCGTACGCGCGCCGCGCCCCCTGGTCCACGGAGCCGAGGAAGACGTCGTCGGCGCCGAGAGCCCGCGACATCGCCTCCGCGAGCGGCCGCGGGAGGAACTTCTGGCTCACCACGGCCGCCCCGAACAGGCGGGTCACCCGCACGCGGGAGCGCGGCTTGTCGATCAGCGACACCACGGCGCGCGCGATCTCGTCGGGCTCGGCGTTGCGGAAGCCGCGCGCCCCCGAGGTGCCCGCCGTGAGTTCGGTGTTGACGAACGACGGCATCACCAGCGAGAACTCCACTCCGGTGCCGCGATGTTCGAGGCGGGCGGCGTCGGTGAACCCGACCACGGCGAACTTGCTGGCGCAGTACGTCGCGAGTCCCGGCGAGTAGGTCTCGCCGGCTGCGGAGGCGATGTTGACGATGTGCCCGCGTCCACGCGGAAGCATCCGTCGCGCAGCCAGTTTCGAGCCGGTGATGACGCCGAGGACGTTGATGTCGAGCACGCGTCGGGTGAGGGCGTCGGGCTCGTCCACCACGCGCCCGACCGGCATGATGCCGGCGTTGTTGACCAGGACGTCGATCGGGCCGAGGGTGGCCTCGACGCCGTCGAGGAAGCGGTCGAACGACTCCGGGTCGGTGACGTCGAGGGTGTCGTGATGGATACGGGTGTGGGCGGTGTCGGCGGTCGATTCCAGCGCCGTCGCCCCCTCCTTCACCGCGACGTCGTCGATGTCGCCGATGGCCACCCGAGCTCCGCGCGCCAGGAACGCGGCTGCGGTGGCGTGCCCGATGCCGCGGGCACCGCCGGTGATGGCGACAACTCGGCCGGTCAGGTCGGTGGTCATGGCGCGTTCTCCTCGACTCGGGTCTCGGCGCAGGCTGTGACCTGCACCATGTTCTAGCATCGTGGCACAACACCGACCCGCGTCTCTTGGCCTTGTCTGCCAAGTCGGGCACCCGCTTCTGTTCTCGGAGGACAACACCATGACGGCACCCGACGACGCCGATCGATGGGTCCACGTCCTCGTCACCGAGACGCTGGCGGACGACGCCGTCGCGGCCGTCGTCGCCCGTTTCGACGACGCGATCGCCGCCGACGTCGCCGCGCTGACGGCCGACCGCGAACTGCGACGCGACCTGCACGCCAGCAACCTCGCGCAGGCCAGGGCGTTGCTGGGGTGGATCGCCGGCGATTCCGACGAGGTGGTCCCGCCGCCCGCTGCCTACGAGCTCGCCCGGACCGTCGCGCGTCGCGGCCTTCCCCTGAAGGTGCTGATGCAGATCTATCGAGCCGGGCAGACGGTGCTGGTACGCCACGTCGCGGAGGTGGCGGCCGATCGCGTCCAGGATCCGATCCTGGTGCCCGGCATCCAGATTCGCCTGCTCGAACGTGCGAGTCGCTGGATCAGCGTCTCCCTCGAGGTCCTCACCGACACCTACGCCGAGCAACGCGAACGCGATCTGCGCGGGGACGTCGCGCGCCGCGTCGAGACGGTTCGGGCCGTGGTGCGCGGCGAGCTTCTCGACGACGGCGTGGCCGCGACGCGTCTCGGCCACCCGACGCGGACGACGCATCTCGCACTGGTCGCGTGGGTCGACGGACCCGGCACCACCGATCTCGACACCGCGCTGCGCGAGGCCCTCCCCACCGGGCATCGCGTGCTGACGGTGTCGGCGGGATCCGGCGCGGTGTGGGCCTGGGTGTCCGGTGACGACGTCTCGGCCGACGTCGTTCCCGACGGCGTTCCCGGCGGCGTGCGCATCGCCGTCGGGGCGATCGGGACGGGGCTGGACGGGTTCCGTCGGAGTCATCTCGAGGCGCTGCGCGCCCGGGCGGTGGCCGAGGCGGCACCCGGCGCGGCAGCCGTGGTGCGGTACGCGGACGTCGAGATCGCCTACCTTCTGGGCGGCCGACCGGACGCCGTCGGCGCGTTCGTCGACCGCGAGCTACGCGGCATCGACGGGACGGACGCCGCGTCGGACCGACTGCGACGGACCGTGGCGGCCTACCTGCGCCACGACCGCAGTCTCGACGCCGCCGCCCGCAGTCTCGGGGTGCACCGGAACACGGTGCGGTACCGGATCCGCCGCGCCGAGGAGGATCTGGGACGGCCCATCGGCGGGCCGGGGCGGCTGGAGCTCGAGCTGGCGTTGGCGTATCGCCGGGTCTTCTCGGATCCGGACCACCGATCGTGACTACTACAGCACGTAGCAGAGGGTAGGGTGTCGCCGTGACAACCCCGGCGACCGGCGCGCCTCTGCGCGGCGTCGTCGTCGGCGTCTCGTCCGTGCTCGTCACCGCCGCGGCCCACGATCTCGGTGGGGCGTCGGCACCGTCCCAGTCCGCCGTCGTCGCGCTGCTCGCGGTGTGTCTCGGCATCGGGTGGATCGCGTCGACGCGACGCGGCACCGGCCCCCTGGTCACCGCGCTCGTCGCGGCGCAGGCGCTCGGACACCTGACGCTCGTCGCCGTCGACGGTCACGTGCACGGGCCCCTGCTCGATCCCCGCATGGCCGTCGCTCACGCCGTCGCCGTGGCGGTCGGAGCCGCGGCCGTCCGTGGCGCCGAGACCGGCTCGGTCCGGGCCGCCCGTTCGATGCGCCGCATCGTGCCCGTCGTGCTCGCCGCGGTCACGGTCGACACCGACACGGTCCGCCCGTCACTGCCCGTCGCCCGCCTCGACGCACCGAGTCGTCTGATCGACCACTCGGGCCGGGGCACGCGCGGGCCACCTGCTCGATTCCGCTGAGTCCTTCCACCTGTCACCCGACGCCCCGTGCGGTCGGGTGATGCCCCGTTGTCGCGGCGTCCGCCGCGCACTCCCCGGAATCGAGTACACCCGTGTCCACACCCGAGAAGATCGAGCCGACAGCCGATCTCGCTCCTCCACCCGCACGCCGCTGGCGGCCGCTGATCCTGCGCCTGCACTTCTACGCCGGCGTCTTCGTCGCCCCGTTCATCCTGATCGCGGCAGTGACCGGCGGCCTGTACGCGATCGCGCCGACCCTCGAGAGTGTCGTCTATCGCGACCTGCTCCACACCGACAACACCGGCCCGGCCCTCCCGGTGTCCGATCAGATACTCGCCGCGCAGGCCGAGCGGCCCGATCTGACCGTCGCTGCCGTCCGACCGGCCACCGAGGCCGGTGACACCACGAAGGTCCTGTTCACCGACCCGAGCCTCGGCGAGTCGAAGCGCACCGCCGTGTTCGTCGACCCCGCCTCCGCCACACCCGTCGGCGAGTCGACGGTGTACGGCTCGTCCGGCTCGCTCCCCCTGCGCACCTGGATCAGCGAGCTGCACCGCACACTGCATCTCGGTGAGATCGGACGTCTCTACAGCGAACTCGCCGCCTCGTGGCTCGGCGTCGTCGCGCTGGGCGGTCTGTTCCTGTGGGTGGAGCGCTTCCGGCGTCGGCGGTCCCGGTCCGACGCCCGGTTGTTCACCGTCGACCGCGCCACCCGCGGTCGGCGACGCACCCTGAACCTTCATGGCGCCGGGGGTGCCTGGATCGTCGTCGGCCTGGTCTTCCTGTCCGCGACCGGACTGACGTGGTCGACCTACGCGGGAGCGAACATCACCGACGTCCGCAGCGCGCTGCGTTGGACCACCCCGACCGTCGACACCGATCTGACCGGCCATGCCGGCCACACCGACGACGAGCACGCCGGTCACGTCGGGCACGGGGCGTCGGACGTGGCGACGGCGTCGCCCGTCGACGTGCGGCAGATCGACGGCGTCCTCGCCGTCGCGCGCGAGAACGATGTCACCGGGCCGGTCGAGGCGTCGATCCCCGCGTCCGGCGACACGGCGTTCCAGGTGTCGCAGCTCCGCGATCCCTGGGTGTTCTCCACCGATTCGATTGCGGTGGACGGGGCTTCGGACCGTGTGGTCGACGTGCAACGGTTCGCCGACTGGCCCCTGGCGGCCAAGCTGACGACCTGGGGCATCAGCCTGCACATGGGCGTGTTGTTCGGGCTGGTCAGTCAACTCGCGCTGCTGGCCCTGGCCGTGGTGTTGGTGGCCGTGATCGTCGGCGGGTACCGAATGTGGTTCCAGCGCAAACCGTCTCGGACGGGCGGGATGCCGGTGGGCCGGCCGCCGCAGCGGGGAGCGCTCCGCCGCCTGTCGCCCGGTGCCGTCGTCGGTCTGGCGATGGTCACCGTCGCCGTCGGGTGGTTCGTGCCGCTTCTGGGCGTATCGCTGCTCGCGTTCCTCGCGGTGGACGCCGTGACGGGACGCCTGCGGCGCGCCTGAGTGCAGCGGGCTCGAACAGCAGTTCGCCGTGCGAGCCCGCCTCGACTCAGGAACGTGGGCGGTACCGGCCCCCGCGCATCAGGTGAACGGAGTAGCCGAGGACCGCGATCGTGTACGCCACCACGGGAACGACGAGCGCCCATGCCGCCACGGAATTCTCCGCCGTGACGCAGACCGCCGTCAACCAGGAGAACAGCACCAGGGTGGCCGCGCCGATCCACTCGAGGTCCTCGGCGAGCAGTCGGTGCAGCTCGTTCCTGTTCTCCGGCGCCGTCCAGAAGGCATGCGCCTCGGCCGACGGGAGGTTGATCAGCCGCGCGGGGAGGTGGGGCAGAAACCGTTGCGCCCCCAGGAACGTCGCAGCCAGCACACCACCGATGCCGCCGAGCACCCCCACCAACGTCCAGACGGATCCGACGCGCGTCACCTCGCCCGACGCGTCGACTCGCAGGGCCACCGGACCGTCCGTGGTGGCGACGGCCCACACCGCCGTCGCGATGAGAAGTGCGACCGAGAGCCACAGTGCACGTCGAGACCACCGGCCCTTGCTCGTGTCCATGGTGGAGGCCTATCACAGCGTGCCGAGCGTCCCCTCGAGGGATTTGTTCGGCGCTGTCTCGGTTTCCGGTCGGTTTGCTGGTTCGTGTCGGTGGGGTTCGATACAATCGAACACATGAGCGATCGGGGGGTCGGAACGGTGGGGGATGCGCAGGTGGGAGGTGCCTGGTCCTCGCGTGACCATGCTGCGATGGGTCTGTCCGCCTCGTTCGACCTGCCCGTCGGTGGGCACCTCGACGCCCTGGCCGACCTGGCTGCGGGGGCGGCCTACCTGGAATGGCGCCGCTACCAGCACGCCGCCGCCCTGCACACCGAACTGGTCGTCCCGGAGGAAGACCGCGACGAGCGAGCGGTCGATGCGTTCGCCCAGTGCGCCGCCCGCGTCGCCACCTCGTTGTCGGTGTCGCAGTACGTCGCCGAACGCCTCCTCGACGACGCCGTCGCCCTGCGTGACCGACTCCCCCGGGTGGCGGAATGCCTACGCGACGGGGTCGTCTCCGCCAATTTCATCCGCGCCATCGTCTCCCGCACCGAACTCATCCACGGCCGGCCGTATCAGGGACTGGTGGACGCCGACATCGCCGCCGCCCTCCGTAAGCCGGGGACGTGGTCGACAGCCCGAGTGCGGGATCTGTGCGATCAGATGGTCTACCGCCGTGACCCCGACGCCGTCCGCGAACGCCGCGACGAAGCCTTGAAGGGGCGGTGCTTCTTCACCGAGGCCGGACTCGACGGGATGGCGACGGTGGGGGCGACGATGTCCGCCGAACAGGCTGCCATCGTCGCTCGTGTCGTCGAACGCCTCGCCGCACAAGTCTGTAAGCACGACAGTCGCACGAAGACCGCGCGGGCGTCGGATGCGTTGTTCGCACTCGTCAAGCACGCCCCGTTCGGGTGCGACTGCGCACGCCCGGAGTGCACCTTCGCGGCGGTGGATGCGGATGAGGTGGCGGCGAACGCGGCACGGATCGTCATTCACGTCGTCACCGACACCACCACCCTCGCCGGACCCGTACCCGCAACCGCCGCCACCACCCCCGCCGCTGCCGAGGCTGCGGCAGAGCCGGCAGCGCATGCACGGACCCGGGACGGCGACACGACCGCGGTCGCGGCTCCGGCAGACCAGGTCGTCGCCGAGGTCGCAGTCGATGAGGTCGCGGTCGATGAGGTCGCGGTCGACGGCACTGCCGGCGAGGAGAACGCGGCCGATGCCGTTACGGCGGAGGCGGTCTCGGACGACAACGTCGCAGTCGATGAAGTCGTGGACGAGGAGACTCCGACCGATGCCGTTACCGCCGATTCCGTTGCCGCCGAGACGATCTCGACCGACGACGCGGCGGCCGCGGACGTTGCAGCCGAGGCGGTCTCGACCGTCGAGGGCGCTTCTGTCGACGCCGTTGCGGTCGAGGCCGGTCCCGAGTCCGGGCACGCGCCGGAGCTGGTGGACGGTGTCGGCTACATCGCCGGACTCGGCATCGTCTCCGGGGCTCACATCCGCGACCTCGCCGCCGACCCCGACACCCTGATCCGCCCCCTCGGCGACGGCACCGACGCCCCACTCCCGGCCACCCAACCCGCCGACCCCTACCGCCCGTCCGCGGCCCTGAACACCTACATCCGCACCCGCGACCGGTACTGCGCCTGGCCCGGCTGCAACCGAGCCGCCTGGGACGGCGACCTCGACCACATCACCGAATACGACCACCGCAACCCGGAGCGGGGAGGTCAGACCACGGCCTGCGGGCTCGGCGCCAAATGCCGCTTCCACCACCTACTGAAAACGTTCGGCGACTTCGTCGACGACCAGTACCCCGACCCCGACCACCCCGGCCGGGTCATCCGGACGTTCATCATCCCGGAGGGACGCACCGTCCTAGGCCCCGCCTACACGGGGTTCGACACCCACCCCGGCCTGGACATGATCGTCTTCGGCGACCCACCCGCCACCGGCAAGAACCACCCACCGGAACCCGAACCCACT
Organism: Rhodococcoides corynebacterioides; assembly: GCF_019834675.1. Classification (GTDB taxonomy): domain Bacteria; phylum Actinomycetota; class Actinomycetes; order Mycobacteriales; family Mycobacteriaceae; genus Rhodococcoides; species Rhodococcoides corynebacterioides_A. Next base: position 378,493 of record NZ_JABUBU010000001.1, on the reverse strand, counting down.
CGCCCCGCCCCACGCACCGAGCAGAAACACGCCCGCCGACGGCAGGAACGCAACCGCAACCGACTCCGCAACGCCCTCAACGGCGTCGCCCCACCGCGGGCGGAGGACACACCACCCCCGTTCTGACGCGCCTGCACTCGGCGCGTCGGAACGGGCGTCGGCTAGTGCGCGAAGTGGCGGGAGCCGGTGAGGTACATCGTCACGCCCGCATCACGCGCAGCGGCGATCACCTCGTCGTCACGGATGGACCCGCCCGGCTGCACCACGGCGGTGACGCCGGCGGCAGCGAGGATCTGAAAGCCGTCGGGGAACGGGAAGAACGCATCGGAGGCAGCAACGGCGCCGCGAGCACGGTCACCGGCCCGGCGGACGGCGAGTTCCGCGGAATCGACCCGGTTGACCTGGCCCATCCCGACACCGACGGACGCTCCGTCCGAGGCGAGGAGGATCGCATTGGACTTGACCGCACGGCACGCACGCCAGGCGAACTGCAGATCCGCCAGCTGCGCCTCGTCGGCAGCGTCGCCGACGGCGAGAGTCCAGCCCGACGGGTCGTCGCCGTCGGCGTCGAGGAGGTCGCGGTCCTGCACCAGCAGTCCGCCCGAGATCTGCCGGATCTCCGGAACGGCGGCCGGCGGCTCGGCGATCAACACGCGAATGTTCTTCTTGCGCTGCAGAACCGGAAGCGCCCCGTCGGCGTAGGACGGCGCGATGATGACCTCGGTGAAGATCTCGGCGACCTGCTCGGCCATCTCGACGGTGACCTCGCGGTTGGCGGCGATGACGCCGCCGTACGCGCTCACCGGATCGCAGGCGTGCGCGTTGCGGTGCGCCTCGGCGATCGAGCCGCTCCGCGACACGGCGATGCCACAGGGGTTGGCGTGCTTGATGATCGCCACCGCGGGCACGTCGTGATCGAACGCGGCGCGCCACGCGGCGTCACCGTCGGTGTAGTTGTTGTACGACATCTCCTTGCCGTGCACCTGCTCGGCCCGCGCGATGCCGGACCCCGACGTCGCATCCACGTACAGCGCCCCACCCTGATGCGGGTTCTCGCCGTACCGCAGGACCGCGGCGCGCCGGTAGGTGGCTCCGGTGAACGCCGGGAACGCCTCGTCGGCGGCCGAGTACTCGGTCATCCACGACGCGACGGCGACGTCGTACGCCGCGGTGTGCTGATAAGCCTGCGCCGCCAATCGGATTCGCTGCTCCAGGGTGAAGCCGCCCGTCGTCACCGCGGTGAGGACGTCGTCGTACCGAGCGGGGTCGACCACCACGGCCACCGACGGATGGTTCTTCGCCGCAGCGCGCACCATCGACGGTCCGCCGATGTCGATCTGCTCGATGCACTCGTCCGCCGATGCACCCGACGCCACGGTGTCGGTGAACGGATACAGGTTCACCACCACGAGCTCGAACGCAGCGACACCCAGGTCCTCGAGCTGCGCCACGTGCTCGTCGCGACGCGTGTCGGCGAGGATGCCCGCGTGCACCCGCGGGTGGAGGGTCTTGACCCGACCGTCGAGGGTCTCGGGGAACCCGGTCAGTTCCTCGACCGGCGTCACCGGCACCCCGGCGTCGGCGATGCGCTTGGCGGTCGATCCGGTGGACACGATCTCGACGCCCGCAGCGTGCAGGCCCGCGGCCAGCTCGTCGAGGCCGCTCTTGTCGTACACGCTGACCAGAGCGCGCCGGACGGCTCTACGGTTCTCGGGGCTAGTCACTGGGAATCAGGGCCTTTCGTCCATCGATGATGACTCCGCGGGCGGCGACGGCGGCGACCACGTCGATCAACAGACGCCGCTCGACGATCTTGATGCGCTCGTGCAACGACGACTCGTCGTCGCTCACGAGCACCGGTACGGCTTCCTGCGCCAGGATCGGCCCGGTGTCGACACCCTCGTCCACCAGGTGCACGGTGGTGCCGCTGACCCGCACCCCGGCGGCCAGCGCGTCGCGCACGGCGCACGCCCCGGGAAACGACGGCAGCAGCGCCGGATGCGTGTTCAACACGCGACCACCGAAGCGGGCCAGGAAGTGCGGACCGAGGATGCGCATGAACCCGGCGCTCACGACGTAGTCGGGATCGAACTGCGCCACGGCGGCGGTGATCGCGTGGTCCCATTCGGCGCGGTCGGCGTGATCGCACGGGCGCACCCGCGTCGCCCCGATCACGGACTCGGCGGGACACTCGCGATCCACCACGACACCGACCACGTCGGCGGGGAAATCCGGGGCCGCCGCGGCCTCGACCAGCGAACGAAGCAGCGAACCGGCTCCCGACGCCAGCACCACCACCCGAGCCGCGCGGGCTCGGGGGGACGTCGCGGGCGGAGCAGACAGCGCGCTTCTCCTCGGCTTCGAACGACGGGCGGGGGCGAGGAGAAGCCTAGACGCCCTTCGTTCCCGGCTCGTCGGGGAGGTCGACCACCTCGGCGTCGACGACCTCGGCGTCGACCACCTCGGCATCGACGACCTCGGCGTCCGACTGCGTCGGGGTCGGCTCGTCGGCCGCGTCGCCGGCCCCGGCGGGGAGGGCGGCGGGCGCGTCGTGCTTCTCGGTGTGGTCGTTGTCGGTGTCGTCGTTCTCGGTGTCGTCGTTCACGGTGTCGTCGATCACGGCGTCGTGCTCGTCCCACCCGTGCACGTCGTGACGACGCAGCAGGTACGCCGCGACGCCCGCGACGACGACCCCCACCACGAGGCACCAGGTGAACGCCGTGACCCCGAACAGGGCGACGTCGGCGCCGAAGCGTCCGAAGGTCCCGATGGTGCCGCCGGACACCGCCGCCACCACCACGCACCCCAGCGAGACCAGAACCGCAGCCAACGACGCCGCCCGCACCGCATCCGGGAGCGTCGCGGTCGCGCGCGCGGCGGAACGCCCGAGCACGAAGGCCGCCGCAGCCGGCACCACCAGGAGAACCGGCCACCAGATCTGCGCGGAGGACTCGGGGAGCGCGGCCAGGACGGGCACCGCGGGCAGCTCGCCGCCCGTGGTCTCGAACACGCTGACCGACGCGGCGCCGGCAGCGGCCGTCGCGCCCGTCACCACGGCCGACGCCGCCACCACGACGTTCGGCAGATACAAGGCGGACAGGGCGGTCAACCCGAGCGCGCCCCCGACCCCACCGCCGGACTCGAGCAGCGCGCCCATGGTCGACATCGACATCGCCAGCGACCCCACGACCACCACCGCGCCGCCCGCCACCAGAACAGCGCCGGCGCGCGCAGCGGGACCGGCCGCCGCCAGCGCCCAGGACGGAACGACGGTGCGATGGATCGGCGTCGGCCACGTTCCCCGCACGCAGCCGATGGCCGCGCCGAGCCCGTGCACCGCCAGCACCCACCCGACGGTGGCGAAGAATCCGGGCGTACTCATCGCGATGACGGTCGACGCGTCGCCGATCATCGCCAGCATCACCACGGCCATCGCGAGCGGCCCGCTTAGCGCCGCGACGATCACCCATACCACGTCACGACGGGTCGACGACGGCGTTACCGCGCGCGCCACCTGACGCGCCACTCCGCGGACCAACAACAGCGTGGGCAGGATCGGCAGCAACGACAGCGTGGCGCCCGCGATACCCAGCGGCACCTGATGAACAGCGAGCCACGTCCCGGCGAGCGCGCCGAACGTGCCCGTCAGATCGCTGCCCGCCAGAACGAGCGTCAGCACCACGACGACCGACACCACGGCCAACAGCACGCCCGACGGCCGGAAGGCGACTCCCAGGAGCAGGCGAGCCTCGTCGGGCGTCGGCATCAGACGGGTCCGCGCAGCGGCGTCACGATCGAGTAGCGAAGTCATCGCCGCTCAGAATCCCACCGACGGCGGCCCGGGTGGTCCAGGCGCGCCGTCGGTGAACGGTCTCGGCCCGCGTCAGCCGCGGTCGCGGTCCTCGACCGGATCGAACGCGCGGGTGGTGTCGGCCGACGACCCCGCGTCGGGACCGGACGCACCCGAGTCCGGCTGCGGCGACGGGGTGTAGCCCTGCTGCCCGTGGTCCGGCTGGCCGTAACCCTGTTGCCCGTAGCCCGGCTGGCCGTAGCCCGGCTGGCCGTAGCCCGGCTGTCCGTAGCTCGGGCGGGCGTACCCCTGCTGGCCGTAGCCCTGCGGCTGGTTGTAGCCCTGCGGCTGGTTGTAGCCCTGCGGCTGGCCGTAACCCTGCGGCTGGCCGTAACCCTGCGGCTGGTTGTAGCCCTGGGGCTGCCCGTAGCCCTGGGGCTGGCCGTACCCCTGCGGCTGGCCGTAACCCTGCGGCTGGTTGTAGGCCTGGGGCTGGCCGTACCCCTGCGGCTGGCCGTAACCCTGCTGCGACCCAAAACCCTGCTGTTGGTCGAACGTCGAACCGCCGCCGAACGGGTTCTGCTTCGCGGGACGCTTCTCCGGCAGACTCACGACCCCCGCGTCGAGCAGCACCAGCGCGACCGCGGAGGCGGCCTGCACGAGGCCGAGGATCAGCACGAGAATCGCGCCGATGCCGACCCCGACCTGGACGGTCTCGAACGGGGTCACGATCGACCCGGCGTTGAACAGCTGGAAGACCAGCGTGAACACCCCGGCGACCGACAGACCGGCGACGACCGGCCAGGGCGCCACCTGCTTCGGCAGCAGCGACAGACCCACCACGACCGCCGCGGCGAGGAACAGCGCGACGGACGTCGAGTCACCCCCGCCCTGCTCGAAGAAGTTGGTCGACTGGCCCTCGAGCGTGAAGCGCGCAGCCAGGCCGAGCACGAACGCGAGCACGCCGGTACCAAGCACCACGAAGGACGCGATCCGACGGACGGAACGCAGCGCAGCGGCCTTCTTCTCGGCCGTCGTGGTCGCGTCGTCGGTGTCGCTCTCGCTGTCGTGGCGCTCGGACGACGAGGGCGCTCCGGTGTCCGTGTGGCCGTGTCGGCCCGGATCCCCGCCGGGCGCCGACGCAGCCGGCACCGACGCCGTGGGCACCGACGCCGTGGGCACCGACACCGTCGGCTCGGCTCCGATCGGCGGGTGGGCCGAACCGCTCGGCTCGTCCCCCGGTCGGCGGTCCGACTCTCCTGGCGAAACACTCATCCGAGTTCGTCCTCCTGTTCGTGGGGCGGCCCCGTGGTCGGGGAAATCTCGCCTGCCACCCTACGGAACATTCGGATGGGGGTCAGGCGGCGCCGATCCGGTCCCGATCACTCGACCGCGATGCCTCGATCTCCCTGACCAGCGGCAACACCTTGGCTCCGAAGTACTCGATCTCCTCCTGGAAATGCAGGAACCCACTCAGGATCAGGTCCACACCGCGGTCGCGGTAGTCGACGATCCGCTCGGCGACCTGCTCGGGCGTCCCGATCAGCTGGGTCTTGAACCCGTCGTTGTACTGCACGAGGTCCTCGAAGGACGAGTCCGCCCACATGCCCTTCTTGTCCCCGGTGGAGTTGCCCGCCTGCTGCACGGCGCCGCGGAAACCCTCCACTGCGGGGCGGTTGGCCTTCGCCACGATCTCGCGCAGCACGTCGCGGGCTTCCTTCTCGGAGTCGCGGGCGATGACGAACCCGTTGAGGCCGAACTTCACCTCACGGTCGTGGGCTCGGGCCACCTCGCGCACGTCGTCGATCTGCTCGGTGATGCCGTCGAAGTCCTTGCCGTTGGAGAAGTACCAGTCGGCGTAGCGACCCGCGTTCTGCCGTGCGGCCGTGGAGTTCCCGCCCTGGAACAGCTCGGGGTTGGGGCGTTCGGGGGTGTTCAGCGGCTTCGGCTTCAGCGTGAAGTCGTGGATCCGGTAGAAGTCGCCCCGGAAGTCGACGTCGTCCTCCGTCCAGATCTTGCGCAGCACCTGCAGGAACTCGGCGCTGCGGCGGTACCGCTCGTCGTGTTCGAGCCACGGCTCACCGAGGTGAGTGAACTCGTCCTTGAACCAGCCGCTGACGACGTTCACCGCGAACCGCCCGTTCGACAGGTGATCCGCCGTCGCGCCGAGCTTGGCCAGCACCCCCGGCTGCCACAGGCCGGGGTGCACGGCCGCAATGACTTTCAGCCGTTCGGTGGCCAGCAGCAGGGCGAGGCTGAAGCTGGTCGACTCGTGCTGGTACTCGGCGCCGTAGCTGGCCTCGTATCGCACCTGGCTGAGCGCGTACTCGAACCCGTTGTTCTCCGCGGTCTGCGCCAGCTTCTTGTTGTACTCGTACTCCCAGCTGGTGCGCTGCTCGATGTCGCTGGTGACCAGTCCCCCACTGACGTTGGGGACCCAGTACGCGAACTTCACGGCGTCGGCGATCTTCTCGGTGCTCATGTCTCTCGTTCTTCTCGGTGGTGGCAGGTCGGGGCAGGCGGTCAGGAATACCAAGTGGGCGTGGGCAGCTCACCGGTCAGGACGTGACGGCCCACTTCCCGCCGCTTGTAGAAGACCGGGTCGTGCAGCGTGTGTGTCCGCACGTTCCGCCAGAACCGGTCGAATCCGTGGCTCGACGCCGTGGCCCGGGCGCCGAGCGCCTCGAAGATGCCGGCGGTGATCTCGAGCGCGACCTCCGTCGCCCGCGCCTTGGCGGCCGCGACGCGGACCTCGTGCTCACCGCGCTGGGTCTCGGTGACCGCATCGGCGTCGTCGTGCAGCCGTTGCTGTTCCGCCGCAACGGCATCGGCCAGCGCCTCGGCCGCCCACAGCTTGGCCGTGTAGTCGCCGTAGAGGTCGACGATGTACGGCTCGTCGAGCGCGTTGTCGACGGTGGAGTGCAGCCACGCCCGCGTGGTGGTGCGGGTGTACTCCGCCGCGCTGTCGAGCGCGCCGCGGGCGATGCCGAGGTAGAAGTTCACGAACACCAACTGGATGATCGGCACGTTCAGCGTGTTGTAGACCCGCGGCTGGAAAACCTTGTCGACGAAGCCCGCCGCCGAACTCCACTCCGTGCGCACGTGATCGATGGTGACGCTGCCGCTCTCGGTGCGACGCTGACCGATGTTGTCCCAGTCGTCGTGGAACGTCAGGCCCTCGGAGTCCGAGGGCACGATGGCGAAGACGTGGGTGTCCGTTCCCGCCAGCACACCCTCGAGCACCGTGACGTCGGAGACGCGGCTGCCGGTGGAGAAGGTCTTGGCGCCGTGGTAGACGAGAGTGTCGCCCTCGTCGGTGATCTCGACGTCGTTGTCCCGCGGATTGACCGCACCGCCGAAGAACCACCGATTCTCCGTGGCGGCCTGTTCCACGGCGGCGATCTGCTCGGAGGTGCCCACCAGCCGGGCCGCCCAGAACCACAGCAGGTGGTAGCCGTACAGCTGCCCGATCGACCCGTCCGCCGTCGCGACCTCGCGGATCAGCCGGTACGCCGTCTCCCACGTCTGACCGCCGCCGCCGAACTCGACGGGACCGAGCACGGTGGCCAGCCCCGAGTCCTTCAGCAGGGTCACCTCGGCGTGCGGTGCGTCCGTGCCTCGGTCCCGGGCGACCGCGTCCTCGGCGAGGATGGCCGCGACCTCCCGAGCGCGGTCGATCCACCCCTCGGGTGAGGTCGGCGCGGTGGTCCAGCGCGCCCCGGTTCCGGTCGGACGGTTCTCGGTGATCGTCATGCCCTGCAGTACACCGGCGCGGTCCGTGACCGACCACCGTTCGAATCGCGGTGATTCTTACGTGAGCCGCGCGTCCGGGACTTCTCCGGGTCGAGGGGCTCGTTGCGCCGGCGCAGCAGGGTGCGGGGACGACCGAAGGCCGGTCCCCCCACGGGAAACCGGCCTTCGGGTGTCGCAGACGGCGACGGAGGAACTACTTCTTCTCGAGGATCTCCCGCGCCAGAGCGGCGGTCTCGGACGGCGTCTTGCCGACCTTGACGCCGGCCGCCTCGAGGGCGTCCTTCTTGGCCTGGGCGGTGCCCGAGGAGCCGGAGACGATGGCGCCGGCGTGGCCCATGGTCTTGCCCTCGGGAGCGGTGAAGCCGGCGACGTAGCCGACGACCGGCTTGGTCACGTTGGCCTTGATGTAGTCGGCCGCTCGCTCTTCCGCGTCGCCACCGATCTCACCGATCATGACGATGATCTCGGTCTCGGGATCCTTCTCGAACGCCTCGATGGCGTCGATGTGGGTGGTGCCGATGACCGGGTCGCCGCCGATGCCGATGGCCGTGGAGAAGCCGAAGTCACGGAGCTCGAACATCATCTGGTAGGTCAGGGTGCCCGACTTCGAGACCAGGCCGATGGGGCCCTTGCCCGCGATGTTGGCCGGGGTGATGCCGACCAGCGCCTCGCCCGGGGTGATGATGCCGGGGCAGTTCGGCCCGATGATGCGGGTCTTCTCGCCCTTCTCGACGTTGTAGGCCCACGCGTAGGCGCTGTCCTGCACCGGGATTCCCTCGGTGATGACGACGAGCAGCGGGATCTCGGCGTCGATGGCCTCGACGATGGCGTCCTTGGAGAACGCCGGCGGCACGAACGCGATGGAGACGTCGGCGCCGGTCTTCTCCATGGCCTCGGCGACGGAGCCGAAGACGGGGAGCTCGACGTCGGAACCGTCGGCGGCCTTGTGGGACACCGTGGTTCCGGCCTTGCGGGCGTTGACGCCACCCACGACCTGCGTTCCGGCCTTGAGCATGAGAGCGGTGTGCTTGGTGCCCTCGCCGCCCGTGATGCCCTGGACGATGACCTTGTTGTTCTTGTTCAGGAAGATCGACATTGTGTGTTCAGCCCTCTACTTCGCAGCCAGCTCGGCGGCCTTGTCGGCGCCCTCGTCCATGGTCTCGGCGAGCGTCACCAGCGGGTGCGCGGCGTCGGCGAGAATCGTGCGGCCTTCCTCGACCTTGTTGCCGTCGAGGCGAACCACCAGCGGCTTGTTGGCGTCGTCGCCCAGCTTCTTCAGCGCACCGACGATGCCGTTCGCGACGGCGTCGCACGCGGTGATGCCGCCGAAGACGTTGACGAACACGCTCTTGACCTGATCGTCGCCGAGGATGACGTCGAGACCGTTGGCCATGACCTCGGCCGAGGCACCGCCACCGATGTCGAGGAAGTTGGCGGGCTTCACGCCGCCGTGGGCCTCACCGGCGTACGCGACGACGTCGAGGGTCGACATGACCAGCCCGGCGCCGTTGCCGATGATGCCGACCTGGCCGTCGAGCTTGACGTAGTTGAGGTCGTTGGCCTTGGCCTTCGCCTCGAGCGGGTCGGCCGCGTCGGCGTCCTCGAACTCGGCGTGACCCTGCTGGCGGAAGTCCGCGTTGGCGTCCAGGGTGACCTTGCCGTCGAGGGCGAGGATCTGGTCGTCCGGCGTGCGCACGAGGGGGTTGACCTCGACGAGGAGGGCGTCTTCCTTGATGAAGACTTCCCACAGCTTCTGGATGGTGTTGGCGGCGGCGTCGAGCACCTCGGCGGGCAGCTTGCCGGCCTCGGCGATCTGCCGCGCGAACGCCAGGTCGACACCCTTGACGGCGTCGACGGGGATGCGGGCCAGGGCGTCCGGGTTCTCCTCGGCCGTCACCTCGATCTCGACACCACCCTCGACGGAACACATCGCCAGGTAGGTGCGGTTGGTGCGGTCGAGCAGGAAGGAGATGTAGTACTCCTCCGCGATGTCACTGGCCTCGGCGACCAGGAGCTTCTTGACGACGTGGCCCTTGATGTCCAGGCCCAGGATTGCCTCGGCGTTGGCTTCCGCCTCCGCGACGTCCTTCGAGTACTTCACGCCGCCGGCCTTGCCGCGGCCGCCGACCTTGACCTGCGCCTTGACCATGACCGGCTTGCCGATCTCCTCGGCGATCGCGCGGGCTCCGGCCACCGTGTCGGTGACACGTCCGGCCGAGGTCGGAACTTCGTGCTTGGCGAAGAGTTCCTTCGCCTGGTATTCGAAGAGATCCATCAGCTCACCATCTCGTCTGCGTTGATGCCCGCTCGAGGGGTAGGAGCGGGTCCGACCAACGACAATAACGACCGGCCCGGAGGCCTGGACAACACCCCGTGGATGTTGTGCTCCATCTCACCGACCTGCACGAAAGCTACTGGTCAGTACGGGTGAGCAGACCCGCGAGCAGGGCCGCGCCGATTGCACCGACGCCCGTGATCGCGCCGCCGATCGTGCCGCCCTCCAGCAGCGCCGCCGCAGCCGTACCACCCGCCGCGATCGCCGTCCCGACCGCGGCCGCGACGGCGCGAGACCGCCGCGCGCGCAGCAGGATCGCCGTCGTCGCGACGACGACGGCGGCGAACACGACGCGCCCCCACACGTCCCACCCCCACGGCCACGTGCCGACCCAGCCGCCGACGCGGCCGGCGACCGTGCGCGCCGGGAGCAGCGACCCGACGACGATCGACGCGGCCGTCGCCCACGCCAGGAGGTGCACGGGCCGCGGACGTTCGGGCTCGTCCCGGGGTCCGGTCGCGGTCCCCTCGGACGCACCGCGGTCGGTCGCACCCGCGGCAGCGAGCGCGATGCCCGCCACCACCGCCACGAGCACCGCCACGACGAGCAGCCATCCTCCGAGGCCCGGACGGACCCCGTCGACCCCCACGCCCAGCACGACGGCCTGGAGTACGACGGCGACGACGGCCACGTGCGCGGCCAGGATCGGCGGCGCGGCGGGTCGCACGGCCGGTGCGAACTCCGAGAGCAGCAACAGGACGCCGACCACGGCGACGACCATCGACGACACCGCGACGGCTGCCGTTCCGCCCGGGGACGGCACCGGCCCGTCCGCCGCGAGCACGGGCAGCAGCGACCCGACGCCAGCGAGGATCGCGGACCCCAGGAGGGCGAGCCCGGCCGTCACGTGCGGGACGGGTCCACGGGTCCGACTCGGCCGCGGCCCCCGACGGTCGCTTCGGTCGTCGCGTGGGGCCGCGGCCGGGCGCGCGGCCGCCAGCAGCGCAGCCGCTCCGACGAGCCCCGCCCACGTGCCGGGACCGACGTCGATGCGGTCACCCGCCGCGGCGGCGGCCGGGAGTCGCGGCGCGCAGACGAGCAGGACGCACAGGACGATCCCGAGGAGCGCGCCCCGGAGCACGTCGCCGCGTGACGACGTGGCCGCGACCGCGACGACCACCAGCGTCGCGAGCGCGGCGAGGACGTAGCCCAACGCGAGCGGGAGCGGCGCGCCCAGCACCGACGGCGCCAGGAACACCGAATCGGCACTGACGTAGGCGGGCAACGCGACGCTCGACGCGGCGGCGACCGCCCCGACGGCGACCAGGACGGGCCGACGGTCGGGGTTCGCAGGGTCGTCGAGAGCAGGGTCGTCGAGAGCAGGGTCGTCGAGAGCAGGGTCGTCGAGAGCAGGGTCGTCGAGAAACGTCGGCCGAGCCAGCGCGAGCACGGCCAGGACGCCGGCGACGACGAGGGCGAGGTGCCCGGCGGTCAGCACGACGGCGCCGAGGCCGGCCACGGGTGACGCCGTCGTCGTCGGGCGGAACAGGTCCAGCCGGTCCGCGTCGAGCGCGCGCGTGAACAGTTGCAGATCGGTCACGGCGAGCCCGACACTCACCGCACCCACGGCGGCCGTCGCCGCCGCGGCGAGATCGGGGCGTGACCGACGGCCCCCGAGGACGAGCGCGACGAGCAGAACGGACAGGATCGCGGTCACCGCGGTCGACCCCCACACGGGACCGCCGAGCACCGGGGCGGCCACGCCGACGAAGGCGGCCACCGTCACCGCGGTCGCACCCACCACGACGAACGCGGCGGACCCGGTGAGCACGGCAGCGCGGGACGTCGTCACGATGGACGACGGTATCGGGGACCCGATCGCTTCGGTCGTTCTCCCGAGTTCCGCCAGGTGGGCTTGTGAGCCACCTCACAGTTTCATGCGGGACCGCGGATCGGCTTGCGCTGCCTGCGACCGTTTCGTTACCGTCGCCGAGGCTCACATCACGAGCAGGTCACGGATTCTCACCGCGACCCACCGGGGTTTCACGATCAGGAGGACGGCAGCTCTTGCAGCACCACCGCACTCCGTTCACACCCAGCCGCTTCGTCGGCGACAGCTCTACCGACACCACCGGAATCACCGGCATTCCCGATCCCTCCCCCGTCGACACCTCCAGTCCGTGGGACCGCGATCACGAAGCCGACGACTACGACGCCACCGTTCCCGCCTGGTCCGCGACCACCCCCGCCGACGACGCACCGCGTCGCCGCCGCTCGGTGCCCGCCACCCAGTTCCTGATCGCCACCACCGACCCCGACACGGTCGACGAGGTCGCCCCGCGCCGCTCCGGCGCCCACCGCATTCCTGCTCCCCCCAGCGCACTCAAGGGCCGCGTCGCCGTCGTGGCCGTCGCCGCCGGCGCCGTGGTCTCCGCCGGCCAGGCCGCCGTGACCGGACACCAGTCTGCCGAGCGCACGGACGTCTCCGAGTACGCCCTGGCCGCCGGCCAGGCTCCCGCCGCGGCCGCGTCCGCCGGGGTGGACGATGCCGCCGCTCCGGCCGTCCTCGACGTCGCTGCGCCCACGTCGGACACGCTGCCCACGGCCACCTCGACCGGAGCGCCCATCTCGGCGCCGTCGAAGTCCGCCGCACCGCAGATCCTCAACGTCACCTCGCCGATCGACCTCGGTCAGTTCGACGAGCTGCTGGCCAAGGGCCAGCGCTTCCTCGCCGAGCGTGAGGCCCGCGAAGCCGCGGCGCGCCGCCCGCTCTTCGTGCTCCCGGCTCTGGGCACCTACACCTCCGGCTTCGGCGCCCGCTGGGGCACGCTGCACGCGGGTGTGGACATCGCCAACGCCATCGGCACCCCGGTTCGCGCCGTTGCCGACGGCACCGTCATCGATTCCGGCCCCGCCGCCGGCTTCGGGCTGTGGATCCGCCTGCAGCACGCCGACGGCACCATCACCGTCTACGGGCACATCGACTCGTCCGAGGTCCAGGTCGGCCAGACGGTCATGGCGGGCGACGAGATCGCCAAGATGGGCAACCGCGGCCAGTCCACCGGACCGCACCTGCACTTCGAGGTGCACCTGCCCGGCGAGAACAAGATCGACCCCCTCCCCTGGCTGGCCACCCGCGGCATCAGCCTGGGGCCGGCCGGCGACTGATCGTCGGCCCGCTCCCCGCGCCTACAGCTTCTGCATCGGCACTCCGCCGATGAGCATCATCTTCACCCGACCGGCCGTACCGAAGTCGATGAGCACCATCGCGCGCTGACCGGTCCCCTCGGACTCCACCACCGTGCCCAGCCCGTACTTGTCGTGGCTGACGCGATCGCCGACCGCCAACGACAGCACCGTGTTGGAGGCACGCGCCTTGCCGAAACTCGGGGTGGGGGTCGACGACGGCGACGAGCCGCCCGACCATCCCCCGCGCGGGTTCGACGTCCAGTCCCGCTGACGGCCCGAGCCGAAACCGCCGCCCGTCCCGCCGCCACCGACGCCGGGATCCTCGCGCTTCCAGTCGATCAGGTGCTGCGGAACCTCCTGCAGGAAACGCGATTCCGGGTTCTGGATGGGCTGCCCCCACGCCGAGCGCATGATCGCGCGGGTCAGGTAGAGCCGATGCCGCGCGCGCGTGATGCCCACGTAGGCCAGCCGACGTTCCTCCGACAGCTCGGCCGGGTCGCCCAGGGCGCGCATGTGCGGGAACTGCCCGTCCTCCCACCCGGTGACGAACACGACGGGGAACTCGAGGCCCTTGGCCGTGTGCAGGGTCATGAGCGTGACCACGCCGTCGCCGTTGTCGGGGATCTGGTCGGTGTCCGCCACGAGCGAGACCCGCTCGAGGAACGCCGCCAGCGAACCCGGCTCGGCCACACCCTCGGTGTCGCGGTCGGTGTCCGCCTCGACGTCCAGATCCTCCAGACCCTCAGCATTGCGCGCGTCGGCACTGAATTCTCGTGCGACGGAGACGAGTTCGTTGAGGTTGTCCAGGCGCGCGCCGTCCTGCGGATCGGAGCTGGCCTCGAGCTCGGCGCGGTAGCGGGTGCGGTCCAGGACCGCCTCCACCACGTCGCCGATGTCGGCGACGTCGTTGCCGTCCGCGTCGACCTGGTTCATGGCCGCGCGCAACTCGTCGATCATCTCCACGAACGAGCCGATCGCGTTCTGCGCGCGGGTGTTCAGCAGCGACACCCGCCCCACTGCGGCGTCGAGCAGCGCCGCGTTGAAGCTGATGTTCTTCCGCTCGGCGTGCACCGCGACGCAGGCCTCCGCCCGGTCCCCGATACCGCGACGCGGGGTGTTGAGGATGCGGCGCATGCTCACGGTGTCGTCCGGATTGGCGAGCACCCGCAGGTACGCGACGATGTCCCGGACCTCCTTGCGCTCGTAGAACCGCACTCCGCCGACCACCTTGTAGGGCAGGCCGAGGCGCACGAAGATCTCCTCGAGCGCACGCGAGTTGTTGTTGGTCCGGTAGAAGACGGCGACGTCGGAGTACTTGAGGTCGGTGCCGTCGACCAGCCGATCGATCTCCGACGCGACGAACCGTGCCTCGTCGTGCTCGTTGTCGGCGACGTATCCGACGATCTGCTCGCCCTCACCGGTGTCGGTCCACAGCCGCTTCTCCCGCCGGCCGGTGTTGCGCGCGATGACCGCGTTGGCCGCGGACAGAATGGTCTGGGTGGAGCGGTAGTTCTGCTCGAGCAGGATGGTGCGCGCATCCGGGTAGTCGCGCTCGAACTCCTCGATGTTGCGGATGGTGGCGCCGCGGAAGGCGTAGATGGACTGGTCCGCGTCACCGACCACGCACAGCTCGCTCGGCGGCACGCCCTCGCTCGACTCGCCGTCCGTGCCCACCAGCTCCCGCACCAGCATGTACTGGGCGTGGTTGGTGTCCTGGTACTCGTCGACCAGCACGTGCCGGAACCGCCGACGGTAGTACTCCGCCACGTCCGGATGCGATTGCAGCAACGCGACGGTCTCACCGATCAGATCGTCGAAGTCGAACGCGTTGGCCGCGCGGAGCCGTTGCTGGTAGTGCGTGTAGACCTTGGCCACGATCGCGGGCAGCTCCGCGGTGTCCTGCTGCGCGTCGGCGACCGCCCGATCGGGATCGATCAGCTCGTTCTTCAGGTTGGAGATCTGCGTGGCCAGCAGGCGGGCCGAGAACTTCTTCGGGTCGAGCTCGAGGTCCTTGCCGATCATGGTGAGGAGGCGACGCGAATCGTCGGCGTCGTAGATCGAGAAGTTGCTGTTCACACCGGGCAGCAGGGCCGCCTGCGCGCGCAGGATGCGCACGCAACTCGAGTGGAAGGTGCTCACCCACATGTAGTGCGCGCGCGGACCCACCAACTGCGCGACACGCTCCCGCATCTCCGCCGCGGCCTTGTTGGTGAACGTGATGGCCAGGACCTGACCGGGGGCGACGTCCCGCTCCCCGAGCAGATACGCGATGCGGCGGGTGAGCACCGCCGTCTTGCCCGAGCCGGCACCGGCCACGATGAGCAGCGGCGATCCGGTGTGTACCACCGCCTCACGCTGCTGCGGGTTGAGGCCCTCGAGAAGGTGCTCGGAGGACGGGGCCGACCGGTGTGCGCGCGCAGGAGACGTGGTGTTCATCGTGCGTCCAGGTTACCGCCGACCACCGACACCTCGGCGGGGCGCATACTGGACACGGCCCGGTAACGGATCGGTCCGGGCGTGCGACACACGTCGTGACAGGAGGAGTCGCCATGAGTACTTCGCACACGACGCACGACACGGGCGTCGACGTCCCCACCACCGAGGCCGAGATCACCGAACTCCGCAAGGAGATCGACCGACTCGACGCGGAGATCCTGGCCGCGGTCAAGCGCCGGTCCGAGGTGTCGCAGATCATCGGCCGCACCCGCATGGCCCAGGGTGGACCCCGGCTGGTCCACACCCGCGAGATGGCCGTCCTGCAGCGGTTCAGCGACCTCGGCCAGGAGGGTCACACCCTCGCGATGCTGCTGCTGCGCCTCGGCCGAGGTCGCCTGGGCCACTGAGCCCCCCCCCCCCCCCCCGAGGGCGGTCCCTGCCCTCAGGGCAGCGCGATGTACTTGGTCTCGAGGTACTCCTCGATGCCCTCGCTGCCGCCCTCGCGTCCGAATCCGGAGGCCTTGATCCCGCCGAACGGCGCCGCCGCGTCGGAGATCACGCCCCGGTTGACGCCCACCATGCCGGTCTCGACGGCCTCCGCCACGCGCAGCGCCCGGTCGAGGCTCTCGGTGTAGATGTACGACGCCAGGCCGAACTCGGTGTCGTTGGCCGCCGCGATGCCGTCGTCCTCGGTCTCGAAGCCCCGCACCGCGAGCACCGGCCCGAAGACCTCCTCGGCGAGGATGCGCGCATCGTCGGGTACGTCGGTGAGCACCGTGGCCGGGTAGAACCACCCGGGGCCGTCGGGGGCGGTCCCGCCGAGCGCGACGGTCGCGCCCTTCGCGGCGGCGTCGTCGACCAGCTCCGCGACCGTGTCGCGCTGGTCGGAGTTGATCAGCGGGCCGAGCTTGGTGTCCGGGTCGCTGCCCCGCCCGACCGTCATCTCCTTCATCTTCTCGGTGACCTTGGCGACGAACTCCTCGCGCACCGAGTTCTGCACGTGGAAACGGTTGGCGGCCGTGCAGGCCTCGCCGCCGTTGCGCATCTTCGCGAGCATGGCGCCCTCGACCGCGGCGTCGAGATCGGCGTCGTCGAAGACCACGAACGGGGCGTTCCCGCCGAGCTCCATCGACGTGCGGAGCAGGTTGGTCGACGACTTCTCCACCAGCATCCGGCCCACCTCGGTGGAGCCGGTGAACGTCAACTTCCGCAGCCGCGGATCCTCGAGCAGGGGTCCGGTGACCGCGGAGGACTTCGACGTCGGCAGGACCGAGAGCACGCCCGTGGGCAGACCGGCGTCCTGGATCAGCTTCGCCAGGTAGAGCATGGTGAGCGGCGTCTCGGACGCGGGCTTGACCAGGATGGTGCAGCCGGCGGCGAGGGCGGGACCGATCTTGCGGGTGCCCATGGCCAGCGGGAAGTTCCAGGGCGTGATCGCCAGCACGGGTCCGACGGGCTGCTTGGTCACCAGGATCCGCCCGTTGCCGGCCGGTGCCGGGGTGTAGCGACCCGCGATCCGCACGGCCTCCTCGGAGAACCAGCGGAAGAACTCCCCGCCGTACTTCACCTCGGCCTTGCTCTCGGCCAGCGCCTTGCCCATCTCGAGCGTCATGAGCAGCGCGATGTCGTCCGCGTGCGCCGAGATGGACTCGAAGACCGCGCGCAGGATCTCGCCGCGCTCGCGGGCGGGCGTCGCAGCCCATCCCTTCTGGGCGGCCACCGCCGCGTCGAGCGCGCGCGCCGCGTCGGCCGGGCTCGCGTCCGACACGGAGGTGAGCACCTCCCCCGTCGAGGGATCACGCACCTCGAACGTGGCGCCGTTCTCGGCGTCGACCTGCTCGCCGCCCACCCACAGCCTGGTGGGCACCGACGCGATCAACTCACGCTCGCGCCGACTCTGCTCCTCGGTCACTGCGGCCGTTCCTGACACAGGTCTCTCCTCACGTTCCGGGCCGGGTACGTCCCCGTCCCGCAGTCATACCCCGACCGCTCGAAGCGAACACGATTAGGGTCGACCCATGAGCGCCGACACCTCCACCGATCAGGTCCGTGCCCGACTCGCCGACCGTCACGCCGCGCTGGCCGATCGCCATCTGCGCGAGTTCTTCGCCGACGATCCGACGCGGGGCAGCGACCTCACCGTCACCGCGGGCGACCTCTTCGTCGACTACAGCAAGCACCGGATCGATCGCGAAACCCTCACCGCCCTGGTCGATCTCGCGCGGGCAGCCGACGTCCCCGGCCGACGCGACGCGATGTTCGCCGGCGAGCACATCAACGTCTCGGAGGACCGCGCCGTCCTGCACACCGCGCTGCGTCTGCCGAGCGACGCGTCGCTCGAGGTCGACGGCCAGGACGTCGTCGCCGACGTCCACGACGTGCTCGACCGCATGAGCGAGTTCGCCGACCGGGTGCGCAGCGGGGAGTGGACGGGCGCCACCGGCGAGCGCATCCGAACCGTGGTGAACATCGGTATCGGCGGATCCGATCTCGGTCCGGTGATGGTGTACGCCGCGCTGCGCCACTACGTCGACGCGGGCATCACCGCGCGGTTCGTCTCCAACGTCGACCCGGCGGATCTGGTGGGCACGCTCGCCGATCTCGACCCGGCGACGACGCTGTTCGTCGTCGCCTCCAAGACGTTCGGCACGCTCGAGACGCTGACCAACGCGACGGCCGCGCGGCGGTGGCTGACCGACGCCCTGGGCGACGACGCCGTCGCGCAGCACTTCGTGGCCGTGTCGACCAACGCCGAGAAGGTCGCGAACTTCGGCATCGACACCGCGAACATGTTCGGCTTCTGGGATTGGGTGGGCGGCCGCTACTCCGTCGACTCCGCCATCGGCCTGTCGGTGATGATCGCCGTCGGACCCGAGCGCTTCCGGGAGTTCCTGGACGGCTTCCACCGCATCGACACCCACTTCCGCGAGGCCCCGCTCGAGGAGAACGCGCCGGTGCTCCTGGGCATGCTCGGGGTCTGGTACTCCGAGTACTTCGGCGCCCAGTCGCGGGCCGTGCTGCCGTACTCGAACGATCTGGCGCGCTTCCCCGCCTACCTCCAGCAGTTGACGATGGAGTCCAACGGCAAGTCGGTGCGGCTCGACGGGTCGCCCGTGGTCGGCGACACCGGGGAGATCTTCTGGGGCGAGCCCGGCACCAACGGCCAGCACGCGTTCTACCAACTGCTGCACCAGGGCACCCGCCTGGTCCCGACCGACTTCATCGGGCTCGCCGAGCCCACCGACGACCTCCCGACGGCCGACGGCACCGGCAGCATGCACGACCTGCTGATGAGCAACTACTTCGCGCAGACCAAGGTGCTGGCCTTCGGCAAGACGGCCGAGGAGATCGCCGCGGAGGGCACGCCCGCGGACGTGGTGCCGCACAAGGTGATGCCGGGCAACCGGCCGTCGACGTCGATCCTGGCGCCGCGCCTGACCCCGTCGGTGGTCGGCCAACTCATCGCTCTCTACGAGCACCAGGTGTTCGTCGAGGGCGTGGTCTTCGGCATCGACTCGTTCGACCAGTGGGGTGTCGAGCTGGGCAAGACCCAGGCTCAGGAACTGACGGCCACCCTCACCGACGAGGCGGGGCCGGGCGACGATCTCGACTCCTCCACCGCGTCCCTCGTGCAGTGGTACCGAGCGGCCCGCGGACGCTGACACAGGCGAGACCGTGCCGGTCCGTCGGGTCGGGGGTCTGACGGGCCGGCACGGTCTCGCTCACCATGTCGTCGCAGCGTGGCCCGGCGTTACACCGCACGACGAACACGTCGGAAACCGTTCGTGAACAGTCACGATCGACGCCCGACGACGGTACGGTCGTCTCATGAACGTGACCGTCGAACGCCGTGGCCCGGTGGTCACGATCATCCTGGATCGTCCCGATGTCCGGAACGCCGTCGACGGGCCCACCGCGGCGGAACTGGTCGCCGCGTTCGAGGACTTCGACGCCGACCCCACGGCCGCCGTCGCCGTCCTCCACGGTGCGGGCGGCACCTTCTGCGCGGGCGCCGATCTCAAGGCACTGGGGACCGATCGATCGAACGTCGCCACCGAGCACGGTGACGGACCGATGGGACCGACCCGGATGGAGCTGTCCAAGCCGGTGATCGCCGCGGTCGCCGGCCACGCCGTCGCCGGCGGTCTGGAACTGGCGCTGTGGTGCGACCTGCGGGTGGTCGAGGAGGACGCCGTCTTCGGCGTCTACTGCCGCCGGTGGGGCGTGCCGCTGATCGACGGCGGCACGGTCCGCTTGCCCCGGCTGATCGGCGAGTCCCGCGCGATGGACATGATTCTCACGGGGCGGTCGGTGGACGCGCAGGAAGCGTCGGCGTTCGGTCTGGCCAACCGCGTCGTCCCGACGGGCACCGCGCGCGCCGCGGCCGAGGAACTCGCGGAGCAGCTCGCCGCCCTCCCCCAGACCTGCCTGCGTCGTGACCGCCTGTCGGTGCTGGAGCAGAACGGACTGAGCACTGCCGACGCGATCGTCGCCGAGTTCCGGCACGGGGCGATCTCGCTGGCCGACGCCGCCACCGGCGTGCAGCGATTCACCGCCGGGGCCGGTCGGCACGGAGCGCCCGCCGAGTGAGCCGACTGTCCGTCGTCGACGAGATCTTCCTGCGAACCCACCGCGGATACGGCATACCCGTTGCCATGCAGGGCATCTGGGTGTTCGACGAGCCCATCGACCGTACGGCGCTCGACCGGGCCGACCTCGAGCTCGGTCAGGGCGCGCTCGGAGTGCGCATCGTGCGCCCCCGAATTCCGGGCGCGCGACGGCGCTGGGTGCGCGCGACCGACCCGGCCGGAGTGACGTGGAGCGACCCGATCACCGACGTCGCGGCCTGGGCGGACCACTGCGCCGACGTGCCGCTCGACCCGGAGTTCGGTCCGGGGTGGCGACTGTCGGCCGCGCCCCACGGCACCGGGACCGCGGTGTCCGTGGTCTGCTCCCACGTGGTCGCCGACGCCCGCGGCCTGATCGCGGCCGCCACGGCGGCCGTCTCCGACGCCCGTCCCGAGCCGAGCCCCCTGGTCGACGACGAGCACTCCGACGAGACCGGATCCGACGATCTCCGGGACGCCGCGACCGTGCTCGGGCGGGTGATCGGGCGGACCGCCGCGGCGTCGGCGTCGTTGGCGGTCGATCCCGACCGCCGCGCGGACCTGCGCCGATACCTGGCCGCGTCGCGCAGCACCCCGGGCGCCACCGGTCGGAGTGTCCCCCGCACGCCGCCGGTGGGCTGGGCACCCGTCTCCGTCGTCGCGGACGTGTCGGCGGCCGACTTCGAGGCGCGGGCACAGGGCGACGGCGGCACCCCCAACGTGCTGTTCCTCTCGATCGTCGCCGGGGTGGTGGACCTGCTGCGGCGCGGACACGGTGCGCCCGTCACGCTCGGGGTGCCGATGCGGGTCGAGGCCGGCGGCGCGAACGCCCTGTCCGTCACGGCCGTCCGCGCGGCGCCCGACACCCCGCTGTCGGACGTCCGGGCCGCGGCCCGCACGGCGTACCGCCACCCGTTGACCGCTCCCGCCGGATTTCCCGACGAGTTGCTCCACGTCGTCCCCGATCGGTGGGCCGCGGCGTTGGCGCCGTCCACCGGTCGTCGGGATGCGTTGTGCTCGAACATCGGCGACCTCCCGGACGCGGTGCGGCACGTCGGTGGGATCACCGCGCGGCGGGTGGCCACGCGCGCGATTCATCCCGGTCTGCGCTGGGAGCAGGCCGCCGCGTCGCCGACGGTGCTCTCCGCATACGTCAGCCGATGCGCGGGTACGTACACGATGTCGGTGGTGGTCACCGACCCGACCGCGGCACACACCTCGGCCGCCGTCCGCGACGCCGTCACCGCTGCCGCCGCGCGGCACGAGTTGACGCCACGGTTCTGGTGAGCGGACCGTCCGCCCACCCTCGACGGAAGGACACCCCTCATGGCCGAGCAGGATCTGCACGCCCGGATCACCGAGCTGATCGACACCGAGCACCGGCTCCGCGCACGCGCGGAATCCGGGGAGATCGACCCGGCCGAGGAGCGCGCGGAACTGCAGCGCATCGAGGAGTCGCTGGACCAGTGCTGGGACCTGCTGCGTCGGCGGCGCGCTCGCCGCGACGCCGGGCTCGCGCCGGAGGACGCGGAGGCGCAACCGGTCACGCAGGTGGAGAACTACCTGCAGTGACGGCCCGGTCAGGCGGAGCCGACCAGCCGATCCGTCAGACGCCGGGGCAACACCCGCAGGACCACGTCCACGGCGCGCCAGGTGAGTCCCGGGAGCGCCGCGCGCGTGACTTCCTTCTCGATGGCGTCGACCATCGCGGACACCCCGGCGTCGAGCGTCGACATCATCCGGCCCGAGTTCTCCGCGCGCGCCGACATGTCGGTCGCGACGTAGCCGGGCAGCAGGGTGGTGACGCGAATCGGGGTGCCGCGCAGCTCGGCGACCAACGCCTCCCCGAGTGCCGAGACCCCGGCCTTCGACGCCGAGTACACCGCCATCGAGCCCGGCAGCCCGCGGTCCGCGCTGATGGAGGACACCAGAACCAGGTGACCGGCGTTCTGCTCGCGGAACACCGCCAGCGCCGCCTCGATCTGCGACACCGCACCGACGAAGTTGGTGCGCGCGGTCTCGAGATTCGCGTCCGCGCGCCCCGTGCCCAGCCGGGCGCCCTTGCCCAGCCCGGCGTTCACGATCACCCGGTCGATGCCGCCCAGCTCGCGTCGCAACGCGGCGAACCCGTCGACGACCGACGCGTGGTCGGTGACGTCGACGGCGGCCACGGCCACGGTGATGCCGGGATGCGCGCGGACCAGTTCGTCGCGCAGCGCCTCCAGACGATCCAGGCGCCGAGCGCACAACCCCAGGTCACGCCCCTCGGCGGCGAAGCGCCGGGCCATCCCCTCGCCGAGTCCCGAACTGGCTCCCGTGATCACGATTCGCGTTCTCCCCATCGGGCGAACCTATACCGATGCCCGTCTCGTCTCCCGTCCGATCGATGCGAAGGATTCCGCCCATGACCGATACCTACGACGTGATCGTCCTCGGCGGTGGACCGGTGGGCGAGAACGCCGCCCAGTACGCCGTCGCGAACTCGGACCGCACGGCCGTGATCGTCGAGCACGAGCTGGTCGGCGGCGAATGCTCCTACTGGGCGTGCATGCCCAGCAAGGCGCTGCTGTTGCCCGGGTCCGTGCTCGAGCAGGCGCGCAACATGCCGGGGGTGGCGTCACTGGTGGGTGACCGACCGCTCGACGTCGACGCCGTGCTCGCCCGACGCGACTCCTACACCCACGGCCTGGACGACTCGTCGCAGGTCGAGTGGGCCGAGGGCGCCGGAATCGACGTGGTTCGCGGGCACGGCCGACTGGCGGGCGAGAAGACGGTGACCGTCGGCGATCGGACTCTGACCGCGCGTCACGCGGTGGTGTTCGCCACCGGCACCACGGCGGCGATACCCCCGATTCCGGGTCTGCGCGAGGCGAATCCGTGGACCTCGCGTGACTCCACCAACCTGCACGAGGTGCCGGACCGCGTCCTGATTCTCGGCGGCGGCGTCGTCGCCTGCGAGTCGGCGACGTGGCTGCTGGCGCTGGGTGCGCGCGTCACGATGGTGGTGCGCAGCGGACTGCTCGGAACCGCCGAACCGTTCGCCGGGACCGCGGTGTTCGACGCGTTGACCGCGGCGGGCGCGGACATCCGCACGGGCGCCACGATCGCGCGCGTCGACCGTCCCGACGTGCGCGACACGGGCTACGGCCACCGCCACGGCGGACCGGCAACGGTGACGATCGAGACCGATGGCGGCACCGACACGGTCGAGGTCGACGAGATTCTGGTGGCCGCCGGACGTCGTCCGGCCACGGGCGATCTCGGACTCGAGACGGTGGGCCTGACTCCGGGCGACCACGTCACCGTCGACGACACGCTGACGGCCGTCGGGGACTGGCTGTACGCCGCCGGGGACGTCAACGGGCGCGCGCTGCTCACCCACATGGGCAAGTATCAGGCCCGGGTCTGCGGCGACGTGATCGCCGCCCGCGCGGACGGCCGCCCGACCGACTCGCGACGCCACCGGGCGACGGCGGACCACGGTCAGGTGCCGCAGGTGGTCTTCACGACGCCGGAGGTCGCGTCGATCGGCCCCACGGAGGAGGCTGCTCGCGAGGCGGGACGCGACGTCCGGACCGTCGAGACCGACATCGCCGTGGCGGGCTCGTCGCTGCGACAGGACAACTTCTCCGGTCACGCGAAGCTGGTGATCGACCGGTTGTCGGACACTCTTCTCGGGGCGACGTTCGTCGGGCAGGGGGTGGCCGAGATCCTGCACTCGGCCACCGTCGCCGTCGTGGGGGCCGTTCCGCTGGACGTGCTGTGGCACGCAGTTCCGTCGTACCCGACCACCAGCGAGATCTGGTTGCGGCTGCTCGAGGAGGCGCGCGAGCGCTAGTGCCCCAGCGGCTGCGCGCGCCGCACGGAGTCCGCGGCGCGGGCGGCGTCGAGCGGCACGGGCGAGACGACGACGCCCGGGCCGACCCGCAGGACACCCGAGCCGAGCACCCCGGCGCGGAGTCCGCCGCGGCCGATCAGCGCCTTGCGGGTGCCGTCGACCACCATGCGGTCCATCCACGCGCACGGGTGCGCGGGACGCCCGCCGCGGAAGAGCACGGGGCCGTCGCCGGTGTCGATCGCGAAGTCCTCGCCGCGCAACGGGTCCAGCTCGAGGCCCCTCGTCACGACGTTGCGTCGGGCCACGGACACATCCCCTCGCCAGGGTGCGCCGTTCGCGGCGGTGGTCGCCGCTCCCCATGCCTCGATCGCCAGGAAGCTGACGGCCGCCTCGGTGTGCGCACGCACGCCGAAGAACCGGTCGCCGCGGATGCCCTTCCCCTCGACCACCTCGACGGACTCGGGGAAGACGGTGGGCACGTCGGCGGGGCCGTCCTTGCTCCGACCGAAGTAGGCGTGTGACGGAGCCACGAGGAGCTGCACGATCTCGAGCGGATACGTGAATGTCATCGCGGGTGACCGTAACGCAGCATCACGTACAGTCGGCCGAATGGGGCAGGGAGACACCGATACCGTCGTGACCACCGCCGACGGGCCGATTCGCGGGCTCGTCCGCGGATCGCGCTCGATCTTCAGGGGCATTCCGTACGCCGCGCCGCCCGTCGGGCCGCTGCGGTTCCGCGCGCCGGCGCCGGTGACGCCGTGGACCGAGGTGCGCGACGCCACCCGCTACGGCGACGCGTCCATCCAGGACACCGCGCGGTCGCCGATCGGTCCGGTCCGCGGACAGCGGGCCAGCGAGGACTGCCTGACGCTGAACGTCACGGCACCGACCACTCGGTCCACCCGGCCGCGCCCGGTCATGGTGTTCGTGCACGGCGGTGCGTACCTGGTGGGGACGTCCGCGACGTCGCTGTACGACGGGTCGTCGCTGGTGCGGCGGGGCGACGTGGTCTACGTGTCGATGAACTACCGCCTCGGCCCGCTCGGCTACCTCGACTTCGGACAGTTCTCGACGCCCGAGCGGCCGTTCGAGGGCAACCTGGGGCTGCGCGATCAGATCGCCGCGCTCGAGTGGGTGCAGCGGAACATCGCCGCGTTCGGCGGCGATCCGGACAACGTCACCGTCTTCGGCGAGTCCGCGGGCGGCAACGCCGTCACCACGCTGGTGGCCACCCCGTCGGCGGCCGGGCTCTTCCACCGCGCGATCGCGCAGAGCTCCGCCCCCGGCATGGTCGCCTCCCGTGAGCGCAGCGAGGGCTGGGCCCGCGACTTCGTGCGGCTGCTCGGCGGTACCGAGGAGACCGCGCGGACCGTCCTCGAGGACGCGCGCCCCGCGGACCTGGTGAGTGCCGCGCGTCGGCTCAACGCGAAGGTCCTGAAGGAGACGCCGGGGCTGATCCCGTTCGGGCCCAACGTGGACGGCGAGATTGTGCCCGCCGCTCCCCTCGAGGCGTACCGGTCCGGGGCGGCGCACGCGGTCCCGATGATCATCGGCAGCAACGAGCACGAGGGCACGCTCTTCTCCCGCTTCCTCGACGCGCTGCTCACCAAGGCGCCCCGCATCGACGCGTTCTTCGAGGCCACCGATCCCGCCGCGAAGGAGCGCATCCTCGCGCAGTACCCCGGCTACCCGGCGGGTCTGTCCGCCGTCGACTTCGGCGGCGACTTCACGTTCTGGCGGCCGTCGCTCGAACTCGCGGACGCGCATTCCGAGCACGCGCCGACCTGGGTCTACCGCTACGACTACGCGCCGCGACTGTTCGACCTGCTGAAACTGCACGCCACCCACGGGTCCGAGTTGCTCGCCGTGTTCGGGGCGTACCGCTCGCGGATCGGCAAGATGATGACGATTCTCGGGGACTGGGGCAGCGCCCGGCGCATCACCGACGAGGTGCAGCGTCAGTGGCTCGCGTTCGCGACCACCGGCGAGCCGGGACCGGAGTGGACGCGGTACGACGTGCCTCGGCGCGCCACCCGCATTCTCGACGCGACCTCCCGCATGGAGGACGATCCGCTCGGCGAGCGCCGGGCCGCGTGGGACGGATTCGACGGATGGGACACCGCGTCGGGCGAGTCGTCGCAGGACTTCCGGTCGAGCACCGCGCAGTAGGTCACTCGACAGGTCACTTGACCAGACGGGACAACCGGCGGTCGGCCAGGACGCGGCCGCCGGTCTGGCACGTCGGGCAGTACTGGAACGACCGGTCGACGTAGGACACCTCGCGCACCGTGTCCCCGCACACCGGGCACGCCTCGCCGGTACGCGCGTGCACGGCCATGCCGGACCGCTTCTCGCCCTTGAACCGCGCCGCGTCCTGTCCCACCGACCGCTCCACCGCGTCCAGCAGGATGCGCCGCATCGTCACGTAGAGCTCGTGGAAGGTCTCGTCGCTCAGCGACCCGGTCGTCGCGAACGGCGAGAGCCGTGCGGCGTGCAGGATCTCGTCGCTGTACGCGTTGCCGATGCCCGCCAGCACTTGCTGGTCGACCAGCACCGTCTTGAGCCGAGAACTCTTCGCGCGCAACAGATCCACGAACTGCGGTTCGGCGATCGCCAACGCGTCGGGGCCGAGGCGCGCGATGGACGACACCTCGTTCGGGTCCCGCACCACCCAGACGGCCAGGCGCTTGCGGGTGCCCGCCTCGGTCAGATCGAACGCCGGCGTCGACCCCTCCGGCGTGAAGAGGTGCACGCGCAACGCCAACGGGCCCTTGCCCGGTTTCGGCGGCGCCGACGACGGGTTGTCGGTCCAGCGCAACCAGCCGCCGCGCGAGAGGTGGGTGATCATCCACAGCCCGCCGGCCTGCAGACCCAGGTGCTTGCCGAAGCGGGCGGCGTCGGTGACGTCCTGGCCCTGCATCGCGGTGAGCGGCGGGTCGACCGTCTTGAGCACGCTGAGGGCGGCGACGTCGATGCGGCCGATCACGGCTCCGAGGGCGTGATCGCGCAGGAAGCCCGCCAGGGCCTCCACTTCGGGTAATTCCGGCACCGACCCGAGGTTAACGACCCACGGGCCGCCTGACCAGGTACGTGTCCATGACCCACCCAGCCCGTCGTCGCAGGTCCGCCCGCAGACGCACGATCTCGTCGCCGACATCGGACACCAGCCCGGCCCGGATCACGGCGTCGGGTGTGCCGAGGTTGGCTCCCCAGTGCACGTGCCAGTCCGGCAGGGCCAGGAATCCGCAGTCCGAATCGAGCATCACGACGACGGCGTCGACACCGTCGGGAACGCCGTCCTCGCGCAGTCGCCGGCCGGTGGTGGTGAGCACCGGCTCGCCCACGCGGTTGAGCACCGTGGCGTGGGCGGCGGCGAGGGCGGACGGGCTGGTCACACCGGGGGTGACGTGGACGTCGAAGGGGTCGTCGAGTCGCGCGCGGACGCGGTCGACGACGCGCAGCGTGCTGTCGTAGAGCGACGGGTCACCCCACACGAGCATGCCGCCCACGGCGTCGTCGGGCTCGGCGGCGAGGAGGTCGGCCAACGCCCGGGCGCGCGCCTCGTGCCAGGTGTCGACGGCGCCGTCGTAGTCACGCGGCGTCCGGTCGCGCGGGGGGTCGACGAACTCGACGACGCGATGGGGACGACGCACGTGCGCGTCGAGGATGCGGGTGCGAACGTCGATCAACTCCTGCTTGGCCGCGCCCTTGTCGATCATGACGAAGACGTCGACGTCGTTCATCGCCTTGACGGCCGCGACGGTCACCTGGTCCGGATCGCCGGCGCCGATGCCGATGACGTGCAGGAGCCTCATTCGGGCCAGCCTAGGGTGCGCGCCTAGTCTGGTCGTATGGTCGCCACGCCCTACGAGGATCTGCTCCGCCACGTTCTCGATCACGGCACCCCGAAGTCCGACCGCACGGGCACCGGCACGCGGAGCGTCTTCGGCCACCAGATGCGCTTCGACCTCGCCGAGGGATTCCCGCTGGTGACCACCAAGCGGGTGCATCTCAAGTCGATCGTGCACGAGTTGCTGTGGTTCTTGCGGGGCGAGT
The DNA here is from genome assembly GCF_019834675.1 of Rhodococcoides corynebacterioides. Classification (GTDB taxonomy): domain Bacteria; phylum Actinomycetota; class Actinomycetes; order Mycobacteriales; family Mycobacteriaceae; genus Rhodococcoides; species Rhodococcoides corynebacterioides_A. The sequence goes on along the minus strand of NZ_JABUBU010000001.1, from coordinate 350,546 downwards.
CGAACGTGGCGTACCTGCGTGAGCACGGGGTGAGCATCTGGGACGAATGGGCCGACGCCGACGGCGACCTCGGGCCCGTCTACGGCGTGCAGTGGCGCAGCTGGCCCACCCCGTCGGGCGAGCACATCGACCAGATCTCGCAGGTGATCGAGACGATCCGCCGCGATCCCGATTCCCGACGCATGGTGGTCTCGGCGTGGAACGTCGCGGACATCCCGCGGATGGCGCTGGCGCCGTGCCACGCGTTCTTCCAGTTCTACGTCGCCGACGGCAAGCTCTCCTGCCAGCTCTACCAGCGCAGCGCCGACATGTTCCTCGGGGTGCCGTTCAACATCGCGAGCTACGCGCTGCTCACCCACATGGTCGCGGCGCAGACCTCGCTCGAGGTGGGCGACTTCGTGTGGACCGGCGGGGACTGCCACATCTACGACAACCACGTCGAGCAGGTGCGCGAGCAGCTCACCCGCGAGGCGTTCCCGCTCCCGACGCTCCGGCTGGCGCCGCGGGAGTCGATCTTCGACTACACCTACGACGACGTCGAGGTGCTGGACTACCGGCACCACCCGGCCATCAAGGCACCGGTGGCGGTGTGACCGTCGGGCTGATCTGGGCGCAGGATCGCCACGGCGTGATCGGTCGCGACGGCGGCATCCCCTGGCGCGTGCCGGAGGACATGGCGCACTTCCGCGAGGTGACCGCGGGTGCCCGCGTCGTCATGGGGCGACGCACGTGGGACTCGCTGCCCGAGCGCTTCCGCCCCCTGCCCGGTCGCACCAACATCGTGATCAGCCGCGACGCCTCGTGGGCCGCGGAGGGCGCGGCCCGCGCGGCGACCCTCGACGAAGCGCTGCTCGGGGGCACGGACACCTGGATCATCGGCGGCGCCCAGATCTACGCGCTCGCGCTTCCGCACGCCGACGTCGTCGAGGTAACCGAGCTGGACCTCGACGTCGACGGCGGGGACACCGTCGCCCCCGAGATCCCGGACGCCTACGCCGCGACCGCCGGCGAGTGGCAGGACAGCACGTCGGGCGTCCGGTATCGATTCGTGCGTCACCGCCGCCGTTCCCACTGATTGCGCCCCGCCGTCGGTGATACTCGGACGGTATGGACAAGAAATCACTGACGGCCGTGGCCCGGCAGCAGTTGAAGCTCGCGCAGTCCGCCACGAGCGGACGGAGCTCGCAGACGGTGTACGGCGGGCATCAGCGCAGCCTGCGTCAGACGGTGGTGGGACTGTCGGCCGGGCAGTCGCTCGCCGAGCACGATCTCAATGGCGAGTCGACCGTCCTGGTCCTCAGCGGCCAGCTGCAACTGCGCAGTGGCGACAAGTCCTGGAAGGGGTCGGCCGGCGACCTCCTCGTCGTCCCCGACGCGCGGCACAGCGTCGAGGCCGTCGAGGACGTCGCCTTCCTGTTGACCGTCGCGATGTAGGTCGCGGTCCGGCTCAGACCGACAGCACCTCGCCGCGCTCGCGTTCACGGGCGAGCGCACGGTCACGGGATTCCTCGAACCGCACGGCCTGCTTCTCGAGGTCGGCCAGGAAGTCGGCGACCAGCTCGCGCAGACGCTCGCCTTCCGGCCCGAAGTCGGTGCGCTCGAACAGGTTCCACTTGCGCAGGACGGGCATGATGACCTCGTCGAGGTGCTGACGCAGGTCGTAGATGCCGTACTTGGCGATCAGCACGGCGTTGCGGCGGAAGTCCGGCTGGTTCAGGCCGGGCATCTGGAAGTTCATGACCACGTCCGCGATCGCCTTCATGGTCTGGTCCGGCGCGAGCTCGATGGCCGACGCGCACATGTTCCGGTAGAAGATCATGTGCAGGTTCTCGTCCGCGGCGATCCGCGCGAGCAGGGCGTCGGCGATGGGGTCGTTGCAGGCCTTGCCGGTGTTGCGATGGCTCACCCGCGTCGCCAACTCCTGGAACGTCACGTAGGCGACGCCGTGGAGCAGGTTCGCGCCTTCCATCGGCGAGTCGATGCCGACCGTCATGTGCTCCATGCGGGCCTGTTCGAGGGCGACGGGATCGACGCTGCGGGTCACCACCAGGTAGTCGCGCATGGCGATGCCGTGGCGGTTCTCCTCCGCGGTCCAGCGGCCGACCCAGGTGCCCCAGGCCCCGTCCATGGAGAAGTTCTCGGCCAGTCCGCGGTGGTAGGACGGCAGGTTGTCCTCGGTCAGCAGGTTGGTCACCATCGCCGCCTTGGCGACCTTGGACAGGGTGGACTGCTCGGGCGACCAGTCCTCGCCGCCGAGCATCGCGAAGTTCCGACCGTCGCTCCACGGGATGTAGTCGTGCGGATTCCAGGCCTTGGCGAGGTCGAGGTGACGTTCGAGATTGGCCTCGGCCACCGGCTCGAGTTCGCGCAACAGTTCGATCTGAGACAGCGGTCGCATGTCGTCTCCCGGGTTGTTCGACAGCACCGAGATCCGGCGCCGACGACCGACGCTAGGAGCGTGCGACGGGCTCCACCGGGGCCTTGCGGCGATGTTGGGAAACTTCGCAGCACCCACGCAAGGCCGCTGGATGCAGTCACAGGCGCCCCGACAATCGGGCGCTAACCCCGTTCCGTGCCGGTATTACCCCTACAATCTGAACCAGCGCCCCGTTTCGGGCATCGGGGGCCACACCGGCTCCGGATGCTCCTGGTTCCGGTCGACGGAAGGAAACCCCGCACGTGAGTGTCGACAACACGCTGAAGAACGCCCCTCGCCGCTCCGCCGCGCCCGCACCTGCCTCCCGAGGCACGTCGGCCGGCGTGTCGCTGCGCGCCGACGTCACCGAGCTGACCGCCGCGTGTCTCTCGCTCGCCGTCGGAGCCACCGACAGCACCGCGCCCACCGACCACGACATCGCGGAGCTCGGCGCCCGGGCCGCGCAGTGGGCACGCGAGGGCGTTCCGCTGCGGGCCGTGCTAGCCGCGTACCACGAGGGCGTCCAGATGGGCTGGGACCTGGTGGCCGAGCGGGCCGCGAACAACGGCACCGCGCATCTGGCCAAGGCGGCCAAGGCGTTCGTCGGCCTCTTCGACCGCATCTCCACCGCCGCATCCGCCGCGTACGTCGACGAGTTGCAGGCCGTCGCCAGCGAGCATCACACGGCCGCCCACACCGTCGTCACCGCCCTGCTCAGCGGGCACAACGCCCGCTCGGTCGCCCGTCAGTCCGGCATCGAGTTGGCCGACTGCTACACCGTGCTCGCGGTCTCGATCGGCGCGCACGCGGACGAATCCAACCCCTCGCTCCCCCGGCCCATCGTCGCGCGGCGCAAGCTGCGGCGTGTCCAGGCGGAACTGGCGACGGCCTGCGAGCGGTCGCCGCTGTCGATGCTCAGCTCCGAGGGCGGCACCATCCTCATCCCCGGCGAGCACGACGACGAGTGGGTGTCCTCCCTGGTCTCCCGTCTGTCCACCGCTGCGGACGCACCCGTGACCGCCACCGTCGCCGTCAGCGCGGCGAACGACGTGCCCACCTCGTCCGACCAGGTGCACGAATTGCTCGATCTGGCCCAGCAGCTGCGCCGGCCGCCGGGGGTCTACCGCATGACCGACCTGGTGCTGGAATACCAGCTCACGCGCCCCGGCCCGGGCCGGGCGTACCTGTCGCGGGTGTTGACGCCGCTCGACAACTCCCCCGAGCTTCTCGAGACGCTCGAGATCCACATCCACCACGACCTGAACCGTCAGCGGTCGGCCCGGCAATTGCACCTGCACACCAACACCGTCGACTACCGGCTCAAGCGCATCGCGCACCTCACCGGATTCGACCCGACGCGCCCGTCCGGCATGCGTCATCTGCAGGCCGCCCTGGTGGCCCGGAAGTTGGAAGCCATCGCGCCCAGCGCCTGATCGCCGCGCCGCCGACCCGGTAGAGTGCGATGCGCACGCCGGGTCGGCCCTCGTAGCTCAGGGGATAGAGCAACCCTCTCCTAAAGGGTAGGTCGCAGGTTCGAATCCTGCCGAGGGCACCAGGTTCTGCGCTTACGATGCGGCGGTGACCCGACTCGCCGTCTTGCTCTCCGCTCTGGTCGTCCTGCTCGGCGTGTGGGTTCCCACCGCCTCCGCCGACCCATCCCCCACCACCTGGCTGTGTCGGCCCGGTGATGCCGGGCCGTGCGGCGGGGGCGACGACAAGCCGGTCGACTGCTTCTACGTCTACCCCACGGCTTCCCTGCAACAGTCGGTCAATGCCGATCGCTCCCCCTCACCCGAACTGGCCGCCGTGGCCGCGCTGCAGGCGCGGCCGTTCGACGACGTGTGCAACGTCTGGGCACCCACCTACCGCCAGCTGACGCTGCGCAGCCTCGCGACGCTCGACGGCGGCCCGGCTCGCGACGCCGCCCTCGCCACGGCGTACACCGATGTGCGAGCAGCGTGGGACGACTACCTCGCGAATCACAACGACGGTCGGCCCGTCGTGCTCGTCGGCCATTCGCAGGGCACCCGGATGTTGCGGAACCTGGTGCAGGACATCGAAACCACGCCCGCCCGGGATCGGCTGGTGTCGGCGCTGCTCATCGGCGTGACGATCACCGACGACGACTTCCGCACCGTGACACCGTGTTCCGCGCCCGGGGAGACCGGGTGCTTCGTGGCCTACTCCACCTACAACCGCCCGCGTCCCGCCGACGCGCGCTACGGCGGTCCGACTGCCGTGTGCACCAACCCGGCAGCACTCGGATCCACCGCCCCTGCGCCGCTGCGCGGTCCGATTCCCGACGTGAGCGCCCGGTGCGACGCCGACAACGTCCTTCACGTCGAAGGCGGGGTGACGGGCGCTCTGCCGACCGTGCCCGACGCGACCTGGGGACTCCACCTGCTCGACATCACCCTGGCGCAGGACAGCCTGGTCGACCTGGTTCGGACGCAGAGCGCGGCGTTCCTCGGGCGGTAGATCGCCCGACGACGAATTCTTGTCGGACCCCTGTGTCATGGTGTCGGTGACACGAAATCGGGGGGATTCACGTGCACGACGAATCATGCGGTGACGGGTTGTCGCCGAACGACATCCGACAATTCCTGACACGCATCGCCGCCGTCGCGGTGAGCGGTGCGGAGACCGAGGGCGGGGTCGACGACGACGGGGCCGACGGGGCCTCGGCAACGCTCGCGGTCGAGACCATCACCGCGTTGGAGGAGCTGAAAGCCGCCGCGGCCGGCGCCCAGGCCGTGCTGACGACCCTCGTGGCCGACACCATCCGACAGCAACGCAGGGAGGCCGGGCGCCCCGCCGCCCGCTGGAACACCGGCATCGCCACCCAGATCGGACTCGCCCGGAAGGACTCACCCCACCGCGGCACCACCCACCTCGGCCTCGCCCGCGCCCTCACCGCCGAGATGCCCCACACGTTGGGACAACTGCGCCGCGGGGACCTCTCCGAATGGCGAGCGACGATCCTGGTGCGCGAAACCGCGTGCCTGACCGCCGAGGACCGTCGCCTCGTGGACGCCCGTCTCTGCGCCGACCCCGCCGTCCTCACCGGCAAGGGCGACAGCACCGTCGCGGCGATGGCCGCCCGTCTGGCCGCCGAACTCGACGCCGCCGCCGTCGCCCGCCGCAAGGCCCGCGCCGCCCGGCACCGCCGCGTCACCGTCCGACCGGCGCCGGACTTCATGGGCCACCTCGGCGCGCTGCTGCCGATGGACCGCGCCGTGTGCGTCTGGGCGACCCTGCGCCGGGATGCGGACACCCTCATCGCCACCGGCGACGCCGACGGCCGCACCCGCGATCAGATCATGGCGGACCTGCTGGTCGAGCGGACCATCGGACTCGCCCCCGCCCTGAGACCGCCGGTGGCGGTGCAGGTCGTGATCTCCGACCAGAGTCTCCTCGGCGGCAGCGATATCCCCGCCGAGGTGCCCGGGTACGGGCCGATCCCCGCCGCGGCAGCACGGGAGTGGATTCACGACGCCGTGGACTCCGACACCGCGGTGACGCTGCGGAAGCTCTACGCCCGACCCACCGACGGACACCTCACCGCCGTGGAGTCCGTCGCCCGGTGCTTCCCCACCGGCCTGGCCCGGCTGATCGACCTGCGGGACCGCACCTGCCGCACCCCGTGGTGCGACGCCCCCATCCGCCACCACGACCACATCACCCCGCACGAGGACGGCGGACCCACCACCGCCGACAACGGCCTCGGCCTGTGCGCGGCCTGCAATCTGGCCAAGCAGGGTGACGGCTGGGCCACCACCAGAACCGACGACACCGACAGTCGGACCGGGCACGTCGTGGACTTCCGCACCCCCACCGGCCATACCTACCGGTCTATTTCCCCACCCCTTCCGACGCCGTGGAAAAGGACGGGGTGAACGGCACGAAGAAAGCCCGTGGACCGATTGTTCCGCCGTGCACAATGCCCCGGTGAGTCCACTGTCGGCCAAGGATGCGGCGTTCGTCTACCCCTGGATACACGGGTCGCCGTCCTCCACCGACCAGCATCTGGTCTACGCCTTCGCGTGGCCGACCGACGGGGAGAGTCCGCTCGACGCAGTGCGCGAACAATTCGCGCGTCGGTACCACCTGGCACCGTTCTTCCACCGCCGACTGGAACGGGTGCCGGGGGATCTCGCGCACCCGTTGATCCGAGTCGACCCCACCTTCGATCCGTCCCGCGTCGTCGGGCGGCACGTCGGCAGCTGGCGCGAAGGACTGGCCGCGGTGGCCGACATCGTCCGGACACCGCTCGACGTCCACCGGCATCTCTGGGAAGTCACGGTGCTGGACGGGTTCACCGACGGCCCCGAGGGCACGACGGTCCTGGTGGTGGTGCACGCGTCGCACAGCCTGTGCGCGGGCTTCGGATTGTCCCTGTCGGTGCAGACGGTGCTGTTCGACGGCGACCTGCCGGTTCCCAACCTCCCCGATCCGGACGTGCGGTCCCGGCGTCGTGCCGCGCTGCGCGGCCTCGCCCGGATACCGGCGGACGTGGCCCGGTCCGCTCGCGCGGCGATCGCGTTCCGCCGGCACGGCGACGTCGATCCCCCGCGAACCACGACGCCCCTGATCTACACGGCCGTCCCGCACCGCGACCGGGCGGTGGAGATCCTTGCCGTCGACGGCACGGGAGTGGCCGACCCGCTGTCGCGGACCCTGGCGGCGATCTCGTCGGCGATGGCGGACCACGCGCACGTCCACGGCGATGCCGACGCCCGCGCGGCGCTCGCGGCCTAGGTGACTCTCGTTCTGCCGCCGTCGATTTCGTGGTCGTCGGCCAACCGCTTCGTCTCCGCGGCCATCCCCTTCCACGCCGACGTCGAGGATCCGACCCACCGTGCCCGCGCCATCCGGGCATCGGTGTCCGAGACCCGCGCGCGCATGTTCACTCCCGAGTACCTCGCCCGGTACGAGGTGGTGGAGGAACTGCCGCCCGCCGTGGTGTCGCGGCTGATCCGGCGCGGCGTCCGCCGACCGCACGCGAACGGGCCGGTCGGCGGGCACACCGTCGTCAGTTCGGCGGTGCGTCCCGCCACGGCACTGGGCGGAATCGGCCACGCCTACCGATTCTCGACGGGCTTTCCGATGCTGACGCCCGGAATCGTGTTGACGCACAGCGTCGCCGTGATCGGCGAGCACGTCACGATCGGGATCCTGGCGGACCCCGGGGGCTGCACCGATTTCGCCGGTTACGTCGCACGGCTCCGGGACGCCGTTCGGCGAGACGTCGGTCACATCCACTGACCGTCTACACTGGGTCACGCTGCCGCGCTCTCGTTCGCGGCGTACGTCGTGGAATCAGCACGAACACGTTTCTTACGGCGATCGATACTGCCCGCCGGCAGTCTCGCCATCTGTGTCCCGGACATCGGGGCGCTCCGATGCCCGAAAGGCACTCGAACCCTTCATGACTGCTACTTTTGCCGACCTCGGCGTGAACGACCGCCTCGTCCGCGCCCTCACGGCCGCGGGTATCACCGCACCGTTCCCCATCCAGGCCGACACCCTGCCCGACACCCTGCGTGGTCGCGACGTCCTTGGACGCGGAAAGACCGGCAGCGGAAAGACTCTCGCGTTCTCCATCCCCATGGTCGCGCGGCTGTCCGAGACCGCGTCGCGGTCGCGCACCCCCAACCGTCCGCGGGGCCTGATCCTCGCCCCCACCCGTGAGCTGGCCACGCAGATCGCCGCCACGCTCGAGCCGTTGGTGCTCGCGTCGAACCTGCGCGTCACCACCATCTTCGGTGGGGTGTCGCAGAACCGTCAGGTCACGGCGCTCGATCGCGGCGTCGACATCGTCGTCGCGTGCCCCGGCCGCCTCGAGGATCTGATGAAGCAGCGCCACGTGTTCCTCGACGAGGTCGAGATCACCGTGCTCGACGAGGCGGACCACATGGCCGACCTCGGCTTCCTGCCCGGCGTGACTCGCATCCTCAAGGCGACGCCGTCGCAGGGGCAGCGTCTGCTGTTCTCCGCCACGCTCGACAACGGCGTGGACAAGCTGGTCAAGCAGTTCCTGTCCAACCCGGTCCAGCACTCGGTGGACGAGGAGAACTCCCCCGTCGCCGCGATGACGCACCACATCTTCGAGGTCGGTGGCGTCGACGCGAAGAAGGTGCTGGTGCAGCGCCTCGCGTCCGGCGAGGGTCGACGCATCCTGTTCATGCGCACCAAGCACCAGGCGCGCAAGCTCGCCCGGCAGCTGACCGAGGCCGGCATCCCGTCGGTCGACCTGCACGGCAACCTCTCGCAGGCCGCGCGTGACCGCAACCTGGCCGCGTTCTCCGGCGGCGACGCCCGCGTGCTCGTCGCGACGGACGTGGCCGCCCGCGGCGTGCACGTCGACAACGTCGAGCTGGTGGTCCACGTGGATCCGCCCGCCGAGCACAAGGCGTACCTGCACCGCAGCGGTCGCACGGCCCGCGCCGGCAGCGCCGGGGACGTCGTCACCGTCGTGCTGCCGGAGCAGCGTCGTGACGTGGCGGTGCTGCTGCGCAAGGCCAAGATCGACGCCGCACCGCAGCGCGTCACCGTCGACACCCCCGCCGTGGCGGAACTCGTCGGCCCGCTCGCCGAGTACGTCGCACCGGCCCCGAAGGAGCCGGCCCCCGCGCCGAAGGCTCGCGGTCCGCGCACCGGCGGTGGCCAGCGGTCCGGCCAGCCCCGCACGGGCCAGCAGCCGCGCTCGCGGTCCGCACGCGGCGGCCACGCCGGCAACTCCGGGCGTCGCGGCGGACGCCCGACGTCCGCGCGCAGCGAATCAGCCGGCTACCGGGGCTGATCTCCGCGCGATACCGACGCTGAGCACCGCCGCCACGGCGCAGAGACCTGCGGCGCCGAACCAGGCGGCGGTGTACTCACCGGTGGCGTCCCGGATCGCCCCGGCGGCGACGGACGCGACGCCCGCACCGATCTGGTGCGCGGCGAAGACCCACCCGAACACCAGGGGCCCGCGGTCGCCGAACACCTCGCGACACAGCGCGATGGTGGGCGGCACCGTGGCCACCCAGTCGAGTCCGTAGACGACGACGAACACCACGATCGACGGGTGCAGCGCATCCGACAGCAGGGTGGGCAGGAACAGCAGCGCCACCCCGCGGAACGCGTAGTAGGCGCCGAGCAGCAACCGGGGATCGACCCGGTCGGTGAGCCATCCCGACGCGATCGTCCCCGCGATGTCGAAGACGCCGACCACCGCGAGCAGCGTCGCCGCGGTGGTCTGCGGCATCCCGTGATCGTGCGCGGACGGCACGAAGTGCACGCCCACCAGACCGTTGGTGGTGGCCCCGCAGATCGCGAACCCGACGACCAACGCCCAGAACGTCCGCACCCGCGCCGCGTCGAGCAACGCCTGCACCGCGCGTCGGGCCGGGTTGCCGACGACGGCCCGCGCGGGCGGCTCCTCCGTCGCCCCGTACGGCAGCACCCCGACGTCCGACGGGCGATCGCGCAGGAAGCGCGCCACCAGCGGCACGACGGCGAGCGCACCTCCGGCCACGACGAGCGATGCGGTACGCCACCCCGCGCCCTCCGCCAGCCACGCGACGACCGGCAGGAAGATCAGCTGCCCGGTCGCGCTGCCGGCGGTGAGGATGCCGGAGACCAACCCGCGCCGGGCGACGAACCACCGGTCGGTGACCATCGCGGCGAACACCAAAGCCATCGATCCGGTCCCCAGCCCGATGAGCAGTCCCCAGGTCAGCAGGATCTGCCAGGGCGAGGTGACCAGGACGCTCAGCGCACTGCCGGCGGCGACCACCGTCAAGGCGATCGTCGTGACCCGGCGGACGCCGAATCGCTCCATGAGCGCGGCCGCGAACGGCGCCGTGAGGCCGAACAGCAGCAGGTTGATGCCGACCGCCGCGGACAGGACCGAGCGTGACCACCCGAACTCGTCGGTGATCGGGACCATCAGAACGGACGGGGCCGCGCGGAACCCGGCGGCGCCGACCAGCGCGAGGAACGCGACGGCGGCGACGACCCAGGCGGGATGCACGCGTCGGGCAGTGGTCCCGCGGGCGACGACGGTCACACACCGCTCCTTCCAGCTCCGGCGATTCGGACACTCGGTGGCACACTCGACGGAGTGACGGTTCGGGCTGACAGGAGACTACATCCGGAGGAAACGGCCACCGGCTCGGTCATGACGGCTCTCGCCGTCGCGTTCACCGTCATCGGCGCCGTCATTCCGGTGGCTGGTGCCCTGCAGATCGTGGCCATCGTGCCGCTGGCCGTCGTCGCGCAACGTCACCGCCTGCGCGCGCTGGCCGTCGCCGGGACCGGCGGCGTGCTGGTGGCCTTCGTCGCGGGCGGCTTCTCCTCCGCGCTCACCATGACCGTGACCGCGGTTCTCGGCGGGGTCGTGGGCAGCGCCGTGCGACGACGACGGGGGTTCGGCACCGTCCTGGGGTGGTCGCTGGTCACCGGGACGGTGGTCGGCGGGCTCTCGGTCCTGCTGCTCGTGCTGCTGTCCGGACTGCGCGAGCTGTTCCTCGGCGTCCTCGAGAACTCCATTCGCGGCACGGCCGACAGCCTCGGCTGGGTTTTCTCCGCCGACCGGGTGTCGGAGATCGTCGGCGACGCGGTGGCCGTCGGCATCGGCTACTGGTGGGCCTTCGTCTTCACCTCCGCCGTGTTCTCCACCGCGATCAGCGGCTGCGTCGCGTGGTGGGTTCTGCGCGCCACCCTCGTCCGCCTCGGCGAGCTCGAATCGCGCGGCGTGTTGCCCGACGTCGGCACGACGGGCCCCGCACCCGATCCCGTTCCGCTGCGCCTCACCGGCGCCACCTACCGCTACCCCGGGCACGACGACGACGCCCTGGGCCCACTCGATCTCACCGTGGTGCCGGGCCGCTTCTACGCGGTGGTCGGCGCCAACGGCTCCGGCAAGTCGACGCTGGCCCGCATCCTCGTGGGTGCGGAACCCACCGGCGGCCGCGCCGATCGCCCCGGCGGCACCGGCCTCGGCGCCGTCGGCGGGACGGCGATGATCCTCCAACATCCCGAGTCGCAGATTCTGGGCACGCGCGTCGCCGACGACGTCGTGTGGGGTCTGCCGCCCGCGACCACGCCGTCGCGCGAGCGTGTCGACGACCTGCTCGCCGAGGTCGGCCTGGCCGGGTACGGCGACCGCGACACCTCGGGACTGTCGGGCGGCGAGCTCCAGCGCCTGGCCGTCGCGGCGGCCCTGGCCCGCGAGCCGCGCCTGCTCGTGGCCGACGAGGCCACCGCCATGATCGATCCCGCGGGACAGCGCGACCTGGTCGCCCTGCTGGCCGACCTGCCGCGGCGTCGCCACCTGGCCGTCGTCCTGATCACCCACCGCGCGAGCGAGGCGGCGATGGCGGACGAGGTGGTGCGGCTGCACCGCGGTCGACGCGTCGTGCACGATCCGGCGTGGATGTCCGGCACCGCTCCGCCGTACGGCGCCGTGCCCGTGCTGGGGCCCGACGTGCTGGTGCTGCGCGGGATCGGGCACGTCTACAACCGCGGGACGCCGTGGGAACGACGCGCGCTGGCCGGCGTGGACCTGACCGTCCGGCGCGGCGAGGGCCTGGTCGTGGTGGGCGGCAACGGATCCGGCAAGTCGACGCTGGCGTGGATCCTCGCCGGCCTGACCACGCCCACCGAGGGCACGTGCGAGGTGAACGGCAAGGCCACCTCGAAGGCGGTGGGCACGGTGGCGCTGTCCTTCCAGCACGCCCGGTTGCAGCTGCAGCGCCGCACCGTCGCCGAGGACATCGAGGCGGCCGGCGGTGCGGGCACCAGCGGATCGGACGTCTCGACGGTGCTGGACACGGTCGGACTGCCGCGGGAGATCGCCGGCCGGCGGGTCGACGAGCTCAGCGGCGGTCAGATGCGCCGGGTCGCGCTCGCGGGACTGCTCGTGGGCAAGCCCGACGTCCTGGTTCTCGACGAGCCGCTCGCCGGACTGGACCCACCGGGCCGTCGGGAGATCACCTCGCTGCTGGCGCATCTGCGCTACCGCGGGCTGACCCTGGTCGTCATCTCGCACGATCTGGAGATGCTGGACACCGTGCGCTCCCGCACGGTGGTGTTGGACCAGGGTGTGCTGCGGCCTGCCGACCAGGAGGCGCATCGATGAAAGGCACACTGCTGCGGGAGCTTCCGCTCGCGTCGCCGATGCACCGACTCTGGGCGGGCACCAAACTGGTGGCCGTCGCCGTGATCTCGGTGTCGCTGCTGGTGTGGCCGACGTGGCCGATGCTGGGCGCGATCACCGGATTGCTTCTGATCGCGGCCGTGGTGGCGCGCGTTCCGGTGCGCGCGGTGCCCGTTCCACCGTGGTGGTTGTGGGGCCTGGTCGCGTTCGGCGCGGCGGTGAATGCCGTCGTCTCCCCCGACGCGGTGTGGCTCTACTTCCGCGGCATCCTGTTCGGCGTCGTCCTGCTGTGGGCGACGGTCACGACGGCGTGGACCACGGCCATGGCCGACGTCGCGCCCGCCTTCGCGACCCTGCTCGCTCCCCTTCGGAAACTCGGTGCGCCGGTGGACGACTGGGCCGTCTCGACCGCACTGCTGTTGCGCGCGTTGCCGATGCTGCTCGACGACGTCCAGGTACTGGTCGCCGCGCGTCGCCTGCGTCCCCGCAAGGGAACTCGGAGCGGCAAGACCCAGGACACGTTCCTGATCGACATCATGGCGGCGGTGGTCTCGGTGGCGATCCGGCGGTCCGCCGACATGGGCGAGGCCATCGCGGTGCGCGGCGGCACCGGGTCGATCACCGCGAACCGGCCGCGGCCCGGCCTGCGGGACGCCGCGGCGGCGACGGTCGTGATCGCCGTCTGCGTCGCGGGTGCGGTGTTGTCCTAGAGCCGGTCCCGACGACGCGTCAGGCGAACAGGCGCTCGAACGTGTTCAGCGACGACTCGATGTCACCCTTCAGCGTGCGGGCCACCCCGGAGCCGACGGGTCCGAACAGCGGCGCACCACCCAGATCGATGCGCATCGACAGCTCGGTGCCGCCGTTCTTCTCCTCCACGGTCAGGGTGAGCGAGACCTTGACGCCACCCTTGCCGGAGCCCTTCAACGCCAGTTCGCGTGGCGGCGCGTACTTCTGGACCGTCCAGGACACCCGGTTCCGCAGACCCTTCACCGACACGACGGACGAGATCTGCGTTCCCTCGCCCAACTCGTCGGGAATGTCGCTGCGCCACCCGTCGTGAATGGAGAGCCACTCCTCGTATCGGGAGAGGTCCGACGCCGCGGCCCAGGCCGCGTCGGGGGACAACGGAACGACGCGGACCACCTCGAGTTTCGCCACGGCCGCAACACTAGCCGGTGGACGAACTCGCGGTGGCCCGTGTCGTTCGATCAATCTAGATCAGGTCAGTACTCGATGACCCTCCTGCGTCGGGTCAGTGCGACACGACCTTCTCCACACCGACACCCGTGAACGAGCGCACCTCCATCTCGGCGGCCTTCTCCTTGCTCTCGTTGTCCTTGCTCGTCAGCGTGCCGATGGCACCGAGCAGGAACGCGAGGGGGATGGAGACGATGCCGGGGTTGGACAGCGGGAACCAGGCGAAGTCCGAGCCGGGGATCATGGCCGTCTTCGAGCCGGACACCGCCGGCGAGAAGATGATGAGCACGATGGTCGAGATCAGGCCGCCGTACATGCTCCACAGCGCGCCACGGGTGGTGAAGCGTCGCCAGAAGAGCGAGTACAGGATGGTCGGCAGGTTCGCCGCCGCCGCGACCGCGAAGGCCAGGGCGACGAGGAACGCGATGTTCTGCCCGTTGGCCAGGATGCCCAGGCCGATGGCGAGCAGGCCGATCACCACGGCGGTGATGCGCGAGACCTGGACCTGCTTGCGGTCGTCGACCTCGCCCTTCTTGATGACGCTGGCGTAGATGTCGTGAGCGAACGACGCCGACGCGGTGATGGTGAGGCCGGCGACCACCGCGAGGATGGTCGCGAACGCCACCGCCGAGATGACGCCGAGCAGGATCACCCCGCCGAGCTCGAAGGCGAGCAGCGGTGCCGCCGAGTTCTGTCCACCGGCCGCGGCGAGGATGCGATCCGGGCCAACGATGGCCGCGGCGCCGTAGCCCAGCACCAGCGTGAACAGGTAGAACGCACCGATGAGCGCGATGGCCCAGACGACGCTGCGGCGAGCTTCCTTGGCCGTGGGCACGGTGTAGAAGCGCATGAGCACGTGCGGCAGACCCGCGGTTCCGAGCACCAGCGCCAGGCCGAGGGAGATGAAGTTCAGCTTGGAGGTCTCGGACCCGCCGTACTGGGCGCCGGGGGCGGCGACGTCGCGGGCGGCGACGGCCTCGTTGGCGGAGCCGGACACCATGTCCTGGGCGCTGCCGATGATGGTGGAGATGTTGAAGCCGAACTTGGCCAGCACCAGGATCGTCATCAGGCCGGCGCCGGTGATCAGCAGTGCGGCCTTGATGATCTGCACCCAGGTGGTGCCCTTCATGCCGCCGACCAGGACGTAGACGATCATGAGCACGCCGACGACGGCGATGACGATGGACTGTCCGGTGCGGTCGGAGATGTCGAGCAGCAGCGCGACCAGACCGCCGGCGCCGGCCATCTGGGCGAGCAGGTAGAACAGCGACACGGTCAGCGTCGACAGGGCGGCCGCGGTGCGGACGGGCCCCTGCTTGAGACGGAAGCTGAGCACGTCGGCCATGGTGAATCGGCCGGTGTTGCGGAGCATCTCGGCGACCAGCAGCAGGGCCACGAGCCACGCGACGAGGAAGCCGATCGAGTAGAGGAAGCCGTCGTAGCCGTAGACGGCGATGGCGCCGGCGATGCCGAGGAAGCTCGCGGCGGACAGGTAGTCACCGGCGATGGCGACGCCGTTCTGCGGGCCGGAGAATCCGCCACCGGCGGTGAAGAACTCGGCGGACGTGGAGTTCTTCTTGCTGGCCCGGATGACCACCACCATGGTGACGATCACGAAGACCGAGAAGATGGAGATGTTGACCAGGGGGCTGCCGACGGTCTCGGCGGCCGGCGCCTGCGCGAGCAGGCTCACGCGATCGGAGAGTGTCACTGGGGGGTTCCTTCGAGTTCGGCGCGGATGGCGGCCGCCTTGGGATCGATTTCACGGTTCGCGAAGCGGACGTAGATGCCGGTGATCACGAAGGTGGTGACGAACTGGGCCAGACCGAGCAGCAGTCCGACGTTGACGTTGCCGAACACCTTGGTCGCCATGAAGTCGTGCGCGTAGGCGCCGAGGAGAACGTAGGCGAGGTACCAGACGAGGAAGAACGCGGCCATCGGGAAGACGAAGCCGCGCAGACGCTTCCGCAGCTGCTGGAACTCCGGGGAGTTCTGCATCTCGACGAAGTCCTGCGGGGTGGGGGTGCGACGCTCGGGCGTCGCACCGGGTCGAGCATTGGCGGTTGTCACGGGGACTCCTACGGGTGAGGAAAGCTACTGCGCAGAACCTAGTGAGACCGCCGTCACACGGACAAGAGCGTGGCCGCTGTCACACGCCGAAGGGCGAGGCGGTGCGCCGAGCGGTCGTCGACCGGCGACGAACGGTCGGCCCCTCTCAGCGTCCGCGCAGTCGTTCCTCGCCCAGCCCGAGCCGCTCGGGGGCGTGCATCGCCGACATGATGCGCCCGATCCCCGCCGGCACGGTCCGCCGCGTCGCCAGCGACACCGCCACCATCGTCCCGAACGCCACCGGCACGCTGACGGCCGCCGGATAGTCGACGACGGCCCGCGCCCAGCCGCCCAGCACGCTCTCCGGCACCCCGCCGAGCACCGCGACGGTGGCCGCCCCCGTCGAGAGCACCCCGCCCGTCACCAGTCCGGCCGCCGCCCCCGCCGGCGTCAGGCCCCGCCACCAGATACCCAGCACGAGCAGCGGACACAGCGTCGACGCCGCCACCGCGAACACGAGCCCGACGGTCCGGGAGAGATCGAGCGTGACCAGTCCGACCGACAGGGCCAGCGGACCGACGCCGGCGACGACGGCCGCGACGCGGAAGTCGCGCACCCGCCCGCGCAGCACGTCCGTGCTCAGCACGCCCGCGATGGTCACCAGCAGGCCCGACGACGTCGACAGGAACGCCGCCATCGCCCCCGCCGCGACCAACGCGGCCAGCACGGTGCCGACCGTGCCGCCGATGGCGGCGGACGGCAGGAGCAGCACGGCGGCGTCGGACGCCCCGGTGATGAGAAGTTGCGGGACGTAGAGGCGCGAGAACACGCCGAGCAGCGTCGGGAAGAGGTAGAAGAGCGAGAGCAGCCCGACGACGGTCAGGGCCGTGCGGCGCGCGGCGGGCCCGTCGGGGTTGGTGTAGAAGCGGACCAGCACGTGGGGCAGCCCCATCGTGCCGAGGAAGGTCGCGAGGATCAGCGAGTAGACCTGGTAGAGCGGGAACGGGCCACCGAAACCGTTGCCCGGCGCCATCCAGTCCGATCCCTCGACGGGTGCGCCCGCCACCACCGGAACGGGTGACCCCGCCGGCAGTTCCAGCGACGTGCCCGTCGCCAGCGTGTGGTCTCCCGCCGTCAGGGTGAGCGGGCCGTCGACCGCCGCGTCGTCCACGGTTCCCCGCACCACGACGGGAAGGTCCGCCTGCACCTGCACCACCACGTCGGTACTGATCTCCACGGTGGTCGCCGCCTCCACGGACGGCGGTGCGGGCGTGCCCATCCCGCGTGCGTCACCGACGAAGTGGACGGCGAGCACCAGTGCCGGCACCCCGACCGCGGTCAGTTTGAGCCAGTACTGGAAGGCCTGCACGAACGTCACCGAGCGCATCCCGCCGCCCACGACGTTGGCGATGACGATCAACCCGATGGCCGCGGCCCCCACCCAACTGGGTACGCCCAGAAGGATGTTCAGCGTGAGCCCGGCGCCCTGGAGCTGCGGGACCAGATACAGGGCGCAGATTCCCGCGACCACCACCATGGCGAGAGTGCGCACTCGCCGTGATTCCAACCGGAACTCGGCGAAGTCCGGCACCGTGTAGGCGCCGGAGCGGCGCAGGGGCGCCGAGACGAACAGGAGCAGTCCGAGGTAGCCCGCCGTGAAACCCAGTGGGTACCACAGGGCGTCGGCACCGTACTTGGCGATCAACCCGGCCACGCCGAGGAACGACGCCGCCGACAGGTACTCCCCCGACACCGCCGCCGCGTTCCAGCGGGCCCCGACGCTGCGGGACGCGACGAGGAAGTCCGACGTCGTGCGCGCGAGCCGCACGCCGTAGACCCCGACGGCCACGGTGGCGACGGCGGACGCGATCACCGCCGCGACGGTCGCGGCGCTCACCACGTCAGGGCCACCGGTCGTCGACCAGGTCGGCGAACTCCTGCTCGGTGCGTCCCGCCGCCCGCACGAACGCCACCCCGACGGCGATCAGCAACGGATAGGCGGCGACGGCGAGGATCCACCACGGCACCCCGACACCCCACAGTCGCGCAGTGCCGGCGGCCGGCGCGACCACCCACAGCAGCGGCACCAGACCCACCACCAGGACCACGACCGCGGCCATGCGGAGCGCGAGGGCGAGCTGGGCTCGGACCAGGCCGCGCACCAGCGCCTCACCGACGGCGGTCTGCTCCTCCACCTCGACCCGCGTGCGCACGATGCGGGCGCCGCGGCGGGTGGCGAGGACGACGCGTTCCCGGGGCGGTGCCACGTCAGCTCCCCCGGCCGACCAGGGCGGCGCGCGGACCGCGCACCACCCGGTCCCGCAGCTCCCGGGTGTGCCGCCGGCTCACCGGCAACTCGACGGGCGGGCACTCGCCCTGCCCGCGCAGACACACCACCACACCCGAGCCGACCGTCCGCGTGCCCCCGATCCGGGCCACGGAGACCAGGTAGGACCGGTGCACACGCAGGAATCCGTGATCGGCCCAGCGCGCCTCCAGCGCCGACAGGGCGATGCGCACCAGATGCGTGCCCGTCGTGGTGTGCAGCCGGGCGTAATCCCCTTCCGCCTCCACCCACAGCACCGTCGACCGCGGCACCATCGTGGTCACCCCGCCCAGTTCCACCGGAATCACGTCGTCCGCGTCCGCGGCGGGAGTCGTCGAGGAGGGCCCGAGCGCCGACGCGGCCCGGTCGACGATGCGGCCGACCGCCTCGGCCAACCGGGCGTCGCGAATCGGCTTGAGCAGGTAGTCGACGGCGCCGATCTCGAACGCCGCGACCGCCCGGTCGTCGTGGGCGGTGACGAAGACGACGGCCGGGGGCGTCGCGAAGTTGCGCAGCACCCCGGCCAGTTCGAGTCCGTCGAGTCCGGGCATGTCGATGTCGAGGAACACCGCGTCGACCGGCTCGTCCCGCAGCAGGCGCAGCGCGGTGGTCGCGTCCGACGCACCCTGCACGGCCTCGACCGCCGGGTGTCGACGCAGGAGGTAGAGCAGTTCGTCGAGCGCGGGCCGTTCGTCGTCGACGGCGAGAAGGCGGAGTCGATGGTCGGTCACAATGAGTCGATCGTGCCACGTCCACTCGGACCGAGAGGGCGACTCGGCGGGTTTGTCGTTCGGGCCCGGACGGTGGGCGGATCAGGGTGCGCGACGGCCCAGCAGGGCGATCCCGATGCCGGCGAGCACGACGGTCCCGACGACGATGCCGAGTGGCAGCACGACGTCGCGGAGCAGCGAGGTGGTAGGGGCGTCGAGTGGGGTGTAGGCCGCCCAGCCGACGTCGCGGACGGCGGAGACGGAGATCGCCACCGGGACGGCCAGGCCGAGCGCCCATCCCGTCGGCCCTCCTCTGCGCGCGATCGACGCGAACAGAAACGCCGATACCGCGGGCAGGACCAGCAGGCTCGCGAAGAGCCAGACGTTGTCCCAGGGTGCCCGATGGATCAGCGAGGACAGGCAGACCAGGACGAGTACCGCGATGCCGACGCTCGGCCGCGGCCATCGCCGGCCGAGCACGGCTCCGAGCACGATCACCGCCAGCACCACGACGATGCCGCCGATCGTCCATGGCCGGTCGCCCCGGACGTCGATCGCGACACCGGCCGCCGTCGACGACGTCGCGAGCACCGCCGTGCCCGCGAGGATCGGGGTGACAGCGCGGCCGAGAGCGCGGGCGGGTGGTCGGTCCGGTGGCGTCGGGAGCTGCGACCGCAGGGCCACCCACGTCCACGCCAGCGCGGTGAGCCCGGCCAGGACCGGTACGACGACGGGCGTCGGCTGCCCGGAGGCGACGAGGTACTCGGCGTAGCGGCGCGGAATCTCGCGTCGGCCGGGTTCCAGGACCTCGACGAGGCCCCCGACGAACAGGCCGCCGACGGTCGCCGCGGCGAGCCGGGTGCGTCGGCCGGTCGACGACCCCGCCAGAACCGCCGCCGCGCCCAGGAGCACGCCGCCCGCGATCGTGCCGATCGGATCCGCGGTGCGCGGGGACGCGACCAGCACCGCGACTCCCGCCGTGAGCGCGGCGCCGATTCCGAGGGCGCCGAGCAGCGGCGCTCGCCGGGCGACGGCCGCCACGAGCCCGGCCACGACGACCGCGCCGGTCAGAACCACGTCACCGGTGTCCACGACCCCGATCGACCCGACGACGGCGACGACCGGTTCGTCCGGGGTCAGGAGCACGGCAGCGAGAAATCCGGACAGGACGAGGGCGATCGTCGCGCTCACGCGCGCACTCCCGGACGGAACTTCGGGACGCGCATGCTCACCTTCGTGCCGGCGTCGGGTGCGGTTTCCACGACCAGGCCGTAGTCGTTGCCGAACGCGGCGCGCAACCGATCGTCGACGTTGGACAGGCCCACGTGGACACCGTCCGCGGCGCCGAGGTCCCCCGTGCGCAGGAGCTCGGGATCCATGCCCACCCCGTCGTCCTCGACGCTGATGGCGGCGTCGGTGCCGGCGTCGGCCGCGACGATGGTGATGCGTCCTCGGCCGCGTCCGGCCACACCGTGGCGCACCGCGTTCTCGACCAGCGGCTGCAGCGCCAGGAACGGGACCACCACGCCGAGGACCTCGGGCGCGATCTGCAGGGTCACGTCGAGCGAGTCGCCGAAGCGCGCCCGCTCGAGGGTGAGGTAGCGGTCGATGTTGCGCAGCTCGTCCGCCAGCACGGTGTACTCGCCGGCGGAGCGGAAGGAGTAGCGGGTGAAGTCGGCGAACTCGAGGACCAGCTCGCGAGCCCGGTCCGGGTCGGTGCGCACGAAGGACGCCACGGTGGTCAGCGCGTTGTAGATGAAGTGCGGGCTGATCTGCGCCCGCAGCGCGCGGACCTCCGCGCGGTCGAGGCGCGCCCGGCCGGCGTCGAGTTCGGCCAGCTCCAGCTGCTCACCGACGTAGCGGGCCACCTCGGTGCACACGCCGACGGTGCCCGGGCCCGGTTCGGCGACGGTCACGACGCCCAGCACGCACACGACCCCGGCCGACTCCGTCAGTACCGGCTGCACGACGAGCGATCGGGTGGGACGCCGCACCAGCACGCGACGTTCGGTGTCGATGGCGCGCCGCGCGGTGGTCGTGAACTCGGACGTGTCCTCGTCGGCCGGTCCGTCCACCGCCAGCACCGCACCGTCCGGGCCGGCGACGATCACCGCGTGCGCGCCGGTGAGGGTGCGCAGGTGCGGCGCCGCCTCCGCCGCCGACTCCGCGTCCAACCCGCGCCGCAGCGGACGCGCGGCCGCCGACGCCGTCGACAGCGCCGCATGGACGGCGCGCTCGGTGGGCGTGGTGAGGGGCCGGGTGCCCCGACGCGTGATGACGACGACGGCGGCGACCACCGCCGCGACGATCGCGACGAGCACCACCGCCGTCGCCGCGGTCACGACAGCAGGTCACACGTGTTCACCGACGGCGTGCCGAGGAAGCGCTCGGTCACCCAGTCGACGGCTTCCGTGGTCGCGGCCGCGTCGGCGTGCCCCTGCTCGGGACGGAACCGGTAGTCGAGCCGGTCGCCCTCGGCGCACGCCGCGCGCGAGGCCTGCTCGGTCCACTCCGGTTCGACCAGGTTGTCCCGGCCGCCGACCAGGACCATCATCGGGGCGGTGGCGCCGCGCATCGGGAACGCGTTGCGCCCCAACCACTCCCGCATCGCGGTGTAGGCCTCCGGCGAGCTCGGGCGGACGTCGTCCGGGCCGATCGCGGCCACCGCCGTCAGTTTCTCCGCCGCCAACGGACCCGTGCACGCGAGCAGGACGTCCTTGCCCGCCAGCAGTCCCCCGGAGAGGAAGTCGGAGTCGCGGTACTGCGGGTGCGAGACCAGGAAGCCCTCCACCACGAACGGCAGGATGCCGCGCTGCGGCAGCGTGAGGTCGTCCAACCCCTCGGGCGGGGCGATGGGCCGGAGGTCGGCGGCGGGCGAGAGGTTCGCGGTCCCCACCAGCTCGAGGCCGTCACCGTAGTCCGCGGCCATCTCGTTGGCCGCCCACGTCGCCTGGCCGCCCTGCGAGACTCCGATCGCCGCCCACCGGGTTCCCGTGCCGGGCACCACGTTCCGCGCGGCGCGCACGGCGTCGACGACGTCGTATCCGGCGGACGGCGCGTCGAGGTACGGGTGCGGACCGGGGCTGCCGAGCCCCTGGTAGTCGGTGACGGCCACCACGGCGCCGCGTTCGAGGAACGGCGTCACCATGCCGATGGCGCCCAACAGGTTCGGGTACAGCGACGGAGCGCACTCGTCGGTCACTCCGGTGGTGCCGTGGGCCACGGACACCACCGGCCAGCCGCCCGCGGGCGGCAGTCCGCCCGGCACGAACACGGTGCCCGTGACCTCCACCCCGCTGCCGTCGAGCCCGGAGGTCGAGCGGTAGGAGATGCGGTGCGCGGTGGCGCCGAGGGCCGTCACGCTCTGATCCACCTGTCCCAGCACCACATCCGAGAGGACGGCGCCACGCTCGTCGCCCTGCGGCGCGGAGGCGGCGGGGTTCGTGGGATCGGCGGTGGAGGGCGTGGACTCGGTCGCCGACGGGGCGTCGGTGGCCGGCGGTGCGTCGGTGGTGCCGCATCCCGCCACGGCCAGGACGGCTGCCGTCGCGATCGCTCCGACGGATCGGCGTACCCGCACGTCGTCAGCCCCTCTCCGTGGTGAATCGCTGCAACCGTGTCTCGGTGGCCGCCTGCTCGATGTCGAGTCCGTCCAACACGGTACGCAACACTTCCTCGTCGAGTTCACCGCGATCACGCGCGTCGAGCAGCGCCTCGCGCTGCCGCACCAGCACGGTGCGGCGCCAGCGGTCGAAGGCGGCGCCCGTCGCCGAGAGCCGGTCGGCGGGCTGCTCCTCGTCCTGCGTCTCGACGGCCTCGAGGCGGGCGAGCGTGACGCGTCGGACGCGCTCGACCACCCCCTCGGCGTCGGTGCCCTTCAGCGACGCCCGGGCGTCGTCGAGACACTCGACGACGGCCTGCCGGGAGATCCGCCGCGCGAGGACGCGTTGCTGCTCGAGGTACCGGGCCTCGTCGGGATCGGCGATGTCGAGACGCCGGATGACGAGCGGCAACGTGATGCCCTGGATCAGCAACGTGCCCACCGCGACGGTGAACGCGATGGCCTGGATGACGCCGCGGCCGGGGAAGTCCGCGCCCGACGCCGTCAGGAACGGCACACCGGCCGCCGCGGCCAGGGTGACCACTCCGCGCATCCCGGCCCAGGACAGCACCAGGGTCTGGGTCCACGTCAGCTCGGAATGGGGACGCGAGCGCAGCCGGTTCGCACCGCGGCGCAGGGCGGTCCCGGCGAACAGGGCGAGCGGGCGCACGGCCATCACCAGCAGCAGCACCAGCACGCCGTAGAGGAAGACGTGGTGGACGGGCAGTCCGTCGCGTCGGATGTCGTCGACGACGAACTTCAGCTGCAGACCCATGTACGAGAAGACGAACGTCTCGAGCACCAGATCCAGCGTGGGCCACACGTGCCGTTCCTGGATCCGGGTGGGAATGGCGTCGGACCCGCGCGCCGAGCCCAACACGAACCCGGCCGTGACCACCGCGAGCACACCCGAGCAGTGCAGCTGCTCGGCGGCGAGGTAGGCGGCGAACGGGACCATGATGCCCAGCACGGTTTCGAGGGCACTGTCGGCGAGGTGACGCCGGACGAACCGGACGACGACGCCGATGACCCAGCCGACCGCGATGCCGGCGACCACCTCGAACGCGAAGAACAGAATCGGCGGTTCCAGGTCGATGCGGTTGCCCGTCACCGACGCCACCGCGATGGTGAAGAGGGTGAGAGCGGCGGCGTCGTTGACCAACGACTCGCCGGTGAGGATCGCCATCATGCGCTGCGGGAGGCCGAGCCGACGGCCGACCGCCACCGCCGAGACCGCGTCGGGCGGCGCGACCACCGCGCCGAGGACCAGGGCGGCGCCGAGGGTGAGCTCGGGGACCAACCAGGAGGAGAACCAGCCCACCGCGACGGTGGTGATCACCACCAGGCCGACGCCGAGCCGCAGGATCGCCCGCAGGTTGCGGCGGAACGACGCGAAGGAGAAGTCGATGGCCGCCGAGTACAGCAACGGCGGAAGGATCACGCCGAGAAGCAGTTCCGGCTCGAGCGCCGGCCGGGGCAGGCCCGGGACGAACGACGCGACCGAGCCCACCGCCACCAGCACCAGCGGTACCTGCAGTTCGAGTCGCCGCGCGAAACCCGCGACGACGACGGCGCCCGCGACGACGAGAAGAAGGAGCCAGCCGTCCATACGGGTCGACTACCCGGGCGCCGGTGATCTACCCGATCACTTGTCGGGGATCGCCTTCTTGGCGGCGTCCTGCACCTTGTCGATCTGCTGGGCGTACTTGCCGCCGGTCTTCTTGTCCGCGAAATCGGCAGCCTTGTCGACGGCCTGCTCGATCTTGTCGGAGTTCTGCGCAGCGGCCTGCTTGCCCTTGCCGATGAGCTTCTTCAGTTCGTCCGCGAATGCCATGCGGCCCAGTTTACGTCGTCCACCACCGTCGGCCGGGCTGCGGCCTGACGAGGTCGACGCGCTGGCCCACCATCGGCACCGTGACGGGCGTCGACACCGGCTCGGCCGCGGCGAGCAGCCGCTCCACGGGCTCGGCCCACGAGTGGAACGCGAGGTCGAAGGTCGCCCAGTGCACGGGGACGAGGACTCCGGCGTCCGCGCGGCCACCCTGCAGGTCGGCGTGCGCCCGGACGGCCTCCTCCGGATTCATGTGGATGTCCGGCCACCGGACGTCGTACGCACCGATGGGCAGCAGGGTGAGATCGAACGGCCCGAGCCGGGACCCGATGTCGCCGAACGCCTCCGTGTAGCCGGTGTCGCCGCCGAAGAACGCCCGGTGGTGCGGGCCTACCACCGACCACGACGCCCACTGGGTGGTGTCGCGAGCGAACGTGCGGCCGGAGAAGTGGCGCGCCTCGAGGCAGGTGATCCGCAGCCCGGCGACGGCGCTGCCGTCGTTCCAGTCGAGTTCGACGATGCGGTCCTCGGGCACGCCCCACCGCCGCAGGTGTGCGCCCACACCCAGGGGGACGAGGAACGGCGCCTGCTGGGTCCGCACCAGCGTGGTCACGCTGCTGACCATCGCGGCGGGCGTCTCCGACGCCGAGTACGACGGCACCGTCACCCTCACCCCGTCCGACGCCACCGTGGGGTACCTCGCCCAGGAGCCCGGCACCGTTCCGGACGAGACCGTCGCCGCATTCCTGCAGCGGCGCACCGGTGTTCGCGGCGCCGAGGACGCGATGAACGCCGCCGCCGAAGCCCTGGGCAGCGGCGACGGCGAGGACACCTACACGCCCGCGCTGGAGCGGTGGCTCGCCCTCGGCGGCGCGGACCTGGCGGAGCGGACGGACGCGGTGCTCGCCGAGCTCGGCCTGGCGGTCGACGTCGACGCGCCGATGACCTCGCTCTCCGGCGGTCAGGCCGCGCGGGTGTCCCTCGCGGCGATCCTGCTCGCCCGCTACGACGTGCTCCTGCTCGACGAGCCGACCAACGATCTCGACCTGACCGGACTCGACCGGCTCGAACGGTTCGTGGCCGACGCCCGGTGCGCCGTGATGATCGTCAGCCACGACCGAGAGTTCCTCGCCCGCACCGTCACCGGCATCGTCGAACTCGATCTCGCCCAGCAGCGCATCGCGGTGTACGACGGCGGGTACGAGGCCTACCTCGTCGAGCGCGCCGTCGCCCGTCGTCACGCCCGCGAGGAGTACGAGGAGTACGCCGACACCCGGGCGGGCCTCGAGGACCGCGCCCGCATGCAACGCAACTGGCTCGAGCACGGCGTGCGCAACGCCCGTCGTAAAGCGCCGGACAACGACAAGGCCGGACGCAAGGTCCGAGCCGAGTCGACCGAGAAGCAGGCGGCGAAAGCCCGTCAGACCCAACGCCGCATCGAGCGACTCGAGGTGGTGGAGGAGCCGCGCAAGGAGTGGGAGCTGCGGATGGAGATCGCCGCCGCGCCCCGGAGCGGGACGGTGGTGGCCACGCTGCGCGACGCGGTGATCGAACGCGATCGGTTCCGGCTCGGGCCGATCACCGCGCAGATCGACGCCGGGGATCGCATCGTCGTCACGGGCGCGAACGGATCCGGGAAAACGACTCTGCTGCACCTGATTCTGGGGCGGGTGGCGCCGACGTCGGGCTCGGTGAGTCTCGGATCTGGCGTCGCGATCGGGGAGATGGATCAGGCGCGGTCGGCCTTCGCCGGCGATCGGTCGGTGGCCCAGGTGCTCTCCGCCGCGGTGCCGGAGTGGCCGGACGCGGACGTGCGCACGCTCGTCGCCAAGTTCGGGCTGCGGGGCGACGCGGCGCTGCACCCGGCGCACACCCTCTCCCCCGGTCTGCGGACCCGAGCGAGCCTCGCCCTGCTGCAGGCGCGCGGGGTCAATCTGTTGGTGCTCGACGAGCCGACCAACCACCTGGACGTTCCCGCGATCGAGCAGCTCGAGGCGGCGCTGGCGACGTACGAGGGCACCCTGCTGCTGGTGACCCACGACCGCCGCATGTTGGACGCGGTGACCAGCACGCGCCGGTGGACCGTCGACCGAGGGCAACTGCGGGAGGACTGACCTTTCTGTCGGCAGGGTTGACAAGTCGTTGGGTTTTTACAACACTTCGATGCATGAGCCCGGTCAAGCGGGGAACAACCCTCCCCATTCACAACCGCATCGGCGTCCTGCGCGCCGAACGGCGCATGACGCGAGCGCAGCTGGCCGACCTGGTGGAGGTCAATCCCCAGACCGTCGGCGCACTCGAGCGTGGTGACCACTACCCGAGCCTCGACCTCGCCCTGCGCATCTGCGACGTCTTCGACCTCCCCGTCGAAGCCGTCTTCTCCCGTACCGAGTTCGGCCCCCTGTCGGCCGAGGTCTATCGACGCCCGACCACGACGGAAGGTGAACGATGAGCGACACCGTGTTCGACCGCTACCAGGCGCGCCGCACTCGGAAGTACCTGCGGCATCAGGAACAGACCGCGCACTGGCTGCCGGGGTGGCGCACCCACTCCCGGCGGCGGTTGCTCGTCGTCCTGATGGGCGTCGTGTTCGCCGCCATGATCGCCGCGGGGGTGGCGACGGCATTCGCCCCCGGCGCCGGTGTCCTGGCCTTCGCCGCACTGTGCGTCGTCTTCATCCCGGTATGGACGACCCTGCAGATCGTCTCCGAGCGCGGAGACAGTCCCACCGGTGCACTCGACGAGCGAGAACTGGCCCAGCGCAACGAGGCTCGGTCCCTCGCCCTGACGATCACCCAGACCCTCACCCTCGTCCCGACGTTCTACCTCTACCTCGGATCGCAGTGGTCCTCGATGGACGGGACCACCCTGGCGGCCTCGGGCTCGATCCTGGTACTCGCGTGCCTGTTGATCGGCGGCTGCAGTGCCACCGCCGTGTTGGCGTGGACACGACCCGACCCGGACCCCGAGGATGACACGGACACCTATCGAAAGGGCACGGCATGAACGGCTCCACCCTCGAGATCGACGGCCTGCGCAAGCGCTACGGAGACACCGTGGCTCTCGACGGCGTGGGCTTCACCGTCCATCCCGGTGAGGTGTTCGGCTTCGTCGGCAGCAACGGTGCCGGCAAGACCACCACGATGCGCATCACCCTCGGCGTCCTGGCCGCCGACGCCGGCGAGGCCCGCCTGAACGGTCGGCCCATCGACCTCGAGGTGCGGCGCACCGTCGGCTACATGCCCGAGGAACGCGGCCTCTACCCGAAGATGAAGGTGGGCAACCAACTTCGCTACCTCGCCGAGTTGCACGGACTCTCCCGAGCCGACGCCACGACGGCGGTGCAGCGGTGGACCGAGCGACTCGGCATCGACGGACGCGTGAACGACACCGTCGACTCGCTGTCCCTGGGCAACCAACAGCGCGTGCAGCTCGCCGCCGCTCTGGTGCACAATCCGGCCGTGCTGGTGCTCGACGAGCCGTTCTCCGGTCTCGACCCGGTGGCCGTCGACACCATGAGCGACGTGTTGCTCGAGAAGGCGAATGCCGGTGTGCCCGTGCTGTTCTCCAGCCACCAGCTCGACCTGGTGCAGCGGCTGTGCCACCGCGTCGGCATCATCGGCGGCGGACGCATGAAAGCCGTCGGCCCGGTCGACGAACTGCGCGGCCGCGACGGCACCACCCTCACCGTGCACGCCCCTGCCGCCCCCGCCGGCTGGGCCGATCACCTTCCCGGCGTCACGACCGTCTCCCACGAGAACGGCCGCACCGCACTGGCACTCGACGACAGCGCCGACGATCAGGCCGTCCTCGCCGCCGCCCTCGCCACCGGCCCGGTGCACGAGTTCGCTCGCACCCTCCCCTCCCTCACCGATCTGTACCGAGAGGTCGTCGCATGAACGAGCAACTGTCGTCGGGCCGCGCGATCGCCCTGGTCGCCCGTCGTGAATTCGACGTCCAGGTCCGCAAGAAGAGCTTCCTCGTCTCCAACGCCATCGTGCTGCTCGTCATCATCGGCGGCATCGTCGCCTTCTCCTTCTTCTCCGGCGGTGACGACGCCCCGGAGCGCGCCCCCGTCGGCGTCGTCGGCACCACCGCCCTCGGCGACACCATCACCGCCGTCGGCGACCAACTCGGCACACCCGTCGACGTCCGTGCCCTGACCGACGCGGACAGTGCCCGCGCCGAGGTCGAGAACGGCACCGTCGACGTCGCCGTCGTTCCCGGACAGGCCGGCGCGGTCACCGCCATCACCAAGGAGGAGGTGACCGGCGGCCTGAGGACCGTGTTGGACAGTGCCGTCGCCACGCAGGCGCAGAACGACGCACT
Source organism: Rhodococcoides corynebacterioides (assembly GCF_019834675.1). GTDB lineage: Bacteria > Actinomycetota > Actinomycetes > Mycobacteriales > Mycobacteriaceae > Rhodococcoides > Rhodococcoides corynebacterioides_A. Next base: position 321,940 of record NZ_JABUBU010000001.1, on the reverse strand, counting down.
CACCGCCGAGGGCGTCGATCCCGGGGCCGTCGCCAGGGCGGCCGCCGGGGCCACCGTCACCGTCGACGCCCTCGACCCGCCCGACGAGGACCGCGGGCAGCGCCTCGCCCTCAGCTTCGTCGCCGTCATCCTGCTGTACACGCAGATCATCACCTTCGGCATGTACGTCGCCATGGGTGTGGTCGAGGAGAAGTCCTCACGCGTGGTCGAACTGCTGCTGTCCACCGTGCGACCGCTGCAGTTGCTGTGGGGCAAGGTGCTCGGCATCGGCGCCGTCGGCCTGGTGCAGCTGGCCGCCTACGGTGCGGCGGGCCTGATCGCCGGCACCACCACCGGCGTCCTCACCGTCACCGGCGCCGCCGTCGGCGTGTTCGTCTCCACCCTCGGCTGGTTCGTGCTCGGCTACGCGTTCTTCGCGGTGCTCTACGCCGCCGGCGGGTCCATGGTGTCCCGACAGGAGGACGTGAACTCGACGACGATGCCCCTGCTGATCGTCATCCTCGCCATGTTCTTCGCGGCGTTCTCCTCCATCGACGACCCGTCCGGCACCCTGCCGACCGTGCTGTCCTGGATCCCGCCGTTCTCCGCGATCCTCATGCCGCTCCGCATCGCCGCCGGGGTCGCCGAGCCGGTGCAGATCGTCGGCACCATCGTGCTGATGATCCTCGCGACCCTCCTCCTCGCCGTCGTCGCGGCGAAGGTCTACCAGCGCTCGATCCTGCGCATCGGGCGGACCGTGTCGTGGAAGGAAGCCCTCGGGCGGTGACGGTGGTCGGGTTGCGGTCGGGTGGGCCGGCCGCAACCCGCGCAGGTTCCCACCACCCTCACCGGTTGCAACCCGCGCACCTGACCGGAACCCGCGCAACGTCCCCTTGGCCACTGTGGTTCAGTCTGAGCTCAGGGCGCACCCCGGCGCCCGGATGGGAGGCAGGGTGTGAGGCCCACCGTTCTCGTGGTGCAACCCGACCCCCGCGTCGGCCTGGACAGGTTCGAGGGCTGGTTGGAGGAGGCGGACCTCGACCTCGAGGTGGTGCGCCCCTACGACGGCGACGACGTCCCCCCGGCCGACCGGCACGGCGGCATCATCGTGCTCGGCGGGTACGCCAGCGCCCACGACGACGAGCTGCACCCCTGGCTGGAGAGCATCCGCGCGCTGATCCGTGACGCGGCGGTGATAGAGGTTCCGACCCTGGGCATCTGCCTCGGCGGTCAGCTGGTCGCGGACGCCCTGGGCGGACGGGTGACGGTGGGCGACGGGCCGTCCGAGATCGGGGCGGTGCAGCTCGACCTGATCGACGTCGACGACGATGCCCTGTTCCACGACCTCGGGCCGACGCTGCTCGTGGCCGAGCACCACTACGACCGCATCGCGCGTCTGCCCGACGGCGCCCGGCTGCTCGCCACGTCCGATCGCTACGAGCATCAGGCGTTTCGGGTGGGCCGCGCGATGTGGGGTGTGCAGTTCCACCCGGAGGTCTCGCCCGCGCGCTTCGAGCGGTGGGTCGCCGATTCCCGGGCTGCGGCACCGGACGAGACGGGCCGGCTCACCGCCGCGGTCGAGGACCTGGTGGCGACCGACGCGGTGATCGAATCGGGGTCCGCCGTCCTCGCCCGCCGGTTCGCCGACATCGTCAACGGCCACCGTCGCATCCCGGCAGCCGCCACCACCACCGCAGGCGCACACCGATGACCGGACAGAAAGCACGCATGCTCGCCGGTGAGCTCTACCGCGCCGACGATCCCGAGCTGCAGGCCGACGCACTGCGGGCGGCGGAACTCGTGCACAGCTACAACCACTCGACCCCCGGGGACGCCGCCGGCCGCCGCGCGCTGCTCGAGGAGTTGCTCGACGAGGTCGGCGACGACGTCGAGATCCGGCCACCCCTGCACGCCGACTACGGGTACGGAATCCGCATCGGGACAGGAACGTTCGTGAACGTCGGCGCGGTCATGCTCGACGTCGCCCGCATCACGATCGGGGCGGACTGCCAGATCGGGCCGAACGTCCAGCTCCTCACCGCGACCCATCCCCTCGAACCCGCTGCCCGACGGGCGAAGTGGGAGTCCGCGAAGCCGATCACGCTGGGCGACAACGTCTGGCTGGGCGGCGGCGTCATCGTCTGCGCGGGCGTCACCATCGGGGAGAACACCGTGGTCGGAGCCGGAGCGGTGGTGACGACGGACCTGCCGCCGAACGTGGTCGCGGTCGGCACGCCGGCGCGGGTGGTCAAGGACCTCCCGACGAGCTGATCAGGACTCGCGGAGTGCGGCCACCACGGCGGCCACGCGGCGAGCGCGGGTGTCGTCCCGCTTCGCGTCCGCGACGGAGCGGGCGTGCTCCTTGCGGGCCCGCACGGCCTTGTTCAGCCCGACGAGGTTCTCGCCACCCATCCGTCCGATCCGGACGCGCACGGTCACTCCCCCGATGGTCACCCACACGGGCGGGGTCTTGGCGGAGCCGAGGCCGCCGCGCGCGCGATACTGCTCCCCGTGACGGTCTCCGCGCGCGCACTGATCGACCTCGTGGTCGACCCCGGCACCTACGTCTCCCTCGACGAGCCCCCGACGTACGGGCCGGTGTCCGACGCCTACCGCGCCGACCTCGCGCGCGCCCGCGAGCGCAGCGGGGTCGACGAGTCCGTCCTCACCGGCGACGCGACCGTCGGCGGGACGCCGGTGACCCTGATCGTCGGCGAGTTCTCCTTCCTCGCGGGATCGATCGGTCACGCCGCGGCGGAACGCATCACCGCCGCGATCGAGCACGCGACGGCGGCGGGACGCCCCCTGATCGCCTCGCCGTCGTCGGGCGGAACGCGCATGCAGGAGGGGACGGTCGCGTTCGTCCGGATGATCACCGTCACCGCGGCCGTCACCGAACACCGCCGGGCCGGGCTGCCCTACCTGGTGTATCTGCGCCACCCGACCACCGGCGGGGTGTTCGCGTCCTGGGGGTCGCTGGGGCATCTGACGTTCGCGGAACCCGGTGCGCTGGTGGGCTTCCTGGGCCCGCGCGTCTACGAAGCGCTGTACGGAGCGCCGTTCCCAGAGGGGGTGCAGACGGCCGAGAACCTGGCCCGCACGGGCGTGCTCGACGCCGTGATCGAGCCCGCGGTCCTCCGCGACACTCTCCAGCGGGTCCTGGCGGTGACGACGCCGGCGGCACCGGCGCCCGCGCCCCCGCCGCCGGGGCACGCCGCCGAACCGGCCGCGGCGGGGTCCGCGTGGCAGTCGGTCGTCGAGAGCCGGCGGCCCGACAGACCGGGTGTGCGAGACCTTCTCGCGGTGGCGGCCGACGACGTGACTCTGCTCAGCGGCACGGGACAGGGCGACGTCGACCGCACGGTGGTGTCCGCCCTGGCCCGGTTCCGCGGGCACCCGTGCGTCGTCTTCGGGCAGGACCGGGCCGGCCAGACACCCGAGCACACGATGGGGCCGGGTGCGTTGCGCGAGGCTCGTCGGGCGATGCGGCTGGCGGAGGAGCTCCGGCTGCCCCTGGTCACCGTGATCGACACGCTCGGCGCGTCGCTGTCCCGCGAGGCCGAGGAGCGGGGCCTGGCGCCCGAGATCGCCCGGTGCATCGCCGATCTGGTCACGCTCCGCACGCCGACGGTGTCGGTGCTGCTCGGCCAGGGCACGGGCGGCGGCGCCCTCGCCCTGCTGCCGGCGGACCGCACCGTCGCTGCCGCCCACGCCTGGCTCGCCCCGTTGCCGCCGGAAGGGGCGAGCGCGATCGTCCACCGGGACACCGCTCATGCCGCGGAACTGGCCGAGGCACAGGGCATTCGGGCCACCGACCTTCGGGCGAGCGGCGTCGTCGACACGGTCGTCGACGAGGGCACCGACGGGGGCACCGACGAGCGCGTCGACGAGAGCACAGCCGCCGGAACGTTCCTCACCCGCATGGGCGACGCGGTGGCGCGCGAGCTCGCCGCGATCACCGAGCTCGACGACGACGCGCGCGCCGCGGCCCGACGACGGCGCTTCCGTCACCTCGGCGTCAGGTTCGCGCCCGATGGCGCCTGACGGCGTCGCGATTGGAACACACCGTGCCGCAGTACCGTTGGCGGCCGGTGCGCGAGAAGTCGGCGTAGACCCTGGTGCAGTCGGCTGCGGCGCAGCGCCCCAACCGGTGCATCCCGCGGCCCACCAGATGCAGCGCGGTGCCGACGCTGACGAGCGCCCGGACCACGTCGGCGAGCGGGAGGTCCGGGTCGCGGTAGTGCAGGTGCCACCCGTCGCCGGCGTGGTCGGTCAGACGCGGGTACGCCGAGGTCTGGGCGAGCAGGGCGTTGAGCGCCTCGGCGCGCCGGGTGTCCGTCGGGGCGTCGACGACACCGATCCATTCGGTGAGGAACGCGCGGGCCCGATCGAGGTCGGTGTGGGCCGAGACCGTGTCGTCGGACATGCCGGCGTCGAGGCAAGTTTGCTCGAAGTCGGCGACCGTCGCGGGTGGGTCGTTCACGAGGTCGACGGCCATCCGCACCGCGTACTCGCCGTAAGGGTTGAGGTGCACAAGGCCATTACAGCAGACTCGGCGTCATGACCACCACCATCGCCTGCCTGCACCGCTGGACCGAGCTGTCCCGGCACGGAACGAGCGAGGGCGTCGTGATCTACGAACGCTGCCACTGCGGCGAGAACCGCATCGTGACAGCGACTCTCGTCCGATCGGCCACGACGGCGTAGACCCGGTCAGGACGTCGTGGACCCGGTCAGGACGACGTGGTGACGATGGTCGGAACCATCACCGCCACCGCGACGGCGGACCACACGTCCTCCACCGCCCTGCGGACGGCCTCGGACGCCCACTGACCCTCGGCGATCTCCGCCGCCCGCTTCTTGATGGACCGCTTGTCCGCGCCGGGAAAGACCTTCGGCACGGCGTCGATGGACGACAGCAGCGCCACCAGCGCGCAGGTCCGCGCATCGGGATCCCGCCCGTCCACCAGCACCCACTGCAACGTCTCGCGAACCCGAGCCTCGTGCACGGTGTCCCGCGCCGGCCAGGACGTCGTGGGGAAGAGTCCCAGCACCCGCCCCTTCTGCTCGTCGACGAAACCGCGGTCGATCACCCGCGCCAGCACCTTCTCGTGCATCGCCTTGTGCAGCTTCTCCACGGCGCTCTTCGGCGTCATGGGCCGCTTGGCCCCGTCGATCGCGGCCACCGCCTCCTGCAGAATCGGCTCGTCCGGCCGTGGACCCCGCACGGCGAGGCGCCCCTTCTTCACGTCCTCGCCGTCCTGCGCGACCGTGACCACGCCGGACATCGCGAGCTCGAGGATCACGGCCCCCGCCACCGCCCGCGGAAGCTTGGTGCTGTCGACCACGGGCTTTCCCGAGCCGTCGTCCAGCAGGAGCAGCAGCAGATCCTCGGCGATCAGGGTCATGGCTCGACCTTACGGACCCCCGACGCGGAACGGGAGAGCCCTGCGCGACGGACCTGCCGGCGCGATCCGGACGACGACGGCGCGAAACGGATAGTGCCGTTGCCGGACCGTCCGTAACGTCCGCCGCCATCAGTGATCCACGACACGTGATCGGGCCCCCGATCGCGGCGTCACACGGATGGAGGAGGACGAATGACAGCAGTCGATCTCACCGGGCGGACCGCCGTCGTCACCGGCGGCGCCACCCTGCTCGGGCGGGGCGTCGTCGCTGCCCTGGCCGACTCGGGAGCGACCGTCGTGATCGCCGACATCGACGACGAGAACGGCGAGCGCGCAGCCGCCGAGTCGGGCGAGTCGGTGACGTTCCGCCACCTCGACGTCACCGACGACGCAGCTGTGCGCGCGTTCGTCGCGGCCGTCGTCGACGCCCACGGAGGCCTCGACATCGTGGTCAACCTCGCCGCGGTCTACCTCGACGACGGCTTCGCCACCCCACGGGCCGACTGGCTGACCGCCCTCGACGTCAACGTCGTCTCGATGGTCGCGCTGGTCCAGGCCGCCCATCCGCACCTGGTCGCCTCACCGCATGCCGCCGTCGTCAACTTCACGTCGATCTCCAGTTCGGTCGCGCAGACCGGACGCTGGGTCTACCCCGCGTGCAAGGCCGCGATCGCGCAGCTGACGCGCTCGATGGCGATGGACCTCGCCCCCGACGGTATCCGCGTCAACTCGGTCAGCCCCGGGTGGACGTGGTCCGCGATCATGGACGGCCTGTCGGGCGGCGACCGCGCGAAGACCGACCGCGTGGCCGCACCCTTCCACCTCACAGGGCGCGTGGGCGATCCGCGAGAAGTCGGCGACGTCGTCGCCTTCCTCGCCTCCGACGCCGCCTCCGTCGTCACGGGGGCCGACTGGGCCGCCGACGGCGGCTACTCCGCCATGGGTCCGGAACGTGCCGTGCCCGCCATTCCCCAACTCGCCGAACAGGATCCCGCATGACCACCGCACCTCGACTGCTCGTCGGCATCGTCGGCGCCGGTTTCGCCGGCCTGTCCACAGCACGCGTCCTCACCGAACTCGGCCACGACGTCGTCGTCTGGGAGAAGGCCCCCGACGTCGGCGGCGTGTGGAGCGCCACGCGTCGCTACCCGGGTCTGAAGACCCAGAACAACAAGGGCACCTACGCATTGTCCGAGATGCCGATGCCGAAGCACTACCCGGAATGGCCGTCGGGAGAACAGGTTCAGGCCTACCTGGAGAACTACGCCCGGAAGTTCGGCATCCTCTCGGCCGTCGAGTGCAGCACCGAGGTGGTCTCCGCGACCCCCGCGGCGACCGGCGGCTGGGACGTGACGACGGCGAGCGAGAAGGGCACCGACACCCGCCACGTCGACCACCTGGTGCTCGCGAGCGGCATCTTCTCCGAGCCGTTCGTCCCGCCGTTCGAGGGACGCGAGGACTTCCTCGCCGCCGGCGGCGAGATCATGCCCGCGGGCGATCTCCACCACCTCGATCAGGTGGCCGGCAAGCACGCGATGGTGGTGGGCTACGGAAAGTCCGCCTGCGACATCACCGTCGAGGTCGCCGGCGTCGCCGCGTCGACCACCGTCGTGGCCCGCGAACTGTTGTGGAAGCTCCCCCGCAAGATCAAGGGCGTCCTGAACTACAAGTACCTCATGCTCACCCGACTCGGCGAGGGCATCTTCCGTTACCACACGGTGAGCGGCGTCGAGCGTCTGCTGCACGCGCGGAACTCGTTGATCGCGGGCAACATGGTCGACAGCGTGGGCTCGGTGACCACCAAGCAGCTGCAGCTCGAGAAGCTCGGCCTCGTCCCGCTGGGCACGTTCGCCGACATCGCCCGCGCCACCGTGTCGTTGGTCACCGAGGGCTTCTTCGAGGCCGTCGCCGACGGGCGCATCGACGTTCGTCGCGACACCACCGTCACCCGACTGCTCGAGAAGGACGGGAAGCCGCACGCCGAACTCTCCGACGGCTCGATCGTTCGCACCGACGTGATCCTGGCCGCGACGGGCTGGCGTCAGACCATCCCGTTCCTGCCGGACGAGGTGCTGAACCGGTTCACCGACGAGCGTGGCGACTACGTGCTCTACCGCCAGATCCACCCGGTGGGGGTGGACGATCTGAGCTTCGCCGGCTACAACTCGTCGTTCTTCTCCCCGCTCTCCGCCGAGGTGTCGGCGCTGTGGATCGGCTCCCTGCTCGGCGGCAACCACACCCTGCCGAGCGACGACGAGATGCGTCAGCAGGTGGCCACCCGCCTGCGGTGGATGCGCGAACGCACTCGCGGGAACCACGCGCGCGGCACCAACGTCATTCCGTTCTCGGTGCACAACATCGACGAGACGCTCTCGGACATCGGTCTCGGTGTCTCGCGCCTGACCAAGGCGAAGGAATGGCTCCTGCCGATCAACCCGAGTGACTACCGTGACCTCGTGCAGAAGCTGAAGAAGCGAGTGCGGCGGTGACAGCAGCTCACCCGGGCCCCGCGGCGGAGACGGTGGACGCCGTCGTCGTCGGTGCGGGCATCAACGGCATGGTGGCCGCCGCGGAACTGGCGGGCGCCGGCTGGTCCGTGGCGCTGGTCGACGAGCGAGATCGGTTGGGCGGCTTCGTCGCCTCCGACGAGCTGACCCGTCCCGGGCACGTCCACGACACGTTCAGCTCCTGGCATCCGCTCTTCGTGACCGGTGGCGCGTACGCGGACCTCGGACCCGATCTGCACCGACACGGCCTCGCGTACTCCAACACCGACGGCGCGGTCACCGCGGGACTCTCCGACCGGGGCACGGTGGTGGCCCATCGCGATCCGACGGTGACGGCGGAGACCTTCGAACACCACGAGGATCGGCGCGCGTACGCCGACATGCTGGCCGAGCTCGAGTCGTGGGCACCGCACGCGTTCGGCGCGCTGGGGTCGGAACTGCGACCGCTCGACCTCGCCCGACTCGGCGCCGGCGCGCTACGGGCACTCGGGCGGGACGGCAGCACGGACTTCGTCCGGGTCGCGCTGCAGAGCGGACGCGGCTACGTCCGAGAGCGGTTCCGCGGCTGGGAAGTCGACCAGCTGTGGTCGCCGTGGCTCCTGCACGCGGGCCTGTCCCCCGATCACGCGACCGGCGGGCTGATGCTGCCGATCATGGCGTTCAGCATGCACGCCGCGGGACTGCCGGTGGTCACCGGCGGCGCCGGGGAATTCACCGCCGCGTTCGGGAGGCTGCTCGCCGAGCGAGGAGTCACCGTGGCCCTCGGCGAACCGGTGTCGCACATCGACGTCGCCGACGGTCGGGCCGTCGGGGTCCGCGTCGGTGACCGGCGGATCGCCGCGCGACGAGCCGTGCTCGCGTCGTCGTCCACGCCGCGTCTGTACCAGGAGTTGCTGGGCGCCGACGTCGCCCCGCCCGCCGGTCGACGCGCCGCGGCGCGACACCGCCCCGGCCGGGCCGCGATGCAGATCCATCTGGCCCTCGACCGCCCGGTGTCGTGGACGGACACCCGGCTGCGGGAGGTCCCGCTGATTCACGTCGGGGACGGCGCCGGGAGCACCGGAATCGCCTGTGCGCAGGCCGAATCCGGGCTGTTGCCGGCCGACCCCACCGTGGTGGTCGGACAACAGGACGTTCTCGATCCGTCCCGCTCTCCCGCGGGTGCGTCCACTCTGTGGGTCCAGCTGCAGGAGGTGCCGTGGGCGCCGATCGGCGACGCGGCCGGCGCGATCGCGGTCGACGGGTCCTGGACCGAGTCCGTCACCGCCGCCTACGTCGACCGGGTCCTCGCCCGCATCGAGCGGTACGCGCCCGGCCTGCGCGCGTCGGTCACCGGCACGGCGGTGCTGACGCCCACGGACCTCACCGCCGCCAATGCCAATGCCGTGCACGGCGATCCGTACGGCGGCGCCGCCGAGATCGACCAGTCGCTGCTGTGGCGGCCGGGTACCGGCACCGGGCACCGCACCGGCATCGACGGGCTGTTCCACATCGGGGCGTTCACCCACCCGGGTCCCGGATTGGGCGGTGGCTCCGGCCATCTCGTCGCCCAGCAGCTGATCGCCCCCTCCCCGACCACCCGCGTGGCCACCCGGCTGCGCGGTCTGACCGAAAGGTTCCGGCCATGACCACCACCCTGGACAGCCTGCTCTCCGACCTCGCCTCGGGCGCCGTCCACGTCGTCGACCTCACCGCCCCGCTGTCGCCCTCGACCCCGGTCCTGCAGTTGCCGGCGCCGTTCGCGAACACGATTCCGCTCTCGCTGGAACCGGTCAGCAACTTCGACGACGACGGCCCCGGCTGGGGGTGGAACAACATCCACACCGGCGAGCACACCGGCACCCACGTCGACGCTCCGGCGCACTGGGCGACGGGCCGCGACGGGCACACCGTCGACACCATTCCGCCCGGCCGCCTGGTCGGTCCCGCCGTGGTGCTCGACTTCCGTGACGAGGTCTCCCGCGATCCCGACTTCCTGCTCGAGCCCGCGCATCTCGACGCCCACGTCGCCGAGCACGGTCCGTTGCCGGACGGCGCGTGGTTGGTCTTCCGGACCGGCTGGAGTGCCCGCAACCACGACGCCGACGCGTTCCTCAACGCCGACGACTCCGGCCCGCACACCCCCGGGGTCTCCGTGGCCGGCGCCGAGTGGCTGGCGGCGTCGTCGATCACCGGATTCGCCGTCGAGACCGTCGGGGTCGACGCCGGCCAGGCGGGCGGCATGGACCCGATGTTCCCGGTGCACTACCACCTGCTCGGCGCCGACAAGTACGGCCTGACGCAGCTGCAGAACCTCGACCGACTGCCTGCGACCGGGGCCGTCCTGGTGGCCTCCCCGCTGCCGATCGTCGGCGGAACCGGCTCGCCCGCACGCGTGCTCGCGTTCGTGCCGGGGGCGGCGTGAGCACCGCGACGGCAACGGCCGTGCCCACCGCTGCGCCCACCGCGGTGCCCACCGCCACGGTCGCCGACGTCGTCGCGCAGGTACTGACCGAGCTCGGTGTCGGCCACGCGTTCGGGGTGGTGGGCAGCGGCAACTTCGCCGTCACCAACGCCCTGATCGCACGCGGCGTGCCGTTCACCGCGGCCCGACACGAGGGCGGCGCGGCGTCGATGGCCGACGGCTACAGCCGCTTCTCCGCGCACCCGGGCGTCCTCACCCTGCACCAGGGATGCGGACTGACCAACGCCGTCACCGGAATAGGCGAGGCGGCCAAGAGTCGAACGCCGATGATCGTGCTCACCGCGGACGTGGCGGCATCGAGCCGCCTGTCGAACTTCCGCATCGATCAGGACGCGCTGGCCCTGTCCGTGGGCGCGGTGCCCGAGCGCGTGCACTCCGCCGAGACGGCGGTCGCGGACGTCACCCGGGCCTGGCAGACCGCGGTGCACGGTCGCCGCACCGTCGTGGTGAGCCTGCCGCTCGACGTGCAGGCGTCGCCGGCCCCCGAGACGACGACGGTGCGCCGACCCGTCGCCCCCGCCCCGGTGCGGCCGGCGGACTCGGCCGTGCGGGAGCTCGTTCGGCTGATCGACGAGTCGGAGCGACCGGTCTTCGTCGCCGGCCGCGGTGGGCGGAACGCGGGCGACGAGATCGCCGCGCTGGCCGATCGCGTCGGCGCGCTGGTGGCCACGTCGGCCGTCGCGAACGGCCTCTTCCGCGGGCACGAGTTCGATCTCGGCATCTCGGGCGGATTCTCCGCACCGCTGACGGCCGAATTGATCTCGAACGCCGACCTGATCGTGGGGTGGGGGTGCGCGCTCAACATGTGGACGATGCGGCACGGCTCCCTCATCGGGGAGAACACCCGCGTGGTGCAGATCGACGACACCGCCGAGGCCCTCGGCGCCCACCGCCCGGTGACGCTGGGCATCCACGGGGACTGCCGGGCGACGGCCGCCGACGTCCTGGCTGCCGTCGGTGACACCGCGCAGCGCTACCGGACGGCGGAGGTGTCGGCCCGCCTCGCGGAGCGCCGGTGGTGGAACGACACCCCCACCGAGAATCTGTCCACCGCGGACACGATCGATCCGCGGGTGTTCTCGGCCGAACTGGACCGGCTGCTGCCGGCGGAACGACTGGTGGCGATCGACTCGGGGAACTTCATGGGGTACCCGTCGACGTACCTGCGTGTGCCCGATCACCACTCGTTCTGCTTCACGCAGGCCTTCCAGTCGATCGGCCTGGGCCTTGCCAGCGGACTCGGCGCGGCGCTCACCCGCCCCGATCGACTGCCCGTGATCGGCACCGGTGACGGCGGGTTCCTCATGGGGATCGCCGAGCTCGAGACGGCGGTGCGGCTGGGCACTCCGCTGGTGATCGCGGTGTACGACGACGCCGCGTACGGCGCCGAGGTGCACCACTTCGCGGGCCCGGACCACGCCGACGACGTCGATCTGTCGACGGTCACGTTCCCGGACGTCGACATCGCCGCGGTGGCGCGCGGCTACGGCGCCACGGGAGTCACCGTGCGGACGACGGCGGACCTCGCGCCGGTCGCGGAGTGGCTCCGATCCCCGCAGGGTGTTCTGGTCATCGACGCCAAGATCGCGCCCGACGGCGGCGCCTGGTGGCTCGCGGAGGCATTCCGGGGCCACTGACCGTGCGGCTTATGACAGTTTTTCGACGATCGAAACATCGACGCAACACGTAGTTGGTATGATGGGGGTCACACTCGAGCGACTCGAGGGAGGCCCATGTCCACGCTGTTGCGTCGCCACCCGGTGCTGACCACGTCCGACCTGGACGAGGCCCGCACCTCGGTCGGCGAAACGTTCTGTCCGCACGGTCTCACCGTCACCGACCGACGCGGCGCCTTGTCACTCGTGCACAACGCCGCGTCGGTCGGCTCCATCGGGATCAACTACCTCCGCTACGGCGAGGAAGTGCGCATCACCCCGGGCACGTTCGGATCGTTCTATCTGGTCCAGATCCCGCTCAGCGGTCGCGCTCGGGTCCGTGTCGGCGACACCGAGGTGGTGTCGGACCGGCGGTTCGCGTCCCTCCCCTCGCCCACCCTGCCCGTCGACATGGTGTGGTCCGCCGACTGCGAGCAACTGCTGGTCCACATTCCGCGCGACGCCGTGCAGTTCGCGGCCGACACCGACGAACCGGTGGTCTTCCACCCGCTGGTGGATCTGGCCGCGCCGACGGTGGCGAGTTGGATGCGGTTGGTGCGCTACGCCTGCGACGAGGTGGACAGCGACTCCGGCCTGTTGCACTCACCCCTCGCCGCGCGGCACTTCGAACAGGTCGTGATCGGCGGGCTGCTGGCCGCCCAGCCCAACAGCAGTGCCCACGGGCCGCGGCCGGACGAGACCGTGGTCACCTCCCGCTCGGTCCGGCACGCCCTGGCCCTCATCGAGGAGCATCCCGAGAAGTCCTGGCGCGTGGCGGATCTCGCGGCCGAGGCCGGGGTGAGCGCCCGCACGCTCCAGGCGTCGTTCCACCGTGAGCGCGGCACCACCCCGCTCGAGGAACTGCGTCGCGTCCGGCTGAACCGGGCCCACCACGACCTCGTCGCCGGCGGTCCCGGCGCCGAGAGCGTCACCGAGGTCGCGGCCCGCTGGGGCTTCTTCCACCTCGGCCGGTTCTCGCAGGCCTACCGTGCCGAGTTCGGCGAGAGCCCGTCGCGCACCCTGGCGAGCTAGCCCCGGAAGCGATCCACCCACTCGGACGGCCAGTCACGCGCCTGTCCGGTCGCGCGATCGATGTGCACCACGACGTAGGAGCCGCGCGCGGCCACCACGGCGTCGCGGCCGTCGAACGCCTCGCCCCGCACCGTGAACTCGAAGCGCAGGGACGACGAGCCGACGCGGGCGACGGAGAGCTCGGTGGTCACCTCCTGGCCGAAGTACAACGGAGCGAGGAAGTCCACCTCGTAGCGCACGCGCGGTACCCGAGGGAAATACACCGAGCCGAGGCCCCACTCGCGAACGAGTGCGGCCTCGGCGGATTCGACGAATCGAACGACGGTGCTGTTGTGGTAGATCCCGGCGGCGTCGGTGTCCATCCACTCGACGCGGGACCGGTAGGAGAAGGTCACCGGACGTTCCTACCCGACGGGGACGGCCGTTCGCTCCTCGGCCACCGTGCGATTCGGGGTCCACCGCACGTGCGTCGTGTCCTCGCCACCGTCGCGCAGCAGCGACAGACGCGGCGGCACCTTGTCGGTGCGGGAGGTCGGCGGCCGGCGACGCCCGGCCTTCCAGGGCAGCGGCCACGACGCCCCCGCCCCCGTCCACTCCTGTTCGGCCGCCGCGTGCAGGGTCCAGTTGGGGTCGTAGAGATGCGTGCGGCCCAGGGCGCAGAAGTCGGCGCGACCCGCCAGGAGGATGGAATTGACGTCGTCGTACGACGAGATCGCCCCCACGGCGATCACCGCCACCCCGGCCTGCGCGGCCACCTCGTGACGGATCCGATCCGCGAACGGCGTCTGGTACGACCGCCCGAACGCCGGCGTCTCGTCCTTGGTCACCTGCCCGGTGGAGACGTCGATCGCGGCCGCGCCGTGCTCGACGAACGCGCGCGCGATCTCCACGGCGTCGGTGACGGTGTTGCCGTCCGGCGCCCAGTCCGTCGCGGACACGCGCACCGTCACCGGGATCGACGACGGAACGGCGGCGCGCACGGCGTCGAACACCTCGAGCGGGAACCGGAGACGATTCTCGAGCGATCCGCCGTAGGAGTCGGTGCGGTGGTTGGCGATCGGCGAGAGGAACGACGACAGCAGGTACCCGTGCGCCGCATGGACCTCGATCAGATCGAAGCCGGCCGCGACGGCCCGCTCGGCCGTGGCGACGAAGTCCCGCACCACCGCGTCCAGATCGTCGCGCGTCGCCTCCCGTGGCACGTGGCATCCGTCGCCGTACGGCAGGGCGGACGGGCCGATCACCTCCCAGTTGTCCTCCTCGAGCGGCTGATCGATGCCGTCCCACATGAGCTTGGTCGAGCCCTTGCGGCCCGAATGTCCGATCTGCACACCGATCTTCGCCGCACTGTTCTCGTGAACGAACCGCGTCACCCGCGCCCACGCATCCCGCTGCTCGTCGGTCCAGAGCCCGGGGCATCCGGGGGTGATCCGCCCCTCCGGCGAGACGCAGGTCATCTCCGTCATCACCAGCCCCGCGCCGCCGAGCGCCTTCGAGCCCAGGTGCACCATGTGGAAGTCGGACGGCACTCCGTCCGTCGCGACGTACATGTCCATGGGCGAGAGCACGATCCGGTTCACCAGCTCGAGCTCGCCGATCCGGCCGGGGACGAACATGGCGGGCGGCGCGGACTCGACTCGGTTCGCGGCCGCGAACCGCGACTGCACCAGCGCCGCGAACTCCTCGTCCCGCTCGCGCAGGTTGTCGAACGTGATGCGCCGCGAGCGCGTCAGCAGATTGAACACGAACTCCGTGTCCGCCTGATCGCCGTACAGGCCGATGTTCTCGAACCATTCGAGCGACGCCTGCGCCGCGCGCTGCGTGCTCTCGACGACCGGCTTGCGCTCCTCCTGGTACGCGGCGAGGGCGGTCTCGATGTCCGCGTGCTCGTGGACGCACGCCGCCAGGGCGAGGGCGTCCTCCATGGCCAGCTTCGTTCCGGAGCCGATGGAGAAGTGGGCGGTGTGAGCAGCGTCGCCGAGCAGGACGACGTTGCCGTCGAACCACCGCTCGTTGCGCACGGTGTGGAAGTTCAGCCACTTCGAGTTGTTGGTGAGGATCTCGTGCCCGTCCAACGTGTCGGCGAAGATCTCGCGGATACGCTCGACCGCGTACTCGTCGGAGACCCCTGGCGGGAAGTGCTCGTGCTCGGTGCGATCCAGACCCGCACGGCGCCAGACGTCGTCGTGCATCTCGACGATGAACGTGGAGCCCTGGTCGGAGTACGGGTACCCGTGGATCTGCATGGTGCCGAACTCGGTGTGGGCGACGATGAACTGGAACGCCTCGAACACCTTGTCGGTGCCGAACCAGATGTACTTGTTGTTCCGGCGATCGAGGGTGGGCCGGAAGACGTCCTCGTAGCGCGTCCGAACCGCGGAATTAAGGCCGTCCGAGGCGATCACCAGGTCGTAGGTGCGCCGCAGCGTGTCCGGATCGGGCGCTTCCGTCGAGTACTGCACCTGCACACCGAGATCGGCGACCCGGCGCTGGAGCACCTTCAGCAGCTCCTTGCGGCTCATCGCCGCGAAGCCCTGACCGCCGACGGTGTAGGACCGGCCGTCGACCTCGACGTCGATGTCGGTCCACCGGGCGAAGAGACGCTCCATCTCGTCGTGCACCACCGGGTCCGCGCCCTCGATGCTGCCGAGCGTCTCGTCGGAGAACACCACACCGAACCCGAACGTGTCGTCGGGGGCGTTGCGCTCCCAGACGTCGATGCGGTGAGTGGGGTCGAGCTGCTTGGCGAGGGCGGCGAAGTAGAGCCCGCCGGGTCCTCCACCCACGATGGCGATCCTCATGACCGTGCCTCCTGATCCGCCGGCGTCTCGAAGGACTGCCGGAGCTTGAAGTGTTGGAGTTTGCCGCTCGAGTTCCGCGGCAGGGTGTCGACGAAGCGAATGCGGCGCGGGTACTTGTACGGCGCCAGTTCGGCTTTCACGTGATCCTGGATGGACCGCACCGTCTCGTCGGTCGCGGGCACACCGTCGCGGAGCACGACGAACGCACTGACGATGGATCCGCGGTCCGGGTCCGGTTCGGCGACCACGGCCGCGTCGAGCACCGCGGAGTGGCTGTCGATGCAGGCCTCCACCTCGGGCGCCCCGATGTTGTAGCCGGACGAGACGATCATCGAATCGGTTCGGGCACAGTAGAAGTAGTACCCGTCCTCGTCTCGGTAGAACGTGTCACCGGTGATGTTCCACCCGTTCTCGACGCGCTCGAACTGACGCTCGTCGGCCAGGTACCGGCACCCGACGGGACCGATGACCGCGAGCCGGCCGGGCGTTCCGTCCGGCACGGGCTCACCGTCGTCGCCCAGAATTGCGGCGCGGTACCCGGGCAGCGGCCTGCCGGTCGAGCCGGGTCGGGGTGCATCCGCCGCCGCCGTCGTCAGGAAGATGTGCAGCAGCTCGGTGGCCCCGATGCCGTCGATCACCTCGAGGCCGATCTCGTCGCGAATGCGCGTCCACACCCCGGTGGGGATGTGCTCGCCGGCACTGACCGCGACGCGCAGGCCCGCCAGGCGACGAAGCTTGTCGGCCTTGATGATCTGCCGGTACGCGGTGGGCGCGGTGGCCAGCACGGTGACCTTCTCCGACTCCACCAGGTCGGCGAGTGCCGGCGGGGTGACGGCGTCGGTCAGCAGCGCGCACGCTCCGGCGCGCAACGGGAAGACCACCAACATGCCGAGTCCGAAGGTGAACGCGAACGGCGCGGTGCAGGCCACCACGTCGTCACTGCGCAGGCGCAGGCCGGCCGCGCCGAACGTGGCGTCGATGGCCAGCACGTCGCGATGGAAGTGCATGCAGAACTTGGGCGTTCCGGTGCTGCCGGAGGTCGGGGCGAGCAGGGCGACGTCGTCCGCCGCCGTCTCGACCGGCACGAAGTCGGTGGGCTTGCCCGCGGCCCGCGACACGAGATCGTCCTCGCCGGCGCCGCCGACCGGGACCACCACCAGATCGGCAGCACCCTCGTCGCGCACGGTCCATACGTCGTCGATCACGCGGTGGTCCACGAGCGCCACGGACGGACGGGTCTTCGCGACGATCGGTGCGAGCTCGCGGGCCCGCAGCGCGCTCATGACGACGACGGCGATGCCGCCCGCTTCGAGCACCGCCAGCCAACACGCCACGGCCAGAGGGGTGTTCGGCGATCGGAGAAGAACGCGGTTCCCGGGCTGCAGGTGCAGGTCCTCGGTCAGCACCCGGGCGATCCGGTGGGTGTGGTCACGCAGGTCCCCGAGCGTCCACGCGATGCCGTCGGGAGTCCGCAGCGCCGGGTGGTCCTCGCCGAACCGGTCCACGGCGCGCTCGAGGAGCTCCGCACCGGCGTTGAGCCGGTCGGGGAACTGCAGCTCGGGCGTGGTGAACTCGAGCGTCGGCCACAGCTCGGCGGGAGGCAGGTTGTCGCGGGCGAAGGTGTCGACGTACGCGCTCGGCGAGAGCGAGTCGGGACCGGTCGGTGCCGGCGCTGTGGTCTCCGTGCTCATGTCACGGCTCCTTGTCGAGTCGGGTCGATCATGCCTTCCTGGACGACGGTGGCCAGGTGAATTCCGTCGGGAGTGAAGAATCGGCCCAGTCCCACACCGCGACCGGCGTCGGCGGACAGGGCCTCCTGGGTGTAGAGCAGCCACCCGTCCAGGACACCGGGGGCGGGAGCACGGTGGAACCACATGGCGTGGTCGAGGCTGGCGGTGACCAGACCCGGTTCGGCCCACGGGTGACCCAGGGCGCGCAGGACCGGCTCGAGAATCGTGTAGTCGCAGGCATAGGCGAGAGCGGCCAGATCCCGCTGCGCGTCGGTCAGTCCCGACACCGGACGCAGTGCGTCGAACGGGCGGATCCACAACGCCTGCTGCGGGTCTCGGCCCCCCTCGACGTCGAGGTAGATCGGTCCGGGGACGTGGCGCATGTCGACGCCGCGCCCGGCGCTCCAGTACTGCTTGCTCACCTCGGTCATCGTCGCGTCGTCGGTGACGGGGCGGTCCGCGAGATACTGCGCGGACGACGGGAGCTCGTCGGGTGCCGGGAGGTCCGCGGGGGCGACGCTCGCCGTCGACCCGCTCTCGCCGCCGGCCGCGAACGAGGTCAGCGCCAGGTACGCCGTCTTGCCGTTCTGCAGCGCGCGCACCTGACGCGTCGCGAATCGTCGTCCGTCGCGGACGATCTCGACGTCGTAGTGCACCGGAGCGCCGATGTCGACCGGGCGCAGGAAGTACGAGTGCATGGAGTGCACGGTCTTGCCGTCCGTGACCGACCGCATCGCGGCGGCGGCCGCCGCGGCCACCATGTCCCCGCCGTACGCCTTGGGCCAGGGGCACGGCTGCGTCACCGCGGTGAAGGCCAGATCCGCCGCGACCGGGTCCGCCGGCGTGAGCGTGATCGCGTCGGTGACGACGGCGGAGGTCGGGGTGGTCCCTGTGACGGCCGGTCCGCTCACGGTGGTCACGGCCGGTCCAGCCAATTCGGCAGCGACTCGTCGGCGACCGCGGGAAGGTTCACCACGATGTTGTCGGGGGTGCGAGTGGTGAGCCAGTGCAGCGGCTCGGTGCGCGAGAGGTTGCACTCGATGTGGGGCATGAACGGCGGCACGAAGACCCAGTCGCCCTCGTCCATGTCGATGTAGTCCTGGTAGTCCTCGCCGAAGTAGATGCGGGCGCGGCCGGAGAGGACGTAGCCGCCGGTCTCGGCCTCACCGTGGTGATGGGCGAGGGAACGGTAGCCCGGCTCGTTGCTGACCTTGCCGTACCAGATCTTGGTGGCGGGGGTGTGCTGCGGTCCGACGCCGGAGACGCGCGTCGCGCCCTCGGTCTGACCGGTGCGGCCGTCCTCCTCACCGGCGCGGGTGACCACGGGGATCACGCGTCCGCCCTCGCTCGCGTACTGCGAGTTGTCGCCCTCGAGGACGTACTCGGTCTGTGCGGTCATGACTGATCTCCTTCTGTCGGCAGGTTCTTCGGGGTGGTGATGGCGCGAACGACGTTGCGCAGCAGGCCGATACCGTCGATCTCCGTCTCGAGGACGTCGCCGTCGGCGAGGTAGCGGGCCGGATCGCGGGACATGCCCACGCCGCCCGGTGTCCCGGTGAGGATCAGGTCCCCCGGCCGCAGCGTGGTGAAGGTCGAGACGTAGGACAGGAGGTCGGCACTGTCGAACACGAGGGTTTTCGTCGAATCCCGTTGCACCTCCTCGCCGTTGACCCGGCAGGTGATGGTCAGGCCGGCGGCCGGATCGACCTCGTCGGGAGTGGCGACGACGGGCCCGACCGGCGTCGTCGCATCCCACGCCTTGCCCTGGAACCACTGCAGGGTGCGGCGCTGCCAGTCGCGCATCGAGATGTCGTTGGCCACGGCGTATCCCAGGATCGCGGCCTCGGCCTCGGCGCGGGACGCGTGCCGGATCGGTCGACCCACCACCACGGCGAGCTCGGCCTCCCAGTCCACCAGCGCGTCGTCGGGCACCACGATGTCGTCCGTCGGGCCGATCAGTGTGTCGGCGAACTTGGCGAACAGGGTGGGGTACTGCGGGCGCTCGCGTCCGGTCTCGGTGATGTGGTCGCCGTAGTTCAGTCCGCAGCAGATCACCTTGGCGGGTGTCGGTACCGGCAGCGTCATGACGTCTCCCGATCGATGGGGTCGCGGCGGTTCATGTAGCGAGTTTTGCACGACCGTCGCTAGTACGCAATAGATCGGTTAAGCTCGATCCGAACTCACCCACCGAGACGAAGGACCGCCATGACGCACCTGCCCGTGAACCCCGCCGCGCTCCCCACCCCCAGCGGCTACTCGCACGGCACCCTCGCCGGCAACACCCTCTACCTGGGCGGACAGACGGCGCTGGACAAGGACATGCGCATCGTCCCCGGCGGCATCGTCGAGCAGTTCCGGCAGGCGTTCGGCAACGTCCTCACCACCCTCGCCGAGGCGGGCGGACAGCCCGAGGACCTCGTGAGCATCACGATCTTCCTCACCGACATCCCCGACTACCAGGCCCACGGACGGGAGATCGGGCGCGTGTGGCGCGAGCTCGCCGGCCCCGTCTACCCCGCGATGGCGGGCATCGGAACCACCGGGCTGTGGCAGCCCGAGGCGCTCATCGAGATCATGGGCACCGCCGTCGTTCCCGACGAGCGGTTGCAGCGTCCGGCTGCCTAGCCGTCAGCGCGGCGTCGGAGCCTCGTCCACGTAGGCATGCGCCGGCTTCTCCAGCAGTTCCCGGACCGCGCCGAAGAGATCGCGCGCCGCGACCCCCGGCCACGACTCGGGCAGCAGACTCGCGGGCAGGCCCGGGTCGCGGTAGGGCAGTCGTCGCCACGCGGTGAGCACGCGGACGTAGTCGGCGAAGGCCCCGGCGGGATCGGCCGACGGATCCGCCGCCCGCCACCGATCGACCAGCGGCTCGACGCGCACGACGAACCGCTCGTACGACGACGCGAGCTCGTCGAGGTTCCACCACTGCCCGACACGGTCGGCGACGTCGCCCGAGATCAGTCTGCTGCCCGCGAAGACGTCCGCGTACCCGTCCAGGCCGGCGCGCGCGAGAACGACGCGGGCGTCCTCCGCGAGATGCGCGGGCGCAACCCACACCCCGGAGGTGACGTTGCCGAAACCCATGCCGGACAGCCGAGTTCGGAGTGCATGCCGGTTCTTGCGTTCGCTCTCGGGCACCGAGAACACGACCATGACCCACTCCTCCCCCGTCTCGGGGGGCGGCGAGAAGATCCGGCGATCACCGAGGGCGAGGATCTCGCGTGCGACGTCCGACAGCGCGTAGCCGGCGGTGGTGCCCCGCTTCTCCGCCACGAGGATGCCGCGTCGCTTCAACCGGGAGACGGCCGAGCGGACCGCCTGGGCGTCGACCCCCAGCGGTTCGAGCAGCCGGATCAGCGTGCCGACACCCACCCAGCCGCCGAACTCGCGGACGTAGAGGCCGAACACGGTGACGATGAGCGACCGCGGCGGCGCCCCGTCCCCGGTGTCGGCGACGTCGGCGGTGTCCGCGGCGAGGTCGTCGGCGGCGGCGCGGTCGGCCTCCGCTGCGCTCTCTCGGCCACCGGTCATTCGAACATCGAACCACGCGCTCCCACGGCGTTTACAGTCGGAGCCATGACCGATTCGGGTGCCTACCGCCGGGCGTACGACGCCGCCGCCACCGATCCGGACGCGTTCTGGCTGGACGCCGCGCGGGCCGTCGACTGGACCGTTCCGCCCACCCGTGCCCTGGATTCGTCGAGGCCGCCCTTCTACCGCTGGTTCCCGGACGGCGAGCTCAACACCTGCGTCAACGCCCTCGACCGCCACGTCGCGAGCGGGGCCGGTGACCGCGTCGCCCTCATCCACGATTCGGCGATGACCGGCACCCGGGCGTCGTACACCTACGCCGAGTTGCTGGACCTCGTCGCCCGCTTCGCCGGCGTGCTGCGCGAACACGGGGTGGGCACCGGCGACCGCGTGGTGATCTACCTGCCGATGATTCCGGAGGCGGTGATCGCCATGCTGGCCTGCGCACGCCTCGGCGCCGTGCACTCCGTGGTCTTCGGCGGATTCGCCGCCAAGGAACTAGCCGCCCGGCTCGACGACGCCGCCCCGGTCGCCGTCGTCACCGCCACCGGCGGTCTCGAACCGGGCCGCACCGTCGACTACGTCGAGCCGGTCCGCACCGCCCTGGCACTGTCCACGGCCTCGCCGTCGGCGGTGATCGTCAAGCGTCGCACCGAGATTCCCGCCGAGGTGCCGGCCGACTGGGTGGACTTCGACGACGCCCTGGCCGCTGCGTCGCCCGCCGATCCGGTCGCCGTGGCGGCCACCGATCCGCTCTACGTGCTCTACACCTCCGGCACCACGGGCAAGCCGAAGGGCGTCGTGCGGGACAACGGTGGCCACGCCGTGGCCCTGACGTGGTCGATGCGGGCGATCTACGACATCGGCCCGGGGCAGGTCATGTGGACCGCGAGCGACGTCGGGTGGGTCGTCGGCCACAGCTACATCGTCTACGGTCCGTTGTTCGCCGGCGCCACGACGGTGCTGTACGAGGGCAAACCCGTCGGCACTCCCGATGCGGGCGCGTTCTGGCGGGTGATCGCCGATCACGATGTGCGCGTGCTGTTCACGGCTCCGACCGCGCTGCGGGCGATCCGCAAGGTCGACCCCGATGCCGCATTGCTCGCGTCCTACGACACCAGCGGGCTCGACGCCCTCTTCGTCGCCGGCGAGCGCCTCGACCCGGACACCTTCGCGTGGGCGTCGCGGGTGCTGGACCGACCCGTCGTCGATCACTGGTGGCAGACCGAGACCGGGTGGCCCATCTGCGCCAATCTGCGTGGCCTCGAACCGATGCCGATCAAGGCCGGCTCCCCCACCGTCCCGGTGCCGGGTTTCCGGGTCGCCGTGGTCGACGCCTCGGGTGGCCCCGTGCCCGCCGGGACCGAGGGGTCCATCGTGGTCGAACTTCCCCTGCCGCCCGGCACGCTCACCGGGCTGTGGAACGACGAGACGCGCTACGTCGAGTCGTACCTCTCGGCGTTCGACGGGTACTACCTCACCGGCGATTCCGGCCTGATCGACGAGGACGGGTACCTGACCGTCCTCGGCCGGACCGACGACGTCATCAACGTGGCCGGGCACCGATTGTCCACGGGCAGTATCGAAGCCGTCGTCGCCACGCATCCGGCCGTCGCGGAGTGCGCGGTGATCGGCGTGCACGACGAGACCAAGGGACAGAAGCCGTCGGCGTACGTCGTGCTCAAGGCGGGCGCCGACATCACCGAGGACCAGCTGCGGACCGACCTGATCGCGGCCGTCCGCGCGGACATCGGCGCCGTCGCCTCGTTCAAGGACGTCACCGTGGTGGCCGCGCTGCCGAAGACGCGCTCGGGGAAGATCCTGCGCAAGACCATGCGGCAGATGGCCGACGGCGCGGAGGTGGTGGTGCCGTCGACCATCGAGGACGCCTCCGTGCTCGACGCCCTCGCCGAGGCGTTCCGCGGGCGAGTGTGAATCCTGTGCAGTTGTCCACCCTCAGCGTGGACTACTGCACCCGATTCGCTTCTACTCCTTGATGGCCGCGAACCGCCGCAGCGCCTCCTCGCGCTCGTGCTTGTGGTCCACGATCGGCTCCGGGTAGTCCTCCGGCCGACCGTCCTTCAGGGCGTGGACCGCCTTGCCCTCGACGCCGCGCAGTTCAGGCACCCAGCGGCGCACGTAGTCGCCCTGCGGGTCGAACTTCTCGCCCTGCGTGGTGGGGTTGAAGACGCGGAAGTACGGCGAGGCGTCGGTGCCCGTGCCCGCCGTCCACTGCCACCCGTGCTGGTTGCTCGCGATGTCGCCGTCCATGAGGTGCTGCAGGAAGAACCGCGCCCCCCGCCACCACGGCAGGTGCAGGTCCTTGACCAGGAACGACGCGACGATCATGCGAACGCGGTTGTGCATCCAGTTCTCCGACACCAGCTGGCGCATCCCGGCGTCGACGATCGGGTAGCCGGTACGTCCCTCGCACCAGGCGTCGAACAGCTCGTCGGCGTGCTTGCCGGAGTCCAGTTCGATCCTGTCGAACCGCTTGTCGTAGTTCTCGCGGGCGCTGTCGGGGCGCTGGTACAGCACGTCGGCGTAGAAGTCGCGGAAGCACAGCTCGCGCCGATACGGTTCGGCCGCTTTGCCTTTCAGGTCCGCGAGCAGCGTCCGCGGATGGATCATGCCGTACTTGAGGTAGACCGACATGCGGCTGGTGCTGTCGAGATCGGGCCGGTTGCGCTCGTCGCCGTAGCCGCTCGCCCGATCGTCGACGAAGTCCTTCCACGCCGTCAGCGCTTCCTTCTCGCCGATCTCGGCGTCGACGTGGTGCTTCTCGCTCGGAACCGTCACGCGGCGAGGCCCACCCGAGACGTCGCCCGGGTCGATCCACGACGCGCTCGACGCCGACGTGTCCGCCGGATCCCGCCACCCGTGCTCCTGCCACCGCCGGTAGAACGGCGTGAACACCTTGAAGGGGTCGCCGTCGTCCTTGGTGATGCGCCCCGGCGACACGGTGTACGGGGAGCCGGTGAAGACCAGGTCCACCCTCTCCCCCACCTGCTCGTCCCGCCGTCGTCCGTACGGTCCGAAGTCCTCGCTCGCGTGCACGGCCTCGGCCCCGACCGCCGTCGCGACCTTCGGGACCGCCGTCACCGGGTCGCCCTTCACCACCAGCAACCGGCCGTCCAACGCCTCGTCGAGCGACGCGAGGGCCCGGTAGAGCACGTCGCGCCGCGCAGCGCCGGCGGGATTCAGCAGCGCCGGGTCGAGCACGAACAGCGCCAGGACGTCGCCCCCGGCCTCCGCGGCGTGCGCGAGAGCCGGGTGATCGCCCAGCCGGAGGTCGCGGCGGAACCACAGGACGGTGGGCGCAGTGCTCATGATCGGAGTTCGTACCCGAAAACCCCGCGCGACGAACACGGCAGAATGGCCCCGTGCCCGATTCCGCCACCGTCCTCGTCGTCGACGACGACGCCGACGTCCTCGCCTCCCTCGAACGCGGACTCCGCCTGAGCGGATTCACGGTGATCACTGCCCCGGACGGCGCCGTGGCGCTCGACCTGGTCGACGCGCGTCGTCCCGACGTGGTGGTGCTGGACATGAACATGCCCGTCCTCGACGGCAGTGGCGTCGTCTCCGCGTTGCGTGCCCGCGGCAACGACGTGCCCGTCTGCGTGCTCAGCGCCCGCAGTTCGGTGGACGACCGCATCGCCGGCCTCGAGGCCGGGGCCGACGACTACCTGACCAAACCGTTCGTCCTCGCCGAGCTCGTCGCCCGCATCAACGCGATGCTGCGACGACGCACCACGGCGGCCGACGGGCCGAACGACGCCGTCGTCGTCGGGCCGCTCACGGTGGACGAGCCGGGCCATCGAGCGACCATCGCGGGGCGCCCCCTCGACCTGACCAAGCGGGAGTTCGAACTGCTCGCCGTGCTGGCCCGCAATCACGGCGTGGTCCTCAGCCGCGAGCGGTTGCTGGAACTCGTGTGGGGTTACGACTTCGTCGCCGACACCAACGTCGTCGACGTCTTCGTCGGCTACCTGCGCCGGAAGATGGAGGCGGACGGCACGCCGCGCGTCCTGCACACGGTCCGCGGCGTGGGGTTCGTGCTGCGGCCCGGAGCATGAGGCGCGCGTTCTCGCTGCGCGCCCGCGTGGCGGCGGCGACCGCCCTCGGGGCGATCATCATCGTCTCGCTCATCGGCTGGTACGTGGCCGCGGCGATCTCCCGCAACAACGTGCTCCAGCTGGACCGTCGGCTGGAGCTGGCGTCCGACGTCGTCGTGCCGCGGGCGCAGACGTTCGAGATGTTCCTCGGCTTCCTCGGCGAGTCCGAGGCGTTCGGCATCACCATCCGGCAGAACGGCACGGTCCGGGCCAGCACGCAACCGGAGCTGCCGGCGCTCGGGCCCGGATCGACGACGGTCGACGTCGACGGGGTTCCGTTCCGCGTCTACACCGCCGACGTCCCCACCCGCGCGGGCGCGACGGTCTCGATCGCGGTGCCGCTGTCGGAGGCCCAGGACATCACGGACGACCAGCAGTGGCAGGTGCTGCGGGCCGGCGTGCTCGCCGTCGGTGCGTCGACGGTGCTGGGCTGGTTGCTCGGTGGCCGCGCGGTGCGGCCGCTGATGCGGCTGACCCGCGACGTCGCCCGGGAACCACCCGTCCCGCCGCGGCGGTCCACGGGTGTGCGCGAGGCGGACGAGCTCGCCGCCGCGGTCGCGGACATGCTGCAACGCGTCGAGGACGCCCGCGCGCGGACGGAGAGCGCGCTCGAGACGGCGCGCGACTTCGCGGCGGTGTCGGCGCACGAGCTCCGCACCCCGCTGACGGCGATGCGCACCGACATCGAGGTGCTGCGCACGTTGGACCTCTCCGACGAGCAACGACGGGAGATTCTGACCGACCTGCAACGCACCCAGGGACGGGTGGAGACGACGCTCGGCGCGCTGGAGAAGCTCGCCTCCGGTGAGTTGACGACGGCCGCCGAACGCGTCCCGATGGACGCCGTGGACGTGGCGGATCTGGTGGCCCGCGACGCGGTGCGGTCGGTGCCGGGCGTGACCGTGCGGGTGGAGGCGGCGGAACCCGTTCCGCTGCACGGGCATCCGGCCGGTCTGCGGCTGGCATTGGACAACGCCGTGCGCAACGCGGCCCGGCACGGCCGGGCGAGCACGGTGGTGATCGGGGTGGAGCGCACGCCGGTCGGTGGTCGCATCGTGGTCGACGACGACGGGACGGGCATCCCGGAAGCGGAGCGGGAGCGTGTGTTCGGCCGCTTCGAACGCGGCACGGGGGCAGCGCCGGGTGGCTCGGGGTTGGGGTTGGCCCTGGTGGCCCAGCAGGCCCACCTCCACGGCGGCAGTGCGCGGGTGGAGGCGAGCCCGCTGGGCGGGGCACGCGTGGTGCTCGAGGTCGGCGAGGACCCCGGGTCGATCAGGCGTTCAGGAGATCGATGACGAAGACGAGCGTCTTGCCGGACAGCCGGTGGCCGGCACCGGCGGGGCCGTAGGCGAGCTCCGGCGGGATGGTCAGACGACGACGCCCGCCGACCTTCATGCCGGGAATGCCGTCCTGCCAGCCCTGGATCAGACCGCGCAGCGGGAAGGTGATGGACTCGCCGCGGTTCCAGGACGAGTCGAATTCCTCGCCGGTGTCGAACTCGACGCCCACGTAGTGGACCTCGACGGTGCCGCCGGGCTTCGCTTCCGCGCCCTCCCCGACGGTGATGTCCTCGACCACGAGATCGGTGGGCGGCGGGCCGGGCTGGAACTCGATCTCGGGCTTGGTCACGACATTCTCCTCGTCTGACCGGGCGGGCGCCCGATCGCGAACTGCGGTTTCTCGTACCGAATCACCCTAACGCGGTTGTCGTCAGCCCATCGGCGACGGCATGCGTTCGACCGTGTAGCTGCAGGTCACGCGGCGATCGAGGACCGGGTCGTGCAGCTCCACACGCCACGACGAGGCGAACTGCTCGACCCCCGGTGCCATCTGCACTGTGCCGGACAGCAGCACCGTGCCCGCGCGGAACAGGTCCCGCTCGGCCAGCGCGTCCAACCAGTGGTCGGGCGTCAGCAGGTCCGCGAGCGACGCGTCCTGGATGAGGACGTCGTCGGCCCACGCGCGCAGCGCGATGCGGTCGAGGTGGTCCGCCACCTCGGTGAGTTTCCACGCGGCGGACCCGAGGACGTCGGGCGAGGCGTTCTTGCTCCACGCCACCCCGTGGACCTCGAGCTCGCGGTCGGTGTGATCGCACGCGACGGTCAGCAGGACGTCGTCCCGCGTGTCGCCGGCGACGATCAGCGCCCACTCCGCCTCGCCGGACGTGCGGCCGTGCTGGACCGCCACCGACGACGTCTGTTGCGCCAGGTAGGGCGAGACGGGGTAGAGCGCGGGCGTGGTGGTGGGGGCCGGGACGCCGAGCTCCGCCAGTTCGGCGATGTGGGCGGCCACTTCCTCCTGGTTGCGGCCGGCGTATCCCGCGTTGAGCAGGGTGTGCACCACGACGTCGCGGGTACTGCCGTCGGGCAGATCGAAGGTGAGGGTGGTGGCGTCGGTCATGAGCGGTCTCCGTCTCGGGGGGTCTGTGGGACCCGGGGGTCCGTGAAAACTCTGTGTTTCGTCTGCGCCAGGGGCTTGCGCATACGTTCTGTATACAGCAAGTATATGACCTACGACACCCCGAAAGGAATCCCATGGACGCCACCACACACGACGGAAGGCAGGCAGGGCGGCCCGACCGCAAGTCCCTGACCAAGGCTTTCGCGGCCAGCCTGACCGGCACGGCCCTCGAGTGGTACGACTTCGCGGTCTACTCGGCCTCCGCCGCGCTGATCTTCCCGATCATCTTCTTCCCGGAGTCCGACCCGCTCACCGGAACCCTGCTCGCGTTCTCCACCTACGCCGTCGGCTACGTCGCGCGCCCCATCGGCGGGTTCGTGTTCGGCCGACTCGGCGACGTCATCGGACGCAAACAGCTGCTGGTGATCACCCTGCTGCTCATCGGCGTCACAACGTTCCTCATCGGACTCCTGCCCGGCTACGCGACCATCGGCGTCGCCGCGCCGATCATCCTGGTGCTGTTGCGCTTCGCCCAGGGTGTCGCCGTCGGCGGCGAGTGGGGCGGTGCGGTCCTGCTCTCCAGCGAGTACGGCAACCCCCGACGTCGCGGATTCTGGTCCTCGGCCGCGCAGATCGGCCCGCCCGCCGGCAACCTCATGGCCAACGGTGCGCTCGCCGGGCTCACGTTCGCCCTCACCGAGGAGCAGTTCGAGTCCTGGGGTTGGCGCGTGGCGTTCCTGTTCTCCGCCGTGCTGGTCGGCTTCGGTCTCTGGATCCGTCTGAAGCTCGAGGACACCCCCGTCTTCAAGGCCATCCAGGAGAGCGGCGACCGACCCGAGGCGCCGATCACCGAGGTGTTCCGCACCCAGACGCGGCCGCTGATCGCGGCGATCCTTTCCCGCATCGCGCCCGACGTGATCTACGCCCTCTTCACCGTCTTCTCCATCACGTACGGCGTGTCCAAGCTCGGGTTCGTCCGTAGCGAGGTGCTCACCGCCATCCTCATCGGATCCGCGTTCCAGCTCGTCACCATTCCGCTGGCCGGGGCCGTGAGCGACCTCGTCAACCGCCGCCTGGTCTACGCCGTGGCGGCCGTCGGCGGCGTGGTCTGGGTCGCCGTGTTCTTCCTGCTCATCGGCGGCAGCTCGTTCGGCATGCTCGTGCTCGGCGTCGTGGTGGGGCTGACGTTCCACTCGTTCATGTACGGCCCGCAGGCGGCCTTCGTCACCGAGCAGTTCTCGCTGCGCCTGCGCTCGACGGGTGCGTCCCTGGCGTACACCATCGCCGGCGTCTTCGGCGGCGCCATCGCCCCGCTGATGTTCACTTACCTGCTGGACCGCTTCGACAGCTGGGTCCCGGTGTTCTCCTACATCGTGGTGACCGGCGTGCTCACCGTGCTGGGCCTGATCCTCGGACGCGGGCCCGACCCCGCCGAGGAGGAGCAGTACGTCGCGCGGAACCTCACCCCCGCAACAGAATCCGCGTCGTGACCGTCAGGTGTGCATCGATTGCCTCCGCGGTCCGCGCGGCGTCGCCGGCGCGCAGAGCGTCGACGATGGCGCGGTGCTCGGTGCACACCTGATGCTTGCGGTCCGGAGCGCCGAACAAGGCGGACAGACCGGCCCGCAGCTGCCGCGCTCGCAGCCCGGCGTAGGTGTGGGAGAGCAGTTCGCTGCCCGCCGCGTCGATGAGGTGTTGGTGGAACGCGCCGTCGAGGGCGATGAACGTGCGGGCGTGATCCTCGGCGGCGCCCTCGCTCAGCGCCTCCTGCTGATCGAGGGTGTCCGACATCCGGTCCACGGGGACGGTTC
Source organism: Rhodococcoides corynebacterioides (assembly GCF_019834675.1). GTDB lineage: Bacteria > Actinomycetota > Actinomycetes > Mycobacteriales > Mycobacteriaceae > Rhodococcoides > Rhodococcoides corynebacterioides_A. Next base: position 292,504 of record NZ_JABUBU010000001.1, on the reverse strand, counting down.
CCGCCGTCAGGCAGAGGTCCGCGGCATGCCGCTCGAGCACGCCGCGCAGGTCCATCAGCTCCCCGATCTGGCGGCCGGACATCGGCGGCACGTAGGCCCCGCGGCCACGGACCATCTCGATCAGACCTTCGGACACGAGCAGCAGGAGCGCCTCGCGCACCGGGGTCCGCGAGACGCCGATCTGCGACGCGAGTTCACCCTCGTTGAGGAACGTCCCGGTCGCGGCCGGCGACGACAGCACCTGGTCGCGCAGGTAGGCGTACGCGCGCTCGCGGCCCGACAATTCGTGCATACAGTATGTATACCTGGCGATCGGTCACCGATCGTCCTCGCTCGAGTCAGGAGTGTTCCATGAAGATCCGCCTCGCCCAGGTCACCACCTCGCGTGACCCGCAGGAGAACCTCGACATCGTGCGCGACGCGGTCCGCAGCGCGGCCGACGCCGGCGCCCGACTCTGCGTGCTCCCCGAGGCCACCATGCGTCGCTTCGGCGGGTCCGTCGTCGACGTCGCCGAACCCCTCGACGGCCCGTGGGCGAGCGCGGTGCGCGCCATGGCCGACGACGCCGGCATCACCGTGGTGGCGGGCATGTTCACCCCCGCCGCCGGTGGTTCCGGTGAGTCGGGTGCCGCCGAGCGGGTGCGCAACACCCTGCTGATCACCGGCGGCGGCGTCGAGGCGTCGTACGACAAGATCCATCTCTTCGACGCCTTCGGATTCGCCGAATCCGACACCGTCGCACCGGGATCGGACCCCGTGGTGGTCGACGTCGACGGCGTCGGCGTCGGATTCGCGACGTGCTACGACATCCGCTTCCCGGGCCTCTTCCAGACGCTCGCCGACCGCGGCGCGCAGCTGATCGTCGTCCCGGCGTCGTGGGGACGCGGGCCAGGCAAGGTCGACCAGTGGACGTTGCTCGCCCGCGCCCGCGCGCTGGACTCGACGACGTTCGTCGCCGCCTGCGGCCAGGCCGACCCCGCGGCGTCGGGCATCGAGATCAGCGGGACCGCCCCCGTCGGGATCGGGCATTCGATGGTGGTCTCCCCCACCGGGGACGTCCTCGACAGCCTCGGCGACGCGCCGGGCGAGTTGACCCTCGACCTCGATGTCACCGAGCTCGACAGCGTGCGTCGGACCCTCCCGGTCCTGGCGAACCGCGTCTTCTGACCCACCGCACACGACAACGGGGGCACCGGCCGAAGCCGGTGCCCCCGTCGTCGTTCGTGCGTGGTGTCAGCTACGCCCGTCGATGCCCTCGTAGGCACGCTCGGTGTAGCCGGTGTAGATCTGACGCGGACGGCCGATCTTGCCGTTCGGATCCTGGTGCATCTCCTGCCAATGCGCGATCCAGCCGGGCAGGCGACCGAGCGCGAACAGCACCGTGAACATGCGCTCCGGGAAGCCCATGGCCCGGTAGATGAGGCCGGTGTAGAAGTCGACGTTCGGGTACAGCTTGCGCTCGACGAAGTAGTCGTCGTTCAGCGCGACCTCCTCGAGCTTCATCGCGATCTCGAGCAGTTCGTCGCCCGTGCCGAGCTTCTCGAGGATCGAGTGCGCGGTCTTGCGGACGATGGCCGCACGCGGGTCGTAGTTCTTGTAGACGCGGTGCCCGAAGCCCATGAGCTTGACACCGTCCTCCTTGTTCTTGACCCGCTTGAGGAAGTCGGCGCTGTCGCCGCCCTCGCCCTGGATGCGGTAGAGCATCTCGAGCACGGCCTGGTTGGCGCCGCCGTGCAGCGGACCCCACAGCGCGTTGATGCCGCCCGAGATGGACGTGAACAGGTTGGCGTCCGAGGACCCCACCAGGCGCACCGTCGACGTCGAACAGTTCTGCTCGTGGTCGGCGTGCAGGATCAGCAGCATGTCGAGGGCCTTGACCAGCTCGGGGTCGGCCTCGTACGGCTCGGCCGGGAAGCCGAACGTCATGCGCAGGAAGTTCTCGACGTAGCTCTTCGAGTTGTCCGGGTACAGGAACGGCTGGCCCACCGACTTCTTGTACGCGTACGCCGCGATGGTCGGCAGCTTGGCCAGCAGGCGGATCGTCGAGAGCTCGACCTGCTCGGGGTCGTCCGGGTCCAACGAATCCTGGTAGTACGCGGACAGAGCGTTGACCGCCGAGGACACCACGGGCATCGGGTGCGCGTTGCGCGGGAAGCCGTCGAAGAACCGCTTGAGGTCCTCGTGCAGCAGCGTGTGCCGACGGATGCGGTCGGTGAACGCGTCCAGCTGCTCGGTGGTGGGGAGCTCGCCGTAGATCAGCAGGTAACTGACCTCGATGAACGAGGACTTCTCCGCCAGCTGCTCGATGGGGTATCCGCGGTAGCGCAGGATGCCCTCGGCCCCGTCGATGTAGGTGATCGCCGACTTGGTGGACGCGGTGTTGACGAACCCGCCGTCCAACGTCGTGTATCCCGTGTTCGCGAGCAGCTTGCCCAGCTCGATACCGTCGTTGCCTTCGGTGGCTCGCGCGATGGTCATCTCGTGTTCGCCACCGGGGTAGATCAGCTTGGCGGTGGCGGCGTTGTCGGCATTCTCAGCGGGCACGAAGGGTCCCTCTCGAGCTCGGTGGTAACGGAACTTGTGGTGTCGGAGATAAAACCTAGCCGTCGGTGACCTCGGACGCCCACGGAGGGTCCGCCCCCGGCCGCGAAACGGTGATCGCGGCGGCCCGGACGGCGAACTCCGCGGCCCGTCGCCACGCGTCGTCGTCCAGCGCGCGCAGCGCATCCGGACCGTCGACGCCGAGCGCGGTGAGGTGGTGCAGGAACGCCCCGTGCACCGTGTCGCCGGCGCCGATGGTGTCGGCGACCTCCACGGCCACCCCCGCCACCGACACCTCGCCGCGCGCGGTCACCACGGTGATGCCGTCGCCGCCGCGGGTGACCACCACGGCGGTGACCCCCGCCGCCAGCCAGTCCGCCGGCGTCGTGCCGGACGGGCCCTCCGCGAGCCACGCCGCGTCCTCCACCGACACCTTGAGCACGTCCACCGACGGCAACCACCCGCGGAACCGCAACCGGTACCCGTCGCCGTCGGTCATCGCGGCCGGCCGGATGTTGGGATCGAGCATGGTCACGACGCCGTCGTCGTGCAGGCGGGCGAGCAGCGCGGCGTAGACCGACGCGCCGGGCTCGTAGAGCAGGGACAACGTCCCGAACGACGCCGCGGTCACCGACTCCGGAATCGTCGCGGGATCCTCGACGAGTCGATCCGCCGTGCCCTCCGCGTAGAACGAGTACTCGGCCGAGCCGTCGGCGGCCAGGGTGGTCAGTGCCAGCGTCGTGAGTTCCGGTCCGCGCTGGAGGACGTCGAGACCGACGTGCGACGCCTCGAGCCAGGCGACGAGGTCCCGCCCGAACGGGTCGGTGGAGATGCGCGAGAGGAACTGCACGTCGGATCCGAGGCGGCCGAGGGCGACCGCGACGTTGAACGGTCCGCCGCCGAGCCGCGGCGCGAGCGTCGGCCCGCCGTCCTGCGGCACGAGGTCGACCAGGGCCTCGCCGCACACCAGGATCGTCACGAGGCGCTCCCGACCGCGTCGGTGGCGACGGCGAGCCCCCACGTGCCCGTCCACGTCTCCCCCGGCGCGAGGACGACGAGGTCGATCCGCGAGTTCAGGGCGTCGGGCGGGCACGTCATGGGCTCGATCGCCAGCGCCCGGCCGCGATCCGGATACGCCTGATCGTGCGCCGGGTCGGCCGTGAACACCTGCACCCACGGGAACCGCGCGTCGGTCCACACGACGGTGGCCGGACCGTCGGGCGGCGTGAGGTACTGGCGCGACCGGCCGTCGGCGTCGGGAACGAGCGCGCTGAACGGGGTGTCGAGCCACACCCCCGCGAGCGCGCGCGGCGCGGCGAAGTCGGCGTCGGTGCCCGTCACGGGGACCGGACCGCCCGCCGGCAGGTTGCGGTCCGGATCGAGCGGCAGACGCACGCCCGCCGACAGCTGCAGCGTGCACTCGTCGAGCGGCGCGTCCCCGGCCCGCGCGAAGGCGTGGACGCCGAGGCCGAACGGCGCCTCGGTGTCGCCGAGGTTGGTCGCGGTGTGCGTGACGGTCAGCCCGTCGTCGGCGAGAGCGTGACGGACCGTCAGGCGCAGCGGGAACGGCCAGCCCGGCTCACCGCCCACCTCGATGGCATGCGTGACGGACGACGCGGTGCGCTCGACGACGTCCCAGTCCCGGCGGCGGACCAGACCGTGACTGGCGTTGTTCCGGGCCGGCTCGGTGATCTCGAGGCGGTGCGTCGCGCCGCCGAAGACGAACTCGCCGTCACGCGTGCGGTTGGGCCACGGCGCGAGGACCAGACCGGCCGAGAGCGGCGGCTTCTCCCCCGCGGGCCAGGTCTCCGTCAACGCCCGCCCCGACCGCTCGAGCAGGCGCAACCCCGCTCCCCGCCGCGCGACGTCGGCGCGGTACTCGCCGTGGGCCAACGCAGTGGTCGCGTCCTCCGGTGCCATGGCAGCACGCTACCGCGATCGCTACAGTCGACGTGGTGTCCACTGCTCTTCCCGCTTCCGTTCCGGTCGAGTCCCCGGCCGTGCGTCCGCGGTGGTTCGACCGCACCGTCGTCGACATCGTCGTCGTCGTGGCCGCGCTGGTCGTCTTCAACCTCACCGCCCACTTCGCTCCCACCCCCGTCGCCGTCGCGGCCGTGCCGGTGGGTGCGCTGTTGCTCGTCGCGTTCGCCCGCGCCCGCGGCGTCCAGTGGGCCGACCTCGGACTGAGCAACCTCGGTCGCGGTGCCCGCCACGGCGCCGCGGCCGCCGCCGTGACGCTGGCCGTCGTCGCGATCGCCGCGTCGATACCCCTCACGCAGAGCGCCTTCCTCAACGAGCGCTACGGCGTCAACGTCGGTGCCACCCTGGTGGCCGCGCTGGTCATCATCCCCCTGCAGACCGTGATTCCCGAGGAACTCGCCTTTCGCGGCGTCCTGCACGCGAAACTGTCCCGCCGCTTCGGTTTTCGCGGTGTGGCGATCATCGGTTCCCTGCTGTTCGGACTCTGGCACGTCGCGTCGTCGCTCGGTCTGACGGTGGGCAACGACGGGTTCTCCGCCGTCCTCGGCACCGGGCTCTTCGGTCAGATCGTCGGGGTCTGCGGCGCCGTCGCCGGCACCACCGTCGCCGGCTTCGTGTTCACCTGGCTGCGCCATCGTGGACGCAGCGTGCTCGCGCCCATCGGTCTGCACTGGGCGCTCAACGGCGCCGGCGCGCTCGCGGCGCTCACCGTGTGGCAGATGACGCACTGACCCCTCGCACCGCCGATCATCCGCGGCCCAGGTCCAGCCGATCCGCGAGGTCCTCGACGACCCGGTCGAGGTAGCGGTCGGTGTCCGCCGTGACACCCACCAGGTGGCCGAACCGCTCGAACGAGACGGCGCCGAACACCGTGATCCAGGCGCTCAGCGTGCGCTCGACGAGGTCGTCGTCCAGGACCGCCGCGCCCGCGTCGCCGACGGTGTCGCGGACGAACGCCCGCACGGGCTCGTACAGCGCGGTGCGCCGGCCCTCCGCGGCCCGGGACCGAGTCAGCCGGTCCGCCACGACGATGCGCACCAGCACCGCGGTGGGCCGCGTCGCCGGGCCGACGGTGTCCCGCGGGGCGACGTAGCCGGGGACGGGTGAGCCGTAGAGCAGGGCGTACTCGTGCGGGTGCGCGGCCGACCAGTCCCGGATCGCCGCGCAGGCCGCTTGCCACCGCGTCCGGGGGGATTCCTCCGGGCGGTCCGCGGCTTCGACGGCGGCACCCAGCTCGTCGTAGCACTGGACGATCAACGCCGTGAGCAGGTCGTCGCGGCTCGCCACGTAGCGATAGACCGCCGACGAGACCTTGCCGATGTCCCGCGCCACCGCCCGCAGCGAGAGTGCCGCCGGGCCCACCTCGGCCAGCTGGCGACGGGCCGACGCCAGGATCTCGGCGGTCAGCTCGTCGCGGGCCTTCTCCCGTGCCGTGGTCATGGGTCGACCCTAACCGAGAGCACTGCTCTTGACATTCGAGAGCGGTGCTCTCATTGTGGTGTGCGAGAGCACTGCTCTCCTTTCCCAAAACAGGAGCTCGCCATGTCCGATCGTCACGTCGTCATCGGGGCCGGTCCCGTCGGCACCCACCTCGCCCGCCTGCTCGTCGCGCGCGGATCCGAGGTGGTCCTCGTCAGCCGCCGCGGAGTCGGCGTCCCCGGCGCCACCGCCACGGCCCTCGACGCCGCCGACACCGACGGCCTCACCGCCCTCACCGACGGCGCCGTCGCCCTGTACAACTGCGTCAACCCCGCCGACTACACGCAGTGGCAGACGGTCTGGCCGCCGATCGCCCGGTCGCTCCGGACGGTCGCCGAGCGCACCGGCGCCGTCCTCACCGTCACCGGCTGCCTCTACCCCTACGGCCCGGTGCCCGACGGCGTCATGCGCGAGGGCATGCCGGACGCCGCCACCGACGCCAAAGGCGTTCTGCGCGCGCAGATGTGGGCCGAGCTCGCCGACGCGCACCGGGCCGGGACGCTCCGCGCCGTCGAGGTCCGCGCGTCGGACTACGTCGGCACCGGTGTCGGCGCCAACGGCCACGTGACGCGGGTCCTGCCCGCCGCCCGCGCCGGGAAGACGGCATGGGTGATCGACGCCGCCGACGTGCCGCACTCCTTCACCGACGTCCTCGACGAAGCCCGCGCCCTGATCGCCGCCGTCGACGCCCCGTCGACCTGGGGGCAGGTGTGGCACGCCCCCACCAACCCGCCCGTGACGTTGCGGCGCGCGATCGGCGACGCCCTCGCGGCGGCCGGACTCCCGCCGGTGCCGGTGCGCGTGATCCCGCGCGTCGTCACGCGGGCCGGCGGGCTCGTCGTCCCGATGATGCGGGAGCTGAACGCGCTGTCCTACCAGCGCACGCGGCACTACGAGATCGACTCGACCCGGTCGCAGGCGACGCTCGGGCTCGCCCCGACGCCCTGGGAGGAGGTGTGCCGCCGGACGGGCCTCTGATCGACGGGCCGCTGCATGACGGACCTCCGAGTCAGGCCGCCGCGCCCACCCGGTACTTCACGAACGCCGGGATGGCGAACGCCGCCACCGTCACGCCCACGATCACCAGCACGCCGCCGCCCGCCGCCGCGGCCGCCGTTCCCACCAGGAACGCGGCCGCGCCGTGCAGGACGTCGCCCACCCGCGGTCCGCCGGCGACGACCACGATGAAGACGCCTTGGAGCCGACCGCGCATGTCGTCGGTGGCGACGGACTGCAGCATCGCGCTACGGAACGCCGCGGAGATCATGTCCGCCCCGCCGCCGAGGGCGAGGAAGCCCAGCGCCGCGTACAGCGCCCAGCCCCGTTCCCCGACCGTGGCCAGCGCGATCGACACGCCGAACCCGATCATCGCGACGCCCCACACCACGATGCAGGCGATCACGGCGACGCCCTGGCGTCGGACGCGCGGAAGCCAGCCCGAGAACACTCCGCCCAGCACCGCCCCGGCCGAGAGCGACGCGAACAGCAGGCCGAGCACCAGCCCACCCTCCGCGGGATCGCCGAACGTCTCGGTGGCCACCTCCGGGAACAGCGCGCGCGGCATACCGAAGACCATCGCGACGATGTCGACGACGAACGACGCCAACAGCACCTTCTGGGTGGCCAGATAGGCGAAGCCGGCGATCACCTCCCGCAGGCCCGCCCGTCGGACGTCACCGGTGGGCGGGATGGGCGGCAGCCGCAGCACCGCCCACAGCGTTACGGCCAGCGCGAGCGTGTCGATCAGGTAGAGCGTCGGCAGGCCGAACGCGGGAATGAGTGCACCCGCCAGCATCGGGCCCGCGATGGCCCCGAAGTTGAAGACGGTCATGTTCAGCGAGTTGGCCGCGGGCAGGTCCTTCGCGTCGATCAGGCGCGGGATGATCGCGCTGCGCGTGGGCTGATTGACCGCGAAGAAGCCCTGCTGCACGCCGAGGAGGATCAGGACGACCCAGACGTTGTCGGTCCCCAGGTGCGCCTGCAGCCACAGCAGGAACGACGTGGTGCCGACCCCGACCGTGGTGATGGCCAGGAGGGTTCGGCGGTCCATCACGTCGGCCAGCGCGCCGCCCCACAGCCCGAACACGACGAGGGGCACCAGCGCGAAGGCGCCCGCCAGCCCCACGTACGCGGAACTCGACGTGATCTGGAAGATTTGCTGCGGCACCGCGACCACCGACAGCTGCGCGCCGATGACGGTGACCACACCGGACGCCCACAGCCGCCGGAAGTCCCGGTTCCTCAGCGGTGTGGTGTCGGCGAGTACGCGACTCACGGTTGCAGGCGGACCACGGCGCCGTCGCGCGGCGTGACGCGTAACCGGTTGTGCAGCCGGTTGTTTCGCCCCTGCCAGAACTCCACCGTCTCGGCTGCGACCAGGTATCCACCCCAGTGCGGGGGGACCGGGACGTCGCCGCCCTCGAACCGCCGCGTCACCTCGTCGAGCTGCCGTTCCAGATCCGCGCGCGAGGCGATAGGCCGGGACTGCTCGGACGCCCACGCCCCCAGTTGCGAACCGCGGGGGCGCGTCGCCCAGTAGGCCGCCGTCTCCTCCGCGGACACCCGCGTCACCGACCCGCGCACGGTCACCTGCCGCTGGATCCCGATCCACGGGAACGTCGCCGACGCGACGGGACGACCCGCGAGGTGACCACCCTTCTCCGAGGTGTGGTTGGTGTAGAAGACGATGCCGTCGTCACGCATCTCCTTGCACAGCACCGTCCGTGTGGCGGGCCGTCCCTCCGCGTCCACCGTGCCCAGCACGATCGCGTTCGGCTCCGGCAGCTGCGCGTCGATCGCCTGCTGCAACCACGACCGCGCGAGTGCGAGCCACCCGTCGGCCAGATCCGCCTCGGTGACATCGGCGTCGCCGCCGTACGCGACGCGCATGTCGGCGAGGTCGACGCGCTCGGAATTCTCGTTCACTCGTCGGAAGGTACTCCCGGCGTCGGACATCGCCGGCGCAGCACTATGGTGCGATTCGACGGGCCGACCACCACGGCCCCCGCGCAGAAATCGAGGTCTCGCGATGGCTCCGACGGTGCCCGAGAACTTCTCCCCCGGACTCGAAGGCGTCGTCGCCTTCACCACCGACATCGCCGAGCCCGACAAGGACGGTGGCGCGCTGCGCTACCGCGGCGTCGACATCGAGGATCTCGTCTCCCGCGGCGTGACGTTCGGCAACGTGTGGGCCCTGCTCGTCGACGGTCGCTTCGGCCCCGGACTGCCGCCCGCCGAGCCGTTCCCGCTGCCCATCCACACCGGCGACGTCCGCGTCGACGTCCAGGCCGGACTCGCGATGCTGGCGCCCATCTGGGGCTACGAGCCGCTGCTCGACATCGACGACGACACCGCGCGCGAGAACCTCGCCCGCGCCTCCGTCATGGCCCTGTCCTACGTCGCGCAGTCCGCCCGCGGCATCCACCAGCCCGCCGTCCCGCAGTCGCGCATCGACCAGTGCTCCACCGTCACCGAGCGCTTCATGACCCGGTGGAAGGGCGATCCCGACCCCGCCCACACCGAGGCCGTCGACGCCTACTGGGTGTCCGCCGCCGAGCACGGCCTCAACGCCTCCACCTTCACCGCGCGCGTGATCGCGTCGACGGGCGCCGACGTCGCCGCGTCGCTGTCCGGTGCGATCGGCGCCATGTCCGGACCGCTCCACGGCGGCGCCCCGGCCCGCGTGCTGCCGATGATCGAGGAGGTCGAGCGCACCGAAGACCCGCGCGGACTGGTCAAGGGCATCCTCGACCGCAAGGAGAAGCTGATGGGCTTCGGGCACCGGGTCTACCGCGCCGAGGACCCCCGCGCCCGCGTGCTGCGTGCCACCGCCCAGCGACTGAACGCCCCGCGCTTCGAGGTGGCCGCCGCGCTGGAGCAGGCGGCCCTCGCCGAGCTGCGCGAGCGGCGCCCGGACCGCGCCATCGAGACCAACGTCGAGTTCTGGGCCGCGGTGATCCTCGATTTCGCCGAGGTGCCCGCGCACATGATGCCCGCCATGTTCACCTGCGGCCGGACCGCCGGCTGGTGCGCGCACATTCTGGAACAGAAGCGGCTGGGGCGGTTGGTGCGGCCCGCCGCGATCTACACCGGCCCCGAGCCCCGCTCCGCCGAGTCCGTGGAGGGGTGGGCCACCATCGCGTAGGGCGAGCGGCTCCCCGGTTGTGGTGGGGCGCCCCGGGGCCCGGTGCGCAGCGCGCCTCGATCCGCGCATGTTGCAACGTGCGCGGATCCGGGCGCGCTGCGCACCATCGACTCATGGAACTGCCGGACCCTGTGCACAACAGCCGACCCTGTGGATGGACGACTCCGCAGACGTCGTCGATGCAGCACCGTGTCGACCATGACCGGACGCAGCCGTCGAGCTCATGTCGACTTCCGTGGCGAGCACCTGATGCGGCGGGCGCATGCTGCCGCACAGGGACTGTCCGATCACGACATCGCAGAACTCGTCAAGAGCGGCGACATGGTCTGCGTGCACCGCGGCATCTACGCGCCCGGTGACCACTACCGGCACCTCGATTCGGATCGACGGCACCTCCTGACGTTGCGAGCACACCTGATGTGCTGCACGTCGGACGTCTTTGCCGGCCACCAGTCCGCGGCCCTGCTGCATGGCATGCAACTCCTGCGCAGACCGTCCCTGGTGCATCTGGCAACGACGCGAGCCGCGGGCGGACACGTCACCGCCACCCGACACGTCCACGCGGAGGGGCTCGACCCCGTGGACGTGTGCGTCGTCGACGGGTGCGCCACCACGACAGCGGCGCGCACCGTCGCCGATCTTGCCCGGGTTCTTCCGTTCGAGGACGCGGTCTGCGTCGGGGATTCCGCCCTCCGCCGCGGGCTCACCGTGATCGACGACGTGATCGAGGCGCTCGACCGAACCGGAACCAGCTCCGGGCGAGTGGCGGCGCGCGCGGCACTACGGTTCCTGAGTCCCGCCAGCGAAAGCGTCGGCGAGTCCCGCAGTCGCGTCTACTTCCGACACTTCGGCATCCCGCAACCCGAACTCCAGGTCACGCTCGTGCTCGACGACGGCACCGAGGTGCGCCCCGACTTCCTCTGGGACGACGCCGGCGTTCTGGGCGAGTTCGACGGCAAGTCGAAGTACGGCCGCCTCGCCCGGCCCGACGAGTCACCCGCCGACGTCGTGCACCGCGAGAAGCTCCGTGAGGATCGGTTGCGCGCTCAGGGTTGGCGAGTCGTCCGTTGGGGGACGCCGGATCTTCGCGACGGCCGCCTCGCGCGGCGACTCACCGGACTGCTGTTCGACGTGCCCGCGGGCAGGCCGACCACCCGTCGTCGGTAGGGGTCCGCGTGGGCTGTGGCGCGCTGCGCACCGTTCCGTTGGATCGTCGCTGCGCAGCGCACCCGAATCCGCGCCTGTTGCAACATGCGCAGGGTGAGGTGCGCTGCGCGCCGGGCGGGAGGGGTGGGGCTCGGGCGGGGCGGGGCGGACCGCACCGGGGCACCGGACCTGCACCGACTACCCTGAGGGCGCCGGAACCGCCACGACCATAAGGACGCATCGACACATGGCCGAGAACCTGACCATTCCTGCCGACCTCAAGCCCGGCGACGGACGCTTCGGGTGCGGCCCGTCGAAGGTTCGCCCGGAGCAGCTGCAGTCCCTCGTCGACGCGGGGGCGTCGGTGTTCGGCACCAGCCACCGCCAGAAGCCGGTCAAGGACGTGGTGGGACGCGTGCGCGACGGCCTGCGCGAGCTGTTCGCCCTTCCCGACGGCTACGAGGTGGTGCTGGGCAACGGCGGCACGACGGCGTTCTGGGACGCGGCGGCGTTCGGCCTGATCCGCGAGAAGTCGCTGCACCTGACCAACGGCGAGTTCAGCAGCAAGTTCGCGTCGGTGGCCAAGGCCAACCCGTTCATCGGTGACCCGATCGTGGTGTCGGCGGAGCCGGGCAGTGCGCCCGAGCCGACGTCGGATCCGTCGGTCGACCTGATCGGTTGGGCCCACAACGAGACGTCCACGGGTGTGGCCATTCCGGTCTCGCGCCCGGCCGGATCGGAGAACGCGCTGATCGCGATCGACGCGACGTCGGGTGCGGGCGGTCTGCCCGTGAACGTCGCGGACTCGGACGTCTACTACTTCGCGCCGCAGAAGAACTTCGCCGCCGACGGTGGCCTGTGGGTCGCGCTGATGAGCCCGGCCGCCCTGCAGCGGGTCGAGGAGATCGCCGGCAACGGACGCTGGGTGCCGGACTTCCTGTCGCTGCCCATCGCGATCGACAACAGCACCAAGAACCAGACCTACAACACCCCGGCGGTCGCGACGCTGCTGCTCTTCGCCGACCAGATCGAGTGGCTGAACGGCAAGGGCGGCCTGGACTGGGCCGTGCAGCGCACCGCCGAGTCGTCCTCGCGCCTGTACGACTGGGCGGAGAAGTCGGAGTACGCGACGCCGTTCGTCACCGATCCGGCGCACCGCTCGCAGGTGGTCGGCACCATCGACTTCGACGAGAAGGTCGACGCCGCCGCGGTGGCGAAGACGTTGCGCGCCAACGGCATCGTCGACACCGAGCCCTACCGCAAGTTGGGGCGCAACCAACTGCGCGTGGGCATGTTCCCGGCGGTGGAGCCCGACGACGTCAGCGCCCTGACGGCCTGCATCGATCACGTGGTCTCGCACCTGTCCTGACGGGTCTGCGTGTCCCCCCGGCTGACGCACTGTGGTGCATTACAGTCGGGGGGAGGTGCAGTGCGAGGGCCCGAGCCGAAGGAGTGATCGTGCGAGAGATCCACGTGATCGGCCTGGCGTCCGACGGCAAGTTCATCGTGTGCGCCGATCCCTCCGGCGAGAAGTTCCGTCTCCCGGCCGACGAGAAGTTGCGTGCCGCCGCTCGCGGTGACGCCGCGCGACTCGGACAGATCGAGATCGAGATGGACTCTCTCATGCGACCGCGCGAGATCCAGGCGCGTATCCGATCCGGCGCCTCCATCGAGCAGGTGGCCAAGGAATCCGGCATGCCGGCCTCGAAGATCGAGCGCTACGCCCACCCCGTGCTGCTCGAGCGGTCCCGCGCCGCCGAACTGGCGCAACTCGGCCACCCCGTGCGACCCGACGGTCCGGCGGTGATGACCCTCCTCGAGATCGTGACGCAGGCCTTCCGCGGCCGCGGCCACACCATGGAGTCCGCCGAGTGGGACGCCTGGCGCGACGAGGACGGTCACTGGATCGCCCAGCTCACCTGGCCGGCGGGCCGGCACACCAACACGGCGCACTGGCGGTTCCAGCCGGATGCGCACGGCGGCAGCGTGACTCCGCTCGACGACGCCGCGTCCGAGCTGATCGACCCCGATTTCGGTCGCCAGCTGCGTGGCCTCGCCCCGGTCGCGGCCGTGCAGGACGCGCCGTCCCAGCAGACCCTCGACGACTACTACGGCGTCGACTCCGACAGCGACCGGGAGGACGCGGCCGTGCTCGACGCCGCAGCCGCCCCCGCCCCGAGCGAGGACGAGCCGGCCGACACGGACACGGCGGACGACACCGCCGAGGACGCCTCCGACCGCACTCCGCGCCCCAAGCCCGCACCCGCGCACCCCGCCGCGAAGGACAAACGAGGCAAGCCGTCGATGCCGTCGTGGGAAGATGTGTTGCTGGGAGTCCGCAGCAACGGTCGCTGACGCGCCGAGACATCCGGACGACGAGGAAGGGGCGCCCGGTGGGGGTGGGTACAGCAGCGTTGTGGTTCGTCGATGCGGTGGATCCGAGTGCGGTCCTGCGACCGGGCGTGCGGTCCAGTCACGACGCCGCGGCGGCCGTCGCCCGACGCCTGCATCCAGGGCTCGAACCCGACCTGGTCGGCATGGCCCCGCTCACGGCGTTCGGCGTCGCCTCCGAACCCGATCGCGTGCTGGTCGGCTGCTTCCCCGGCGTCACCGTGGTCTGCGCGGCGGAACCCGCCGCGGTGCGGCCGTCGACGGTGCCGGACCGGTGGCGCACGCTCACTCCCGCCCGCACGGTGTACCTGCTGGCGTCCGAACGCGAGCACGCCTGGGGTGGGTTCGCGCAGTGGACCGACGGCACGCTGCGTCGATCCTTCAGCGCGGGACCGACGTACATCTTCGAGGACGAGGGTCTGCCGCAGCCGTGGGAGCGCCCCTTCTGGTCCGGTGAGCACCCCCTGCGATTCGACGGCGATTTCCCCGATCCGCAGGCGCTGCCGTTCCATCCGCAGGAGTTCGCCGACGCGGCGGGCGCCCACTGGCTCGGCGTCCGCATGATCGGCGGCGCGCAGGACGGGGACGTCGACCCGACGTCGGTGTTGTTGTGCGACTTCGTGATGCGTGACCCGTCCGCCCGGCCCGCCCCGACCGAGACGCCCGCGTCGTCGGGATCGCAGCCGGCGACGGACGACCAGCCCCGCAAACGCGGCCTGTTCCGACGCCTGGTGGGGTGACCTACCCGGTCCGCACGCGTTCGTAGAACGCCATCGCCGCCGCGGTCGCCACGTTGAGCGAATCCGTTCCGGGCGCCATGGGAATGCGGGCGCGAATGTCGCTGGCGCGCATGGCATGTTCGGTCAGACCGGGGCCCTCCGCGCCGAGCAGCAGGGCCACCTTCTCCCCCGTCATCGCCTCCGCCAGCGGCACGGCCTCCGGGTTCGGCGTCAGCGAGATCAACTGGAAGCCGGCGTCGCGCACCTGCGCGAGACCGCGCGGCCAATCCGGCACACTGGCGAACGGCACCCGCAGCACGTGACCCATCGAGACGCGAACGGACCTGCGGTACAACGGATCCGCCGTCGCACCGCCGAACAGCACGGCGTCGGCGCCGAGACCGGCGGCGTTCCGGAACATCGACCCGAGGTTCTCGTGGTCGTTGACCCCCTCGAGCACCGCCACGGTTCGCGCCCCGTCGAGCACGGCGGCGAGGTCCAGCGGCGGCGGACGATGGGCCGCGGCGAGCACGCCCCGATTCAGATGGAAGCCGACGGCCTCGGCCATGACGTCGGCGGTGGTGCGGTAGAACGGCACGTCGACACCGTCCAGATCCTCCGCGAGTTCGTTCAGTCGCCGGTCCACCCCGAGCAGCGAGATCGGCTCGAAGCGCGACGCGAGGAGCCGCTGCACCACCAGCACCCCCTCGGCGATGACGAGGCCCTTGCCGCCGGGCAGATCCGGACGCCGGTCCGAGGAATTGAGATCCCGGAAATCGTCGAGGCGGGGATCGGCGGGCGAGGTGATGTCGACGACGTGGACCACGGGGGTAATTCTCCCACCGGACGATCCGCCCGGCTCACGCGCCCGATAGTGTTCCGTCTCGATGACTACCGACGACGCGATCACCATCCGGCTGGCCACCGAGGACGACTGGGACGCCATCGCGCTGCTCGACGCGCACGCCTTCGGCGAGCACCAGAACAGCGAGGACATGGCGGAGACCAAGCTGCTCACCGCGTCGTCGGAGATCTTCCTGGCGTGCGACGGCGACCTGCCGGTGGGCGTCACCATGCACTTCCCCATGGATGTCACCGTCCCCGGCGGCACCACGCTGCCCGCGACGGGCGTGTCCTGGGTGTCGGTCGCCCCCACCCACCGTCGTCGCGGCATCCTCCGGCGGATGTTCACCGCACAGCACGAGCGGTTCGAGCAGGCCGGTAAGCCGCTGTCGGTGCTCACCGCCAGCGAGGCCACCATCTACGAGCGGTTCGGGTACGGCCCGGCGACGCAGGGCGTCACGTACTCGATCGACCGCCGGTTCGCCGCGTTCCGACCCGACCTCCCGCCGCCCGTCGGCGCCCGTCTGGTGACCAGCGAGCAGGCGCGCGAACTGCTGCCGGACATCCATCGCCGCTGGCAGCAGCGCACGCCGGGCGCGCAACCGATGCCCGCCACCCGGTGGCAGCGCTTCTTCGCCGACCGCAAGAACGCCCGCGGCGGGTTCTCGAAGCTGTTCTTCGTGGTCCATCCCGACGGCTACGTGGCGTTCCGACGCGGCTACCGGGTGGGAACG
This sequence comes from Rhodococcoides corynebacterioides, assembly GCF_019834675.1. Taxonomy (GTDB): domain Bacteria; phylum Actinomycetota; class Actinomycetes; order Mycobacteriales; family Mycobacteriaceae; genus Rhodococcoides; species Rhodococcoides corynebacterioides_A. The sequence continues at coordinate 276,527 of NZ_JABUBU010000001.1, read as the reverse complement.
GCGGGCGCGCAGGACGCGCGCATCGTCGACTTCCGGGCCGTGACCGACGAGGCCCGCTCGGCGTTGTGGCAGGTGCTGTGCGGGATCGATCTGGTGGAGACGTTCGAGGTGACCCTGCCGGTCGGCGATCCGCTGCTGACCCTGCTCACCGATCGGCGGGTGCCGCAGGTGCAGTCGGTGAAGGACGGCCTCTGGGTCCGTCTGATGGACGTGCCGGCGGCCCTGTCCGCGCGGACGTACGCGCTGGACACCGACCTCACCGTGGCGGTGGAGGACCCGTTCCTGCACGCCGGCGGGGTGTTCCGGATGGTCGTGCGCGACGGTCACGCCGAGGTGGTGCGCACCGACCGCGAACCGGACGTGACGCTGTCGTCCTCGGTGCTGGGCAGCGTCTATCTCGGGGCGCACCGCGCGCGGCAGTTCGCCGCCGCGAACCGCGTGCAGGCGACCAGCGAACGGGCGCTGCACGAGTTCGACCTGACCTTCGGTACTCCCCGTCAGCCCGAGATCGGCTGGTTCTTCTGAGGGTCGGGTGCGCCGGATTCCGGACGCACCGACCCCACTCCCCGCGCGACGGCCACGGCCGCGACCACGCCGCCCACCACGGAGACGAGGCCGCCGAGGACCAGCGGCGCGCGCGGGTCCAGAACGTCCGCGGCCCAACCCAGGATGGGACTGCCGATCGGCGTGCCGCCCAGGAAGCACAGCATGTAGATGCCCATGACGCGTCCGCGCATGTCGGACGGCACGGTGGCCTGCAGGATGTTCATGGCCACCGTGGAGAACGTCAGCTGGACCAGGCCGGCCGGGATCAGCAGCACCGCCACCGCCCAGAACGCGGGGGCCAGACCGGCCGCGGTCTCGAAGACCCCGAACACGATCGCGGACGTGACGAACAGCCTCAGCCCGGGCGTGCCGCGTCGCCGCGCGGCGACGGTGGCGCCGATCAGCGTGCCGACGGCCAGCACCGTCGAGAGCAGCCCGTAGGCGTCGGCGCCGCGGCCGAAGGTGTTGCGGGTGATCACCGACAGCGCGAGCGGAAAGTTGATGCCGAACGTGGAGACCACCGACACCGTCGCGAGGACCACGCACAGATCGCGTCGACCGAGGACGTAGCGAAAACCCTCCCGGACCTGTCCGGATCGCCGCGGAGCACGCTCGACGCGGAAGAGCTCGTCGGTCCGCATGGCCGCCAGCCCGGCGAACACGGCGGCGAACGAAACGGCGTTGGCCAGGAACACCCACCCGGTACCGACGGCGGTGATGGCGACGCCGGCGATGGCCGGGCCCACGATGCGCGCCAGGTTGAAGGTCATCGAGTTGAGCCCGATGGCGTTGGGCAGCCGCTCCGGCCCGACCATCTCGATGGTGAACGACTGGCGCACCGGGGCGTCGACGGCCGACGAGCAGCCGAGCAGGAGTGCGAGAACGTAGACGTGCCAGAGTGCGACGACGCCGCCGACGTCGAGCAGGGCCAGCACCAGCCCGAACACGGCCGCGGCGGCCTGGGTGCCCATGAGCAGCCGTCGTTTGTCGTACCGATCCGCGAGCACCCCGCCCCACACGGACAGCACCAGGGTGGGGCCGAACTGCAACGCCATGACGATGCCGACGGCGACGGCGTTGCCGTCGGAGAGCGTCAGGACCAGCCAGTCCTGCGCGATGCGCTGCATCCACGTCCCGATCAGCGAGACGATCTGCCCCGACGCCCAGAGGCGGTAGTTCCGGGTGTGCAACGCGTCGAACAGCGACGGGCGGTCCGCAGTCCCCGACGACCCGCGTCGCCGCGGGAGTCGAGGAGATAGTTGCACTCCCTAAATATTACTCCGACTCGTTGACGATGGCCGACATGATGTCGACCGTCCGCCGCACCGCCGCGAGCTGCTCGGCGTCGAGTCCGCGCAGCTGCTCGGTGAGCCACGCCTCGCGCGCGTTGACCTCGTCCTCGATGACCTGACGTCCGGCATCGGACAGGGACACGATGATCTGGCGGCCGTCGGTGGGGTGCGGAATGCGTTCGACCAGGCCGAGTTCGCCGAGCGAGGCGACCACCCGCGTCATCGACGGCGGCTGCACGCGTTCCTTCGCCGCGAGCGTGCCCGGCGTCATCGCGCCCTCCCGCCCGAGCGTGGCCAACGCCGACAACTGCGTCAGCGTGACCTGACTGGTGCGGCGGCCCCGCAGGTGACGCGTCAGGCGCACCACGGCCAGGGAGAGGTCGCCGGCCAGCTGGCGCAGTTCCTGAGGCATCGCAACAGAATAGCGGGACGAATCAGGCGAGGGCGTCGCGGATCGGGCCGACGGCGAAGTAGAGCACGAACAGCACCGCGACCACCGCCATCAGCGGATGCACGGACCGGATTTTCCCGCGCCCGATCGCCAGCACGACCCAGGTGACGAAGCCGACGCCGATGCCGTTGGCGATCGAGTAGGTGAACGGCATGACGACGATCGTGAGGAACGCCGGCAGCGCGACGTGGAAACGCGTGAAGTCGATGTCGGCGACCTGACCGATCATCAACGCGCCCACCACGACCAGCGCGGGAGCGGCCGCCTCGATCGGCACCACCGAGTACAGCGGGGTCAGGAACATCGCCGCGAGGAACAGCACGCCGGTGACGACGTTCGCCAGTCCGGTGCGCGCACCCTCGGCGATGCCGGACGCGGATTCGACGAAGACGGTGTTCGACGACGCCGACCCGGCGCCGCCCGCGACGGCGCCCACGCCCTCGACGACGAGGGCCTTCCCGACGCCCGGCAGGGTGCCGTCGGCGTCCGTCAGACCGGCTTCCTTGCCGAGCCCGGTCATGGTGCCCATCGCGTCGAAGAAGTTGGCGAGCACGAGGGTGAAGACCAGCAGGCTGGCGGCGAGCACCCCGATGCGCGTGAACGCCCCGACGAGGTCGACGTCGCCGACCAGGGACAGGTCCGGCAGGTCGAGCACCACGTCCGGCAGCTGCGGCACGCTGAGGTTCCACCCCTTGGGGTTCACGCCCTGCGACGCCCCGGTGTCGGTGACGGCCTCGACGATCGCCGCGACCACCGTGGTGACGACGATGCCGATCAGCAGACCACCGCGCACCTTGCGCGCCACCAGGATTCCCATGAGCAGGAGGCCGAACACGAACGTCACGGTCGGCCACGACGCGATGGACCCGTCGATACCCAGACCCACCGGCACCGTGGTCCCCGCGGCGTCGGGAATGCGCCGTACGAACCCCGCGTCGACCAGGCCGATCAGCGCGATGAACGCGCCGATGCCCGCGGCGATCGCGGCCTTCAGCTCGCGCGGGATGGCCTCGAAGACCGCGGTGCGGAAGCCCGTCAGCGCCAGGATCACGATGATGATGCCGTCGATGACCACCAGGCCCATCGCCTCGGGCCACGTGACCTGCGGCGCGATGGTGACGGCCAGCAGGGTGTTGATGCCGAGACCGGCGGCGATGGCGAACGGGTAGTTGGCGACGACGCCGAACAGGATGCTCATGACGCCGGCGACCAGCGCGGTCACCGCGGCGACCTGCGGGACCGGGAGAATGTTGCCCAGCACGTCGGTCTTCGCGGCCGCGTCGTCCGGCGAGAAACTGCCGAGGATCAGCGGATTCAGCACCACGATGTACGCCATGGCCACGAACGTGACGACGCCGCCGCGCACCTCGGCCGAGAGCGACGATCCCCGGGCCGTGATCTTGAAGTACGAATCCACGAAGGAGGTCGCTCGAGACATGAGGAGCAGACTAGGACACGGGTAGCGTGACCGCCGTGCCAGTACCAGCCGAGCGACCAGCCGAGCGCCTCGCTCCGCCGCCCGCGATGCCGACCCGGTGGACCGACCCCGCACCCGTGATCGGCGGCGGCACCGCGGTCTTCGCCGCGGCGGCGGTGGCCGCCACCGTGGCCGACTGGTCGATCGCTCCCACCGCATGGGCGGGAACAGCGTTGGGCGCGCTCGGTTTCGGACTGTTCACCCTGCAGCGGCGGGCGGCTCGGCGAGGCGCCCGGACCGCGCAGAAGGGGCTGGTTCCGCCGCCCGTGTGACCGCGATCATGTGACCGCGGGCACCCCCGAAAATGGCTCTGACGTGCGCGAACTCACCCCTTCTTACCTTGAGTAACGTGCCGGGAACGGTCAGAATGGACTTATCGGTCCGACCAGCGGATCGACACCGTCACACACGAATCAAGAGCCATGAGGTCAGCAGAAGTGAAGTACATCGAAACGTTCCTCAACCGCCGTCGCCACGTCCGCGCGCTCCGCGATCTCTACGCCCGCGCCAACACGGTCGGCAGCCCCTCGATGCGGGACGAGCTCCTCGTCATCGCACAGCGTCGCTGACGCTCGATCACACAGCGTCGCTGACGCTCGATCACACAGCGTCGCTGACGCTCGATCACACAGCGTCGCTGAGAGCACGACGGAGGGCGAGAGTCCCCCACAGCGCCCCGAGCGCCCATCCGGCCAGCACGTCCGTGCACCAGTGGGCGCCGAGGTAGAGGCGCGAGAATCCGATGAGCAGCGTTGCCGCCGTGACCACGGCGGCCGCTGCTCTTCCTCGTTTCCGGGCCCGCTCGCCGAGCAGTCCGCGAGTGACCAGCACGATGACGACGGCGGCGGCCATCGCCGACATCATGGCGTGGCCGGACGGGAACGACCAGGTCGACAGGTCGACCAGCCGTTCGGGAACGGGCGGTCGGGCGCGGCGCACCGCGTACTTGACCCCGTTCATCAGTCCCCAGCCGAGCAGCATCACCGCCAGGGTGGCCAGGGCCGCCCGGCGCTCCCCCCGCCGCCACGCGATCGCCGCCAGGATCACGGTGAGGACGGCGACGCCCACGGTGTTGCCGACCGTGGTGACGACGGTCATGACGTCGGTGAGCCACGGGGTGCGGTGCGCGACCAGCCAGGTCAGCACGGCGTCGTCGATCATCGGCGGGGTCCCGTCAGGTGGACACGGCCGTCGGTGTCGATCCAGAACGGCACCCGCCGCTCCCCCACTCCCGACGCGTCGACGACGAGATCGTCGTGGACGGTCACCTCGTCCGGAACCGGCAGGGTCGAGACGGCCGACAAAGCCGCGGCGTAGGCCGCGAGCAGCGGATCGTCGGCGACGACGGTCGGCACTCCCGCGCCCCGCACGGTGACCGTGACCGCGTCGGTGGTGTCGACGTCGAGCAGATCCGCCACCGCGTCGGGATGCGCGCCGCCGGGGACGGCGCGCTCGGGCGGTACGACGGCGATCCATGCCGGTCCGCCGAGCACCGTCACGTCGTCGGCGGGGACGACGCGGCCGGAGAGCGTGCGCACGTCGGCGGGCGGGTCGACGTCCCGCACGTCGACGCGGCCGTCGGCGACGGCCGCACCGAGCGCGGCGTAGGTCCGCAGCACGGCGCCGGGTCGCACGGTCCGCGCCGGATCCGCCAGTCCCGCGAGCAGCGCGCGGGTCGTCTCGGCGTCGTCGACGCGGTCGCGGGCCCACAGGGCGGGAATCGCCGCCGCGCGCAGCGGCGGGGCGACGTCGAGGACACCGTCGAAGGTGTCGTCGTCCGGGCGGCGCAGCAGACCCGGCGCCGTTCCGCCGAGCGCGGCGTGCCGACGCAGCCACCACGCGGTGTAGCCGTCCCGGTCCGCGAGGAGCGCCGCGAGCGTCGGGTCCGCGACCAGCAGGTCCAGCGCGTCGGGCCACCGCCGCGGATCGACCCATTCGAGATCCCGGACGGCCCGCACGTCGGCGGGCTCGCCGTCCACGGAGTCCCACCAGGCGTCCTCGTCGTCGAGATCGTGGTCCGGTCCCAGCGGCGCGTCGTCGACGACGATGCCGAAGGTGGCGCCGACCCCCACCACCCGCAGGGCGTGCTCGCCGTGCCGCGCGACCAGGGCCGCGTCCACGACGCCGAACGGATGGTCCTCGGCCAGCACCGCCAGGACGGGGGCGTCGGGGAGCAGCACCTCGTCGGCGGCCCGCTCCTCGCCGTCGGCGTCGCGGAGCGGCAGCTCACCGAGGCCGGGGACGGACGTGTCCGCCGGCACGAGGGCCGCGACGGCGAGCACCTCGTCCACCAGGGCGTCGGGAACGCCGTCGGGATCGGTGAGCCGATCGGAGAGCGCCGGGTCCGCCAGCAGGTCGGCGGGACGGGCCACCGTCGCGCCGAGACGCTGCAGCAGAGGGTGAACCGCGTCCGGATGCACGACGCGCGCCCAGCTCACCGGGCCGACGCGCTCCTCGGCCACCACGACGGTGCGGGGACCGGTGACCGTCCGACCGTCGGTGAGAGGCACCGGGATCGCGGCGCACTCCGCCACGTCGCTGCCGGGCAGCAGCGCGTCGAAGGCCTCGTACACCGAGCGCCACCAGGCGGGCGGGCGGTCCAGACCGGACAGCGCGTCGACCACCTCGGCCGGGCGCAGGACGCGGGCCCCGAGACGCGCCAGCGTGCGCGCGGCCGCGCCCTCGGACGCGGCGGGGTCGACCAGACCGGGCACGACGTCGTCGAGGAGGGCGGCGAGCTGGTCGGTCAGGCGCTCGACGACGGTCGCCGAGCGCGGCGCGTGCGCGCGCCCGTCCACCCCGGGGACCCACGCGGTCGCGGCCAGATCGGCGGTGAGCGCGTCCCGCAGGTCGGCGTCGACGACGGACGCCGGGACGCCCGGCCGCGGCACCGCGAGCGGGCGCACGGCGGGCGGCAGGTCGGCCACCAGGTCGCCGTACCCCTCCGCCAACGGCGTCAGGTCGGCGCCGGGAAGGACGCGCCGCCGATCGGGCTGCAGGGGGACGTCCGCCACGACGACGGCGGGCAGCGTCAGCGCCTCGTCGGAGCGGGTGGGGGCGCGGAGGACGTCGGTGTCGACGGGGTCGACGTGGGTGACACGGCCGTCGGTAACACGGCCGTCGGTGACACTCGCCGCGGCCCCGCGGAGCGGCAGGTACCACGTGGCGTGCGGCGCGGCCCCGCGCAGGAACGACCGCGTCCCGATCGTCACGGTGGTCCAGGCACCCGGCCCGTCCGTCTGCGTCCGTCGTGAAACTTTGTCGCGCACCGTGATGCGGTCCAGGGCGGGCAGCGCGAGGAGCAGGTCGACCGCGTCGTCCTCGGCGGACCCGAGGACGGCCTCGACGTCGGCGACGTCGTGCAGGACGATCTCGGTGTCCCACCCGGGTGCCGGCGGCCGATCGATCGGCCACGGCAGCCGGAACAGGGGAACGTCGAGGCCGCGGTCCGCGAGAACCGACACGTCGATCCCGTTCTCGCGGAGCGCCGTTCGGGTCGATTCGGCGTCGAACACGATGGAGCCGCCGGTCGAGCGCACCTCCACCCGTTCGGTCACCGCCCGCACCGCGGTGAACCCGGTGCCGTAGCGACCGACGTCGCCGCCGCCCTTGTCGGACGCCCGCAGGGAACAGAGCGCGCGGACTCCCGAGACCGTCAGGGGCGCACCGACGTTCGCGCAGTGCACCGACGATCCCTCGGCGCGGACGTCCACCGCGCCGGGCACTCCCGCCCGCCGCGCGGCGTCGGCCGCGTTCTGCACGAGCTCGGTGACCACCCGGTCCCGGTAGCCGCCCACCACCAGGTCACGTTCGACCGCGGCGTCCTCGATCAGGCGGGTGGGCGACGACGCCCACGCGTCCAGCACGGCGCGACGCAGCGCGGCCGTGCCGAACGGGTCGGTCACTCCGCGGGAGTCGAATCCGCCGTCGGCGTGACGTCCAACGCCCCGTCGTCGTAGGCCTCGAACGCGGGCGAGCCTGCGCCGGTGGGCATCTCGGTGTCCGAGTGGGCGCCGCAGCCGTAGCCGGCGTGGACCACGCGGCCGTCCGCCGAGAGCTCGTTGCCGCACACCCCGAACGCAGCGCCGATCGACCCCTGCAGCAGCAGATAGAAGCCGCACGTGCCGCAGTGGGCGGGGGCCGACCGGGCCATCGGCGCCTCGGGGCCGAAGTCGCTCTCGGCCCACCGCTCGGCGGTCTCGAGGCGACCCTCGCGGCTCATCACCTGTGGGCGGCCGAGCCCGAGCTCGAGCGCGACGTCGTCGAGCGCGGGGTCGCCGGTGGCGCGGTAGCCCGGAACCAGGCGCACGTCGTCGTGCCGCGGCGGGAGGAGATCTCCCGGCGACAGATCGCCGGGGCGGATGCGCTCGTCCCACGGGACCCAGGTGGGTGCCACCACAGCGTCGGGCCCGGGGAGCAACGCGAGTTCGCTGACCGTGACCGCCTCCGCGTCGGCCGGGGCGGCCACGACGACGGCCCACTGCCACCCGCCGTACCCCGGCAGGTCGGCCGCGAAGCGGTGGATCGCGGCGTCGGCGTCGACACCCTCCACTCCGAGGTGCGCTCCCACGGGGCCCTCGCCGGCGTCGACCGCGGCGGCGCGCGCCACGTCGACCGCGTCGGCGAGCAGCGGGCGGATCTCGGTCACGGACGGAGCAGTCACGTCGACCATTTTGCAGCATCACTGCTTGGATGGACCGATGCGGTCCGGCAGCGGTGCTCGAGGGGCGGGGGTTCGGGGCGTTCTCCCCTCCGTGGTCGGTGTCCTCTTGGTGGGTGTGGTGGGCGCCACCGGGTGTTCGCCCGCGAGTTCGGCGGGCGCCCCGACCGAGGTGCCGACCGAGGCGGCGCCCCGCTTCGAGGTCCGCGTCGTCGCCACCGTCCCGCACGACCCGACGGCGTTCACCCAGGGTCTCGAACTCGACGGCGATCGGCTGCTCGAGGGAACGGGCCGGTCGGGGCAGTCGCGCATCACGGCGACCGACCGCACCACCGGCGCCGTCCTCGCCCGCGAGGACCTGCCCGCTCCCCTGTTCGGCGAGGGCATCACCCGCTCCCGCGACACCGTCTGGCAGTTGACGTGGCGCGACGGCATCGCCGTGGTCCGCGACCCGGACACACTCGTCGAGCGACGCCGGGTGACCTACGACGGCGAGGGGTGGGGCATCTGCGCCACCGACGACGCCCTGATCACCAGCGACGGATCGGACACCCTGACCGTGCGTGACCCCGACACCTTCGACGTCCGGTCCACCCGGTCGGTCACCGCGGGCGGGGAGCCCGTCGCCGCGCTGAACGAGCTCGAGTGCACGTCCGACGGCATCTGGGCCAACCGGTGGCAGACCGACGAGATCGTCCGCATCGACCCGGCGTCGGGCGCGGTGACGGCCGTCGTCGACGCCGCGCCGCTGCGTGCCTCTCTCGATCCGAGCGTCCCGGTGGACGTGCTCAACGGGATCGCCGCGATCGACGGCACGGACCGCTTCCTGGTGACCGGGAAGCTCTGGCCGACTCTGTTCGAGGTGCAGTTCGTCCCCACCGACGGCTGACGCGGAGTCGGCGTTCGGATGTAGGACAATGGCACCCGTGACAGGCCAGGGCGGTGACCACCCGCAGAACCCGGAGCGACATCCCGGGTGGGACAACTACTCGCCCGCCGAGCCGCGGACACCTCGCGGCGCGCGGCGGACTCCGCTGCCGCCCCTGCATCCCGTCGGCGGCGAGACCCGGCAGGAGAGCACGGCCGGCCCCAAGCGCCCGACGATGCCGCGCAAGCTCACGGTCACCCGGGTGGCCGCGCTGCGCAGTCGGGAGATCACCGGCAAGGGCATCGCCACCTTCCGTCGGGCCGCGACCGCCGACGGCGCCGACAAGTCCGGCCTGACGGCGCTGACCTACGCCACCATGGTGAACTTCGCGTGCGACGCGGCCATGGCCGTCGCGCTGGCCAACACGCTGTTCTTCTCCGCCGCCACCGGCGAGGACAAGACCAAGGTGGCCCTCTACCTGCTCATCACGATCGCGCCGTTCGCCGTGATCGCGCCGCTCATCGGGCCCCTGCTCGACCGACTGCAACGGGGACGGCGCATCGCGCTGAGCACGTCGTTCGCCGTGCGTGCCGTGCTCGCGGTGGTGCTGGTGTTCGAGTTCGACTCCTGGCTGCTCTACCCGGCCGCCCTCGGGATGATGGTGCTCAGCAAGTCCTTCTCGGTGCTCAAGTCGGCGGTCACGCCGCGCGTGCTGCCGCCGGACATCGACCTGGTGCGGGTCAACTCCCGCCTGACCGTCTTCGGGCTCGTGGGCGGCACCATCACCGCCGGTGCGGTGGCCGGGGCCATCGCCTTCGCGCTCGGGTCGGCGGGCGCCCTGTGGTTCACGTTCGCGCTGACGCTGTTCGGCGCGTGGCTCGCCATGCGGATTCCGTCCTGGGTCGAGGTCACCGAGGGCGAGGTGCCCGCCACTCTCGGCTATCACGCGGAGGCGAGCACCGACGTGATCGGGGTGGAGCCCGCGCCGTCGAAGCGTCGGCAACCGCTGGGGCGCGACGTCCTGACGGGACTGTGGGGCAACGGCACCATCCGGGTGCTCACCGGGTTCCTCACGCTGTACATCGCCTTCGTCGCCAAGTCCAAGACCGAGCACGAGCCCCTGCAGCAGGCCCTCATGCTGGCGCTGGTCGGCGCCGCGGCGGGCCTCGGCAACTTCGCCGGCAACGCTGCGGGCGCGCGCGTGCAGCTGGGTCGGCCGTCGGTGCTGGTGGTGCGCTGCACCGCGGCGGTCGCCGCCGTCGCCGTGCTCGCGGCGATCCTCGACGGTCTCGCGACCGCCGCCGTCGCGGCCCTCGTCGCCGCGGGCGCGAGCGCCCTGGCCAAGGTCTCCCTCGACGCCTCGCTGCAGAACGATCTGCCGCCCGAGTCGATCGCGTCGGGCTTCGGGCGGAGCGAGACGGTGCTGCAGCTGAGCTGGGTGCTCGGCGGCACGCTGGGTGTGCTGCTGCCCACCGAGTACCGGTTCGGTTTCACCGTGGTCGCGGTGATCCTTACGATCGGGCTCGTGCAGACACTTCTGACCCACCGCGGGACGTCGATGCTCCCCGGATTCGGCGGCAACCGGCCCGTGCGCGCGCGTCAGGAGGTGGCGCATCCCGACGTCCACCCGACGTCCGACCCGCGCCCGACGTCCGACACCCGCCCGACGTCCGACGACGGCGTGGCGCGATGACCGGCCGCGGCTCGCGACGTCTGCTTCTGCTCCTCGGCGCCCTGGTCGCGGTGGTCGGCGTCGCCTTCGTGGTAGTCGTCGGCCGCGCGATCGTGGACGCGCCGGACCGGGTCCCGCGCGTCTCGGCGTTCGCCGACGGACGGTTCGCCGAGGTGGAGCCGTTCCGGTACTGCCCCGTGCAGGAACCGCTGTGCGAGTACGAGGGCACCACGGCCGTCCTCCCGGTCCGCGAGGGGCACCCACTGCAGCTGTCCCTGCCCGGGGAGATCTCGGAGAGCCCCTGGGGCTTCGCCGCGGTCTATCAGAACCCCGAGACCGGCGAGGCCGGCGAGGTCGACGACTACTTCGCCCCGGGCACGCGGAACACGCTCACGGTCGAGCCCACCCGCGACGGACTCGACCTGGTGGGCGTCGAGGTGCGTCTGCCGTCGGGCGTGATCGACGTCGACACCAACCAGGAGGAGATCGTCAGCCACGCGATCTGGTCGATCGCGACCACACCCGAGGGCGCGAGCGACTAGCTCAGCTGTCCAGCTCGCGGGCGACCGCGCGGACCACCTCGGAGATCTTCTGGGCGGTCTTGCGGTCCGGGTAGCGGCCCTTGCGCAGCTCCGGCTGCACCGTCGCCTCGAGCAGGGTGATCATGTCCTCGACCATGCCGTGCAGCTCGTCGGGCGAGTGCCGCTTGGCGGCGGCGTCCTTGCGGGCCGCGGCCGCGGCGTTCTGACGCAGCGACGGGGTGGGATCGAGCACCGTGAGCGAGAGCGCCTGCGGTCCGCGCCGCCCGGCGGCCATGCCGAACTCCACGCGCTGGCCGGCCTTGAGGGACTCCACACCCGCCGGCAGCGCGGACGCACGGACGTAGACGTCCTCGCCCTCGTCCTGCGCGAGGAAGCCGAAGCCCTTGTCGACGTCGTACCACTTCACCTTGCCGGTCGGCACCGCTGTCACCCGTTCGTCTCGTCGTGTTCCGTGTGGTCGTGCGCTGCTGCGCAACGACAAAGCGCGCCTCACGCGCCGACCGGGGTCGGCGGGAAGACGCGACTGCGGATCATGGTACTCCGGCCCCGACTACGCTCTGCCGCGTGACCGCACCGACCCGTACTCCCCCGTTGCTCCTCGCCGCGCTGACCAGCTTCGGCCTCGGTGTCCTCGCGATCGCGTCGATGTTCGTGATCATGCTGGTGTCGGACGTATCCCCCGGCATCTGGCTCTACCTCGCCGCGATGCTGTGCCCTCTGGGACTGCTGCTGGGCGTGGTGCACGCGCTGCGCTCCGGTCGTCGCGCCCGCTGAGACGCCCCCCCCGGCGCGCCCCGTGACACGCCGACCGACGCGCTCGCAGACCGGCATACTGGACGAATGCGACTGCTGCTGAACGTCATCTGGCTGATCTTCGGCGGGCTCTGGCTCGCGATCGGATACTTCCTGGCCGGCATCGTCTGCTGCATCCTGATCGTCACCATCCCGTTCGGCCTGGCCGCGTTCCGCATCGGTGCGTACGCCCTCTGGCCGTTCGGCCGCACGGTGGTGGATCGCCCGACGGCGGGGGTCGCGTCGGTGATCGGCAACGTCGTCTGGTTTCTCGTGGCCGGCATCTGGCTCGCGATCGGGCACGTCGTCACCGCCGTCGCGATGGCGATCACCATCGTCGGCATCCCGCTGGCACTGGCGAACCTCAAGCTGATCCCGGTCTCGCTCATGCCGCTGGGAAAAGACATCGTCAACGCCGACGTGTACGGGCCGGGCGCGGTGCGGCCCGGACCGGGGTACGAGAAGGGTCGCGTCGGGTAGGTGAGGACGGGGTCGGCCGCGCCGTCGCGCTGCGCGAGAAACCCGCACGTACGGTCTAGAGTGCTGTGCGTGATACCGAAGTCTTCGTCGATCCGTACCTTCGAATCACATCGACTCTTCGTCGCGGCGACCCTTGTCGGGGCGGTCGTCGCCGTGATCGCGCACGATCGTCTGATCCCGTTCGACGTGCCCAAGTTCGGCCTCTTCCGGTTCGGCATCGACGCGCTGGTCTACCGCGCCGGCGGCGCCACCGTGTGGACGTCGGAGCCGCTGTACGCGTACGACCTGATCGGTGAACTCCCCTTCACCTACCCGCCGTTCGCCGCCGTCGTCTTCGCTCCGCTCGGCCTGGTCTCGGAGGCGACGACGCACCTGATCTTCTGGCTCGGCAACCTCGCGTTGATCTACCTGATCGTCCGGTACTGCTGGATGCACCTCGGCTTCCGCGACGATCGCAGCCTGCGCGTGGTCAGCGCCGCCCTCACGGTGATCGTCACCTGGCTCGAGCCGGTCCGCATGACCATCTGGCTGGGACAGATCAACCTGGTCCTGCTGGCCCTGGTCCTCTTCGATCTCGGCCGCGGCGAGCGCAGCCGGCTGCGCGGCATCGGGGTGGGCATCGCGACCGGCATCAAGATGACCCCGGGCCTGTTCCTGGTCCACCTCGCGCTGACCCGCCAGTGGCGGGCCCTCGCCACGGCGGCGGCCACCGCCGCCGCGACCGTCGCCGTCGGATTCGTCGTGCTGTTCTCGGACGCGGCGCAGTACTGGTTCGGCGCGATCTCCGACTCCTCGCGCATCGGGGACATCACGTCCGGCGCCAACCAGTCCCTGCGGGCGTCGGTGCCGCGCTGGTTCGGGCTCGCCGAGCCCAGCACCCTCCTGTGGATCCTGGTGGCGGGCGTCGTCGGCGTCGCGGGGCTGCTCGTCGCCGCGGCCGCGCACCGGCGCGGCCTGCCTCTGCTGGGCCTGATCGTCTGCGGCCTGACGGCCCCGCTGGTCTCACCGTTCTCCTGGGGTCATCACTGGGTGTGGCTGCTGCCGTTGTTCGTGGTCTGCCTGGACGTGGCCCTGCGCGCGACCTCGCCGCTCGCGTGGCTGCTGCCGGCCGTCGCCGCGCTGCCCCAGATCGCCTGGTTCTGGGTCGCTCCGGACGACGTGTACGCCATCGGCACGTTCATGTTGCCGCCGTCGTCCCGGCTCGAGGCCGTCGCGTTCCAGACGGTGTACCCGACCACCGGGGTCCTCGTGATCGTCGTGGTCGCCCTGCTGCTCAAGTTCTGTGACTTCCCTCACATCACGAGTCGGTCACGGACCGATGACGAGACGGGTGTCGACGCCCCCGTGCGCTCTCATCTGCAGGAACCCGTACCCACTCCTCACAAGGGTGCGCCGACGCGCCGACCAGCGGACGTTATGGAACGGTGACATCACCGCCCGTTTCGTAATAGTGTCCCCTTCGGCCGGAACAACCACGGCCCGTTCGACCCGCCGCGCCAAACCTCGTCCCGCGGGATTTCGAACGTACGTCCGCAGACCGTCCAGGGACGAGGGCGGGGGACCCACACGTCCTTCGTAGATGACCGGCCGCCGCCGCACCCCACCGGGAGCGGCACGGCCTCGGGGTGAAGCCTCGTCCGTTCCAAGCCGGGAACGACGCGAGGCCGGGCTACCTCTCAGCCCGAATCCGACAGCTGACCTCGCAGGCGCGTGTGGAGAGGAAACAACAGACATGGGACGTCACCGCAAGCCGAGCACCACGGGCAAGACCGTCGCCAAGGTCGCCGTCACCGGCGCACTGGTCGGCACCGCCGGCATCGCCTTCAGCGGCACCGCCACCGCGGCACCCGACTCCGACTGGGACCGTCTCGCGCAGTGCGAGGCGGGCGGCAACTGGGGCATCAACACCGGCAACGGCTTCCAGGGCGGGCTGCAGTTCTCCCCGAGCACCTGGACCGGACACGGCGGCGGCGAGTTCGCTGCCACCGCCAACCAGGCCTCGCGCGAGCAGCAGATCGTCGTCGCCGAGCGCGTCCTCGAGTCGCAGGGCTGGGGCGCCTGGCCGTCCTGCTCTTCCAAGCTCGGCCTGTCGAGCGCGCCGACGCAGCGCGACGCACCGGCACAGTCGGCGCCCGCCCCGGCACCCGCGCTGCCCGACCTGACCAGCGTCCCCTCCACCGAGCAGGCGCTGCAGGGCCTGACCGACGTGGTGCGCACCATCACCGACGACCCCAACGTGATCGAGTTCGTGCGCTCCGCCGCCGCCGATCCGCAGGTGGCGTCCTTCCTGGCCGCCAACCAGAGCCTGCTGCCGCGCTGATCGCAGCCCGAACACCGCGAAGGCCCCCCACCGACAGGTGGGGGGCCTTCGTCGTGGTCGAGCAGTGTGTCGGTGGAGCGGGAACTCAGCGGTTGATGACGGTGTGCGGATGCGCGTAGGGCAGCGACTCCGGCGGCAGCGGGAACTCGATCTCCTCGCCGTAGGGAGAGAGATTGCCCGCGCGGGCCGAGGTCAGTTCCGTGACCGCGTGGTCGTCGTCGCCGGCGCCCTGCGGCCAGCCCGGATCGATGTACCGCTTCTTCTCGTTCTTCGCCATACCTCATTCTGGCATCGACCGACCGCGGCGTGGGTAACGACCCGGTCACTCCCGCCCGGCGACGGACCGGCCCCGGCCGGGCGTGTCGCCCCCACGATCTACGCTCGACGACGATGAGCACCGATTCCGGCGACCCGCCCACGCTCGCGGACTGGCTGGCCGCGCGCAGCGACGCCGAGCTGGGCGAGCTGCTACGCCTGCGCCCCGACCTCACGGTTCCGCCGCCCGCGACGTTCGACATCCTCGCCGTGCGTGCCGAGCAACGCGCCTCGGTGCTGCGGGCGGTCGAGGACCTGGACACGCCCACCCTCACGGTGCTCGAGCTGGTGCTCTTCGAGCAGGGCGACACCACGGCGGTTCCGCGTCGACGCCTCGACGCGCTGGTGGCCAAGCGGACCACCAAGAAGGCGGTCGACGCCGCCCTGGACACCCTGCGCACCCTCGCCCTGATCCGCGGGACGACGGACCTGCAGACGGTGCCCGCCGCGCGGGACGCCCTGCCGTGGCGGGTGGGCCGCTTCGTGACGGCCGATCGCACCCTGACCGAGGAGTCAGTCACCGCCGCGCTCGAGCAGATCGACGAGCGCAAGCGGGAGTTGCTCACCACGCTGTCCCGCTCGAGCAACCTCGGGCGCACGCGGGACGCCGCACCGGGCACCCCGCCGGACCGCCCGGTGCAGCAGCTGCTCACGGCCGGCCTGCTCGGGCGCGTCGACCACGAGACGGTCGAGCTCCCGCAGCAGGTGGGGCAGGTCCTGCGCGGGGAACCGGTCTCGGACCCGACGCAGCTGACCCCGCCGGACGCCGAGCGGACCGTGCAGAACCCCCGTGACGTGGACGCGGCCGCCGCGGGCGAGGCGCTCGAGCTGCTGCGGCTGTGCGAGAACGTGCTGGCCACGCTGGGCAGCGCCCCGGCCCCCGCCCTCAAGGCCGGCGGGCTCGGCGTCCGTGAGCTGCGCCGCGTCGCCAAGGCCTGCGACCTGGACGAGACCCGCACCGCCCTGCTGGTGGAACTGCTGTCCGCCGCCGGCCTGCTGGCGTCGGGCATTCCCGAGCCGTCGCCCGCGTCCGACACCGACGATCACTGGGCGCCCACGTCGGCCGCCGACGCGTGGCTCGCCTCCCCGCCGGCGACGCGGTGGGCGGCGCTGGCCGGGGCGTGGCTGGATCTCCCGCGCCTGCCGTGGTCCATCGGTATGCGCGACGCGACCGACAAGCCGATCGCCGCACTGTCCGACGAGGCCCGGTCCGTGGCCGCACCACGCGATCGACGGGTGGTGCTCGGTGTGCTCGCCGACCTCGACCCCGGCGTCACCATCGCCACCGACGACGTGGTCCGGGCCGCGACGTGGCGTCGACCGCGCCTCGCCGGCCGGCTCACCCGGCACGCGGTCTCCCGCTACCTTGAGGAGGCGTCGACCCTCGGCGTTCTCGGCCGCGGAGCGGTGTCGTCGCCGGGACGCGCGCTGCTCGCCGACGCCGACCGGGACGCCGCCGCGGCCGCCATGGCCGCGGCCCTGCCGGACCCCATCGATCACGTCCTGGTCCAAGCGGACCTCACCGTCGTCGCCCCCGGGCCGCTGACCCCCGAGCTCGCCCACACCATGGCCACGGTCGCCGACATCGAATCCGCCGGCGCCGCCACGATGTACCGCGTCGACGAGAGCACGCTGCGCCGCGCGTTGGACGCCGGGATGTCCGCCGCGCAGCTGCACGGCTTCTTCTCGACGCGGTCCCGCACCCCCGTCCCGCAGGCCCTGACCTACCTGATCGACGACGTCGCCCGGCGGCACGGGCGTCTGCGCGTCGGCATCGCGTCGTCGTTCGTCCGGTGCGAGGACCCCGCCCTGCTCGCGGAGGTGCTCGCGTCCCCGGCCGCCGAGGCGCTCGCGCTCCGCGCGCTCGCCCCCACCGTGGCGGTGTCGCAGGCTCCGCTCGGCGACGTGCTCGAGGCACTGCGCGGCGGCGGTTTCGCGCCCGCGGGCGAGGACTCGTCGGGCACCATCGTCGATCTGCGTCCCCGCGGCGCGCGCGTGCCCGTCCGCCGGAACCGCTCGGCGTACCGCACCCCGGTGGTCCCGACGGCGGACCAGCGGGGCCGTCTCGTCGCCGAGATGCGGGCGGGCACCAAGGCCGCGACGGCGCGACGCAGCGAGGGCGTCCGGGCCGACGGCACCCGCGCGAGCGGTGCGGCCACCATCTCCCTGCTGCAACGGGCGGCGATCTCCCGCGCGGCGGTGACCATCGGGTACGTCGACGCCGCGGGGGTCTCGAGCGAGCGCGTCGTCGCCCCGGTCAGCGTGGGTGGCGGGCGCCTCGACGCCTGGGACGAGGACGCCGGCACGATGCGTCGGTTCACGCTGCACCGCATCACGTCGGTGGCGCTGGTCGACCGGTGATCGGTCACACCCTCGTCGCCCGCCCGGACACGGGCACAATGGAGTGGTTGCGCCGAGACCGGTCGTGGTCACGGCGCGGGAGGAGAGTGCAGCAGTGACCGACGGACCGCTCATCGTCCAGTCCGACAAGACGCTCCTGCTCGAGGTGGACCACGAGCTCGCCCCGCAGGCACGCGCCGCCATCGCCCCGTTCGCGGAACTCGAACGCGCACCGGAGCACGTCCACACCTACCGGGTCACCCCGCTCGCGCTGTGGAACGCGCGCGCCGCCGGGCACGACGCCGAGCAGGTGGTCGACGCCCTGGTCACCCACTCCCGGTACGCCGTGCCGCAGCCGCTGCTGGTCGACGTCGTCGACACGATGGCGCGGTACGGCCGACTGCAGTTGGTGAAGTCGCCGGTGCACGGGCTGTGCCTGGTGAGCCTCGACCGGGCCGTGCTCGAGGAGATCCTGCGGCACAAGAAGATCGCGCCCATGCTCGGCGGGCGGGTCGACGAGGACACCGTGCTGGTCCATCCGAGCGAGCGCGGCCGCCTCAAGCAGATGCTGCTCAAGGTGGGCTGGCCCGCCGAGGACCTCGCCGGGTACGTCGACGGCGAGGCCCACCCGATCGACCTGGACTTCACCGGCGGTCACTGGGAGCTGCGCGACTACCAGCAGATGGCGACGGACTCGTTCTGGGCCGGCGGGTCCGGCGTCGTGGTGCTGCCCTGTGGGGCCGGCAAGACCATGGTCGGCGCGGCCGCCATGGCCAAGGCGCAGGCCACGACGCTCATCCTGGTCACCAACACCGTGGCCGGTCGGCAGTGGAAGCGCGAGTTGATCGCACGGACCTCGCTGACCGAGGAGGAGATCGGCGAGTACTCCGGCGAGCGCAAGGAGATCCGTCCGGTCACCATCGCGACGTATCAGGTCATCACGCGGCGCACCAAGGGCGAGTACAAGCACCTCGAGCTGTTCGACTCGCGCGACTGGGGCCTGGTGATCTACGACGAGGTGCACCTGCTGCCCGCGCCGGTGTTCCGGATGACGGCCGACCTGCAGTCCCGCCGTCGGCTCGGCCTCACCGCGACGCTGGTCCGCGAGGACGGGCGCGAGGGCGACGTGTTCTCCCTCATCGGACCCAAGCGGTACGACGCCCCGTGGAAGGACATCGAGGCGCAGGGCTGGATCGCGCCGGCCGACTGCGTCGAGGTGCGGGTGACGCTCACCGACGCCGAGAGGATGGCGTACGCCGTGGCGGAGCCGGAGGAACGGTACAAGCTGTGCTCCACCGCGCACACCAAGATCGCCGTGGTGAAGTCGATCCTGGACAAGCACCAGGACTCGCCGACGCTGGTGATCGGTGCGTACCTCGACCAGTTGGACGAGCTCGGCGAGGCGCTGGACGCCCCCGTCATCCAGGGGTCGACCAAGAACAAGGAGCGCGAGGTGCTCTTCGATGCGTTCCGGCGCGGCGAGATCAGTCGGCTCGTGGTCAGCAAGGTGGCCAACTTCTCCATCGACCTGCCCGAGGCGTCCGTCGCGGTCCAGGTGTCCGGCACCTTCGGGTCCCGGCAGGAGGAAGCCCAGCGCCTCGGGCGTCTGCTGCGCCCCAAGCACGACGGCGGGCAGGCGCACTTCTACTCGGTGGTCTCGCGCGACACCCTCGACGCGGAGTACGCCGCGCACCGGCAGCGATTCCTCGCCGAGCAGGGCTACGCCTACCGGATCACCGACGCCGACGACTTGCTGGGACCGGCGATCTGACCGTTCTGGCAGGATCGTGGATCGACCGAACGACACGAGGAACGGCGATCGAGTGCGGCATTTCGAGTTTGCGGTGGACCACGGGCACGCCAAGGCGGTGAACGAGACGCTGGGCGACGTCCGTCGTCTCCGGGTGTCGTCGATCGTCGTCGGCCTGCTGTTCACGGCCGGCGCGGTCTGGCTCTACCTCCAGCACTCCCCCTGGGCGTACATCCTCGCCGCCGTGCTCGCGGTGGCCGCGGTGATGTCGCTGTGGGTGTCGGTGTGGGCGCCCCGCAAGGTGGGTTCCATCGAGGACCTCTACCGGCGTGGGCCGCTGGTCCCCGCGATGGTGTCCGAGACGCGGCCGCGCGGCGCGACGGTGCTGGCGCTCGTCGACATCGCGAAACCCGAGACGACGGTTCCGCACTACGCCCTGGTCGTCCGGAACGTGCGTGCGCTCCCCGGCCACACCCTCACGAAGGGCGAGCGGGTGCCGTCGGTGGCGGTGCTGAGCGACCGCAACACCTCGTCGACCGCCGAGACGTGGCAGCTGGTCAGCCCCATGCCCATCGCCTGGGGCACGCGGGACCGCGGCGTCCTGCGCCGCGCCGTCGACGCCATCGACCCGGTGGAATGGCAGTTGCTGCGCCGCAACCTCGACGTCTCCGAGAAGGTGCGCGGGGCGGAGAACGATCGCATGCTCATCGACCCGCACGATCTGCCCGCCGAACTCCTCGAGCGGGGCGACGACGCATGACCACCGACGCACGGTCCCGCACCGTCCCCCGCCTGCGCCCCTTCGCCTCCACCGTCTTCGCCGAGATGACGGCCCTCGCCGGCCGGTACGACGCCGTCAATCTCGGCCAGGGATTCCCCGACACCGACGGCCCCCCGCGCATGTTGGAGGTGGCGCGCGAGGCCATCGCGTCGGGACTCAACCAGTACCCGCCGGGACCGGGTATGCCGGTGCTGCGCCACGCCGTCGCCGACGATCGCCGACGCCGCTACGGCCAGGACCTCGACCCCGACACCGAGGTGCTGGTCACCGTGGGCGCCACCGAGGCGATCAGCGCCACGATGCTCGCACTCGTCCAGCCGGGTGACGACGTCCTGCTGATCGAGCCGTACTACGACTCCTATGCAGCGGCGGTCGCCCTCGCCGGCGCGACCCGGCGGACGGTGCCGCTGGTGCCGGACGGTGACGGGTTCGTCCTCGACGTCGACGCGCTCCGCGCCGCGGTCACCCCGGCGACCCGTCTGATCGTCGTCAACTCACCGCACAATCCCACCGGCACCGTGCTCTCGCGCGCCGAGCTCACGGCGATCGCGGAGGTCGTCGTCGAGCACGATCTGATCGCGCTCACCGACGAGGTGTACGAGCGGCTGGTCTTCGACGACGCCGAGCACGTCCCGCTGGCGACGCTGCCGGGCATGGCGGACCGCACGATCACGGTCTCCAGTGCGGCCAAGACCTTCAACGCGACCGGGTGGAAGACGGGCTGGGCGTGCGGCCCGGAGCCGCTGATCGCGGCGGTCAGGACGGCCAAGCAGTTCCTCACCTTCGTCGGCGGTGCGCCGTTCCAGCCCGCGGTGGCGCACGCCCTCACCGAGGAGAGCGCCTGGGTGGAGTCGCTGCGCACCGACCTGCAGCGCAAACGCGACCTGCTGTCCGCGGCGCTGACCGACGCCGGGTTCGGGGTGAAGCGCAGCGCGGGAACGTATTTCGTGTGCGCCGACATCGCACCCCTGGGCGAGACGGACGCCGATGCGTTCTGCCGGGCGCTGCCCGAGCGCATCGGGGTGGTCGGGGTACCGGTCGACGCGTTCGTCGATCACCGCGAATCCTGGTCCACCCTGGTGCGTTTCGCCTTCTGCAAGCAGGACGAGGTGCTGCGGGACGGTGCGCGTCGCCTCGCCTCCGTGCGACGGGCCGACCGGGCGGACTGATGGAGAACCCGGCGGCACCGACGGTCTCGGTGGAGTTCGTCCGCATCCCCGTGCTGTTGGCCAACCAGACCGGGGTGGACCTGACCTCGTGCCTGCGCGCCGCGGACATCGATCCGCGTGTGCTCGACCGGCCCGACGCCCGGCTCACGGCGGACCAGGTCACCCGGCTGACCCGCGCCCTGTGGCAGATGACGGGCGACGAGCTGATGGGTCTCGGCGCGGAAGCGGTGCGGCGTGGGACCTTTCGGGTGATCTGCCTGACCATGATCCACAGTCCGGACCTCGGGCGGGCGCTGGAGCGCATGGTGGACGTCGCGCGGGTCTTCCCCGGCGTTCCCGGGCTGATGCTGCTGCGCGGCGGCGGCCGGGCGCGGCTCGAACTGGTGCCGACGACGCCGATGATCGCGGCGAGCCTGTCCCCGGAGGCGGCTGCGGCGGCCACGCGCCTGCAGGCCGAGTTCCTCCTGATCCTCTGGCATCGCTTCTCCGCGTGGCTGATCGGCCGGCGCCTCAAGCCCACCGCGGTGCACCTGCCGTTCCCCGAGCCGGCCTTTCCGTCCTGGCGCACCTACGACGACATCTTCGGCGTGCACGTGACGTTCGACGCCGAGGTCGGCGCCCTCGAGTTCGACGAGGCGCTGCTCGCGTCGCCACTGGTGCGGAACGAGGCCGACCTCGAGGACTATCTCCGCGAATCGCCGAATCTGCTGTATTCCGAACGGGATTACGGCTCGTCGGCGTCCGCGGTGGTGCGCCGCGCGCTCGCCCTCGGGGCGTCGGGACGGGCGACGAGCACCGCGGACATCGCCGCGATGCTCTCGATCAGCGTTCCCCATCTGCGGCGCGTGCTGCGCCAGGAGGGCACCTCACTGGGGCGCCTCCGCGAGGACGTGCTGCGCGACGCCGCCATCGCCGGGCTCGAACGCGGCGAGACCGCCGAGGAACTCTCCGCCCGGCTCGGGTTCTCCGAGCCGAGCGCGTTCCGCCGCGCGTTCAAGCGGTGGACGGGGCGGACGCCCGGGTCCTACCGGGACCGCGACGGCACGAGCTCGGACAGCACGAACTCCGACGCTTTCTCCCCGATCACCACCGACGGGGCGTGAGTGTGACCGCGGATGATCGACGGCATCACCGACGCGTCCGCGACCCGCAGTCCCTCGATTCCCCGCACCCGTAGCCGCGGGTCGACGACGGAGGCGTCGTCGGACCCCATCCGGCACGTGCCGACGGGGTGGTAGAGCGTGTGGGACATGGTGGTCAGCGACTCGTGCACGATGTCGTCCATCGACGCGCCGTCCCGCACCACCGGCCGCACCAGATCACCCAGGCGCGAGCGCAGCGGCTCGGTGGTCGCGATCTCGGCGCAGCGGTGCAGCCCCGCCGTGAGGGCGGCGCGGTCGATGCCGTCGGGGTCGGACAGGTAGCGCGGATCGACCACCGGCTTGTCCGTCGGACGCGCGGACCGGAGGGAGATCGTGCCGCGGGAGACGGGCTTGAGCAGGATGGCCGCGAGGATCGCGGCGTGCGCGGTCGCGGGCACGAGCCCCTCGTCGAAGAAAGGCGCCGGGGCGAACAGCAGTTCCAGGTCCGGCAGGTCCAGCGAGTCGCGGCTGCGGACGAAGCCGTAGGCCTCGGCCACGTTGGAGGTGAGCATGCCGCGGCGGCGAGCCAGGTAGTTCACCAGCTGCGGCACCTTCTCGGCCTCGAACAGCGTGTCGGACTGCACGCCGTATCCCAGGGCCGAGACCAGGTGGTCGAGCAGGTTCTGCCCCACCTCGGGACTGTCCCGCACCACGTCGATGCCGTGTTCGCGCAGGTGCGCCGCCGCCCCGATTCCGGAGAGCATGAGCAGTTGGGGGGTGTTGACCGCGCCGCCGGACAGGATGACCTCCCGGCGCGCCCGCACGACCTGCCGGCGTCCCTCGCGCTCGTACTCGACGCCGACCGCGCGGGTACCGTCGAACACCACCCTGGTGGCGTGCGCCCCGGTGATCACGTCGAGGTTGCGCCTGCTGGCGGCCGGCCGCAGATAGGCGTCCGCGCAACTGAACCGCGCGCCGCGCTTCTGGTTCACCATGGTCTGCGTCATGCCCTTGGGCGTGGGCAGATTGGCGCGCTCGGTCGACAGGCCGAGCGCGGCGGCCGCCTCGAGGTAGGCGGCGGTGATGGACCGGGGACTGCGTTGCGACGAGACGTGCAGCGGACCACCGCGCCCCTCGTCGTTCTCCGTGGCACCCTCGATGTTCTCGATGCGGCGGAACACCTCCACCACCGACTCGAACGACCAGTCCGGCCCGGCGGCCTCGGCCCACTCGTCGTAGTCGGCGGCGAACCCGCGGACCCACATCATCGCGTTGATCGACGACGAGCCGCCCAGCATCTTCCCGCGCGGCCAGAAGATGCGTCGGCCGGCCAGCTCGGGCTGGGGTTCGGTGTCGTAGTTCCAGTCCACTTCCGACCGGAACAGCTTGGAGAACCCGGCGGGGATGTGGACGAACTTGTTCTTGTCCTCCGGTCCCGCCTCCAGCAGCACCACGTCGATGTCCGATGCTGCGCTCAGCCGGTTGGCGAGCACGCAGCCCGCGGATCCGGCACCGACGACGACGTAGTCCGCGATGCGGGTGGTCTCGACCATGTGCCGAGTGTGCACTCTCCCCGCAGTCGCGGACCCCGGAATCGACGGATACGAACACGTGTTCGACGGCAGGCGTACGCTGACGGGCATGACGTACGCGCTGCAGGCGTCGCTGTTCGACGACGCCGACTCGGGGCCGAGCCTCGCGTCCCTGTCCGGTGCCCGCCGCACGCACCTCGGCGACGGCGCCTGGATCGACCTGCTCCCCGGGTGGATGAGCGGGTCCGACGCGGTGTTCGACGCGCTGGTCGCCGACGTGCCGTGGCGCACGGAACGTCGCCCGATGTACGACCGGGTGGTCGAGGTGCCCCGCCTGGTCTCGTTCTTTCCCGATCCGGACCGTCTTCCCCACTCGGCGCTGCGCGACGCGCGTACGGCCCTCGACGGGCACTATCGCGCCGAGCTCGGCGAGGACTTCGCCACGGCGGGGCTGTGTTTCTACCGCGACGGCCGGGACAGCGTGGCCTGGCACGGCGACGACGTCGGTCGCGGCGCCACGGAGGACACGATGGTCGCCATCCTCTCGCTCGGCGCGGCGCGGTCCCTCCTGCTGCGCCCCCGCGGCGGCGGACCGTCGCGGCGGTGCGCACTGGGCCACGGTGATCTGGTGGTGATGGGCGGCTCCTGCCAGCGCACGTGGGAGCACTGCGTGCCCAAGTCCACCAGACCGATTGGCCCGCGGATCAGCGTGCAGTTCCGCCCGCACGGCGTGCGCTGACGGCGTCCGCCAACGTCACCATCGCGCGCTCGGTCTGCTCCCACCCGAGGCACGCATCCGTGACCGACTGCCCGCGCACCATCGCCGACGGATCGGCCGACAGGTCCTGCCGGCCCTCGACCAGGAAGCTCTCGATCATCACGCCCGCGACGGCGCGGTCGCCCCGCGCGATGCGCCGAGCGAGATCGGTGACGACGTCGCGCTGACGCCGGTGATCCCTCGCGCTGTTGCCGTGGCTGGCGTCGACGACCACCCGCGGCGCCGCCCCGACCGCGTCCAGACGTGCCACCGCGTCCGCGACGGAAGCAGCGTCGTAGTTCGGGCCGGACGCGCCGCCGCGAAGAATCACGTGGGCGTCGGCGTTGCCCGCGGTGGCGACGAGGGCCAGCCGACCGTCGTCGTCGACCCCCGGATGGACGTGGGGCGCCGAGGCCGACCGGACGCCGTCGACGGCCACCTGCACGCCACCGTCGGTGCCGTTCTTGATGCCGACGGGCATAGGGAGTCCGCTGACCAGCTGCCGATGGATCTGACTCGCGGCGGTACGGGCGCCGATGGCTCCGTAGCTCACCAGGTCCGCCAGGTGCGGGGCGAGCATCGGGTCGAGGAACTCGGTCGCCACCGGCAGCCCTCGGTCGATCACCCCGACGAACAGCGCACGGGCGGTGGACAATCCGGCGTTCAGATCGTGCGAGCCGTCCAGCCGGGGGTCGGAGAGCAGCCCCTTCCAGCCCACCGTGGTGCGCGGCTTCTCGACGTAGACGCGCATCGTCACCAGCAGGTGGTCCGCGAGGTCCGCCGCCAGCGGGGCGAGCCGCTCGGCGTACTCGAACGCCGCCGGGACGTCGTGCACGGAGCACGGGCCGACCACGACCGCGAGGCGGTCGTCGTCACCGCGCAGGGTCCGCCGCAGAGCGGACCGAGCGTCGTCGACGCGGGCGGCCGCGGCCGCCGACAGCGGAACGGCGCGGCGCAGATCGCGGGGAGAGGGCAAGGGCACGGCGGCCAGGCGCGGGGCCTGGTCGAGCAGAACGGTCACGGTGGAGTCCTCAGGGGGAAGGACCGGACACGACCGGGTCGCACACGCCGAGCGCGAGCCGGTTCAGCCGGCTCGTCGGGTGGGAAGGGGTCAGCGCAGCAGTTCGCCGACCGTGCCCCCGAGGGCCGGCCTGTCGAACCAAAAATATGCTCGCTGCACGGATCGGACAGTACACGACGGGTGTCGACGGGCACCGCGCGTGGAAGGATCGGTGAATGACGGCCTCGGGTACCTCCTCGCTTTCCCGCATGCAGCGCAGCACGGCCTTCGAGCGCGCGGCGCGCGCCGGTCACGCAGTCAGCGGCGTCCTGCACCTGCTGATCGGGTGGATCACCATTCGCCTCGCGTTCGGGCAGGGCGGCAATGCCGACCAGTCCGGGGCGCTGGCGGAGCTCGCGTCGAAACCCGGTGGGCGCGCGGCACTCTGGGTCGCCGTCGTCGCCTTCGTGGCGTTGGCGCTGTGGCGCGTGACGGAGGCGGTGGTCGGCAAGAAGCGCGAGTCGGGATCGGACACCGGCGATCGCCTGAAGGCGGCGGCACTGGCCGTCGTCTACCTGGCGTTCGCGTGGTCCGCGTTCGGCTTCGCCCGCGGATCGGGTCGGTCGAGCGGGGAACAGAACGCGGGCATCACGGCCCGCCTGATGCAGTCGACGCCGGGCAAGGGCGTGCTGCTGATCGCCGCCGCCGTGATCGTGGGAGTGGGCGTCTACCACGTCTACAAGGGGGTCTCGACGAACTTCCGCGACGACCTCGACGGGCCCGTGGGACGCGGCGTGACGTGGCTCGGTATCGCCGGGTACACCGCGAAGGGAATCGCCCTCGCCGGGGCCGGTCTGCTGGTCGCCATCGCCGTCTTCACCTCGGACCCCACCAAGTCCACGGGTCTCGACGGCGCGGTGAAGACCCTCGGTGCGCAGCCCTACGGGCAGGTCCTGCTCGTCCTCGCCGGGGTCGGGATCGGGCTGTACGGCCTCTACGCCTTCGTGCTCGCGCGGCGCGCCACGATGTGACGGGTGGGGCCGGCTCCCGCAATTGGTTGTGCACAACTGAATTGTGCGCTACTTTGTTGGTGTGAACGACGTCCTCGCCCTCGACGAGCAGCTCTGCTTCGCGCTGTACTCGGCATCGCGGGCCACCACGGCGGCCTACCGGCCGCTGCTGGAGCCGATGGGGCTGACGTACCCGCAGTACGTGGTGATGCTCGCGCTCTGGGAGCACGACGGCGCGTCGGTCCGGGAGCTCGGCGACCGCCTGGCCCTCGACTCCGGCACCCTGTCTCCGCTGCTCAAGCGCATCGAGAGCCTCGGCCTGATCACGCGTCGACGCGACAGCGCCGACGAGCGTCGGGTCGGCATCCAACTCACCGACGCGGGACGGGCCCTGCGCGAGCAGGCCCTGCCGGTGCCCGAGTGCATCGCCCGGCAGTCCGGCCTCACCGCCGAGGAGGGCGCGCAGTTCGTGCGCCTGCTCCGACGCGTGGCGACGTCGCTTCGCACGCCCGACCCCGACCCCGACACGACGGAGGAATCCCGATGAAGACGCTCTACACCGCAGAAGCCCTGGCCACCGGCGACGGCCGCAACGGCCACGGCCGCACCACCGACGGACGCATCGACGTCGACCTCGCCACCCCGAAGGAGCTCGGCGGCGCCGGCAACGGCACCAACCCCGAGCAGCTCTTCGCCGTCGGCTACGCGGCCTGCTTCCACTCGGCGCTCCGCCTGGTCGCCGGGCAGCAGAAGGCCGACGTCTCCGACTCCTCCGTCGGCGCCAAGGTGAACATCGGCCCGAACGACGCGGGCGGTTTCCAGCTCTCCGTCGAGCTCGAGGTGACTCTGCCGAACCTCGACCACGACACCGCGCAGGCCCTTGCCGACAAGGCGCACGAGGTGTGCCCGTACAGCAACGCCACCCGCGGCAACATCGACGTGACGGTCACCGTCACCGACGACTGAGCGACGGTCACCGTCACCGACGACTGAGCGACGGTCACCGTCACCGACGACTAGAACGTGTAGGTCACGCCCGTGAGCTTCTCGGACCTCTCCCAGAGCTCACGGGCGGTCCGCTCGTCGCGGGACGCCTTGTTGGACCCCACCTTCTTCGGATGGCCGGCCACCTCGAGCAGGCCGTCCGGCCCGTAGTACCCACCCGGTGTCACCGAGGGGTCCGTGGCCGCGAAGAGCGCCGGCAGCGAGCCCATGTACGCGCTCTGCGCGAAGAGCTTGTCGCTGATGGTCGAGAAGAAGTCCTGGTAGGACTCGGTCCGACCGGTCAGCTCGGTCTTCGAGTACCCGGGGTGCGACGCCGCGGCGGTGACGGTGGATCCGGCCGCACGCAGGCGACGGTCCAGCTCGTACGTGAACAGCAGGTTGGCCAGCTTGGACTGCCCGTAGGCCGCCCAGCGGTTGTACTTGCGATGCTCGAAGTCGAGGTCGTCCAGCTTCAGCCCCGGAATCTGGTGGGCGAAGCTGCTCATGGTGACCACGCGGTCCTTCACGCGATCGAGCAGCAGGCCCGTGAGGGCGAAGTGGCCCAGATGGTTGGTGCCGAACTGCATCTCGAATCCGTCGGCCGTCCGTCCGAACGGGACGGCCATGATGCCGGCGTTGTTGATCAGCACGTCCACGTCGCCGGTGTTCTCGGCGAACTCGCGGACCGAGGCGAGGTCCGCCAGGTCGAGACGACGCACCTGCGCCCGCTCCCCGATCTCCGCGGCCACCGGCTCGGCCTTGGCCACCGTGCGGCACGCCAGGATCACGGTGGCTCCGGCGCGCCCGAGCGCCTTGGCCGCCTCCGCGCCCAGACCGGAGTTGGCCCCGGTGATCAGGAACGTCCGGCCCGTCTGGTTCGGGATGTCGGTCTCGACCCACTTGTGCTTCGTCGTCACTGTGTCCCCCTGCTCGTCGGCACCGCGGCGGAGCTGCCGCGGTGCCGACAGTAGCCAAGACGGGAGTGCCGTGCCGTGGGCGCCGGGCGCGATCGACCCGCCTAGGGTCGTCGGGTGCCCGCTCCGCTGCCCGTCCGCGACGGGTTGAACCCCACCCGGATCCGTCTGCCCGACCCGCCGGCGGAGTACCCGACCGTCGTGGCGTACCTCCGGGCTCGGTTTCCCGACGACGCCGACGCGCTGGCGGCGAAGATCGACGCGGGCGAGGTGGTCGACGCGCGGGGCACCCCGATCACCGCGACCACGCCCCTGGTCCCCCGCGCCGACGTGTGGCTCCACCGCGATCCCCCCGTGGAACCGGAGGTCCCGTTCGCGCTGCCGGTGCTGCACGCCGACCGTGACCTCGTCGTGGTGGACAAGCCGCATTTCCTGGCCACCACGCCGCGGGGACGATTCGTCGTCCAGTCCGCGCTGGTCCGCCTGCGCCGCGACCTCGGCAACGACGAGCTCTCCCCCGCGCACCGGCTCGATCGACTCACCGCCGGGGTGCTGGTCTTCACCGCCCGCCCGGAGGTGCGTCGGGCCTACCAGGAGCTGTTCGCCGCGCGCGCGGTGACCAAGATCTACGAGGCCGTGGCCCCGGTCGGCGACGTCCCGACCCTGATCCGCAGCCGCATCGTCAAGACCCGAGATTCCCTCCAGGCGCGCGAGGTGCCCGGCGAGGTGAACGCCGAGACCCGAGTCGAGATCGTCGACACCGCCGGTGATCTCGCGCTCTATCGGCTGCGTCCGTCGACCGGGAAGACGCATCAGCTCCGGGTCCATCTGGCGTCGGCGGGCGTGCCGATCGTCGGGGATTCCCTGTACCCGGCGCCGCGGGAGGTCGCCGTCGACGACTACCGGGACCCGCTGCGCCTGCTCGCCCGCAGCATCGCGTTCGACGACCCCCTCACAGGCGCACCGCGTCGCTTCGAGTCCGCGCGGAGCCTTCCGCCGTTCGGACCGCCAGCCGATGCGAGATCGCCGCGAGGGTGACCAGCCCGATCGCGAGGTTGCTCAGGGCCGCGAAGCCGATCTGCGCGAAGTCGACGAGCGCGCCGAGCAGGGCGTAGACCAGCGCGGCGACACGCAACCATCGCAGCGGCCAGAGCTTGCGCGTGCGGTGCAGCGCGATCACCGCGGGCAGGCCCAGCGCCACCGTGATGCACGCGGTGACCCAGAGAATGCCGCCGGACACCGTCATCCGCTCGACGGTCACCTCCAGATCGTCCGTCGCGACGTCGACGCCGCCGGTCACCAGCGCGAGCACCCCGCCGATCACCCCGAGCACCGAGGTGATCACCATCAGCCACGCGAGGACCGGGACCCACCGCGGACTCGTCACCCAGCGCGGCAGCCGAGAGCGGAGGTGTACGCGCAGCCCGGCCGCGCCCGCCGACGCCGGCGCGCTGCGGCGCAGGAGCACGTCGAGTCCGGCGACCACGTCCGGATCGGCGCCGGCGAGACGCGCCCGATCGAGCAGCTCCAGGCCCTTCTCACGGCGGTGCGCGGGCAGCCCGCCGGCGACGCCGTCCGCCGCGATGGCCGCGGCGTTCGCGAGGCACTCGCGCGGCGACGGCTCGGCCGCGTCCCGCAGCACCCGCGTGGCCACCAGCACTGCGACGATGGTGACGTACATGATTTCCGACGCCGGCCCGTAGAAGTAGTCGTTGTCTCTCGTGACGAACTTGCCCACCTCGTCGAGGAACAGACCGAAGCCGATCCCGCCGAGCACGACGGCCACCACCCGCGCCCCGTAGCCGAGGAAGAGCCAGCCGATCACCAGCGCCGCCATCATGCCCGCGCCGCCCCACAGGGCGTGCGCGATGTGCAGGGTCCCGTTTCCCACCTGCGGGTAGTCGGTGATCTCGAGGTACGCCCGCGTGATCAGGATGGTGGCGACGGCGACGATCACGAAGGACTCCACCGCGGAGGTGCCGTGGGCGCTGCGCACGGCGGAGCGGCCGCGGCGCCGCGCTCCCCCGCCGTCGGCGGTGTCCGCTCGGTCGACCGGAGTTGTGGCCATCGCCAATTATGGGCACCGACCGTGCGTGACGGTCTCGATCCGAGGGCATCGGCGTCGATAGACTGCGCCGATGAAACTCGTCGCCACCGTCGTCACCGCCGCCGCCGCCCTCACCCTCGTGCTGTCCGGGTGCAGTTCCGAAGATCAGCAAGCCGCGCAGGACACGGCGGGCAACGTCGCCGAGAGCGCCCAGAACGCCGCCGAGGGTGCGGTGAGCTCGGCCCGCTCCGCCGCACCGGGCCTCGGCTCGAGCGCCGAGAGTCTCGGCGACCGGGCGGGATCGGTGTTCGACGACGCCAAGCGCGCCACCTTCGTCGCCGCCTACAAGGCCCAGTTCTCGGCCCTGTCCGAGGGCAAGTCCGACGAGGAGATCGAGGCCCTGCTCGGCGGAATCTGCCAGCAGATCCAGGACGGCAAGGACGAGGCCGAGGTCAAGACCGACATCGAGGCGCAGGCCACCAACAACGGCAACGCCCCCAGCGCGGACGAGGCCGGCCGCATCTTCGACCAGGCGAAACTCGCCTGCCCCTGATCGTCGCCGCGAGGTTGTCGGCGGGGCGGGTTAGCGTCGCAGCATGACCGCCCACCCCGTCCGCACCGCCCACCCGTTCGCCGGGTGTCCGGGTGTCGTGCCGCCGTACCTGTTGCAGCGGCTGGCGTCCGCACCCGCCGAGCGCAGCGCCCGGCTCGACACCGCACCGTCCGTCGCGGAGCGCACGCTCGCGCTCGACGCGGAACTGCGCCTGCGCCGGGACGGGGTCCGCGCCGGGTCGGCAGGCGGCTCCCGCGGCGCGGTGGCGGGCCGTCTGCAGCGCACCGTCGCCGACGCGAAGGGCACGCAGACCCTGCCCGGTGACGTCGTCCGGCGAGAGGGCGAACCCGCGGTGGGCGATCCCGCCGCGGACGAGAGCTACGACGGGCTCGGCGTCACCTACGCCCTCTTCGACGAGGTGTACGGCTGGTCCAGCCTGGATGGGCGCGGTCTGCCCCTCGACGCCACGGTGCACTACGGCGAGCAGTACGACAACGCGTTCTGGGACGGCACCCGCATGGTCTTCGGCGACGGGGACGGCGAGGTGTTCACCCGCTTCACCGTCTCGCTGTCGGTCGTCGCGCACGAACTGACGCACGGGTTCACCCAGTACACCTCGCAGTTGGAGTACGCGGGCCAGTCCGGGGCGCTCAACGAGTCGATCTCGGACGTTTTCGGCGTCCTCGCCGAGCAGCGTGCGCGCAACGAGAACGCCGAGGACGCGTCGTGGCTGGTCGGCGAGGGCCTGTTCCTCCCCGACGTGCAGGGCACCGCGCTGCGGTCGATGCTGCGCCCCGGCACCGCGTACGACGACGACGTGCTCGGACGCGATCCCCAACCGGCGGACATGGCCGGGTACATCGAGACCACGGAGGACAACGGCGGCGTCCACCTCAACTCCGGCATTCCCAACCGCGCGTTCGCCGAGGCCGCCGTCGCACTCCGCGGGCCCGCCTGGGACCGGCTCGGTCAGGTGTGGTTCGACACCTGCACCGGCGGAACCCTCACGCCCACCGCGGACTTCGCCGCCTTCGCGGCCGCCACCGTCGCCGCGGCGTCGGAACGGTACGGGGCCGGGTCCGACGTTCACCGCGCCGTCGTGCAGGGGTGGACTACCGTGGGTTTGGGACAGGGCTTGGGACAGGGCCTCGAGCAGGGCGGATCCGACGCTCCGGACGAGGCGAGCAGGAGGACGTGACGTGGACATCGTGGTGGTGCGGAGCGGCGGCGTGGCGGGCATGACCCGGCGCGGCGCGGTGGACACCACCACGCTGGGCGACGCCGCCTCCGAGTGGGAGCACCTGGTGCAACGCGCACTGCCGCAGATCACCGACCTGCCCGCGCAGGTCGACCGGCGCACCCGCGACGCCTTCTCCTGGACCCTGAAGATCGGCGAACATCGCTGCGAGACACCGGATTCCGCACTCACCGGGCCGCTGCGGGAACTCGCGGAGCGCACCCTGCGCGAAGGCCGCCGCCGACCCTGAGGCCCCGACCCTTCGACCGGCTCGCCTCAGCCGAGCATTCGGGCCACCGCGGCCGCCGCCCGTCCACCCGAGACCAGCGCACCCTGGATCGACGGGGTGTCCCGGTGGTCGCCGGCCGTCACCAGTCGCTCGCCGGTGCGCAGAGGCCGTCGCAGCGACGATCCGGCCGCCTGGACGGGAAGCGCCCGCGACACGTCGTGCCGGACGATCACTCGCCACGACGCGACCGAGGCGCCCCACAGACGACCCACGTCGGCACGCACGTCGGCTTCCGCGGCCGGTCCATCCTTGCCGAGCAGCGTGGTCGCCTGCACCAGCGTGCGCCCGGCCGGCGCGTAACCCGGTGCGACGGCGCTCATCTGAGCGGTGTTGACCACCACGCCTCCCGCTCCGGAGATGCGCAGGAACGGGTCCGGTTTTACCCCGTCGGCCTCGAACCACCACGTCGACAGACCCCGCATCGGGGACGTCTCCGCCGACGTCAGGGCAGCGGCGTCGACGGCATCGGTCGCGACCACCACCGCGCGAGCGCGCAGCGTGGTCCCGTCCGCGACCCGAACCTCGGGAACGGCACCGTCGGCGATGCGCTCGACGCGCGCGGAGTACGTCACGTCGACGCCCTCGACCCGTGCGAGCTGCTCGGGGAACGCCTGCATGCCGCGGTCCGGAACGCCCGGCGTCGCCAGGAGGAAGCTGCGCAGCACCAGCCGGACGTAGCGATCCGAGGTGTCGCCGACCCCGTCGGCCAGGACACCGCTGAGGAACGGCGCCAGGATCGACTCGCGCAGCGGTCCGCGCACCCCCAGCCGGTCCCAGTCGTCGGCGAGGGCCGCGTCCGGCGTGGACTCGAGCCGCCGAACCGGTCCGAGCGCCGGGAGCGCCCACCGCGCGGCCCCGACCACGGTGCGTGGCCGCAGGAGCCCGAGCCCGGCGGCCGACCGCACCGTTGCGGGGAGCAGACCGGGATGCCGCGTCGGGTCGGCGAGGGTGCGGGCCCGGCCGGACCCATCGACCACCCGCACACCCCGACCGGCGGTCCGCAGATCCAGCGCGTCGACGTCGACGTGACGACGCACGGCCGGGTACGAGGGGTTCAGCAGTTGAAAGCCGCGATCGCACCGGAACCCGTCGACGACGTCGGTTCGGATGCGTCCGCCCGGTGCGGTGTCCGCATCCAGAACGCGGGCGGTGAGGCCGCGGCGGTGGAGGGCGGCGGCGCAGCGCAGGCCGGCGATCCCCGCCCCCACCACGATGACGTCCGCGTCGATGTCGCTCATGCGGTGTCGGTACCCATCCGGCGCTCGCGCGTACCGGGGGCGGGAAGGCGACGCGGCGCGACCGACCCCGGACAGCAGAAAAGCCACCCGTCACCAGGTGGCTTTCATCGTGGTGGCCAGAGCCGGGATCGAACCGGCGACCTTCCGCTTTTCAGGCGGACGCTCGTACCAACTGAGCTACCTGGCCGGAGATGTCCGATCGAACTGCTGGACACCGGTCGTGCACATGTCTTGCGACCCTGACGGGACTCGAACCCGCGACCTCCGCCGTGACAGGGCGGCGCGCTAACCAACTGCGCCACAGGGCCTTGCTGTACTGCTGGTAGAACCGAACTGCTGGTGAATCTCTCCTGCGCTTGCCCGGAGAA
This sequence comes from Rhodococcoides corynebacterioides, assembly GCF_019834675.1. Classification (GTDB taxonomy): domain Bacteria; phylum Actinomycetota; class Actinomycetes; order Mycobacteriales; family Mycobacteriaceae; genus Rhodococcoides; species Rhodococcoides corynebacterioides_A. The sequence goes on along the minus strand of NZ_JABUBU010000001.1, from coordinate 242,061 downwards.
CCTTACTGCATCTCCCGGCTGGAACAAATTCGCTCCGTCGGGGGTTGTCGAACCCGTCTCGATGCTGTCACCGCACCGCTACGTACCCCCTACGGGATTCGAACCCGCGCTACCGCCTTGAAAGGGCGGCGTCCTAGGCCGCTAAACGAAGGGGGCCCGCCGAATTGCTCCGGCCTCACCCTCCGGCGGTGTGCCGTTGGGAGCTTCGATAGACTAGAACACCGTCGCGGAGAGTTCCAAATCCCCAGCTCAGACGGCATTTTAGATCAGACCTCGGCTGCGACCGGCGAGAGGACGTCGCGCCACCCGCGGGCACGCCAGTCGTCCAGCCACTCCGGGGACGCCATGGCCATGAGGAGCACCTCGAGCGACTCCTCGAACAGCGCGGCGAGGTCGGTCTCGTCGGCCGAGAGGTCCGACATGTACCGCTGGCCCGCGAGGGAGGTCACCAGCACACGCGTGAAGCGGTGCGGATCGATGTCCGCGCGCAGCAAGCCGTCGCGATGCGCCTCGGCGGCCAGGTCGTACGCCGTCTTCCCCCAGATCGCACCCGCACCCTCACGAATGGTGGCGTAGAACTCGGGCTCGATGATGAGGCGGAACTCGGCCCGCACGACGACGCTCTCGTCGAAGGACCGCGCCAGCTCGACGATGAGGGCGTGCAGCCATTCGAGGGCGTCGACGCCCGCCGGACGTGGTGTCGACATCACATCCCGGTACTTCTCGCCGGCCGTCTGCAGAACGGCGCGGGCGAGATCCTCCTTGGAACTGAAATGGAAGTACATCGCGCCTTTGGTGGCACGCGACCCTTCCAGAATCGTGTTCACCGATGCGGCGGTGTATCCGCGCTTGCTGAACTCGTGGGCCGCGGCCTCAACGATTGCCGCACGGGTCCGTCGGGCGCGTTCTTGCTGTGCCATTGCGCGTGTGCCTCCGAATTGGGCGCCTCGCGGCGCCGTGAAAGTGACGCGATCGTAACCGACAACCCTGAGAACACCCTCGAACGCGCCCGAAAACAGCCCGGGAGTGCCGATTGTTCGGCGGACCCCGCCGATTCGTCCGGTTTTCACGGCGACACGCGTTGTGCGCGAACCCGGTCCGGTACGACTGGGTGCCAGGAGGGGAATCGGATGAATCGACCCGTCGTCACCGATCGTACGCGCGCCGTGTCCTCGCCCCCCGGATTTCCCGTGCGGCGGACCGCACCCGATTCGGCCACGGACGACAGTGGCGGTCGATACGGCGGTGCAGTCGATACGGCAGCGCAGTCGATACGGCAGCGCAGTCGATACGGCAGTGCACTGGGGGGACACGACGGTGAGTACACTTCTGCCTCGTCCGCCCCTATAGCTCAGTTGGTAGAGCTACGGACTTTTAATCCGCAGGTCCCAGGTTCGAGCCCTGGTGGGGGCACCGAGACGACGGATCCGACGCTCCCCCGTCGGACGTCGCGACACGCACCGGACCGCCGTGGTCGGCACAGGCCGCCCCGCCGGTCTTACGGAGATGTCACAGCCGGTCGAGGCCGGTTCGCGGGCCTATACTCGAACCGGTCGGCACGTGTGCCGGTTATCGGACTCGAACCCCGTTCGGTCGGCGATACCGAGGCGCGCGCCAGGAACGCCGACGCGGAGGGCGCGGTACGGCGGGACCCGTCGAGACACCCCACGTCGCGGTTACGGTGCCGTAGGCTGTCTCGGATCGACATCGACACGGAGGATTGGCATGGCACGGGATCTGACCCAACTCGAGCTGCTCAGCGAGCTGCAGCCGGTTGCGGAGGAGAACTTGAACAGGCATCTCTCCATGGCCAAGGAGTGGCACCCCCACGACTACGTTCCGTGGGACGAGGGCCGGAACTTCGCCGCTCTCGGAGGTGAGGACTGGTCCCCGGAGCAGTCCCAGCTCGACGAGGTGGCCAAGGCCGCCATGATCACGAACCTCCTGACCGAGGACAACCTGCCCTCCTATCACCGGGAGATCGCGGAGAACTTCTCGCAGGACGGCGCCTGGGGCACCTGGGTCGGCCGCTGGACGGCCGAGGAGAACCGCCACGGCATCGTCATGCGCGACTACCTCGTGGTGACCCGCGGCGTCGATCCCGTCGCTCTCGAGAACGCCCGCGTCGAGCACATGACCAACGGCTTCGCCTCTCCCGCCGGCGAGCAGGGCGACCAGATGGGCTTCCTGCACTCGGTCTCGTACGTCACGTTCCAGGAGCTCGCCACCCGCGTGAGCCACCGCAACACCGGCAAGGTGTGCAACGACGCCGTCGCCGACCGCATGCTCCAGCGCATCGCGGCCGACGAGAACCTGCACATGATCTTCTACCGCAACCTCTGCGGTGCCGCTCTCGAGCTGGCTCCGGACCAGGCACTGAAGGCCGTGTCGGACATCGTGCAGAACTTCCAGATGCCCGGCGCCGGTATGCCGAACTTCCGCCGCAACGGCGTCCTCATGGCCAAGCACGGCATCTACGACCTGCGTCAGCACCTCGAGGACGTCGTCATGCCGGTCCTGCGCAAGTGGAAGATCTTCGAGCGCACCGATTTCGGCCCCGCGGGCGAGCAGACGCGGGAGGACCTCGCCGCGTTCCTCGAGAAGCTCGAGGGCCAGGTGCTCAAGTTCGAGGAGCAGCGCGACCGCATGCTCTCGCGCGAGGCCGCCAAGCGTCAGGCAGCGCAGGCGTCCTGACCGCCCCGGGCGAGTCGTTCCGGTCGAACTGGCCGTGACCGCCCCGTGACCCGTATTCTGGAGCGATGCCCGGTCGCCGTCCGACGGCGGCCGGGCATCGTCCTGTTCCTCGGCCGACACCTGCGTCGGCCCCCGAGAGTGTTTGGTGCGTGATGTCCCCATGGCCTTGCAGATCGGCTCGTTGACGCTGCGAAGCCCGGTGGTTCTCGCCCCCATGGCCGGCGTCACCAACGTCGCCTTCCGCACGTTGTGCCGCGAACTCGAGGACGAGCTGACCGGCTCGACGTCGGGCCTCTACGTGTGCGAGATGGTCACCGCCCGCGCGCTGGTCGAGCGGCAACCGGCGACGTTGCACATGACCACGTTCGGCCCCACCGAGACGCCGCGCTCGCTGCAGCTCTACACCGTGGACCCGCAGACCACGTACGACGCCGCGAAGATGATCGTCGACGAGGACATGGCCGACCACATCGACATGAACTTCGGATGCCCCGTCCCCAAGGTCACCCGCAAGGGCGGCGGTGCGGCACTGCCGTACAAGCGGTCGCTGTTCGGGTCCATCGTCGCCGCCGCGGTGCGCGCCACCGAGGGCACCGACGTCCCGGTGACGGTGAAGTTCCGCATCGGTATCGACGACGCCCATCACACCCACCTCGACGCCGGCCGCATCGCCGCCGGTGAGGGGGCTGCCGCCGTCGCACTGCACGCGCGGACCGCGGCGCAGCGGTACTCGGGCACCGCCGACTGGTCGGAGATCGCGCGGCTCAAGGACCACGTCCGCGACGTTCCCGTGCTGGGCAACGGCGACATCTTCGACGCGGACGACGCCGCGCGGATGATGACCGAGACGGGTTGCGACGGCGTCGTCGTCGGTCGTGGGTGCCTCGGGCGTCCCTGGCTGTTCGCCGAACTGTCGGCGGCCCTCCGGGGCACCGAGCGTCCCACTCCGCCGACGCTCGGCCGGGTCGCGGACATCATGCGTCGGCACGCGGCGTTGCTCGCCGACCACCACGGCGAGGACCGCGGGTTGCGGGAGATGCGCAAGCACGTCGCCTGGTACATGCGCGGCTTCCCCGCCGGGTCCGATCTCCGGCAGAAGATGGCGACCGTGTCGACTCTCGTCGAACTCGACGGCCTGCTCGACCAGCTCGATCCCACCGTGCCGTTCCCGCCGGACGCCGAGGGCCCCCGCGGACGGCAGGGGTCGCCGTCGTCGGTCGCGTTGCCGGACGGCTGGCTGGACGATCCCGAGGACTGCGCCGTCCCCGCGGGCGCCGACCTGATGCACTCCGGCGGATGATCGTTAGAATCGCGTCGATCGCGCGACCCGCGGTCGGTGCACGAGAGGGAGACCGCACGCGTGGGTGACGACGACGAGGCACGCGCACCCGGCGTCGGCGGACGTGCCCCGTGGGAACGCCCGATCTCCCGTCTGTCCGGACCCGACGCCACCCCCGGTGACCATCCCGCATCCGACGAGCCGACCCCGGCCAACGCCCCCCGCGCCGCGGCCTCGGACGACTCTCGCGCCGCGGACCTCGACGACCAGGACGCGCGACTGTCGGTCGCGGAGCTGGTGGACAAGGTCGCGCGCATCACGTCCCGTCGCCGCGACCAGGCTGCGGCCCCGAGCGCCGAGCCGCTCACCGGCGAGCAGGCGCCTCGGGAGGCCGACCCCCGCGAGCCGGCGGCCACCGAATCCGCTGCCGATCCCGCCGAGTCCCCCGGGGACGATCCCACCGTCGTGATGCCCGCGGCGGCGCCGCGCAAGGGCCCCGAGGCCGTCGGGGCGACCCCGCCGCCGGCGCTGACTCGCCTGGCGCTGTCCAAGGCCCGCAAGCGCGCCCGCCTGCGCCTGGCCGGACGGGTGTCGGTGGCTCTGGTGTCGGTGATGGCGCTGCTGCTCACCGGCATCGTGTGGGGCTACCTCCGCGCCACCGACCGCGGTTTCGCGCAGGTGTCGGCGCTGGACACCGAGTCCACGGACGTGGTGGACGCGCCCGGCCAGTACGGCGACGAGACCTATCTGATCGTCGGCACCGACACGCGGGCGGGGGCCAGCGGTGAGATCGGCGCGGGCACCGAGCTCGACGCCGAGGGCGCCCGGTCCGACACCGTGATCCTCATCAACATCCCGGCCGATCGCAGCCGCGTCGTCGCGGTGTCCTTCCCCCGCGACCTCGACGTCACCCGGCCGGAGTGCCAGGCCTGGGACTCGGCCACCGGCGACTACACCGACGAGGTGTTCCCGGCCGCGGACGGCGACAAGCTCAACGCCACCTACGCGCTCGGCGGGCCGAAGTGCCTGGTCAAGGTCATTCAGAAGATGTCCGGTCTGCGGATCGGGCACTTCGTCGGCATCGACTTCGCCGGCTTCGAGTCCATGGTGGACGAGGTCGGCGGCGTGGACGTCTGCACCACGCAACCGCTGATCGACGACGAGCTCGGCACCATCCTCGCCACGACCGGCGAGCAGCGTGTGGACGGACGCACCGCACTGAACTACGTCCGCGCCCGCAAGGTCGAGGCGGAGGGGACGGGCGACTACGGCCGCATCAAGCGTCAGCAGGTCTTCCTGTCGTCGCTGCTGCGGTCGGTGCTGAGCAACCGGGTGCTGTTCGATCCGAGCAAGCTCAACGGCTTCGTCACCGCGTTCACCCGCGACACGTTCGTGGAGAACGTCAAGACGTCCGACCTGCTGACGCTCGGCAAGTCGCTGCGTGGAGTGGACGCGGGTGCCGTCACGTTCCTCACCGTCCCGACGGCCGGAACCACGTACTACGGCAACGAAATTCCGCGGACGGACGACATCGAGGCCATCTTCCGGGCCGTCATCGACGACCAGCCCCTGCCGGGTGAGCAGCGGTCGACGGAGTCCACCCCCACCCCGGAGGACACGCGCGCGACCGCGACCGCGCCGCAGACCGCGCTCGATCCCTCGGCGGTGTCCGTGCAGGTCTCCAACGGCTCCGACGTGGGCGGGCTCGCCGCGACGACGGCCGAGTCGCTCGCGGCGTACGGCTTCTCGATCGTGGGCACCGGCAACGCCGACGCCACCACCACGGGGCCGACCGTCGTCCGCTACGGACCGGGGTCGATCGCGGAGGCCGCCACGGTCGCCAGCGCTCTGCCCGGCGCCGTGCTCGAGGAGACGACGTCGCTCGGCGGCATCGTCGAGGTGGTGCTCGGAACCGCCGCCCCCGGCACCGACCCGGGCACCGTCGTCGCCCCCACGCCGGTCGGCGAGACGCTGCCGACGTTCGAGACGGCCGTCGGCGGCGCCCCCACCGACGTCGCCCTGCCGGGCGACCTCACGGTGACCAACGCGGCCGACGCGACCTGCATGTAGTCGGCCGCTCGGCATTCACCCGCCGTTCACCGCCTGCATCCCGGTCCGACCATGCCCCGGGCCTAGAATCGGTCCATGCGCGTGGCTTACAACGAACAGATGACCGAACTCGCCGACACGCTCGGTGAGATGGCCGGACTCGCCGGTCAGGCCATGGAGCGGGCCACGCAGTCCCTCCTCCAGGCCGACCTGCGCATCGCCGAGCACGTGATCGGCGACCACGAGAAGATCACCGATCTCAGCGCCCAGGCCGAGGAGCGCGCGTTCGCTCTGCTGGCACTGCAGGCGCCCGTCGCCGGCGACCTGCGCTCGGTGGTGTCCGGCATCCAGATCGTCGCCGACATCGAGCGGATGGGGGCCCTGGCCCTGCACGTCGCCAAGATCGCCCGGCGCCGGCACCCCGCCCACGCCCTGCCCGAGGAGGTCAACGGCTACTTCGCCGAGATGGGACGCATCGCCGTCGCCCTCGGCGCCTCCGCCCGCGAGGTCCTCGAGACCCGCGATCCCGAGCGGGCCGCCAAGCTCCGCGAGGAGGACGAGGCGATGGACGATCTGCACCGGCACCTGTTCAGCGTGCTCATGGACCGCGAGTGGAAGCACGGCGTCGCCGCGGCCGTCGACGTGACGCTGCTGGGCCGGTTCTACGAGCGCTTCGCCGACCACGCCGTCGAGGTCGGTCGCCGCGTGGTCTTCCTCGTCACCGGCGAGCTGCCCACGGACATGCCGACCCCGCCCGCGCAGCACGTCAACTGATCCCTCCGCGTTCGGTCGCGGTCGCCACGAGCGAACCGAGAAGGGCGCCCCTCCTGCGGGAGGGGCGCCCTTTTCGGTGTTCGGGGTGGACTCTCTAGCCGAAGCGGCCGGAGATGTAGTCCTCGGTGGCCTTCTGCGACGGGTTGGAGAAGATCTTCTCGGTGTCGTCGATCTCGATGAGGTTGCCGGGCTTGCCGGTCGCCTCGAGGTTGAAGAACCCGGTCTGGTCGCTGACGCGGGCGGCCTGCTGCATGTTGTGCGTGACGATCACGATGGTGAAGTCCTTCTTGAGTTCACCGATCAGATCCTCGATCGCGAGGGTCGAGATGGGGTCGAGCGCGGAGCAGGGCTCGTCCATGAGCAGCACGTCGGGCTGCACCGCGATGGCGCGGGCGATGCACAGACGCTGCTGCTGACCGCCGGAGAGGCCGCCGCCCGGCTTGTCCAGGCGGTCCTTGACCTCGTTCCAGAGATTGGCGCCCTTCAGCGAGGCCTCGGCGACCTCGTCGAGCTCCTTCTTGCTGCGGCCGCCCTGCAGCTTGAGTCCGGCCACCACGTTGTCGCGAATGGACATGGTGGGGAACGGGTTCGGGCGCTGGAAGACCATGCCGATGGTGCGACGCACGCCCACCGGGTCGACGCCGGCGCCGTAGATGTCCTCGCCGTCGAGCTTGACGGAGCCCTCCACGCGGGCACCCGGCGTCACCTCGTGCATGCGGTTCAGCGAGCGGAGCACGGTGGACTTGCCGCATCCGGACGGGCCGATGAAGGCCGTCACGCTGCGCGGCGGAACGGACAACGTCACGTTCGACACGGCGTGGAACTTGCCGTAGTAGATGTTGACGTCCTCGAGATCGAGTCGTTTTGCCATGACGAAAGCCCTTCGGTCAGAAACTCTTGGGGGCGAAGAAGCGGGAGACCAGCTTCGCGCCGATGTTGAGCACCGCGACGATGAGGATGAGGGTGAGCGCTGCGCCCCACATCCGCTCGCTGGTGAGCGCGGCCGTACCGGCTTTCTGCAGGTCGACCATCATGAGCGGCAGCGAGGTCTGCGGCCCGGCGAACAGGTTGAAGTTGATCGCGGTGGCGGATCCCACCAGGATCAGCACCGGCGCCGTCTCGCCCATGACGCGAGCGAGCGCGAGCATGATGCCGGTGACGATGCCGGACAGCGCCGTCGGCAGGACGATCTTGGCGATCGTCTTCCACTTGGGCACCCCCAGCGCGTACGACGCCTCGCGCAGATCCTGCGGCACGATGCGCAGCATCTCCTCCGCGGACCGGACGATGACCGGAATCATCAGCAGCACCAGCGCGAGCGACACGGCCAGACCGGAGCGATCGAAACCGAACGTCGCGATCCACAGGGCGTAGACGAACAACGCGGCCACGATGGACGGCACGCCGGTGAGGATGTCGACCATGAACGTCGTCGCTCGGGCCAGCCGCCTGCCCTGCCCGTACTCCACCAGGTAGATGGCGACGAAGATGCCGATCGGGATGGAGATCGCCGCGCAGAACAGGCCTTGCAGCAGGGTGCCGACGATGGCGTGATACGCGCCGCCGCCCTCACGGAACGGGGTGACACCCGCCTGCGAGAACATCCACCAGTCCGACGTGGCGACGGCGCTGATCCCGCGCGAGACGACGGTGTAGAGCACCCACACCAGCGGCACGAGCGCGATCAGGACGGACAGCGAGACCAGGACGGTGGCGATGCCGTCGGACGCCTTGCGGCGCGCGGAGACGCCCTGGAACGTCGGCTGCTTGACGGGTCGGTCCATGGTGGCGGTGCCACCGGCCGTGCTCGCGGCGGTGTCGGCCACGGTCAGTCCTTCTTTCCGGCGATGGCGGCGCGGGCGCCGGCGTTGACGAGGAAGGTCAGCACGAACAGCACGAGTCCGGCGGCGATGTACGCACCGGCCTGCAGCTCGTTGTTGAACTCGGCAGCGGCGAGGGCGATCTTGGTGGCGAAGGTGTTGCCGCCGTCGAAGAGCGTCCACCCGAACGTCTGCTGGGTGCTGCGGATGATGATGTACAGCGCGATGGTCTCGCCCAGCGCGCGACCGAGGCCGAGCATCGAGCCGCTGACGAACCCGGACTTGCCGAACGGGATGACCGTGGTGCGCACGACCTCCCAGCGGGTGGCGCCGAGGGCGAGGGCGGCCTCGATCTGGCCCTTCGGGGTCTGGACGAACACCTCGCGGGTCACCGCGGCGATGATCGGCAGGATCATGACGGCGAGGACGATCGCGCCGGTGAAGATGGTGCCGCCGCCGGCGATGGACACCGATCCGGTGGCGAACAGCGGGATCCACGACAGGTTCGTGTTCAGCCACTCCGCGACCGGCGAGATGGCCGGGGCCAGCACGTAGAGGCCCCAGAGACCGAACACGATGGACGGCACCGCGGCGAGCAGGTCGATGACGTACCCGAGCGGGCCGGCCAGACGCTTCGGCGCGTAGTTGGTGAGGTAGATCGCGATGCCGAGAGCGACGGGCATCGCCAACACGAGCGCGACGATCGACACGGTCGCGGTGACCAGGAAGAGGTCACGGACACCGAACAGCATCGCCGAGGTGTCGGACGTCGACCACTGACCGTTGTAGGTGAAGAAGTTGACCGTGTTGTTCTGCAGCGCGGGAATCGCCCGCCACAACAGGAACGCCCCGATGGCCGCGATGAGGACGATGACGAACACACCCGAGCCGGTGGCCAGGGTGGAGAAGATCCGGTCACCCGGCCGGGCGACCGTGTTCTTGCTCTTGGTGTCGGGCACAGGCGTCGGCGCTTCCGTCCTCCGAGCGACACCGGCCGCGGTGGTCGAGGCCGGGGTGATGCCGCTGATCGAATGAGTGTCGCTCATACCGCTCACAGTCTCGTGTCGTGGGGGTACGGCGTCGCCTGCACCGTGATCCGTGGTGTCGGGCATGGTGCAGGCGACGACCAGTGTGTCAGGAAATGGCGTTGATCGCGGTCACCAGACGCTCCTTGAAGCTGTCCGGCAGCGGCACGTACCCGGCCTCCTCGAGGCCCTCCTGGCCCTCGTTGGCCGCGCTGAGCAGGAACGACTTGACCGCGGCCGAGGTGTCGGCGTCGTAGCCGGCCGAGCAGACGATCTCGTAGGTAGCGAGCACCAGCGGGTAGGAATCCGGCTCGCTCGACGAGAAGAGCGCGTCGGTGTCGAGCACGAGGTCGTTGCCCTCGCCCGAGAAGGTCACCGCGTCGATGGCGCGGGCGGCGGTCTCGCTGGTCAGCTCGACCGGGCCGGCACCGAAGTCGAGGCGCGCGGTGGTGAGGTTCTCCTGATCGGCGAAGCCCTTCTCGACGTAGGTGATCGAGCCGGGGGTCGCGGCGGCGGCCTGCGCGACACCGGACGAGCCGTTGGCGCCCTCGCCGACTCCACCGGCCCAGTCCGAGCTGTGGTCGAGGGTCCAGGACTCCGGCGCGGCGTCGGAGAGGAAGCGCTGGAAGTTGTCGCTGGTGCCCGAGGAGTCGGAGCGGTAGATCGGCGTGATGGCCGTCGACGGCAGGGACTTGCCCTCGTTGATCGCGGCGATGGCCGGATCGTTCCAGGTGGTGATGCGGCCGGTGAAGATCTGGGCGACCAGATCGGGCGTCAGCACCAGGTCGTCGACACCGTCGAGGGTATAGGCCACGGCGACCGGGCCGAAGACCAGCGGCAGGTTCCACGCGGGGTTGCCGGCGCAGCGCGTCGCGGCGTCCGCGGCCTGCTGCTCCTTGATGGCGGAGTCCGACCCGGCGAAGTCGACCAGGCCGGCGACGAACTGCGTGCGGCCGTTGCCGGACCCGCTGACCGTGTACTCGACGGCCTGACCGGCGCACACGCCGGAGTACACCGAGGTGAAGTTGGACATGGCGTTCTGCTGGGCCGACGAGCCCTCACCGGTGATCGGGCTCTTGCCCTCACAGGTCGCCGCGGACTCGCTGCCGCCGGCGGCCTCGACGTTCGCGTCGCTGCCACATGCGGCCAGCGTCATTCCGCCGGCGGCCAGGACACCCAGAAGGGCAATGCTGCGCTCGAGCTTCACCTGTCTCCTCCAAGACCAGCCTCGACCGGTCGAGAGGGACCGGCGGGCACGAGAGATGCGGTGACATGACCGCAACGGGCAACACGCGTTGCCCGCAGCGAAAGGTAAGCGCCCTGCGTGGACGGATCCCCCCGAGTATGTGAACGGGAGGTGAACAGCACGCCCGGACCCCCGGGGCTCGGGTGCGATCTTCGTCTCACCGACGGCCGACGGCGCCCGTCCGTCAGCGGCGCGCGAAGGCGGTGTCGGTGTGGAACCGCGTGAAGCCGAGCCGATCGTAGGTGTGCACGGCGGCGGCGTTGTCGGCCTCGACGTAGAGGAGCACCGCCGGCAACCCGGCGTCGACGAGGTGCCGGACACCGGCGAGGGTGAGCACCCGTCCCAATCCGCGACCCTGCTCGGCCGGATCGATCCCGACGACGTAGACCTCGCCGAGCGCCGGGTCGGACCCGGCCGGCGGATGCACCTTGGTCCAGTGGAACCCGAGCAGCCGGGTGTCGTCGTCGGCGGGCGTGGCGACGAAGAGTCCGGCGGGGTCGAACCACGACTCGGCCGTGCGCTCGTCGATGTCCGCCTGCGTCCATCCGCCCTGCTCCGGATGCCAGGAGAACGCGGCGTTGTTGACGCGCAGGATCTCGGCGTCGTCGCCGGGACGGTACGTCCGCACCGACACACCCGCGGGCACCGTGAGATCGGGCAGCGGCTCGGTGGACGGCCGACGCATCTGCAGCAGCTCGCGCGCGACGGTCAGGTCGAGGCGCTCGGCGACCCGCTGCGCGGCGGGCAGCAGACCGTGCGCCCACACGCGCGCCGCGGGCACGTCGAGCACGTGGTCGACCAGCCGGGTCCCGACGCCGCGACCACGGTGATCGGGATGGACCACCACCTCGGCGATCTGCGGCGCCGAGTCCGTCGCCGCCTCGACCACCGCGTAGCCGACGACGGTCTCGCCGTCGAGGGCGAGGACGTGACGACCGTCCCCGTGCCCGCGCAGCGCGCGGACCGCCTGCTCCGAGAGCGGGGCGGCGCCGTCGACGGTGGTGGCCCGGTCGAGCGCCTGCTCGACGGCCTCCCGCTCGCTGTCGGTGGGGCGCCGGTCGGCCAGGTGCACGGTCACGTGAGCAGCTCGTTTCTCGGGTCGGTGCGGGACTCGTCCGGCCCGGCGAAGTCGTCGTCGGTCGCGTCGGTCTCGGCAGCGCCGGAGTCCGGATCGGTTTCGGTAGCGCCGTTCTCGGCGGTACCGCCCTTGCGCGACGACGGACGAACGGCCTTGTAGCCGACGTTGCGGACGGTGCCGATGAGGGACTCGTACTCGGTACCCAACTTCGCGCGCAGGCGTCGGACGTGCACGTCGACGGTGCGGGTGCCGCCGAAGAAGTCGTAACCCCACACCTCCTGCAGCAGCTGCGCGCGGGTGAAGACGCGCCCCGCGTGCTGCGCGAGGTACTTGAGGAGCTCGAACTCCTTGTAGGTCAGGTCCAGCGGGCGACCGCGCAGCCGCGCGGTGTAGGTGCCCTCGTCGATGACCAGCTCGCCGAGCGTGATCTTGCCGGTGGCCTCGGTGTCCGCGACACCGCCGTGCCGACCCGCGCACAGACGCAACCGCGCGTCGAGCTCCGCGGGTCCGGTGGTGGGCAGGAGGATGTCGTCCACACCCCACTCGGCGTTGACGGCCACCAGACCGCCCTCGGTGAGCACCGCCACCACGGGAACGGAGGATCCGGCCGCGCCGAGCAGCCGGCACAGACCACGCGCCGCGGCCAGATCGGTGCGGGCGTCGACCACCGCGACGTCGGCGTTGCCCGCCTCGAGCAGGGACGACACGTCGGCCGGAACGGGGCGCACGTGGTGCGCGAGCAGCGTCAGGGACGGCAGCACCGAATCCGGGTTCGCGTCGGAGGTCAGCAGCAGCAGCTCCATGCGGCCCTCCTCGTCTCGGGTGTGCGCCGAAGGACAGACTAGCCTGTGGCACGGGCGATGCCGGGTCACGGCGGCCCCGCCCGGCGGACGCACGACGGGTGCACTCCAGGGAGGTGGAACCGCGGTGCGCAAACTGATCGTCGGGCTGGTCGCCCTGGTGGCCGTCCTGCTGGCCGTCGACTTCGGGGCAGCGGCGTACGCCGAGTACCGCGTCTCCCGCGCTCTGCGCGACGGCGGCGACCTGGTGTCGGACCCCGACGTGACCGTCCACGGGTTCCCGTTCCTGACGCAGTTCGCCGACGGCCGGTACTCCCGCGTGGAAATCCGTGCCCGCGAGGTGCCGACGCCCTACGTCGAGAAGACCACCGTCGAGGCCACCCTGCGTGACGTGCGCATTCCCCCGTCCGACCTGGTCGACGGCGGCGTCCGCACCGTCCCCGTGGGGGACCTCGACGCCCGCGTGCGCATCGAGGCCACCGACCTCGGCCGGTTCCTGAACATTCCCGACCTGCAGGTGTCCGCACCGCCGGCGGACCGATCCGACGGCACCGGTGGTTCCGGCGGGTCCGGCGAGACCACGGCGGGTGCGGTGGTGCTGTCCGGCACCGTGCCGGTCGGGCCGATCGACACCGCGGTGAGCGTGACCGCCGAACTGCGTCTCGACGGCGGCGGGGTGTCGATCGTCGCGACGGACCTCTACTTCGGGCCCGAAGGTGAGGCGGACTACACCATCCCCGACTTCCTGAAGCCGGCGGTGCTCGGCCTGTTCACCCGCACCATCGACGAGCAGCAGCTGCCGTTCGGCCTGCGTCCCACCGAGGTGACCGCCGAGGGCGGGCAGATCGTCATCGAGGGCGAGGCCGAGAACGTCACGATCGATCTCAGCGAGATCCGGACCTCGTGATCGGCATCGCAATTCTCCTCGCCGTCGTCGTGGTCGCGGTGCTGATCGGCGTCGTGGTCCGACGCCGCGACGGGGCGGTCCGCGCGGCCGGCGGTACCGGACCCGACGCCGGACGTCGACGGGCCCTGATCGCGGCCGGCGCCGCCGAGGGGTCGGTGACGGTGCTGCATTTCTCCGCCGAGTGGTGCGGGCCCTGCAGTGCGGTCCGACGCGTGGTCGCCGCCGCCGTCGACATCCTGACGGGCGAGGGGCACCGTGTGCTCGACGTCGAGGTCGACATGGAGGCCGACCCCGCACTGGCCCGCGACTTCCGCGTCATGTCCCTCCCCACCACCGTCGTGCTCGACGGCGACCTGCGTGAGCGCTTCCGTGCGTCGGGCGTGCCGTCGTCGGCGGACCTACGCGCCGCGGTCACGGCCGCGTCGAGGCCCGACGCCGGCTGACGACCGTCGGGAACCACCCGCCTGCCGGAAGTGCGGGGACCCGGGTACGATGGGCGCCGTGATCGCCAGCCGCGAGCTTCTGCTCACCCGACGCCGCACAGTGGATCTGTGCCGCCTCGGCGGCTGTTGCTGCCGCTGCCGCTGAATCACCGGCTCTCCCCGCCGACCGCACTCGCGTGCGACGCGCCCCGATCGGGCCCCTCCCGCGACCGCGTCGGTGCCCCGAGGACGAGCCACCTCCCGACACCGCCGCGTCCGGCCGTGTCCCTCCCCGGTTCGCAGCCCACCCCGCAGGAGCATCCGTGTCCCGTGTCCACACCGATTCGTCCCCCCGCACCGTCCCCCGGGTCGACGTGCGCGGTCCCCGCACCGTCGCCTGGGTCACCACCGTCGTCCTGGCCGTCGTCCTCCTCCTGGCCGGAGTGAGCGTCGCCGCCGCGGCCGTCGTCCTCGGTGTCCAGACCGTCGTCTTCGCGATCGGCGCCGTGCGCGGCCCCGCCGGCCATCCGTACCGCGTCGTGCATCGGTCGCTGGTCGCCCCGCGCCTCGGCCCGGTGACCGAGACCGAGCCCGTTCCGCCGCTGCGGTTCGCGCAGGCGGTGGGGTTCGTCTTCGCCGTCGTCGGGACCGTCGGGTTCGCCGCCGCGCTCCCGGCCCTCGGGTACGTCGCCACCGCGTTCGCGCTGATCGCGGCCATCCTCAACGCCGCCTTCGGCCTCTGCCTGGGGTGCCGGCTCTACCCGCTCGCGAGCCGGCTGCTGCCGGCCCGCACCACCGCCGTCCCGTCCTGATCCGACCCCGCTCCACCTACCGAGCACCGACAGCACCACCGAAAGGAAACCCATGGCCCGCTCCGACGTCCTGGTCTCTGCCGATTGGGCCGAGCAGAACCTGAACGCTCCGAAGACCGTGTTCGTCGAGGTCGACGAGGACACCACCGCCTACGACGGCGGCCACCTCGAGGGTGCCGTCCGCCTCGACTGGAAGAAGGACCTGCAGGACCCCGTCCGCCGCGACTTCCTGAACCAGGAGCAGTTCTCGGACCTGCTGTCCGCGCGCGGCATCGCGAACGACGACACCGTGATCCTCTACGGCGGCAACAACAACTGGTTCGCCGCCTACGCGTACTGGTACTTCAAGCTCTACGGCCACCAGGACGTCAAGCTCATCGACGGTGGACGCAAGAAGTGGGAGCTCGACGGACGCCCGCTGTCCAAGGACACCGTGGAGCGCGAGCGCACCCACTACCAGGCGCAGACCCCGGACCTGTCGATCCGCGCGTTCCGCGACGAGGTCATCGACGCCATCGGCACCAAGAACCTCGTCGACGTGCGCTCGCCCGACGAGTTCTCCGGCAAGATCCTCGCGCCCGCCCACCTCCCGCAGGAGCAGGCGCAGCAGCGCGGCCACGTCCCCACGGCCATCAACATCCCGTGGAGCACCACCGCCAACGAGGACGGCACCTTCAAGGACGACGACGCCCTCGAGGCCCTGTACAAGGAGAAGGGCTACGACGACGAGAAGGCGACGATCGCCTACTGCCGCATCGGCGAGCGGTCCAGCCACACCTGGTTCGTGCTGAAGGAACTGCTCGGCAAGTCGGACGTGAAGAACTACGACGGCAGCTGGGTCGAGTACGGCTCCCTCGTCGGAGCACCCATCGAGCTGGAGGTTCGCTGATCATGTGCGGAGCACCCGTCCAGGGACAGACCCTGCCCGCCGGCGTCGACGTCGAGAAGGAGACCGTGATCGTCGGTCGCGTCCTCTCGGCCACCGACCAGCAACCCGTCGGCGGCGCCTACGTCCGCCTGCTCGACTCCACCGGTGAGTTCACCGCCGAGGTCGTGGCGTCCGGAACCGGCGACTTCCGCTTCTTCGCCGCCCCCGGCACGTGGACCCTGCGCGCCCTGTCCTCGACCGGCAACGGCACCGCCACCGTCGCCCCCGAGTCGGCCGGCGTGCACAGCGCCGACGTGCTCGTCGAGAAGTAGCCGCACCACACAGCAGCCCCGCCCCGACGATCGGGGCGGGGCTGTTGGCTATTTACCCGGCTCCGCCGGGCTCGCGTCTATTTACCCGGCTCCGCCGGGATGCCGAGCGATTTCAGGATCTCGTCGAACGTCGTCGGGATCGACTCCTGCTCCGGCGACGGCGGCGCGAGGTAGCCCGGGTTGACGGGCGGAATCACCCGCGGCGCGGCCGGGGGCTCGGGCGCCGTCGGCGGGGTCGGCTCCGCCGGGGCCGGTGCGGGCGGAGCCTCGCTCTGCTCGCGGGCGAGGTCCGAGATCCACCCGACGATGCGCTCGCTCTCCCAGTCGCGGCCGTTGTCGGGAAAATTGTCCCAGTAGTAGAGGTGCTGGAGGAAGCCGAGTTCGAGGTACGGCTTCTCCCACAGCTGCGAGATGTCCGCGTTGTCCTCGGCGAATCCCTCGGCCTCGGCCGCCAGCTTTGCCTCCACCACCGGGCGGCCCGGCCCCAGCGCCCACTGCACGGCGTCGGACACCTCCTGCGGCGACGGCAGCGGCGGCGTCGGGCTGGTGTCCTCGGTCCGGTCCGACACCCGGAGCATGACGTCGAGGACCGACTCGTCCGACGTCGCGAAGTCCGGGTCGGTGAAGACGTGGGCGATGGTGCGGGCGGCGAGGTCGGCCGCCGCGGCCGCGAAGTCGGTCACCAGCAGACCGGGCGCCGCGAAGGTGAAGTGCATCTGCCCGAAGACGTTCATCGCCAGGGGCAGGATGCCGAGCCGCAGCGGCGCGTCGCACGCGATGTCGCCCGGTCGACAGAACCACTGCATCTTGGGCGTGAGCGTGCCGTAGTCCTTGGGCTCGGAGGACATGAACCCGCCGCCCGACGGGCCCGGCCGGCCCAGGGAGGGCGTTCCGGCCGGGCGGTACGGGTCCCCGACCAGGGCCACTCCGGCGATGTCGTCGCTGGTCACGGTGGCGGTCGACGGGCGGGAGCCGATGTCGACGGCGAGCCGCTCCATCACCTCCGCGCCCACGCTGTAGCCCAGCAGGACGAACTTGGTGCCGGACCCGCACTTCGCCTTGTTCTCCTCCAGGAAGCGGTTGGTTCCGGCCAGGGCCTCCCGCACCGACTCCTGGTAGGTGGGCACGATCGCGGTGGCGTCGACGCCGTACGTCGAGGCGTACGGGACGTAGACCCAGCCCACGCGGCCCGGGTGATCGGCTTCGGCCTCGCCCACGGGCACCGTCACGTTGCCGGTCCAGTTCGACCACGGCAGGCGGTCCACCTCGTCCAGCGGGTTGCGGGTGGTCTCGGAGTCGGTGGCCCCCGTGACGGCGACGATGAGCACGTCGGGGCAGTCGAGGGCGTAATTGTTCGGATCGACGTCGACCTCGGTCCCCGCCCCGAAGACGTCGAGGACCGACTCCACCGGATCGTCCCCGAGGCCCAGCGGATCGGACGGGGTCACGGGAGCCGCGAGCGCCGTCGGGCCGCCCACCGTCAGGAGCAGTGTCGAGGCGACGACCACCGTTCGTCGTACTCGCGCCGTCCACTGCGTCCTCGTCACGCGCATCGATCCGATCGTCCTTCCGGGGCCTCGCCGCGGGCGTGCTGCCCGAGCGGTGAAAACCCTATGAGAGTTGTCCGGACGACGGACCCGAGCCGATTTGTCAGATCACACAGTGTTGCCCCGCGCAGTATTGACTCGGCGCGGCGTCGACTCCGCGCCCCGGTCCTGCCGCACGCCCGACCTGTGCTCGACCCCGGTTCGGCGGCGTCTACACTGGTGACGTGGTCATCTTCTTCGAGGTACTCCTGGTACTGGCGTCGATCCTCATCGCCTGGTTCTCGCTCTACGTCGTCTACCGCTTGGTCACCGACGAGTCGTGAGTGATCGGCTGAGCGGCGACGAGGCGGTCGCTCGCGCCGAGGAGCGCGCCAAGCAGACCGCGACGCGCAACATCCCGTCGCTGCCGGATCTGCCCGCGCCCGACGACACCGCGAATCTCCGCCTGGGCGAGGACATCTCGCCGGCGATGCTCGCGCTGCTTCCGCTGGTCGGGGTGTGGCGCGGCGAGGGCGAGGGCCACGACGAGCAGGGCGACTACCGGTTCGGTCAGCAGATCGTCGTGAGCCACGACGGCGGTCCGTACCTGATCTGGGAGTCCCGCAGCTGGCGCCTGGGTGACGACGGTGCCTATGCCTCGGCGGATCTGCGCGAGTCCGGCTTCTGGCGCATCAGCGGCAGCGACGCCGCGGGCGCCGAGAACCCCGAGACCCTCGAACTGCTGCTGACGCATTCCTCCGGCGTCGTCGAGCTGTACTACGGGCACGCCCGCAACCAGTCGTCGTGGGAACTGGCCACGGACGTCGTGATTCGCAGCACGTCCGCCGCGCTGGTGGGCGGGGCCAAGCGGCTCTACGGCATCGTCGAGGGCGGTGACCTCGCCTACGTCGAGGAGCGGGTCGGCCCCGACGGCGACCTCGCTCCCCGACTGTCCGCGCGCCTGGAGCGCTACGCGGGCTGACCCTCCTCGTCGGCGGCCGCCTCCTCCTGTGAGGTGTCCCCACCCTCGGCGGACTCGTCACGAGCGGACTCGCCGTCGACCATGTCCGCGAACGCCGTCCCCGAGACGGTGCCGTTGGTCCCCGGGAGCGTGACCGTCTCGCGAGCGCCGGTCTCGTAGCGTTCGTTCAGACCGTCCATCTTCTCGCCGGCCCGGTCCAGATCCTCCTGCGTCAGTTCGGGACCCACCGTCTCCTCGGCGCTGCCGTTGCTCCCGTCGTCGGTGCCGTTCTCGGTGCCGTCGCTGCCCTGATCCTGCTCGCGTCCGCTCATGACACGAGCGTGGCACACCGGCGCACCGTCGGTGGGCGTTTGCGCCGTCTGCGGTGATCCGGCACAGACTCGCCTCGTGCCGTCCATCTCCGCGAAAGACGCCCCACCACAACGGAAGCGGCCCCCGAGCCGTACCGGGTGGGCTCTCGGGAGGAGAGCCGCACCGGGTCTCGGTCTGGACTGACCGAGGGCTCGGGGGCCGGGTGACTACCTGGTATTCGCCCGCCGCTCGCGCGGAGATTCCGGTGAATACCGTCAGCGGGTGCGGCTAGCGGGCAGCCACCTCACGTGTCCACAAGTCATACAACTTCGAACCACCTCCTCTCTCGTGTACCGACGACGCTACGCCCGACCGAGCGGGGTCGGCAACGACTTTTTCTCGAGGTGAACACGGCCCGCCACAACGCCGGCGGAACCGCCGTCGGCACCGCCGATCGTGACCGTGCGGACCCCGTCCGGAACCGGGCGGTGGGTGATGACCAGCACGGTGGTCGCGGGGTCGAGCAGTCCGGAGTCGGCGTCCAGGAGGGCGGTGAGCAGGCGCGCCGAACTCGCGTCGTCGAGGTGTTCGGTCGGCTCGTCCACCACGACGACGGGCGCCTGCGAGACCACGACCCGGGCCAGCAGCAGGCGACGCCGTTGCCCGCCGGAGACCGACCGGTCGCCGCCCGTCAGCATCGTGTGGACACCGTCGGGCAGGGCGCGCACCCAGCCACCGAGTCCCGTCGCGTCGAGGGCGGCGAGAGCCTCGGCCTCGGTGAGGTCACCCCGCACCACCCGCAGGTTCTCGAACACCGTCGTCTCGAACACCCGGGCGTCCTCGGCGAAGAAGGTCACCCCGGCACGGGGGTCGTCGCCGCCGAACCCCCGCCGCACGGTGCCCGCGATCGGGGGCAGCAGCCCGGCGATCGTCAGCGCCAGCGCCGTCTTGCCGACGCCGCTGCGACCCACCAGGGCGACGCGGTCACCGGGGGCGATCGTCGTGGTGATCGGCGCCGTCGTGCGGGCGGAGTCGTAGCCGGCGACGAGGCCGTCGAGGTGGAGACCGGGCCGGTCGGTCGCCGACGCGGGGACGCGCGCCGCCCCGTCGGGCGAGGGGAGCAGCCGTGCGATGCGCCGTGCCGCGAGACGCCCGCGTACCACCGCCACCGCCGCGGCGGGGAGGACGGACGTGGCCTCGAAGGCGGCCAGGGGCACGAGGACGACGATCGCGAGCGACGTCGGTGACGTACCTCCGGCGAAGGCCGTGCCGGATCCGTACGCGACCGTCCCGACCAGCAGGGCCCCGACGACCGCGACGCCCGTCGCGAGCGGTCCCGCCGCGGCGGCGAGGGCGGACCACCGGGCGGCGCGGTCCTCCGCGGCCGCGACGTCGCGGTGCGCGGCCGCGGCCCGTCCCCGCACGCCGGCCAGCCGACCGGCGACGCGCAGTTCCGCGGCGGACTCGATCGCCAGCACCGTCGAGGCCGCCGCCTCCGCACGGGCGCGGGCGTGGTCGGCGTCGTCGTCGGTCTGGGCGCGGGCGGTGAGAATCGGCGCCACGACACCCGCGAGCAGGAAACACCCGGCGAGGATCGCGGCGGCGGCCGGCGAGAAGGCGGCGAGCAGACCCACCGACGCGACGGCGAGGACCGCGGCCACCGCCGCGGGCACGAGCGCGCGCACGACGACGTCACCGATCGCGTCGACGTCCTCACCGGTCCGGACGACGAGGTCGCCGCGCCGGAACCGCCACGCCGCCGTCGACTCCCCCTGTGCGAGAGCGCGATACAGCGCGGCGCGCAGGGCGACCGTGCCGCGGAGTGCGACGTCGTGGGTCGCCAGACGTTCGAGGTAGCGGAAGATGCCCCGGCTGATGCCGAGTGCGCGAACCGCCACGACGGCGACGGTCAGGTGCAGGACGGGCGGCATCTGCCACGCCCGCAGGATCAGCCACGCGGACAGCGCCGAGAGGGCGAGTGCGCTGCCGAGCGTCGCGACGCCGGCCAGCACGGCCCACGCGATGCGGCGACGGTCCAGGGCGGCCAGGCCGAGCACCCGGCGCAGGTCGGTCATCGCGAACTCGCCGCACGTGCGGCGGGAGCCGACACGGTCACGATCCGATCCGCGGCGGCCAGCACGTCGGGGGTGTGACCCACGATCACCACGGCGCGTCCCTCGTCCGCGAGCCGCACCAGCGCGGCGAGAACGGCGGCGGCGCTGTCGGAGTCGAGATGTGCGGTGGGCTCGTCGAGCAGCAGGACCGGCGCCGACGACGCCAGGGTCCGCGTCAGGGCGAGACGCTGCCTCTCCCCCAGCGACAGGCCGTCGCCGCCGTCGCCCAGTCGGGTCCCCCACCCGTTCGGTGCCGACGCCACGACGGCGTCGAGACCCGTCGTCGACGCGGCCGAGGCGACGAGCTCGTCGTCGTCGCACCACACGTTGTCGCGGATGGTTCCGGCCGTGATCGCGGGACGTTGGGGCAGCCAGGCCACGGACGCCCACCACCGCTCGAGGTCGAGGTCCGCGAGGTTCACGTCGCCGACCGTGACGTGCCCGCGGTCGGGATCGGTGAGGCCGAGGGCAACGGCCAGCGCGGTCGACTTGCCGGACCCGTTGGGTCCGGTCAGCACGGTGACCTCGCCGGGCCGGCACTCGGCGGACAGCCCGTCGGGCGCGGGTCCGTCCCGCCCGTCGACGGTCACGTCGTGCCACCGAAGCGGGTGCGCCACAAGCGGATCGACGGTTCCCGTGCGCGGTCTCTCCGCGTCCTCGTCGAGGAGCGCGAACACGCGGTCGGCGGCCTCCGCGCCGTCCTCGGACGCGTGGAAGGCCGCGCCCACCGCGCGCAGCGGGTAGTAGATCTCCGGCGCGAGGATCAACGCGACGATGCCGGGCGCGAGCTCCATCTCGCCGCGGACCAGGCGGAGACCGATGGTGACGGCCACCAGGGCGACGCCCAGGGACGCGAGCAGTTCCAGGACCATCGAGGACAGGAACGCGGTGCGCAGCGCGCGCATCGTGGTGCGGCGGTGGCGATCGCCGAGCTCGGCGACGCGCGTCTCGGGGCCGCGCTCCCGTCCGAGTGCCCGCAGCGTCGGGACGCCCGCCAGCAGGTCGAGCTGCCGTCCGGCCAGGGCGGCGGAGGCGTCGAGCGTGCGGCGCGAGCGTCCCTCGGTCAGCCGGCCGATGAGAATCATGAACACCGGGATCGTCGGCAGCGTCACCGCGACGACGACGGCGGAGAGCGGGTCGAACCACGCCACCACCACCAGCGCCGCGGGGGTCACCGTGGCGGCGAGGAGCAGCGACGGGACGTAGTCGGTCAGGTAGGGGCGCAGGCCGTCGAGACCGCGCGTGAGCACGGTGGTCCACTCGGCGCGTCGGTCGGCGAGGCGTCGCTCGGGCAGGCGCGCCGCGGCGTCGAGCGCCTCGGCCGTGAGGTCCTGCACCACCCGCGTCGCCGACCGGTGCGCGGTGCGCGCCCGCAGCAGCGTCGCGGCGACGCGGCCGACCACCGCGAGACCCAGAATCGTGAGTTCGACGGCCCACTCCCCCGGCGTCCGGCGGAGCGGATCGGTGACCACGCCGGCGAGAATCGTGCCCACGACGATGGCGATCACGACGACGCAGACGGTCGTGACCAGCGACAGTGCCGTCGACGCGAGCAGGTAGCGGCGGCCCGCGGCGGACCTGGTCCACAGGCGCGGGTCGACCGGTCCGCGCCGTCGCCGCGTCATCGGGCCAGACCGATCGAGTCGGGGATGTCGGCGACGGACAGCCGACGCCGGAAGACCCAGTACGTCCACGCCTGGTACCCCAGGACCACCGGGGCGACGATCACGGTCGCCCACCCCATCACCCGCAGTGTGTACTCCGACGACGACGCGTTCTCGACGGTCAGCGTCCACGCCGGATCGAGGGTCGAGGGCAGCACCGCGGGGAACAGCGAGGCGAAGAGCAGGACGACGGCGCCGGCGATGGTGACCGTGGTGCCGAGGAACGCCCACCCCTCCCGGCCGGCGTGCGCGGCGACGACGGCGGCGAGCAGAACGGCCACCGCGCCGCCGACCAGCCACCAGGTCCAGGTCTTGCCGTGGGCCAGCTGCGTCCAGAGCGCGAACGTGCCCGTCGCGGCCGTCGCCGGCAGGGCGAGTCGCCGGGCGAGCGCGTCGGCGTCGCGGTGCACGTCGCCGGACGTCTTGAGCGCCACGAACACCGCGCCGTGGAAGAGGAACAGCAGTGCCGTCGTCGCCCCGCCGAGCAGGGCGTAGGGATTCAGCAGATCGAGCAGGCCGGAGACGATCTTCTTGTTCTCGTCGACGGCGACGCCGCGCACGATGTTCGCGAACGCGACACCCCACAGCACCGCCGGCACCCAGGATCCGATGCCGATGCCCAGATCGCAGCGGCGCCGCCAGACCGGATCGTCGATCTTGCCGCGGTACTCGATGGCGCAGATGCGCAGGATCAGCGCGACCAGGATCAGCAGCAGCGGCAGGTAGAACCCGGAGAAGAGCGTGGCGTACCACTCGGGGAAGGCGGCGAACAGGACGCCGCCCGCGGTGATGAGCCAGACCTCGTTGCCGTCCCAGACGGGGCCGATCGTGTTGAGCACCACGCGTCGTCGCTTCTCGGTGATCTCCGACGACGCGCCGCGTCCTGAGACCGGGGCCGCACCGCGGCCCAGGACCGGCACGAGCATGCCGACGCCGAAGTCGAAGCCCTCCAGCACGAAGTAGCCGACGAACAGGACGGTGACGAGGACGAACCAGAACTCGGGGGTGGCCATGGCTGCGCTCCTAGTAGGCGAACGACAACGGGCGTGCGGTGTCGTCGGAATCGTCGGTGTCGTCGGTGTTCTCGGCGTGCGGGTGACGGTCGTGCCCCAGCGGCCCGGCCTGCACGTAGCGCCGCATGAGGCCGAACCACACGGCACCCAGGGCGGCGTAGACCACGGTGAAGGTCGCGAGCGAGGCGACGACGAGGCCCACCGGGTGGTCGGACACGCCCTGGTCCACGGTCAGCCGAATCATGTCGACGCCCGTCGGGTTGGGGGCGACGATCCACGGCTGGCGACCCATCTCGGTGAAGATCCACCCGGCACTGTTGGCCAGGAAGGGCGTCGGGATCGCGAGCAGCGACAGGCGAGAAAACCAGCGCTGGTCGGGAATTCGGCCGCCGCGAGTGACCCACAGGCCGGCGAGCGCGAGGGCGGCCGAGCCGGCGGCGAGGCCGATCATGGCGCGGAACGCCCAGTAGGTGACGAAGAGATTGGGGCGATAGTTGCCCGGTCCGTACATCTGCTCGTACTGCGCCTGCAGTTCGGTGACGCCCTGCACGGTGGCGCCGGTGTCGCTCTCGGCGAGGAACGAGGTCAGACCCGGGATGGCGACGATGTGCTGCACGCTGTCGCAGTCGTTGTGCGTGCCGATGGTGAGAATCGAGAACGCCGCGCCGGTCTCGGTGTGGCACAACGATTCCGCCGACGCCATCTTCATGGGCTGCTGGTCGAACATCAGCTTGCCCTGGATGTCGCCGGTGACCGCGAGGGCCGCCCCGGAGACGATCATGACGACGAAGGCCAGGCGCGCGGCGGGTCGGAACAGGGTGCGGGCGTCGGACTCCGGCCCGGTCTCACCGCGACGGGCGCTGCGCACCATCCACCACCCGGCGATGCCGGCGACGAATGTCGCTGCGGTGAGGAAGGATCCGGCCACGGCGTGCGGGAACGCGGCCAGCGCGGTGTTGTTGGTGAGCATCTCGACGATGTCGACCAGCTCGGCCCGGCCGGTGTCCGGGTTGTAGATCGCCCCCACCGGGTGCTGCATCCAGCTGTTGGCCGCGATGATGAAGTACGCGGAGGCGTTGACGCCGATCGCGACCAGCCAGATCGTCGCCAGGTGAACGACTTTCGGCAGCCGGTTCCAGCCGAAGATCCACAGCCCCAGGAAGGTCGACTCGAGGAAGAACGCGACGAGTCCCTCGAGGGCCAGCGGCGCCCCGAAGACGTCGCCGACGAAGCGCGAGTACTCCGACCAGTTCATGCCGAACTGGAACTCCTGGACGATGCCGGTGGCGACGCCGAGCGCGAAGTTGATCAGGAAGAGCTTGCCGAAGAACTTGGTCAGCCGGTACCAGGAGTCCTTGCCCGTGATCACCCACATGGTCTGCATGGCGGCGACCAGCGGGGCGAGCCCGATCGTCAGCGGAACCAACAGGAAGTGATAGACGGTGGTGATGCCGAACTGCCACCGGGAGACATCGAGTGCGTCCATGGCCAACTTCTCTCGCAGCACGCAGGACAGGGCGTTCGACCTGCAGCGACGACGCTACTACTACGCGTAGTAGTAAAGCGACGGACTGTGTCCGCGGTCATGGGCGATCCACGTCACCCGGGGGTCCGGCGTCCGGACGCACGGCGCACTGTTCAGCGCGAGACGGCGGTGTCCACCCACTCGCGGATGGCGCCGTCGAGGGCCGTGACGCCGAAGACCGTGGAGTCGAGCGTGGTGACCTTCGCCGCCAGGGTGATCGACGACACCAGCCAGACACTGTCCGCCAGAACGAGATCCGCGATCCGCAGCGGCGCCCGTCGGCACGTGAACCCGGCGTCCGACGCCGTCTCGAACAGCGCGTCGACGGTGGTGCCCGGCAGCACGCCGTGCTCCACCGGCGGGGTGGTCACCACCCGGTCGGTGACGGCGACGACGGTCGAGCGCGGCCCCTCGAGGACGTAGCCCTCGGCGCTGCGGAAGATCACGTCGTCGAAGCCCTCGCGCTGCGCGTGCCGCAGCGCGGCCATGTTCACCGCGTAGGACAGCGTCTTCGCCCCGAGCAACGTCCAGGGCGCGTCCGCGGCCACGTCGACGGAATATCCCCGGGCCAACGTCGTCGCGGTCACCCCGGCCGCGCGCGCCGAGGCCACGCGCGGCGGAATCGCCGACACCGTGACCACCGCCGTCTCGCCGCCGTCGTCGAACTCCCGGCCGCGGCTGAGGTAGAGCCGCATCGCGCCCTCCTCCGCCGTGCCCCAGGCCGTCGCGGCGATGCCGATCGCGCGGGTCCAGGCGTCGAGGTCGGGCTCGCCCAGGTCCACGGCCGCCGCCGACCGCCGCAGTCGCGCCAGATGTGCGTCCAGTCGACAGACCGTCCCGTCGCGCACCAGCAGGGTCTCGAAGACGCCGTCGCCGCGGACGGCCCCGAGATCGTCCGCGTGCAGCACGGGCACGGCCGGATCGAGGACGTCGCCCGCCAGGGTCACCACGACGCGAGAGGTCATGGCGACAGGGTAGTGCCGAGTACCCGCCGCCCCCTGCAGGCCGCCCGCACACGCTTCTAGACTGGTCGGGTGGCCGTCTCTCCCGATCGCACGTCCCCGCCCTCCCCCGTTCTCGGCCGTCCGGGGGCCGTCGCCTCCCCGGCCGACAGCCCCGACGTCGGCACCGCCTGGCACTACGGCGATCCGCTCGGCGAGCAGCGCGCCGCCACCACCTCCGTCGCGGTGGTCGACCGCAGCACCCGCGCGGTGCTCGCCGTCACCGGCGAGGAGCGCCTCACCTGGCTGCACACCATCTCCTCGCAGCACATCGCGTCGCTGCCGGACGGCCGCTCGGCGGAGAACCTGAGCCTCGACGTCAACGGCCGCGTCGAGGACCACCTGGTGCTGACCGACCTCGACGGCACCACGTGGATCGACACCGAGGCCGCGCGCGGCCCCGCTCTGCTCGGGTTCCTGACGAAGATGGTGTTCTGGTCGAAGGCGGAGCCTCGGGACGGCGGCGAACTGGCCGTGCTGTCCTTGATCGGCCCGCAGGCCCCGTCCGTGTTGCGGGCGGTGGGCGCGCCGGTGCCGGAGATGCCGTACGACGCAGCGGCGCTGCCGGGGGGCGGTCCCGGTTTCGTCCGCCGCATGCCGTGGCCCTCGCGCACGGACTCGTTCGACGTCCTGGTCCCGCGCGACCGCCTCGAGGAGTGGTGGGCGACGTTCGTCGTCGCCGGCGCGCGGGAGGCGGGCAGCTGGGCGTACGAGGCGTTGCGCGTCGAGACCGTGCGCCCCCGCCTGGGCCTGGACACCGACGAGCGGACCATTCCGCACGAGGTGGGCTGGATCGGCGGCGTCACCGAGTTCGGCGCGGTGCATCTGGACAAGGGGTGCTACCGCGGACAGGAGACCGTCGCGCGCGTGCACAACCTGGGCAAACCACCCCGGCGTCTGGTGCTGCTGCACCTCGACGGGTCGGCGGACGGGCGCCCCGAGACGGGTGACGAGGTCACCGCCGAGGGACGCACGGTCGGCCGCGTCGGCACGGTGGTGGACCACTTCGAACTCGGCCCGATCGCCCTGGCCCTGATCAAGCGGGCCGTGCCGGTGGACACCGCGCTGACCGCGGGGCCGTGCGCGGCGTCGATCGATCCGGACTCCTACACCCCGGACACCGCGATCCAGGCCGGTCGCGCCGCCGTCGATCGGCTGCGTGGCCGGTGAGTCTTGATCCCGCGGGGCGGGTGCTCGACGTCTGCGTGGTCCACACCATCCACCCGATCTCGCGCCCGGCCGTCGTCGACTCCGCGATCGACAAGCGCTCGGTCGCCGGTCCCGTCGAGGTCGCCGAGCTCGGACTGGTCGGTGATCGATCCTGCGACGTGACGTTCCACGGCGGGGCGGATCAGGCCGTCTACGCCTACGACGACGCGGAAGCGGCGCGGTGGGCGAGCGAGCTTGGTCGGCCCGTGCCCGCCGGCTGGTTCGGGGAGAACCTGCGGGTGTCCGGCGTCCCGGTGACGGACGCCGTCGTCGGCTCGCGGTGGGCGGTGGGCACCGCCGTGCTCGAGGTCACCATTCCCCGCCGTCCCTGCGCCGCGTTCGCGCGCTGGATGGGTGAGTCGCGGTGGGTGAAGCGGTTCACCGAGCGCGCCGACGTCGGCACCTACCTCCGCGTGCTGCGGCCGGGGCACCTCGCCGCGGGTGACCACATCGAGGTCACGGACGTCCCCGACCATGGTGTGACGGTACGTGATCTGTTCCTCGGCAGCTCGGTCTCGGCGATGGACACCCTGCTGGACATCGAGGGTTTCGCTCCCAAGGTGTACCGGGAGGCGCGGGACATGGCGGCGCGGGCGCGACGACGCGCGGCGCCACTCGATGCGGTGTGAGCGCGTCGGACATTTGCAGGCTATGGTGTGGGGCAGGAAGAACACACAATCAGACGGGGCCGCCAAAAAATCCCAGGCCGCCCCGCTATTCGCGAGGGGGTTAGCCATGGGCCGCGGCCGGGCTAAGGCAAAGCAGACCAAGGTTGCACGTGAGCTCAAGTACAGCTCGCCGTCGACGGACTTCGAATCTCTCCAGCGAGAGCTCGCAGGCTCCCCCGACTCGCACCGCAACGGACTCGTCGACCGGGAACCGTCCCGGTACGAGGACGACGAGTACGAAGATTGGCGGCGCTGACCACCTCATACCGACGCACGACGTGCGGGGCACCCCTCGGAGAACCGAGGAGTGCCCCGCACGTCGTCGTGTAGCGGACCGATCGATCAGACGGCGTACTCCCGACGGGTGTGCTGCACGCTGATCCAGTGATCGGTCGTGAACTCGTCGATGGCCCACTCGCCGCCGAATCGACCGATCCCGGAACCTTTTTCGCCCCCGAACGCCGTGTTGGGTTCGTCGTTGACGGTGGTGTCGTTGACGTGGGTCATCCCGGCGTCGATGCGCAGCCCCACCCGCACCGCCCGGTCGACGTCGCGGGAGAACACGGCGCTCGACAGGCCGTACTCGGTGTCGTTCGCGATGCGCACGGCGTCGTCGTCGTCCCGCGCGCGGATCACCGTGGCCACGGGGCCGAACACCTCCTCCGCGGCGGTGGCGACGTCGTTGGTCCCCAGCAGCAGATGCGGGCCGAGGACTCGGCCGGCGGGGCCGGATCGCTCCCCGCGGACGCGCACCTCCGCTCCGTCCTTCTCCGCCCGCTCGATCAGGTCGAGTACGTGTCCCAGCTGGTCGTCGTCGACGATCGGTCCGATCTGCGTGGCCGGGTCCTTCGGGTCGCCGGTGACCAGGGACCGCACCCGTTCGGTGAGCCGGTCCACCACGTCGTCGTACACGGCGTCGGCCACGACGATGCGGTTGGTGGCCATGCAGATCTGCCCCTGGTGGAAGAACGAGCCGAACGTCGCGGCATCGACCGCGGCCTCGACGTCGGCGTCGTCGAGGATCAGCAGCGGACCGTTGCCGCCGAGTTCGAGAGCCCGGCGCGTCATGGGGGCCGTCGTCGCGAGGTGCTCGCCGACGGGCGTCGAGCCGGTGAAGGAGACGAACCGGGTGAGCGGGTGGGTGGCCACGACGTCCCCGATCTCACGGCTCGGGCCGATGACCACGGACAGCACCCCGGGCGGCAGTCCGGCTTCCTCGAGGATCTTGGCCAGGAGCAGACCGCCGGTGACCGGGGTCGAGCTCGCGGGCTTGAGCACCACGGCGTTGCCCAGCGCGAGCGCGGGCGCCACCGACCGGGCCGAGAGTTGGAGCGGGAAGTTCCACGGGCTGATGACGGTGACCACGCCCAGCGGCCGCCGGTACACCCGGTTCTCCTTGCCCGGGATCAACGCCGCGGGCAGGATCGCCCCGGCCGCCCGCGTGGGATAGCTCGCCGACTCCAGCAGAACCGCGCGGACCGCCGTCCATTCCCACTCGGCGCGGGGACGGATGCCGCCCGCCTCGCGGATCAGCCAGTCGACGATCTCGTCCCGGCGGTCCTCCATCATCCGCGCGGCGCGGTGGAACACGTCGGCGCGCTCGGTCGGCAGCGTCGCGGCCCAGTCCGGCTGCGCCTCCGCGGCGCCACGGAACGCCGCGTCGGCGTCGTCCGCGTTGGCCAGCGGGAGCCGCACGAGCACGTCGTCGGACCAGGGGTCGACGTCGTCCGCCGTCTCACCCAGTCGCCCGACGCGCCACCGGCCGGCGATGGGCATGGTGTCGAATCCGTCGTAGGTCATGCGCGACGGGTGCCCGTGCGGACGGCCGGGAAACGGCCGACCGCCTCGCGGGACGGGACGTCAGAAGCGCGGGTGGTTCCCCACCAGCACGGCACGCTCGTCCGAGCCGTTGTCGGCCTTGCGCACCGTGCCGAGGGTCCAGCAGTCGATGTGGCGGGCCGTGAGCACGGCCATGGCGCGGTCGACGTCCTCGGGAGCGACGACGGCCACCATGCCGACGCCCATGTTGAACGTCTTGTCCATCTCGGCTCGCTCGACGCGGCCGCGCTGGGCGATCATCGCGAAGATCGGGGCCGGCGACCACGTGCCGCGGTCGAGTTCGGCGACCAGACCCTTCGGCATGACGCGAGCGAGGTTGGCCGCCAGTCCGCCGCCGGTGACGTGGCAGAACGTGCGCACGTCGGCCTCGGCGGCGAGCGCGAGGCAGTCCTTGGCGTAGATGCGGGTGGGTTCGAGCATCTCCTCGCCGAGGGTGCGGCCGAACTCCTCGACGTGACCGGTCAGCGACATGCGGCTGATCTCGAGCAGCACCTTGCGGGCCAGGGAGTAGCCGTTGGAGTGCAGCCCGGACGAGCCCATCGCGATGACGACGTCACCGGGACGCACCCGGTCCGGCCCCAGCACGTCGTCGGCCTCGACGACGCCGACGCCGGTGGCCGAGAGGTCGTATTCACCGTCGGCCATCATGCCGGGGTGCTCGGCGGTCTCGCCGCCGAGCAGGGCGCACCCGGCCTGCACGCAGCCGTCGGAGATGCCGGCGACCAGCTGGGCGACGTGTTCGGGCACCACGCGGCCGACTGCGATGTAGTCCTGCAGGAACAGCGGCTCGGCGCCGCACACCACCAGGTCGTCGACCACCATGGCGACCAGGTCGATGCCCACGGTGTCGTGCTTGTCCAGCGCCTGCGCCACGGCCAGCTTGGTGCCGACGCCGTCGGTGGAGGCGGCGAGGAGGGGCTCCCGGTACCCGCCCTTCAGCGCGAACAGGCCCGCGAATCCGCCGAGGCCACCCATGACCTCGGGCCGCGTCGCACGCTTGGCCAGCGGCGCGAACAGCTCGACGGCGCGGTCACCCGCCTCGATGTCCACCCCCGCTGCCGCGTACGACGCGCCTCCCGAGGACGGGACGCTGCCGTGCTGCTGGGTGTCGTCGGTCATGGGTGTCGCGCTCCGTAACTGCTGTCGGGGGACGGCCCGGAACCCGGGCCGACTGCGCCCTTACGGTACCGGAGCACCCTCACGGCCGGTCCCGCGTCACCCGGGGCTCCGGGATCGCGGCGATCAGGCGGCGGGTGTACTCCTCGGCGGGCTCGCGGAGGATGCGCGAGGGGCTCCCCTGCTCCACCACGGCGCCGTTCCGCAACACCGCGACCCGATGGGCGAGCCGGTCCACGACGGCCAGGTCGTGGCTGACGAAGAGGCAGGCGAACTGCAACTCGGCCTGCAACTCCTCGAACAGGTCCAGCACCGCCGCCTGCACCGAGACGTCGAGCGCGCTGGTCGGCTCGTCGGCCACCAGCAGGTCCGGCTTCAGCACCAGCGCGCGGGCGAGCGACGCCCGTTGCCGCTGACCGCCGGAGAGCTCGTGCGGGTACCGGGCGTCGGTGCCGGACGGCAGCTTCACGGCGTCGAGCCACTCACGCACGGTGCGCGCGATCTCGGTCTTGCCCACCCCGTGCACGATCAGCGGTTCGGCGACCGCCTTACCGACGGTGAGCCGCGGGTTGAGGGAGGTCGAGGGGTCCTGGAACACGAAACCGAAGCGCTTGCGCAGCGCCTTGAGGTCCTTGCCGCGCAGGCGACCGACGTCCTGGCCGAGGACCGCGACGGAGCCGGACGTCGGCTTCTGCAGGGCCGCGACGCACCGCCCGATGGTCGACTTGCCGGAGCCCGACTCCCCCACCAGGCCGAGCGTCTCGCCGCGGTGCAAGTCGAACGAGACGTCGTCGACGGCGCGGAACACCGGTTGGCCGAGGCCGCCCGGGAACTGCACCGTCAGATCGCGGACCGACAGGACCACCTCGTCGGAGACGGTCCGGTCGGCCACCACGGGGTCGAGCGTCGGGACCGCGGCGAGCAGCGTGCGCGTGTACTCGGCCGACGGGGACTCGAAGAGGTCGTGGACGGTGGCCTCCTCGACCACCTCGCCGTCCTTCATCACCACGACGCGGTCGGCGATGTCGGCCACCACGCCCATGCTGTGGGTGATGAGGACGATCGCGCAGCCCAGCCGGTCCTTGAGGTCGCGCAGCAGGTTGAGGATCTCGGCCTGCACGGTGACGTCGAGGGCCGTCGTGGGCTCGTCGGCGATGATCACCTTGGCCTCGCAGGAGATGGCGATCGCGATCATCACGCGCTGCTTCTGCCCGCCGGACAGCTCGTGCGGGTAGTAGCCGAAGCGTCGTTCCGGATCGGGCAGGCCGACGAGCTCGAGCAACTCGATCGCGCGTCGGCGGGCGGCCTTCTTGTCCATCCGGGTGCCGTCGGCTCCGGGATGGGCGCGCAGCGCTTCGACGATCTGGTAGCCGACGGTGAACAGGGGGTCGAGGGCACTGCCCGGTTCCTGGAACACCATCGCCACGTCGCGGCCGCGCAACTGCGCCCATTGCTTGTCGCCGAGTCCGATCACCTCGCGGTCGCCGAGGGTGACCGAGCCGCGCACCGACGCCGTCCCCGGCAGCAACCCGATGGCGGACCGCACGCTGACGGACTTGCCGGACCCGGACTCCCCCACCACGGCGAGCACTTCGCCCGGACGGACGTCGAACGAGACCTCGGAGACGGCACGGACGGCGCCGCCGTCGGTGGCGAAGGTGACCGACAGGTCCGTCAGGGTGAGGGCAGGAGTGGTCATGATCCGTCCTTGGCCCGACGGCGCGTACGCAGTACGGGATTGAGTGTCTCGCTGACGGATTCGCCGACCATGGTCATGCCGAGCACCACCAGCACGATGGCCGTGCCGGGGAAGATCGACGTCCACCAGATGCCGTTGGAGATGTCCGGCAGCGCCTTGTTGAGGTCGTAGCCCCACTCCGACGCCGACGTCGGTTCGATGCCGAACCCGAGGAAGCCGAGGCCGGCGAGCGTGAGAATCGCTTCCGCACCGTTGAGCGTGAGGATCACCGGCAGCGTCTGGGTGACGTTGGCGAGGATGTGCCGGAACATGATGCGCAGTGGGCTCGCCCCCGTGACGCGGGCAGCGTCGACGTACGGCTCGGTCTTCACCGACACCGTGGCGTTGCGCACCACCCGGAAGTACTGCGGCACGAACACCGCGGTGATCGCGACCGCCGCCGACAGCACGCCGCCGAAGCTGCTCGACTGACCGCCGGCCACGACGATCGAGACCACCACGGCGAGAAGCAGACTCGGGAAGGCGTACATGGCGTCCATGAACAGCACGAGCACGCGGTCCACCCAGCGGCCGATGTAGCCGGACAGCAGTCCCAGCGGCACGCCGACGGCGATGGAGAGCACCAGCGACACCCCGATCACCAACAGCGCGGTCCGGGCGCCCCACACGACGCGGGAAAAGACGTCCTCCCCGCGTACCGAGGTGCCGAAGAGGTGATCGGCGCTCGGTCCCGCCTGCCGGGCGAAATCGACGCCGTCGGCCGAGGTCTGGGAGAACCCGAACGGGGCGATGAGCGGCGCAAAGACGGCCATGATCACGAACGCGGCGACGAGGATCAGGCCGATGACGATGGTGGCCTTCTGCAGCCCGGCGCTCGACCGGACGATCGCCAGTCCCGGCACCCCGCGCCGGCGCTTCGGCGCCTCGATCTCGCCGACGGTCACTTCGATGGTCATCAGAACCTCACCCGCGGGTCGACGAGGGCCACAATCGCGTCCGTGAGGAAGCTGATCACCGCGACCACGATGGCCAGGAAGGTCACGATGCCCTGGACGGCGACGAAGTCGCGCGCCTGCAGGTATCGGGCGAGCTGGTAGCCCAGGCCCTGCCACTCGAACGTGGTCTCGGTGAGGACGGCCCCGCCGAGCAGCATCGCGATCTGCAGGCCCATCACCGTGACCACGGGGATCAGGGCGTTGCGGAAGGCGTGACGACGGGCCACCGTGCGGGCCGACAGTCCGCGGGCGCGCGCGGCGTCGACGTACCCGGCCTGCAGGGTCTGCAGCAGGTTGACGCGCACCAGGCGCAGGAACACGCCCGCCGTCAGCAGGCCCAGCGCGATCGCCGGGAGCACGGCGTGCTTCAGCACGTCGACGGTGTAGGCGGGCTCGCCGTAGAGGATGGAATCGATCAGCAGGATGTTGGTCTTCGGCGAGACGTTCCGCAGGGCGAGTTCGACGTCGGTGCTCGCGCGGCCCGCCACCGGCAGCCAGCCCAGCTTCACCGCGAACACGAGCTTGAGCAGCATGCCCACGAAGAACACGGGCGCGGCGTAGAAGAGGATCGCGAGGATGCGCAGGGTGCCGTCGGAGAACGAGTCCCGACGCGTGGCGGCGTAGAAGCCGAGCGGGATGCCGACGGCGAAGGCCACCAGCAACGCCCAGAAGGCGAGCTCGAGGGTGGCGGCGCCGTTGGTGATCAGCACGCTGCTGATCTCCTGGTTGTTGGTCGCGGCGCGACCGAAGTCACCGCGCACCAGGCCGGACAGATATTCCCAGTACTGCACGAGGATCGGCCGGTCGTACCCGGCGGCGGCGCGGCGTTCGGCGATCTGGTCGGCGGGCAGCCGTCCGCCGAGGGCGGCGCTGATGGGGTCTCCGAGCACGCGCATGAGGAAGAAGACCACCGTGACCAGGATCCACGCCGTCGGGACGATCAGCAGGAACCGGATCACGAGATAACGGGCGAGCGCGCCGTAGCGTGACGACGCGCTCGCCCGTGACTGCTTCCCCACCGACGCCTCGTCCGGCGTGGTGGTGGTCATGCTCAGCCCTTCGCGATGGGGGTGAAGCGGAACTTGAACGACGCGTCGAGGGTCTCGTCGACACCGGTGACGGAGTCGGTCGAGATCGCGATCTGCTTGCCCTCGAGCAGCGGCAGCGTCGAGACGTGATCCTGCGCCATCTTGGTCTGGATCTCCCCGATGATCTCGCTGCGACGAGCCTCGTCGGTCTCGGTGCGCTCGGCGTCGATCAGCGCCGTGATCTCGGGGTTGTCGAAGTGGTTCTGCAGGAAGTTGTCCGGCGCGAAGAACGGCGTCAGGTAGTTGTCGGCGTCCGGGAAGTCCGGGAACCAGCCCAGCTGGTACACGGGATAGGTGTCCGCGACGCGTTCCTTGTTGTAGGTGTTCCACTCGGTGGACTGCAGGTTCACCGTGAACAGGCCGGTGGCCTCGAGCTGCGCCTTGACCGCGGCGTACTCCTCGGACGAGCTGGACCCGTAGTGATCGGGGTTGTACTGCAGGTTGACCGCGACGGGCGTCTGCACGCCGGCGTCGGACAGGAACTTCGCGGCCTCGTCCTTGTTCGGCGCCTCGCCGTAGATGTCCTTGAAGGCACTGTTGGCGCCCTCGAGGCCGCTGGGCACCACCGACCACGCCGGGGTGAACGTGCCCTTGTAGACGTTCTCCGACAGCGCCTCACGGTCGACGGACGACGCGACGGCCTTGCGGATCGCCAGCTTCTGCTCCGGGGTTCCGCCGGGCATGGTGTTCAGGTTGAACACGACGTAGCGCAGCTCGCCGCCGGGGCCCTCGTGCACGGTCAGACCCTCGGTGCCCTCGAGCGACTCGATGTCGGTCGGGGTGAGCGAGCGCCACGCGACGTCGATGGACTTGTTCTGCATGTCGAGCTTGAGGTTGTCGGCGCTGGTGTAGGTGCGCAGCGTGACCGACGCGGTCTTCGGGGCGCCCAGCGTGCCCTGGTAGCCGTCGAACGCGGAGAAGCTCACCAGGGAGTTCTTCTCGTAGCTGTCGATGGCGTACGGCCCGGCGAACGGCTTGCCGGCCACCACCGCGTTGTCGTCGAGGATCGCGTCGGCCGAGAAGACCTGCGAGTCGACGATCGGCCCGGCGTTGGTGGCGAGCACCTGCGGGAAGGTCTGATCGTTCGGGGCCTTCAGGGTGAACTCGACCGTGCGATCGTCCGGCGCCGCCACCGAGTCGAGGTTGGCGAGCAACGACGACGGGCCGTTGGGATCGTCGATGGAGACGATGCGGTCGAAGGAGAACTTGACGTCCTCGCTGGTCAGCGCATTGCCGTTGGCGAAGGTCAGGCCGTCCTTCAGCGTGCAGGAGTACACGGTCGGCTGGCTGAACTCGCAGTTCTCCGCGGCGTCGGGCTTCAACTCGTCGCTGCCCGGCGCATAGTTCATCAGGAACGGATAGACCTGGTTCATGATGGTGAACGAGCCGTTGTCGTACGAGGCGGCCGGGTCGAGGGAGTAGACCTGGTCGGTGGTGCCGACCACCAGCGCGTCGCCGCCGGCCTCGCCGCCCCCGCCGCCGCCGTCGTCGGTACGGCCGGAGCCGCAGGCAGCCGCCGTGAGGGCGGCTACGGACATGAGGGACACGGCGGCGGTACGGGTGCTGAACACGCGCGCGGTGCGTCCTCGGGAGGGCACGCTCATGGTGGGTGATCCTTCGTTCGTCGTCGCACAGCAGACGGGTGTCGTACGACAGTGCGTTTCGGTGAACGGAAGATTACCGAGGCGGTGTGACGATCGTGTGACGAATGCGTTTTTCAGTCATGACCGGTCATGACCGGTAGGGCTGTCGGCCTGTCCGACGGCCCCGTCGAGCACCCGCTCCCCCCGCGGTGACAGTCGGTACCCGACCCGCAGGCTCTCCGTGAGGCCGAGCGCCTTCAGGCGCCGCACCCGCGGCTTGAACACGTCGCGCCCCAGCCCCAGCCGAGCCCCGAGGTCCGCGGCGAGCACCGCCGGGTGATCGCGGATCAGCTCCAGCGTCGCCCACGCCCACGGGGAATCCGCCCGCGCATCCATCGCGTCGACCTTCGCACGCAGGGCCGCCAGGTCGTCGTCGGTGAGATCGTCGTCCTCGCGCAGGGCGATGCGAGGATCCTCGCCGCCGAACGACACCTCGATGCGCCACACGGGATCACCGTCGGCGCCGCGAAAACCCTTGCGCAGCTGCGCGACCGAGGTCTCCCCGGCCGGCCGGGCGTCGTCGTCGGTCAGGGACGCGGGGTCGACCTCGGTGATCGCGTCGACCACGATCACGCCGACCGGCGTGTGGATCCAGGTGCCGACCTTGACGCGACGCGTCGACCACCGCCGGTACTGCACCCGGACCGTTCCGGCGGCGATGGCCTCGGCGACGGCGCGACGGATCAGCACGGCGTCAGGGGCGGGACAGGGCGCTCACGTTGTCGTCGTCGGCGGGAGCGGTCAGACCCGGCGCCGCGGCGAACAGCTTCTCGAGCACGCTCTTGCCCATCGCGGTCTCCTTCGGGAGCGCGATGGGGTAGTTGCCGTCGAAGCACGCCGCGCACAGCCGGGTGGAGGGCTGCTCGGAAGCGCCGATCATGCCGTCGATCGAGATGTACCCGAGCGAGTCGGCACCGATGGCCTGCCGCACACCCTCGAGCATGCCGTCCTCGGATTCCATGCCGTTGGCGATCAACTCGGCGGGTGAGGCGAAGTCGATGCCGTAGAAGCAGGGCCACCGCACGGGCGGGGAGGCGATGCGCACGTGGATCTCGAGGGCACCGGCCTCGCGCAGCATGCGGACCAGGGCGCGCTGGGTGTTGCCGCGGACGATCGAATCGTCCACCACCACGAGCCGCTTGCCGCGGATGACCTCGCGCAGCGGATTGAGCTTCAGGCGGATACCGAGCTGGCGGATGGTCTGCGACGGCTGGATGAAGGTGCGCCCGACGTAGGCGTTCTTCATCAGGCCCTGGCCGTAGGGAATGCCGGAGCCCTGCGCGTAGCCGACCGCGGCGGGCGTGCCGGACTCGGGAACCGGAATGACCAGGTCGGCCTCGGCCGGATGCTCCTCGGCCAGGCGGCGGCCGATCTCGACGCGGGTGGAGTGCACCGAGCGTCCACCGATCACGCTGTCGGGGCGCGCGAGGTAGACGTACTCGAACACGCAACCCTTGGGCTCGGGTGCGGCGAACCGCGAGGACCGGACGCCGTCGGCGTCGATGGCGAGCAACTCACCCGGCTCGATGTCCCGGACGAAGGACGCGCCGACGATGTCGAGGGCGGCGGTCTCGGACGCGACCACCCAGCCGCGGTCGAGGCGACCGAGCGAGAGCGGGCGCACCCCGTGCGGATCACGCGCGGCGTACAGCGTGTTCTCGTCCATGAAGGTGAGGCAGAACGCGCCCTCGAGCGTGGGGAGCAGCTCCATCGCGGCCTGCTCGATGGTGCTGTCGGCGGCACCGTGGGCGAGCAGTGCGCCCACCACGTCGGAGTCCGAGGTGGCACCCGTGCCGCGCGGGCGACCCATGATGCCCGCCTCCCGCGCCCGGTCGGACAGGGCCGCGGTGTTGACGAGGTTGCCGTTGTGGCCGAGGGCGACGCCGCTGCCCGCGGCGGTGGTCCGGAAGATCGGCTGCGCGTTCTCCCAGGTGGTGGACCCGGTGGTGGAGTAGCGGCAGTGGCCGATGGCGACGTGGCCGTTCATGGCCGCGAGCGTCTGCTCGTCGAACACCTGGCTGACCAGGCCGAGATCCTTGAACACCAGCACCTGTGCACCGTCGGCGACGGCGATACCGGCGGCTTCCTGGCCGCGATGCTGCAGCGCGTACAGGCCGTAGTACGTCATCTTGGCGACGTCCTCACCGGGCGCCCAGACGCCGAAGACGCCGCATTCCTCGCGGGGTTCGTTCTCCGGTCCCTCGAGATCGGGCGTGCTCAGCAGGTTGGGGCTGTGGACCGAGAGATCGGCACGGGTCACGACAAGCTCTCCCTAGGGGCCGGCGAGGGGTTACGACGATGGTCGCACGTGGACAGCGCAGAAGCGATTCCGGTGATCGAGTCTACGGCGCTCGCCGGACGCAACCGTCGGACCGCCCGACTTGTTCCCCGTATGCCCGATCACGGCAGGCATGATGGAGACCATGGTCGGCAGACTTCCCTTCGGCGTGACGCCCGAGCAGCCCGGCGAGGGCCAGGAATCGGTGTGGGACTACCCCCGCCCGCCCCGACTCGAGTCGTCGACGCGGCACCTGGTGGTGCGGTTCGGCGACGCGGTGATCGCGGACAGCACGTCCGCGTATCGCGTGCTCGAGACCAGTCACCCGCCGACGTGGTACATCCCGCGTGACGACGTCGATTCCGCGCGTCTGCGTCGATCCCGCGCGCGATCGACGATGTGCGAGTGGAAGGGCGCCGCCACGTACTGGGACGTGCTCGGCGACGACGGCGCGGTCCTCGAGGCGGGCGGGTGGAGCTACGAGAACCCGACCCCGGCGTTCGCGGACATCGCCGGCGCCCTGTCCTTCTCCCCCGCCCAGCTCACCTGCGAGCTCGACGGGGAGATCGCGCGTGCTCAGGAGGGCGGCTTCTACGCGGGGTGGATCACCGCGGACGTGGTCGGCCCCTTCAAGGGGATTCCGGGCAGCTGGGGTTGGTGACGGTGGACCGCACCGAGGCCGACCGCTACGCGCACTCCGACGTCGCGGAACGCTCGCGCCGGGAGAAGGCCGTCGCGCTCGCGCGGTACCTGTGGGACCGCGACATCTCCGCCGACGATCTCGCGGCGATGCCGGCGGCCACGCGGCGCAAGCTCGCGCGGGCGGCGGAGATCAATCCGCCGAGTTCGGACGAGACCTGGACGGTGGTGGCCCGGCTGCTCGAGGAGAAGGCGGCGTGGGCGGCCGGCCGGCCGGAGACGCCGCGTCCGAACCGGGACGAGAAGATCCTGTGGGTCAAGCCGCCGGTGCAGCCCTGGTAGTCACGCGGCACCCAGCAGGCGCAGCACCGCCGTGACCGCGGCCGCTCCGACGACCACCACGACGAAGGGCGCTCGCCGCCAGGCGAGCACACCGGCCACCAGCACGCCCGCGGGCAGGGCGAGGCCCGACGACGTCACCCCGTCCGGGAACGCCGACGTCGCCACGAGGGCGACGAAGACGACGGCCACGGCGACGTCCATCGTGCGCTCGGCCGACGCGGTCAGAGTTCGCCTGCCGCGCAACACGATTCCGGCCAGCCGGAGCAGGTAGGTCCCGACCGCGAGCCCGAGCACGCCGAGGACCAGAACCGTGGCGCTCGCGGTACTCATGCGTCGCTCCGCTCGCGGCGGAGCATGACCGGCACCACCACGGCCAGCGCGATCACCACGGACACCCCGGCGGGTACCACCGTGTTCGCGAGGAGGGCGACGACGGCCCCGACGAGCGCCGCACGCCTGGTGAGGCGGTCGCGCAGCGCCGGCATCACGAGGGCGAGCAGGACGGCGGGGAAGGCCGCGTCGAGTCCCAGCGCGTCGGAGTCGGCGACGACCGACCCCACGGCGGTGCCGACGAGCACGCCGAGGTTCCACAGGACGAACAGCAGGATCGAGGAGAACCAGTAGGTGCGGCGTCGTCCGGTCGACGTGGTCGCCGCGGTGGCGAAGGCGACGGACTCGTCGGTCACCAGGTGTGCCCCGATCAGTCGCGTCGTCGTCCTCTCCCCCAATAACGGGGCGACCGAGAACGCCAGCGGCGTGAGGCGGCCGTTGATGAGGAGCGCGCCGAGGGCGGCGGCAAGGACCGTCCCGCCCGACGCGAGGACGCCGACGAAGACGAACTGCGACGCGCCCGCGAAGACGACCACCGAGAGCAGGACCGGGAGCCACCACGGAAGGTCCGACGCCACGGCGATGGCGCCCAGCGACGCCCCCACCAGGGCGTCGGCCAGGCACACCACCAGGATGTCTCGCACCGCGACGTCCGGATCGTGCCGGATCGTTCGCATCATCGAACGCATGACTCCTACGATGAACGGTGACAGTCCTGTTCGTCAAGACGAACGATCGACGTGTCTTCCGAACGGTGTGCCAGAATGGTCACCGTGCCGTCCGACCGCGCCCCCATCGCCGCGATCGCCGCCTCACTGGTGCGCGAGCGTCGTCGTACCGGCCTGTCCCTCGCCGAGGTCGCCCGCCGCGCCGGGATCGCCAAATCGACTCTGTCGCAACTCGAATCGGGGACCGGAACCCGAGCGTCGAAACGCTCTGGGCGCTGTCGGTGACCCTCGACGTCCCGTTCGCCCGGCTGGTCGA
The DNA here is from genome assembly GCF_019834675.1 of Rhodococcoides corynebacterioides. Lineage (GTDB taxonomy): Bacteria > Actinomycetota > Actinomycetes > Mycobacteriales > Mycobacteriaceae > Rhodococcoides > Rhodococcoides corynebacterioides_A. The sequence goes on along the minus strand of NZ_JABUBU010000001.1, from coordinate 201,009 downwards.
GCCGGCCCGCCAGGAGGTGCGCCTCGTGCGCCGCGGCGAGGGTCCGGCCATCGCCTCCGACGCGGCCGAGTACAGCGCCACACTGCTGACGTCCTGCCCGCCGAATGCGCGTCGGGACGTCTACCTCATCGCCGCCGATCCCGGCAGCCCCCGCCTGTCCGATCCCCACATGCACGGCGTCGTCGAACACGTGGTGCTCGGCACCGGCCGCGCACGCCTCGGGCCGGTGGACGACCCGGTCGAACTGCTCCCGGGCGACTACCTCTCCTACCCCGGCGACGTGCCCCACGTCTTCGAGGCTCTGGAACCGGGTACCACCGCGACCATGATCACTGAGCAGTACTGACGCGCCGGGGTCACACCCGGACGAGCGGCAACCAGTGCGCCACCTCGCCGGCCCGCCCACCGGACGCCGTCACGCCCGCACCCCGCACGGCGTCGGCGAACTCGGTCCGACCGGTCACGAGCAGCAGCCACGTCCGCGGATCGCACTCCACCACGTTGGGCGGCGTGCCGCGCGTGTGCCGAGGCCCGACGATGCACTGCACCGCGACGAACGGCGGCACCCGCACCTCGACGCTCGACCCCGGCGCGGTCTGTTCGAGCGTCCGGGCGCTCAGGCGCACGGCGGCCGCGATCTCGGCGCGGGGCGGCTTGGGTGCGGCCGGGTCGTCGAGCCAGGCGGACACCGCGATCAGCGACGCCCGGAGTTCGGCCGGGTCCACGGTCTTCGACGGTGCCACGCCGGTCAGTCTCTCACCCGGCGCGACCACCACGTCGCCGCCACCGCCCCGGCCGCGTTGGTCGCCCAGTGCAGGGCCATCGGGGCCAGCAGCGTGCCGGTGCGGCGCCGCGCGAGGACGAACAGCGCGCCCGCGGCCGTGGTCACCACCACGACGGGCACGGACCGGTTCGACCCCGGCCAGTGCCACACACCGAACGCGACCGACCCGGCCACCAGCGCGGCGTCCGGGCCGACGAGCGCGGTGGCGACCTCGTCGACGATGCCGCGGAACAGGAACTCCTCCGGCAGCACCGTGCCCATCGGGATGTCGAACCAGACCCAGCGGGCGAGGGACCGCGCGGTCACCACGCCGCTACTTCTCCGGACCGTCCGCGTCCGCGTACTCGGTCATGACCGCGCGGATGCGTTCGGTGTCGGCCTGCGTCCAGCCCTCCGGAGCCGCCACGGCCGCGAAGCCGTCGAGCACCGTGGTGCCGTAGTTGTGGCCGTGCCCGTCGGGCACCCCGGCCGCGTTGGTCAGGTCGGCACTGACCTGCCAGAACGTCACGAACGGGAACCACCGCATGCTGGGCAGCCGGTCGTAGCCGGGCGGTTCGGCCAGCCAGTCCGGCCGCTGGAACAGCAGGTCCGGCGTCCACCAGACGATCGGGTCGGACGGGTGCTGGATGTAGAGCACCCGCGGGAACGGCCACTCGCCGGACAGCGCCTCGACGTCGCGGGTGCTGTCCGCGAACCGCATCAGCAGGCCGCCGGCGTACACGGGTTCCACCTCGGTGGTGCCGGGGTCGCGACGGTCGACGTAGGTGGACCAGATGCGATTGGAGTTCGGCGGCCCCACCCAGAGCACACCGTCGACGGTGCTCCGGATGTCGGCGATGTCCGCGAACGCCCCCTCGCCGGCCTGGGTGCCCAGACTCTCGCCGTACACGTAGAGCTTGGGCCGCGTCTCCACCGGTTCCTGCTCCCACCGCGCGTGGACCCGATCGATGAGGTCCTTGCCCGCCGCGGCGGCCTTCTCCCGGTCGGCGAGGAACGAGATCCAGCTCGGCAGGTAGGAGTACTGCGACGCCACCAGCGCCACGTCGCCCTCGTACATCAACTCCACCGCGCGTGCGGCGGTCGGGTTGACCCAGCCGGTCCCGGTGGTCGGGATGACGACGACGGCGCGGCGGGAGAACGCGTCGGTCCGGTCGAGTTCCCGGATCAGCAGATCCATGCGCTCCTCGGGCGTCTCGGCGCTCTCGAGTCCGGCGTAGACGCGGATGGCCTGCTTCGACTCGCGCCCGGTGGCGCGCCGCATCTCGTCGGCGTCCAGACCACCGGAGACGAAGTTGCGCCCCTCGAATCCCAGCGTGTCCCAGTCGACCACCGAGCCGGGCCCGCCGGATCGCTCCGGGACCGTCGGCTGCTCGGCGCCCTCGCGCGTGTTGCCGTTCTGCGTACTGAACACCGAGTTGGCCACGCTCATGGTGCCGCGCAGCAGCACACCCTGGACCAGCGTCACCAGGACCACGATCACCAGCACGAAGCCCACCAGGTTGGCCACCCACTGCGGCAGCCGGATCAGGCGGAGCAGAGTGCGGACGACGAACCGGCGGATGTCGCGCAGGACCCGCCACGTGCCGATCAGGACACCCGCGACGACGACGCTGATGATGCCGGTCCGAATGAATCCGGTGCTGGTGAGCCCCTCGGCGTTCATGAGCGCCGCGAGCTGACGCTGCCACTCGGCGGAGGCGTAGAGCATGACGGCACCCGCCACCGCACCGACGATCGGCACCGCCACGACGATGCCGCGTTCGACGCGCGGAGGCAGCGGCCACCACGGTTGTTGGCGGAGCACCGTCCGCAGCAGCACCCACCCGACCGCGACGCCGACGCCGTACCCGATGGCGGCCGTGATGCCGCTGACGATGCCCTGGAACAGCCAGCCCCGCGGCAGCAACGACGGCGTCAGCGACCAGCAGAAGAACAGCGCGCCGAAGGCGATGCCGGTGACGTCGAGCCGCAGGAGTCCCCACGCCCACACCACCGCGGGATGCTTGCGCACGGTGTGCGTGGCCGTGGCGAGCACGTACGCCGGCAACTCCTCGAAGGAGTGCGGCCGGGGAATGTCCTCCTCGGTGTCCGCGCCGCCCCGCTCCGATGACCGCGTGGTCGTGTCGGTCACCGGACGGCTCGGATCGAGCCGTCGATCAGCCGAAGAGCCTCGGGAGCGTCCCCTCGAACGCCTCGCGGAGCTCGGCCAGCGGCACGGTGAACTGCCCCTGGAACTCCACCTCGTCCGACCCCTCGTCGGCCACGCCGATCCGCACCCACGGCAACCCCCTCGCACTGCACATTCCCGTGAACCGGGTCTCCTCGGTTCGAGGAACGGCTACGAGTACCCGCCCGGACGATTCCGAGAACATGGTGACGAACGGGTCGACACCCTCGGGCAGCAGGATCCGGCATCCGGACTCGCCGGCGAGGGCCGCCTCGACCACGGCCTGGGCCAGGCCGCCCTCCGACAGATCGTGCGCCGCGCTGACCAGTCCGTCGCGGCTGGCCGCGGTGAGGATGTCGGCGAGCAACTGTTCGCGGGCCAGGTCGACGCGCGGGGGAACGCCGCCGAGGTGGTCGTGGATCACCTGCGCCCAGATGGATCCGTCGAACTCGTCGTGCGTGTCGCCGAGGAGGATCAGCGTCTCTCCCGGCTCGAGGCCGAGGCCCGTGGGAATGCGGCGATGGACGTCGTCGAGCACGCCCAGCACGCCGACGACGGGGGTCGGCAGGATCGGCGTCGAGCCGGTCTGGTTGTAGAAGCTGACGTTGCCGCCCGTGACCGGAATACCCAGGGCCACACAGCCGTCGGCGAGTCCGCGCACCGCCTGCTGGAACTGCCACATCACGCCCGGGTCCTCCGGCGAGCCGAAGTTCAGGCAGTTGGTGACGGCCTTCGGCGTCGCGCCCGTGGTGGCCACGTTGCGGAACGCCTCCGCCAGCGCCAACTGGGCGCCGCGGTACGGGTCGAGGGCGGTGTAGCGACCGGAGGCGTCCGTCGCGAGAGCGATACCGCGACCGGTCTTCTCGTCGATCCGCACCACACCGGCGTCGGCGTGCTCGGCCAGGACGGTGTTGCCGCGGACGTAGCGGTCGTACTGCTCGGTGATGAGACGACGGCTGCACAGCTGCGGCGAGGAGATCATGCGCAGCAACGTCTCCCGCAGCTCGACGGGGGTCGACGGGCGCGGCAGTCCCTCGGTGGTGTTCGCCACCAGCGCGTCCTGCGCCGCCGGGCGCTGCACGGGCCGCTCGTAGACCGGACCCTCGTGCGCCACGGTGCGCGGCGGCACGTCGACGACGGTCTCGCCGTGCCAAGTGATCTGCAGGTTTTCGCCGTCGGTGACCTCGCCGATGACGGTGGCCAGGACGTCCCACTTGGCGCACACGGCCATGAACGCGTCGACGTTCTCGGGCGCGACCACGGCGCACATGCGCTCCTGGGACTCGCTCGAGAGCACCTCCGCCGGCGTCATTCCCGTGGCGCGCAGCGGTACCCTGTCGAGCTCGATGTGCATGCCGCCGTCACCCGCGGAGGCGAGCTCGGACGTCGCGCACGACAGGCCGGCGCCGCCGAGGTCCTGGATGCCGACGACCAGCTTCTGCTGGTACAGCTCGAGGCAGCACTCGATGAGCACCTTCTCGGTGAACGGATCACCCACCTGCACGGCGGGCAGCTTCTTGCGCCCGCCGCTGGACTCGAACGTCTCCGACGCCAGCACGGACACGCCGCCGATGCCGTCGAGCCCGGTGCGCGCACCGAACAGGATGATCTTGTTGCCGGTGCCCGACGCGAACGCCAGGTGCAGGTCCTCGGTGCGCATGACGCCCGCACACAGGGCGTTGAGCAGCGGATTACCGGCGTACGAGGCGTCGAAGACGGTCTCGCCGCCCACGTTGGGCAGGCCCAGGGAGTTGCCGTACCCGCCGACGCCGCGCACGATGCCCTCGAGCACCCGGCGGGTGTCCGGCGCGTCCGCCGCACCGAACCGCAGCTGGTCCATCACCGCGATGGGCCGTGCGCCCATGGCCATGATGTCGCGAACGATGCCGCCGACTCCGGTGGCGGCGCCCTGATACGGCTCGATGTACGACGGGTGGTTGTGGCTCTCCACCTTGAACGTGACGGCCCAGCCGTCCCCGACGTCGACGACGCCGGCGTTCTCGCCGATGCCGGCGAGCATTCCGGCCCGCATCTCGTCGGTGGTGGTCTCGCCGAAGTACTTCAGATGCACCTTGGAGGACTTGTAGGAGCAGTGCTCGCTCCACATCACCGAGTACATGGCCAGCTCGGCGTCCGTGGGACGACGGCCCAGGATGTCCTTGATGCGGGCGTACTCGTCGTCCTTCAGCCCCAGCTCGGCGTACGGCTGCGCGACGTCCGGGTCGGCAGCGGCGTCGGCAACGGTGTCGACCCGAGGGGTTGACTCGACAGACACGATGGAGGGGTCCTTCCCTGGGGCACGACACGACCGAGCACGACCGAGGCACGCCGGTTCGCGAGAACGACGGTGATTCTACGGCCCCGCTCCGACAGGTCCCGCAGCCCGTCAGACCCCCAGGAAGGCGGCGAGGGCGTCGGAGTACATCTCGACGTCGTGCGCCCCCATGAGTTCGCGCGCCGAGTGCATGGCCAACTGCGGTGCGCCGACGTCGACGGTCGACAGCCCGGTACGCGACGCGGCGATGGGGCCGATGGTCGACCCGCACGGCAGGTCCGCCCGGTGGACGTACCGCTGCATCGGCACGTCGGCACGCTCGCACGCCTGCGCGAACGCCGCCGCCCCCACGGCGTCTGTGGCGTAGCGCAGGTTCTGGTTGACCTTGAGCACGGGTCCGCCGTTGATCTCGATACGGTGCGACGGCTCGTGCCGCGCCACGTGAGTGGGGTGGGTGGCGTGCGCCATGTCGCCCGAGGCGTGGATCGACGCGGCCATGGTCCGGAAGAAGTCCTCCCGAGAACCCCCGCGCACCAGCACGATCCGCTCCAGCACGGTGTTCATCAGATCGGAGAAGGCGCCGCGGTCGGACATGCTGCCGACCTCCTCGTGGTCGAACAGCGCGAGCACCGGCACCACGTCGTCGGCCTCCGCGGCGGCGGTGACCAGCGCTTCGGTACCCGCGTAGCAGGTGCCCTGGTTGTCCAGCCGTGGCGAGCTGACCAGATCCTCCGAGAACCCCACCACCGCAGCCGGATTCAGGTCATGGGTCATCAGTTCCCACCCGAGCACGTCGGCGTCGTCGACTCCCGCTTCGTCCGCGACGAAGGCCAGGAACGAGCGCGGCGAGCGCCCCGTGCCCCACACGGCGTCGACGTGATTCTGGGGGTCGAGGTGGACGCCCTTGCGGTCCTCGGACAGGTGGATGGCGAGCTGCGGGACGCGGAGGATCGGCCGGTCGACGCGCACGGCCACCTCGCGGACACCCGCGCCGTCCCGGACGCCGAGCCGGCCGGAGATCCCGAGATCGCGGTCCAGCCAGGAGTTCAGCCAGGCGCCGCCGTAGGGCTCGAGGGCCACCATCTGCCAGCCGGCGGAGTCGCGATCGGGGTGCTGCTTCACGCGCAGGTTGGGGCTGTCGGTGTGGCCGCCGACGATGCGGAAGGGCGCGTCGGGCGCGCGCTCGGTGGACCACGCGATGAGCGAGCCGCCGCGGACCACGATGTACCGCCCCGGCTCGGTGGGCCACGCGTCGGTCTCGTCGAGCGTGGTGAAGCCGTGCGCGGCCAGTTCGGCGGTGACGGTCTCGACGACGTGGAAGGGCGAGGGCGACGCGTCGACGAACGAGCAGAGGCCGGACGCGGTCGCGGAGGTGAGGGACGCCATGATCACCGATCGTAGAGAGGCCGGGCCGGGAAACGACGAAGCCGGGCCCACCGCGAGGGTGGACCCGGCTTCACCGAGAAGGGACGACTCAGCTGAAGAAGCCGATGCCCTTGATGAACGTTCCGGCACCGCCGAAGATGTTCGAGAAGGCGGTGAGGGTGTCGACGATCATCTTGATGGTGTCGGCGTCCATGGTGTTCTCCCTTTGTGAGGTCGGTGGGCTTGTGCCCGGTCATAAGTTATTCACAGAATGGCGAGCCCGCAACAGAACGCGTGTCGTCCAAGTGTGACCTGAGTCACCTCATGAGCCGCAGCGCGCCCCGTCCGCCCCACCGAACGGTCAGCTGAAGCTGGTCAGCGTCTTCAGGATCGTGCCGAGCGCGGTGACGAAGTCCGAGAGATCTTCGAAGGACGAGAAGAGGTCGGTCAGGGAGGACGACACGGGCGGGCTCCTTCTGTGGAGGTGAGAGGCGAGCACCACGCTCGCCGACGTCAGTAAGTCACACGAAGATCGGGGCCGCAACAGGAGCATCTTCTGTTCACTCTCACAACACGTCGTCGCCACCGACTACCGTCGGAACTTTCCGACCATGACCCCACCCCCGACCCCCGAGGAGCCACCCCGTGTCCGACCACCCGGCACCGTCCGCGTCGACCGAGCCGGACTGGGTCGCCCACGCGATCTGGTGGCAGGTGTTCCCGCTGGGGTTCACGGGCGCCGAGCGGGAGAGCGCGCCGCTGACCCACCGGCTGCCGCACGTCGAGTCCTGGCTCGACTACCTGATCGACCTCGGCTGCAACGGGCTCGCGCTGGGCCCGGTCTTCGCGTCGTCCACGCACGGGTACGACACCGTCGACCACCTCGCCGTCGACCCCCGCCTGGGCGACGATGCCGACCTCGACCACCTGCTCGCGACGGCGCGCGAGAAGGGTGTGCGCATCCTGCTCGACGGCGTGTTCAACCACATCGGTCGGGACCACCCGTGGGCCGTCGAGGCCGTGCGCGAAGGACCCGATTCGACCGCAGGACAACGCATTCGGTGGTCCGGTGATCGCCCGGAGTCGTTCGAGGGACACGACATCCTGGTCGCGCTGAACCACGACAACGGCGCCGTGCAGGACCACGTCGTCGACGTCATGAACCACTGGCTGGCGCGGGGCGCGGACGGGTGGCGACTGGACGCGGCGTACGCCGTCGACCCGTCGTTCTGGGCCGCGGTGCTGCCGCGGGTCCGCGCCGAGCATCCGGACGCGTGGTTCGTCGGCGAGATGATCCACGGCGACTACGCCACGTACGTCGACCGGTCCGGTCTGGACTCGGTGACGCAGTACGAGCTGTGGAAGGCCACGTGGAGCGCCCTGCGCGACGGCAACTTCTTCGAGCTCGCCCACGCCCTCGGCCGGCACGACGCGCTGCTGCCGACGTTCGTGCCCGCCACGTTCGTCGGCAACCACGACGTCACCCGCGTCGCGACGACGCTCGGCGACGACCGAGACGTCGACATCGCAACCGCACTGCTGTTCTTCGTCCCCGGCACACCCACCGTCTACTACGGCGACGAGCAGGGCTTCCGCGGCACCAAGGAAGAGCGGGTCGGCGGCGACGACGAGATCCGCCCGCCGTTTCCGGCGAGCCCGGACGAGTTGTCTCCCTTGGGTCTACCGCGGTACCGCGTGCATCAGGCGATGATCTCGCTGCGTCGACGGTTCCCGTGGCTGCGCACCACGTCCGCCGACGTCGAGACGCTGACCAACACCGCGCTCACGCTGCGGGCGGCGCACGACGGCACCACCCTCAGGCTCGCGCTGAACCTCGGCGACGACGCGGTGACGCGTCCGGGCGGTGAGGTCCTCGCCGCCGCGGACGGCGTGGGCGACACTCTCCCGCCTCACACGTGGGCGATCGTCCAGAACTAGCTCAGGCCGTCACCACCGCGTCGAGCGCGGAGTAGAAGATCCCCAGACCGTCGTCGCTCGGGCCCGTGAGGGCCTCGGTGGCGTGCTCCGGATGCGGCATGAGCCCGACGACGCGCCCGTTCTCCGACGCGATTCCGGCGATGGCGCGCTGCGATCCGTTGGGGTTGTCGCCGGCGTAGCGGAACACCACGCGGCCGTCGCCTTCGAGTTCGTCGAGCACGGCCTCCGACGCCTGGAACCGGCCTTCACCGGACTTGAGCGGCACCAGGATCTCGGCGCCGGCCTCGTACCGCGACGACCACGCCGTCGCGGTGTTCTCCACCGTCAGCCACTGATCGCGGCAGGTGAAGTGCAGGTTGGCGTTCCGGGTCAGCGCGCCCGGCAGGAGACCGGCCTCGCACAGCACCTGGAAGCCGTTGCAGATACCCAGCACGGGCAGTCCGCCGCGCGCCGCGTCGATCACGGCGGTCATCACCGGGGCGAACCGGGCGATGGCGCCGGCGCGCAGATAGTCGCCGTAGGAGAAGCCACCGGGCACGACGACGGCGTCGACACCCTTGATGTCGGCGTCCCCGTGCCACAGGGCGACGGCCTCGCCACCGGCGAGGTTCACCGCCCGCGCGGCGTCGATGTCGTCGAGCGTGCCGGGGAAGGTGATGACGCCGATGCGGGCGCCCGTCGCGGCCGTCACAGCCGGGTCACCTTCCACTCCTCGATGACGGTGTTGGCCAGGAAGGTCTCGGCGATCGACTCGAGCGTGGCGTCGTCCACGTCGTCGCCGACCTCGAGCTCGAACCGCTTGCCCTGACGGACGTCGGAGACACCGGCGAAGCCGAGGCGGGGCAGCGCCCCGACGATGGCCTGGCCCTGGGGGTCGAGAATTTCCGCTTTGGGCATGACGTCGACTACGACACGGGCCACGGTGGGTGCTCCTGAACATCGGGGGTGAGCGTGCAGGCAAGTTTAACCGCTGCGCTTGCCGCATCCGTCCGCGTCCCCGGTCCGCCGGGCGGGACGCGGCGCATACTCGGGTGATGGAGCTGACTCACTTCGGACATTCGTGCATCCAGGTCTCCCTCGAGGGATCGACCGTGCTGTTCGACCCCGGTGCCTTCTCGCACGGGTTCGAGGGCATCACCGGCCTCGACGCCATCCTGATCACGCACCAGCACGCGGATCACGTGGACACCGACCGGTTGCCGGCACTGCTCGAGGCCAACCCGGACGCCGCCCGGTACGCCGACCCGCAGACCGCGGAGCAGCTCGGTGAGGGCTGGACCGCCGTGCACGCGGGCGATGTCCTGTCCGTGGGCGACCTGCGCATCACCGGCGCGGGCGGTACCCACGCCACCATCCACCCCGACGTTCCGCTGATCGACAACATCGCGTTCCTGCTCGGGTCGGCCGAGCGTCCGGGGCAGCTCTACCACCCCGGCGACTCGCTGTTCGTGCCCGACACCGCCGTCGAGGCGCTGGCGCTGCCCGCCGCCGCCCCGTGGATGAAGCTCAGCGAGGGCGTGGATTTCCTCCGGGCCGTCGCACCGCGCGTCGCGTTCCCCATCCATCAGGCCGTCGTTTCACCCGAGGCACGCGGCTTCTGGTACGGCCTCTACGACCAGTTGTCGCCCGAGGCAACCGAATTCCGCACCGTCGACGAGGAATCCGGCGTCACGGTCTAGCGGGCCAGGGCGCGGCCGGCGGCGCGACCGGAGAAGATGCAGCCTCCGAGGAACGTCCCCTCCAGGGAGCGGTATCCGTGGACGCCGCCGCCGCCGAACCCTGCCACCTCACCGGCCGCGTAGAGCCCCGGGAACACCGACCCGTCGGCCCGCAGCACCTGCGACTCGAGGTTGGTCTCGAGGCCGCCCAACGATTTTCGGGTCAGCAGGTGGAGCTTGACGGCGATCAGCGGCCCGTTGGCGGGGTCGAGCATCTTGTGTGGCGAGGCGATGCGGGCCACCCGATCACCGCGGTACTTGCGCGCGGCGTGGATGGCCGAGACGGACAAGTCCTTGCCGAAGTCGTTGTCCATCTCCCGATCTCGCGCCACGAGCAGGGCTTCGATCGCCGCGGGATCGAGCTCGACGTCGCCGATCTTGTTCATCCCGGCGACCAGCTCGGCGACGGAATCGGCCACCACGAAGTCCTCGCCGCGAGTCTTGAACGCCTCCACCGGCCCGGGGGCGCCGGGCCGCACCCGTTCGAGGAGCTTGCGCACGTCGCGGCCGGTCAGATCGGGGTTCTGCTCCTGCCCCGAGAGTCCGAACTCCTTCTCGATGATCTTCTGGTCCAGCACGAACCAGGTGTAGTCGTGGTCCGTCGAGACGATGTGTTCGAGCGTGCCCAGGGTGTCGAATCCGGGGAAGAGCGGCGCGGGCAACTGCGTTCCCGTGGCGTCGAGCCACAGCGACGACGGGCCGGGCAGGATGCGGATGCCGTGGTTCGGCCACACGGAGTCGAAGTTGGTGATGCCCTCGGTGTAGTGCCACATGCGGTCCTCGTTGATCACGTGACCGCCTGCGCGGCCGGTGATCTCGAGCATGCGGCCGTCGACGTGCGCGGGGACCCCGGAGAGCATGTGCCGCGGCACCCGGCCCATGCGCGTCGGCCAGTTCTTCTTCACCAGCTCCCAGTTGCCGCCGATGCCGCCGGACGTCACCAGCACGGCGTCCGCGCGGAACTCGAAGTCGCTCACCACCGTTCGCGACGACGTCACCCCACGCGCCGCCGTCGTCGGTTCGAGGACCGCACCGCGGACGCCCGTCGCGGCGCCGTCGGTGACCACGACCTCGTCGACGCGATGGCGGAACGCGAAGGTCACCGAGCCGCGCTCGACACCCTCGCGCACGATGCGCTCGAAGACCTCCACCAACCCCGGTCCGGTGCCCCACGTCAGGTGGAAGCGCGGGACGGAGTTGCCGTGACCCGTCGCGCCGTACCCGCCGCGCTCGGCCCACCCCACCAACGGGAAGACCTTCCAGCCCCGCTCCCGCAGCCAGCTGCGCTTCTCCCCCGCGGCGAACGCGACGTACGCCTCCGCCCACTGCCGAGGCCAGTGGTCCTCGGGGCGGTCGAACGTCGCCGCGCCCATCCAGTCCTGCAGGGCCAGATCGTAGGAGTCCTTGATGCCGAGACGTCGTTGCTCGGGGCTGTCGACCAGGAAGAGCCCACCGAAGGACCAGAACGCCTGGCCGCCCAGGTTCGCCTCGTTCTCCTGGTCCACCAGGATCACCCGCTTGCCGGCAGCCACCAGTTCCGCGGTGGCCACCAGCCCCGCGAGTCCGGCTCCCACCACCACGACGTCGGCGTCACGTGTCATGTCACCCAGCGTAGAACGTCATCGCGGCGGGTACTGGGCGGTCAGATGCATCCGTTCGCCCTGGGGCCCGAAGATGCCGAGGTATTCCACGGGCCGATCGTCCGCGGAACCGAACCAGTGCGGCAGGTGGGTGTCGAACTCGGCCACCTCCCCCGGCTTCAGCACGAAGTCCCGGTCCCCGAGGATCATCCGCAGGCGTCCGCTGAGAATGTAGAGCCAGTGGTAGCCCTCGTGGGAGTGGAGCGTCGGCTCGGCGACGGGCGGACCGGCGGGGACGATGGTCTTGTACGCCTGCAGACCCCCCGGCCGGCGGGTCAGCGGCACCACCGTCATCCCGTTGTGGCGCTTCTCCGGCCGCAGATGCACCCGCGGGTCCCCGGTCTCGGGAGCGTCGACGATGTCGTCGAGCGGCACCTCGTAGACCTTCGCCAGGGGCAGGAGCAGTTCGAGGCTGGGTTTGCGTTGTCCCGATTCGAGGCGCGAGAGCGTGCTCACCGGAATGCCCGTGCGCTCGGCGACGACGGTCAGCGTCACGTCGGCCTTGCGTCGTAACGCCCGCAGCCGCGGGCCGATCGCCGAGAGCACCGAGTCCACGTCGTCTGCGCCGTCGTTCATGGTCTTATTGCAGTTTCGGCAAAGATGTTTGTCAAATCCGCGATACGCGCTCATTGTGGCTGCCATGACCGCACACACCCAGTCCGCCCCCCGCTCCCGGTCCGACGTCGACGTTCTGGTGGTCGGCGGCGGCGCCGCGGGCCTGAGCGCAGCCCTCGTGCTGGGCCGTGCCCGACGCCGCGTCGTCGTCCTCGACAACGGCACCCCGCGCAACGCACCCGCGTCGCACATGCACGGCGTGCTCGGCCGCGATCACACCTCACCCCTCGACTACCTGAAGCACGGGCGGGCCGATCTCGACCGCTACGACGTGCGCATCGTCGACGCCACCGTCACCGCCCTCGGTGGGCACGGCGGGCATTTCACCGCCACCACCGACGACGGCACGACGATCACCGCCCGACGTCTCGTCGTCACCACCGGTCTCACCGACCACCTGCCCGACCTCCCCGGACTCGAGAATCGGTGGGGCCGCGACGTGGTGCAGTGCCCGTACTGCGACGGGTGGGAGGTGCAGAACCGCCGGATCGGCGTGCTCCGCACGTCACCGATGAGCCTGCACCACGCCACCCTCTGGCGGCAGTGGACCGATGACATGATCTACCTCACGGACGGCGCCGAGCCGACCGAGGACGAGCGCACCCGCCTCGGCGCGCGCGGCGTCGACATCGTCACGACGCCGGTCACGTCCGTCGAGACCACCGACGACGCCCTCAGCGGCGTCACCCTGGCCGACGGCACCGTCGTCCCGCTCGACGCCCTGGCGGTGGGACTGCGGTTCAGCGCGCGGGGCGAGCTGCTCGCGTCGCTCGGTCTGCACCCGGTTCCGCACCCGATGGGACTCGGCGAAATGATCGAGGCGGACCCGACGGGTGCCACGTCCGTTCCTGGAGTTCGGGTGGCGGGCAACGTGTCCGACCCGTCGGCCACCGTGATCGCGTCGACGGCGCAGGGGTCGCTGGTCGGTGCGCACACCAACCTCGAGCTCGTGATGGAGGAGACCGACGCCGCCGTCGCTCGGGCCGGCGAGAAGCCGACGCTCGACGGCGCGTTCTGGGACGAGCTCTACCGCGAGTCGGAGCGGCGCTGGAGCGGAAACCCCAACCCGCCGTTGACTCTGGTGGCTGCATCGCTGACGCCCGGCCGGGCGCTCGACGTCGGCTGCGGCGAGGGTGCCGACGCCGTGTGGCTGGCCCGGCAGGGCTGGGAGACGACGGGCGTGGACATCTCGGCGGTGGCCGTGGAACGGGCGCGCGCACTGGACGATTCCGTCACCTGGGAGACGCGAGACCTGGTGCACGACCCGCTGCCGGAAGCGTCGTTCGACCTGGTGACGATGCACTACTTCGGCATCCTGCGCTCCGACGGGGACGACGCGGTGCGGCGCTTGGCCGCGACCGTCGCGCCGGGCGGCACGCTGCTGATGGTGAGTCATGCTCGCGTGCAGGGGCATTCGTGGGCGGGCTTCGACCCGACGGACTTCTGGTCACCCGGCGAGGTGGGCGCCGTGCTCGATCCGGCCGAGTGGGAGATCCGCGTCGACGAGACCCGCCCGCGCCCCGCGCCGCCCGCCGGGGCGGGTGGGCATCACGTGGACGACGAGATTCTGGTGGCCGTCCGGCGGTGACCCCCGCGCTGGTCCGCGATCAGGCGGCAGTCGACCGGGACCGCGAGACCCATTCGTAGCGAGCGGATTCGGCGCCGTGGAAGCAGGCGAGGTCCACGGCGTCGAGCATCGCGGTCCGCGGTCCCGGTCGGCCGAGCTGCTTGGCGCTGACGGACAGTCGCACCACGCCGCCCCGACGCGCGACCCGTCCCGCACCCATCACGAGGGCGCGGCACCACCACGGCTCGGACGTTCCCGGCTCCCACACGTAGCCGCCGGAGCCGGCGCCGAATCCCTCCCCGATACCGAAGACGCGGCTGCGCACCACGGTGCCGCGGTCGAGGTCGGAGATGCCGGTCAGGCCCGCGTACAGGCGGAACCCGACCGCCGGGAGTGCGGAGATCGCGCCCGGCGAGGCAACCCACCGCGGCGGGGCGAACGCGCGGGTGCGCAGACCGATCTCCTCCATGACGCGGTCCGCAGCGCGCAGGCGAAGGCCCGCCTCGTGCGCAGGGAGAACGGCGAACTCGGCGCGACGACGCTTGGTCGCCGCCTGGTCGTACCCGTGCAACACGATCGCGTCACCGTGCTCGCGTCGGGCCCGAAGCCAGTCCTGCGTCTCGGGGTCGCGGGTCAGTCGGTACTTGTCCTTGAGGCGCGGCGCCACGAGCAGCGAGAGGGAGAGGTTGCGACGGTCCATCTCGGCGGCGAACTCGGCGGCGGCGTCGCGGGTCTCGTCACGGATCCCGGAGACGGACACGATCAGACGTGCGGTCATGAGAAAACCGTCGCACACCGAGGTGTACGACGGCTCGTCTCGTACGTGAACGCCCGACGAACGTCGGTCAGAGCGTGGGGACCGGAAGCACCTTGTCGATGGCGGCCAGAACCTCGGGAGCATCCGGCTCGGTGCGCGGGCGGAAGCGACCGACCACCTCGCCCTCCGGCGAGATCAGGAACTTCTCGAAGTTCCACTGGACGTCCCCGGCCTCGCCGTCGGCGTCCGGCGTCTGCACCAGCTGCTCGTAGATCGGGTGCCGGTTCTCCCCGTTGACGTCGATCTTCTCCATCAGCGGGAAGGTGACGCCGTAGGTGGTCGAGCAGAAGGTCTCGATCTCCTCGGCCGTGCCCGGCTCCTGGCCGCCGAACTGATTGCACGGGAATCCGACCACGGAGAGACCGCGGTCCGAGTAGTCCTTGGCCAGCTTCTCGAGGGCGGTGTACTGCGGTGTCAGGCCGCACTTCGATGCCACGTTGACCACGAGGACCGCCCGACCGCTGTACTCGTCGAGCGACGTCGGCGCCCCACCCAGGGTGGTGATGCCGATGTTCTGCAGTTCTGTCATGCGGTCACAGTACCGACGAGTAACCCCCACCACGACCGCCGGTGTTCCCGGCCGATCCCCCGACGGAGTTTCGTGCGTGCGTGTCATGGACCGTGTCGGTGGGTGCCGGTACACTCGAACATACGAGCGACTGGGGGGTCGACAGCATGGCTGCAGTGCAGGTGGGGACACAGTCCGCGGTGACGCCGTGGGCTGCGCTCGACCACGCCGCCCTCGGTCTGCCTGCTACCTGTGACCTTCCCGCGCCGCAGGCGTTGGACGCGCTGGTCCACGCGACGGCGGGGGTGGCCTACCTGAAGTGGTTCGAATACCAGCTCGCCGCCGCCATGCACGCCGAACTGGTGGAGCCGTTCGAGGACGAAGACCGGCGTGAGCTCGACGCACACACCCGCTGCGCCGCGACCATCGCCACCACGTTGTCGATCACGCAGGGGGCTGCCCGTACCCTGCTCACCGACGCCGTCGCGTTGCGCGACCGACTCCCGAAGGTCGCCGAATGCCTGCGGGACGGGATCGTCACCCCGCACCACATCCGCACCATCGTCGCCCGCACCGAACTCATCGAAGGGCAGTGCTACGCGGCGTTGGTCGACGCCGACATCGCCCGCGCCCTCCGCAGACCCGGGTCGTGGTCGCCGGCGCGGATGGAGGCCATGGTGGACACGATGGTCGACCGCCGTGATCCCGATGCCGTCCGCGCCCGGCGGGAGAAGGCGAAGCGGAATCGAGAGTTCACCGTCGAGATCGGCCGCGACGGGATGGCGTCGGCGACGGACACCCGGCCGGCGGAGGACATCGTCGCGCTCCACGCGGCCGTGCGACGGTTGGCCGCGCAGGTGTGCCCGAAGGACACCCGCTCCAAGGCCGCTCGGGCCTCCGATGCGCATTACGCGTTGATCACCCAAACCGAGTTCGGGTGCGACTGCGACCGCCCCATCACCGACTGCCGCTACAAGAACATCGACCTGACCACATTCGCGGCGACCGCGCCCCGCATCGTGATTCACCTCGTCACCGACACCACCACCCTCCACGGCCCCGTCCCCGCGCCCGAGAACGAACGGGTCTGCCGGTCACCGCAGCACCTCCCGCGGCCGTACCTGAACGCCGCCGCGCCGCCTCGGCCCGACGCCCAGACCGACACCGACGAGGTCGAGGCCGACAGTGCAGCGAATTCGGTCTCGGCCGAGTCGGTGGTGACGGAACCCGGTGCGGCGGAATCGGTTGCCGCGGGCTCGGCCTCGGTCGAGTCGGTCGCGGCGGAACCCGTTGCGACGGAAACGGTTGCGACGGAGGCGGTGCCATCGGACCGGCCGACCGTCACCGCCGGGACCGGTGACAGCGGGGACTCGACCGAGCTCGGTGGCGCGGCTACCGCCGGCGACGCGGCGGACCACTCCCGGGGATGCGAAGAGCCTGTCGGCTTGGACTTCGTCGACGGCGTCGGGTTCCTCTCCGGCATCGGGATCATCTCCGGCGCCCACGTCCGCGACCTCGCCGCCGACCCCGGCACGATCATCCGGCCGTTGGGGGACGGCACCGACACCCCACTGCGGGCGACGCAACCGTCGAACCCCTACCGCCCCTCCGCAGCCCTCGATGCGTACATCCGTGCGCGGGATCTGTTCTGCACCTGGCCCGGCTGCAACCGACCCGCGTGGGACGGGGACCTCGACCACATCACCGAATACGACCACACCCACCCCGAGAAGGGCGGGCGCACCAACGCGGCCGGACTCGGCGCCAAATGCCGCTTCCACCACCTGCTGAAAACGTTCGGGAATTTCGTGGACGATCAGTACCCCGACCCCACCGACCCGAGCCGCCTGATCCGCACCGTCACCATCCCCGACGGCCGAACCGTCCTCGGCCCGGCGTTCACCGGACACGACGTCCACCCCGGACTCGACGCCGTCGTCTTCGGCGACCCACCCACCGAGAACGGACACAGACCGAGACCGACACCGGTGGAACGCCTTCGACCTGCCCCACGCACCGAGCAGAAACACGCCCGCCGACGACAGGAACGAAACCGCAACAGACTCCGCAACCAGATGAAGCACCACCCACCCGACGACACCCCGCCCCCGTTCTGACGAAAGGAAAAGAACGGCGCACAGGGAAACGGCGGGTGCACCCTCTGATCGAGAGTGCACCCGCCGTGGTTCGGTGCGTCCCCGGCTCGTGGCCGGGGCTGTGGACCTAGTTCTTGACCAGGTCCGGCTTGGCCTCCGGATCGCGAGCCTCGCCGTGTCCGTCGTCGACCATCGTGGTCTCGTCGAACGGGAGCTTGCCGTCGAGCACGTCCTTGACCCGACCGTTGTCGATGGTCTTGGTCCAGGTGCCCACCAGCATGGTGGCGACCGCGTTGCCGGAGAAGTTGGTGACGGCGCGGGCCTCGGACATGAACCGGTCGATACCGACGATCAGGCCGATGCCGTCGAGCAGTTCGGGGCGGTGGCTCTGCAGGCCGCCGGCCAGCGTGGCCAGGCCGGCACCGGAGACGCCGGCTGCACCCTTCGAGGCGATGATCATGAAGAGCAGCAGCGAGATCTGCTCACCGATGGAGAGCGGGTTGCCCATGGCGTCGGCGATGAAGATCGAGGCCATCGTCAGGTAGATCGCGGTGCCGTCCAGGTTGAACGAGTACCCGGTGGGGACGACCACGCCGACGGTCTGACGCTGGACACCGACGTGCTCCATCTTGGCGATGAGGCGCGGCAGGGCCGACTCGGAGGACGAGGTGGCGACGATGAGCAGGTACTCACGGCCCAGGTACTTGCAGAGCTTGAAGATCGAGACGCCGGAGACGAAGCGCAGGATGGTGCCGAGGATGCCGAACACGAAGATGGTGCAGGTCAGGTAGAAGGCGAGCATCAGGGTGGCGAGCTGGACGACCGCGTCGATGCCGGTGTCACCGACCACCTTGGCGATGGCGCCGAAGGCACCGATCGGGGCGAGCCACAGGATGCCGGCGAGGATGCGGAAGACGAGCTTCTGGATCGAGCCGATGCCCTTGAGGATGCCCTCGCCCTGCTTGCCCATGGCCTGCAGACCGAAGCCGACGAGCAGTGCCACGAAGAGGGTCTGCAACACGCTGCCCGCGGTGAGCGACGACAGCAGCGAGGTCGGGATGATGCTCTGGATGAAGTCGAGGGTGCCGCCGGCGCCCTCGGCCTGACCGACGAGCTTGTCGACCGCGGCGCTGTCCGACTCGATGTTCAGACCGTTACCGGGCTGGATCAGGTTGCCGACCACCATGCCGATGGCGAGCGCGAAGGTGGACATCGCGATGAAGTAGCCGAGGGCCAGGCCGCCGACCTTGCCGACGCTGGCGGCGGCCTTGACCGAGCCGATGCCGAGCACGATGGTGCAGAAGATGACGGGGCTGATCATCATCTTGATCAGCGAGACGAACATGGTGCCGAGC
The DNA here is from genome assembly GCF_019834675.1 of Rhodococcoides corynebacterioides. Classification (GTDB taxonomy): domain Bacteria; phylum Actinomycetota; class Actinomycetes; order Mycobacteriales; family Mycobacteriaceae; genus Rhodococcoides; species Rhodococcoides corynebacterioides_A. Next base: position 182,164 of record NZ_JABUBU010000001.1, on the reverse strand, counting down.
ACGCCGAACTCGGACGCCGTGTCCGGCGCGACGAGTCCGAAGACGATGCCACCGACGACCGCGACGATCACGGCGCTGTAGAGCCAGTGGGTCTTGTCCCGCTTCTTCTTCGGCGGCGGTGTCGGCGAGGTGGGTTCGACGTCGTGCGTGGTGGTCATGTTCTCGTCCTTAGAATCGAGGCGTGAGGTGAGTCACGCGGTCTGCAGAGAACTGTGCTGCACCGGGTGATCCCAGTCACGAATCTGTTCATTACGTTCACGTTGCGCGGGGTTGCACACAACACCACCGGTGAACGACGACTTACCGAAAGGTCGAGTTGACCAGCACCAATGCCCGACGCCGCCGCCGGTCACGCAGCGTTGCCCGTCGACTGTTCCTCGGGCAGCTCGCCGTGGTGATCCTCCTGGTGAGCATCGGCGGGGTCGCCGTCGTCCTCGACGAACGCGCGCTGAGCGACGAGGCCACCCGCCACGAGGTCACCGCCATCGTGGAATCGCTCGCCACCTCCCCGTCGACGGCGGAGGCGATCGAGTCCCCCGATCCCACCGCGCGTCTGCAGCCGGTCACCGAGGAGATCCGGCGGGCCACGTCGGTCGACTTCATCGTGGTCATGGCCCCCGACCGCACTCGGTTCACCCACACCAACGCCGAGCTGATCGGCGGCAAGTTCACCGGCACCATCGACCGGGCGCTGGCCGGAGAGACGTTCACCGAGTCGTACGAGGGCTCACTGGGTCCGTCCATTCGCGCGGTCACCCCGGTGATGGACGACGGCGGCAGCCTCATCGGGCTGGTGTCCGCCGGTGTCACCCGCGCCCGCATCTCGGATCGCTTCGTCGCCGGCCTTCCCGTCGTGCTCGCCGTGGTCGGCGCCGCGCTGGCCATCGCGGTCGGCGCCTCCTACCTGCTCAACCGACGCCTGAAGAGTCAGACGCTGGGCCTCGCGCCGGACGAACTCCGCAGCATGTACGACCATCACGACGCGGTGCTGCACTCCATCGGCGAGGGCCTGCTGGTGTGGGGCGACGGCGACGAGGCCGAGGTGGTCAACGACGAGGCCCGACGCCTGCTCGACCTCGACGCGGAGACGGTGACGCGGGACTGTCTGCCGGAGTCCCTGCGGGGGCTCGGGGACGAGTCGATCCGCGACGAGATGCACCTGACGGCCACGCGCGTGCTCGTGGTCAACCAGAACCCGGTGGTGCGCGGATCCCGTCGGCTGGGCACCGTCACCACGGTCCGCGATCACACCGAACTGCAGCGGGTGCTCGGCGAACTGGACTCGATGACGTCGTTCGCCGAGTCCCTCCGCTCCCAGGCGCACGAGTCGGCCAACCGGCTTCACACCGTCATCACGATGGTCGAGCTGGGCCGTACCGAGCAGGCCGTCGAGTTCGCCACCCAGGAACTGCAGCTGTCGCAGAACCTCATCGACCGCCTGATGACCACCGTGCAGGAACCCGCCGTGGCCGCGCTGCTGCTCGGCAAGGTCAGTCAGGCCGCGGAACAGGGCGTCGAACTCACCGTCACCGAGGACACGGCGCTGACCGACACCGACGCCGTCGCGCGTCGGGAATTGGTCACCCTGGTCGGCAACTTGATAGACAATGCGATCGACGCGGCCAAGCAGTCCGACGAGGCATGGGTGGAGGTGAGTGTGCGCGAGACCGACACCGATCTGGTGGTGGAGGTGGCCGACAGTGGGTCCGGCATGGACGCCGACGCCCTGGCTCGCGCACGAACCCGAGGGTTCTCCACCAAGGCCGGCTCCCGCGGTCTCGGACTCGCCCTGGTCTCCCAGGTGATCCAGCGCCACGACGGCACCCTGACCTCGGATGCCTCCGCCGGGTCCGTCGTCACCGCCACGATCCCGCTCGGGTCGCTGCGGTGAGCGGCGACAGCGACACGGCCGACGACGATCGCGACGTCAAGGTCCTGGTGGTCGACGACGAACCCCTGATCGCGGAGGCCCACTCGAGTTACGTCGGGCGGGTGCCCGGCTTCACCGTGGGCGCGGTGGCGCACTCCGGCGCCGGCGCCCTGCGTGCCGCGACGACGGCCATCGCCGACGACGCCCCGTTCGACCTGGTCCTCCTCGACATCGGGTTGCCCGACGCCAGCGGGATCGACGTCGCCGCCGCCCTCGGCGGACTCCGCCCCGGTCCCGACGTCATCGCCATCACGTCCGAGCGGGACCTCGCGGTGGTACGCCGGGCCGTCGCCCACGGCATCGTGCTGTACCTGCTCAAGCCGTTCACCTTCGCCGCGTTCCGGGACAAGCTCGAGCGTTACGGCGAGTTCCGCACCGCGCTGCGGAACGGCGAGTCGGCCGTCAGCCAGCGCGACATCGACCGGGCCATGGCGTCGTTGCGGACGGCGGACGAGCGGGCGGCGACGCCGAAGGGCATCGCCCCGCAGACGTTGACGGAGATCTCGAACAGCGTGCGCGCGGCCCCGGACGGGCTGGGTGCGTCGGACGCGGCGGCGGCCGTCGGCGTCTCGCGGGTCACCGCGTGGCGGTACCTCGAGCGCCTGGCCGACGACGGTCTGGTCGACCGGCACACCGAGTACGGCCGGGCCGGCCGCCCGCAGGTGCGCTACCGCTGGCGTTAGACCGGCACCACCCGGCGCAGGAACGCGACCTGGTCCGCGACGACCGTCTCGAACGCCTCACCGAGATAGATGTCGAAGTGGCCGTACGGATACAGCATCACCTCACCGCGCGGCGCCTTCTCCACGTGCCGCAGGGTGGCGCGCGCCGGCGCCACGGTGTCGTGGTCGCAGACGCAGAACAACGCCGGGCAGGTGAGCTTCTTCGCGGACCGGCCGGGGAAGTACCGGCTGATCTGCAGCGCGACGCGGGCGGCCACCGACTCGGCGACGGCCATCCCGTCCGGCCGCAGGGCGCGGTAGCCCTCGAGCGCGTCGTCGCTGGCCATGAGCGCCGCCCCGCGGTGGGGCGCGGCCAGCGGCACCAGCACCGGCGGACGACGCAGGATCGACGCGGCGACGTCGCGGACGACGGTGGGCGCGATCTTCAGCGTCGTCACCGGCGGGGTGGCCAGGGCGGAGGCGAGCCCGTCGGTGAACGGACACTGCGAGACGACGGCGGCGATGCGGCCGTCCCGCGCGGCCGCCTCAACGACGTGCCCACCGCTGAACGACGATCCCCACAGGACCACGCGTGCCGAGTCGACGCCGTCCAGTCGACGGGCGTAGCGCACGGCCGCCGCCCAGTCGGCCAACTGCCGGTCGACGTCGAGGAGCTGCCGCGGCTCTCCCCCGCTGGCGCCGAAGTGGCGGTAGTCGAACACCAGGCAGGCGTACCCGGCGGCGGTGAAGCGCTCCGCGTACGCGTCGAGACGCATCTCCCGCACGCCGCCGAGTCCGTGCGCAAGCACCACCACCGGGACGGCTGCGTCCGGCGAGGCGCCCTCCGGCCGGTAGAGCCATGCGGCGCAGCGGTCGTCTCCGGACGGGAACTCGACGTCGGTTCGTGTCATGACTGTGCCCCCCTGGATCGGAACTTACTCGGGGGTCAGTTTGCCTCGCCCCGAGACGTGTCGGCAACGTGGTCGGCTCCGGTTCGGGAGATCACCCAGGCGTAGTCGAAGGCGACCTCGCGCCACTGCTCGTACCGTCCGCTGACGCCGCCGTGGCCCGCGTTCATCTCCGTCTTGAGCAGGATCGGCTCGCTGCCGGTGTTCTTCGCCCGCAGCGCGGCCACCCACTTGGCCGGCTCGACGTACAGCACGCGGGTGTCGTTCAGCGAGGTCACGGCGAGAATCGCGGGGTAGTCCTTGGCCTCGACGTTCTCGTAGGGCGAGTACGACTTCATGTACTCGTACACCTCGGCGTCGTGCAGCGGGTCGCCCCACTCGTCCCACTCGATCACGGTGAGGGGCAGCGAGGGATCGAGGATCGAGGTCAGCGGATCCACGAACGGAACGTTGGCCAGAATCCCAGCGAACAGCTCCGGCGCCATGTTGGCCACCGCTCCCATGAGCAGGCCACCCGCACTGCCGCCGTCGGCCACGAGCTGCTGCGGCGTGGTGACGCCGGTGTCGATCAGGTGGCGGGCGGCGGCGACGAAGTCGGTGAACGTGTTCTTCTTGCGCAGCATCTTGCCGTCGTCGTACCACCGTCGGCCCATCTCGCCGCCGCCGCGTACGTGCGCGATGACGAAGACGATGCCGCGGTCGAGCAGCGAGAGCCGAGACACCGAGAACCCGGGGTCCATGCTGGCCTCGTAGGAGCCGTAGCCGTAGAGCAGCGTCGGCGCCGGCCCCGTCACGTCGCGACGCGCGATGACGGACAGCGGAATCCGGGTGCCGTCGTCGGCGGTCGCCCACTCCCGCGTCTGGGTGTAGCGCGACGGGTCGAAGTCGCCGAGCACGGGCTGCGACTTGCGCAGGATGCGCTCCCCCGTCGCCGGGTTCAGGTCGTAGACCTGCGACGGCGTGATGAACGAGGTGTAACCGAAGCGCAGCAGCGGAGCCGACCATTCCGGGTTGGCGCCGAGGCCCACCGAGAACAGCTCCTCGTCGAACTCGAGCTCGGCGGGTTCGCCGTAGCCGTCCGGACCGAGCGGCCACAGCGCCATCCGCGGCACCGCACCCCGGCGGTAGGAGAGCACGAGGTGCTCGGCGAACGCGTCGACGTCCTCGAGCCGGACGTCGTCGCGGTGCGGCACCAGCACCGTCGTCGCCGTCGGGTCGCTCACGGGCGCCTCGACGAGCACGAAGTTGTCCGCCTTGACCCCGTCGACCTCGTCGTTGTGCATGATGAGGAACCGGTCCTCGCCGGCGACGACGGCGTGCTCGACGTGGTACTCGACGCCCGTCCGCCGGGGCAGCACCACGCGGAACTCGCCCGTGGGATCGTCCGCCTCGAGGTAGCGCATCTCGGTGGTGATCTTCGACCCGACCGAGATCAGCAGGTACTTCTCGCTGCGGGTGGAGCCGAAGGAGACCCAGAACGCCTCGTCCGGTTCGTGGAACACCTCGACGTCCTCGGAGGTCGCGGTGCCGACGCGGTGGCGCCAGACGCGGTCGGGCCGCCAGGACTCGTCCACGGTCTGATAGAAGAGGAACTCGCCCTCCCCGGACCACGTGGCGCCGGGCGCGGCGCCCTCGATGACGTCGGGCAGCAGGTCGCCGGTCCGCAGATCCTTGATGCGCAGCGTGTACCGCTCGTCGCCGGTGGTGTCCTCGGAGTAGGCCAGGAGCGACCCGTCGCGGGTGAGCGAGAACGCCCCCAGCGAGAAGAAGTCGTGCCCCTCGGCCAGGACGTTGCTGTCGAGCACCACCTCTTCGCCCGGGATGTCGACGCCGACCTCGAGCACCGGCGGGTTCCAGTCGTCCGGTGCGGCGACGGGGCAGCGGCACTGCACGCCGTAGCTCTTGCCCTCGGACGTGCGGCCGTAGTACCACCACGATCCGCGCCGGGTGGGGACGGACAAATCCGTCTCCTTGGTCCGCGACCTGATCTCCTCGAACACCGCGTCCCGCAGGGGCTGCAGGTGTGCGGTCTGCGCCTCGGTGTAGGCGTTCTCCGCCTCGAGGTGGGCGATCACGGCCGGGTCGGACTTGTCGCGCAGCCACTCGTACGGGTCGACGACGACATCGCCGTGGTGACGACGTTCGGTGGGGACGGTGGCGGCGATCGGCGGCTGCAGGGGTGTCACGGTCGGACCCAATCGTCGAAGTTCAGGCCCGAGACGGTCTCGTAGGCCTCGATGTAGCGGGCGCGGGTGCGCTGCACCACGTCGTCGGGCAACGGCGGCGGCGGCGCGTCACCCGTTCTGTCCCAACCCGATTCGCCGGTGAGCCAGTCGCGGACGATCTGCTTGTCGTAGCTCGGCTGGGTCCGGCCGGGCGCGTAGCCCTCGCGCGGCCAGTACCGCGAGGAGTCCGGGGTGAGCACCTCGTCCGCCAGGACCAGCGTGCCCGACGCGTCGACGCCGAACTCGAACTTGGTGTCGGCGAGGATGATTCCCCGCGTCTCCGCGTGCTCGGCGGCGCGTCGGTAGATGTCCAGGGTGGCCGTCCGCAGCGCCTGCGCCCGGTCCGCGCCGACCGTGGCGACGACGGTGTCGAAGTCGACGTTCTCGTCGTGCTCACCCAGAGCCGCCTTGGCCGCCGGGGTGAAGATCGGCTCCGGCAGCGCACTGGACTCGACCAGCCCGTCGGGCAACGGCACGCCGCAGACGGCGCCGGTGGCGCGGTAGTCGCTCAGCCCCGAGCCGGTGAGGTACCCGCGGGCGACGCACTCCACCGGCACCATGTCCAGCGCGCGCACCACCAGGGCGCGGCCCAGCACCTCCTCCGGAATGCGCGGGTCGTCCGGCCCGCCGGCGAGGTGGTTCGGCACGCCGAGCAGATCGAAGAAGAAGACGCTCATCGCCGTGAGCACCCGGCCCTTGTCCGGAATCGACGTCGGGAGCACGTGGTCGTAGGCCGAGATGCGGTCCGACGCGATCAGCAGCAGGTGCTCGTCGTCGATGCGGTGCAGTTCACGAACCTTGCCGGCGGCCAGGTGGGGGTAACTCGACAGTGGTGGTCGCACGAGGACCGACACTAGTCGCGGGTCGGCCGGGAGTGCGGCCAGGGCATCTGCCACTCTCGACTCGTGGCGAGCGAACCGGGAACGGCCGACGTCGGATTCCGGTCCGAACGCGGGCCGATCCTCGCCGCCCTGATGCTGTGCAACTTCCTGGTGGCCCTGGACACCACGATCATCGCGACGTCGGTGCTGACGATCGTCGGCGAGCTGGGCGGCTTCGGCCAGTTCCCGTGGCTCTTCTCGGTCTACCTGTTGGCGCAGGCCGTGACCGTCCCGCTCTACGGCAAGCTGGCCGACCTGTTCGGCCGTAAACGGCTGGTGCTGTTCGGAATCGGCGTCTTCCTGGTCGGGTCGATCCTGTGCGGGCTCGCGTGGTCCATGCCGTCGCTCATCGTCTTCCGTGCCGTCCAGGGCATCGGCGCCGGCGCGGTGCAACCGATGGTGCAGACCATCGCCGGCGACATCTACACCGTGCGGGAGCGCGCGAAGGCCCAGGGCTACCTCGCCAGCGTGTGGGCGGTGGCCTCGCTCGCCGGCCCCAGCCTAGGGGGCCTCTTCTCCGAGTTCCTGTCCTGGCGGTGGATCTTCTTCGTCAACATCCCGCTGTGCATCGTCGCCGCCGTGGTCCTTGCCCGCCGCTTCGACGAGGGCGAACGGCCCCGCACCGCCCACCGCATCGACTACCCCGGGGCCGCGCTGCTGACCGTCGGCGCGGGCGCCCTGATTCTGGGGCTGCTCGAGGGCGGACGGTCCTGGGCCTGGACGTCGGGGACGTCGGTGGCGGTGTTCGGACTCGGAGTGGTGACGCTCGCCGCGTTCGTGGCCGTCGAGCGTCGCACCGTGGCGCCCGTCCTGCCCCTCTGGGTCCTCACCCGCCGCGTGTTGCTCGCGACCAGCGCCGTGGCGGCCGTCATCGGCGCCGTCGTCCTGGTGATCACCACCTACGTGCCGACGCTCGTGCAGGGCGTGCTCGGCCTCGGCGCGCTCGCCGGCGGCTTCACGCTCGCGCCGCTGCTGCTCGCCTGGCCGGCCATGTCGTCGCAGTCCGGCCGGGTGTACCTGCGCATCGGCTTCCGGCGCACGGCCGTGATCGGCGCGTCCGTGGTGGCCGTCGGCTCCCTGCTCACCCTGCGCTGGTCGGAGTCGTCGTCGGTGTGGGAAGTGGCCGCCGGGTGTCTGGTGCTCGGCGCCGGGATGGGCCTCATCGCGAGCCCGGCCCTGATCGCCGCGCAGTCGTCCGTCAGTTACGCCGAACGCGGCGTGGTGACCTCGACCAACACGTTCGCGCGCAACATCGGCAGTGCGGTGGGCATCGCGGTCTGCGGTGCCATCGTCAACGCGACGGTGGGGGACGATCCACGCCCGGAGGTGCTGGCCGACGGATTGCACCTGGTGTTCTGGACCGTCGTCGGCGGCGCGGTCCTGCTGCTGGTCGCCGCGCTGGCCATGCCGGGAGGACGGGTGGAGTCGCCGGAAAGCCGGGATCGACCCGCCTGAGTCAGAGCCCGACGCGCTCGAGGAGCGCTTCGAACTCCTCCTGCGCCTGCGCCTCGGTGCGGCCCTCGCGCAGTGCCCGGTTGTAGCCGGCGAGCGCCATCCGCTCGTATCGCTTGTACTTCGCCAGCCACTCCTCGGCGCGCTCGCGCCAGTACCCGATGGACGAGCAGTGCTTGGTGTCGAATCCCCAATGCTTCCGCGCGATCGCGCGCACGGCACGCGACGCGCCGGCCTCGCCGGCGAACCACAGGTAGCCGACGCCGTCGGGACGCTCGAACGACGTCACGGCGTCGACCAGCGCGGTCGGCGTCGCACCGTTGCCGGTGCCGACGAGCCACTCGACGGTGACGTCGGCGCGGGTGTCGAACTCCTGGCGATCGGCGTCGTCCAGGATCTCCAGGATCACGTGGGCACGGTCGCCGGGGGCGAGTTGCTCCAGCGCCCGACCGACGGCAGGAAGGCCGGTCTGGTCGGCGACCAGCAGCTGCCAGTCGGCGTCGGCCGGAACGCGGTACCAGGACCGCGGTCGGGACAGCACCACCTGGTGGCCGGCGCGTGCGGCGCGGGCCCATTCGGCGGCCACGCCCACCTCGTGCAGGACGAAGTCGACGGTCAGGGTGGTCTCGGTGCGCGATCGCACGGTGTAGTTGCGGCACTCGGGGCGCAGCGCGGGATCGTGGTAGCCCCACACGCCGGCGACCTCGGTCATCCGCGGCAGCACGTCGTCCATGGTGGGCGGGAAGTACACGGTGACGCACTCGTCGGGCGCCGCGACGCCCACGTAGCGTTCGATGTCCGGCCCGCCGAAGACGATCCGAATCATGGAGGGCGACAGCTGCTGCGCGGACACCACGATCGCGGGGTAGCACCCAGGCTCGATCTCGGTGATCGCGTCGAGCTCCAACGCTGCGGACATCGCACCTCCCTCGCCTGCCGAGTCCGGTCCAACCGGAATCCCGGCTGCAAGGTAAGCCTAACCATCGCACGACGGGTCGTGCAACGGGGCGCCCTCACAGGGGAGGTACCCGCGGGTCAGTTCTTCGAACAGTCGGGGACGTCCACCGTCACGGTGCCGTCGAGCGTCTGCGGTTGCATCGGCACCCGCGCGGCCCCCCGCGCCGTCGGTTCCAGCAGCTCGAGCACCACCTCGCGCGTCTGTCCCGGTTCGACCACCAGCGGCGTGTAGAACGCGGGGTGGTTGCGCTCGGCACCGGTCAACATCACCACCGGACGACCGTCGATGGTCGCCCGGCCCAGGCTCGACCCGGTGGTCGTGTAGATCGTCACCACCGACCGGTTGGTGCCGGGCGGACCCTCGTAGGCCGTCGTCTCGTTCTGCCGACCCGCGATGTACACGGGGTAGTCCTGCGCCGGCGCCGTGTTGGTCACGGTCGCCGTCACCCTGGTCCGACGACGGTCGCCCGCACACCCTTCGGCGGTGTAGGTCACGTCGCGTTTCAGGTAGTAGTCGAGCTTGCCACCGGCGCCGTTGTTGACGACCACCGATGCGTACGGCGCGGGGTCGTCGGGGACCTCGTGGGCGATCTTGGTGCCCGACAACACGTTCTGCACCTGCTCGTCACCGCTCCAGACCGCGGTGTGCCCCTCGCCGACCCCCCGGCCGATCGCGTCGAGCAAGGCCTGCGGGTTCGACACCGACCCGTCGAGCTTCGCGAAGACCCGCGCCGCGATCTGCTGCAGATACTCCTTGCGCGCGGCGTTGTCGTCCTGGAACCGGAAGTAGGCCTCGGACTGCGTCTTGTTCACCACGTTGTCGCCGGTGATCTGTTCCCCGTCGGCCAACGTCACCGGGCCGACCACGGTCAGGATGTAGCCGAGCGCCACCGGGTCGGTCGCCACCACACCGTCCACCACCTGCCCGGAGTCCTGCCACCAGATGGAGCGCAGAATGAGCGCGGCGTAGGGAAAGTGCGGGCTGAGGTTGGCGTTCTGCCAGTTGGTGGTCGCGTCGTATTGGTTGCCGTAGGCACGCTGGAAGTCGGGACCGAGGTCGATAGGCCGGTAACGACCGTCGAGCGCGGCGTTCTGCGCAAGCTCGTCGAGGCTGATCTTGCCGCGGTCCGCCTTCACGACGGCGAAACCGCCCATGAGACCGCCTGTTCCGCGCGACTCGGCGTTGGTCTGGAACGCGAGGAAGTAACTCTTCGGACCGTCCTCGCCCAGCATCGTCGGCAGCACCTTCGCGGCGAGCGAGGTGTTGGTCACCAGGCTCGAGAGATCGCCCACCTGATCCTTCAGCTGCGCACCGGCGTCGGCGACCTGCGGAACCCAGGTGTCGGTCGACGTCTGCTCGAGGTCAGCGTTCAGCGCGCTCGTCGCCGCGGCGATGGACTCCAGTTTCGGTGCGGCCGTGCGCAAGGCGGCCAGGTCGATGGTGCCGTCGTCGGCGCGCAGTTCTTTCGGATTCAGCGCCGACCCGACCTCGCTCGCCGGACGCAATACGTCGGAGGTCAATTCCTGCACGGTGTCGGCCAGCGATCCGACGACGGCCAGCGGTGATCCAAGGCCCGGGACCGCCGCGACGGCGCGCCAGATCGGGGAGTTCGTCGCGTCGACCGCATCGGACGACGACTCGACCGCAGCGTCGGCGGCAACGCGACCCTCGTCCGGATTGCCCTCCAGGATGGCGGATTTCGCGCGCTGCGCTTCGTCCCGGGCGGCACTAAGTCCGTCGTAGGCGGAGTACAACGTCCACGCGAACCACAGCAGCAGTGCCACCAGCACGGCGAGAACGCCGACGATCCACCACCGGGCGCGGCGTCCCGAACGCGGCACCGCGTGCTTACTGGTCATGTCGTCCTTCGAATGGGAGTCCCCCGACCCGGCAGGAGACTACCAATACCAACCTGTCCCCACGAACCGACGTTGCCGTCACGGACGACCCAGTCCGCGGTAGGCCCAGCCGCCGCTCCGCCACACTTCGGGGTCGAGGCAGTTGCGCCCGTCGACGATGCGCTTCTCGCGCACGACACCGTCCAGGTCGGCCGGGACGAGGTCGCGGAATTCGCGCCACTCGGTGAGCACGAGCACCACGTCCGCACCGCGGCACGCGTCCAACGTCGAGGCCGCGTAGCCGAGAGTCGGGAACAGGGCCCGCGAGTTGTCCATCGCCTTGGGGTCGTACACCGAGACCCCGGCGCCCTGCAGCTGCAGCTGACCGGCGACGTTGAGGGCGGGCGAATCGCGCACGTCGTCGGAGTCCGGCTTGAAGGCGCACCCCAGCACGGCCACCCGCGTTCCGAGCAGCGAGCCCACCTGCTCGCGCACCACGTCGACCATCGCGGTCCGCCGACGCATGTTGATGGCGTCGACCTCGCGCAGGAACGTCAGTGCCTGGTCGGCGCCGAGTTCACCGGCGCGGGCCATGAACGCCCGGATGTCCTTGGGCAGGCATCCGCCGCCGAAGCCGATGCCCGCGTTGAGGAACTTGCGGCCGATGCGGTCGTCGTGACCGATCGCGTCGGCGAGGACGGTGACGTCGGCGCCCGCCGCCTCGCACACCTCGGAGATGGCGTTGATGAAGGAGATCTTGGTGGCGAGGAACGCGTTGGCGCTGGTCTTGACCAGCTCCGCCGTCGCGAGGTCGGTCACCAGGAACGGGATGCCCTCGCCCAGCAGCGTCGCGTAGACCTCGCGCGCGACCTCCTCGGCGCGACCGGGACGGTCGCGGTCGACCCCCAGCACCAACCGGTCCGGATGCAGCGTGTCCTGCACCGCGTGGCCCTCGCGCAGGAACTCCGGGTTCCACGCCACCTCCAGCTGCTCGCCCACGGGCGAGAGCTCGCGGGCGCGGGCACCGAGCCGCGCCGCCGTCCCCACGGGCACCGTCGACTTGCCGAAGATCACGGCCGGGCGGTCGACGAGCGGCGCGAGGTTCTCGATCACCGAGTCGACGTAGGTGACGTCGGCGGCGAACTCGCCCTTGCGCTGCGGGGTGCCGACGGCGAGGAAGAATACGTCGCCGAACGCGGCGGCCTCGGCGTACGACGCGGTGAAGCGCAGCCGACCCGCCTCGATGTTCCGGGTCAACACCTCCGGCAGGCCGGGCTCCCAGAACGGGACCTCACCGGCTTCGAGTTTGGCCAACTTGCTCGGGTCGACGTCGACCCCCAGGACGTCGTGACCCAGATCGGCCATGCAGGCGGCGTGCGTCGCCCCCAGGTAGCCGGTTCCGATGACGACGATGCGCGTGCTCACCCGAGAACCGTAAGGGGTGCGCGGCGGGCTTTCCACCGGAGCGGTCGGTTCCCGGGCGGTGCCTAGAGAATCGGCGCCGGGGTGTAGTGAGCGGCCTCCGGGTACGCCTCGGTGAGCCGCGTGACGGCGTCCACCACGGCCGAGACCTGCGCGGGCGCGGCGCCGACGAACGCGGTGCGGTCGGCGAGGGCGGCGTCGAGGGCGGCGCGGTCCAGCGGCAGGCGGTCGTCGGCCGCGAGGCGGTCGAGCAGGTCCGGCTCGCGGCCCTCCTCCCGCATCGCGAGCGCGACGGCGACGGCGTGTTCCTTGATGGCCTCGTGGGCGGTCTCCCGCCCGACGCCCGCGCGCACGGCGGCCATGAGCACCTTGGTGGTCGCCAGGAACGGCAGGTACCGGTCGAGCTCGTTGGCGATGACGGCGGGGTAGGCCCCGAACTCCGCCAGCACCGTCAGGAAGGTCTCCATCATCCCGTCGACGGCGAAGAACGCGTCGGGCAGCGCGACGCGGCGGACGACGGAGCAGAAGACGTCGCCCTCGTTCCACTGCGCGCCGGCCAGCTCGGCGGCCATCGACGCGTAGCCGCGCAGGACCACCTGCAGACCGTTGACGCGCTCGCACGAGCGGGTGTTCATCTTGTGCGGCATCGCGGACGAGCCGACCTGCCCCGGCTGGAAACCCTCGGTGACCAGCTCGTGGCCGGCCATCAGCCGCACCGTGTGCGCGAAGGAGGACTGCGCGGCGCCGATCTGGACCAGGGCGGAGACGACGTCGTGATCGAGCGACCGGGGGTAGACCTGACCGACGCTGGTGAAGACGTGCGCGAAGCCGAGGTGCTCGGCGACCGCGCCCTCGAGGCGGGCGAGCTTGTCGGCGTCGCCGCCGAGGAGATCGAGCATGTCCTGGGCGGTCCCCATCGGCCCCTTGATCCCGCGGAGCGGGTAGCGGTCGATCAGCTCGCGCAGCCGCGTGAGCCCGACGAGCATCTCGTCGGCCGCCGACGCGAACCGCTTGCCCAGGGTGGTCGCCTGGGCCGCGACGTTGTGGCTGCGCCCGGCCATCACCACGCTGCTGTACTGCGCGGCGTGCTCGGCGAGGCGCGCGGCCACGGCGACACCGTGCGCGTGGACGTGCTCGAGCGAGCGCAGGATCTGCAGCTGCTCGACGTTCTCGGTGAGGTCCCGGCTGGTCAGACCCTTGTGGACGTGCTCGTGCCCGGCGAGGGCGTTGAACTCCTCGATACGCGCCTTGACGTCGTGCCGGGTGACGCGTTCCCGGTCCGCGATGGAGTCCAGGTCGACCTGCTCGAGGACGCGCTCGTAGTCCGCCACGGCGTCCGCGGGGACGTCGATTCCCAGGGCCGCCTGCGCGCGCAGCACCGCGATCCACAGCTGGCGCTCGAGGACGATCTTGTGCTCCGGCGACCACAGCCGCACCATGTCGGGGCTGGCGTAGCGGTTGGCGAGGACATTCGGGATCCGGCTCACGTGGCGGAAGTGTACGGTCCGAGCACCCCGCCCGGTTCCAGTGGTGCGGGACCCTCGACCGCGCCGCGCAGCACGTCCCGGATGCGGGCGCGCGGATCGGCCCCCTCCTCCCCCAGCGCCCCGAGGACCAGTCCGTCGACCAGGGCGAGCAGCAACCGCACGTGCTCGCGGTCCGACCGGCGACCGGCCGCGGCGAGCGCGTCCGCCACCATCTCCTCGAGTTCGGCGCGCAGGCGGCAGTGCAGTCCCTGAAGTTGCGGGTGACGTGCGGCCGCCAACACGCGCTCGTAGCGGGCGACCAGCAGGTCGTGGCGCTCGTCGTCGGCGTCGTCGGGGCCGATGAGCAGGTCCGTCACCAGGGTCACGGGGTCCCGCCCGTCCGCGGCGCGCTCCCGCATCTGCTCGCGGATGAGATCGAGTTCTCGGCGGCCGTTCACCTCGGCCGCGTGCGCGACGAGATCGTCCAGGGAGTCGAAGTAGTAGGTGGTCGACGCCAGCGGCAATCGAGCGCGTGCGGCGACGCTGCGGTGGCGGACCGCGTCGTATCCCCCGGTGAGCAAGAGTTCCGCCGCCGCGGTCACCAGTGCCTCGCGTCGACGCCGTCCTTTGGGCGTCGACCGGGGTTCGGAGACGCTCGACATGGAGGACCATGCTGCCACCGCCGGGGCGTCCGCACGGGCGAATCGACGGGTCGGCCCGTGTGACAGGGTGATTCGGTGCCCGCTCTTCCTCGCATCGACCTGCGTTCCGACACCGTCACCGTTCCCGACGACGAGATGCGCCGCGCCATGGCCGCGGCCGACGTCGGCGACGACGTGCTGGACCACGACCCCACGATGGCAGCGCTCGAGGAGGAGGTCGCCGCGGTCCTGGGGATGCCGGCCGCCCTGTGGATGCCCAGCGGCACCATGGGCAACGTCGCGGCGCTGATGATGCATCTGCAGCGCGGGGACAAGTTCCTCGCCCCGGAGCACGCGCACGTGCTCGGATCCGAACTGGGCTCCGCGGCCTGGCTCGCGCAGGGCATGCCGGAGGTGCTGCCGCACGACGGCGGTCCCGGGCGCCCCGCGCCGGACACCGTGCGGGCGCACGTCGCCCCCGGGCCGTACTTCTCCCTGCGCACCACCCTGCTGTGCCTCGAGAACACCCACAACTTCGCCGGCGGGACGGTCACTCCGGTGGACGAGTGGCACGCGCTGACGGCGGCGGCTTCGGACAGCGGACTCGTGGTCCACCTCGACGGGGCTCGGCTGTGGAACGCCGCCGCCGCGCTGGGGGTGGAGCCCGCACGGCTGACCGGCGGGGCGACGACGGTGCAGGTGTGTCTGAGCAAGGGCCTCGGTGCCCCCGTCGGCTCGGTACTGGTGTCCGACGCGGTCCGCATCGCGGAAGCCCGACGCATCCGGAAGATGCTCGGCGGCGGGGTGCGCCAGGGTGGGGTCCTGGCGGCGGCGGGACTCGTGGCGCTGCGCTCACGGGATCGTCTGCACGACGACCATGCGCACGCCCGGCTGCTCGCCGACGGTCTGCACGAGCGCGGCTGGGCCGTCGACCACCCGGAGACCAACATCGTCCTGGCCACCACGGAGGACCCCGCGGCCACGGTCCGCGCGCTGGCCGCGGCGGGCGTGGGGGCGGTGACGGTGGCGGGCCGGGTGCGCTTCGTGACCCACCGCGGCATCTCGACCGAGGACGTCCACGCGGCGCTGGCCGCGTGCGCTGCGCTCCCTGCCGAGCGCCCTACCGACGCAGGAGCGGCGTCACCCGCGTGAGGGCCTCGTGCATGTCCTCGGTGGCCCCCGCGAACGAGAAACGAACGGTGCGACGACCGACGACGGTGTCGAAGTCGAGGCCGGGCACCACGGCGACGCCGGTCTCGTCCAACACGCGGGCGCACCAGGCGGCGGAGTCGTCGGTGAGGTGGCCGAGGTCGGCGTAGACGTAGAACGCCCCGTCCGCGGGTGCGGTGCGGGTGATCCCGAGGTCGGCGAGTCCGGTCAGCAGCACCTCACGGTTGCGGGCGTAGCGCTCGACGTGCCCGTCGAGTTCGGCGATCGAGGCGTCGTCGAACGCCGCCATCGCGGCCACCTGCGACACGGTGGGCGGGCACACCGTCATGTTCGAGGCGAGCCGTTCGACGGCCCGGAGCAGCTCCGGCGGGACCACGGCCCAGCCGAGTCGCCACCCCGTCATGGAGAAGTACTTCGACACCGACCCCACCACGACGGCCCGGTCCGAGAACGCCCGCGCGCTCCGGCACCGGACCCCGTCGTAGGTGATGCCGTGGTAGATCTCGTCGGAGATCAGCAGGGTGCCGTGCTCGTCGCACCAGCGGGCGAGGGCGGCCAGTTCGTCCGGGTCGATCACGGTGCCGGTGGGATTGGCCGGGCTCGCCACGATCAGGCCGGCGGGCGGGGCGGGCAGCGCATCGAGCATCGCGACGGTCGGCTGGAACCGGACGCTCGCGTCGCAGTCCAGTTCGACCACGCGACAGCCCAACGCGGCCAACGTGTTCCGATACGCCGGGTACCCGGGCCGGGCGACGACGACGGTGTCCCCGGCGTCGAACGCGGCGAGGAAGAGCAGGGTGAAGGCGCCCGACGATCCGGTGGTCACGACGACGTCGTCCGCCGCGACGTCGACGCCCTCCCCGCGCGAGAGGTGGGCGGCAATGCGCTCGCGGAGATCACGCAGACCGAGCGTCTCGGAGTAGCCGATCGCGTTCTCCTCCAGCGCGGTACGCATCGCGTCGAGCACGGGACGCGGTGCGCGCGTGGAGGGTTGGCCCGCGGCCAGTGACACCACGTCCCCGCGGGTGCGCTGCCGCCGCGCCGCGGCGGCGACCACGTCCATGACGTGGAAGGGCTCGATGCGCGACCGAGCCGATTCGCCCGTCACGGGATCGAGATCCGACCCTCGGTCGCGGCGAGTCCGATGTCGGAGCGGAAGTGGCTGCCGGGCAACGACACCCGCGAGAGGACGTCGTACGCGTCGGCTCGGGCGGCCGCGAGGTCGTCGCCGACGCCCACCACGCCGAGGACGCGCCCGCCGGCCGAGACCAGCGCGCCGTCGGCGTTCCGCGCGGTGCCCGCGTGCAGGACGCCGGGACCGTCCGCGCCGGTGATCACGTCGCCGGTGCGCGGTCGGCCCGGGTAGTTCTCGGCGGCGACGACGACGGTGACGGCCGAGCCGTCCTTCCACTGCAGCGGGGGCAGCGCGTCGAGGGTGCCGGTCGCGGTTGCGTGCAGGGCGGCCCCGATCGGCGAGTCGAGCAGCGCGAGGACCGCCTGGGTCTCGGGATCGCCGAAGCGACAGTTGAATTCGATGACCGCGGGGCCCTCGGCGTCGACGGCCAGCCCGGCGTACAGCAGACCGGAGAACGGGCAGCCGCGCCGCGCCATCTCGGCTGCGACCGGGGCCACCACCTCGTCGACGATGCGCGTGACCATGCCCTCGGGCAGCCACGGGAGCGGGGTGTAGGCGCCCATGCCGCCGGTGTTGGGGCCGGTGTCGCCGTCGCCGACGCGCTTGTGGTCCTGGGCGGGCAGCAGCGGGACCACGGTCTCGCCGTCGACGAGGCAGAACAAGGAGACCTCGGGACCGGAGAGGAACGACTCGAGCAGGACCGGGTGCCCGAGCTCGAGCAACTCGGCGGCGTGGTCGCGCGCGGCCCGCCGGTCGGCGGTGACGACGACGCCCTTGCCGGCAGCCAACCCGTCGTCCTTGACCACCCAGGTGGGTCCGAAGCGGTTCAGCGCGGCGTCGAGCACGGCCGGGGTGTCGACCACCTCGCTGTGCGCCGTGCGCACGCCCGCCGCGGACATGACGTCCTTGGCGAAGGCCTTGGAACCCTCGATTCGCGCGGCGGCCGCGGACGGTCCGAAGCAGGCGATGCCGGCGTCGCGGACGGCGTCGGCGACGCCGAGCACCAGGGGCACCTCGGGTCCGACGACGACCAGGTCGGCGGCGAGTTCGCGCGCGAGGGCGACGACGGCGTCCCCCGACGCGACGTCCACGGCGTGCACCGGCACGGCGGCGGCGATGCCGGCGTTGCCGGGCGCGCAGGCCACGGCGTCGACACCGGGGTCGGCGAGCAGGGCGGTGATCAGGGCATGTTCACGGGCTCCGGAGCCGATGACGAGTACGCGCACGACGAGCAGCGTACTGGGCCGAGGTCTGGACATCGGTGGGCCGACCTGGCTATCGTTCTGCATATCCGGAATTACGAAATAACGGAGGAGTTCGATGCGCCGCTCACCGACCGCCCTGATCCTGCTGTCCCCGCTGACCGCCGTCGCCCTCGTCGTGACCGGCTGCGGGTCCGCCGAACCCGCGGCCGCCGCCCCCACCACCACGGCGGACTGCCCGGCGCCCCCGGCTGCCGGATTCGACACCCCCGACGGCTGGATCGGACTGGCCGCGGAGCGCCCGGACGACGTCGCGTTCGTCGTCGACACCGTCGACACCGGCGACACCGGCGACACAGCCGACATCCCCGTCGAGGCACACGCCGACCGCGACCAGCCGCTGGCCAGCGCCGTGAAAGTGGTCCACCTGATCGCCTACGCGCGTGCCGTCGCCGACGGCACACTGAACCCCGACGAGCAGGTCCCCCTGCTCGACTGGCAGCGCTGGTACGCGCCCGGCACCGACGGCGGCGCCCACATCGCCGCCCTGAACCGACTGGGCATCGCGAACGACGGGATCAGCCCGTTCGACCCGGCCGCGACCGTGCGTCTCGACGACATGGTCTCGGCGATGGTCCGCGAATCGGACAACGGCGTCCCGGACTACCTGCGGTATCGACTCGGCGACGACGCTCTCCGCGCCGCGGCGTCGGCTGCCGGGTGGACGGACTTCACTCCGCCGACCCTCGTCGGCACCAACCTCGGGGCGCTCGATCCGACCGTCGACCGCGACCACCTGTGGTCGCTCGCCCAGCGTTTCGCCTTCGACGCCGACTTCCGCGCCGGCTACGCCCAGAACGTCACGCCGCCGGACGAGGCCGCGATTCTCGAGTACTACGACCGCTACGGTCCGCGCGGATCGGCCGACGATCTCGCCCGCGTCTACCGGGCCGTCGCCGACGGATCGCTCGGCGCCGGCGTCGACGACGTCCGTCGTCACCTCGAGTACCAGTCCGCCCCGGAGCCCTTCACGGCCATGGGATTCAAGGGCGGCAACCTGCCGGGCGTGCTCACCCACGGCTTCGAGTTCCGCGGCGACGACGGCCGGACCGCCGTCGTGGTCTGGCTGACGCACGGCCTGGACGCGGCGGACTACGGTGCGGCCATGGAGAACCTCGCCGCCCACCAGCAGCTGCTGATCGACGCGGCCACCGACCCCGCCGTCGCACCCCGGTTGGCGTGCGTGGCGTGAGCGAGCTCGCCGACCGGCTCGCGGCGCTCGAGGCGCGCGTCGCGGCCCTGGAGTCGGCCGGCGCCACGGCCGAGTCGGATCCGCCGCCGTCCACCGGCGGCGCGGTCGGCTACTCGGGGGACGTGCACCTGGCGGGCGACGTCTCGTGGTCGATCTCCTACTCCCCCGACGGAGTGCTCGGGTTGCCCCCCGAGCGCTCCGTCGAGGTGCTGGCGGCACTCGGTCATCCGGTGCGCTTCGCGATCGTGCGCGCCCTGCTGCGCGGACCGATGTCGGCGACGGCGCTGCAGGACACCGTCGACGCCTCGTCGGCGGGCCGGCTCTACCACCACCTGAAGGCCCTCACCGGCGCACGCATCGTCGATCAGCACGCGCGCGGCGACTACCGGCTGGCGCCGTCCACGGTCGTGCCCGCGTTGGTGCTGATGCTGGCGTCCGCCGACATCGCGGGCGAGGTGCGCTGAGCGCCTAGGCTCACGCTCATGGCAACCCTCTTCTCGTCGATCATCGCCGGCGACATCCCCGGTCGCTTCGTCTGGGAGGACGACGACGTCGTCGCGTTCCTCACCATCGCCCCCGTCACGCAGGGCCACACGCTGGTGGTCCCCCGCGCCGAGATCGACCAGTGGCAGGACGTCGACCCCGCGACGTTCGGCTCCCTGACCGGCGTCGCCCAGACCGTCGGCAAGGCGGTCCGGTCGGCGTTCGACGCGCCGCGCGCCGGGTTGCTGATCGCCGGTCTCGAGGTCCCGCACCTGCACCTGCACGTCTTCCCCGCCTACGACATGGGCAACTTCGACATCTCCGGCGCCGACCCGTCGCCGACGGCGGAGTCGCTGGACGAGGCGCAGGAGAAGATCAAGGCCGCGCTGACGGCCCTCGGGCACGGTCGGCACGTCCCGACGCGCTGACCGCGACGAGCGTACGGGCGGCCTCGTCCCGGATCGCCCTGCCGACGGCGTCGAGAGCCGGGGACGACAATGTCCACTGCTGCCAGAACAGCGGCACGTCGAGGACGGAGTCGTCGAGCTCCACGAGCGCGTGATCGCCGCGTTGCGGGTCCGGCACCATGCCCCATCCGAAGCCCGCGGCGACAGCGTCCGTGAACTCCGCGGACGACGGAACCCGGTGGCGGAGAACTTCGGTCGGATCCACGCCCCGTGATGCCAGCCAGCGGTCCTGCAGGGTGTCCTCCTCGTCGAAGACCACCGTGTGCGCCCGCGCCAACGACGCCGCGTCGACCCCCTTCGCGAACCACCGGGCCATCGCGGTCGGCGCGGCGCACGGGCGGTAGCGGAGCGCACCGAGCGGAACCACCGAGCATCCACGCACCGCCCGATCGTCCGCCGTCACCGCCGCGGTGACCGATCCGTCGCGCAGGAGGTCGGACGTGCGGTTCTCGTCCTCGCGGCGGAGGTCGAGCAGCACCGTCCCGGCGAGCGGGGCGAGCGCCGGGACTATCCACGTCGCGAGCGAGTCCGCGTTGACGGCGACACTCACGCGTGGAGTGCCGTCGGTCGGATGCACGTCCTGCAGAGCTGCGTCGGTGAGCGTGCGAATCTGGCGGGCCAGTCGCAGCATCACCGTGCCGGAATCCGTCGCGCGCACCGGCCGCGACCGGGCCACCAGGACGGAGCCGACGTCCTGCTCCAGCGCGCGGATGCGCTGGCTGATCGCCGACGGAGTGACGTGAAGCTCTCGCGCCGCCGCGTCGAACGACCCCAGATCCACCACGGCGCGCAGGGCCTCGAGCTGCTCGGATTGCATTCGATGAAGCTACACTTACGCAATCGCAGAAACATGAACTGGACTGCATTGGTGTGGCTCTCCTAGCGTTCTTCGCTGTGACCTCCTTCGCGCTCGGTGTCGGCATCGGGCTCTCCCTCATCGTCGCCATCGGCGCGCAGAACGCCTTCGTGCTGCGCCAGGGCATCGCCCGCCGGCACGTCGGGCTGGTCGTCGCGATCTGCGCGCTGTCCGACGCCGTCCTCATCACCGCGGGGGTGGCCGGGGTGGGCGCCGTGGTCGAGCGCGTTCCCGCCGTCGTCACGGTCGTCACCGTCGCGGGGGCGGTGTTCCTCCTGGCCTACGGGGCGCTCGCGTTCCGCCGCGCGCTGCGCCCCTCGGCTCTGGTGCTCGGCGAGGATCGCGCCGCGGTGTCGGCCCGGACCGTCGCCCTGACCGCGCTGGCCCTCACGTGGCTCAACCCCCACGTGTACCTGGACACGATGGTGTTCCTCGGCTCGGTCGCCAACCGTGAAACCGGTTCGGGCCGATGGCTGTTCGCCGGCGGTGCCGTTCTGGCGAGCCTCGTGTGGTTCACCGCCCTCGGTGTCGGTGCCCGGTTCCTGAGCCCGATCTTCGCGCGCCCCGGGGCCTGGCGTGTGCTCGACGCGGCGGTGGGTGCGGTGATGGTGGCCATCGCGGCGGTGTTGATCGCCGGGCTCTGAATTCCCCGCTTGCTACCGTGGGACGAAGCCCGTGCACGACGGGCCCGGACGAGCGCACCGTACCCGGCAGGCGACAAGACGGTGCAGGAGAGTCGTCATGGCATGGATCGTCCTGGTGGTGTCCGGAGTCCTCGAGGCCGTGTGGGCCACCGCCCTCGGCAAGTCGGAGGGCTTCACCCGTCTCGCTCCGACGGCCGTCTTCGGAATCGCGCTGGTTCTCAGCATGATCGGGCTCGCCGTCGCGATGCGCACCATTCCCACCGGCACCGCCTACGCGGTCTGGGTGGGCATCGGGGCGGCCCTGACCGTCGTCTACGCGATGGCCACCGGCACCGAGTCGGCGTCGCTGCTGCGTATCGCACTGATCCTCGGACTGGTGGGGTGCGTCATCGGGCTGAAGCTGGCTCACTAGCAGCGACCACCGACTGCCCCGATTCCGCGTACTGCCGGTGTGCACCAGCGGTTACAGTGACCGCATGAACTGGGTGTCCGCAGTGACGATGCCGGTGCGGGTGGGCCTCGCTGTCGCCGAATCCGCTGTCGGCGTTGCCGAGTCGGCCGTCGCGACCACCCGCATGGCCCTCGCGGCGGGTGCCTCCGGATCGCTGGACGCCGTCGCGCTGGCCAGCCCCCGCGGTGGGCCGCTGCAGTTGCTGACCCAGCTGGCGGAACTGACGTCGGACGACCGCGCGCTCGGACACGCCCTGCGTCCCGGCGGGCCGCTGGACCGACTGCTCGAGCCGGGCGGTGCGGTCGACCGGTTGACCAGCCGTGGCGGCACCCTGGACCGTCTGCTCGAGCCCGGCGGACCGCTCGAGCGGATCATGGCGGAGGACGGGCCGCTGGTGCGCATCCTCGCCGAGGACGGCCCCCTCGATCGGCTGCTGGCGGAGGGCGGGCTGCTCGACCGGATGACCGCTCCCGAGGGCCCGCTGGAGCGTCTCACCGCCGCCGAGGGCCCGCTCGAACTGCTCACCAAGCAGGACGGCGTTCTCGAGACGTTGATGCGGGAGGACGGCGTCGTCGATCGGGCGATCCGGGACGGCGGCCTGGTGGAGACCCTGATCGGCGACGACGGCGCCATCGCCCGGCTCACCGCGAAGAACGGCCCGCTCGATCAGCTGGTCACGGTGGCCGAGTCGCTCAGCTCGCTGGCGCCGAACCTCGAGCGCATGAGCGTGAGCGTGGAGATCCTGCAGGACACGGTCGACGTCCTCGCCGCCGCGGTCAACCCGCTGGGCGAGTTGGTGGGCAAGCTGCCGAGTCGATGGGTGAAGTCCCGCGGCGCCGTCGAGCCGCGGACGGGTGAGGTGCGCGGCGCGCTGAAGGGCCCCGCCGTCGGGCGCTGACCCGCGCGCCGAATCCTGTGCAGAAGTCCGCGTCCAGCGCGGATTACTGCACAGAAGTACCGGAGCGAACCGCCTCGACGGCCGTCGCCCGGTCCGGCCACGACTGCGCTTCGCGGTCGAGCCCGCTGAGGGTGATCGGTCGCCGCGCGGCGGGATGCGGCGCGACGAACGCCGTGGTGACACCCGCCGGCACGTGTCCCAGGGTGCGCAGGAGCACGGTGATGCCGCTCGAGGACAGGAACGTCACCCCGGCGAGATCGACGACGAGTCCACCGCGCGCCGAGGAGGCGGCCTCGAACGCGGCGTCGGCCAGTCGGCGCGACGAGATCATGTCGACCTCCCCGTCGACGACGACGACGGGGACCCCGTCCTCGTCGGTCACGGTGACGTCGAAGGCGCCACGCGTCGGGCTGTCGGTCATGATGGCGACGTTACATCGGTCGCGTCGCGGCGCGGACGATGCGTGTCGGTCGGTGACCGATGACGACGGCCGACGATGGGGTACAGGACTTTCATGGACAGCGCTCGAGGAACACGGATCGACCACCGGAGCACGAACGGGGTCGGTTCGTCGTCGTGGGCCCAGTCCGACGTCGCCACGGCCGAGACCGCGCGACACCTGCGCACGACGATGGCGGCGTGGCTCGAGACGCGACCGGTCGGCGACCTGCGCAACGACATCGTCCTGGCGATGTACGAGGCCGTCGCCAACAGCGTCGAGCACGCGTACGACGACGCGGAGCCCGGCCCGGTCACGGTGACCGCCACGCACGAGGCGGACGCGCTGACGGTCACGGTGACCGACGGCGGCGTGTGGCGCGAACCCACCGAACGACCGCTGCGCGGACACGGGCTGGGGCTGCTGCGGGCGGTCGCCGATTCCGTCGCCGTGGAGCACGACGGTCCGCAAGGCACCACCGTCACCATGATCTGGGATCTGGGGGACACTCGGCCGCGAGGTTCCGTATCGTGACCGCGTCGCCCACGGAGTACCCCGACCTGGCGGACTACCTCGAGACCGCTCCGCTGGCGTTCTACGCCGTGCGCGCCGACGATCGCACCGTCGCCTGGGCCAACGCCGCCGCGCGTCGACTGGCGGATCCGCCCGCGACCGTGACGGGCACCCCCTTCCGCGACCTGTTCGACGTGGCCGACGGCCCCGTTCTCGCCGCGCTGCTGTCCGCCGCCCCGAGCAGCGCGGACGCGTCGCCCGCGGTGGCCACCGCGCGCGTTCGCACTCCGTCCGGCGCGAGGAGCACGCACCTCAGCGCGAACGTCGGCCGAGACGGCACCGTTCGCGTGGCCGCCGTGATGTCCGAGAGCGACCGGTCGCGGGACCGCGCCCTGGCCGACGCGTTGTCGGACCGCTCGGCGGCCGCGGCGGCGTTGACGCGATCGCGGGACGCCCTGGTCGCCTCGGAGCGGGCGCGGGCCAGCGAGAACCTCGAGGGTGCTCAGGTGCGGTCGTTGGCGACGGTGCTGCAGCGCACCCTGTTGCCCCCGGTCCTGGCCTCCCCGCCGGGCATGGAGACCGCCGCGTACTACCACCACGCGTCTCCGGACGAGGTCGGCGGCGACTTCTACGACGTGTTCCCGCTGGACGGCGAGGCCTGGGGATTCTTCCTCGGCGACGTCAGCGGCAAGGGTGCCGGCGCCGCGGCCGTCACCTCGCTCACCCGCTACACGCTGCGGGCGGCGGCCGTCTTCGACCGCGACCCGATCGCCGTGCTGCAGAACCTCAACACCGTGCTGCTTCCCGAGTTCCGCGGCGACGATCCGCGGTTCTGCACCGTGGTCTACGGCACCGTGGTGCCGTCCGCCGACGGCGCCGTGGTCGACCTGGCCGGCGGTGGACACCCGCCGCCCCTGCACGTGCGGGCCGACGGCAGCGCTCGGTACGTCGACGATCTGCTCGGCGGCCAGTTGGTGGGGGGCCTGCCCACGCCGCACTTCACCTCGCACCGGCTGACCCTGTCCCCGGGGGACGTGCTGTTCCTCTACTCGGACGGTGTCACCGAGGCGCGCGTCGCCGGCGGCCGGTACGACGACAGCGGTGACCTGCTCACCTACGTGTCCGCGGCGGCACCGACCACGGCGACCGACCTCGTCGAGCGGGTCACCGCGCTCGTCGACGGCTTCGGTGACGGACTCCAGGACGACGCCGCGCTGCTCGCCCTCGGCCTCCCCCGGTAGGTGTCGGTCCCATCCGGCCGGGCGAGGAGTCCGAATACCGGGTGACCAGCAGGAGAGACGTGGGTAGGACGCCGGGTCCGAGCGCCGCCTCGACCTGACCACACGTCGTCACCGGGAGGACGTCCGTGATGAACGACCGTGCGCCGCGTTCCGACGGACGCCGGTTCGTCGGATCCCGACGCGAACCCGACCCGGACCTGATCGATCTCGCCTACCTGTGCGCACTGGACGCGATGTCCGCGTCGGAGCGGTTCGAGACGATGACGCGACTCGGCGAGGACGACGTCACCCGGCGGCGATTCGACGAGATCGTGCGGGACATCCGCGAGACGATGGCGATCTCCGCGTACACGACCGACACCCCCGCTCCCCCCGATCTGCGGACCCGCATTCTCGGCGCGGCGGCGGACACCGCCCAGGTCGCCCCGGACGGCACCCCCGCACCCGTCGTCGTCCCCTTCCGCGCCGGTGAGTCCCGACGGGCGCGTCGGATCGCGCCGCGATGGGCCGCGGCGGCGGCCGCCGCCGTCGTGGTCGTCGGCGTGGGCGGGGCGATCGCGGTCGGGACGAGCCCCGACGCCACCGCGCCGACGGCGGTGACCGCACTGGACGCACCGGTCGCCGGCGGCGGCACCCTCGAGGTCGAGTACACCCCGGGTGCGGACCGTGCCGTTCTCCACATGGACGGGGTCGACGCCCCGCCGGCCGGTTCGGTGTACCAGGTGTGGGTCATCGACGGCTCGCCCGTGTCGGTGGGCACGATGGACGCGACGACCATCGACGAGGCGGCGTCGGTGCCCGTGGCCGGGGCGTCCGCCGTGTCGATCACGGTCGAACCCACGGGCGGATCGCCCTTCCCGACGTCGGCGGCCATCGCCCGCGTCGATCTGACCTGACGGTTCGAACACGAGTTCGATTCTTGGTAGGCTGAGCCTCGGCCGAGCCCGCCGCCGCGTCGGATCTTCCGTCGTGACGTGCGAGCTCCTCGAGGAGGCGTCATGATGAACCGCCGTCGCCGCCTGCACCTCATGCCGGACGGCAACTGGCACGAGGAGTCGCCTCGCACGTGCACGAACGGTCATGTGCTGCAGGCACATTCGGTCCTGGTCGGCGCGCGGGCGTGTGGGTGCGGTATCGGTCATCACCGCACCCACCACTGCCGCACGTGCGGTGACACCGTGTTCTCCCCGCCGCTCGGGGAGACGTGTACGGACGGCACCTTCGACGGGCGGGCAGGCCGGAGGCCGGGCAGGCCGGGCACTAGCTGCGGGTGAGGAGTGACCGCAGGAAGAAGGTGAGGTTGGCCGGGCGCTCGGCGAGCCGCCGCATGAAGTACCCGTACCACTGCGTGCCGAAGGGCACGTAGACGCGGACGTGGTTGCCCGCCTCCACGAGGCGTTGCTGCTCGGCGTCCCGGATGCCGTAGAGCATCTGGTACTCCATGCTGTCGGCCGGACGGCCGGTGCGGGCGGCGGCGGCGATCATGCGCGGATCGTGGGTGGCCACCATGGGGTAGCCCTCTCCCTCGGCGAGGATGCGCAGGCACCGCTCGTAGGACGCGTCGACCTCGTCGGTGGACTGGTAGGCCACCGAGGCCGGTTCGCGGTACGCACCCTTGCACAGCCGCACGCGGGAGCCGGGCCCCGCGAGGTCGCGGCAGTCATGCTCGGTGCGGTGCAGGTACGCCTGCACCACCACGCCCAGGCTCGGGAAGTCGCGGCGCAGTTCCCGCACGATCGCGAGTGCACCGTCGGTGGTGGTGTGGTCCTCGGCGTCGACGGTCACCCAGACGCCCGCGGCGTCGGCGGCCGCGCAGATCTTCTGGGCGTTGGCCAGCGCCACCGCGTGGCCGTCGCCGGGCAGGGAACTGCCCAGCGCGGACAGCTTCAGCGAGATCTCCAGCGGCCGGATCGGCGCCGACGACGTCACCGGCAGTCCCCCGAACGCCTGCAGGAGCGAGAGGTAGGCGTCGAGGGTCGCGGTGGCCGCGGCGGCGTCGGTAGTGTCCTCGCCGAGGTGGTCGACGCTGACGTAGCGGCCGGAATCGAGCAGGTCGCGGACCGCGGTCAACACCTCGGTCTCGGTGCTGCCGGGCACGAACCGGTCGACCACCGGCCGGGTCAGCCGCGAGGTGGAGACGACGCGCTCGAGGCGCGGTGAGCGGCCGGCGGCGAGCAGGACCGGGCGCAGCGGATGCGTGGTCATCACTGAACTCCCTGGTGGGGGTAGGTGTGGTCGGTCGGCGGGACGAAGGTTTCCTTGAGCGTGCGGGCCGATGCCCAGCGCAGGAGGTTCTGCGGGGACCCCGCCTTGTCGTTGGTGCCGGAGGCGCGTGCGCCGCCGAACGGCTGTTGTCCGACGACGGCGCCGGTGGGCTTGTCGTTGACGTAGAAGTTGCCGGCGGCGAAGCGGAGGGCGTGCGAGGCCTTCTCGACGGCCGTGCGGTCGGTCGCGATGATCGACCCGGTCAGGGCGTAGCGCGAGCCGCCGTCGACGGTGCGCAGGATCTCGGCGAAGGCGTCGGGCTTCGCGTCGTCGTAGACGTGGACGGCGAGGATGGGGCCGAAGTACTCGGTGGAGAACGCCTCGTCGGTGGGGTCGTCGCCGAGCAGCACCGTGGGGTCGACGAAGAATCCCTCGCTGTCGTCGCAGGCTCCGCCGGCGGCGACGGTCAGACCGGGCACCTGCTTGGCCCGCTCGAGGGCGGCGGCGTTGCGGGCGAACGACTTCCGGTCGATCACGGCGCCGCCGAAGTTCGACAGGTCGGCCACGTCGCCGTAGCGCAACGCGGACGCGGTCTCGATCAGCTTGTCCCCCATCACCTTCCACACCGACGCGGGTACGAACGCGCGCGACGCGGCGGAGCACTTCTGCCCCTGGTAGTCGAAGGCCCCGCGGATCAACGCGGTGGTGAGGACGTCGGGATCGGCGGAGGCGTGGGCGACGACGAAGTCCTTGCCGCCGGTCTCCCCGACGAGCCGCGGGTAGGTGTCGTAGTGGGCGATGTTCTCGCCGACCGTGCGCCACAGGTGCTGGAAGGTGGCGGTGGATCCGGTGAAGTGGATGCCCGCGAGCCGGCGATCGTGGAGGGCGACCTCGGAGACGACGGGGCCGTCGCCGTGCACCAGGTTGATCACGCCCGGAGGGAGTCCGGCGGCCTCGAGCAACTGCAGCGTCAGGTAGGCGGCCACCGACTGCGTGGGCGACGGCTTCCACAGCACGGTGTTGCCCATGAGAGCGGGCGCGGTGGGCAGGTTCCCGGCGATGGCGGTGAAGTTGAAGGGCGTGACGGCGTAGACGAAGCCTTCGAGCGGCCGGTACTCGACCCGGTTCCACACGCCGGGGCTCGACACGGGCTGGTCCGCGAGGATCTGCCGGGCGAAGGCGACGTTGAAGCGCCAGAAGTCGATGAGCTCGCAGGGCGAGTCGATCTCGGCCTGGTAGGCGCTCTTCGACTGCCCGAGCATCGTGGCGGCGGCGATCGTCTCCCGCCACGGTCCGGCGAGCAGATCGGCGGCACGCAGGAACACGGCGGCGCGGTCGTCGAACGACAGGTCGCGCCACGCGGGCGCGGCGGCGGCGGCCGCGTCGATCGCGCGGGCGACGTCCTCGTGCGTGGAGTGGGCGACCGTCCCGAGCACCGCCGCGTGGCGATGCGGCTGCACCACCTCGGCGCGCTCCCCGCCGCCGTCGGTGTGCACTCCCCCGACGACCTGCTTGATCTCGGTGCGATTCGCGGACAGGTGGGTGAGCCGATCGACCAACCGGTCACGTTCCGGTGTGCCGGGGGCGTAGGTGTGCACCGGCTCGTTGGTCGGGGCGGGAACGGCGGTGACGGCGTCCACGGGTGGCCTCCAGGGGTCGGGGGGTTATGACGTGTCCCACTCCATCGCACGCACCCCGTCGGTGTATTCGGCCGATCGAACCAAGTCTCGTCCGATGCCCTGTCCGATCGAACCGAGTCCGACCGGGTACCGTCGGTCCATGGCCGTGACCCTCGACGACCTCCAGCGGACGGTGCACGCCTTCGCCGACGTCGTCGTCCCGTCGCCGCACCCGCGCGCCCGGATCGCCGTCGTGACCCTGGCGGACGCGGACGACCTCGCCGGGGAGACTGCCGCCACCGCCGACCTCTATCTCCTCGCCGGCGTGGGCGCCGACGCCGCAGCCGAGTGGTTGGCCCGGGTGCAGCCCGCACCGGTCGCGGTGCTCACCAAGGCCACGTCGCCGGAGTTGCGCACCGCCGCGCACGACGGCGGCGTCGCCCTCCTCGCCGTGCATCCGCGCTCACGCTGGGACCGCGTGTTGTCGATGGTCCGCGGCCTGCTGGACCACACGGCCGACGACCGGTCCGACGACACCGTGACCTCGGGCGCCGACACCGACCTGTACGAGTTGGCGCGCACCGTCGCCGCCCACACCCACGGACTGGTGAGCATCGAGGACGAGCATTCCCACGTGCTCGCCTACTCCGCGACCGACGACCAGGCCGACGAGCTCCGGCGCCTGTCGATCCTCGGTCGCGAGGGGCCGGCGGAGTACCTCCGCCGCCTCGAATCCTGGGGTGTCTACGACGCGGTGCGCCGCTCCGACGAGGTGGTCGACGTTCCCGGACACCCGGACCTCGGGATCGAGCGACGGTTGGTCGCCGGGATCCGTTCCGGCGGAACGGAACCGGGTTCGTCGGGCGCGACCCTGGTGGGCACCCTGTGGGTGCAGGAGGGACGACGACCGTTGACCGACGACGCCGGACCGGTGGTGCAGGGTGCGGCGGCGGTGGCCGCCCGCCTCATCGCGCGTCGTCGGGCGGCGCCCACCACCGAGGCGATGCAGATCCACCGCCTGCTGGGCCTGCGCGGCGGTGGTGTGGACGTGCCGTCGTTGGCCGCGGCGCTCTCGCTGCCCGACGGGGGACCCGCCGCGGTGATCGGCCTGACGCCGACACGACCCGGCGACGCCGCCGAGACCGCAGGACTCGCCCGGCTCGCATCGTCCGTTCGCCTGCACGCCAGCGCCTTTCACCGGTCGTCGTTGGTGACGGCGTCGGCCGACCGCATCTATGTCCTGCTACCCCGCATGCACACCGCCGAGAGCACCGCCGAGACCGTCACCGCGTGGACGGGACGGTTGCTGGAGCGACTGGACGCGCGATCACCGGTGCGACTCCGCGCCGCCGTCGCCGTGCCCGTCGACGGGCTGGCGGAGGTCGCGGCCGCCCGGGGCGAGGTGGACCGGGTGCTCGACGGAACGAGCGGCGACGCCGCCCCGGTCGCCCGCGTCACCACTCTTGCGTCGTCGCGTACGCCCGTGCTGCTGGCCGAGATCGCGCGGGTGGTCGCGGCGGACCCGACGCTGCGCGACCCTCGGTTGGACGTGCTGGTCGACTACGACCGTCGGACGTCGTCGGAACTGTGCGCGAGCGTCGCGGCGTACCTCCGGAATCCCGACGACGTGCGCCGCGCCGCGGCGGCGGTCCACGTCCATCCGAACACGTTGCGGTACCGGCTCCGTCGCGCGCAGGCACTGAGCGGACTCGACCTGACCGATCCGGACACCCGCCTGCTCACCGGCATTCAGCTGGTGCTGGGTGATCACAGGACCTGACGGCACCACTCCACCAGCGGCGCCATCTCGCGCCACGCAGCCGCCACGTGCTCGGCGCAGGCCGGCGTGGACAGCCAGGGCGGACACCCGAACTGCCGACTCACGGTCAGCGTGCGGTGACGAAGGAGGTCGATCCGTGGGTGCGTCGGAGCGACACCGCGAGGCGACGTCTTCAGCCGATCACCGCCCCGCTCGTAGCCGGCACGCTCGAGGTCGGTCACGATGCGCACCAGTTCCGAGCCACGGACGTCGTCGTCGACCGTCGCCCGGTACTGCGCGATCGCCTCGGGCGTCGCCGCGTAGAAGCCGCCGGCCACCATGAGCCCCGACGCGTCGACCTGCACGTACCACCCGGCCGACGGACCGACCGCCACGAAGACGCCCTGGTGGGTCTTGTACGGCGTCTTGTCCTTCGAGAACCGGGCGTCGCGGTGCGGCCGGAAGATCTTGGCCGGACCGAACTCCGCGAGAGCCTCGGCGAGGGCGGCCACGGGAGCCAGCACCGCCTCGTCGTAGACGTGTTTGTGCGCGGCCCAGAACGTCTTGCTGTTGTCGGCCTCTAGGTCCTCGTAGAAGTCCAGAGCCGCCTCGGGGATGCCGCCGAACGTCGGTGTGCCCATGACCGACGAGCGTACGGTCCGGCCCTACCTCGCGAGGGACCGCGAGATGACCAGCCGCTGGATCTGGTTGGTGCCCTCGAAGATCTGGGTGATCTTTGCTTCCCGCATGTATCGCTCGACGCGGAAGTCGCGGGTGTAGCCGTAGCCGCCGTGCACCTGCACCGCGTCGGTGGTGACCTTCATGGCGGCGTCGGTCGCCACCAGCTTGGCGACGGACGCCTGCCGCGAATACGGCAGGCCCGCGTCCCGGCGGCGTGCGGCGTCGAGGTAGGTCGCGCGGGCGGAATCGACCGCCGCCGCCATGTCGGCGAGAACGAAGCCCAGGCCTTGATGGTCGATGATCCTGCGGCCGAACGTCTCCCGCTCCGTCGCGTACCGCACCGCGTCGTCGAGGGCGGCCTGCGCGATCCCCACCGCGACGGCGGCGATGCCCAGGCGACCGGCGTCGAGCGCACTGAAGGCGATGGCGAGGCCCTGCCCCTCCGACCCGACCAGACGGTCGCGATCCACCCGAGCGCCGTCGTAGTGGGCCGCCGCGGTGGGGACGGCGTGCAGGCCCATCTTCTCCTCGGGCGCACCGAAACTCAGGCCCGGGGTGTCCCCCGGCACGAGGAAGCAGGAGATGCCCTTGGACCCCTCCCCGGTCCGGGCGAAGAGGGTGTAGAAGTCGGCGATGCCGCCGTGGGTGATCCACGCCTTGGCGCCGGTGATCGTGTAGCCGTCCGGCCCGGACACCGCCTTGCAGGTGAGCGCGGCGGCGTCGCTGCCGGCCTGGGGCTCGGACAGGCTGTAGGCCCCGATCGTGGTGCCGCCCAGCATCTCCGGCAGCCACCGCTGCTTCTGCTCGTCGGTCCCGAACGTGAACAGAGGGTGGCACGACAGTCCGTGAACGCTCACCGCGACGGCCACCGACGCCCACCGCGCGGCCAGCTCCTCGAGCACCTGCAGGTAGACCTCGTAGGGCTGTCCGCCGCCGCCCCACTCCTCCGGGTACGGCAGGGACAGCAACCCGGCCTCGCCCAGAGTCGCGAACAGGCCGTCGGGATAGGTCTCGGACTTCTCGTGCTCGTCGACGATCGGGTCCAGCGCCTTGTCCGCGATGTCGCGGGTCAGCTGGATCAGCTCGCGGGCCTCGTCGGTGGGCAGCAGGCGGTCGACGGCCATGGTCGGTCCTCTCGGGGCGGGGCGGGCGGTGCGAACAGGGCGGGCGGGGTGAGCAGTACTGGAATGCTCGCCTCAGTACCGTCGACAGTACTGCAGAGCGCCCTCCAGTACCATCGACGTCCGTGACCAGCGCTCATGCGACCGCCCGGCGGGCCGAGCTGTTCGATGCCGTCGTCGCCCTCTTCCTCGCGGACGGGTTCGCACACCTCACCCTCGACGAGATCGCCGGGCGGCTGCGCTGCTCGAAGTCCACGCTCTACACGCTGGCGCCCAGCAAGGACGAGCTGGTGGTCGCCGCGGTCCGCCACTTCTTCCGCGCCGCCACGGACGCCGTCGACGCGGCGGATCGCACCGCCGCGTCCGACGCCGGCGGTGAGCGCGTGACGGCCCGGCGCCTGGCCGCCTACCTCGGTGCCGTGGGCGAGGCCCTCGCGCCGGCGTCGGAGTCCTTCATGAGCGATCTCGCGGCGTTCGAGCCCACCCGCCTGGTCTACGAGCGCAACACCGCGGCGGCCGCCGAGCGCGTCCGCGCCATCGTCGACGACGGCGCGCGGGCCGGGGACGTGCGCGACGTCCACGCCACCTTCGTCGCCGACGTCGCCGCGTCGGTGATGGTGTCCATCCAGACCCGCGCCCTGGCCCGTCGCACCGGGTTGGACGACGCCACCGCCTATCGAGAACTCGCCGACCTGCTCACCCGCGCCGTCACGCGATGAATTCCGGGCCCCACTCCGGTCGACACCGGTGACACTCACCGCTGCGGGGCACCCGAGCCCCGGCCGAGACAGGAGCCCGCTGTGCCCACGATCGACTCCACCACCACCCAGAAGATCGTCCCCACCCTGTGGTTCGACGATCGGGCCGAGGAAGCCGCGCAGTTCTACGTCGACCTGTTCGGCGGATCGATCCTGCACGTCAGCCGCTACGGCGACGGCGGGCCCGGGAAGGCCGGGAGCGCTATGACCGTCGACTTCGAGCTGTTCGGGCAGCGGTTCACCGCGCTCAACGGCGGGCCGCACTTCCAGTTCACCGAGGCGATCTCGTTGGCCGTGAGCTGCGCCGATCAGGAGGAGGTGGACCGCTACTGGGACGCCCTCACGGCCGACGGCGGCGCCGAGTCGCAGTGCGCGTGGTGCAAGGACCGGTTCGGGCTGTCCTGGCAGATCGTGCCGACCCGGTTGGTGGAACTGATGAGCGACCCCGATCCGGAGAAGTCCGGCCGCGTCGTGCAGGCGATGCTGCAGATGCGCAAGATCGTCGTGGCCGACCTCGAGGCGGCCTACGCGGGCTGACTCGCGTGGGCCGGGCCGTTTCCGTTCGGCGGGGCCGGGAACTCGGGCGTCGTGACGTCTCTTCCCGCTCGTGTCCTGGCAGTCCCGTTCGGCGTGGGTTCGGCGCTCCGGCGCACCAAGCTGTTCCATCCCGACGGCGCGGTCCTGCACGGCCGGCTCGTCCGGACCGCGCCGGTCGGTCGCGGTCTGCCCCTGGACGACGCCGACGTCCTGGTCCGCCTCTCGCGGGCGATCGGACTGCCGTCGCCGGTTCCCGACGTGCCGGGGTTCGCGATGCGGGTGCCCGCGGCCGGGTCGGACACCGGGTCGTGGGACGTGCTGCTCGCGGGGGCGGGCCGGGACGTCGTCACCCGCAGCATTCCCCTCCCGGCGGCGACGTTCGCGTCGGCGTCCTTGTCGTCGCTCATGCCGCTGACCCACGGTGGTCGGCAGTGGTGGGTCGCGGCCCGGATGCCGGGCGGACCGGACACCCTGGACCCGGCGGTGGCGGCGGCGGGACTGGCGTCGGCGCCGATCACGGTGGTGCTCGAACAGTCGGCGGGCACGGGCCCGTGGGAGCCGTTGGCCGAGGTCACGCTCGATCGGGCCGAGAAGGAGGACGGGGTCGATCCGTCCTTCGACGCCATCGTGAACACCCCGCGGTCGGTGCGGCCCGGTCCCGAGTGGCTGCGCGAGTTGAGGGTGCGGGCGTACCGGGACAGCCGATACGGGCGGGGGGCGGGAGGGTGACAGCGAGGGTGACCGACCGCGGTCGATAGGCTCTTCTCACAGTCCCGCGAAAGGCCACCTGTGAACGATCAGCGCTTCGACCGCACTCTGGACCTGGTCGGCACGGTCTACGTGATGCCCGACTACTACGAGGTCGGCCGCGAGAAGATCCGTGAACTGAGCCGCGCGCTGCAGAACACCCACCCGGCGCACCACCGGGAGGACGCGGCCGCCGCGCTGGGGTACGACGGCCTGGTGGCGCCGGCGACGTTCGTCAGCGTCGTGGGGTCCGTGGCGTTGGACTACCTGTTCTCGCACATCCTCGTCGAATACGAGATCACCGCGGTGCTGCAGACGGAGCAGAAGTTCGTCATCCATCGCCCGCCGGTGCCCGGTGATCGGTTGGTCTCGGCGTTGACGCTGCAGTCGATCCGTCAGGCCGCGGGCGCCGACATCCTGGTGGTGGAGAACCACGTCACCGCCGACGGTGAGGACGTGGTCACCAGCACCACGACGTTCATCACCAAGACCGACGCCGAGGTCGATCCCGCCGCGGTGGCGTTGGTCGACGCCGTTCTGCCCGCGGGTGTGCCGCGGGTGGGTCCGACCGCGCGGCCGGTGCCGAGCGGGACGTGACCGGACCTGCCGCGCACGACACCGTCACCGACGGCGCGCGACTGCACGACGTCGACCCGGGAACGCGCTGGCGTTCTCGGACCTTCACGGCGTGTTCGTTCGTCGACGCGGACCTCACGGGCCTGGTCACCGAGGCGGTGGTGTTCGACGGGTGCGATTTCACCGGCGCCCTGCTGACCGACTCGTCGCACGCGGGGTCCGCGTTCCGCAACTGCGAGTTCCGACGCGCCCGTCTGTGGCACGCGACGTTCCGCGGCGTGAGTCTTCTGGGGTCGTCGCTGAGCGAAGCGAGTCTGCGGCCCGCAACGTTCGAGGAGGTCGACTTCACGCTCGCGTCGGTGTCCGGCGTCGACCTTCGCGACAGCACCCTCGACGGGTGTCGGTTCCGCGACGCCGACCTGGCCCGGGCCGACCTCCGGGGCGCCTCGCTGCGGGGAGCCGATCTCGGTGGGGCCCGGACCACCGGGCTCCGGCTCGGCGGCGCGGATCTGCGCGGCGCCGTGGTGGATCCGGGCCTGTGGATCGGGGCCGAGACCGCGGGCGCCACCGTGGACGCCGCGCAGGCGCTGGCGTACGCGCAGGCGCACGGTCTGCTGGTGGACTGACTTTCGCGCCGGGTGCGCCGAACCCTCCCCGCCGCGGGGTCCGGTAGCGCACGATGGAACGCGTCCCCGTCACCCCAGCAGGCAGGTCACCATGAGCGACAACGTCTATCGCGTCACCGAGATCGTCGGCACGTCCACCGAGGGCGTCGACGACGCCATCCGCAAGGCGATCGCCCGCGCCAACGAGTCGCTGCGCGAACTCGACTGGTTCGAGGTGGTCGAGACCCGCGGTCACATCGAGAACGGGGCCGTCGCGCACTTCCAGGTCACGCTCAAGGTCGGGTTCAAGCTCGAGGCTTGATCGCCACCCTGATCACCTCGAGCACCGCGATGCCCACGGCCGCCGAGGCGAAGGCGATCGCCGTGTAGGGCAGGTTGGTCGAGTCCAGCTGGAAGAACCGGCCGAGCACCGGAACGGTGAACAGCACGACGTAGCCGAGCACCGATCCCACCAGCAGGATCACCTTCCACCATTCGAGCGGCCGGGCGACGGTCATGAGCACCCACATCGCCACGACGATCAGGGTGATGAGGGCCGACGTGCTCGACTGCACCACCTGGTCGGTCGACGCGTTCGGTCCCTCGTACGTCGCGAGGTAGGTGGCGAAGGTCGCCGCGCCCACCACCACGCCGGCCGGAACCGCCTTGCGCAGAACACGTCCGACGAACCCGGAGCGTGCCCGCTCGTTGTTGGGCGCGAGGGACAGCAGGAAGGCCGGGATGCCGATGGTGAACCAGGCTGCGATGGTCACGTGGCGCGGCAGGAACGGGTACGGCAGCGGGTCGACGGACGCGACCTGCGAGAGCACCCCCGACGCCCCGACCAGAATCGCCAGCAGCACCGAGTAGACGGTTTTGGTGAGGAACAGCGTCGAGACGCGCTCGATGTTGCCGATGACCCGTCGCCCCTCGGCGACGACGTGCGGCAGTGTCGAGAAGGCGTTGTCCAGCAACACGATCTGGGCGACGGACCGCGCGGCCGGGCTGCCGGCGCCCATCGCGACGCCGATGTCGGCGGACTTCAGCGCCAGCACGTCGTTGACGCCGTCCCCGGTCATGGCGACGGTGTGGCCGCGGCTCTGCAACGCAGTGACCATGTCCCGCTTCTGTTCCGGCTTCACGCGGCCGAACACGGCGTGCGTGTCGAGGGTGTCGGCCAGGGCGTCCGATCCGGCCGCCGGCAGTGTGCGCGCGTCGACCGGGGACGCCGCACCCGCGACGTCGAGGCCGCTCGCCACGGCGCCGACGGAGGCCGCGTTGTCACCGGAGATGATCTTGAGGTCCACGTGCTGACCGGCGAAGTACGCCAACGTCTCCGCGGCGTCGTGACGGATCTTCTGCTCGAGCACCACCAGGGCACGCGGCGTGATCCGGCCGGGCGCCGCGGCGTCGTCGACCGGGAGGTCCGACTCGGCGAACACCAGCACCCGCAGTCCCGACGCCGCGAGGTCCGCTGCGGCGCGGGCGGTCTCGTCGTCGGCGGGCAACAGCATGTCGGGTGCGCCGAGGATCCAGTGCCCGTGGCCGGCGAACGACACGCCGCTCCACTTCTTCTCGGACGAGAAGGGCGCGGTGCCCGATTTCTCCCACGCCGGGGGATCCGACAGGGCGGCGGCAACGGCGAGCACGCTGGCGTTGGGGCGGGGATCGTCGGCAACCACGGCGGACAGGGCTCGGCGCACCGCGTCCACGTCGGAGTTCCCCACCGGGCGCAGTTCCGCCAGCACCATCGCGTTCTCGGTGAGCGTGCCGGTCTTGTCCGCGCACACCACGTCGATGCGCGCCAGCCCCTCCACCGCGGGCAGTTCCTGGACCAGGCACTGCCGCTTGCCCAGTCGCACGACGCCCACCGCGAACGCCAGCGAGGTCAGCAACACCAGGCCCTCGGGCACCATCGGCACGAGCGCCGCGACCATGCCGTTCAGCGCCGGCCTGATCGACTGCCCGGAGGAGAACAGCTGGTTGTAGACGATGAGAACACCGGCCGGAATCATCACCCACGTGACGAAGGTGAGGATGCGGTCGATACCGGACCGCAATTCGGAATGGACGAGCGTGAACTTGCCCGCCTCCTCGGCGAGCTTGGCCGCGTAGGCCTCTCGGCCCACCTTCGTCACCCGGTATGCGCCGCTACCCGCCACCACGTAGGTACCCGAGAAGACCTGTGCGCCCGGCGTCTTGGCCATCGAGTCGGACTCACCGGTGAGCAGGGATTCGTCCACATCCAGCGAGTCGGACTCGACCACCTCGCCGTCGACCACGATCTGGTCGCCCGGACCGAGTTCGACGATGTCGCCCAGCACCACCTCGTTCGGCGCGATCTCGCGCGCGACGCCGCCGCGGCGCACCATCGGGCGGCTCTGGCCGACGATGGCGAGCGCGTCGAGCGTGCGCTTCGCGCGGATCTCCTGCACGATGCCGATCCCGCTGTTGGCCACGATGAGCAGGCCGAACATCGCGTCGACGATCGACCCCGTGGACAGCACGATGACCAGCAGCACGGTCAGGATCGCGTTGATGCGGGTGAAGACGTTGCCGCGCACGATGTCGAGAGTCGACCGACTCGCGCGCGCCGGGACGTCGTTCGACTTGCCCTCGGCGCGCAGGGCGTCGGCCTGCGCGTCGGTCAGTCCGGTCGTCGTCTCCCGATCACCCGTGCGCACCCGACGAGCCTAAATCGTCGTCGATTCCGGACGTGACGACGACCCGCGCCTCGTGGTGGATGTCGGCAGTCCGTCACGATCCACCCGTCGACGAGCCCACACCGGTCGACAAGCGCAGCACCGCGGGCGGCGCCGGTGCTATTCGGTCGCCTTGGGGTGACCGGTTCTGGCCAGCTTGACCCACAGGGTCCGGTGGTCGACATCCACGAGGTACCACACGCGCCCGGCGCCGGTGACCTCGATTTGCCACTGTTCCATGGAGACTCCGCTGTGTGAGGCGCTGGCCAGTGACCCTTTCAGTCGGTGATGCCGCGCAGTCGGGGTGGGAGTATGTCCGCGGTCGCGCATCTCGCGCCATGCAGCGGCGGTGTTCGATGCCGCCTGTCGGCACAGCTCCTCCCATCCCTTGACCGCATCGTTCGACGCGAAACGCAGCTCCCATGCACCTGCCGCCGCAGGCGGGGCGACACGATCGCCTCGCTTCGGGCTCACCGGGCGTCAGGTGCCGGCACGGCTCCGAAGTCACCGTCGGTCGGCGCAGCGAGCGCCTCGGCCAGCGCCGGGTCCGCGAACACCGCTGCTGTGTTGCGCCAACTCTCGATGACGCGCACGACGGGAGCCGGGTTGGCAACGGACTCGGCCGAACGCAGGGTGGCGACCAGGTCCACGACGAACGCCTGCACGTCAGCGCGAGGGAGAAACGACACCCACGGGAACGCGTCCGGGAGCACGTCCGTCACGAGTTCACGGGCGGCCCCGTCGCGTTGCATCAGGGCGACGAACATCCGCGTCGTCACCGAGACCACTTCGCGCTCCTGAGCGGCCCGCTCGACGGTGGTCAAGACCAGATCGTCCGAATCTCGACGACGCACGACCAGCGACTGGCCGGGTGTCGACCGCAACTGTTCGGCCACGGCCTTACCTCGTAGCTGCAGATCCGAGAACATCACTTCCTGTGCCGCCATACTTTCATAGTACTTTAAAAGTAGCCGGGCACGGGATGTGCGAGTGGTTGTCTCGCCCGCTCGGATCAGGCCGACGGCGACTCGAGCCGCGCCAGCAGCTCGGTGAACTCCTCGGCGTAGGCGAGGCGCTTGCGCAACGTCTCGCAGCGCTCGTCCGCTCGCTCACGAAAGGCCGTGATGACGGCGGCGGCCGCCTCGAGGTCCCCCGTGCCGGCGGTGAGTGTGTCGGAGGCCGCCAGCACCTCGGCCATCTCGGCCAGGGTGAACTCGAGCGGCTTCATGCGGCGCACGAGGAGCAGACGGGCGACGTCGTCGTCGGTGTAGAGGCGGAACCCGCCGGACGACCGCGCCGACGGCGTCACCAGGCCCACCTCGTCCCAGTGCCGCACCGTGCGCACGGACAGCTCGATGCGTCGGGCCACCTCCCCGATCTGCATGTGCTCACTCATCCGCCCATCGTCCCCGTGAGCCGGGCGTGGCGGTGGGCGGACGCCGCGTTCGCGCCGACGATGCGCACCGTCGTGCCGCGCCGCGCGTACTTGGCCTCGACGGCGTCCAGCGCGGCGACGGTGGAGGCGTCCCAGATGTGCGAGGCGGACAGGTCGATGACGACCTCCGCCGGGTCGTTCGCGTAGTCGAACCGGTGCACCAGATCGTTGCTCGACGCGAAGAACAGGTTGCCGGTGACGCTGTAGACCCGAGTTCCGTCCGTGGTGTCCTGCGCCGTGACCTCGGTGAGGTGCGCGACGCGTCGGGCGAAGAGCACGGTGGCGGTCAGGACGCCGGCGAACACGCCGTACGCGAGGTTGTGGGTGGCGACGGTGACCGCGACGGTCACCAGCATCACCGCGGTCTCGCTGCGCGGCATGCGGCGCAGAGTCGACGGACGGATGCTGTGCCAGTCGAAGGTCGCGACCGACACCATCACCATGACCGCGACCAGCGCCGCCATCGGAATGACGGCCACGACGTCGCCGAGACCGACCACGAGGATCAGCAGGAACGTCCCGGCGAGGAACGTCGAGATGCGGGTCCGCGCGCCGGACACCTTCACGTTGATCATCGTCTGACCGATCATCGCGCAGCCGCCCATCCCGCCGGTGAAGCCGGTGACGACGTTGGCCACGCCCTGCCCCCACCCCTCGCGCGTCTTGTCCGAGCGGGTGTCGGTGATGTCGTCCACCAGCGTCGCCGTCATGAGCGATTCGAGCAGGCCGACCAACGCGATCGCCACCGCGTACGGCGCGAGGATCGTCAGCGTTCCCGTCGTGAATGGCACGTCGGGGATCAGGAAGGCGGGCAACGACGTCGGCAACTCGCCCTGGTCACCGACGTCCGGGACCTGCCAGGCGAAGACGACGGTGGCCACCGTGAGCAGGACGATCGCGACCAACGGACCGGGCACCGCCGTCGTCAGGCGGGGAAGCAGCACGATCACGGCGATGCCGGCGGCCACCATCGGGTAGACGAGCGCCGGGACGCCCAGCAGGTAGGGAACCTGGGCCGAGAAGATCAGGATGGCCAGGGCGTTGACGAAGCCGACCATCACGCTGCGCGGCACGAAGCGCATGAGCTTGGCGACGCCGAGCAGGCTCAGCACGATCTGGAGGACGCCGCCCAGGATCACCGCGGCGACGAGGTAGTCGAGTCCGTACTCGCGGGACAGCGGGGCCACCACCAGCGCGATGGCACCCGTGGCCGCCGAGATCATGGCCGGCCGGCCACCGACGACGGCAATGGTCACCGCCATGGTGAACGAGGCGAACAGTCCGACCCGCGGGTCGACGCCGGCGATGATCGAGAACGAGATGGCTTCGGGAATCAGCGCGAGCGCGACGACGAGGCCGCCGAGGACTTCGGTCTTGAGGCGGCGGGGAGAGCGGAGCGCGCCGAGGACGGACACGTCCGTGGTGGAGGAAGTGGAAGGCACGTGGCGCAACTCTACCCTCACGTGAGAGTAGAGTTGACCACGCGGCTTCGACAGACCTCACGCGTCGGCGAGCGCGATGCCCTTGGTCTCCTTCATGAACCACGCCGCCACGCCGGTGAGGGCGGCGAGCGCCATGATGTAGACGCCGAAGACCCAGCCCAGGTCGAGGTTCAACAGCAGCTGGTTCAGGTAGGGCGCCGTGCCGCCGAAGACCGCCACGGAGAACGAGTACGCGAAACCGATGGCCTGCGTACGCAATCGGGTGGGAAAGCTCTCCGACAGGGTGGACGAGAGGATCGAGGCGGGCGCGGCGACCACCAGCAGGGCGGCGGTGGTCGCGAGCAGCAGTGTCCATCCCGCATCGGTGATCATCATCGTCAGCGGGACCTGCAGGGCGAACATGCCGACGGCGAACGCGGCGAGCATCGGCCGGCGCCCGATCGAGTCCGACAGGCGACCGAAGAACGGCAGGGAGATCAGCGCGATCACCTGGGCGATCACGAGCATCCAGTACGCCGTGTCGGGGTTCATCCCCTTCTGCGTGATGGCGTAGGTCGAGACGTACGAGGTCCAGGTGTAGTGCGCCGCCGTGATTCCCGACGTCATACCGATCATGAGCACGATGGCTCGCACCACGGTCCGACGCGGAATCGACGTCGCCTCGGCGGCCTGCTCGCCGTGGAACACGTCGGACTCGTCCATGCTGCGTCGCAGGTACAGCGCGACGAGCGCGAGCACGGCGCCGAGAAGGAACGGAATGCGCCAACCCCACTGTCCGACGGCCGATTCCGACAGGGTCGAGGTGATGACACCGCCCAGCGAGTACGCGATCACCGACCCGCCGAAGATCGCGACGAAGGCGACGCTGCCCCACATCCCGCGGCGATTCGCGGGCGCGATCTCCCCGACGTAGGAGTAGGCCGTGGCGGATTCTCCACCGTGGGCGAAGCCCTGCATCACGCGAGCGAGCAACAGCAGCACCGACGCCCACGCGCCGACGGCGGCGTAGGTGGGCATGATGCCGATGAGCAGGCTGCCCGCCGCCATGGTCAGCATCGTGGTGACCAGCACGAACTTTCGGCCACGCTTGTCCGCGATACGCCCGAAGACGATGCCGCCGAGCGGCCGCATCAGGAACCCGACGGCGAACACCGCCAGGGTGGACAGCAGCGCCGAGACGGGATCGCCCTTGTCGAACATCGCCGCGGCGATGAAGGGAGCGAACACGGCGTAGGCGCTCCACTCGTACCACTCGAGCACGTTGCCGACGGCACTGGCCAGCAACGACTTCTTGCGCGAGGCGAGAGTGGGCACCGGGGGCGCCGAGGAACTGACGGTCATGACGACTCGCTTCCGGTGCGGGTGGGTAGGACCCGGTCCGCGAGTGCGGCCCGGCGGATCTTGCCCGTGAGGGTCTTGGGGAGATCGGTGACGACGTGCACGGTGCGCGGGCGCTTGTACGCGGCGAGTCGGGACCGGGCGAAGTCGACCAACTCGTCACCGGTCGCGGCGGCATCGGCCCGCAGGGAGACGTAGGCGACGA
Source organism: Rhodococcoides corynebacterioides (assembly GCF_019834675.1). Lineage (GTDB taxonomy): Bacteria > Actinomycetota > Actinomycetes > Mycobacteriales > Mycobacteriaceae > Rhodococcoides > Rhodococcoides corynebacterioides_A. The sequence continues at coordinate 139,300 of NZ_JABUBU010000001.1, read as the reverse complement.
CGGATTCGCCCTGGTAGTCGTCGGGTCGCCCGACGACCGCGGCCTCGAAGACGGCGGGGTGTTCGTAGAGCACGTCCTCCACCTCGCGCGGCCACACCTTGTAGCCCGACACGTTGATCTGGTCCTTGAGCCGGTCCACCAGGTAGACCCAGCCGTCGGGGTCGATCAGGGCGACGTCGCCCGTGCGCATATGCCCGTCGGGCATCGCCGACGCGGTGGCCTCGGGATTGTTCCAGTATCCCGAGACCACCTGCGGCCCGGCGACTTCCAGCTCACCGGGAACACCGGGCGGGGTGGGTACACCGGCGTCGTTCACCGTCCGGACCTCCGCGCGGGGCAAGGGCTTGCCGACCGAGAGGGAGCCGCTGTCCGGGTCGACCGGCGCCCGCTCCCCCGGCGATACTGCGATCACGCCGGCCGTCGTCTCGGTCATGCCGTACGCGTTGTGGATGTAGTGACCGAACCGCTCCTCGAACGCCCCGATCGTGGCGGGCGGGATCGGCGCACCGCCCGAGTACAGCGTCTCGAGGGAGTCGAAGTGGGATCGCGTCGCCGCCGGGTGGGCCGACAGTGCGTTGAAGACGGTGATCGAACCGATCGTGTAGGTCACGCGGTGCTCGACCAGTGCGTCGAGGGTGACGCCCGCGTCGAACCGGCCCGCGAACACCAGCGTCGTGTCCCGCACCAGAGCCACCGCGGCGTTCAGGACGGCACCGGTGATGTGGAACAGCGGCGCGGCGGCGAAGACCACCGCACCGTCTCGCACCCGCGCGCGGTCGCCGAAGTCGGTGGCCGTCGCGAGCAGGTTCGCGTGGGAGACCATGGCGCCCTTGGGTGGTCCCGTGGTCCCGGAGGTGTAGGCGAGCAGGGCCACGTCCTCCGGCGCCGGGTCGGGGCCACTCGGCCGGCCCGATACCGCGACGGTCAGCAGGTCGTCGTCGCGCGGCTCGGATGCCGGCGCGGTGAACACGCGCTCGTCGCCCCGCGTCTGAAAATCCCGCGCGTTGACGGTGAGGACGCCTCGCACGGTCGTGTCTCGGCACTCCGCGAGCAGGGCGTCGGCGTCGTGGTCGGCGCACACCAGCAGCACCGGCTCGGCGTCCTCCAGCAGCACTCGCAGTTCGCGTCCCCGGTACATCGGGTTCACCAGCACGGCGACGGCACCGAGCTTCCAGATCGCGAGGAACAGCAGCGCGTAGTGGGGCACGTTCTGCAGGTGGAGCGCCACTCGGTCGCCCCGCTGCACACCACGGTCGGCCAGCGCCACCGCGATGCCGTCGGAGAGGTCGTCGACCTCGCGCGCCGTGAGCACGGCGTCGAACCAGGCCAGCGCCGCCGCGTCCGGATGGGCGTCCACCCGTCGACGCCAGGCGTCGATCACCGTCCCGTTCGTGCTCATCCACCCACCGATCCCTCGACGTTCCGCTGACCGGGACGCCGCACGACACCCGACCCCGACCGATCACTCGCTCGGTAGCCTGAGTGTCACGGATCACACGCGCAGGTGTCAACCCCGTCGTTCACCACGCTCGGACGACCGCCACCCCTCTACGCTCGAGACCATGACTGCCGACGGATCCTGGCGCCGCTACGAGGGTGACGCGTTTCCGCCCGTGCTGACCGCCGCCCTCACCGCCTTCGTCGACCAGGGCTACCACGGCACGTCGGTGCGCGAGATCGCCTCTCGCGCAGGCCTGTCCGTCCCCGGCCTGTACCACCACTACCCCTCCAAGCAGGCAATGCTCGTCGGGATCACGACGAGTGCCATGACCGAGCTGCTCGATCGGTCCTCGCGCGCCGAGAGCGAGGCCGGCCCGGCGCCGGCGGACCGGTTCGACGCCGTCGTCGAGTCGCTTCTGCTCTTCCACGTCCACCGCCGCGACGTCGCGTTCGTTTGCTCGACGGAGATCAGGAGCCTGGACCCCGCCGAGCGCGAGGCGTACGTGGGTCAGCGCGACGCCCAGCAACGCATGCTGGATCGCATCGTGCTGGACGGAGTCGAGGCGGGCGTGTTCGGCACCGCCCACCCGCTCGACGCGAGCCGCGCCGTGACGACGATGTGCGTCGGGGTGGCCACCTGGTACCGCCCCGGCGGTCGTCTCGATCCCGCCGCTCTGGTCGACGTCTACTCCGAGCTCGCCCGCGGGACGGTGCGGGCGACGACCGGGCCCTGAACTCCACCGAGGCTTGACCGGGTCCACCGTGTCTGTCAGTCTCGCTGGTACCGAGCGAGTGATCGGTCGGGACCCTGTTCCGCGACGAGAGGCGACCCACCGTGGCGATCGACCTGACCTACGACCCCGACGTGCGCGGCTGGATCGACCGCACCCGGACCTTCACCCGCGAGCACGTGCTGCCGATCGAGGACAAGTTTCTCGGCGACGCCACCGCGGCGGGCGGCGACGATCTCCGCCGCGAACTGCAGAGCGCCGCACGGGAAGCGAACGTCTTCGCCCCGCACGCCCCCGTCGAGTACGGCGGCGGTGGGTTGTCGATGAGCGACCGGTCGCCGGTGTTCGAGGAAGCCGGGTACTCGCTGTTCGGCCCCATCGCCTGCGGCATCGGCGCACCGGACGAGGGCAACGTGCACCTGCTCGCCCACGTGGCGTCGGGACCGCAGAAGGAGCAGTTCCTCGCCCCTCTGGCCCGCGGCGAGGTCCGCTCGGCCTTCGCAATGACCGAGCCCGCGCCCGGCGCCGGGTCGGACCCGTCGGCGCTGACCACCGTGGCCACCCGCACAGGCGGCGGCTGGACCGTCGACGGCCACAAGTGGTTCATCACCGGCGCCGACGGTGCCGCGTTCTTCATCGTCATGGCCCGCACGTCGGGCTCCCCCGGCGACCGCGGCGGCGCGACGATGTTCCTCGTCCCCGCCGGCACCCCCGGCATCACGGTCGGCCGCCACATCGGCACCCTCGATCGCGCCATGATCGGCGGTCACTGCGAGGTGACCTTCGACGGCGTGTTCGTGCCCGAGGAGAACGTCCTCGGCGCCGTCGACGAGGGATTCACCTACGCGCAGGTCCGCCTCGGCCCCGCCCGCATGACCCACGTCATGCGCTGGCTCGGCGCCGCACGCCGCGGACACGACGTCGCCGTGGCCCGCGTCGCCGAACGCGAAGGCTTCGGTCACCGACTCGGTGACCTCGGCATGGTGCAGAAGATGATCGCGGACAACGAGATCGACATCGCCGCGACCCGCGCCCTGCTCACGCAGGCGTGCTTCGAACTCGACCGCGGTAACCCGGCGAGCAACGAGACCTCGATCGCCAAGACCTACGCCGCCGAGGCCGTGTTCCGCATCGTCGACCGCGCCATGCAGATGTGCGGCGGCATGGGGGTGTCCGACGACCTCCCCCTCGCCCGCCTCTCGCGCGAGGTCCGCCCGTTCCGGGTCTACGACGGGCCCTCCGAAGTGCACCGCTGGGCCATCGCCAAGCGTGCCGTGGGGACGGCGCGTCGTGCCGCGGCCGCCGCCTCCCCGTCGGTGCAGTCGTGACCCTCGACACCGAGGCACTCGCGACCTTTCTGCGCGACAACGGGATTGCCGTCGTGGGCGAGCTTCGCGCCGACCGCATCAGCGGCGGCCGGTCCAATCTCACCTACCGCGTGGACGACGACCGGTCGTCCTGGATCGTGCGCAGGCCGCCGACGAGCGGCCTCACCCCGTCCGCCCACGACATGGCCCGCGAGTGGGCGGTCACCAGCGCGCTGCAGTCGACGGACGTCCCCGTCGCCGGCACCGTCGCGTTCGATCCGGACGGCCGCGTGCTCGGCGCGCCGATGACCGTCGTCGAGTTCGTCCCGGGCCGCGTCGTACGGACGGCGGAGGACCTGGGCGAACTCACCGACACCGAGGTTGCCGCCACCGCAACCGAACTCGTGCGCGTCCTCGCCGCCCTGCACGCCGTCGACCATCGGGCGATCGGGCTCGGCGAGTTCGGGCGGCCCGACGGGTTCGTCGCCCGGCAGGTGGCCACGTGGGGTCGGCAGTGGCAGCGCGTGAAGACCCGCGACCTCGCCGACGTGGACCGGCTGCAGTCGGTGCTGGCCGAGTCCGTACCGGCCCGGTCGGACGCCGCGATCGTGCACGGCGACTTCCGCGTCGACAACGTCATCCTGGACCCGTCGGACGCCGGTCGCGTTGCCGCGGTGGTCGATTGGGAAATGTCCACGCTCGGTGACCCGATCACCGACGTCGCTCTCCTGTGCGCCTACCGCCGGCCGATCTTCGACACCGTGCTCGGCGTCCCCGCCGCCGCCTGGACGTCGTCGCGCTACCCCTCGGCCGACGCTCTCGCCGAGGAGTACGCCGTCGTCTCCGGTCGAGATCTCGGCGACTGGCCGTTCTACCTGGCGCTGGCGAACTTCAAGATCGCCGTCATCGCCGAGGGCATCACGCACCGCGCGCTCGCCGACGGCGGGGCCGACGATTCCGCCACGACCGCAGCCGAAGCCACGGCCGAATTCGCCGCCGCGGGATTGCAGGCGCTGGCCGGGGTGTCGCGATGACGCGGGCCGCGCTCATCACCGGCGGATCGCGAGGCATCGGCCTGGCCGTCGCGCGCCGGCTGGCGTCGCAGGGCTGGTCGGTGCTGCTCACCGGGCGCCGTCAGGACACGCTCGACGAGGCGGCGAACACGGTTCGCGGCGACGGCGCCGCGGAGGTCCGCACGGTGGCCTGCGACATGGCCGCCCCCGACGTCGCCGACGTTCTGGTGCGCGAGTTCGCGCAACTCTCCTCCACCATGGACGCGCTCGTCCTCAACGCAGGCGTCGGAACCGCCGGGCCGATCGAGTCGTATCCGGCGACGCGGTTCGACAAGACGGTGGACGTGAACCTGCGCGCGCCGTTCCGCATCCTGCAGGCGTCGATGCGGTTGCTGCGCAGCGCAGCCGAGGCCGACCCCGCCCGAGGCGCGAAGGTGATCGCCCTGGCCTCGCTCGCCGGGGTGTACCCCGAGGCCGGTCTCGCCGCGTACGGGGCCACGAAGGCCGCGCTGCTGTCGCTGATCGACACCCTCAACGCCGAGGAGAGCGGCTCCGGCATCACCGGCACCGCCATCGCCCCCGGTTACGTCGACACCGACATGAGTGCCTGGATCGCCGACCGCATCCCGCCCGACACCATGATCGCGGTGAACGACCTGGTGGAACTGGTCGACGGCGTTCTCCGCATGTCTCCGCGAGCGGTGGTGTCACGGATCGTCGTCACCCGCGCCGGCGCGGGTCTCGGGGCCTGACGCACGATCTTCCCGCTGACCGTTCTTGCTCCTGCTGACAACGCACTGCACCGTCAGCAGGAGCAGGGATGGTCAGCGGAAGCGTGCTACGTGACCTTGGCCGAGCGCTCCACCGTCTCAGCGAACCGAGTGAGCCAGTCGGCGTACTCGCCGTAGGTGTTGGGGCGCTTGTCGTCCCAGTCGATCACCTGTCCCGCCTCGACTCCCGGCAGCGACCCGTACACGGGTGCGGTGGCGAGAACCTCCCGGCTCGCGGGGTACTCCAGAACGATGTCGGCGGGATACTGCGCGACGTTCTCCCAACTGACCGTCGCCCACGGTCCGTCCGTGGGCGGGCCCGCCAGGCGCACCCCGAGCTCGGAGAGCAGGCCCAGCACGGTCAGTTCGGGAGTTCCGAGGTACACCCCGTCCGCACTGGCGTTGAGCGGCAATACCGTCAGGTCCGGCGCCGCGGCGACCGCCCGGCGTACCCGCTCCTTCGCGTCCTCGTAGGCCGCGCGCTGCTCCTCGATCGCGGGACCGTCGGTGTCACCGCCGAGAGACTCTGCGAGGGAACGGTATTGGTCGAGTGTCATGTCGAGGGTGCTCGACGGATCGATCCCGAGGAACGGAGCAACGGCGTTGATCTGCTGCGCCTGCGCCGAGTCCCACCAGATCCAGGACGTCGGGTCCTCCTCGGAGGAGTACCCCACGACGAGGTCCGCGCCGAGGCTCGCGGCCGTCTCCGTCCCGAACGTGGCGTCGGTGCCCACCACGGTCATGGTCGACGGGTCGGCGGTGCCGAGGCCGAGGCCGTTGCTCAGCCCGTATCCGTAGACCCCGGCGGGCCGAATCCCGTAGTCCCACAACGCTGCAGCCGAGTACGCGTCGACCACGAGCGTGCGCGGGCCCTCGTCGAGAGCGACGGTGTTGCCGAAGGCGCTGGTGTAGGACCACGCGCCGTTACCCTCGTCGTTCCCGCCCGAGCCCCCGCACCCTACGAGAGCGAGGGCGAGGACTGCCGAAGCGGCACCGACACGAACGGGGTGGGACGTCGCCATGCCACGAAGTTAGCACAGGCTAACCTCAATTGCTCATCGAGCTCGGTCGAGCGGGAAGTACTTCCCCCACAGCCTCCGCACGGTGGCGACGGCATCCTCGACGGCGTCATCGGCCCCGGCGGTGGACCGCCACACGATGTGCCCGTCGGCTCGCACCAGCAAGGCCCCCCGCTCGCCCACCTGATAGAGGTCCACCGTGTCCGCCGCCGGACCGAGGTCCAGGACGTCGACCCGCAGCGGCGACAGGTCGTCTCGATGCTTCTCCACGGCCGTCTTCCACGCGTCGCCGTCGAACGTCACCAGGGTCAGGGCGTTCGGATCGCGGGCGACGCTGCACAGCACCGACTCCCCGGTCGCCGGCAGGATCGAATGAGGCAGACGCCCACCGGGATCGGTGCAAGGCCGATACTCGACGACGTCGTCGAGGCCGTCGTCCTTCGCCTCCCCTCCCCGGCCGTCGGTCAGCGGTCCGCCGTAGCGGTAACCGAATTCCAGCCCCGTCGAGACGAAGTGCGCCAGTTGACCCGGAATGTCACTCGCCATCCTGTCCCGCGCCCGGACCGCACGACGCCCCGTGCCGGCGATGACCCGGGTGCGACCGAGACCGAGGCCCACGACGCGATCCGCCAGTGCGGCGGCCCGATCGTCCGGGAGCCACGCGAGCGGTGGACGCGACATCGCGGAGGTCGCCCGCTGCAACATCCGGTTGGTCGCGCCCACGTGTCGGGTGACGTCGTCGAGCTGGAAGTGGTTGGCGACGCTGTGCCGCGCGAAGAGGTCGACGATCGGGCGCCGCTCGACCTCGTAGGTGTCCAGAAGCGTCGGCTCGGCGATCCCGGAGAGCACCGCCTCGAGCTTCCAGGCGAGGTTGTGCGCATCCTGCACTCCGCTGTTGAGCCCGTACCCACCGGTGTGCGGAAAGCGGTGTGCCGCATCGCCCGCGAGGAGTACTCGACCGCGGCGGAAGGTGTCGGCGGTCCGGGTGGTCATCTCCCAGGTGCCGGTCGAGACGATGTCGTACTCGTGGTCGGCCCCGAGCACCGCGGGCAGCGTGTCCCGCCAGTACGCGTCGGGCTCGCGCGACATTCGTTGCGCGGGAAGCAGATACGTCCCCATGAGAACGTAGTGACGGTCCGCGTGAGCGATGAGCACTCCGGCGAAGCTCGGCTGGTAGATCCAGGTGAGCAGCGGGCGCTCCGACGCCGGGTACAGCGTGTCGCAGCGAAAGAATGCACTGCCCATCTTGGCCAGCGTCGGCCCGTGCATCTCGACACCCACGATGTCGCGGACGGCGCTGTTCGCCCCGTCCGCGCCGATCGCGAAGCGGGCCTGCAGCGTGGCACCGTCACCCCCGGCTCCGGACGTGTGGACGACGACGGACTCGTCGCGTTCGCAGATCCCGGCGACCGAAGTGCCGTAGCGAACCTCGACGAGCGGCTCGCGGTCGAGCCACGACCACAGCACCGGCATCAGGAGGTGCTGCCCGACGTGGGACACCAGGTAGTCGCTGTGGGACCGAACGCGATCGAGCTGTTCGGGCCGGGACGCGAGGTCGATGTGACCGATCGGCCGCGAGTCGAACGAACCCTGCCAGCGGATCAGGTTCACCTCGTCGAGCGGCGGTGCGAGAGCGGCGATCTCGGCGGAGAGTGCGGGATCGATCTCCCGCCAGATCTCGAGCGTGCGCGCGTTGATCACATGGGCGGCGGGATGGGTCAGCGGCGCAGAACGCCGCTCGACGACGATGCTCGGGATTCCGCGCCGCGCGAGCAGCAACGCCAGGGTGGCCCCGGTGGCGCCGGCGCCGGCGATCACGACCGGAACGTCGACGCTCACAGCGTGCGAAAGGTGATGGCCCGACGGTTCACCCGCGGACGCGTACCCGGTCGGACACCCGCATCGCGGCGCGTCAGGGACTCGAGTGGCGCGCCGGCCCGCATGCGCTCGAGCAGATACGACGGGTCGAAAGTGACACCGATCGGGTTCTGCGCGAACTCGGGGCTGCTGAAGAAGGCAGCGGTCTCCTCGGCCGTCGGGAAGTTCTCGGTCTGGAACTCCAGGCGGATGCCGTCCGGGTCTTCGTAATACAGGGAGGTGGTGGGCCCGTGGTTGATGGACCAGACCGGCTCGATACCGAGGCCGGCAAGCCGCTCGTAGTTCAGCAGCAGCCGCTCCAGCGAGTGGTAGGTGAACGCCAGATGGTCCACCCCGTAGACCTTGCGCTTGAACCGGGCCAGCGGGAACAGGAACCGAACGGGCGGCGGGATCTTGACGAGGGCGAGGCGATGACTCTCGTCGTCCCACGTGAGAAAAGCGATCTGCTCGTCCTCGTGAACAACCTCCGCACCCAGGACCGTGCGGTACCACTCGATCATCTCGGGCGCCCGCGCGGTCTTGACCACGAAGTGCGCGAGGAGATCCGGCGGCAGGGCGGTGGATACCGGGGCCGGTGAACGATCGGCGGTGGACACCATGGCGGGAACTCCTCTGAGTGGTCGGGGTCGGTGGGACGGGTCGGGCTCAGGAGCCGGGTGCGACGATGGGCGTGCGCTGGGTACCGAGGTCGAGGCGACCGTCCTCGGTGCGAATCGACGCCGTGACGATGCTGCCGGGGCGAAGGAACGGGCCGCCGCGGCTGCGACGGATGAACTGTTTCCACAGAACGTGTTCCGGGAGCACGGCGGTGGCGATCCGGCGGACAATCGCCGGCGGAGTCTTGGCCGCCGTGCCGTGGGGCGTTCCCGTGAGCACGACGTCGCCCGGATCGAGATTGCAGAACTGGGACAGCTCGGTGAGCGTCTCGGCCGGCCGGTAGAGCCAGTTTGCCGTCGAGTCCTGTTGCCGCAGTTCGCCGTCGACCTCGAGGCGCAACGTCAGACGATCGAGGGCGGCGTAGTCGTCCGCGTCGAGCACGGCGAGGAACGGCCCGACCGGGCAGAAGCCGCGGTAGCTCTTGCCCTTCAGGTACTGCCCCTGGGGCAGCTGCACGTCACGGGCGGAGAGATCGTTGCCGATGGTGATCGCGGCGACGTACGACGGGAGCGTGGCGTCGGTGATCGTGACCGGCGAGTCGATCGTCGTCCCGATCACCAGACCCAACTCGATCTCGTAGTCGAGGAGTTCGACGTGCGCCGGTCGGGTCACGGAGTCGAACGGACCCGTGACGGAAGCGTCGGTCTTGTCGAAGAAAAGGTTGAAAGCGCGATTGTCCGGGTCCATACCGGACTCGATGGCGTGCTGCCGGAAGTTCGCACCCTGACACATGACTCGGCACGGCACCGTGATCGGGGAGAGCGTGCTGACGGCCTCCGGTCGGTGGGTTACGGGTCCGCGCGCGGCGGCCGCGATGTCCTCGCGACCGTGCGTGAGCAGGTCCCCCGTCGTCGCGTACGAGTCGGTGAGCGCGGTCAGACCCCGGGCCGACGACACCGCCCACAGCACGCGATCTCCGTCGTCGTATCTACCCACGTACGTGGCCACTGCGCCCTCCCCGAGCTCGGTCCGATCGTGCGAACCCGACACTAGCCGCCGGATTGACTGCCAGTCAACGATCGTGAATCGGTGACCGAACGGCGGCCCGCGCCAGTAGGCTCCGGGTGTGCACACCGACCTGATGGAGACCGGACGTTCCGCGGTGCCTGCCACGCGCGCCGCTCGCAAGGCCGCGTCACGGGCACGGATCCTCGCGGCGGCCCGTGATCTTTTCGAGGACCGGGACTTCGACGCGGTCACCGTCGGCGAGATCGCCGACCGCGCCGGCGTGGCCCACGGGTCCGTCTTCCATCACTTCGAGAGCAAGAAGGGCGTCTACCGCGCCGTGCTCGACGCCGTCGTGGACGAGATGGACGCCGCGTTCGACGGCAGCGCCGACACGGCCGACCTCGACGCGGTCCGTCGCGGGCTGCGCGCGCATCTGACGTACGCGGCCCAGCACCGTGGCCTGACCACTCGGCTCGTCCTGGGGCGCCGCAGCCCGGATCCCGACGTGCGCGCCGCATCCGAACGCGGACGGGAACGGGTGTTGACCGCGATCGCCCTGGCCCTCGAGGTCGACCCGTCCCGGGAGGCGAACATCTTCGTCGGCCGAGTCATGGCGACGGCGTTCGACGAGGCGACCGTGCTGTGGCTCGAGAGCGACGGCACTCTTTCCGCCCACGCCCTGGTCGACTGGATGATCGAGATGATGGAGGCCGCGATCGACGCCGTCCCGGCACTCGAGGGTCGGACGGGTCGCCGAAGCCTCCCGGGGTTCTGACCGTCAGGACGTCGCGGTCAACACCGTCGCAGCGGAGACGTGGTCGGTGTCGGGCAGCGGGCGAGCAACGAGCTCCGCGGCCTCGTCCGTCGATACCCCGAGTGCACGCAGCACCCGCATCGCGGTCCGGTCGACGGCCTCGTCGGCGTTGCGCTCGGGGCGGTCGAGCAGCACCCGTCCGAGCGCGACGAGCGTGCCGGCGACGAGCGCCAGCGCCAACTCGGTGTCCTCGACGTCGAACCTGCCGGACCGGACGGCCTCCTCGATGTCGCGCAACGACCTCGGCGCGAGCCCCCGCTCGGTCGTGATCGCCTGCGCTGCAGCGGAATTGACGAACACTCGGCTGAGGCTCGGGTCGGCCCGGAAGAGTCGGCCGGTCAAACGGAATGATTGCGTGAACTTCTCCACCGGGTCGGCCATCCCGACCGTCAGCGTGTCGAGATAGGCGCCGAGCGCTTCGAGTGCCTCGTCGACCGCTGCTTCGAACAGCTCCTCCTTACTGGAGAAGTGGTTGTAGAAGGACCCCATCCCGACATCCGCCGCCTGCGTGATCTCGAGAATGGGCGCCGTGAGCCGACCCTCGGCGAGAAAGGTCTGCGCCGCACTCACCAGCGCCGCACGGGTCCGCGCCTTGCGCCGTTCGAGCCTGTCCACCGCCATGGTGCCTGTCGCCTCCGTCGCCCCGTGGTCCGTCGAGCCGGGAGAAGTGTAACGCCGTCGCAGAACCGACGACATCGTCAGAAACGTTGACGACGAGCCCGAACGTATGTGACGATTTCGTCAGAAACGTTGACGACGAGCCCGAACGTATGTGACGATTTCGTCAGAATCTTCGGAGGGGGGATCGTCATGGCAGTGGTCGACACACCACGACACGGTCACGATCAGCCGGCGACGGGGGCCGACGGGGCCGACCGTCACGAGGACGGGCACCGGGGCCTGCACGTCGATCAGGGGGCTCGCCCCGGCGAACACCCCGGACGCGTCAGGGATCCGATCATCAAGGTCCACGACATCGCCTGGCTCGAGTTCACCAAACCGGACCTCACCCGAGCGCGAGCGTTCGCCGAGGCCTTCGGCTTCACCGTCACGCTCGCGACGGACGACGAGTTGCACCTGCGCGGTCTGGCCGCCGGCTCCCCGTGCGTGGTGATCCGGCGGGGGCGCCGCACGGCGTTCACCGCGGCAGCATTCCGCGCGGCCGAGACCGCCGACGTGATGACCCTCGCCGGCGCCACGGGTGCTCGCGTGGAGCGGCTCCCGGACACGCTCGGCGGCATCGGCGTGACGCTCACCGACCCCGGCGGACAACTCGTTCGCGTGGTGGCGGAAGTGGACGACTCCTCGGAGATTCCCGGCCAGCGGGTGCACGAGTTCAACTTCGGCGCCCTCGATCCGTGGAAGATCAGCCGCGTCAACGCCACACAACGGCCGCCTCGGGAACCGGCGATGGTGGAGCGGCTCGGTCACGTGGTGATTCAACGCAACCGCTACCTGGAGAACCTCACCTGGTACCTCGAGCATCTCGGCTTGATCGTCAGCGACTTCCTCTACTACGACGGCCAGCGCGATCGCGGTCCGGTCATGGCGTTCATCCGGTGCGATCGCGGGACCGAACCCACCGATCACCACACCCTCGCCATGGCCCTCGGACCGTCCAACCGGTACGTCCACTCGGCCTACCAGGTGTGCGATCTCGACGCGATCGGCGCGGGAAGCCGGTACCTCACCGAGCGCGGCTACCAGCACTCCTGGGGTGTGGGCCGCCACATCCAGGGCAGCCAGATCTTCGACTACTGGCGCGATCCCGACGGTTTCCTGGTGGAGCACTTCGCGGACGGTGACCGCTTCGACGCCTCCCTGGAACCGGGATGGGCACCGATGACTGCGTCCGGCCTCGCGCAGTGGGGTCCGCCGGCCAGTCGCGACTTCCTCGGGGTGACCGTCGACCGACGCGGCCTCGCCGAGGTCCGCTCGATTCTGTCCGCTCTGCGCGACGACACCGAATTCGATCTCCACCGCCTCCGCGGTCTCATGAAAGTTGCCTCCTCGTGATTCCTGTTCTCCGTACCTCCGACGCCTGGTGGGTCCGCCACGCCGACGGTGCCTCACGCGTCGACACCGCGGCGACCACCACGGCCGAACTGTTGGCCGACCGCGCCGCGCTCGACGCCGCGACCGCATCGTCGGAGCGCGTGTCGATCCACACTCTCGACCTCTGCTCCCCCGTCACCGCACCCTGCCGCGTCGTCGCGCAGATGACGAACTACCGCTCGCACGTGAAGGATTCGGGGATGAACCCCGACACCGTGCCGCTCACGTTCTTTCGGAAGACGTCGGGTTCGATCAGCGGTCCGACGGACGACGTGATCAAGCCCGCCCACGTCGGTCTGCTGGACTACGAGGTGGAGATCGGACTGGTCGTCGGCGACCCGCTCGACGTGGGCGCGTCGGTCGGTGAGAACGATCTGGCTCGTCATATCGCCGCCCTCGTCGTCACCGACGACGTCTCCGCACGCGACGTGCAGTTGCCGAAGACGCAGTTCTACGAATCGAAGTCCTATCCGACGTTCACCCCCGTCGGCCCGGTGCTCGGTGTCCTCGAGGACGGCGATCTGCGCCGGTTCGAGCAACTCCGTCTGACTCTGCGCGTGAACGGTGAGATACGCCAGGACAGCACGGTGGCCGACATGATCTATTCGCCCCTCGAGGCCCTGCGCACGTTGGCACGCTTCCAGCGCCTGGACACGGGCGACCTCGTGCTCACCGGCACCCCCGGCGGCACGGCGCTGACGGCTCCGCCCAAGCCGATCGAGATCGCGGGCGCGTTCCTGCCGCCGGCACTGAAGTGGAAGATCTTCTTCGGCAAGCAAGGGCGTAACCCCAAGTACCTGAAGGACGGCGACGTTCTGGAGCTGACGGTGGGCACCGACGACGGTGCCCTCGACCTCGGTGTCCAGCGCACCCGGGTACGGGAGGCGTAGGTGGCACCCCCGGTGACGGAACACGAGCGGCCACCGGTGGTCGTGGTCGGCGCCGGCCCCTCCGGCACGGTCGCCGCACTGCTGTTGGACCGGTTCGGCGTCGAGACCCTCGTCCTGGATCGATGGGACGACGTGTTTCCGCAGCCGCGCGCGGTGCATCTCGACGACGAGGTGTGCCGCATCCTCGACGGCGTCGACGCGGCGGACGACTTCCTGGCCGCCTCTCGGCCCGGAAAGGGGCTGCGGCTGGTCGATTCCGCGCTGCGCACGCTGGCTCAGTTCGATCGCGACCCGGACGACCGGCCGCACGGTTTCCCGCCGGCCAACATGTTCGATCAGCCCGATCTCGAGCACATTCTGCGACGACGACTGGCCAAGGCCGAGAACGTCACCTTCCGCGGCGGGGTCGAGGTCGAGGACGTCGTCCACGAGGGAGATCACGTCGTCGTCGTCGTGACGGACGTCGAGACCGGGCGACGCGAGTCGATCACGGCCGACGTCGTCCTCGGGTGCGACGGCGCCAACAGCATCGTGCGTACGGCCATCGGGTCGAGAATGACCGATCTCGGCCCGTCGCAGCGTTGGTTGGTGATCGACGTCGAGACCGAGGCCCCACTCGCGCACTGGGAGGGCGTGCATCAGCTGTGCGATCCGCATCGCGCCGCCACCTACATGCGCATCGGCGCGACCCGGCACCGGTGGGAGTTCGAACTGATCGGCGGCGAGTCGCCCGACGACTACGCCGACCTCGCGTCGTTGGCGCCTCTGTTGCGGCCCTGGCTGGCGGACGTGTCGGTGGACGACCTCACGTTGATTCGGACGGCCGAGTACACGTTTCGCGCACAGGTCGTGGATCGGTGGCGGGACCGGCGGGTGTTTCTGCTCGGCGACGCGGCACATCTGACGCCGCCGTTCATCGGACAGGGCCTGGGCGCGGGTCTGCGCGACGCGAGCAACCTGGCGTGGAAGGTGGCGGGCGTGCGCCGCGGCCTCCTTCCCGACTCGGCGTGGGAGACCTATCAGCAGGAGCGGGAGCCGCACGCACGCTCGATGATCGGACTGGCCGTCCTGGTCGGCCGGTTGATGGTCGGCGGCGGCGAGCGCACCATGGCGGTACGCCGCGGCGTCCTCCCGATCCTGAACACGGTGCCGGGTCTGGCGTCTCTGGTGACCGACAGCACGACGCCGGCGCTGTCCTCGTCGCCGTTCGTGCGGACCGGGCTCGTGCGGTCGCGCCTGACCCGCACCGCACTCGTCGGCACGCTGGTCCCCAATGCCGTTCTCGACGACGGGACGCGCGTCGATTCGGTGACGGCGCACCGGTTCTCGATCGTCACGACCGCGACACCGACCGCTCAGCAGAGCCGTGATCTCGCCCGTCGAGGATGCGTGGTCGTGGTGGTTCCCCCCGCGTCCCCACTCGGACGCTGGCTCGCCCGTGGCCGGGTGAACGCCGCTCTGGTGCGGCCGGACCGCACGGTCATGGCCGCCGGTACGTCCCCCGCAGCACTGTTCACCCGAGTCCCCACGACTCCCACCGCCGACCCGAGAAACTCCGATGCGCCCTGATTCGACCCTTCCCGAGTACGCCCGGGACATCTACTCCCGGTCGGCGATCCTCCACCCCTACCCGCACTACGCGGCACTGCGCGAGTTGGGCCCCGTCGTCCGGCTGCGTCGGCAACGCGTCCTCGCGGTGTCCCGGTACCAGGACTGCAAATCCGTGTTGCAGGACGACGAGACCTTCCTCTCGGGTGACGGGGTGGCGCTGAACCCGGTGGCCAACAGGCTCGGTCGCGGCACCACCCTCGGCAGCGACGGCGAGGACCACACGCACAAGCGTTCGGTTCTCGCGCACCGCCTGACCCCGAAAGCCGTGCGCACCATGCGCACCGCCGTGGAATCGCAGGCCGAACGAGTCGTCGACACCGCGCTCGCGGCCGGGACCGTCGACGGCGTCGAGGATCTCGCGAGTGCCCTTCCCCTGTCCATCGTCCCCGACCTGGTCGGCTGGCCGACCGATGTGCGTGACGATCTGTTGCGGTGGGCCGGTGCGACGTTCGACTCGTTGGGCCCGATCAACCGGCAGTCGATCCGTGCCGTTCGCAGCGCGGCGCAGATGATGGCCTTCTCCCGACGGGTGGTGCGCGACCGGGACGTCATCCCCGGCAGCATGGGATCCGACGTCCTCGAGGCAGCCGACGACGGCATCATCGACCCGTCGCTCGCTCCCTCGTTGATGATCGACTACCTCGCTCCGTCGTTGGACACCACGATCGGCGCGATCTCCGGTGCGCTGCATCTGTTCTCGCGACACCCCGACCAGTGGGACGCTCTTCGTGAGAATCCGGATCTGATGCCCAACGCGGTCAACGAGGTCGTCCGGTACGAGTCTCCGATTCGCGCGTTCTCCCGGCTGACCGCGCACGACACCGCCATCGACGGTGTGCCGGTACCCGGCGGCGCCCGGGTCCTGGTGGTGTACGCCTCCGCGAATCGCGATCCGCGCGAGTGGGATCGCCCCGACGACTTCGACATCACCCGGGACGCCGCGCGTCAGCTCGGTTTCGGGTCCGGCGCACACGGGTGTGCCGGGCAAGGCCTGGCACGGCTGGAGACGCAGGCATTGCTTCGGGTTCTGGCGACGAAGGTCGCTCGCATCGTCCCGGCGGGCGAGCCGCGCCGGGCCGTGAACAACGTCATCCATCGATTCGAACGCCTGCCGCTCACCCTGGTGGCAGCGAAAGGAGACACACCATGAAAATCGACGTCGACTTCGACCGCTGCGAGGGCCACGGCCTGTGCGAGGACCAGGCGCCGGAGATCTTCCGTCTGGACGACGACGGCGATCTGCACGTGAAGATGGACGACATCCCCGAGGATCGGGCTGCCGCGGCACGATCCGCCATCGCCGCCTGTCCGGTGGCCGCGCTCCGTGAACGTGCCTGACGGGAACCGCCGTGTGGTCGTCGTCGGGGACTCGGTCGCCGGAGTGACCGCACTGCGGGAACTGCGCGCACTCGGTCACACCGGACCCGTCGCGCTGATCGCGGCGGATCCCGACGGGTGCTATCCCCGTCCCCCGCTGTCGAAGAAGGCCCTCGTCGACGCGGCCGGTGACCCGGAGGGGTGGTCACTGGCCGATCTCGAGGTGGACGTGACCCGGTCCGCCGCGGTGGGACTGGACAGCGAACGGCGCATCGTCCACACCGAGGGCGGGCACAGCGTCCACTACGACGCGCTCGTCCTCGCCACCGGCGCTCGGGCCCGTCGACTCGCACCCGAGCGGGAGGGCGAGTTCGTCGTCCGCACGATGCGGGACGCGACCGCCCTGCGCGAGCGGTTGTCGGCCGCGTCGTCGGTGGCCGTGATCGGGGCGGGCTTTCTCGGGCTCGAAGTTGCCGGCGCCGCGCACCGACGCGGCCTTCCCGTCACGGTCGTGGACACCGAGCCGCCGCTGATGCGCATGCTCGGCCCGTTCCTGTCGGAGGCTGTCGCGGCACGCCTGCGCGCGGCGTCCGTCGACGTCGTTCGGGCCACGTCCCCGGCGGTGCCGTCCGGTGACCCGATCGAGGGCATCACCGTCGACGGCGTGGACATCCGGGCCGACGTGGTCGTGTCCTGCGTCGGGGAAGTACCGAATTGCGAGTGGTTGTCCGGCACCGCCCTCGCCGACCCGCGCGGTATCGCGGTCGACGAGCGCTGTGCCACGTCCGTCCCCGACGTCTTCGCAGCGGGCGACGTGACCCACCGCCGCGGCGCGGACGGGACCCGCGGACGGAATCCGTTCTGGTCGCACGCGGTGGCCCAGGCGAAGGTGGCGGCGGCCGGCGCGCTGGGGCTCGAGCCCCGGTGCGCACCCCATGACGACTACTTCTGGACGGACATTCTCGGTGCGCCCGTCAAGATCGTCGGTCCGCTGCCTCTCGTCGGTGAGCCGACGCGGATCGCCGGGTCCCTCGAGGACGCCTCCGCGGTGCTCGAGTGGGACCACGAGGACGGCCGACGCACCGTCGTCGCGTTCGGGGCGAAGAAGGCCGTGGGGTGGTTGCGACGACGCGCGGCCGACGCCGAGTGACACGGACGAAACGGGGCGGTTCCCGCGAATCGAACCGGTCGATTTCCCTGCTTTGTTACCGTGAGGGCGACCACTCATCCGGCTGTGCGGGGGGCCCCGTGGCTACCAACTCGACTACGTGGGTCGACCGTCTCCGCATCGTGCTCGACGGGCTGAGTGAACCCGATGAGTCACCGGATCGGTCGGGGCCGAACACCCTGACTCGGGTGGCGGTGGGCCTCGGCACCCTCGTCATCGGTGTGATCGGCCTGCTGTCCGCACCGTCCGAGGAGTACAGCGGGTGGGGCGCCGTGGTGACGGCTGTGGTCTCCCTGACGAGTCTTCCCGCGGCGCTGTGGATCTGCGTCACCCACCGATTCCGCGGTCGCGCCGTCGTCGCGTTCGTCGCGTGGGCCGACGTGTCCGTCACCGTCTGCATGCTGCTCAAGGAGGAGCGGCTCACCGCCATCGGGGGCACCGCACTCTTCGCCGTGCTGACCACCCTCGCGGTCATCGCGACACCACTTCGAGTCTGTTTGGCGCACATGCTCTACAGCACGGCGGTGCTGGCGGTCGTCGCCGTCAACGCCGTGATCTGGCAGGCCGCCAGTCTGTGGGTGATCGCAGCCCACACCCTGACGATGCTGCTGGTGTTCCTGACGCCATTCGTGCTGCTGGTGCATCTCGGCGAGCTCCGCGCCCAGGCCAGGCAGTCGTTCCTCGATCCCCTGACGGGACTGCTCAATCGCCGCGGACTGGAGGACGCACTGCTCCGCCGCGCGCACCTCGCCAAGACCGACACCCCTCTCCTCGAGACCGTCGTGGTCGACGTCGACGACTTCAAGTCGGTCAACGACAGGTGGGGACACCACGTCGGCGACACCGTCCTGACCGACCTCGCCCGTCATCTCACCGTCGTGACCGCCGGCCGGTGGGTGGTCGCGCGGCTCGGCGGGGACGAGTTCGCCTGTACGCGGGTCACCGACGGGCCGGGCGCGGCGGACGAGCTGGCCGCGTCCCTGACGCGGGTGTCCATGGTCGCCGGCTACACGATGAGCGCGGGAGCGGCCGACGTCCCGCTGCCCGACCGCTCACCGGCCGCGGTCACCGAGGCCATGACCGCGGCCCTGCGTGCGGCGGACAAGCGTCTCTACGATTCGAAGAGCCGGAAGGCGCGCGGGGCGGACGACCACGCACGCGGTCACCGAGGACGACGCGGAGACGACGCGAACGCGACCGGCTGACGGGCCCTAGGACGTCACAGCCCCAGCGAGACCATGCGCTCCGTGATGCGCGGGTCCGTCGTCACCACGGGAGCTTCCGTGTGCACCCAGCCCTCGCCACCGAAGTACGTGGCGAGGATCGTTTCCGCCGTCCGAGTCGCGAACGCCTGGGTGGTGAGAGTGGGATTGGGTCCGCCGAGCGAGTTGGCGAGCATCGAATTGTCGGCCAGGAAGAGTCGGTCGACGAACCGCGCTTCACCGGTGGGTCGGGTGACGGAGTTCGTCTCGGACTCGCCCATGCGCATCGAGGAATGGACGTGCAATTGCAGCGGTGCCCAGTCGACGCGGTAGATCGACCGGGCGCCGGCGGCGCGCAGGAGTTCGGCTGCCCGCGTGGCGACGAACTCGCGGTTCCGTTCGGTGGCCGGCAATCGTCCACGGGACTGCAGGTCGTACTTGGCGACGGCGCCGTTCTCGTCCGCCGGGAGCAAGGACGGCACGATGCGCTGCTCCGGATCGACGTGATCGTCGGTGATACACAGAACGTTGAGCATGCGGTCGATGCCGTGCGACATGAACTCCCGCAGTTCGGCGCCGGCGAGGCGCCCGGCGGGGCCGTCCCAGGCGCCCGTCCTGCCGCGACCGTTCGTGTACTGCCCGCGGATGCCGCTCTCGGACAGGTTCATGGTGAACGCCTGGATGCCCGGTGTCAGTCCGGCGTTCTCGAGGCCGCCGTATCCCGGGTATTCCACTCGGGCGCAGGAATTGCCGCCGCGGGAATTGCCGGTGTCGTCGTCGAACAGGCCGACCACCCAATCGAACCAGTGGTCGGTGTGGCCGCGGCCCACCCATCCGTTGGGGTTCGGGAGGGCACTGTTGAACCAGAGACGGGGCGACTCGGCGGCTCCCGCGGCGAGGACGACCACGGTCGCGTCCTCGCGGAAGCTCTCCCCGGTTTCGTTGTCGCGGAACGTCACTCCGGTCGCGCGGGTGCGCCCGCCGGACGTCTCGTGGTGGATCTGCGTGACGAACGAGTCGGCCCGCAGTTCCATGGCTCGGCCGCCCGGATGCACGGCGTCCGCGGCGAGCCCGAGCGGGACGTAACTGTTGTCGGTGGACCGGCGCGCGAGTTGGTTGCGCGGTGCGCGCAGTGGGAGGTAGCAGCCCTGGAAGCAGTGTCCGCAGAAGGTGCACCCCGTGGCATCGGGGTAGACGAGCAGAGAGCTGTCGTCGGTGCGGCCGGCGTTGCCACCGGGGTGAAGAATGGCGTTCGGTTGCGGCCGGTAGGCGAAACCGGTGGTGTCTCTCGATGTCTGGAGTGGGAGACCCAGTCCTTCACACCCCTGGAAGAACACCTGTTCCTTACGTCCCATCGGTGCCGGCTTGACCGGGAGCGTCGCCTCCACCCACTCGAGGTACGGGACCAACTCGGCGTACGTGAGGGGGAATCGGTACGCCGTGTCGTACAGAGCCGCGTCCGCCCCCTGGTACCCGGCGAAAACCCCCGGGTAGGGCCGAGGACAGTTACCGAAGTAGTGCTGTGTGGTGCCGCCGACACCGGACAGTTCCCACACGAAACTGTTCTGCGACCACTCTCGATACCACCCCGGCTTGTCTCGGTTCTCCGGACCGAAGCGGAGGTAACCCGACGTCGGATCGTTGGCGTCGAACTCCAGGTGCGACCATTCCGACTCCGGATTCGCGTGTCGCGGACCGCCTTCCAACAACAGAACGTCCAGGCCACGACCCGCCAGTTCCGCGGCCACCACCGGACCGCCCCCTCCGGCACCCACCACGATCACGTCACGCACAGCGCGTACTTCCCCTCGTCGAATCGACCGCGATCGCGGTCAGAAGCTGTCGATGCCCCGGTGAAACCCGAGGAACTCCGAGTGTCCGTCCACCGGCCCGTTCGGCCGATAATCGGCGATGTCCCACGCCACCGGGCGAGCGGAGAGCACGCGAGTGCGGCGATCCCACAGATCGTGTTCGCTCCAGGCAGTGAAGGCGGACCCGTCCAGCAGGATCCCGCCGAAGAAGCGGAGGACGCCGGACGCGCTGCCCGTCAACGGTTGCGGCAGCGCCTCGTCGACAATCGAGATCAGCTCCGGCAGAGGCGATTCGAGCGCTTCGAACACCCGGCACTTGGTCTCGTACCGCGCGTTGGCGAACGCCGACGCGAACGGCCCGGCCACGGTGCGCGGATCCAGCAACACCGCCGTGACGTCGAGCAGAATGGCGGCGAGCAACGACGCGGGGAACGTGCTGTCGGTGAAGCGGTAGCCGAGGGCGCGGTCGACGGCGGCGGTGACGGCGGGGTCGGGAAGGCCGCCGGCGGCGCGCGCCGCGGGATCACCCACGTCGGCAGCCGTGGCCATCAACGCGACCGCGACGGGACGCAGCAATTGGTCCGCATGGGGGACGAAGCGGTCGATCAGTGCGCCGAAGGCCTCGGGCGACCGCTGGTCCAACGGCCCGGGGCCCGTCGCCGTGACGCCCTGCTGCACCGAGTACGGGTCACCCGCGGGCATCATCATCACCACGACGCCGCGCATCGCGTCCGTGGATTCCGCCAGCAGCCGATCCAGAACGGCGTCGGCCCACGGGGGCAGATCGGGATAGCCACCGAGCGGCTCGGCAACGGCGGCGCCGCCTCCGGCCGCCATGGCAGCCGCGAGGAGGGACGCGAAGCCGCCGGCGCGGAGAGCGCCGCGGCGGCTCAGGGTTGGTGACACATCTAGAACATTAGGGGTCTTTCGCGGACTATGTCACATTTGCACTCTCATGGCCGCCCCCCGCCGCCGAGGGAACCATCGCCACCAGCCGCCCCACCGATCCGACGGCGACCGCGGGATCGGCACCGTCGAAGACTGCGGCATGAATGCCGCGCATGGCCCCGGTGATCACGCGGGCGGTGGCCCGGACGTCGACGTCGGCCGCGATCTCACCACCGGCGATGCCCGCCGAGATCAACGCGGCCACGGCGTCGACGAACGCGGAATGCCAGTCCTCGGCGGGCCCACCCTGCCGCGGAATTCCGACGTCCCGGAACAGCACGTGGGCGGCCGACGTCTCGTAGATCGAGCGGGCCGCAATGGTGAGGAACATGCCGAGTTGGCCGACCGGCTCGGCCGGCCAGGTCGCCTCGGTGGAGGCGGCGGCGATGGCGGCGATCAGCTGGGTGGCCGCGTCGTCGACGGCAGCCTGGAACAGATCCGCCTTGCCGGCGAAGGTGTGGAACGCGGTGCGCGGCGCCACGCCGCTGTGGGCCGCGACGGCCTCGACGGTGACCGACGTGTACGTGCGATCGCGCAGCATGTCCTGCGCCGTGCGAATCAGCCGCAGGCGCGTGGATTCGCCCGCGTCCCGGTGCGACTCCTTGGCCCAGCGATACAGCGTTGCCGAGTGCACTCCGAGCTCCTCGGCCACCGACTCGACGTCCTCGGAGCCCTCGAACGCACGCAGAACCGCCGAATGTCGTTGGGCGGCCGTGAACCGCGACTGTCGAGCCACGCCCGACAACCTACGAGCCGGTCACGAATCCCGCTACCGATATATGCGAGGCATTGCGTAACGACTGCAAATTTTGCATGATGAAGTGGTCCCGGTCCCCCACGCCACTCCTGGAGGCACTGTCATGGTTTTCACGCCGAGGCGATCTCTGATCACCGGAGCCAGTGCGGGCATCGGACTGGCGCTGGCGCGCACGCTCGCCGAGCGCGGGTCCGACCTCGTCCTGGTCGCACGGCGCGAGGACCGCCTGACGGAGCTGGCGGCGGAACTCGTGGCGGCGCACGGCATCCGCTGCGAGGTGATAGCGCACGATCTGTCCACCGAACGCCCCGGCCACACCCTGCGCTCCCGCATCGAGGGGGACGTCGATCTGGTGGTGAACAACGCCGGCATCGCCACACAGGGGGCCTTCGTCGACGCCGACGCCGCGGACCTCGACCGCGTCATCGCCGTCGACATGGCCGCGCTGGTTGACGTGTGTCACGCCTTTCTCCCCGGCATGATCGCGCGTAGGTCCGGCACCGTTCTCAACGTCTCCAGCACCACGGCGTTCCAGCCGGTGCCCTCGCTCGCGGTGTACGCCGCGGCGAAGGCATTCGTGCTGAGCTTCACGCAGGCTCTCTGGTGCGAGGCCCGCCCCCACGGCGTTCGGGTGATGGCCCTGGCACCCGGGCCGACGAAGACAGAGTTCTTCGACGTCATCGGCGAGAACGCCGCGATAGTCGGCTCGATGCAGACGGCGGATCAGGTGGCCCGGACGGCACTGTCGGCCCTCGATCGACGGCGTCCCCCGCTCTACGTCGTCTCCGGGCGCGGTAACACTCTCGCGTCCGTGGGTGCACGCATCGTCCCCAATCGACTGCTGCTGCCGTCGCTCGCCCGGTCGATGCGCCGATTCACCTGACCCACCGCATCTCTCGAACTTCCCTGCTCGCGAAGGAGTACCCGCTATGTCGACCGTTCTCGTCACCAGCGCCGCCGGCGGCGTCGGCCGCCCCCTCGTCCGTGCGCTGGCCGCACAGGGCGCCACTGTGCGCGCTCTGGTCAAGAACCAGGCCCAGGCATCGATTGCCCGGAGCGACGGCGCCACCGAGATCCGAGTGGGCGACATGCGTCAGGACGCCGTCCTCACCGAGGCGGTGACGGGCGCCGACAGCATGTACCACGCGGCGCCGACGCAGATCATCGACGAAGTCCCCATCGCCGAGCGCATCATCGAGCTGGGTACGCGACATGGTTTGTCCCACTTGGTCTTCCACTCCGTGATCCATCCGGAGATCACCGAGCTGCCGCACCACACCCAGAAGGAGAACGTCGAGAAGCTGCTGGCCGACCAGCCCGTCCCGACGACGATCCTGCGTCCGTCGCACTACATGCAGAACTACCTCGAATTCTGGGAGTTCATCCGCGGTGGATTGATGCCCTACCCCGTGTCGACGACCAGCCCCATGGGAGTCGTCGACGTGGAGGACGTCGCCGAGGCCGCCGCCGCGGTCTTCCTCGCGCCGGACGAGCACATCGGGAAGACCTACGACCTGTCGACGGAGACCATCGACCGGAACGCGATGGCCGCCGCCTTCGCGGACGCACTCGGCTACCCGGTGACGGCGATCCGGCTGCCCCCGACCGTGCTGCTCAACCCCCTGTCCGCAGCGGGCGCCGTCGTCGGCGGAGCGGCGCGCGCGATCACGACGCTGTCACCGCGCCGGGTTTCGCACCTGATCAAGGGTGCTAAGGAAGCGCAGAACGCCCGCGGGATCAAGACCTGGTCGCCGCAGGCGCGGGACAACTACGTGCAGATGATGACCTACTACGACTCCCACGGCCTGCCCGTCGGAGACCTGTCCCACCTGCCGTCACTGCTCGGCCGCACCCCCACCAGCTACGCCGACTTCGCCCGACGCGAGGTCGCCCGACGCACTCGGTGACGTCGTCGCGCCGGAGTCGGAGCGGGAGCCGTTCACCTCACCACCGTCAGTCCTTCCGACGCCGCGAGCACCGCCGCATGCGCCCTGGATCTGACCCCGATCTTCGGAAAGACGTGCTCGAGATGCTTGCCGACCGCGCGCGCCGAGCACCCGATAGACGACGCGATCTCACCGTTGCTCAATCCGCGTGAAACCCCGTCCAGAACATGGAGTTCGGCGGACGTCAGCAAGAACGGGAGTGGTTCGGGGGCTTCACGAACGAGGAGCCCCTCGGCAACGGGTCGAGTACTCACTGTGTGCCAGCATCCGTCGTCGTCTCGCCACCGGACAGAGCGGTCGAAGCCGCGAAGCCCGCCTCGCAGCAGGACCGAGACGAGGCCCGACCCCGGCGTCAGTGCACGGCTCGGCTCGGTGCCGCTCACGGCAGTGACGGATCCGTCGGACCGCACGAGGGCCGCACCGCCGGTGGTAGGACTCATCGTCGACGCGAGGACGGCCACGGCGCGTCGACGATCCACCAAAGCGCCGATGATGCCCTGCAGCCGGTGCAGATGTTCGGCATCGTCCGCGGTGAAGGCGTCGACACTGTCGATGTTCACGTGCAGGCACCCCGTGTACCGGCCGTCTCGGGTATGCAGGAGCATCGTCGTTCCGTCCCGGTAGCCGTGTGGCGCGAACACCTCTCGGATCGAGAACGACCCTCGGTAGTCGAAGGGGAAGTCGCGCCACCGGCGCGGTGTCGGATCGATTCGCGCCATGAAGGAAAAGGCCTCGTCGCGCGTGACGAACCACCCGTCCAAGTGCTCGAGGACCGCGTCCGGGTAGCCGCGACTGGCGACCGTGGTGTGGCGACGCGCGACGGGATCGTAGGACGCCACGCTGCAGGCGACGAACGGGACCCAGTCCGTCATCAGATCGAGGATCTGGTGCAGATCGTTCTCGGGATCGATCGACACGCTCTCCGCGGCGACCCTCGAAACCTCACACATCGTGGTGTCGAAGTCCATGAGCGGCCTCCCGTCGTCCGTGGCGTCCGGCAGCGAGAGTACGCCCGGTCCGGACCGCGTCGGGGTGACGGAACCCAAAGATACGCAGCATGACGTATATCGCCGTCTCGGTCGCCACTCGTAGCGTCACAACCGTCTGAGCAGCACGAACAGAGAGGCGGTGCGCGATGGTCGTCCATCACGAGGACATCGGGAAGCTCAACCGCGAGTTCATGGAGGCATTCGCTCGCGGCGACGGAAGCGCCGTCGCCGCGGTCTACTCCGACGACGCGCACCTCCTTCCTCCGGGAACATCACCCGTGCGGGGACGCGAGGCCATCGCGGGGTTCTGGCAGAGCGTTATCGACGCCGGCGGAACGAGCCTGAACCTCGAGACCACCGACCTCGACATCACCGGCGAGGTCGCTCGGGAGATCGGCCGTGGCGACCTGACCGTGCAGGACTCGGCCGGGTCCACCACGACCAGTGGCCTCAAGTACGTCGTCTTCTGGGTTCGCACCTCGGACGGCTGGCGGTACGAAACCGACATCTGGAACGCAGAACCCAACGGGCAGGAGTAGGGCATGACGACCATGGACGACTATCGGCGGATGTCGGCGACGGAGATCGCCAAGGGAATACGTCGAGGCCGACTTCGCGTGATCGACGTCGCCGACGCGGCCCTGGCACGCATCGATGCCGTCAACGCGAACCTGAACGCGCTGATCCACGTCGACCGCGAACAGATCCTCTCCGACGCAAGGGTTCTGGACGACGAAGCCGCGGCGCAGACGTTCCGAGGCCCGCTGCACGGTGTCCCGTACACGATCAAGGATCTGACCGAGATGGAAGGACTGCCCTTCACGATGGGTTTTCAGCCCTTCGCGGACCGACTGGGAACGCACGATGCCGCGGTCGCGCGACGAATGCGTGAAGCCGGCGGCCTCTTCCTCGGCAAGACCAACACACCCGAGATGGGGTACTACGGCGGCTGCGACAACAACCTGTTCGGCCCGACACATAACCCATTCGCGCACGGTCACACTGCCGGCGGATCGAGCGGTGGCGCGTCGGCCTCGGTGGCCGCCGGAGTGGCGCCTCTGGCCGAGGGCAGTGACGGTGCGGGCTCGGTCCGAATTCCGTCGTCCCTCTGTGGCACGGTCGGCTTCAAGCCGACCACGGGCGTCATCCCGCAAACCCTGTTCCCGGGGCGGTACAACACCTGGCTCTTCCACGGCCCCATCACCCGCACGATCGACGACAACGCCCTCATGCTCGACGTGCTCGCCGGACCCGACGAATCGGACCCGCTGTCGTTACCGAAAGCGTCGGCCCCGTACCTACAGGCGGCCGACCATGACGTCACGGGCATGAGGATCGCGTGGTCCCGCGACCTGGGAACCGGTCAACACGTCGATGCGGAGGTCCTCCGTCAGTGCGAGCTCGTGCTCGCTGCTTTGTCCGATGCCGGCGCCGAGGTCGTGGAGGCAACACCGGACTGGCAGCCGCCGTCGCAGGCCATGTGGCATTCGACGTGGGTACCCGGCTTCGCCACCGCGTACGACCTGTTCGATTGGCGCACGATGCACGGTCGTGTCGACGACAATCTGATCGACATCATGGCGGAGGCAGAGCGCACGACCGCCGTGGACGTCGGGCGAGCCGAAGCGGAACGCGGCGCGATGTGGAACACCTGGACGCAGTTCCTGACCAAGTTCGATGTGCTCGTCTCCCCGACACTCACCAGCGCTGCCTTCCCGTTGACACAGTTCGCTCCGGACTGGTTGGCCGGTCGCACCGTACGCGAGCAGATTCTCGATTGGCTGCTCACGTACCCGTACAACATGCTCGGAGCGCCGGCGCTGACCGTTCCTGCCGGAATGACGTCCGACGGAAAGCCGGTCGGCTTCCAGATCGCCGGACGCCACCGGGCCGAGACCACCGTCCTTCGGGTCGGACGGGCTGTCGAGAAGGCTCGCCCCTGGATCGACAGCTACTCCGCGATCGACTGATCGTCCCGGTCTCCTC
Organism: Rhodococcoides corynebacterioides; assembly: GCF_019834675.1. Lineage (GTDB taxonomy): Bacteria > Actinomycetota > Actinomycetes > Mycobacteriales > Mycobacteriaceae > Rhodococcoides > Rhodococcoides corynebacterioides_A. Next base: position 112,043 of record NZ_JABUBU010000001.1, on the reverse strand, counting down.
GGGCGTGACACCACGCCCGAGGAGCATGGTGGAATGTCACCATGACTGCGCACGACGAACTGGCGTCGATCGACCTGCGAATCGCCGCCGTCGTGCGCGAGGTCGCGCAACTGGGCGGGGAGGACGACCACGTCGCCGAACTCCTCGACCGCCTCACCCACGAGCTTCGGTCGTGCGTCGACCGCGCGGACTACTGCGGTATCGCCATCGCCTTCGCCGGCTTCACGTTCACCGGCGCCTCCTCGGATCCCACCATCGCCCCGATCAACGAGGAGCAGTTCGCCCTCGGTGACGGGCCGTGTCTGCACGCCGCCCGCACCGGGCGCGTCGTGGTCGCGGACTGCACCGGCACGGACGAGCGCTGGCCGGACTTCGGTGCGTCCGCGCAGGCGCTCGGCGTTCAGTCGATGCTGTGCGCACCCATCCATGCCGACGGCGCATCCATCGGCTCCTTGACCCTGTTCTCCCGAACCCGGGAGTTGCTCGAAGGGCGGGAAGGACACGCGCTCGAACTGGTGGCGAACGCGGTGGGCGACGCGCTGAAGCGGAACCGCCATCGACGATCGCTCGAAGAGACGGTGGCCGGTCTGCGCGACGCGATGAACCACCGCGCACCCATCGAACAGGCCAAGGGAATCCTGATGGCCCTCCGCAACATCGACGCCGACGCCGCGTTCGCCGCACTGTCCGCCGAATCCCAGCGAACCAATCGCAAGCTCCGCACCGTGGCGGCGGAGTTCGTCGACTCCGTCAGTGCGTCCGCACCCGAAATCGATCGGCCCGACGCCGCGCCGACGTCCTGACATCGAGGAATCCTCGCCAGACACTGTCACCCGGCGGGGGGTATCCGGTCGCCGAGAGTGGTGGCGGCGCGGCGGACTTCGGCGACCACCGACGAGACGGCGTCTCCGTTCAGCCGGTCGGAGGATCCGGTGACACCCAGCACCGCCACGACGTCGCTACCGCGAGCGCGGACGGGAGCTGTCACCGACGCGATGCCGACCAGACGCTCTCCGACCGACACCGCGTAGTCGTCGCGGGCGATGACCTCGAGCTGTCGGCGCAGCAGGTCGACGTCGAGGGCGCCACCGCCGGCCACCGTGGCACCGGCAACGTCCGCCAGCACGCTGTCGACCTCCTCCGGAGGCAGACCGGCGAGGAACATCTTCCCCGCCCCGCCGAGATGCAACGGTAGCCTCTCCCCCACGGGCAGTACGTAACTCAGCGGGTTCTCGCTCTCGACCCGAGCGATGAGAACGCGGGAATGCTCCACCCGGACGTAGAGCGATGCCGTGAAGCCGGTGCTCGACGCAAGCTGCTGCATGATCGGCTGTGCGAGGACCGACAACGGATTGGTGACCATGAACGCGTGCGCGACGGCCAGAGCCGCCGGGCCCGCTGTGTAGCCGTCCGCCGTGCGTGCGGCGTATCCGCGGTGGACCAGCACACCGAGGATTCGTTGCGCGGTGGCGATGTGCAACTCCGACGACCGCGCGACCTCGGCCAGGCGGAGGGGGTGCTTGGTGGACTGCAACACGGTCAGGACGTCGAAAGCGCGGTCGAGGGACCGCATGTTGCTCGCCGGTGCCGACATCGCCACTCCTGTGGTCTCGCACGCTGATCGAGAAAAACTATCACCGTGCGAGAACCGGAGTCTCAGCGCACCGCGGTCGCGTTGCAGGGCGAACCGACCCCGCCCACTATCGCCAGCGGCTTGATCGTCACCATCGCATCCCATTGCCCGTGGGTGCGACTGTCCTCCACGAGCGCGGTGAGGTTCCACAGCTCTCCGAGCGGCACACCGAGTTTGGCGATCAGCTCCTGGTGCATCATGCCGGCGTCCTCGGGTGCGGTGTCGCGGAACGGCGACGTCGGCGCCACGGGGAGCACCTCGACGGCGAACGTATCGGTTCCGAACACCGCGATCCTGTGGTCCCACACCCACGACAGAAGATCGTGGTGTTGAGCGAACCCGGTCGAGCGCCGGCCCTCGCGAACCGCGGTCCGATCCGCCGCCGACGCGTCGAGAAACCACCGTGCCCACCCGGTGTGCACGAGCACGATGTCACCCTCCTCGACGGTGACACCCTGGCGTGCGGCAGCACGGTCGAGCGCCGCGGCGTCCAGGGCCGGACCGTCGAGGTGGTGCAGCGGGGCCCCGTCCGCCTCGAACAGACCCTCGAGGTCCAACACCACGCCGCGGCCCACGATCGGATGCTCCGCCCAGGCCTGGATGCCGAGTCGCGGTTCACCCTCGACGACGGCGTCGTCGGGGACGCCGTCGTAGAAGCCGTAGCCCGACACGCGACGATGACGCAGACCGTCGAGATGGCTGCTCGCCTGCAGGAAGAAGCCGTCGAGCAGGTCGTCTCGTGACTGAGCGTGGGCGGAGACGATGGTGTGGCGCGGGGCGGACCTCGACCGCGACATCGGCGGATCGAACGCGCCCAGGGCATGGTCGAGACCGAACACGACTCCGCGTCGCACCAGCCCGGCCGCCTCGCGCACCTGCTGGGGACCGGCGAAGTTCGCCGTCCCCCGATCCGGCTCGGAGAACACCCCCCAGCTCGACCCGGGAGGGGCGCCGTCGTGTCGCGACGCCAGATCTCGGTAATTCGAGCCGGGATGAATGCCCGACGCGGTCGTCGTCATGCGTGTTCCGGGGTGACGACTGTGTCCGCGTCGGCCGGCGTCTCGGCGTCCGCATGGTGGAAGTAGGACAACGCGAAGGCGAGCAGCCCGGCCACGCCGGCGGAACCGTAGGCCCAGGGCGCGAGCGCCTCCTCGCTCCCGGTGACGAAGTCCCCGTCACCCAGAACGAGTCCGACGCCCTGCAGGATCACGATGACCAGACCGCCGAGCAGGAACAGGGCGACGCTGATACGGAAAACGGTGGAGATGACTTTCTCGGCCATGACGAGTGCTCTTTCGATGGGATGGCGTGGGATCAGCTGACGGGGAGCAGGCCGAGTGCGATGAGCACTCCGACGCCCAGGATGGGGACGCAGTAGTACTTGAGCAGCGGGGCGAACATCTTGCCCGGATCGACGCGGGCGATGCCCGCGGCGACGTAGATCGGGGCTCCCGACGGCGGGGAGGCACCCTCGGTGGAAGCGAAGACGAGCACGGCTGCCGCCGCGACCGGGGCGGGGATTCCGACGCCGACCAGCGCGGCCACGGCCACTCCGCCGACTGCTGCCATGGTGGCCGACGCTGTGAGAGGGATGGCGATGACGACGATGATGACGCCGACGAGGATGGCCATCAACCAGGCCGGGGCACTGAGGCTTTCGAGGACCGTGGTGAGCTGCTCGGGCAACCCGATGTCACCGAGGACGTTCGAGGCGGAGAAGGCGGCGACGATGGTGACGCCGATGACGCCGAACTGGGGAGCGGTCTCGCCGAGAATCTTCCACCATCCGCGACCGGTCCGCGGCAGATGCCGACGGCCGAGGAAGAACACCAGCAGGATCATCAACACCGGGATCCAGGTGATGAGGCTGATCGCGCTCGACATCACCAGATCGGTGTACTCGGCGATCGGGACGGCGATGGGTCCACGGGTCAGGAGCAGCGGGACGATGATCGGGACGAAGAGAAGGAGAGACGTCCAGCCGGCGCGTAGGCTGCGCTTGGCGGGAATGCGGTCCTCCGGTGCGATGGGCTGCAGGCCGTTCTTGCGCACCAGGTAGTAGTTGAGCAGCAGGCGGTAACCCAGGCACCAGAGGCCGGCCAGCGCGAGCGGCAGGATGATCTCGTCCGGCTCCATCAGTCCGGTGACAGTGGTGGACCCCACGAGGATGAACATGGTCGCGCTGAACGGGAAGGTGACGCCCATGCCCGCGCATCCGGCGACGACGGTGGCCGACAGCTCTCCGCTGACACCCGAGCGCTTCATCCAGGGCACCGTCACGGATCCGACGGCGGCGGTGACCGAGGCACCGACGTGGGCGATGGCACCGAACATGCCGCCGGCCACGGTGGAGGTGTAGATCGGCCCGCCTCGCAGCCGTCCGAGGAGGCTGTTCAGGATGTCGATCAGCCGGTCGAGGACGGGCGTCTTGGCCAGAACGAAGCTCATGAAGATGAATGCGAGCCCGGCGAACGTCACCTCCTCCTGCATGGAGTCGAGGAATCCGTGCCACATGTATTCGGGCGCCTGCCGACCTGCGAAAGCACCGACGACCAGGAAGCCGACGATCATCGACTCACCGATGTTGCGCTTGAGAACCGCGTTCCAGAAGACGATGGCGACGATGAAGGCCACCAACGCCCAGATGGCGATCACGACGCCGTCCGCTCGGCGACGATGGCGGCGCGGCGGCGCGCCTCGTCGGCCTCGACCGCTCGTCCGCCGTCGAGACTGGTGAAGACCTCGGCCGCCGGGACGACGATGACGCCGTCGTCGTCGGCGACGACGAGATCGCCGGGGTTGCAGACGACGCCACCGACCGCGACCGGGATGTCGTTGTAACCGGGTCCGTTCTTGTAGGGCCCGGCGGGACTGGCCGCACGAGCCCAGACACCGAACCCGATCTCCTCGAGGACGTCGATGTCGCGGGCGGCGCCGTCGATGACCATGCCGACGCAGCCGCGGTTACGCGCTCGCTCGGCGAGGAGCTCACCCATAAGTGCGCGGTCGAGGTGACCTTGACCGTTGATCACGATGACCTCCCCCGGCAGCACCTTGGCAACGGCCGCCTGCAGTGCCTTGTTGTCTCCGCCGCGGGTCCACACGGTACGGGCTCGGCCGACGACTCGGGCGCCCTTCCACATCGATCGGATGCCCGAATCGAGCATCCCCATGCGATCGCGGGCGTCGCCGATGTTGGCGACCGGAAGTCCGGCGTACGCCGCGGCGAGCCCGTCGGTGTCGCGTCCGTTCGCATCCGCCAGCGCGGCGTGCAACTCGGTGGCGGCCGCGGCGAGCACCGGACGAACGCCGATCTCGTCGAGCAGCGCCACCGACGCGGCGGCCTCGATCGCGCGGCGGCCCGCGTGCTTGCGAGTCCCGTCGCGGAGGCGGTCGAGCGACTCGAACCCGCCGCTCAGTTCCGAGGCGATCTGGGTGCGGATCCACTGCTCGGCACCGGCCGCCACGCCGGCCTCGGTGGATTCGACGATGAGTGCGCCGAGTCCCTTCATGAAGCTGCTGCGCAGCAGCTTGCGACGCGAGGCGTCGCCGGGAGCGCCGCCGATGTCGTCGACGGGCGCACCGAGGGATTCGAAGTGCGCCGCGGCGGCGGTGGAGCCGGAGCCGCTGATGACCAGGGCGGTCCGTGCACCGTTCGCGGGAACGGACCCGACGACCGCGACGTCGGCGAACAGCACGCCCCCCGCGGTGTCCACCGCTCGGGCGACGGCGGTCTTCACCGCTGCACTGGCCGAGTTCATGTCGGCGTAGGTCGCGCCGGACCGCAGGTGCGGCGCCGCCGCCGCGGCCGCGCGTTCGGACACGGACGAGCTGGTCAGGCTGAGGACCAGTTCGGCTCCGTGGACGGCGTCGGCCACGTCGTCGAACCGCTCCACGCCCGACGGGGTGGAGATGTCCGCCGGGTCGAACCCGGTCACGGTCCAGCCGGCCGCCAGGAACCCCGCGGCGTAGAGGGTGCCCGCTTCACCGAGCCCCAGAATCGCTACCTTCATGCTTGCCTCTCACAGTGTGATAGTTGCTATCATTTGGTGCTGTAAGCGTGATCACAAATGTGGTCGATGTCAAGAGGTCGTCACTCGGCGCGCTGCACGTGCCGATCGCGAAGGACAGATTCGGCGAGGGGGTACCGAGGTGGAGGTTCCGGCCATGACGCGTCAGTTCGAGTACGTGCGCTCCGATGTCGCGTTCGAGTCCGGCGGCACCCAATGCGCAGCGTGGCTCTACCGGCCGAGTGACGTCGTGAACCCACCGATCGTCGTGCTCGCACATGGATTCGCCGCGTTCCGAGAACTTCGTCTCGACGCGTACGCCGCGCGATTCGCCGAAGCCGGCTACGCAGCACTCGTCTTCGACTACCGCCATTGGGGCGCCAGCGCAGGACTACCTCGACGCATCCTCGACATCGGCAAGCAACAGGCGGACTGGGAGGCCGCGATCGAGTTCGCCCGCAGCATCGACGGCGTCGACACCACGCGGGTCGTGGCCTGGGGGTCCTCCTTCGGCGGCGGACACGTCCTCCGGTTGGCCGCCCGGGATCGGCGCCTCGCCGCCGCCATCGTGCAGGTCCCACACGTGAGCGGACCCGCGTCGGCGTTCGCTCGGAACCCGAGAGCGGTCGCACGGCTGATCGCCGCCGGGGTGTACGACCAGATTCGTGCCTGGACGGGCCGGTCGCCGTACCGCCTCGCCGCCGTGGGACGACCGGGTGACAACGCCATGATGACCTCGCCGGCGCCTACGAACTGGTCGAACGCATGGGAGACATGCGCGAGGAACTGCTCGCCGAGAACGACGTCGCCGCCCGCGTCGCAGTTCGTGTGCCGTTCTACTCCCCCGGACGCCACGCCACCGCCATCGACGTGCCCGTTCTCGCCCAACTCGCGGCCCACGACGACGTCACGCCGATCGACACGGCCAGGGCCGTCGCCCGCCGCATACCGAAGGGTGAGGTGCGCACCTACGAGTGCGGCCACTTCGAGCCCTGTCTCGATCCGTTCTTCGACACCATCGTCACAGACCAGATCCACTTCCTCGACCGCCACACAGGAGACGCACGATGACCACACCCCAGCCCCGCCGTTCCGCCCTCGTCACCGGCGCCTCCGCCGGGATCGGCGCCGCCTTCGCCCGGCATCTCGCCGCCGACGGTCACGACCTGATCCTGGTGGCGCGGCGATCCGACCGACTCGAGACGCTGGCCACCGAACTCCGCCGTGATCACGGGGTGCGCGCCGAGACGGTGACGGCCGACCTGACCGACCGCTCTGCTCCCGCCGCGATCGTGGATCGCGTCGACGAGCTGGGTATGGCCGTCGACGTCCTCGTCAACAATGCTGGGCTGTCGTCGAAGACCATGATCTCCGACACCGAGTGGGACACGCTCGCCGCCGAACTCCAGCTGATGGTCACCGCGGTGACGGAGTTGACCCATCGCGTGCTTCCCGGCATGAAGGCTCGTCGGTGGGGACGCATCGTCAACCTGTCGTCCGTGGCCGCGGTCTCCCCTCCCGGGGCCGGACTGCTCTACACCGGCATCAAGTCCTACGTGCTGAACATGTCCCAGTCGCTCGACATGGAGCTCAAACCGCACGGCATTCACGTCACCGCGTTGTGCCCCGGCTTCACGCGCAGCGAGTTCCACGACGTGATGGACACCCGCGACGTCGCCGACCGTCTGCCCGGATTCCTGTGGCAGCAGCCGGAAGACGTCGTCCGCGAGGGCTGGGACGCCGTGCGCGCCGGCAAGCCGGTCTGCATCACGGGCGTCGTCAACAAGGTCTCGGCGGCAGCCATGCGTCCCATTCCCGGACGCATCGGCTACTTTCTCGGCCGCACCCTCAATCCGTTCAAGTAGCAGGAGTTTCGCTCACGCTCTCGGCGCGTCTGCCGTGTCGCCCGTGCGTGGTCGGTTCGCCCGGCCTCACTCGGCGCGGCGGGTGAAGGTGAGGTGGGTAACGCCACTCGGGGTGGACACGACCTCGACGTCGTACCCCGACTCCATTCCTTCCAGACCGTCCCACAGACGAACGCCTCTCCCCAGAACGATCGGGACCTGCACGAGGTGAAGGTGGTCGACGAGGCCGGCAGCGATGAAGTACCCCGCGGTCGTCGCGCCGCCCCCGATCCGGACGTCGAGGCCACCGGCCGCGTCGCGAGCGACCACCAGCGCCTCGGCGGGAGGAACATCGAGAAAATGGAAGACGGTCCCACCCGCCATCTCGATCGGCGCACGGGGCCGATGGGTCAGGACGAACACCGGGGTGTGGAAGGGCGGGTTGTCGCCCCACCACCCTGTCCAGTCCGGATCGTCCTGCCATCCGGGTGGACCGAACTTGTTCGCGCCCATGATCTCCGACCCGATACCGAGTTCGTGCCGGTGCGCCACTGCGTCGTCGACGCCCGTACTGCCGCCGTCACCGCCCATCATCCGGGTGCCGAAGTCCGTGGCGAACATCCATCGGTGCAGACGCTGACCCGCGTGGCCCATCGGCGTCTCTTCGCTCTGCCCCTCCCCCGCGGCGAAGCCGTCGAGCGAGATGGACAGATTGTGAATCCGAGTGCGCGACATGAGACGGCCTCTTTCGGTGGTCGAGTTGCCGAGCACTGTAGGCCCGGGCCCGGTGGAAGGTCGACACCTCGGTCATCCCACGAGGTGGTCGTGCACGCTCTCCCGGCCTGTGAGGATCAGGACGATCGCCGTTGCCGGCAGGACCAGGGTGTCACCGTGGCCGATTCGGAAGTCGAGGTCGGACGCCTGGAGTGCATGTCCAGCGAGGTCCGCGCCGAAGTACTCCATCCGATTCTTTGTCCTCATCGTGCGCAGGACGAGGTCGAGCTGCTCCTCGGTGGCGGTCGTGGGCCTTTCGAGTCCTTCTGTCAGGTCGAGCCCGTGAACGACGTCGTGGCACAACGCATCGACGAGGTCGCCGCCCGGTGGACTCCAGGCAGTGGTCACGTTGTGTCGTAGAGCCGCAACGAGTTCGACGTGAGCCATCCGCGCGACATCGTCGCGAGCGAGGCGGTCCGCCGCACGATCGAAGTTTCCCCGTTCACGGACCATCGTAAGCACCAGCTTGGTGATACCCACCCGAAAGGACATCGACATGTGCGCCGTCAGATGGGCCACGGTCCACCCCTCGCACGGGGTCGGTCGATCCCAGTCGGACGGCGACAGCCCGTCCAGTACCGCGACGGTCGCCTGCCTCTGCGTCGCGGTCAGCGCCGAGACGTGGTCGGTGTCGTGCTCGTCGGACATGCGGCTCCTGTTCGTCGTCGTGCTCGAGAACCCTTCACTGGGCAGACACGTCGACGGACCGAAACTCATCGCGCGATCAGAAGTCCCCCGAGGAACCACCGTCGAAAGAGCCGATCCGCTGAAGATGAATACGCCGACTCAGACGGATCACGGGCCGGGCGAGAAACTGCAGGCTGCCCACCAGAAAGAACCACGTGGCCGCCGTGGTGGTCGACTCCCAGAAGAACAGCACGCTGCCGATCACGAACCACAGCGCGACCAGGACGTCGTTGACGATGCTCGCGGTCTCCCACTTGCGGCGGATCACCAATTCGTCGTGTCCGAGGTGGAGGGTGAGGGTGCGCCCGTCGTCCGTCATGCCCGATGGGTGCCCCGTGGGCGCACGAATCGAACGGACATCACCACGCTCCGGCTCTTGCTCGTTCACGTTCCCCCGAAGCCGGCCTCGACGAACGACTTTCGCGCGGCCACGACGATCTCGTCTCGTTTCTCGAGCCGCACGGGACGCGCCGGCAAGCCGGTCTGCATCACGGGCGTCGCCAACAAGGTCTCGGCAGCAGCCATGCGTCCCATTTCCGGACGCATCGGATACGTCCTCGGCCGCACCCTGAACCCGTTTCAGTAGCGGGAAGCTCACTCCGCGTAGCGGGTTCCGTTCACTCCGTGTGGGGCTGACCCGTCGAGGCACTGGTGCCACCGTCGACGGCCAGCAGCGCACCCGTGATGTACCGCGCGTCGTCGGAGGCCAGGAAGAGCACGGCGGGAGCGATGTCGTCGGGCTCCCCGGGCCGGCCCAGGGCGATTCGGTCGACGAACGGCGCCAGGGACTCCTCGTCCGTCGCCATCCCCGCGGTCATCTCGGTCAGCGTGAACGCGGGCAGTACCGCGTTGACGCGCACACCGCGACCGCCGTAATCGAGTGCGAGAGAACGTACGAACCCCGTCATCGCATGCTTGGACGCGTTGTAGGCAGCCTGTCCCCAGTCCCCGGCGATGCCCGATACCGACGAGACCGCGACGAGATTCCCACCCGACCGCACCAACTCGGGCAGCGTCGCCCGAGCGAGGTGGAGAAAGCCGTCGATGTTGACCCCGCGCAGGAGGGCCCAGTCCTCGTCGGTGAGGTCGGTGATGTCGCCACCGCCGTCGTGAACTCCTGCGTTGGAGACGACGACGTCGATTCGCCCGAACGCTTCGAGGACCGTCGCCACCAGCGTCTCGACGTCGTCGCGACGCGAGACGTCTCCCGCGACGACGAGCGCATGCCCGTTGCGGGCGTCCGTGACGGTCTCCTCGAGAGGCTCGCGACGGCGGCCGGTGACGACGACGATCGCGCCGTTGGCGAGGAAGGCACGCGCGATGGCTCGTCCGATCCCCGATCCGGCGCCGGTGACGACGATGACCTTGTCCTGCACTGCGTACTCGTTGGTGGTGCTCATGCGCTCGGCGCGCCTCCCTGTCGTTCGTGATCTCGCCGAGGACGGACCCGGCGGTGACCACCGAATGCCTCGTCGTCGCTGTTCTCAATCCTTTCGCGAACCGTCCGGGCGACGCCGGCCCGTCGAGCCGCAGGGCTACAGAGCGGCGATCGTCACCGCGGGGCGCGCCAGTCGCCATCGAGCGCAGCCCTGGCGAAGAGCCTCGTCCACCGCGCGGACGATCGAGTCGAGCCGCTCGACCGAGAGCGGAACCACGGTGCCGGCGGACCGGCTCAGCACGATCCTGTGAGCGGGAGTGCCCAGGGTCCTCGCCTGCGCGGTCCGGCAGAGCGCGTACTCGGCAGCGTCGGCCCACTCGGTGGGTGTCCCGCACGCGTCGATGTCACCGTGGAGGCCGACCACAACGATCCTGCGAGCGGGCACCACGGTGGGGAGACCCGGCGCGAGATAGACGAAGGTCGTTCTCCGCGCGTACTCGACCAGGTGATCGACGTGCTCCTGCCTGCCCACGATGAACCGCGTGATTCCGTGATGCACCGCTCGGCGGATCGAGTCCGGGCAGTCGCCCGTGCGGAACACGACCTGATTCGGACGCACGCTCACCGACTGCACCAGGTCGAGACCGGTGTCGTCGAGCACGAGAACAGTGATGGCGCTGCGCTGGACCCAGAGCAGTACGTCACAGTCGACGAGCGCGTGGGCGGACACGGCGCAACCGACAGCGGGGATGACGCGGCGCATCCGGTGTACCGGATCACCGTGCGCAGCGACCGTAGGAACGGCGACGAAACTCGTTGTCATGCATCGTGTCTAGCGCTGGTCCCATCGCAGCCGGGTGGCCTTCACGTGCCCCTGACGCACCGCGGCACTTCTTGACGTATCCCTCACGGAGCCGGCCACCGCGTCCCCGCTCGAGACGACGTTCCCGCACGTCCTGACCCGAGGACCGAGCGCTTCGGTCGACACCGACGGGGGTACAACAGATCCATGCCGCCACCGCGCCGTCCCCGTCTCCACCGGCCCGTCCTGCTCGCGGCCGCCGCCGTGTCCGCGGCCGTCGCGCTGACCTCGTGCTCCGCCGACACCGCGCGCGAGGCCGACACCGACGGTCCGTCCATCGGGGCGGTGGAGATCCGCGACACGAGCATCGACGCCGAACCGACGGGCGCGACACCCGAAGATCCGTCGTCGGCGTACGGCAGTGCGACGTTGAACTTCACCGCGATCAACACCGACCCGGCGGAATCCGACACCCTGGTCTCGATCACCTCTCCTGCGGCGTCGTCGGTGACCCTGGACGCCACCGCCGAGCAACTCGTCGTCGAACCGGGCACCTCGATCGCCGCCGGGCAGCCGGTGGAGAACGTGGGCGGCGACGGCAGCGGTGCGGACCGGCCCTTCACCGTGGCGGTGGAGTTGGCGGACGGCGAGTTGCAGCCCGGAACCTCTGTCGCAGTGACGTTCCGGTTCGAACGAGCCGGTGAGGTCACCGTCGACGTTCCCTTCGACGTCGTCGAGCCCGACGACTCGGATCGGAGCAGTCGCCCCCTGCCGCCCGCGGTCGAACCCGGCTGAACGTGCTGTTCGCGTTTCCGCTGCGGACAGGCAGGCCGGTTCTCCGCGCTGCTCGGCCACCCGATCAGAAGTCGGCCGATGTCCCTCCGTCGTCGGAGCCGATGCGCTGCAGATGAATACGCCGAGTCAGGCGGATCACGGGTCTGGCGAGGAACTGCAGGCTGCCCACCAGAAAGAACCACGTGGCCGTCGTAGTGGTCGATTCCCAGAAGAACAGGACGCTGCCGATCACGAACCACAGCGCGACCAGGACGTCGTTGACGATGCTGGCGGTCTCCCACTTGCGGCGGATCACGAGCTCGTCGTGACCGAGGTGGAGGGTGAGGGTGCGACCGTTGTCTGCCATGACCGGTGGATGCCCCGCATCCATCGCTGTCGAACCGGACCCCTCGTTTGTGCTGCATCCCGACGAACCGCCGACGGGTCTCTCCGGTGACGTCGTCGCCGTGCCGATGCGCCCCGCCGCGCGGATAACCAGGGGACTGCTCATGACGTAGAGGCGCACCGCGTCGAGAACGTGGTCGACGCACTCGGTGACGCGGACGGGACCGACCCGAGCGAGCGCGCCGACTGCATCGCCGCGGCAGTCGAGGCCGTCGAGCGGATCCGGCACCCCACGCCTGCCCTCCTCGGTGAGGCGAGCACACCGCGGCGACGCCGCCGACCGTGAGCCGTTTCCGCGGACCGCTCCTGCCGTTGCGGGCGGTTCGCGTTCGTTGCCAGGATGGTCGTGAGACATTCGGCGACAGCGTGAGGATCGGAGCATCCTAGTGACCGATGTACAGGTCGGACGTACGGCGACCGGAGTTCGAAAGTTCTCGTTCGCGTTCAAGGTCGAGTTCCTACGCGAGTGGGACGCCGCTGTGCAGCGAGGTGCGAAGGCTCGGCTGATGCGCGAACACAACCTTGCGCGGCAGACGGTCGATCGGTGGCTCGTCTCACGAGAGCGTGGAGAATTCACCGCATCGATGGTGACCGCCGCACGAAAGTCGAGGTTCGAGGTGACCAACACCGAACGCGCCGAACTGGCCCGGCTGCGCAAGGAGAACGAGGCCCTGAAGAAGAAGGTGGCGCAGGGCGAAGCGGTACAGGCGATTCTGGGAAAAGCATACGAGCTCTTGGAAGGGATCACCGAGAGCTCGACCGACACCGACGAGCAGATCCCGCCGGCGCTGATGAGCGCCACCGAGTACGCCAAGTGGCTCGAACGCACCAAGCTGTCCTGACCGCCGCCGTCGAGGAGGTGACCACGACCTCGTCGGTGTCGGTGGTGGCGGCGTGCGCGTTGGTCGGGATCGCCCGCTCCACCTACTACCGACTCACCCGCCGCTACGCCCACTACCGCCGGGTCCCGACGCCGATCCCGCACCGTGAGCGGACCCAACCGGCAGCACTGACCGCCGACGAACGCCGCCGGATCCTCGACGTCGTCACCGACGACGACTACACCGATCTGTCTGTGGTGCAAACGTATTGGCGGGCATTCGACGAAGGGAGGGTGGCGTGCTCACAGCGCACCTTCTACCGTGTCGCCGCCGCCGCGCACTGCGTCGGTGACCGCCGCCGACGCCGCGGAGTCGGCGCCGCGGCGACCCGCCGCACCCCGGTGGTCGCCGCCCACGCGGTCGGTGACCTGTGGTCGTGGGACATCACCGAACTGCGCGGACCCCGACCGCAGGACCGATACAAGCTCTACCTCGCCATCGACGTGTTCTCCCGCTACCCGGTGGCGTGGCGGATCGAGCACACCGAGGATCGACACCTGGCCACGGCCATGTTCGCCCACGCCATCACCACCCACGGCGCCCCGACGGTGCTGCACGGCGACAACGGCGCCGTCATGCGCTCACACACCCTGATCGACGCCCTCACCGAACATGGTGTGCTCACCTCGTTCTCCCGCCCACGGGTCAGCGACGACAATCCGTTCTCCGAATCGCTGTTCAAGACGATCAAGTACGACCTCGACTGCCCCACCCGGTTCGACAGCATCGACCACGCCCGCACCTGGACAGCAGAATTCCTGCGCCGCTACGCCACCGAACACCGTCACAGCGGCCTCGGCCGACATACCCCCGCCGACACCCACCACGGCACCGCGCACCTGGTCCGACAGGACCGGCAACAGTATTTGACCCGCTACCACGCCCAACACCCCGAACGGTTCCGGCGCCCGCCCCAGCCGCCGGACCTACCCGGACTCACCGGCATCAACCACCACAGACTGTCTCAGACAGGTTGACAACTACCGTTCGCCTTCCGCACGAGCACAGGCTGTCCGCGGGAACGGGTACGCGGCACAAGGGATTCGAGGGGTCGTGGCTGTGCGACCGTTCCGGATTCACCTCCGTGTGACGCCCGTCGCAACGTAATATGTTCGGACAAAAGGACATATAACCGAGCGAGGACGCCATGACCACTCGAGGCAGCACGCCCACCGGTTCTCTACCGCCGAACACCGCCGGACCGCACTCACGCCGACTGGGCGTCATCGCGGTCGTCGCCACGTTCGGCGGCCTGCTGTTCGGCTACGACACCGGCGTCATCAACGGTGCTCTCGAACCGCTGAAGGACGACCTCTCGCTGACGGCGTTCACGGAAGGGTTCGTCGTCAGCATCCTGATCCTCGGTGCCGCGATCGGCGCCCTGATCGGCGGCCGTCTGTCGGACCGATTCGGGCGCCGACACAACATTCTCCTGCTGGCCGGGATCTTCGTCGTCGGCACGCTGGGCTGCGTCCTCGCCCCGAACTGGGAGATCCTGGCGGTGTTCCGCTTCGTCCTCGGTCTCGCCGTCGGCGGGGCGTCGGCCACGGTGCCGGTCTACCTCGCCGAGGTCTCGCCGTTCGAGAAGCGTGGATCCCTGGTCACCCGCAACGAGGTCATGATCGTCAGCGGCCAGTTCGCCGCCTTCGTGATCAACGCGATCATCTTCAACGTGTGGGGCGAGCACCAGTCGGTGTGGCGGTTCATGCTGCTCGTGGCCGTGCTGCCCGCGATCGCGCTCGTCGTCGGCATGCTGCGGATGCCCGAGAGTCCGCGGTGGCTGGTGTCGCAGGGGCGGGACGCCGAGGCTCTCGAGGTGCTGCGTCAGGTCCGCTCACCAGAGCGGGCCGAGGCCGAGATGGCCGAGGTGTACGCGCTCGCCGAGGAGGAGAAGGTCTCGCAGACCGGTGGCACCACGGACCTGTCGGTGCGCTGGATCCGACGGCTGATCTTCATCGGCGTGGGCCTCGGTGTGTTCCAGCAGTTCACGGGCATCAACTCGGTGATGTACTACGGCACCCAGCTTCTCGCCGACGCGGGCTTCGACAGCAACTCCGCGATCATCGCCAACACGCTCAACGGCCTGTTCAGCGTGCTCGGCATCACCGTGGGTCTGATCATCATGAACAAGGTCGACCGCCGCACCATGCTGATCGCCGGCTTCTCCCTGACCACCTTCTTCCACCTGCTGGTCGGCCTGTCGGCGTTGCTCCTCCCGGACGGCACGGCCAAGGCCTACTTCATCCTGGTGTTCGTGGTGCTGTTCGTGTTCTGCATGCAGGGCACCATCGGCCCCCTGGTCTGGCTCATGCTGGCCGAGATCTTCCCCCTCGAGATCCGCAGCTTCGCCATCGGCATCTGCGTCTTCATGCTGTGGTTCGCCAATGCCGCCGTGGCCCTGGCGTTCCCGCCCGTGGTGAACGCCGTCGGCATCGCCCCCACGTTCTTCGTCTTCGTGGCCCTCGGCCTGGTGGCCCTGCTCTTCATCGTCACCCAGGTGCCGGAAACCCGCGGCCGCACGCTCGAGGAGCTCGAGGAGCGCTTCCGCCGGGAGTACTCGTGATCGTGCGACCGGGCCGCCCCAGCGCGACCCCGCGACGTCACCCCGCTGCTGCGACCCAGGACGAAAGGATGTACCGATGACCGTTTTGGTGGCCGTCACCGACAACGAGGAGGGGCGCGCGGCTCTGCGTGCCGCCGTCGGGGAAGCCGAGATGCTGAACACCTCGGTCCTGGCGATGAACCTCGGGCTGACGGGACTGGACGCGTCCGAGTACGGCGACGCGGTTCGCGTCGTCCACCGCGTGGGCCGCGAGGACAGGGACCCGGTCGCGGCGGTGCTCGACGAGCTCGACGAGCACCCCGAGGTCACCCGCCTGGCGATCGGCATCCGGAAGCGCAGCCGAGTCGGAAAAGCATTGCTGGGCAGCACGAGTCAGCGACTGCTGATGCTCTCCCCCGTGCCGGTGCTCACGGTTCGCCCCGAGTAGACGGATCCCGGCGATCTTCGCGCCGTGGAGGTAATCGTCCGGCATACCGTACGTCTTTTCCTGACCGTGTGCCGTTCCCGCGGACCGCTCGTGCACCGGCGGACGGTGCACCGTCAGCACGAGCAGGAACCGCCCGCGGGAACCCACGAGGCCGGGTCGACTACCGAACCGGGGCGCCCGCGACGGCCGAGGTCGATGGCCGCCGACGGGCCGGAAGCGTCAGTGCGACAACGACACACCCGGCGATCAGAACGGAGCCCGCCACAGCGCTCGCGGTGCCCACCGCCGCGGCGAACGAGTCGACGACGGCCGTCCGCAGCTCGTCGGCCAGGGTGGGGGACGCCGTCGACAGTTCGGTCGCGACGGCGGATCCGGCGCCCACCGATTCGGACGCTGCGGACGCGGCACCGCTGAGAGCGTCCGCGACCTCGGGTGGCTGTCCCGCGGCCCCGCCGGAGACCGCGGTGACCGTGTCGGACATCCCGTTCCGGTATTCCGTCGCGAGCACGGACCCGATGACGGCGATGCCGAGTGACCCGCCCAGTTCGATCGACGTGTCGGTCACTCCACCCGCTGCGCCGAGGTCGGATTCGTCGAAGCCGCCCATGATGGCGTCCGTCGCCGGCGGTTCCGCCAGGCCCATTCCGAGGCCCATCGCCACCAGGGCGATCAGGAAATGCCCGTACTCCGACTGTGCGTCCACGGCCGTGAGCACGAAGGCGCCGACCGCGGCCAGTGCCATGCCGGCCGGAATCACGACGCGGAGCCCGACGCGCGTCGTCAGTGGGCTGCTGACGACCGAGCCGATCATGACCGCGAACGCCAGCGGAAGCAGTCGGAGCCCGGTCTCGAGCGCGCCGTACCCGAAGACCGACTGGAAATGCTGGGCGACGAAGTAAATGACACCGAACGCCGCGAGGAACAGCATGAGCACGGCCAGCGTCGCGCCACCGACGGTTCTGTCGGTGATGCGACGGATGTTCAGCAGCGGTGCCGGGTGCCGGCGTTCCCAGACGACGAACGCGATCGCCGCGGCCGCCGCCACGATCGACAGAACGGTCGGCAATCCCGCCCAGCCGGAGTGGAATCCGTCGATGACGGCGTAGACGAGCGAGCCGACGGTGATCACGGACAGTGCACCGCCGACCCAGTCGATCGGGGACCGGGCGGTGGACCGGCTGACGGGCAGCAGCCAGAAGGCGGCGACGACGGCGACCACCACGATCGGCACGTTCACCAGGAAGGTGCTCCCCCACTCGGTGACCTCGAGCAGCGCGCCGGACAGCAACGGGCCCACCGCGATGGCCAGTCCGGACGTTGCCGCCCAGAGCGAGATCGCCCGCGCGCGTTCGTGCCGGGGAAAGATCGCCACCAGCAGAGCGAGGGTCGCCGGCATGATGACGGCGGCGCCGACACCCATGACCAGGCGAGCCACGATGACACCCGCGGTGGTGTCGGCGACGGCGCCGACGATCGCCCCGGCTCCGAACAGTGCCAACCCGCCGACCAGGGCGTGCCGACGGCCGATCCGATCGCCGACGGCTCCGCAGAGCAGCATCAACGCAGCGCAGGGCACGGTGTACGCGTCCACCACCCACTGCATGCCGCTGCTGTCCAGCCCGAGATCGCGCGTCATCGACGGCAGGGCGACGATCAACGACGTGTTGGCCATGACCACCACCAACAAACTCACGCACAGCACCCCGAGGGCCCACCACCGGCGTGGATCGGCCGCCCGGTCCTCCGTCGCGACTTCCGTGTTCGTGGACATCCCGCACTCCCTCCGCATCGACTTGCACAACAATGTGCAAGTTAGCTACTTGCACAACAGTGTGCAAGTAGGGATGATCGGGTGGTGACGGACAACTCCACGGCGGGCGCCGGTAGGCGCGGAACCACGTCGAAACGGCAGATCGTGATCGACGCGGCCATCGACGTCCTGGGGAGACAGCCCGACGCGAGCATCGCGGACATCGCGGCCGCAGGAGGAATAGCGCGGCGAACCATCTACGGCCACTTCCCGACTCGGCGCGATCTGATCGTGGGCATCGCGGAATCGGCCGCCGCCGACCTGACCGCGATCATCCCGGCGCGTGCGGCCCTGCCCGCGGAACCGGATCGCGCGGTCGCAGCTCTCGCCATGATTACCTGGCCCGTCGCGGGCCGCTACCGGGCACTGCTCGGCATCGGGCGGCAGGAACTGGGCGACGATCGCGTGCTGGAACTGTTGGCCCCCGGCCGCGAGTTGTCGATCGACCTGGTCGAAGCAGGGCAACGGTCGGGGCTCTTCCCGGCCTACCTGCCGCCCAGCACCATCGTGACGCTGACCGACGGGGCGACACTCGGCCTGCTCGCCGACGCGGATGCCGGGAACTCGGCCGACCCGGCGCGCGATGTCGCCGTCGTGGCCCTGGTCATCGCCGGCCTGGGTGCGACCGACGCCATCGCCGTGGTCGATGCGGTCACGGCCGACGGATCGACCCCGCGTTCTGGATGATTCCGGTCGCCGAACGACCTTGTGTCAAGCACGCTTGACATGCAACACTGTCGGCGAGCGTCAAGCACACTTGACACCGAGCGAAGGGCGCCACCGTGGACAACGATCCGGGAACCGACTCGACGTCCACCGCTGACGTCTCGCGAAGCCGTTGGGGCCGAACGACTGTCGGCACGAAGAACGTGTCCGCTCTGCTGGTCGCGATTCCGATCGGCGTCGTCGTGGCGGTGGTCGTCGCGACTGTCGTCGTGGCCACCGGCACCGCCGGCACTCCTGCGGTCGTCGGAGGGCTCGCGATGGCATTCGCCTTCGGTGGGGCCGCGGCCGCCCTGGCCTGGGTACTGACGGTCGACCGGAACACGCTCGACGGCGCTCCGCGTGATCCCGAGCGCTCGATCGAGAGCGTCTGGCACGACCGCGCGGCGAGCGGTGCGTTCGGGGACGTCCTGCTCGTGACCGGTACGGCGACGACGGTGGTGGCGCTGACCGGATTCGAGATGCCCACCGCCGTGGCACTCGCGTCGGTGGTGGCCCTGGCCATGGGCTCGTTCGGCCTGCGGTACGTCGTTCTGCAGCGGCGAGGCTGACGCGGAGTGCGGAACCGCCTGCCCGAACTACGGCGAGAGCGCACCTGGTCGCAGCAGCAGTTGGCCGACGTACTCGGCGTCTCGCGTCAGACCGTCATCTCCATCGAGCGCGGGCGCTTCGACCCCTCTCTTCCCCTGGCGTTCCGTCTGGCTCGCGTCTTCGAGTGCCCCATCGAGGCCATCTTCGACGACGCCGACTCCACGCAGGAGTGAGTGCGCTCCGCCACCCGGCCGCTGTCGTTCCCGCCGAAGGTTGCTTCCTGCGGACCACTCCTGCACCGCAACGGATTCGGGCGATCGGCTCGGACCGCGCGTGCCCCCGACGTGACGCGGGGACTTCTGTGCGGGACACGGTGGATCCACGTCGGGTGGATCAGCCGGATCGACTCCGCGGCGCCACCTATCGAGACGGCACGAACGCGGACGCGTCCGTCGATCGTCCCCACTCGTTCATCGCGGCGAGGACCGGCTCGAGCGATGCGCCGCGATCGGTCAGGGCGTACACCACGCGCGGAGGAATCTCGGGGAACACCGTCCTGGTGACGATGCCCCGCTCTTCGAACAACCGCAGGCGGGCGGTCAGGGTGTGCGCGCTGATTCCCGGAAGCCCGTCCCGCAGCTCGGTGAATCGGCGCGGCCCCGACAGCAGCTCGCGCACGATCAACGTGGCCCACGGCCCTCTTCGCCGGCGGTGCCCGCATCGCCCCCGTGGCGGACAGAAACCTGCTCACGCTCGACAGCGCACTCGCCGCCCGGGCAGCGGCGCTGACGCCGAACGCCACGATCGTCCCGACGCACTACGAGGGGTGGAGCCACTTCACGGAAGGCGCCGACGACCTCGTGGCGCGTTTCCGCGAGGCCGGGCTCGCGGATCGGCTCGTGTTCGCCTGACGTCGAGCGTAGGTAGAGGTATCAGGATCGAACGATTGACAAATCGACTCCAGACCGCCTGCACCGTGGGCGCCGGTCAGCAGCACCGCCGCGTAGCGCTGCGCGTTCCGCTCGGCGAGGGCGTCGACCACGAGGACGAGGAACTCGTCGCACATGCGTTGTGCAGCAACGACGATCGCGGAGGGGAACTTCGTCCCCGACCGTGTCCTCGACACAGCGTCCGCCGCCGCTCTGCGGCGGGCAGGCACCTCGTCCCGCCCGAATTCCAACGGACACCCCTCGCCGGTCACCACGGGATCCCGAGACGCCGCAGCGGTCGGAAGCTAAGCTCCTACCGTCATCGGAGGGTCCAGCAGACCGCACGTCTGCACCGGTCGCCAGAGAGCAGCTCGAGGCGGGGCATCCGAACCGAAATGCGAGGCGCTGTGCTCCGGCCCTTCTCCCGTGCTGTCCTGCTCGTCGCCGCCTACGTGCTCGTCTCCGTGTCGGGGTGTTCCCTCGACGACGACGCGGACGCCGGACAGGGCGACGACACCGTCACCGCCGACACCACCGGCAGTTCTGTCGTCGGCCACGGCGGTGTCACGCTGCCGCTCCCCGGCTCCGCGTTCGACTACCAGCTCGGCGGCGGGTATCCCCCGCCGCCCGGCGTGACGGTGGTCGCCCGCGACCGCACCGATCGACCCGCGGACGCCGGGTACGACATCTGCTACGTCAACGGCTTCCAAACCCAACCCGCGGAGTCCGCGTCCTTCGCCGCCGCCAATCCCGATCTGGTGCTGCGCGTCGACGGCGAGCCGCTGGTGGACCCCGGGTGGCCGGACGAGTACATCTATGACACCTCCACCGACGCCAAGCGTTCCGCCCTCGCGGCCGTCGTCGCACCGTGGATCGAGCGATGCGGGAGCGACGGCTACGAGGCGGTGGAGATCGACAACCTCGACTCCTACACCCGCTCGAACGACATGCTGAGCGCCGACGACAACCTGGCCCTGGCACGGCTGTTCGCCGACACCGCTCACCGGGCCGGCCTGGCCATCGCCCAGAAGAACACGGCCGACCGGGCGGGCGAGCTCCGCAGCGCGGGATACGACTTCGCGATCACCGAGTCCTGCATCGAGTTCGAGGAATGCGCCGACTACACCGAGCACTACGACGTCGTCCTGGACATCGAGTACACCGACGAGCTGGGTCGTGACTCCTTCGACAGGGCGTGCGCGAACACGGACCCTGCGCTCTCGGTGATCCTGCGCGATCACGACCTCGTGAAGCCCGACGACGAGGCCTACGTCTTCGACAGCTGCCGCTCCTGACTGCCCTGTGTCGTGGACTGTCGGCTCCTCGGTCGAAAGCTGACCGTCCACTGTCCACACGTCAGAATCGAGCGTCGACGAGCCTCTGCGCGACCTCGACGAGCGCGTCGATGTTGTCGGGGGGCCGGCCGTACGGTCCGGTCGAGGCCGCGGCGAAGTAGAGGCCGTCCCCCATGAGAAGGACGGCCTCCGCCACGGCAGGATCGGCGATCTGCTCGTTCAACACGTCGAGCCAGGATTGCCGGATCCGCGCGAGGGTCTGCTGCGCGACCGCATTCGACCCTTGACTGAGGCGCATGGTGGCCACCACGGCGCGGTCGACGGGAGTGTCGTGGAACGTCGAGGTGCGGAGGTGATAGACCGCAGCGCCCTCTGGGTGCGCTCGCATCCGTCGGACGTCCTCGGCCGCCAGTTCCTCGACCACCCCCATCAGTCCGTCCACCAGGGCTTCCTTGTTGGGAAAGTGGTACATCAGGCCGCCCTTCGAGATGCCGGCCGCCGCCGCGACCGCGTCGAGGGTCGCAGCCTTCTCACCTTGTTCGAGGACGAGTTTGACGAAGGCGTTCAGCGACTTCTCGCGCGCGACGGGAGGAGGGGGCACGGGGCGATGGTACGGGTCGGATCGAGTCGGCCTCGTTACTGCGCCATCCAGTCGGTACAGTAACGATCACACCCACTCACCGAGGACGGCACATGTCAGAACTCACCCATCCCCCGACCGAGACCCGGCAAACCCGGGGCAGAACAGCCGGACCGCGCGAATGGTCCGCACTCGCCGTCCTGATGCTTCCCGTGCTGATCATCGCCATCGACAACACGGTGCTGTCCTTTGCCCTGCCGTCGATTGCAGAATCGCTGCAACCTACTGGGACGCAACAACTCTGGATCATCGATGCCTACCCGCTGGTTCTGGCAGGGCTCCTCGTCGCGATGGGGAGCCTGGGCGATCGCATCGGACGGCGACGACTGCTTCTCGTCGGCGCGACCGGCTTCGCCGCCGTATCCGTCGTCGCGGCCTACTCCCAGTCCGCCGAGATGCTGATCGCAGCACGCGTCGGCCTCGGCCTGTTCGGTGCCACCTTGATGCCCGCGACCCTGTCTCTGCTGCGCAATCTGTTCACCGATCGATCCGAGCGCCGCCTGGCCATCGCGATCTGGTCCGCCTCCATCGGTGCGGGAGCCGCCATGGGACCGGTCGTCGGCGGGTTTCTGCTGGAGCACTTCTGGTGGGGCTCGGTGTTCCTGTTCGCGGTCCCCCTTCTCGTTCCCCTGTTGCTGCTCGCACCCGCTCTGGTGCCCGAATCCAAGGATCCGCACCCCGCACGTGTCGACGCGGTCAGCATCGCCCTGTCCCTGCTCGCGCTGACCCCGATCGTGTACGCGATCAAGGACTCGGCGAACGGCGGAAGTTGGTCGGGAACCGCCGTGCCCGCAGTGATCGGCGCGCTGGCCGTGTGGCTGTTCGTCCGCCGTCAGCTCCGACGGCCCGACCCCATGTTCGACGTCCGCCTGTTCACCGTGCCCGCGTTCGCCGGCGCCGTGGTGGTCAACCTGCTCTCGATCTTCGCGCTCGTCGGATTCCTGTACTTCGTTTCGCAACACCTCCAGCTCGTCGTCGGGCTGGGCCCCATGCAGGCAGGGCTTCGCCTGGTGCCGGGCATCCTGGCGATGATCGCCGCCGGTCTCTTGGCGGTGCTCCTGGCGCGGGTACTGCGGCCGGCGGTGATCATCTCCGCAGGAATGACCCTGGCGGCGCTCGGGTACGGAACGATCGCGGTGTTCGCCGAGCCGACAGCGGTGTGGCCCTTCGTGATCGCGTTCGCTGTCCTCGGTGGAGGTATCGGAGTGGCCGAGACCATTTCCAACGACATGATCCTGTCGACGGCTCCTCCGGAGAAGGCCGGTGCAGCGGCCGCGATCTCGGAGACGGCCTACGAGATCGGCGCCGTCACCGGCACATCGGTACTCGGCGCGATCCTGTTGGCGAAGTACCGCGCCGACGTCATCACGCCCGACAGCGCCGGGCTGGACACGTCCGCGGCGAGTGAGACTCTCGGTGGCGCCCGCACCGTGGCGGACCGACTGCCGACCGCCCTGGCCGACGGACTGCTCGACTCGGCAGCGAACGCCTTCACCGGCGGGGTGGTCCTCACGTCTGCCGTCGCGGCATGCCTGATGGTCGTGGCCGGCGGCGCCGCGTGGCTGATCATGCGGGCAATCCCCGCCGGCCAACGCGACGATGCCGGCGAGCGCTGAGACGGCTGTTCTACCGTTCACGGACACAGTGCCCCAACGTCGCACCACCGGAGGTCCCATGAACGAGAGCCGTTTCCCCCTGACCGAGATCGGCGAACTTCCCGCGGACCTCCGGGAGCGGATCGACCCGATCGTCGAGAAATCGGGGTTCGTGCCCAACATCTTTCGCGCGCTCGGCCACCGACCGAACGAGATGCGAGCATTCTTCGACTATCACGATCTTCTGATGGATCAGCCCGGGCCGCTCACCAAGGCCGAGCGAGAACTGGTCGTGGTGGCCTCCTCCGGGGCCAACCGATGCGTGTACTGCGTGGTCGCCCACGGCGCCATCCTCCGGGTACGGACGAAGGATCCTCATATCGCCGACCGGGTCGCCACCAATCCGGAGCAGGCGCGATTGACCGATCGGGAGCGCGCCATCGTCGATGTGGCGCTCGCTCTGACCAGGACACCGGAACGCTTCTCCGACAACGACGTCGACGCCGCTCGCGCAGCCGGTCTCTCGAACGAGGAGATCTGGGACGTGGGTGCGATCACGGCGTTCTTCGCCGCGTCGAACCGTCTCGCACATCTGACCGGGGTCGTGCCCAACGCCGAGTTCCACACGATGGGCCGGTGAGCTCGACGCCGTCCCCTTGTGTCAAGCACGCTTGACATGCGACCCTGTCGGCACGCGTCGAGCACACGTGACACCGAGCGAAGGGAACCGCCGTGGACGATCCGGGAATCGCCACCGCATCGACAGCTGACGCATCGCGAAGTCGCTGGGGCCGAACGACGGTCGGCTCCCATCACCTGTCCGCCCTGTGGCTGGCGGTTCCCATCGGTGTCGTCGTCGCAGTGGTCGTCGCGGTCGTCGTCGTGGACACCGGTTCCATCGGCACTCCCGCCGGCGTCGGACAGCTCGCCATGGCGTTCGCCTTCGGCTGGGCCGCAGCCGGCCTGGCCTGGGTGGTGGCGGTCGACAGGAACACGATCTCCGGCGCTCCGCGAGATCCCGATCGGTCGATCGAGAGCGTCTGGCACGACCGCGCGGCGAGCGGAGCGTTCACCGACGTCTTGCTCGTCGCCGGAACGGCGGCGACCGTGGTGTCACTGACCGGATTCGACATGCCCGCCTCCGTGGCGCTCGCGTCGGTGCTCGTCGTGGCCATGGGCTCGTTCGGGCTGCGGTACCTCGTCCTGCGGCGGCGAGGCTGACGCGGGGTGCGGAACCGCCTACCCGAGCTGGTCTCGTCGACGAGGACGCGGGCGATGCGCTCACCGATTTCGGCGGTGGCGCCGTGACGGCTGGCAGTGGCGACCACGATGCGTCTCGATGCCATGGGGCTTCGCTCCTGTCGCTCCGCAGGGATCGTCGCGATCGACGATGCTCACGACGTCATCGTCGCGCGCAGCAGTGCGGCCTCGTCAGCGACGAGGGACACCGACGGAGGCAACGAAAGACCCTCGGGTCGAGTGGCTTCGGGCCCGAGAGCGTCGATGCACTTGACCGTCGATTCAACAACCGTCAATATAGACGGGTGTCGAATCAAACCGTGGCCGTCGCAGCGACCAGCGGCGGATGCTGTTCACCGCTGACCCGCGAACCTCTGACCACCGACTGGGCCGAGGATCTCGCGCGGATGTTCAAGGCACTGGGCGACCCGGCCCGTCTGCGCCTGCTGAGCCTGGTGGCCAGCCACGAGAACGGCGAGGCCTGCGTCTGCGACATCTCCGGCTCGTTCGACCTGTCTCAGCCGACCATCTCCCACCATCTCAAGGTGCTCCGCGAGGCCGGACTGTTGGACTGCGAGCGCCGCGGCACCTGGGTCTACTACTGGGTCGTTCCCGCTGCGCTGCAACAGTTGTCGGCGGTGCTCGCCGCTACAGATCCCACCGCTGACGACGTGGACGTCTCCGACACCGGGCTGGTGACGGCGTGAGCACCACGGCGAACACCGCCGACCACCCCGCCGTCGTCGGCAAGCTGTCCACGCTCGATCGTTTCCTGCCGATCTGGATCGGCGTCGCGATGGTCTTCGGACTGCTGCTCGGTCGCTTGGTTCCGGGGATGAACGACGCGCTGTCGTCCATCTCCGTCGACGGCGTCTCGCTCCCCATCGCGATCGGCCTGCTGATCATGATGTACCCGGTGCTGGCCAAGGTCCGCTACGACCGGCTCGACACCGTCACCGGCGACAAGAAGCTCCTGCTCGGTTCCCTTGCCCTGAACTGGATCTTGGGACCGGCGTTGATGTTCGCCCTAGCCTGGCTGTTCCTTCCCGACCTGCCCGAGTACCGCACCGGCCTCATCATCGTCGGGCTCGCCCGGTGCATCGCGATGGTCATCATCTGGAACGACCTCGCCTGCGGCGACCGCGAAGCCGCAGCCGTCCTCGTGGCGATCAACTCGGTCTTCCAGGTGGTCATGTTCGCCGTCCTCGGCTGGTTCTACCTCTCGGTTCTCCCCGGCTGGCTCGGCCTCGACCAGACCACCATCGAGGCATCGCCGTGGCAGATCGCGAAGTCCGTCCTGATCTTCCTGGGCATCCCGTTGATCGCCGGATTCGCTTCGCGCCACTTCGGGGAACGCGCCAAGGGCCGCGACTGGTACGAGACCTCGTTCATCCCGAAGATCGGGCCGTGGGCACTCTACGGGCTGCTGTTCACCATCGTCGTTCTCTTCGCCCTGCAGGGCGACCGCATCACCTCCCAGCCCCTCGACGTCGTCCGTATCGCACTGCCGCTGCTGGTGTACTTCGCGGTGATGTGGGGCGGCGGATACGCACTCGGCGCAGCGATGGGCCTGGGCTACGAGCGAACCACCACCCTGGCGTTCACCGCAGCGGGCAACAACTTCGAGCTCGCCATTGCCGTCGCGATCGCCACGTACGGCGCCACGTCCGGCCAGGCCCTCGCCGGCGTCGTCGGACCGTTGATCGAAGTACCTGTCCTGGTGGGCCTGGTGTACGTCTCTCTCGCTCTCCGCAGGCGTTTCACCTCCTCGCGGACCGCGCCGGTATCCCAGAGCAAGGAATCGTGATGTCCGAGCACTGCGCACACCTGACGCACTTCCGCCGCTGAACACCCGAAAGGTGCAGTCCCCCATGTCCGACACACCCAGTGTGCTGTTCGTCTGCGTGAAGAACGGCGGCAAATCGCAGATGGCCGCCGGGCTGATGCGCAAGGCCGCCGGCAACGACGTCGAGGTGCACTCCGCCGGCACCGCCCCCGGAAACGCGGTCAATGCCCTGTCCGCCGAGACGCTGCTCGAGATCGGTGTCGACCTGACCGGCGAGCACCCCAAGCCGATCGATCCGGACCTGTTGTCGCGGATGGACTACGTGATCACCCTCGGCAGCGAGGCAACCCTCGACCCGGTCGAGGGACCGACCTACCTGACCTGGCACACCGACGAGCCCTCGACGCGAGGGATCGAGGGCATCGAGCGGATGCGCCTGGTGCGCGACGACATCGCCGCCCGCGTCGACGAACTCGCTGCTCGCCTGCGGGACTGACGCCATCACCGCACCGCACACCGACGGCACGAACCCGATGACCACCGCCCGAACCCGGGTGGTGGTCATCGGCGGCGGTCAGGCAGGCCTCGCCGCCGGGTACTACTTACGCCGAGCAGGCCTCGAGTACATGATTCTCGACGACCAACCGGCCGCTGGTGGGTCCTGGCGGGACCACTGGCCGTCGTTGCATCTGTTCTCCCCCGCCGCGCACTCCCGGTTGCCCGGGTGGCCGATGTCCCCGTCGTCACAGGAGTTCCCACCCGGATCGCACGTCGTGGGTTACCTGAGCGCGTACGAACAACGCTACGAGCTGCCGGTGCGACGACCGGTCTCCGTGACCGCGGTGCGCCGCAACGGTTCCGGGTACCGGATCGACACCACAGCGGGATCCTGGTCGGCCGAGGCGGTGATCAACGCGACCGGCACCTGGTCCCGGCCGTTCTGGCCCACCTACCCCGGCATGCGATCGTTCCGGGGCCGTCAGATTCACACCGCGCAGTACGACGGGCCCGGCACCGTCACCGGGCGCCGGGTCGCCGTCGTCGGGGGCGGCAACTCCGCCGCGCAGATTCTCGCCGAGATCTCCACCTTCGCCGACACACTGTGGTTCACCACCCGGCCGCCGCGGTTCCTGCCCGACGACGTCGACGGTCGTGTGCTGTTCGACGTCGCCACCCGGCGCGCCCGCGCACTCGCCGCCGGTGACGACACCGGCGGTGTGGCCGGGCTGGGCGATGTCGTCATGGTGCCGTCGGTGCGGGACGCCCGTGATCGCGGCGCCCTGCGGGCGCGCACGATGTTCGCCGCACTCACGACCGACGGTGTCGTCACCGACGACGGCGGCGTCGAACGGATCGATGCGGTGGTGTGGTGCACCGGATTCCGGCCGGCGCTACGACATCTCCGTCCGTTGCACCTGCCCACCGCTGACGGCGGCATCGCGATGGACGGGCTGCACGCCGCCGGCGAACCCACCATGGTCTTCCTCGGCTACGGCGACTGGACCGGCCCCGCATCCGCGACACTCATCGGCGTCGGCCGCACCGCACGATATGCGGTGGAGCACCTCACCTCGACCCTGACCTGAGCGGTAACCAGTGTCGGGTGCGCGATGCACCGCGCGGACGCCGACCGGTGTCAACAGCAGGTGGTGTTCGTCGCCCCTGCGGGGGCCGCATCGGCGCGAACGCTGGGTGCGGGCGCCGGGATCGGCTGCGAACCGAAGGTGTCGGAGTCCGCGAGAACGGTGTAGATCTCCCAGCGCTCCCCACCGGGTCCCGTCACCCACACCTTGTCCTGGGTGGCGAAACAGCAGGTGGTGCCGATCTCCTCGTCGGTGAACAACCCCTCGCCGGTCAGGCGGGCAATCTCCTCGTGCACCCGGCCCGACGAGTCGACGTCGACGCCGAGATGGTTGATGGTGCCGCCCTGGCCGGGGTTCTCGATCAGCACCAGCTTCAAGGGCGGTTCGGTGATGGCGAAGTTGGCGTAGCCGGGCTTGACCTTCGCCGGCGCCACGCCGAAGAGCTTGCTGTAGAACGTGATCGCGGTGTCGATGTCGTCGACGTCGAGGGCGAGCTGAGCACGGGACATCCGAACCTCCAGGGTTGCGACATATGTCGAATAGGTGTCCGCATAGGGTCGAGCGCCTCGGGGCGCGCCGAGTAGTAGACGTTCATGCCCCGGCGTTCGGAGGCCACCACGCACTTCGCGCCGTCCTGGACCCTGCGTGCTGCCGATGAGGGTGCCGCTGGAGGATCGACTCGCCGTTCGCCCGCTGGGGAGACGTGTTCGGCGAAGCCACCATCGCCTCGGCGATGATCGACCGCATCGTCTACCGGACCCTCGACGTGGACCGAGCGCCGACAGCAGCTGGAGGTGGCGCTCACCATCGTGATGTGCCCACTGTCGTCCCGTGCCCCCTGGCGTGACCTGCTGATGCGGAGAGTTTCCGGTGAGCTTGAATCACCCCGGGTTTGATGCCGCTTCCTTCTGAGTCAGGAAGGATGCAATACATGCCCAAGAAGATCGATCCGGAGGTCCGCTCGCGGGCCTTGAGGTTGTTGCAGACCCACGGCCAGGAGTACCCGTCGCTGACTGCGGCGTCGGCGGCGATCGCGAAGCAGGTCGGTGTCGGTGTTGAGACAGTGCGCCGGTGGGCGGTGCAAGCGGAGGTCGACGCCGGCGCTCGCCCGGGGACGACGTCGGAGGAATCGGCTGAGATTCGCAAACTCAAAGCGGAGAACCGGCAACTCCGCGAGGACGTCGCGATTCTCAAAGCAGCGACGACTTTCTTCGCGGGGGAACTCGACCCCCGCAACCGATGATCATCGGATTCATAGATACGCTGCGCGCGAATGGTTTTGCGGTCGAGTCGATCTGCCGGGTCCTGCGGGAGCAGGGTGTGGCGATCGCCGCGAGAACCTACCGCGCCTGGAGAACACGTCGGCCCGCGGTACGGACCGTCTCCGACGCAGTGGTCGTCGACGCGGTGCGCGATGCCGTCTGGCGCACCGCCGACGACGGGCGTCGGCGGATGACGCCGGAAGGCCTGTACGGGCGGGTCAAGATGCGAGCCCACCTCGACCGCACCGTTCTGCCCGGTGTGTCCCACGGGGCGGTCGATCGTGCCATGAGAACCCTGCGCCACAACGGTGTGCGCAGGTCGAAGGGTATCCGGACGACGATTCCCGCCGCTGACGGCATTCGTGCCGGGGATCTGCTGAACCGGCAATTCCGGGCGGACGAACCCAACCGCGTCTGGGTCACCGATTTCACCTACGTCAGATCGTGGGCTGGGTGGGTATGCGTGGTGTTCATCGTCGATGTCTTCTCACGCCGGATCGTCGCCTGGCACGCCTCCACCTCGAAGTCGGTGGAGCTGGTGACGGTGCCGCTGAGGATGGCGTTGCGGCAACGCCGGAGGGAAGGCTATCCGGTGAAAGCTGCTGAGCTGATACATCATTCGGATGCAGGCAGTCAGTACACGTCGGTGACGCTGACCGAGAGATTGGCGCTCGAGGACATCGCCGCATCCATCGGGTCCGTCGGGGACGCCTACGACAACGCCCTCATCGAGTCGGCGAACGGGCTCTACAAGAGCGAGTGCATCCGCACGACGATCTTCCACTCCGGGCCGTACCGGACGGCCTCCGATGTCGAGTTCGCGACCGCCGGATGGGTCGACTGGTACAACAACAGGCGGTTGCATTCGAGCATCGGGCACGTGCCACCGATCGAGTACGAGACGCTCCACTACGCTGGCCTCATCACCGAGGATCAGCCCCGATTGGAGACGGCACGGAACCTAGGGTGATTCATTCTCCGCTTCCTGCGGGTAGATGTTGACCCCACCCGAGATGATCATGAACGCTTTCCGATCCGTCAGATAGAGGTATCGGTCGTCGTCGACGTAGCCGATGTCACCGACGGTGGACCATGTCGGTTCGGTCGGATGTTGCGCGCTCAGCGTCTTCTCGGGGTCGTTGTGGTACGCGAAGGGCATCGAGTCACGTTCGAAGTAGATTGTGCCGATCTCATCGACCGCGAGTTCCGTTCCCGCGTCGTCGCAGATGTGGATGATGCCCAACCCTGCTCTGCCCACACTTCCGGGATGCTCGAGCCAGTCGTCGGGTCCGATGAGGGTGATGCCGTTGGCCTCCGTCGACGAGTACGACTCGTGAAGAATCGGCCCCCACCACTCGACGGCTGGGTCACCCACGCACCACTGGACGCACTCGTCGACACCTTCGCAGAGTTGCGAGACGGCAAGCGCATCACAGTGCTCGTAGACCTCTGATCCGGGCGCCCCGGGACCGTGCCGGACCTGCGCGGACGTAGAGCTTCCTGTCAGGATTGAACCGAAGACCTCTCGCTTCCAAGGCTTCGACGACCCGATCAGCTGGATTTACCCGGACTAACGAAGGCCTGCTTCCTGAGCAGCATGTCAGGGCTCCGCCGGATCAGTCAGGTGTGGGCGCGCGTCAGGGCGTCGTTTGCTCCCCCGCGCGTGTCGTCACGGTGCTCGGCCGACACTTTCTGGAACATCGTCATGTCCTTGGCGGCGAGGGCGTCGATGATCTGCGCATGCTGTTCGACAGCGTGCCGCCGTCGCTCCGAGGATCCGTAGTTGCTGACGAAATATGCATCCGACAGAGTCCAGATGCGTTCGACCTCGGTGATCACCAGGTTGTGGGGCGACAAACTCCACACTGACCGATGGAACTCGTGATTGAGGTCGATGAACCCGATGACATCGCCGTCGTCGTCCTTCGCTTCCATCTCGGCGTTGAGGCTGCGCAGGTGCTCGAGTGCGGATGCGTCCGGCCAGTGAATGCTCGAGTTGAGTTCGGTCTCGAGGAGAGTGTGCAGGGTGTGCAACTGATTGAGCTCGAACGCTGTTCGCTTCGCCACGACGAAGCCTTGGTTCGGGCGGTGCACCAGCAGACCCTGGTTGGCCAGGACGAGAAATGCCTCGCGGATGGGGACGCGGCTGACGCCGAGTCGTTGTGACAGCTCTTCCTGGCGCAGCGCCTCCCCGGGGACAAGCTCTCCGAGGAGGATCAGCTTGCGTAGCTGGGCGATGATTCCGGCGGTACCCAGCCGTGTCCGCAACGCCATCCCATCCTCCTCGCCCGAGGTCATCCGTTCCACGATCCGAACCCGTCCCTACAGGACGGGCGTGACCTGCAGCCTAATCGCAGATCACGCCCCTCGTCCGACAGGAGGTCCACTCCGCGCAGTTCAGACCTTCAGCCGTGGGAAGACGCGTCGCGCGTTCTCTTCGAACACTTTTCTGCGGTCGGTCTCGTCGAGAAAGTCGAAGCCCTCGATGACCGGCTTCAAATCGTCGAATGGGCGCCCCGTTTCAGGATTCTCGGTCGAGCCGCTACCCGGACGTTCCGTTCCGAAGAGCACTCGGTCCGACCCGACAGTCTTGAGCAGCAGTTCGAGCGCGGGTGAGTAGTGCAGAACGGTGTCGAAATGGAAATGCTTCAGGTGGTCTTCGAAGCGCGGCGCATGCGGGTCGCCGCCGAGTCCGGGATGAAGATGTTCGGCCTGCCATCGACCGAGCTGATACGGCACGGAGCCACCGCCGTGCGAGATCATCACGTTCAACGTCGGAAAGCGTTCGAACACCTTTCCCCGGATCATCGACAGAATCGCGATCGATTCCTCGGTGATGAAGTGTTCGCTGTAGGTCTCACGGCCGTTGTAACACCCGGCCGAGTGCACCTGCATCGGAACCTTCAGTTCGACGAGTTGCTCGAACAGCGGATACCAGTAGGGGTCTCCGAGGGCCGGCGCTGTGCCGGTGCCTTCGTGGGGATCCGGATTCACGGTCACACCGACGAATCCGAGCTCCTCGACGGTACGGCGCAGCTCCGGGAACGCACGTTCGACCGGCTCGTCGGGTGTGATGGGCAGACCGGCCACACCGGCGAACCGTGTCGGGTGCATCTCGACGGTGCGCGCTATGACGTCGTTGTTCGCGCGGATCCACGCGTCCACCAGCCGTGCGGGCTTCATCGAATGTCCCTGGTGATACGGGCGCGGGGACAGCAGTTGCACATCGGTGCCGACGGCGTCCATGGTCTCGACGTTGCTGTGCGAACACGCGGCCAGCGAGTCGTCACTGATCTTGGGTTGCCCGATGTGATACCCACCGTCGGCCATCAGGTTCGCGCGAAAGGCGTACAAACCGTCGGGTGCCACGATGTGGGCGTGTGAGTCGATGATCATCATGTTCCTCGTGTCTGGGGGTAGTTCGATCGTGTGGGTCACGCGGGGTGTCAGGCGTCGCCGACGTACGCGATGAGTTCGCACTGGATGAGCAGCGGGTCGGCAAGCGGGTACTCGAGGGTGTGCCGTGCCGGGCGGCTGACCTCGTCGGGGAACATCGCCACCCAGTGCGGATCGATGACCGCCCGTGCCGCCCGGTCTCGCACGAAGAACGTCAGTTTGGCGATGTCGTCCGTGGTGCCGCCCGCCTTGTCGAGGATGCGGCCGATATTGGAGAAGATCAGCGCTACCTGCGCGTCCACGGTCTCGGGTACGGCTCCGCTGTCGGGGTCGAGTCCGTTGATTCCGCTCGAGGTCAGTAACGGACCCACCAGCGAGGCCTGCGGGATGGGGGCTCTGCCGTGGTGGAGGCCCGGGATCTCGATCGATCGACGTGTCATCGGTCATCTCTCCGTGGTTGCGAGGTCGGCTGTAGTTGCGAGGTCGGCGAAGGCGGTGCGTAGGTCTCGCTTGAGAATTTTTCCGCTCGGGTTCTTCGGCAAGGTGTCGACGATCACGACGTGTTTGGGGATCTTGTATCCCGCCAATCGATTCGAGCAGTGTGACCGCACTGCCACCTCGTCGAGGTCGGTTCCCGGTTTGGCCACGACAACCGCGCAGACGGCCTCCACCCATTTCGGATGGGGAATCGCGAAGACGGCGACCTCGGCGACATCCGGATGACGGTAGATCTCTTCCTCGACCTCGCGACTGGCGACGTTCTCCCCGCCGGACTTGATCATGTCCTTCTTGCGGTCGACGATGGTCAGCCTGCCGTCGGTGTCGAAGCAGCCCAGATCACCCGAGTGAAACCAGCCGCCGCGGAACGCTTCCGAGGTACGTACCGGATCACGCCAGTAGCCGAGGGTGGCTTGTGGACTGCGGTGAGCGACCTCCCCGATCTCTCCGACCGGAAGAACGGTGTTGTTCTCGTCCACGACGACGGTCTCGACGTTGAGCACCGGGCGGCCGGCGGAACCCGGATGACTCACCTGTTCATCGGGACCGAGGATCGTGGCGACCGGGGCCAATTCGGTCTGTCCGTAGAAGTTCCACAGCCGCACGTCCGGTATGCGCTCGAGAATCTCGCGCAGCACTTCGGCGGGCATCGCGGATGCGCCGTAGTACCCCTTGCGAAGAGACGACAGGTCCGTTCGATCGAAGTTCGGAGATCGCAGCAGCGAGATCCACACCGTCGGTGGTGCGAAGAACTTGGTGACGCCATGGGTCTCGATCGCCGCCAGGATCTTGTCGGGGTCGGGCGCGGGAAGGATGATGCTGGTGGCTCCGAGGTAGATGTCGGGGCCGAGGAAGCAATCGAGCTGCGCGCAGTGATACAGCGGTAGGGTGTGCAGATCGACGTCCTCGCTCGCCATTCCGCCGTCGATGATGCAGCTGGTGTATTGCGCAATCAGCGCACGGTTGGACAGCAGTGCGCCCTTGGGACGCGACTCGGTACCCGATGTGTACATGATCCGTACCGGATCATCATCTCCGACAACCACATCGGGAGCGGCGTCGCCTACCCCGAGCCAGGACTCGAATGGCTCCCAGCCGGTGTGGTCGTCGGTGGCTCCGATGACTGCCCTCGCCGCCAGAGGCCGATCGTAGACGGCGAGTGCTCGCTCGGCAGCC
Source organism: Rhodococcoides corynebacterioides (assembly GCF_019834675.1). Taxonomy (GTDB): domain Bacteria; phylum Actinomycetota; class Actinomycetes; order Mycobacteriales; family Mycobacteriaceae; genus Rhodococcoides; species Rhodococcoides corynebacterioides_A. Next base: position 77,402 of record NZ_JABUBU010000001.1, on the reverse strand, counting down.
GGTACGAACGCCGGTTCGGTGACCATGACTGCGATCTCGCTGTTGCCGAGGATGAACGCGATCTCGTCTGCGGTGAGCATGAAGTTGATCGGGACGAGGATGACACCCAGCCGCGCTGTGGCGTAGGTGAGCACGACGAACTGCCAATTGTTGCGCGAGAGAATCGCAACTCGATCGCCGCGGCGGACACCACGGGCATGGAGTGCCCCGGCGACGACATCGACCGAGGTGTCGAGTTCGCGGTAGTCGATGACGCGATCGCCGCCGACGAGTGCCGTCTTGGTCGGGACTCGCCTCGCGGTGCGGTGCAGGACGTCTGCCACCGAATGTCGACGGGCGGAGATCACGTCATCGATGACAGGGACCGAGTCGTTCATGCCAGCGCTCCTTCCGTGCGTGTGAGTGTGTGCAGCGCAGCAGCGAGGTCGGATCCAGGTTCGGACGGCAGTGTCATCGCCCGCCATGCAACATGGCGGTCGGGACGAACGAGAATTGCACCGCCGGAATCCACTTCGCGTAGTCGTGTCCAACTTCCCGGCCGTTCGTCCGAGCCGTCTCCGCCGATGGCGACGACCTCGACGGGCAAGTGTCGTGCGGCGACGGCATCGGTCCAGATCTGTGCGGTCCGAGGATCGACGAGCAGGGTGAACCGCCGGCGATCTATCAGATCGAGAGTCGATCCGGCCGACGCGCTCTGGTCGATCCGTGCGTGCGGCAGATGGTGGCCTGGCCGGCTGGTCGGAATGTAGTCCCGTAACGGGTTGCTCGGGACCGGTGGGGCGCTGCCGTCGGGGACGACAGCGCCCTCCGAATAGTGAAAGCCCAGTTCGACGTTGAGCTGGCCGTAATCGTCGGCGTTGGAGGCCACCGCATCGGCGACATCGGCGCGGCGCCGCTCCCCGTCGGCACCCGGTGCGAGCCACGCGTCGATGGCGGCCCAGCCCTCGTCGGTCGAGATGCCCGCACTCAATCCCAGGGCTGCTGCGACGCGTCGATGACCGCCGACGTTCTCCAGCGAATGACGGACGTTGAACAGGCCGACCGGGCGGCGCTCTGCGTCGTAGGTGTCCAACAGTTCGTCGCCGGCGTGCCCGCGCAGTACCTGATACAACTTCCAGACAAGATTGTCGACGTCTTGCACCGCGGTATTGAGTCCGAGCCCACCGGTCGGCGGATGGCGGTGAGCCGCGTTGCCCACCAGGAACACGTCGCCGACACGGTACTGCGCGGCAGTCACTCCTTCGAACTCCCAATGGCTGATCGCGTGGACATCGAAGCGCAGATCCGGGATACCCAGCATGTCCCGGACACGAGCGACGAGGGTGTCGGTGTCCTTGGCTGCGGGGTCTCCCCAGGAGAACGCCTGGTGGAATGCCCATTCGCGAGATTCTGTCCCCCACGTGTCGGGCCCCATGGCGCAGATGCTTCCTCGAAAGGAACCCGAACCACTGGGATCGACGAAGTAGTAGAGCAGTACCTGGTCGTCGACGGCCCAGGAGGACAGGTCTGCGGTGACGTGCATGCTGACCATGTCCAGAAGCTGTGTCGGCCCTTCCATAGACACGCCGAGCAGTGTCGAGCACACTCGCCCACCGTCGGCGGCGATGACGTAACGAGCTCGCACCGTGTGCGTGGAACCCGAGGCCATCTCGACTATGTCGAGCTCGACATGGCCATCGCATTGCCGGAGGTCACGCACCTCGTGTCCGTAGTGGATCTTGCCCGCGCAGTGCAGGTCTGCGTGTGTCCGGAGCAGCGGGTCGAGGCGCATCTGCGGAACGTTGGCGTATCGATTGGGGCTGGCTGCTGCATACCGCTCGCGGTCCGCGCCCCCTCCCCAGGCGTCGATGTGGCCGATTTCCCTGCCTTGTCCCGGTCGGTCGCCGGCGAGCGAGGTGTACCAGCCGACACGGTGCCATCGGTCCTCGGGCGGTGACAGGGCATACACGTCGTCCGCGACCCCCATCGCGTCGAAGATCTCCATCGTGCGCTGGTTGAGCAGGTGTGCTCGCGGGAGGTGCGACGTGGTGGCACGTCGCTCGTAGACGGTGACGTCGATTCCCAGTTGCGCGAGTTGGATCGCGGCCGTCAACCCCGCAGGGCCACCGCCCACGATCACGACATCGGCGATGTCGGCGAGAGCCATGCCGGTCAGCCTTTCCGTCGGGTCTGCAGAGTGTGGTAACCGTGCGCGCGGCGCGCGTCGGTCAGCGACTGTCCTGATCGGACGGCGCGTCGAATGACGTCTTCGGTGTCGCGAATTCCGGACGCGAGGTCGATGACCTCGCCGACCCGGCCGAGCGGGATGGAGACGACCCCGTCGGCGTCGCCGACGAGCCAGTCCCCTTGTTCGACCCGTACCCCGCCGACGGACACCGGCACGTTGTAGCCGTCCACCCGTACGCGGTCCTTGCCGGTTCGCATCCACCGCGAACGGCTGAACACCGGGTAGTTCAGCTCCACTGCGCAATCGGAGTCACGGCACACTCCGTCGATGACGGTCCCGGACACACCGCGATGAGATGCGGTCGCGGTGAGGAGATCCCCCCACACTGTCGTGTCGAGGCGCCCCGCGTTGTCCAGGACGACAACGGTGCCGGGGTCGAGGTCGTCGATGTAGTCACCGACTGTTCCGCCGTCGTCCCCCACCGGGACATAGCGAACGGTGAAGGCCCGACCGACGAGACGAACCGTGCGATCGAGGGGGAGCAGCCCCGCGCACTGTCCGGCGAGGCCTAGTTTGTCCAGTGCGTCGCTGAGGTGACTCGTGTCGAGCGAGGACAGGTCTTCGGTGATCTGCGCATGGTCGGTCATCGGCTTGCCTCTCGATCGAGCATGGTTTCGTAGTCGGCGCTCATGACTGTCGCCATCGATTCGCCCTCTCGGACACGGGCGAGCATGAGGGCCTCCTTGGCGGCGATCCTCTCGGCAATGGCGAGTACCTCGTCGATACGATCGCGCGGAACGAAGACCACTCCGCTGCCGTCGGCAAGTACGTAGTCGCCCGGTTCGACTCGGACGCCGGCGATCTCGACCGGCACATCCCACGCTCGTTCGACGATGCGTGTGCGTGCGGTGACGGGTACCGACGTCGCCGCGTACACGGTCAGTCCGAACTGGCGGGCCTCATCGAGGTCCCGTACCGCACCGTCGACGATCACGCCTTCGCTACCGCGAGCGACGGCTCCGGCGGACAGCACGCCGCCCCAACCCGCGACGTGTGAGCGTCCGTGATGCGCGACCACGATGATCGTGTCTGGTCCGGAGGCATCGACTGCGGCGGTGCACAGATGCCTCGGCGCGGCGCCGGCACCCTCTGCTTCGACGAGATCGACAGTCACGGCGCGTCCCGCGATCCGACGCTCACCGGACACCGCATGCAGACCCAGTGCCGCACCCGGTAGTCGAAGCGCGTCGAGCGCGTCCGAGACCGCACAGGTGTCGAGCGCGGCAAGCCGTCCGCACTCGCTCATGTCCAGAGCCCGAACGCGAGACCGATACCGGTGCCGGCGGGACTACGCCAGGCGGGGATGTATTCGCTCCAGCGGTGGTCGAGATCTTGTGCTGCGCCGGCAGCGGCGATCCAGTTGCGAACCTCGGACGTACCGGAGTTCAGCTGCTCGACAGGCAGAGCGCGCAGAGTAGCTTCGTCGTGGTCGATCATGGCGTCGAGGATGCGACGGTCGAGCTCGTCGTCGACCACGAAGTGGCTCAACCCGCCCGAGGCGACGACCGCGACTCGAAGGTCACCGGGCAGAGAGTCGACCGCACCGGCCAGAGCACGGCCGAGGTCGTAGCACCGGCCGGGGGTCGGCTGATTGGGCGGGAAGTATGTGTTGATCAGTACCGGCACCATCGGAATGGTGACGTTCTTCAGCATCTTGCCCACCACCCACGCGAAGGCGTGGCCGAAGCCACCTTCGGTCTCGGTTTCCGAGCTCGACGCAATGTCGAAATCGCGGGAGATCAACTCCTCGATGATGTGGAGCGCGGCCGTCGGATGTGCGGGGTATATCTCGCCGTCCATGCCGAGGTTGCGCTGCACCTGGCTCAGCAGAGCGTTTCCCATCTCGATCGGCTTGTGCGTCTCGATCTTCTCGCCGTGATACACCGCGATCGCAGGCTGGTTGCGGGCCGTGAACAGTTCCTCCTGATCATCGCCGATGACGATGAGCAGGTCGGGCTCGAGCGCGATCAGATCCTTGCGAAGGCGGTCCACACAGGCCGATGCTGCGTCGTACTTCGCGTTCCAGGTCTCGAGGGACAGTTCGTCGTCGTATCGGCCGTCAGCCGCGGTGACGAGTTCCTCGAAGGTGCGAACAGCTCCCCGTCGGTCGTACAGGTCGTACTCGCCTGCCGCGTCGTTCTCGGCACGCAGATTCCACATGCGCTCTGGCTCCATGCCGAGCATCGGGCTGTGAGAAGTGCCGACGACGGCCACGATTCGACTCATCGTGCATCGACCTCGTTCCTGACTGTTGTAGCGTGAAACATGTACATGGAAAACCTCTTTCGTGAGTGAGACACGGCGTCGGTGCACCCGACCACCGGCGGGGAGGAGATGTCAGCGGGGCAAGGAGTACAGGTCGAGGGTGGAGGCGCCGGATCGAATCTGGGCGATGATCGCGGCCTCCTTCTCCTCACGCTCCCGCGAGGCTTTCTGCACCTCGGGCCACTGATCTCGGGGGATGACCACGACACCGTCGACATCACCGACGATGACGTCGCCGCGCGCAATTCGGTGGGCGCCCAGTCGAATCGGGCCACCCAGCCTGCCCGGTGCATCAGGATCCTTGATGGTGCCGTTGATGCAGATCGACGAGGAGAAGACGGGAAAGCCGACGTGCGCGAGAGCGCCCACGTCTCGGACACCTCCATCGAGAACCAGTCCGCCCAAGCCGCGGGCGCGCGCGGCTTCGCTGAGGATCTCACCCCAGTAGCCGTACTCCGCGCCGGCGGTCGTCTGAACCACCAGCACGTCTCCCGGGGACGCTTCGGCGACAGCGCGGTGCAGCCACAGGTTGTCCCCCACCGGACACAGCACCGGGTAGGCGGGACCGTAGATCTCCGCACCGTCATAGGCGGGCCGAATCCGGGCCGGAAGCGCGCCGATCCGGCCGGCCGCCTCGTGCGCCGTGGCAGCGGAGAAGCGTTCGGTCGGGATCGCGCCGGTGGCTGGTGCGCGTTCGGCAGCTGTCGCAACCATCGATGTGTCTCACTTTCATGGGCGCCGATCACCGACGATCGACCGTGTGATGTGGACCATACTCTGCATTCAATCTTGAATGCAATAGCTTTGAGCTGCAGTTTTCCAGCCGATGGGTGCACATCAACGCGCTATTGCATTCAATCTTGCATGTGATGTACGTTGCTCGCGGCCGACAAGTGTGAGTCACATCACGCATCGAGTAGTGGCTGCAAACGCCGACACAGATCCTCGGAAGGACTGCCCGTGAGCACCCTCGGACCAGATCGATCACCCTCGTACGTCCGCCGCGTCGCACTGTCCAGCTACCTCGGGACGACGATCGAGTACTACGACTTTCTCCTCTACGGCACCGCAGCTGCCCTCGTGTTCAATCGAGTCTTCTTCTCGAACCTGAGCCCGGTCGTCGGCACTCTCGTCGCTCTCGCGACGTTGGCCGCCGGCTACGTGGCCCGGTTCGTCGGCGCCATTGTCTTCGGGCACTTCGGAGACCGCTTCGGCCGAAAGAACGTGATGGTGGTGACCATGGTCACGATGGGAATCACCAGTGGTGCGATCGGCCTGCTACCGACCTACGACCGCATAGGCGCGGCGGCACCGCTGCTGCTCGTCATGTTGCGCCTGGTGCAGGGCTTCGCGGTCGGCGGCGAGTACGGCGGCGCGGTCCTGATGGTGTCCGAGCATGCGAGTACTGAAAAGCGAGGCCTTGCAAGCAGTTCTGCCGCAATGGGAGCCCCAACCGGATCGGTCCTCGCCACCGGAGCCATGCTGTGGGTTGCCTCGCTGCCCGAGGATCAGATGCTCAGCTGGGGCTGGCGGGTACCCTTCTTGTGCAGCTTCGGCCTGCTCGCTCTGGGCATGTACTTCAGGGCTCGCATCTCCGAGAGCCCGGTCTTCGAGGACAACCGCTCGGCCACGAAGGCTCCCGCACAGGGAACCCCGATCCTGGCCTTGACCCGTTCCGAGCCGGCCACGCTGCTGAAGTCGATCCTGTTTCAGATCGGACCCTATTGCGGGATGGGCGTTTTCGCGATCTTCTTTCTCTCCTACACGCCGACGATCGGGCACTCACGCTCCGCTGCTCTGACCGCAGTACTCCTGGGCACCCTGTCGAGCATCGTCATGACGCCGGTCTATGCCGCGCTCTCCGACAAGATAGGACGTCGCCCGGTCATCATCGCCGGGATCACTGCAACCGCAGTCCTGGCCTTCCCCATCTTCCACCTCGTCAACACGGGTAGCACCGCGACGATGGTCATCACCGTGTCGCTCTATATCGGATTCGTGATGACGTCGGTCAACGGGGTCGCACCGGTGATGCTCACCGAATTGTTCCCGACCGAGGTTCGGTACACCGCAGTATCCACCAGTTACCAACTCGCGCAGACCATCGGTTCCGGATTCTCCCCCCTCATCGCCACAACGCTGCTCGCAGCCGCGGGCGGCGGCACGAACACCTGGCCGATAGCGTTGTTCCTGGTGGTGATCTCGGTAGCGAGTGCATGGGCCGCCCTGTCGTTGCCCGAGCGCTCCGGCCGTGACCTCGACGCTGTCCGGGCGCCGCGCCCGGCCGCGACATCGAACAGAACAGTCGCGACGGCCGTCGATCACTCATTCGGTTGACCATCGCAGCTGTCGCGACGTGATGTCGCAAGCCTTGCACCGCAACCATCCCCTCGCCCCTAGGAAACGGACTGTCATGACGCACGATCAGAAGAATCCGACCGTAGTTCTCGTTCACGGCGCGTGGCACGGCGCGTGGGTGTGGGACGACCTCCGAGCCGAGATGACCGACCACACTGTCGACGCTGTCGAACTCCCCTCCTCCGGACACGACCCTGCGAAACTCGGGTCGTTCGACGACGACGTCGACGCCATTCGCTCGATGGTCCGATCGATCACCGAACCGGTGGTCGTGGTCGCCCACTCGTACGGAGGACTACCGACAACCCAGGCGTTGTGCGGCTTGGACAACGTCATCGGGGTGGTCTACATCGCTGCATGGGTGCTGGACGTAGGCCAGTCCGTGGCAGACCTCGCCGGGGAGCACGGGCTTCCGGATTGGTGGGATGTCCACCCCAGCGAGGGGTACATGGATGCACTCCACCCGGAGGAGGTCTTCTACCACGACCTCCCCCCGGAGCGGGCTGCAGAACACAGCGGGCGCCTGACCCACCAGAGTCTCGATTCGGCCGCACACCCCCTACGGGATGCCATCTGGAAGTCAGTCCCCACGAGTTACATTCTCTGCGAACAGGACCGTGCGCTGCCCCCCTCGATTCAACAGTCGATGAGTGAGCACACCACCACGACGACCAGATTCGACGCCGGACACAACCCGTTCCTCTCGCGCCCCGCTGCGGTGGCCGCACAGATCCGACAGGACATCGCTGTATTCCTGACACAGTCTGTCCTCGCGCCCTGACGGCAGTGCCGGTCCACCGAAACGGGCAGCACGGCGTCGCTGCCGGCCGGACGTCACACGAAAGGCGACGCCTGTTCCCGAGTCTCTCATCGCACGATCCAGGTCTTTCGACTTGATCGCTCCACATGTCTTCGAACACCAGGGGGATCCGACATGGACCTGAAACTCCAGAGCAACGTGACCGCGCAGTCGCCCTATGTCGTGAGCGAAAAGAATACGGTCGCAGAGAATGTCGTCGCCCTGACGCTCCGCCACGCTTCCGGACAACGACTGCCGGACTGGACGCCTGGCTCGCATATCGACCTGATATTGCCGAACGGAATGACCCGTCAGTATTCGTTGTGCGGAGATCGGTGGGACCCTTACAGCTATCGCGTGGCAGTTCTGCGAGAGAGCGAGGGACGCGGCGGATCCGCTCTGATCCACGACCACGTGAAAGTGGGAGACCATATCGGCATCGGAGGACCGAGGAACAACTTTCCGATGGTGCCCTCACAGAAATATGCGTTCATCGCCGGAGGCATCGGCATCACGCCACTTCTGCCGATGATCCGGCAAGCGCAGGTACTCGGCGCGGAGTGGCGACTGCTCTACGGTGGGCGCACTCGCCGAGCGATGGCGTACCTGGACGACATCTCTCATATGGGTGGCGATGTCACGATCGTCCCGGAGGATCGCGGTGGCCTGCTCCCTCTGGCCGAGTGGATATCGGAGAAAGCCGGTTTCGACACGAAGTTGTACGCATGTGGGCCGGGCCGACTCCTCGATGCGGTGGAAGCACTCTGCACCGGCAGGCCGCTCGGTACGCTCCGCACCGAGCGCTTCGTCCCGAGAGAACGCAGCGCCCCGGTCCGCAATGCGCCCTTCGACGTCGAACTCGCCCGTTCAGGCCGAACCGTGACGGTCCGGCCCGGTAGCAGCATCCTCGACGCCGTCCGCGCGTGCGGGGTGAACGTTCTCTCCTCGTGTCGCGAAGGAACCTGTGGTACGTGCCAGGTGACTGTCCTCGCGGGACGTCCCGACCACCGAGACTCGATTCTCGATGACGACGAACACCGTTCGCAGACTTCGATGTTCGTGTGCGTCTCCAGCTCCTGTTCCGACAAGCTCGTGCTGGACCTCTGAGACAACAGCAGAAAGGGCGTGACCGTATGTCTACATCCTCCCGAGCGCCGGTGAGCGACGCAGACCCGTACGACCTCGAGATCCTGGCCGATCCGTCCACATTCCATCGCCATCTGCGAGAGACCGGCCCGGTCGTCTATCTCGAGCGCTACGGTGTCTATGCAATGGGTCGATTCGACCACGTGAGTGCAGCACTCACGGACTGGCAGTCGTACCAATCGTCAGCCGGCGTCGGCATTGCGAACTTCCGTTTCGAGAAGCCCATCCGACCGCCGAGCCCCCTTCTCGAGGCAGACCCGCCTCGCCACGATGCGCCTCGCCTGGTGCTGTCGAAGATTCTCGGAGCACCAGCCGTCCAGCAACTTCGAGCAAGCTGGTCGATCGCCGCCGAGGGCTTGGTGGACGAACTACTCTCGGACTCCACGGAATTCGACGGAATCGATGCTCTTTCGAACGCGCTGCCACTGAAAATTTTTGCCGACGAGATCGGCATACCAGATACAGGTCGTGAACATCTCCTGCCGCTGGGCGACTTCGTGTTCAACTCCGTTGGACCTCTCGACAGCGCGCTGATGAAAGCCAGTGCACAGAAGGTCCACGAGGCTGGGTCCGTGGAGTGGACGATGGCTCACTGCCGACGCGAGAACCTCACAGACAACGGTTTCGGCGCGCAGGTGTGGTCCGCTGCCGACCGCGGGGACATCACCGAACAGCAGGCGCCGATCCTTGTACGGTCCCTGCTGTCAGCTGGGTTCGACACCACGGCGAGTGGTCTGGCGGCAGTTCTGTACGCCCTCGCATCACATCCTGAACAATGGATGCGTCTGCGCGACGACCCCACTCGAGCACGCACGGCGTTCGATGAAGCAATCAGATGGGATTCTCCTGTTCAAACCTTCCATCGAACGGCGACGCGCGACATGTCGATCGACGGCACAGATGTGCCGGACGGAGCCAAAGTCTTACTGTCTCTGGGTGCAGCGAACCACGATCCCCGTCGGTGGGATTCGCCCGACAGCTACGATCTGACCCGAGATCCTTCAGGACATGTCGGTTTCGGGATGGGAATCCATCGATGCGTCGGGCAACATGTCGCCCGACTGGAAGCCGAAGTCCTTCTGACGGCCTTGGCCGCGAGGATCTCCACGATCAGCCTTGCGGGCGAAACCGAGCGACATCTCAACAACACGATGCGATCCTGGAAATCCCTGCCGCTGCGCGTGTCACTGAGATAGGGACCAGCTCATCGGCGCCTTCGCCACCGGCGCATTCGCATTGTCCACCAGCACCATCTGGTCGTTCGCCAACACCATGGGCGGATGGCGCCGTTCTTGCGGCGACGATCCTGTCGGAGGTGGCGCTTATCCTCTGGCTCGTCATCTCCCGAGCCCCGAACGCAGGACACGCACATCTTCGGCCGCGGCGACGACCTTCTCGGCCACGACATCGTCTTCGGTCTGAAGGACTCCCTGGTCAAGGACTTCGTCGAACAACTCGTCGGCACAACGACTCCCGACGGCGAGACCTCGCCGAGGCCACCGCAACGGTGCAGCCGTGCCGGGCGGCGAGGATCCCGATGGCGATGTTCACCGCCTCGCTGTCCTGGTGTCGCCGGACGAGCGTGTCGGCGGCCACGGTGCCCTGCCGAGCATCCGAGCGAGTCGGTCGATCATGGAGTGGGTGACGTGGTCGTCCCCGAGAGTCTGTGCGGTGACCTCGTCCGGCGGTAGAGCTGCGGCGCCCAACGAGGCACGTTTGTCGCCATTCTCGCCAGTGACACAAACTCTGCTGTTGCACAACGGTTTTCAGACACCCGATCAGCTATGCCGTGGCGAATGATTGCCAATGGTCACAGCAACGACCACCCACATGGCTCGGCCCGGTGACTGTCGGTTGATCCAGGCTCCGGCAATCGAACGTCGCACGTCCACTGACGTCCGCACACGTCCACGCCCTTGGCAACCGGACGTGAAGCGAGTGGTTCCCGTCCACGGAAGTCCGCGGGCATCCGCAGACTGTCGTGGACTCTTCGGTGTCGAGGTCCACCCACCACCACCGACGTCCACCCGAGTCCATCGAACGAGTTACGAATGAGTTGTGACAACTCGTGACATCGAGCCGCATTTCGGCAGTTCTCGCAGGTGACCGGACGCACCTGGACCGTGGCGGACCTGCACGGACGTACCGGGGGAAGTCGTGAAACGAGAGGTGAGATCAGGCTCTTTCGGAGCATTCGTGCTGGTCAGAGGCATATCGAGAGCCTCCTGTCAGGATTGAACTGACGACCTTTCGCTTACAAGGCTTCGACGGCCCGATCAGGTGAATTCACCTGGACTCACGAAACCCGGTCTGAGCTGCGTGTTCGTCCATCAGCGTCCGCCCCGGTCCACCTCCGTCAGTCCAGACTTGTGACACTCTCGTGACACCGAGAATCCCCTACGTCGAACTCGACTAGTCCGTATTACCCTGGTGAACATCGTATCTCGTTGATCGACAAGGCAGCAGACGCGGGTCCAGCCGCATGACAGTTGCGGTCACGCGTCAATGAGTCGCGACTCGGCTTCACGATCGCGTCACTAGCAAACGCGGCTGAACGAAGGCCCACACCGGCCGAGTGCAATGCGTGGGAACGACCTCACCTCCGAGGACAACCCGCCAAGCTCGACCGGAGGTCTGCCGGAGCCGCAGAGGACGCTCGTCGGAAGTACTCGCGCCAGCTCTCTCAACTAGTTTGATCCGCGCAACTCCTGGGTGGTGTGGCGCAGGATCTGCGCCCTAACGGTCCCGAGGAGTCATTCGAGTAGTTACGCGAGGGCGACAAACCAGTCGGTACGGCCAGCTGAAGTTCTCGGAATGGGCACATTCGCTACCCTTTACGACAGCCTCTCCGAAAACAATCACATCCGCGGCAGGCAGTTCGAGCGCATCTGCAAGTGGTACCTCGAGAACGACCCGTACTACCGACTCACGGTTCGGGAGGTTTGGCTGTGGGACGACTGGGAGCACAGGTGGGGCAGCGACGCCGGCATCGACCTCGTGGTCGAGGACAGTGTCGGGAAGGCCTGGGCGGTTCAGGTTAAGGCGTAGAGCCCCGATCACGCCGTCACGAAGCGCGACGTCGACAAGGTCCTCTCCGAGTCGTCGAGGAAGTGGTTCGACTATCGCCTCCTCATCGCTACCACGGACCGGTTACACCACAGCCGGATCGGGCTGGCCAAAGCCATGCGCAAATATGACCTCCGCCGGGTCATCGCTTCCATTCGCGGGTGCTGCGAGCACAGAGATTCGCCGCCGAGATGCCCGACGTTCTCGACTGGATGCCTGCAGAAGAACGACCGTCCGGAACATTGTGGCCGGGTTCGCCTCCGGTGATATGTCGTCCGGTGAACGCCACGTGAAGCTTCAGCGTCTCCGCCAACTCGACGACGACGAACGCGGCGTGCTGGCCAACGCCAGATGTCTCGCCGAGGGCGTCGACGTCCCCACCCTCGACGGTGTCGCCTTCATCGACCCACGAGGCTCGGAGGTCGGCATCGTTCAGGCGGTCGGGCGGGCAATCCGGTTGGCCGAGAACAAAACCGTCGGCACCATCGTGATCCCGGTGTTCATCGATACTGCCGTAGAAGGGTGCGGAATCGCGTCAGCTGCACGATCCGATGCGTGCAGGAACCGAGACCGAGTGAGACGGCACACCTTCCCACAGCCGACCGAGTGGCGTATGGTCTGAATTATATACCCCCTGGGGGTATCGATGCGGAGCAGGACACAGCGGGTAGCCGACCGCAGCGATGCGATGGACTACGGCACATCCGAATCTCCGACCGGTACAGGGCATTGCACAGCAACACCTTCGAAATCGAGGAATTGACATGATCGAGTCATCACCGGCCACCGTCCGGACGGACAGTTCGCACGATCACGACCATCACGACATGGCCGGCGGCCACGGCGGCCACGGCGATCATGCAGGCCAGTTCCGCAGGTTGTTCTGGGTGATGGTCGTCCTGGCGGTTCCGGTGATCGCAGCGTCGGACATGTTCGCGATGATCCTCGGGTACTCACTGCCGGACAGCTCCTGGATCGGGTGGGTGTCCCCCGTGCTGGGCACGGTCATGTTCGTGTGGGGTGGCTCCCCGTTTCTCACCGGTGCGGTCGGCGAGATCCGCAGCCGCACACCGGGAATGATGCTGTTGATCGCGTTGGCGATCACCGTCGCGTTCGTCTCGTCTCTCGGTGCGAGCGTCGGTCTGCTCGATCATCAGCTCGACTTCTGGTGGGAGCTGGCACTGCTGATCGTGATCATGCTGCTGGGGCACTGGATCGAGATGCGATCGCTCGCGCAGACGACGTCGGCGCTGGACTCGCTGGCCGCGTTGCTGCCCGACACCGCGGAGCGGGTCGACGCCGATGGTGAGGTGACGGTCGTGGATCCGGCGTATCTGCAGGTCGGGGACGTGGTGGTCGTGCGCCCCGGCGGCCGGGTACCGGCCGACGGTGTCGTCGTCTCCGGGGCGGCGAGCATGGACGAGTCGATGATCACCGGCGAGTCGCGCACCGTGCGCCGTAGCGACGGGGACACCGTCGTCGCCGGCACCGTCGCCACCGATTCCGGGATCCGCGTGAGGGTGTCCGCCATCGGGGAGGACACCACTCTCGCCGGGATCCGCCGACTGGTCAGCGACGCGCAGAACTCGACGTCGCGGGCGCAGCGCATCGCGGACATCGCCGCGGCGTGGCTGTTCTGGTTCGCCCTCGGCGCGGCCGTTCTCACCGCTGCCGCCTGGACCGTCCTCGGCTCCCCCGACGACGCGGTCGTGCGCACGATCACCGTCCTGGTCATCGCCTGCCCCCACGCGCTGGGCCTGGCGATTCCGTTGGTGGTGTCCATCGCGACCGAACGCGCCGCACGCGGCGGCGTCCTGATCAAGGACCGCCTCGCACTCGAATCCATGCGCACCGTCGACACCGTGCTGTTCGACAAGACCGGCACTCTCACCCGCGGCGAACCCGCCGTCACCGGCGTCGAGGCCGTCGCGGGACGCACCGAGGACGACGTGCTGGCGCTGGCGGCCGCCGCGGAAGCGGACTCCGAGCATCCGTTGGCACGCGCGATCGTCGCCGCCGCCGAGAGCCGTCGGCTCGATGTCTCTCGTGCACAGGACTTCCGGTCCTCCCCCGCGGTCGGGGTGTCCGCGGTCGTCGACGGCGCCGCCGTGCGGGTGGGTGGTCCGGCGATGCTCGAGCAGGAGCACCGGTCCGAGCTCGGTGTGGCGAATCGGTGGCGGCAGGACGGGGCGATCATCTTGCATGTCCTCGGCGACGGCGCCGTGATCGGAGCGCTGAAACTGGCCGACGAGATCCGTCCCGAGTCCCGCGCCGCGGTGGCCGACCTGCACGCCCGTGGGGTGCAGGTGGTCATGATCACCGGCGACGCCGACGCGGTCGCCGCCTCGGTCGCCGGTGAGCTGGGTATCGACCGCTACTTCGCCGGGGTGCGCCCCGAGGACAAAGCGCAGCGGGTGGCGGACCTGCAGGACGAGGGCAGGAAGGTCGCGATGGTCGGTGACGGTGTCAACGACGCCCCCGCCCTCGCCCGCGCCGACGTCGGCATCGCCATCGGTGCAGGCACCGATGTCGCGATCGCGTCCGCCGGGGTGATCCTCGCCAGTGACGACCCCCGCTCGGTGCTGTCGGTGGTCGACCTCTCCCGCGCTGCGTACCGGAAGATGAAGCAGAACCTGTGGTGGGCCGCCGGATACAACCTGCTCTCCGTGCCGCTGGCCGCCGGTGTGCTCGCACCCATCGGGTTCGTCCTGCCGATGTCCGTCGGAGCGATACTGATGTCCCTGTCGACGATCATCGTCGCCGCCAACGCCCAACTGCTCCGCCGACTCGACCTCCGGCCCGGCACTGCTACCCCGCAGGACTGACCTGCACCCTCCGACACGACGCAGCCCCGCATCGACATCGATGCGGGGCTGCGTCGTTCGTCGAACAGGACCCGAAACTGCGGTTCCGGCCGGGTTCTCGGTCAGCCCAGGAGCTGCTGCATACGCGAGATCTCGGCGTTCTGCGTCTCGACGATGGTGCGGGCCATCGCGACCGCGTCAGCATTGGAGCCGTCAGCGATCTCCTTCTCCGCCATCGTGACCGCGCCCTGGTGGTGGGCGATCATCATCGTCAGCCACTGCCGGTCGAAGTCAGCACCCGACGCGGCCATCAGCGAGTCCATGTCCTGTGCGGTCATCATCCCGCTGCCCGATCCGTGGTCCATACCTTCCATCGAGTTCGCGTCCGACGACGGTGATGGCTGACCCCACTGCGCCAACCACGACGTCAACTGCTCCATCTCGGGTTTCTGGGCGGCGGCGATCTCCCCTGCCAGGGCGACGATCTCCGGGTTCGTCGTGCGCCCGTCGACCATGGTGGCCATCTCGACGGCCTGCGCGTGATGTGGATACATCATCGACGCGAACATGACGTCGGCGTCGGTGAAGTTCGCGGCGGGATCCGCGGACTGCGCCGACGAGGATTCCATCGAGGTGGACGAGCCCATCGAGTGGCCCTCCATCGACGTGTCCGATCCGTCGTCGCTACACCCGGCGAGGAGGGTGATGCCGACCGCCGCGGCGGCGAGGACAGTGGTTGTTTTTCTGTTGATGCGCATGGATGTACTCCTGAGGTGTGTCGAACGAAAGACGAGGTGGATCTGCCTGCGATCCGCCGGAGCGCCATGGCCCCGGACTCCCCGTCACACCCGAAGAAGTACCGACTTGTCCAGCGAGCGCACAGCCCACGGGGGCGCACGACCTGCCCGAGCCACGATCGCGACAACGCGGTCGGACACGGTGTCGAGTGCTGGCATGAGCTCGGCGGTCCCGGTCGGCACCGACATCGCAGGGAAAGACGTGACCGTCCCGATGCACGGATGCACCATGTCGTGGCCGCTCGGGCACGGCATATGCGCCGCCGCCGTCTCGACGTCGACGGTGTGTGTGTCAGCAGAGTGGTGGGCGACCACGCTGCTCACCGGCCCTGGTGCGGACATCGCGTCGTGGGCCGCGGCGGTGGGGACGGGCAGGGTCGTGTGCATCAGCACCACGCCGAGCGCGATCAGCACCGTCCGAAGCACCGAGAGCGCAGACGAGGCCGACGATCGTCGCCGAGCACCGTCACACACGTTGCCACCGTACCAAGCAATACCCCCTACGGGTATCACCGAGGCCGAAGGCAGATCCTGACGCGCCGCCGACTCGGCACACAGATCATGGATGTCTTGGGCGCGGCGCTGGTGCCGGTCATGATGGCCACTCTTGCCGTCGTCGTGGCGTCGCAGATCGACGCAGTGCGCTCCGAAGGCTCCCAGCTGATTGCCGCGGTGCCGATCTTCGTAGCGTTCCTGGTCATCATGGCGGTTGTCGGATGGGCGACGGCCAGAGTGACCCGCCAGGACGTCCCGGACGCTCGGGCCTTGATCTTCTCCGGCGCCACCCGAAGTTCGTGGGTCGTACTGCCGCTGGCGCTCGCGCTGCCACCAGCACTGTCTCTTGCTTCCGTGGTCGTGGTGACGCAGACACTGGTGGAGTTGATCGGAATGGTCGCCTACGTCCGACTCATCCCCTGCCTTGTCCCAGCTCACGCTGCGAGAGCACCGGTGAGGTTCGAAACAACTCGCACGAACCAAGGCAAATCCTGGGTGACGAGAATTGGATAAAAGCAGGTGGCGTCAGTGAGGGTGAACGAACCACGGGATCCAGTGCCGCGACCCCGTTCCACTTCCCGCGAGCATTGAGCATCGAATGGGGACTTTCCCGGCAAACGCGCCTGTGGCCCCGTGCCCACTACGATCGCAGTCTCTACGCTGGCACCGTGCCCCTGCCGACCCATGTGACCGACCTGATCAGCTACGAATTATTGCTGTCCGTCGCCGAGCTGGGAAGCATCGGACGCGCAGGGGCTGCGCATGGCATGTCGCAGCCAGCGGCGAGCGCACGCCTGAAAGCACTCGAAAGCCGCGTCGGGGTAGCACTCCTGCATCGCGGGCAGCGAGGTGCCACCCTCACCGCAACCGGCGAACTGGTCGCCGGCTGGGCCGAGCGCGTCATCGCCGAAGCCGCCGAGCTCGACACGAGCATCGCAATGCTGCGCACCGACCGCCACAGCCACATTCGTATCGCCGCAAGCCTCACGATCGCCGAATACCTCATACCGCGATGGCTCATCACACTGCGCTCCCACGACACTTCCATCACACCGACTCTCACCTCCGGAAACTCTGTCGACGTAGCCGCATCGGTGCTCGACGGCCGCGCCGACATCGGATTCGTCGAAAGCCCCGATCTGCCCAGCGGACTCCACTCGAAGGACGTTGCCCGCGACGAACTCGTCGTCGTCGTCGCCCCCGATCATCAATGGGTTCGACGAACGATCACGGCGAGCGAACTGGCCGCGACACCGCTGGTCACCCGCGAACCCGGGTCCGGCACACGTCTCGCGCTCGAACGTGCGCTCCGGACTGCAGGCCCACTCGCCGCGCCACTGCTCGAGGTGTCCTCCACCACTGCCATCAAAGCTGCCGTCATCGGCGGCCTCGCACCGGCCGTACTCAGCTCCCTCGCGGTATCCGCCGAGATCGCCGCCGGAACACTGGCCCGCGTTCACACAGAGGGGCTCGACCTGCGCCGGTTCCTGCGTGCCGTGTGGCCCGCGGGCCGTGAACTGCGAGGACCGTCGAGCGACCTGCTCGTCGTCGCCCTCAGATCCCCGCAGTCATAACCTGAGGTTGGGACCGGCCAGGTAGTCGGTGTCTACCGGTGACGACTGTGTGCGACGACGCTGGAAGTCATGACCACGACAGCTCTGCACCGCTCCTCCATCACGTGTCGGCGCGGCGACGATACCGAGCGGCCGCGCAAGTGGCCGGTGCTCTCCGACCTCGACCACCCGGGCCAGATCTTCGAACACATCACGCCCAACTGGTTCGCCTCGGTCATGGGCACCGGTATCGTCGCCAACGCCGCCGCCACCCTGCCCGCCCACATCCCCGGGCTGCACGTGTTCGCAACGATCGTGTGGATCGCAGCGTCGGTCGCCTTGATCACACTCTCCGGTGCCTTCGCAGTGCACTGGATCCGACACCGGCAGTATGCGCGTGAGCACGCCGCGCATCCGGTGATGGTGCAGTTCTACGGCGCACCCCCCATGGCGCTGCTGACCGTCGGTGCCGGGACGATGCTGCTGGGCAAAGACGTCATCGGAGCGGGGCCCGCAACCGTGATTTTTGCCGTCCTGTGGACCGCTGGCACAGCCCTCGGGCTGATCACCAGCATTCTCGTGCCCTACCTGATGATCACCGCCCACGATCACCAGACCGCCGTCGCACTCCCGGCGTGGTTGATGCCCGTCGTACCGCCGATGGTGTCCGCCTCCACCGGTGCGCTGCTGCTCCCTCATACCGCGGATGGGCAGTGGCGCCTGGCCATGCTGTCCGGTTGCTACGCGATGTTCGGGCTGTCACTGATCATCGGAATGCTGACCATGACGCTCATCTACGGACGGCTCGTCCACGGCGGAATCCCGCCGGTCCAGGCAGCACCGACGGTGTGGATCACCCTCGGCATGATCGGTCAATCGATCACCGCCGCGAACCTTCTCGGCAACGATGCACCCTTGGTGTTCACCGGCGAGACGGCCTCCGTCGCAACCGGTCTGCACGTGTTCGGCATTCTGTACGGACTGACGATGGGCGGCTTCGGCGTCTTGATGTTCATCCTCGCAACCGCCCTCACCATCCATGCCGCCCAGAAGGGACTGACATTCTCACTGACCTGGTGGTCGTTCACCTTCCCCATCGGCACCTGCGTCACCGGTGCCACTGCCCTCGGCGGCGCTCTGGGGTCGGCCGCGATCGAGGCCCTTGCAATCGGACTGTATGCGGCCTTGCTCGCAGCCTGGGGCACAGTCGCCGCCCACACTCTCCGCGGCAGCGTGCAAGGAAAACTTTTTCAACCCAGCTGAACCGACCGCCGGGTAGTACCCACTCGAAACGCTGATACCGAACGAACAGCGTCGATCGATGAGCACACCGAATGCAGACACACCGACTTCCGATACCCCGAGACGGGGCCGCCGCGGACGCGTCTGGGCACGAGTCACCGAAAATTATCTGGCCTAGCTGTTGCTGATGGCGGGAACAGCTGCTGCGGGGGCCTTTTTCACTGCCCTCGCCGGCGGGTTCGAGGGCTGGACCGTCGTCGCAGCGATCATGACAGTGGTGCTGTTCGCGGGATGTTGGTTCTCATATCGAGACGGTGCACGCCGGGGTGCCGCCGAACCACACATCATCCAGTACCACCCCGACAGCCCGGACGAGGTGATCGACATCGACACCGACACCGGCGAACGCCAGCCCTACCAGGACTGACCGGTCGGAGGCAGCAGCGGCACGATCCACCCTACCTCAGCACAGTCCGGGGTTCAGGTGCCTTCTCCAGGTGCGTTGCGACCGACAATGCTGCGTTGATCAACCGCTGGCGAGCAGCCGCCGGCGCGTGTGCGTTGCGAGCCGAGGGGTGCGGTGCCGCTATCACCGGGAGGAGGCGGGTGGGAGCAGATGCGGTGATGACGCGCATGTAGCCATCGAGAGCCTTCGCACCGAGAACGAAAACCACCTCCAGTTTCGGCAGCAAGGCCATAAGCTCGCCGACATATGGGCCCGCCTCACCGAGAACGGATGCCGTCGGCGATACCGGATAACCGGCGTCGTCGAGCACTGCCCACGGCACAATATTCCACTTGACGCACTGCACCCGGTCGATACCCGCGTCGGCGAACACCGATTTCAGCACGGGGTTCGTTCGATCTGGATTGTCGAACGAACACATGTTGGTCCCGCCCGGACGCATCGTGTTCGGCCCCGGAGACTCCAGCAGCACCAGACAGCGAGCCGCGTCACCGCCGTCGTCGGGATCGAACAGTGGAATGGACCGTGCAGTGTCGATCCTCCATCGCAACACCGACGCATTGAGTGACCGGACCGGGGCATCGTGCGCTCGCGCGTGCTTTCCGGACCACACGTCATCATCTGTCATACGCCGCACTCACTGCTGACCACGCCACACGCACTGCTGGCCATGGGGAAACGCACCGTGAGCCGTAGACGCCAGCTCTCGGTGGCTCGCCTCGACGACCACTGCTGAGCGTTCGACGACTCCGCTGCCTGAACACACCTGTCAGATAACCACGACAGGCCGTATGGTGCCTGCTGTACCCGTCTTCTCATCGGCTTCGATTCCACAGGCCCGGTTGTGCGGCAGTCGTAGTGACCGTTCGACTGGAGCAGGTGGTCGAGGTAGCACCCCCGTGGCGAACGACCGGACCCTAAAATAGTCCGGTATGCGAAGACTCCTCGTTGGCCTGATCGTCGCCGTAGCGCTCGCAGGTTGCTCGTCGAACGAGCCCACCGGGGCGTCGCCGACGGGGACCGCAGGCGCCGCTGCATCGTTCCCTACCACCACTGACGGGGCGCTCGGATCCGCCGCCGTCGAGAGCGAACCGACACGCGTCGTCGCGTTGTCGTGGACCGACGCGGACATCCTGCTGTCACTGGGCGTGACACCGGTCGCGACCGCCCGCGCGACGGCCGAGTCGGGATTTCAACCCTGGACCGAGGCAGCGATGGCGGGGAAGGACGCACCCGCATTCCTCCAGGGCGCCAACGCCGACCTGACGATAGAGGACGTGCTGTCCTACGAACCCGACCTGATCGTCGGCACCAAAGCGTTCGGGCTCGACACCCGCTACGACCAGTTGTCGGCGATCGCCCCCGTCGTGCACTACGCGAGCACCCCATCCGCCGAGACATGGCAGCAGGCCACACGGACCATCGCAGGCGCGCTCGGTCGCACCGCCGACGGCGAGCGCGTCATCGAGGAGACCGAATCGACGATCTCCGCTGCCGCCGAAGCGAACCCCGCTTTCGCGGGCCGCACGTTCACGTTCTTCGTCGGCCCCACCGAGGGTGGTGTGTACGTCGTGAACTCGACCGACGACGCCGGTGCACAGTTCCTCGACGCCCTCGGGATGCGGCCCACCGATCACGCGACGGCGCTGCCGACCAGCTCCATTCCGGGACGGGCGCAGATCACCTACGAGGACCTGTCGAACAACGATGCGGATCTCGTCATCGCCACGGGTCAGCCCGCCGCTCTCGACGAGTTCCGGGCACTACCCGGCATCTCGGCCCTCGCCGCGGTGCAACGAGGCGACTACGTGCCGCTCGCTCCGACCGACGCGCAGTCGATTGCATTCCCGTCCCCATCCAGCCTCACATGGGCGGTGCAGAACATCGTCCCGCAGTTCTAGTCCGACCACTCATCGGTGCTGGAAGTGGCCCGGTGGCGGGGGCATGCGGTGCCCTGCGGCGTCCACCGCGCAAGATGCGGTTAGGTCGCCCGGCTGCATGACCAGGATGCGCCACTGCACCGCTCCCCAGGGGTATCCGTACGCAGAACACCATCGTCGACGTGCCCGCGCATGGTGGGGTCGGCGCGGGGTGACTCGGTCCCAATCGATCCGTTCTCTCATCGATCTATGGATGCGAACCGCCGTCGCCGAGACCGTGTCCGCACAAGACCGGCCCGATGAGAACGGGCCACTGAGGGAAAACCCGACCCGAATCTCTTTCCGCGCGACCCGTGCCGGCGCGGGCATGCCTCACCCGACGCATCGGCTGTTGCTCCCGGCGAAGTCGACCGTCGCCGCGTGATCGCTGACGCACAACCGGACAGCATTCGCCAGTGCCTGTAATTCGCCGATCATCGGCACGTGCATGGTGCCGGGGGTGCGTTCTCACCGCGGGACGAGCCGGAACCCGAGGACGCGCTGTCGCCTCTCGGACATTTCGCGATCGTCAGCGAACGCGTACCTCGTCCCACCCGTCCACCATCCGACCGTGGCGCTATCCCCGTGGTACCAGGGTGCCTCGGCCGCGAACTCGGTGACGTGGCCCCGAACGGTCGGTACCCGGCGAGAGGTCGAATTGGGACACTCGGTGAGCGGTTGTCATCGGTCTTCCGAAGCCCGTTCATCGACCGGGCATTCGTGTACCGTCGACTGTATGACGCTGAACTATGTCAGATTCGGACATGGCAGCCCGCTGCTGCTGGTGCACGGCTTGGGCGTCGGATGGCGATCCTGGTCCCCGATCATCGACGAACTGGCGGAACACCGTGACGTCATCGCGGTCGACCTACCGGGGTTCGGCGACACGCCGCCGTTGACGGGCGAAGTATCGATCGCTGCTCTCGCCGACTCCGTCGCGGACTTCATTCGCGAACACGATCTGGGTGGCATTTCCACCGCCGGTCAATCCATGGGCGGTCGAATCGTCCTCGAACTCGCGCGGCGAGGAGTCGGCGGCGACACCGTGGCACTCGACCCCGGCGGTTTCTGGAGCGACCGCGAACGCGCTGTCTTCGGCGCCACACTCCGGCCGTCCATAGCCCTTGTCAACATATTGCGGCGTTTCCTACCTGCACTTCTCGGCAACCCTGCGGGAAGGACCCTGCTGCTCGCTCAATTGTCCGCGCGGCCATGGGCACTCTCGCGCGACACCGTGTTGCCCGACGTACGCGGGCTCGCCGACTCCCCGTCGACCCAGGCCGCTCTAAACGCCCTCATCCACGGGCCGAAGCAGGAAGGCGCCTCGTCCGGCACAGTGCCCGGGCGGGTCACAATCGGTTGGGGACGACGAGATCTGGTGACAGTGCCGAAGCAAGCGGCGCGCGCATCGGAACTGTTCCCCGATGCCGTTCTGCACTGGTTCGAGCGATGCGGTCACTTTCCGCAATGGGACGCACCGAAAGAAGCCACTCGACTGATTCTCGACCGCACCTAAAGAGGATGATCTTCGAACGAGTCGGACCAGTTCATGTGAATTGCGGGTCGACAATTTGCCGGTGAACTCGCCCGGGCCCCCGGGGAACTCGCCGCGAAGGAACGACTGTCGCGAGGTTCGCGGCGTGCCTACCGGGGGATTCGCGTAGACCTGCACATCAGCTGCGAGGCGGCGTGCGGGCAGCGCCGGAGGTTGCTCAGCCACCCCGACGATCACCCGGCGTGTCCCCTCCGCACCGGACGCAGAAGTCGGATTTGCCCATGAGCCGACTCGCGGAAATCCGTGTCGCCATCTATGGCGACGACGCGCCCATGACGGGATCGGCCGGGTCCTCAGGGGTCGACAGAGTTGATCGAGTCGATGACGCGATGCGCTTCGCCCGCGGAGCCGTGCCCGCGGGAGTAGGCGCCCGCTCGCAGCATCGCCGAGGCCACCGCAACGGTGCAGCCGTGCCGGGCGGCCAAAATCCCGATAGCGATGTTCACCGCCTCGCTGTCCTGGTGACGTCGGATGAGCATGTCGGCGGCCACGCCGGCGGCGACGATGCCCGTGCCGAGCATGCGAGCGAGTTGGGCGATCATGGTGTGGGTAGCGCGGTCGTCCCCCGAGAGCCTGTGCGGTGACCTCGTCCGGCGGTAGAGCTGCAGCGTGCCCAACGGGGCACGATGGTCGCCGAGCGGGTGCGCTTGCACCCATCCGATCCCGCTGACGGCCAGTTCGTCCACCAGTAGCGGCCAGCGGCCCCGGTCGGCAGCGTCGTCGACGTCCACAGCGCACGCATTACTTGTCGACATGGCCTCTATGTGGGGGCCACATCCGAGGATGTAACCGAGGTCGGCGGCCTGCACAGCGATACCGTCGGTGGCGTGCACCACCTGGTGGGTATCGGGGTGGTCCTCCGCAGCGACGACGAGCGCGGCCCCGTCGGCAGCGGCCAGATCGACGCACACGTCGACCCACTCGATCGCGGTGACACCGTCGAACGCCCCGCGCGCATCACGCATCGGATGTGCGTCGTCGTCACCCGACACTGGGGTCCTCCCTGCATCGGCCACGGCAGCATACGAACACAACGACGGTACCCACGACATCATCCGGCAAACCGCGGGAGCGCTCGGGTCCCCGGTCGTCGGGACGACGGATGCTCTCGGGGACCACGGTGAGGTCACCGGGAACACGATCCCAGGCGAAGGCGAGGCATCGCAGGCGACCTTCGGCGCCATCATGGCACTGGGCAGCTACCTTCTCGACGTCTTGCTCGTCCTCGAGAAGGAGAGCGTCCGGAAGTCCGAGGCGTCGTCGGGCGAACTATTCGACACCACCCGAGACCAGCTCGCGGAGGCAGAACGTGATCGCGGACGAGCTGCCCGAGTCGACTCGACCGCACGCACGGGTCGGCCCGCGACTGACGGCCGGTCTACGAGAACCGCTGTCGGGCAATCTGATTCATATCCGTTCATCAACGAAGTGCCCGCGTCAGCGCAGTGTATGGATTGAGCCCGGGGGGGCACCGGGGCACCCCGAGCAAAGCTAGCGGGGATCGATCCGCTTCTGCGCCTGAGGAGGCCCCATGTGTGGAACAGGTCGGTGGGGTCGATCGCGGTGACACTGTCGGGGAGGCGAGTGACGAGGTGCGGGGTACGACGGGTGTCGGCGGACCGGTACATCCACGCACATGGTGGGCACAGTCCCTTCCCGCGTGGGCGCACCCACAGCGCCGATGCGGCAGCGGACATGCCCGGCACTCTCGTGGCGGGCGTCAGCTGAGGCGTCGTGGTCACGCAGCGTGCGCACGTTCCCGTCGCAATCGCGGCGGCATCGGGCACGCCGGCGTTTCCGGTGGCCCGATGGGCTGCGTGTTCCGGGCCGTCGGTGGTCGGACTCGGGGGTGCTGCGGCAACGGCGTCTTCCGAATTGCTGGCCATACCGTCCGTCGACGTCATCTGGAAGAGGTTCCTGCAGGTGAGGGTGCCGAACGCGGGAAGTGCCCGTCGGGGTTATTGCTGACCACGAGGGCGCGACTGCGGAGGTCGGGCGGCAGCAGCTGCCGCCAGCGCAGCGCCTCGTCGAGATGAGTACTGGTCCAGAGCGCTGTCACCAGTTCCTCACGCCCGGTGGAGCGGGGAGAAAGGAGCTCGACGGTGTAGACGTAGGGCAGGGGCGAAGTGACCGAACACAGCGTCTCCCACGTTGCACGTGGCACGACCTCGCCCCGCGGATCCTCGATGTGACGCACCTGCGCACCCCACGCTGCGCAGTACGCGCGAGCCACGTCGACGGCATTGGTCAGCGAGCTCGCGGTGCGCAGGATGACTGTGTCCCGGTCGTCGACCATCCACACCAGGAACCTTCGCTCGTCGGTGACATGGGGTGCGGTCGCGTCGGGTGCGGGGGTCTCGGTGGCGGGGCCGACGAGGTCGAGGAAGTCGCACGAGCGCGGTGTCGGATTCAAACGGTCGGTCATCGACGGGCTTCGCTCTCACGTGTGGTGATACCCGACGTGCCGTTCACCACGGCGCGATGTTCCCTGCTGTCACGATTCATGGTCGCCGAGAGACTCGACAACGCGTTGCGCCTCGTCCAGCGACGAATGTTCGCGCGCATAGGCGCCCGCTCGGAGCAGCGCCGACGCCGCCGGCACCGAAAGACCGTGCCGGGCAGCGAGAACGCCGATCGCGACGCTGACGACGTCGGAGCCCGCAACCGGCTCCGATGATGCACCGAGGACCCGGTCGGCGACCGGTTCGCTACCGAGCGCTCGCGCCAGCGCGCTGACCGTGGTGTCCGCATCGAGCGACCGCGCGGGCGGTCGACGCCGCCGGTAGAGCTGCAGGGTTCCCAACGCCGACCCGGGTGCCCCGATCGCATGGACCTGTAGCCAGTGAACGCCCACCGCGACGAGTTCGTCGATCAACAGCGGCCAGGTGAGGCGGTCGTCGGGATCGGTGGTCGTCACGGTCTGCACCGGATGCGCGGGCGTCGCCGTCGTGTGGGGTCCGTAGCCGAGGACGAAGAGCAGGTCCGCCACGCGCTCGGCGGTCGGGTCGGTGGCATAGAGGATCCGGTGCCTGTCATCGTGGCGCTCGGTGGATGCGACGACAGCTGCGCCGTCCGCGGACGACAGGTCGACGCACACCTCCACCCACTGCGAGAACGACTCCAGGCCGGACAGTGGATGTTCCCTCGGCTGACGGTCGTCGGCGTCACCGGTCACCGGGACTCGCAGACCGGCACAACCCGGTGTGCACGACGGGGCACGCGGCGACGTTGACGCACAACGTTGTTCGAGAATCTGGATCCAAGCGCCCGCTCTCGCCCGCAGGTGCGGAGTCAGCTGCAAGACAGGTAGGGCGGGCGACCCGTGACCGACCGCCGCGACGATATCGGGACGGTCGGGCAAGTGCTGATACACGTTTCGCTCACACTCCTCGAGGTCGTCTTCGCGCCGCAGCGGCGAGACGACTGGTTCGGATGATCGGTCCGAACGGCAAGGGTTGTACCGAACTGACGGTAACTGTACGCCGCGTCGCCCTACACCGGGCGACGACGAACTATCGAGGACTGCCGTTCGACAGCAGCGGTGTACTCCGTCGCGGGCGCCCAACACCCGTGTGACATGGTGAGCTCGACCTCGGCGTACGTTCTCACGACCGAGGATCTGGAAGAAGGTACGTTCGTGACCGCTACTTCCGACCCGCCGCTCGACCCGGCGCGCGCCGACAGTGATTCCGAGACAGTGTCTTTGGGCGCCGCCATGGCCGAGATGGCCAGGGTGATCCAACAAGAACACGGCAGCGTCGAGGGCACCCTGCTCTCGATCACGGCGGAGGCGGTCCGGCTGATACCGGGCGCTGATCACGCCGGCATCACCCTCGTCGTCCGCAATCACAGAATCGAATCCCGCGGTGCCACCGACGAACTCCCTCGCCGTGTCGACGCCCTGCAGGAGGCGACCGGGCAAGGGCCGTGCTTCGACACGGTGTGGAAACACCACAGTGTGTCCGTCCCCGATATGGCCCGTGAGGATCGGTGGCCACAGTTCGCTCCCGCGGCCTCAGAGGCAGGAGTGCGCTCGATGCTGACGTTCCGGTTGTACACCCATCACGATCACCTCGGGGCGCTGAACCTGTACTCCGACGCTGTTCACGGCTTCGACGACGCCGACGACGACGTCGGCGTCCTGCTCGCCACGCATGCCGCTCTCGCTCTCGTCGCTGCCGAGCAGGAGCACAATTTCGAGTCCGCGCTCGCGACCCGCGATGTCATCGGACAGGCCAAAGGCATCATCATGGAGCGCTATGACCTGCGCGCCGACGCTGCGTTCGCGATGCTCGTGCGACTGTCCCAGGACTGGCACACACCGGTGACGGATCTGGCGACGAAGATCGCGCGACGTGAACCCGAGTGACGACGGCTGACCAACCGGCAGCGGGACCAGGATCAGCTCGGGGACGACACCGAGCAGGAGACCCCGGCAATGGTTCCGGTGAGCGACCCGGCCGCCATCACCAGAACGAAACCACCGCTCTCGCACGGGACATCGAAGCTGCGATCGCGGGAGTACCGGGCGAACGCCACCACCATCGTCGGTAACGACAAGCTGCCGGCGACCTTGAAGTCGAGTCCGTAGAGCAGCACGATCGTCGGGATGAGCAGTTCGCCGCCGGCCACCCCTATCAGTGCGGCGACGACACCGATGACGAACCCGGCCAGCAGCCCGGCGACCACACGAGCGGCGGCGGCCAGGTCGGCGTGCTGCACCTGCCCGAGGTGGCTGAGTAACAACACGAACGCGATGAGCACCAGCAATGCGGACAGGACCTTGTAGAGGGTCGCCGAGCGCATCTTCGTCGCCCACGTCGCACCCACCCGGGCTCCGGCGACGCTGCCGCCGAGGAGATTGAGCACCACCGACCAGTGGGGAGTCAGCAGGTCGAGCGGAACGGACGCCACGCGCGCCGGGAGGGCCGGGAGGGCCGTCGCGACGACTATCAGGCTCATCGCCTTGTTCAGTACCACCGCCTGTAACGCGACGAATCCGAACACACCGATCAACAGAGGGAGGCGGAACTCGGCGACACCGAGCCCGATCATTCCCCCAGCAGGCCGATCGCAGCCCCCGCCGCGAACGCCACAGCCAGAGAGCGCCTCATCCTGTCAGCCGAGGAACGCAGCGCGACCGTCGATCCGGTCACGACATCGTCGGCATCGGTGGGCACAGGCACAGCCAAGGACCACCCCGCACACGCGCCCGTGATCCCGCGGCACCGACAATGTGCTCACTCGTCCATTTGCCTTCGAGCCGACTCGAACCTTTAGTCTTCGGTCATGCCCGCTCTGCTGATCTCGCAACTGTCCTCGGCGACGGGAGTGCCGGCGACGACACTGCGCTTCTACGAGAGCGAGGGCCTGCTCCCGGCAGGCCGGGCCTCGAACGGGTACCGAATCTACGACGAGCGCGCGCAGCAACGGTTGGCGTTCATCACCGCCGCGAAGAGCCTGAATCTGACTTTGCCGCAGATCAAGACGATGCTGCGCGTGTGGGAGAACGACTCGTGCGCCGCGGTGAAGTCCGGGCTGCGGCCGGCACTGCGTGAGCACATCGCCCGAGCGGAGGAGTCGATCGCGCAGCTGAGCGTGCTGCGAGACGCGCTGACCGGGGCGCTGGACCGATTGGACGACACTCCCGACGCGGCGACGCCGTGCGACCCGCAGTGCAGCTGGTTGGCGTCGACGATGCCCACACCCGCACACGCGTCATGACCGGATCGCGGCGGACCTCGGTGGTGCAGTGGTGGGACACCCACCAGATCGGCCTGTATCTCCTCGCTCTCGCCGCCGGTGCCGCAGTGGGCCTCGCTGCTCCCGCCTCGGCGCCGGCGTTCGAGCACGCCATCAACCCGGTGCTGATCGTACTGCTCTACGCCACGTTCCTCGCCGTGCCGTTCGCCGCGATCGGCCGCTCCCTGCGCGATGCCCGGTTCACCACCGCAGTCATCGTCCTGAACTTCGTGGCCGTCCCGATCGTGGTGTTCGCTCTCACGCGCATCATCGCCGGGAACGAGGCGGTCCTGGTCGGTGTGGTGCTGGTGCTCCTCGCCCCGTGCATCGACTACGTCATCGTCTTCAGCGGCCTCGCCGGCGCCGCATCGGAACGCCTGCTGGCCGGGGCACCGCTGCTGATGCTGCTGCAGATCGCGCTGCTGCCGCTGTGGCTGTGGTTGTTCGTCGGGTCCGACACGGTCTCGATCATCGACATCGCACCCTTCGCCGAAGCATTCGTCCTGCTCATCGGGCTCCCGTTGGCTCTGGCAGCGGCGACGCAGTGGTGGGCGCGCCGCGGACATGCGGGCAAGCGGCTGATGCAGGTGACGGCGGCAGCGATGGTGCCGGTGATGATGGTGACGCTCGCGGTCGTCGTGGCCTCCCAGATCGACGCCGTCCGCAGCCGCATCGATCAACTCGCCGCGGCCGCCGCCATCTTCGTGATGTTCCTGATCGCGATGGCGTTCATCGGTGTCGGCGCCGGGAAGGTGTTCGGGCAGGACGTGCCGGCGACGCGGGCGTTGGTGTTCTCCGGCGCTACCCGCAACTCACTGGTCGTACTCCCCCTCGCACTGGCGCTGCCACCGGCGTTGAGCCTGGCCGCCGTGGTGGTCGTGACGCAAACCCTGGTGGAACTGATCGGGATGGTGCTCTACGTCCGCTACGTACCACACCTCGTTCCGGACGCGGTACCGGACAACAGCACCGCCGCGACGGGGCCATAGGAACCGTGACCTACGTGATAGCCGAACCGTGCATCGACGTCATGGACAAGGCGTGCATCGAGGAATGCCCCGTCGACTGCATCTACGAAGGCCGACGGATGCTCTACATCCACCCGGACGAGTGCGTCGATTGCGGTGCGTGCGAACCGGTCTGCCCCGTCGAGGCCATCTTCTACGAAGACGACCTCCCCGCCGAGTGGGCGCACTACGTCACCGTCAACGCCGACTTCTTCGACGACCTCGGCTCCCCCGGAGGCGCCGCGAAGACCGGCCCCGTCGACAAAGACCATTCACACGTGGCGCGTCACGGTGCGGGCTGATCTCGCCGCCTCCTCGCTGTCGCGTTTCGCCGGAAGACCAGTAACGCGCGTCCACGAGACCGGCGAGGACGACCACCCGGACGCTGACGGACACCAGGTGGTTCTTGTACACCGCGGCGACTTCATGCCCCGTGCCGACACGGTTGCGCCGCGGAGGCCAGCGGGTGACGCACCAGGAGCATGGCACGGTCACCGCCCATACCGAGGCGACACCGTCGCGTGCATCGCACCGGTGACGCCGGTCCGTCCGTGACCCTCGAGGGCGCCACCGCTCCACCTCGGAGACGCTGCCGCGATCGCTGCGGAGTAATGGTACGGACCATTCGAACAATGCTTGAAAATGTCAATTCCACGAATTGCGTTACGGAACCCGTCCCTCTGCGATCAGCGCTGTTAGTGCCGACTACTGCTTCACCCGTGAGCGAGAGGCGGTTGGTCCACCCTGGTCCGCACACGTCCACGCCAGCCGCAGCCACAGCGTGAAGCGAGTGGAATCCGTCCATAGGAGTCCCTGGGTGTCCACGGACAGTCGTGGACTCTTCCGCGCAAAAGTCCATCCACAGCCACCCACGTCCACCCGAGTCCATCGAACGAGTTACGAATGAGTTGTGACAACTCGTGACATCGAGCTTCATTTCGACAGTTTTTGCAGGTGACCGGACGCCCCTGGACCGTGGCGGACCTGCACGGACGTACCGGAGAAAGTCGTGAAACGAGAGGCCAGAACGAGCTATTTCGGGTCATTCCTGCAGTTCAGAGGCATATCGAGAGCCTCCTTTCGGGATTGAACCGAAGACCGCTCGCTTACAAGGCGAGTGCTCTACCACTGAGCTAAGGAGGCGCGCCCGACCGAGCCGGGCGCGCTCATCATAACGGCCCGTCCGCCTCACTCGCCGCGGCCACCACGACACTGTTGCCGCCGTCGCGCTTGGCGCGGTACATGGCGATGTCGGCGCGGTCGAGCAGTCGGCCGAGCATCCGGGGACAGAGGCCTTCCCACTCGGTGACATCCTCGACGGCGACACCGACGGAGGCGGTGACCGGTGCTCGGTCGTCCGGTCGGTGGATTCCGGTGAGCAGCGACCGGGCGAAGGCTCGGGCGTCGTCGCCCGGCACCACGACGGCGAATTCCTCGCCGCCCAGACGGGCGGAGACGGATCCGGGTGGGCTCAGCTGGTCGATTCGGGCTGCGGTGGCACGCAAGACTTCGTCGCCGACAGCGTGACCGAAGCGGTCGTTGACGGATTTGAACGCGTCGAGGTCCAGACAAAGGACGGACAGGTGAGCCGGGCGGTGGTCTCGCATCAGGGCCTCGACGGCGGTGTGCAGTCCGCGGCGGTTCCGCAGACCGGTCAGCTGGTCGAACAGTGCGCGGGAGGCGTCGTTCCGCAGGGCGGTGAGGAAGACGTGGTTGAGGGTCGACGCGGTGAACAACAGACCCAGCACCAGAACGAAGGTCGCCACCACCTCCGGCACCGGGGCGACATCGGCGGTCAGCACCCGCACGAACACGACGATGGCGACCACGAGCGACCAGGCTTCCTGCGCGACGAACACCCGTGCGTCGTGCATGGCGGTGACGTAGTTCCCGACGGTCACCATGAGCGCGACGGCATAGAGACTGATGGTGCTGGGCGGTGTCGACAGAATGCCGACGGGGATCGCGATACCGGCGTAGACGATGAACGCGAGCGAGGCGCGGCGGCTGGGAAACCGTCCGCGCGCCCACCAACACCCGGCCCCGACGGCGCTCGCCGCGGCGACGAGAAGCTGCGTCGTCGCTTCGTCGGCCACGGGGGAGAACACCAGGACGATCGCCATGATCGCGATCAGGAAGCATCCGGACGCCGTGACGTACGGCGCCCGACGCAACAGCGGGTGGGCGCAATGGTAATCCCGAATCCACTCGTAGTCGGGCGTCGCCGACCACCAGTCCCTCAGTGCGCTCACACCGCCACCAGTCCCCCTCGCGGGCGCCCGACGGGCGCGCTGTTGCACCCGCACCACAGTCTCTTGTCCCGGATTCAAGCATAGGCAACAACGGCGCGAGCCGTTTCGGTACCAAGTCCGAATTCCGCGCCGGAAACCGTCGCCGAGTCCGTACGGCGGGGTCGGCGAGGACGGCGGCGCGACGACGCCCCGGGCCAGGGAACACACAGGCCGGGCCGGTACCTTCTCCTAGCGAGAGCACCCACCGCGATCACTCCCGCACCCCTTCGACGGCAGAAGAGAGGCATGACGTTCCTGCAGGGCCTGACGTCGACACTGCGCCGGATGACCGGCGAACGACGGGCCATCGTCGACACCCCCGCGGGCGCTCCGAGCCCGCTCCAGCCGATCGATCTCACGGACGACGCGTCCGTGACGGAAGTGCTCGATCTCGCCGTGCGCGTCGGCGAGGTGACCCTCGCGGCGGGCACCGGCGCCATCGACACCGCGGCCCAGGTGCAGTTCGTCGCCGCGACGTACGGCCTGAACCGATGCGACGTGGACGTCACGTACAACTCGATCACCATCAGCGCCTACCGCGGCCCGACGCTCCCGCCGGCGAGCACGATGCGCATCGTCCACTACCGGTCGATGGACTTCACGCGTCTGGCGGCCGTCGACGGCCTGGCGCGCAGGATCCGACTGCAGGTGCCGACACCGTCGGCCGCCCTGACGGAACTCGACGAGATCATCACCGCCCCCCACCCCTACAACCGGTGGATCGCGACGCTCGCCTGGTCGGGCATGGCGGCGGCGATCTCGGTGCTGCTCGGCGGTGGGGTCCTGGTGGCCGTGGTCAGCTTCCTCACCACGATGGTGATCGACCGGGTCGGCCGGGTGCTCAACCGCGCCGGGCTTCCGTTCTTCTTCCAACAGGTGGTGGGCGGGTTCATCGCCTCGGCGCCGGCGATCACCCTGTACTCGTATCAGGCCGAGCTGGGCATCTCGATCTCGCCGTCGCAGATCATCGCGGCCGGGGTGACCGTGCTGCTCTCGGGTCTGTCGCTGGTGGGCTCGGTGCAGGACGCGATCACCGGCGCCCCCATCACCGCTGCGGCCCGGTTCTTCGAACTCCTCATGATGACCGGCGGCATCATCGCGGGCGTGGCGACGACGCTCCGGCTCGCCGCCCTGCTCGGCGCGGAACTGCCCGTCCTGAGCAACGTCGCTCCTCCCGACATCACCGAGGTGCCGACGAAGGTGCTCGCCGGTGCGGCGGCGTCGGCGTTCTATGCCCTGGCCTGCTACGCCGAACGACGCAGTCTGACGGCCGCATTCTTCGGCGGGTTTGCCGGTGCACTGTTCTTCCTCATCGCGCAGCAGGTGGGGTTCGGCCCCGTCCTGTCGAGCGCCATCGCCGCGACGGTCGTCGGGTTCGTCGGCGGTCTTCTTGCTCGTCGAGCACTGATTCCGCCCCTGATCGTGGCCGTCGCGGGCATCACGCCGCTGCTGCCCGGCCTGTCGGTCTACCGGGGACTCTTCGCCCTGCTCGGCGACCAGACGCTTCTCGGCATGAGCGCGCTGCTGGCCGCGCTGGGTACGGGCGGCGCGCTGGCGGGCGGGGTCACCCTGGGGGAATGGGGAGCGCGGACGTTGCGTCGGCCCCGAATCGTGTACCGGGCGGGCTCGCTGCGTCGCCCCTCACGGAAGACCATGCGCCCGGACGCTCGACGACTCAAGCGTCCGGACGCAGTGCGATCGTTGCTGCCCATCCGTAACCGGAAGCCCATGGACGGCCGGTGGGACGGAGAGCGCTGACGGATCAGCTGGAGGGGTTCTCCGCGCGCTGACGCGCGTCCTCCTCCATGGCCTCACGCAGGCTGCGGGGGCGCATGTCGGTCCAGTTCTGCTCGACGTACTCGAGGCACGCCTTGCGGCTCTCCTCACCGAACACGACGCGCCAGCCCTGCGGAACCTCCGCGAACGTCGGCCACAGCGAATGCTGATCCTCGTCGTTGACCAGAACGTAGAAGCGTCCGTCTTCGTCGTCGAACGGGTTGGTGCTCATCGTGCCTCGCTCACTGCAAAAGTCGGCGCCGGGCGATCCCGACGATCTGCGGTCCGGTCGACCCTAGCAAGCGCGTCCGACCCACCACGTCGGGCGAGGACGGAGTGGAGAATTTCACCGGAACGCACCGCGACGTTGGAGAGCAGCGACGACGTGATGCCGTGCGTCGCCTCCGTGCCGCCCTGGAGGTACACGGCGGTCCGACCGTCGTCGGCAGCACCGACTCCGTCGTCACCGTCGGTCCCGGCGCCAGCGGACAGGAGGCGGTAGTCGCGCGTGACGACGCGCGGCGCGTCGTCGTCGGGAGCAAGCTCGCCGAGCAGAGGGCGCAGCGGGGCCGGTCGGAAGCCGGTGGCGAGCACCAGGGCGTCGCAGACGAGGGTGTCGGCGATGCCGTCGATGCCGTCGCGCACGGTGACCTCGATGCCGTCGGCGGTCTCGACGGCGGCGTCGATCGTGGACGCGCGGCGCATGAACAGCCGCCGGTGGCCGCTCACCCGCTCGGCGTACTCGGTGCGGTAGAGCTCCTCGATGAGCTCGAGGTCCACCACCGAGTAGTTGGTGCTGCGATGCAGGGCGAGCAGTCGGGCGCGCTCGTCCGCCGGCGCGCGGTGCAGCTCGTCGACCGCCTCGGGATCGAAGATGCGGTTGGCGTAGGGGCTGTCGTCGGCCGGACTGTATCCGTAGCGGGAGAAGATGCTGTGCACCTCCGCGTGCGGGTGGTGCGCGTGGAGGTACTGCACCACCTCGGCCGCGGACTGCCCGGCGCCGAGCACCGCGAACCGACCGTGGGTCGGTCGGGGCAACTCGGCCATCCGGCCGAGGAAGTCGTGATTGTGGAAGCACCGCGCCGAGAGCCTCGCCCACTCGGGCACCCGCTGCTGCAGCCCGGCTCCGACCGCGACGTTGCGGGTGTGGAGGACCCGGCCGTCGTCGCACTGCACCACGAGCTCGTCGCCGACCCGTCGGACCGCGGTGACCGAGGTGCCGTAGCGGACGTCGGCGTCCACGCGGTCCGCCGCCCACGACAGGTAATCGTGGAACTCGAGCCGGGTGGGGAAAAACGTCTGGTGGTTGACGAAGTCCACCAGCCGACCGCGTGCGAACAGGTACTGGAAGAAGGTGTACTCGCTGCTCGGGTTGCGGAACGTCGCGAGGTCCTTCGGGAAGGCGATCTGCATGGTCGCTCCCTCGAGCAGCATGCCGGGATGCCATCCGAAGGCGTCCTGCCGCTCGACGAAGGCGGCGCGCACTTCCTCGCCGGGGGCGCACGACCGGTTGTGTTCCTCGATCGCGATGGCCAGCGCGAGGTTGGCCGGGCCGAAGCCGATACCGACCACGTCCACTGTGTCGTCACCCGTCATGTGTCCACCCCTTCGGCCGCGATTGCACCCGGCGAGCTTAGCGTAGCCTTGCCTTTCCTACTAGGGCCTGCGCGCCTCCCCCAGTCGAGCGGTGAGCAGATCCACGAACCGACCGACCGCCTTGCTGTCCGTTCCGCCCGGAACGACCAGCTGGACGAACAAGGCTGCACCCGTGGGTGGTTCGTGCACGCTCAAGGTCAGATCCGCCTCGGGGCGGCCCACCGGGATCGGAAGCACCGAGACGCCCCCCAGATCCGCGACGCGGTGATGCACCAGCGCCAACGCCGGCCGCCGGAGGTCCGGCCGGCAGGCCGCGTCCACGATGTCCCGGTACGACGGCCCCGGGCGATCGAGCGCGTCGATCGTCGCGTCGCGAACCGCACGGGTGACCTCGGCCAGATCGCCGATCGCGCTCACCCGCAGGGGAACCCGGTCCGCGAACCCGCCCACCATCGCGTGGGTGCGGGCATCGTCACGGCCTGCCACCAGCGTCGCGACGGTGACGTCCTCGCCGCCGCCCGCGTCGGCCACCGCAAGTGCGAACGCCGCGTGCATCACCGAGGCCAGTCCCGTGCCTGCAGTGGCGGCGAGCCGGTCGAGCGAGGCACGCAGGTCCGCGTCGACGTCGACAAGGACCGCGTCGGTTCCGTTCTCGCCGAACGTGATCGGCAGAGTCGCCGGCGGCGCGTCCGCGAGACGCTCACGCCAGTAGCGCGTGACGTCGTCCGCAGCAGCGCGACGGTCCACCGCCCACCGCGCAACGTCGGAGTAGGTCAGCGGCAGGTCCTCCTCGCTGCCCACGAGCAACTCGGTCAGCAACGGGACCACCGACCACTCGTCCACCGCGGCGTAGTGCATGACCAGTAGCAGGGCGCGACGGTCCCCGTCGTCGAGCAGGACCGCACGCAGCCCGGGCCGCGTCGTCAGATCGAGCGGCTCCTGTGCGATCTCGAACGCGCGACGGCCGAGATCACCACCGTCGGCGGAGACGGCGACCCGCTCGAGGATCACCGGGTCCGCCGGCGTCACCGACGCCCCGTCGGGTGCGATCACCGACCGCAGCGGCTCGTGACGTGCGGCGACGGCGGACAGCGCCGCGGCCAGGTCGTCCCCGCTCCGGTCGCCGACGTTTACCAGCAGCGCATGGTGCGCGGGTGCCGCCGAGAGGTCCTGCGGCAGTGCCGCTTCCTGCATCGGTGCGAGCGGGACGACGGCCGGTCGATCCGCCCGCGGGGTCAGCGTCGGCGCCGTCGACACCGACCGTCCCGTGAGCCGTTCCGCCAGCGCCGCGGCGGTGGGCGCGTCGAACACGTCGCGCACGGTCACCTCGACACCGAGACGCGACCGGAGGGCCGACACCCACCCCATGGCCGCCATGGAATGTCCGCCGACGTCGAAGAAGTCGTCGTCGATGCCGAGGGTCGCACCATCCGGCCCGTTCGCGAGCCCCAGCACCTCCGCCGCGGCCGCGAGCACCACGCGCTCGGTCTCCGTCCGCGGCGGTCGGCCCCCCAGCAGACCGACGAGATCGGGCTCCGGGAGGGCCGCACGGTCGAGCTTGCCGTTGGGAGTCAACGGCAACGATCCCGGCAGCACCATCACGACGCTCGGCACCATGTAGTCCGGTAACGCGGTCGCCGCGTGGGCACGCACGTCCTCGCCGAGCAGCCCGTCCACACCCGTGACGTAGCCGACTACCCGGGTGGCGGGGCCGTCGCCCACGGCGATCACGGCCGTCTGGTCGACGCCGTCCGCGGACGCCAGTGCCGCCATCACCTCACCGGGCTCGATGCGGAAGCCACGAACCTTCAGCTGATCGTCGGCGCGGCCGAGGAAGTCGAGCGATCCGTCCGTGCGCCACCGGGCACGATCGCCGGTGCGGTACATCCGACCGCCCCCGTGCGGATCGGCGACGAATCGGTGCGACGTGAGATCCGGCCGTCCGAGATAGCCGCGCGCCAGTCCCCGTCCGGCGATGTACAACTCGCCGGCCACCCCGATGGGCACGGGGCGCAGCCGCGCATCGAGCACGTAGGCCTGCTCGTTGGGATCCGGGACGCCGATCGGCACCGCTGCAGTCCAGCCCGGACGCGCCTGCCACAGCGTGTTGTTCACGGTCGCCTCGGTGAGCCCGTACGCCGCGAGGAGGTTCAGTCGCTCCGACCAGGCCGAGATCACCGCCGGCGGCACGGTTTCCGTCCCGACGAGCACCGTGCAGCCCTCGGGCAGCAGGCAGTCCGGCGGCAGCGCCGCCATGAGCGACGGCGGCAGGATCGCGTGCGTCACCGCGTGGCGGGTGCAGAAGTCCGTCAGCTCCGGACCCGCGACCCGCGCGTCGTCCGGCACCACGACCAGCCGGGAGCCCGTGCACAGTGCCATGGCCAGTTCGAAGACGGCCACGTCGAACCCGATGGACGCGAACTGCAGCACCACCGACCCCGTCGTCAACCGCATCCGGTCCTCCGCCGTCGCCACCAAGGACGAGATGCCTTCGTGCGGAACGACGACGCCCTTCGGCCTGCCCGTGGACCCGGAGGTGTAGATGACGTACGCGGCCGAGTCCAGCGCGGCCGGACCGTTCGGTTCGTCCGCCCAATCCCGTTCCGGGAGTGCGTCGATCGCCAGGTGGGGGACGCTGCTCGGCATCGATCCCGACGCCTCCTCGGTGGTGAGCAGCAACGCGGCTCCGGAATCGCCCAGCATGAATTCCAGCCGTTCCGCGGGGTGCCGGCCGTCCAGGGGGAGGTACGCCGCCCCGACGGCGAGGACGGCGAGGGTGGCGACGACGGTGCCCACCGACCGCGGCACGCCGATGCCCACGATGTCCTCGTCGCCGATGCCCCGGTCGCGCAGCTGCGCGGCGAGCTCGACGACACGCTCGTGCAGAGCGGCGTAGGTGACGGTCTCGTGCTCGTCCGCCACCGCCACCGCGTCGGGCGTCGCCCGCACCCACCGACGGTAGGACGCGTAGAGGGTCTCCTCCGGCACGTGCCGCGCAGTGTCGTTGAACTCGGTCACCACCCGGTGCCGCTCCCCCGGCAGGAACAGGTCGAGATCGTCGACCCGCCTCTCCGGCGTCCGCGCCAGCGCGGCGAGCACGAGAAGGAAGCGATCCGCGAGCGTCCGGGCCGTCGACGCGTCGTACAGGTCGGTCGCGTATTCCAGTTGGAGCGTGAGCCGTTCGCCCCCGGTGTCCTCGGTGGCGTTGAACACCACGTCGAACTTCGCGGGCGTCTCGGGCAGCCGGTCGGTGTCGACGAGCGGACCGGTGTGATGGCTGACCATGACCTGGAACAGCGGGTGCCGCGCCGCGCTGCGCTCGGGTGCCAGGTGGGCCACCACCTCGTCGAACGGCACGTCGGCATGGGCGAACGCCGCCAGATCGGCGTCCCGCACGGTGCGGAGGGTATCGGCGAGGGACGCCGACCCGGTCACCTCGGTCCGCAGCGCCAGGGTGTTGACGAAGAACCCGACGAGGTCGGCCGTCGCCTCCTCGTCGCGGCCGGCCACCGGCGCACCGAGCACCACGTCCGACGACCCCGTCACCGCGCGCATCAGGACGGCCGCTGCGGCGTGCAACGCCATGAAGACGCTCGCCTCCGTCGATCGCGCCACGGCACGCAGGCCGCGCACCACCGCCGGCTCGACGTCGACCTGCACGACCGCGCCGTCGTGGCTCGGCCGCGGCGGCCGGGGCCGATCGGGGGGAATCTCCGGATCGGGGGCGCCCGCCAGCGTGTCGCGCCAGAACCGCAGTTGGCGGGCAGCGAGGGACCGCTCGTCGCGGGCGTCGCCGAGCAGCTCGGCGTGCCACAGGGTGTAATCGGCGTACTGCACCGGCAGCGGCGTCACCGGCGACGGATCACCGGCCAGGCGGGCGGTGTAGGCCGCGAGCAGATCGGTCAGGAACGGGCGGTCCGACCACTCGTCCGTGGTGATGTGGTGCAGGACCACCACCAGGACCGTGCCGCCCTCCGTGTGAATTGCTCTGGCGCGCAACGGGATGTCACGACGAAGATCGAACGGAGTGCGGAACACCTCGGCGACGGCTGCGGAGACGTCCGATGCCGTGGTCGCCTCGACCACGTCGACGGCGGGTCGAACGCCGTCGAGGATGCGCTGCACCGGCAGACCGTCGACCTCGTCGAACACCGTCCGCAACGCCTCGTGTCGGTCGACCACGTCGGCGAGCGCCACGGTCAGCGCCTCGACGTCCACCACCCCGTCCAGCGGGATCACCAGCGGGAAGTGGTAGGCCGTCGAGCGGGGATCGAGGGTGTGCGCCAACCACAGTCGGCGCTGCGCGGCCGACATCGGGATGTGTTCGGGCCGCTCACGCGGCGCGAGGACGGGCCGCGCCGACCCGGATCGGGCACCGGCGACGGCGGCGAGCCGGGCCACGGTGGGGGCGTCGAACAGGTCGCGCACCGCCAGCTCGCACCCGAGTGCCGTCCGTGCACGGCCGATCACCCGGGTGGCGAGCAGCGAATGGCCGCCGCGCGCGAAGAAGTCGTCCGTCACCCCGATCGGCACGCCGAGGACGTCCGAGACGATGCCGGTCAGGACGCGCTCGGTCTCGGTGCGCGGCAGGGTGATCGGCGCCGTGTCGTCCTCCGGCGTCGGGAGTGCCGTCACGTCGAGCTTGCCGTTCACCGTCATGGGGAACTCGTCGGTCCGAACGACGGTGGGCACCAGGTACTCCGGCAGAGCGCGGGCACAGGCGTCGCGGACGTCCACCGTCTCGGGAGCATCGACGTAGGCGATCAGCCGGGCCAGGCCGCCCGGGCCGGTACCGACGACGACGGCGCTGCGCCGCACGCCGGGCACGGCCGCGACGGCGGACGCCACCTCGCCGATCTCCACCCGGTGGCCACGGATCTTCACCTGGTCGTCGGTGCGGCCGAGATAGTCCAGCAGTCCGGACCCGTCGGTGCGCCGACGGACGAGATCACCCGTGCGGTAGCGCCGCGTTCCATTTGGCCCGGCGACGAACCGGTCCGCCGTGAGCGCGGGACGGTGGGCGTACCCGCGGGCGAGACCCGCTCCGGCGACGTACAACTCGCCCGCCACCCCGTCCGGTACCGGCCGCAGCCACCCGTCGAGAATCACGGCGTCGGTGGCGCGAATCGGCAGGCCCACCGTGGGGGTCGCACTGTCCGCGGTCCCCCCGCCGAGGGTGTTGATCGTGTACTCCGTGGGTCCGTAGAGGTTGTAGCCGAGCACGCCGTCCGCAGCCCGCAGGGCCGACCAGACGTCGTCGCCGACGGCTTCACCGCCGAGAAGGACCAACGCGGGCCGGTACCCGTCCAGCAGTCCCCGCTCGAGCAGGATGGAGGCGTAGGTCGGCGTGACGTTGACGACGTCGATGCCGTGGCGATCGCCGTACGCCACCAGGGCATCCGCATCGCGGCGCAGTGTCTCGTCCGCGACGTGCACCTCGTGCCCCTCGACGAGCCAGAGCAGCTCCTCCCACGACATGTCGAAGGCGAACGACACGGTGTGTGCGATGCGCAGGGTCCGCCCGCCCGCCGCCTCGATCACCGGGTCGAAAATCTCGCGTCGGTGGTTCAGCTGCATGTTGGTCAGCCCGCGATACGGCGTCACCACGCCCTTCGGACGGCCCGTCGACCCGGACGTGTAGATGACGTACGCCGGATGCTCCAGCCGACCCGGTCGACCCGGCGCGAACGCGGTGCCGTCGGCGACGCCCTCACCGTCCGCATGCCGGCCCGCCGCCGACAACAGCGGTTCCGCGGCCCAGTCGAGCGGCAGAACCCCGGGTCGACCGGCGAAGCGCGACACGGCGCTCGGCCCGACGATCAGGCACCGCGGGTCGGCGTCGTCCAGGACGGCGTCCAACCGCGCGTCGGGATGGTCGAGCTCGAGCGGCAAGTAGGCCGCGCCGGTGCGCAACACCGCGAACAGCGCCACCACGGTGTCGACACTGCGCGGAACCGCCAGTGCCACCACCTGTTCCGGACCCACTCCGCGATCCTCGAGCACGCGGGCGAGCGCTTCGATCCGCGCCACGAGCTCGCGGTAGGTCAGGGAGACGCTCCCCGAGACCAGTGCGACGGCATCGGGGCGACGCTGCGCCGTCTCCACGAGCATCTCGGTGACGGTGACGTCCGGGACCGAGTCGTCCACGCGCACGGGCGGTGTCGGGTCGGCGAGCACACCGACGACCGGACGCTCCGCCCCGCCGGCCACGCTGCGCAGCACCGCGACGACGTCGTCGGCCACACGCTGGGCCCGGACGTCGTCGACCATCTCCGGCCGATGCTCGACGGTGACGGCCAGGGTGGACCCGGGCGTCACCACGACGGTGACGGGGTAGGTGGTGTGGTCGATGCTGTCGCCGCCCCGCACTCCTCGGCCACCCAGCGAGGTCCCCTCGTCGCCGTCGGTGAAGTTCTGGACGACGCAGAGGGTGTCGAACAGCGTCCGATGCCCCGTGGCCGCGCCGATCTCCGCCAGCCCGAGGTGGTCGTGATCGGCCAGCGCCCACCGCTGGTCCTGCACGGTCCTCGCGAGGGCGATCAGCGTCTGCGCCGGGTCGAGCGTCACCCGCGCCGGAACCGTGGCGAGGAACATGCCCGGCGCCGTGTCGAGGCCGGGCACCTCGGTCGGTCGACCGGCGACGGTGATGCCGAACGTGACGTCGTCACGTCCGGTGCTGCGCGAGAGTGCCAGTGCCAGCGCGGCGGTCACCACCGCGTTGAGCGTGACGCCGTGCGTGCGCAGCGCGTCGCGCAGCGTCGTCGTCTCGTGACGATCGAACTCGACGCGGTGACGACGCGGAAGGTCCGGTCCCGCCACGGTTCCCGGCCGGGCGAGCAGAGTGGGCTCGTCGAGCCCCGCCATCGCCCGGGCCCACGCCGCGCGGGCAGCGTCTCTGTCACGATCGGCCAGCCACCCCAGGTAGCGCGTGAACGCGGTGTCCGGGGTGGTCGGGACGGCCGCGGGATCGGCGTACCGGGCGAGCAACTCGGCGACCACGAGTCCGTTGGACCAGCCGTCCCACACCAGGAACTGCCGGTTGACGGCCAGGGCGTCGGTGCCGTCGGGTCGGCGCACCAGCAGCAGACGCCACAGCGGCGGTGCGGCGAGATCGAACGGGGCACCTCGGTCGGCGGCCAGCGCGGCGGCCACCTCGTCGCGGGATGTCGCCTCCACCACCGTGATCGGGACGGCCACCGCGTCGGGGACGGCCACCACCTGCGCGGGCGCACCCGAGGGCAGGGAGACGAAGGCCGTCCGCAGCGTCGGGTGGCGGCGCACCAGACCGTCGGCTGCGCTGCGCAGACGATCCGGATCGACTCGATGGTCGAACTCGAGGACGAACTGGGCGGTGTAGACGTCCCGTCCGGACGCCGTGAGGGCTTCGAAGTACAGCCCCTCCTGCAGCGGCGTCAGCGGCCAGACCGTCTCCACCCCGTCCGGGACGACGTCAGCGACGGCGGCCAGGTCGTCGTCGGTGAGGTCGATCAGCGGCGCGTCGCTCCGGGTGAGGACGGGCGTGGACGACTCGGCGGCCGTGGCGAGATCGCGAAGCGCGCCCAGCCATCCGTCGACGATGGTGTCGACGTCCCCGCGCGAGAGGTGCGAGGCGGACCAGGCCAGGGAGGCCACGAGCACGGCGCCGTCGGCTCCCGGCTCGACCGCGGTGTTGACGACGAGCCGGTACGGCCCGCCGAGGTCGGCGTCGGGCTCGGTGCGCAGGGCGTCCTGTTCCGGCGCCGGCTCGAACGGACCCGAGCCGGGCGCGGGAACCCGACCGAGGTGGTTCACCAGGACCTGCGACCGCTCACCGGTCGCGAGAACGCCTGCGGTACGGGCATTCCCGTAGCGCAGCATGCCGTAGCCGATGCCGCCGTCGGGGGCCGCGCGCAGCCGATCCTTCACCTCCGCCAGCGTGGCCACGACATCGGTGCGGTGCGCGGTCCGGACCGGGGCAATCGACGTGAACCAGCCGGTGGTGCGGGACAGGTCGCCCAGCGCGTCGTG
Source organism: Rhodococcoides corynebacterioides (assembly GCF_019834675.1). Taxonomy (GTDB): domain Bacteria; phylum Actinomycetota; class Actinomycetes; order Mycobacteriales; family Mycobacteriaceae; genus Rhodococcoides; species Rhodococcoides corynebacterioides_A. The sequence goes on along the minus strand of NZ_JABUBU010000001.1, from coordinate 34,291 downwards.
ACGTCCGTGGCGCTCGAGGTCCATCAGCACGTCGTGGTCCACACCCCAGCGGGACAGTGCCACACGCAGGGCGGCGACGATCACGTCCGTCGCGTCGCCCCGGACGAGGTCCGCGACGGGGCCCAGGGCGGCGGACGTGAGATCCGCCGGGACGCGCACGCGCAGGGTGTCGCCGTGCGCAACGGTCGCGTCGGCGGCATCGCCGGACACGAGCGCGGCGCCCGGTGCGGTCACCGTCCGCCAGTACGACAGCTCGGCCAGTCGCTGTGCGCTGTGCGCGTCCTCGTCGACGCGCCGAGAGAACTCACGGAGCGACGTGCGGACCGGCGCCAGGGCGGGAGTGTCCCCGGATTCGACCGCCACCCAGGCGACGGCGAGGTCCTCGACGAGGATCGACCACGAGACCCCGTCGACGACGAGATGGTGGGCGACCAGCAGAAGTCGGCCGGGATCGTCGCCGCGGTCGAACCACACGACCGACAGGACGGTTCCGCCGTCCGGGTCGAGAGCGTCGGTGGCGCGGTCGGATTCGCGTGCGACGAGGTCGCGCAGCGCCGCGTCGCCGAGACCCCGCGCGTCGACCCGACGGAGCGACGGCACACCGTCCGCGCGGATCTCGGTGGTCCAGACGCCCGGGGCGTGCCGATCCCGGAGCAGGCGCAGGCTGTCGTGGTGGCGCACCAGCGCGTCGATCACGGCCGCGACGGTGGCCTCGGCGGTGGGTGGAACCACCAGCAGTGCGGCCTGACAGAACCGGTCGGTGGTACCCGACCACTCCGAGAGTCGGTGCACCACGGGCAGACTGCGTACCGTGCCCACCGCGCTGTCGGCGGCGGGCGCCGGAGCGGCGGTGGGGCCGTCGCCGATCGCCGCCGCGAGCGCGCGCGGGGTCCGCAGGTCGAAGATCTGCCGCGGCGACAGCTCGAGACCGGCCGCGCGGGCGAGGTTGACCACGCGGATCGCGAGGATGCTGTCTCCGCCGCGGGCGAAGAAGTCGTCGTCCGGTCCGACGGTCTCGCCGAGCACGGTGCCGAGGTGCGACTGCAGCGCGGCGGTCACGTCGTCCGCCGACGGACCCGCCGTCGGCGGGCTCCCCGCGTCGCGCGTCGCGGCGAGCAGCGCGGCCCGATCCAGCTTGCCCGAGGGCCCGGTGGGCAGATCGTCGAGCACGGTGATCGACGACGGGATCATGTGCTCGGGCAACCGTTCTCGGACGAAGGCCCGGACGGACGCGTCGTCGACGGGCCCGACCACGAAGGACACCACCTGCGCGGTGCCGCGGTCGGTGCGCACCACGGTCGCGGCACGGTCGACCGCCGGATGCTCACGCAGGACCGCGTCGATCTCCGCGAGTTCGATGCGGAATCCGCGAACCTTCACCTGATCGTCGGCACGGCCGAGATACTCGAGCCCGGTCCGCTCGGACCAACGCACCACGTCCCCGGTCCGGTATCGCCGCTGCCCGTACGGTGCGGCGACGAAGCGGGTCGCGGTCAGTGCCGGACGCCGCAGATATCCCCGGGCCAGCTGCGGCCCCGAGAGGTACAGCTCGCCCGGCATGCCCGGTGCGACCTGGCCGAGCCACCCGTCGAGGACGCGGGCCTCGACGCCGACCATCGGGAAGCCGAGGGGGACGGTGTCGGCCGCGGTGCCTTCGACCCCCTGCGCGGCCGTCACGTCCACGGCGGCTTCGGTGGGTCCGTAGAGATTGTCGAGCCGCACGTGCGAGAGAAGCTCGGCGACCCGACGCGCCGACGCGGCGGGCAGGGCCTCACCGCTGCAGGTGATCACGCGCAGCGAGGTGCAGGAGGCGACCTCGGGATCGGTGAGGAAGGCGTCGAGCATGGACGGGACGAAGTGCACCCAGGTCACCTGGTGCGCTCGGATGGTCGCCACCAGGTGGGCGGAGTCGCGGTGCCCGTCGGGGTCCGCGAGCACCAACGCGGCACCGGAGATCAGGGGGCCGAAGAACTCGCTCACCGAGACGTCGAAGCTGGACGGCGTCTTCTGCAGGACCACCTCGCCGGGACCGAGCGGCGAATGCTCGCGCATCCACTCGAGGCGAGGCACCACGCTGCCGTGGGTGACCACCACGCCCTTCGGCCGGCCCGTCGATCCGGAGGTGTAGAGCACGTACGCGGGATCGGCGGCGCGGGGGCGCACCAGCGGCCGCGGGTCCTGCTCGGGCAATGGCCCGTCCACCATCACGGCGGGTTGCGCGTCGTCGATCATGTACCGAAGACGGTCGGCCGGGTAGCCGGGGTCGAGCGGCAGGTAGGCGGCGCCGGACTTCAGCACGGCGACCAGGGCCACCACCAGGTCGATCGACCGGGGAAGGGCCACGGCCACCAGCGATCCCGGACCGGCACCTCGGTCCACGAGGGCCGTGGCGACGCGGTCGGTCCGCGCCTGCAGCTCGGCGTACGTGAGGCGCGTGTCGCCGTGGACGAGCGCCGTCGCGGTGGGTGTCGCGGCGGCCTGACGGTCCAGCAGGTCGACGACGGTCGCGCTGCCGAGTCGGCCCGCGGCGCCGAGGACGGCCGGTGCGGGCGTCACGCCGGCGGTCGTGACCGGCGTGTGAGCGGGTGCCGTGGCGACGGCCAGCAGCATCTCCACCATCGCGGCGACGGTCTCCTCGGCGACGGCGCTGCGGTGGAACTTCAGGTCGACGGTCAGCCGATCACCGGGGATCACGATGAGCGTCAACGGGTACGCGGGGTTCTCGTCGACGCGGACGCCGGTGATCCGGAGTCCGCCTGCCTCGGAGGACGACACAGAGGACGACGCGGAAGACGACGCAGAGGACGCCGCGGAGGACGCCGCCACCAGGTCGCCGATCGGGTAGTTCTCGACGACGACGAGCGTCTCGAACAGTGACGCCACACCGGCGATCCGCCGCAGCTCGGGCAGGCCCACGTGGTGATGATCGAGCAGGTCGGCCTGATCGCGCTGCCAGCGCCGCGCCACGTCCCCGATGGTGTCGGCGGTGTCGCCGGTGTCGAGCCGGACGCGGGTGGGGACGGTGTCGATGAACAGTCCCACCATGGCGTCGAGTCCGGGCACCGGCGCCGTGCGACCCGACACGGTGGACCCCACGGTGACGTCGCGACGCCCGGTCACGCGGCCGAGGACCACGCCCCACGCCGCGTGCAGCAACGCCCCCACCGTGACTCCGGCGTCGCGTGCGGTGCGCAGCACGGCGGCGGTCGTCTCGGGATCGACCTCCACCCGGTGCGATCCGGTGCCGGTGCCCGATGCTCCGTGGCTCGGCACCGGCACGTCGTCGCGAACGCCGTCCAGAGCCTCCCGCCACCGCTGCAGGGACGCCTCGCGGTCGCGAGTGGCGAGGTGGCGCAGCCACTCTCGCGGTGAGGCGGGCGCCGGGAGCGGCGCCGGGTCGCCGTAGGAGGCGAGCAGCTCGCGCAGCATGACGGGGATGGACCATCCGTCCGCGACGAGGTGGTGGATCGACTGCACCAGCGCGGCGCCGGATTCCGTCGGAACCAGGGTGTAGCGAAGGAGCGGGGCGTGGTCGAGCGCGAGCCCCTGCCGACGATGCGCCGCCAGTACGTCGTCCACCGGCCGCGACTGCACGTCGAACGGCACCCCGACGCCGGTGTGGACCACCGCCACGATCCGACCGTTCGACACCGGGCGGAACGAGGTCCGCAGTGCCGCATGCCGATCCACCACCCGCTGGACGGCCGCGCGAAGCAGATCCGGGTCCACCGTGCCCCCGAGGTCGATCACTTGCTGCACCACGTAGGGATCGTCGTCGGCGAACGCGGAATGGAAGTGGATGCCGTCCTGAACGGCGGTGGTCGGCACCACGTCCTCCACGTCATCGGGCAGGCCGGCGACGTCGTCGTCCGTCAACTCGACCAACGGGAAGTCGGTCGGGGTGCGCCGCACCTCGGGTCCGGCGGCCGCGAGCCGGGCGAGAGCGTCGGTCCAGCCGTCGACGAAGGACGCGACGTCGTCGTCGGTCAGGACGGCCGGGGACCACCGCACGGTGGTCTCGAGACGCGGGCCCGACGGACCGTCCCCTGCGAGGACGTCGAGGATCAGGGCGTGTGCGGCGGGTGCGGCAGGGTCGTCCGCTCCGTGGAACGTCACCGATCCGGCTCCGCCGAGCCGACCCAGGTAGTTGACGAGGATGCGCGGCGCGGGCGCCGCGACGAGGACGGGGTCGGATCGAAGCTCCTGCAGCACACCGTGACCGAGGGTCGAGGCGGGCGCGCGGCGAAGCTCGTCGCGGACGGCCAGCAGCGTCTCCGCAGGATCGTCGGGTCGGTCCGTGGGCAGCGGTACGGGCCGGACCGAGGTGAACCACCCGACGGTCCGGGTGAGGTCGATCCCGGCGGTGCCGACGACGTCCTCCTCGCGGCCGTGTCCCTCCACCTCGACCACCGTGCGCTCGCCGTCGAATGCGGACCAGGACGCCAGCGTGAGGGCCAGCGCGGCGAGGACGACGTCGGTCGGTCCGGCGCCGTAGGTGGACGGAACGTCCTGCAGCACCGCCTCGGTGACCGATGCGGGGGTGACGACGGTCCGCCGCCGCAGGTCGCCGGCGAGCCCCGGGTCGGCGTCGGTGGGCAGCGACCCGCGGGGCGTTCGCGCGACCCCGTGCCAGTACGGCAGTTCCGCCTCGACCTCGCCGGCCGCGGCGTACTCGGTCAGCGCCTCGGACCACCGGCGGACGGACGTGCTCGACGGCGGTACGTCGCCACCGGACAGGGCTGTTGCCAGGTCGCCCAACAGGATTCGCCAGGACACCCCGTCGACCACGAGGTGGTGCACGGCCAGGACGGCGGTGTCGTCCGACAGTGCCACGGCCACCGCGCCGCCGGACCGACGGTGGTCCAGGCGTGACACGACCCCGTCGACGGACGCCGCCGCCTCGTGCACCACGTCGATCCGCGGCGCCGCCTCGGGCACGTGAAGCGCCCCGTCGTGCCACGACGCCCAGAGCGCCGGGTGCCGATCGACGACGGCCTGCACGGCGTCCCGCAGGCTGTCCGCATCCGTGCCCGCGGGCACGGGCACACACGCCGTCTGGTGGAACCGCGGCCGAATCGCCCCGTGCCGCAGCGCCCGAGCGACGACGGGGGTGAGGGGAACGACCCCCGTGGGCTCGTCCGCCACGGGGGCGACCTCGTCCGGCGCGGCCGCCGCGAGCGCTTCCGGTGTCCGGAGCGAGAAGACGTCGCGCGGACCGATCGCGATCCCCCGCGCGCGGGCCTTCGCCACCACGGTGAGCGCGACGATGCTGTCGCCGCCCAGGGCGAAGAAGTCGTCGGTGACCCCGACCTCGGGCAGACCCAGGGCCTCGGCCACCACGGCGCACAGTTCGCGTTCGCGGTCGGTGCGCGGGGCCACGGTGCCGGTGACGGCCTGTTCCGGATCGGGCAGTGCGCGTCGATCCACCTTGCCGTTCACGGTGAGCGGCAGCGCATCCAGCACGGTGACGGTGCTCGGCACCATGTAGTCCGGCAGGACCGTCGCGGCGTGATCCAGGACGTCCGCGGCGTGCAGGACCGCGCCGGAGTCGGGCACCACGTACGCGGCGAGGAACGCCGAGCCCGCGGGTGTGCGCCGAACGTCGACCACCACGCGGCGGACCCCCGGTGTGCCGGAGAGTGCCGCCTCGACCTCCTCGAGTTCGAGGCGCATGCCGCGGATCTTCACCTGGTTGTCGGCCCGGCCGAGAAAGTCGAGTGTGCCGTCCGCCGTCCACCGCGCGAGGTCGCCGGTGCGGTAGAGGCGCGCGCCGGACTCGTCGGGCCCCGCGAACGGGTCGGCGACGAAGCGCGACGCCGTGATTCCCGGCGCTCCGACGTAGCCGCGCCCCAACAGGAATCCGGCCGCGTACAGCTCGCCCGTCACTCCGATCGGGGTCGGCGCGAGCGACGAATCGAGGACGTAGAGGCGGGTGTTCGGGTTCGGTCGGCCGATGCTCGTCGCGATGCGCGGGGCGTCGCCGGTGTAGACGACGTGCGAGACACCGATGGTCGCCTCGGCGGGCCCGTACCCGTGGTACAGCGTCGTCGACAGGCGAGAACGGAAGCGCGCGAACAGCTCCGGGGTGAGTACTTCGCCGCCGCACCACACGTGCTTCAGCCCGGCCAGCGCCGGCCGGTCGGGATCGTCGAGTGCGAGCAGCGCGTCGAGCATCGACGACACGAGGTAGACGAACGTGACTCCGCGGCGACGGATCACGTCGAGCAGGTAGAGCCCGTCCCGTTCGCCGCCGGGCTCCGCGATCACCAGCCGTCCCCCCGTCAGGAGGGGCAGCAGGATCTCGTTGATCGAGATGTCGAATGCCAACGGCGCCTTGAAGAGCGAGGCGTCCCCCGGGCCGAAGCCGAGGATGCGATCGCGCTGCCAGGCGATGCGCGCGCAGATGGCCTCGTGCCGGATCACGGCGCCCTTGGGGGTACCGGTACTGCCGGAGGTGAAGATCACGTAGGCGGCCCGGGCGCCGTCGATCGTGACGTCGGGGACCGCGGTCGGTTGCTCGGAGTATGCCCAGTCGTCCAGCGCAACAGGATGGTCGGTACCGCCGAGGACGATGGAGGTGCGGCAGTCCGCCAGCACGCGGGCCCGCCGCTCGGCCGGCCACTCCGGGTCCACCGGGACGAACGCGCCGCCCGCGGCGGTGACGGCCAGCAGGGCGACCACCATCTCGATCGACCGCGGCATCGACACCGCGACGATCTCCTCCGGCGCCAGGCCGTCGTCGAGAAGGCGGTGCGCCAGCTGGTTCACCCGGTCCGCGAGCTGCCGGTAGGTCAGCGTCCGGTCCCCCAGCTCGACCGCGACGTCGTCGGGCGCCGAGGCGACGCGACGCGCGAACATCGCGGGAATCGTCTCGCGCGTCACGGGCTCGGCGGTGTCCACGAAGTCGACGAGGATCCGTCGTCGGTCGTCGTCGCCGAGCAGGGTCAGCGACGACAGCGGCCGCGTCGGGTCGTCGAGCAGCTGGTCCAGCACCACGCGGAACCGGTCGCGGTGCCCGCGCATCGCCTCGAGCGCCCCCGGACGGCAGCGCAGATCGAACGTCACCGGCTCGCCGTCGAGGCCGCCCGTCACGGTCGTGTCGAGGTCACGGACGGGTCCGGTGTCCATGCTGTGCATGCGGGCGGGCACCCCGCCGATGTCCACGCCGTGCGGCAGCATCAGCACGTTCAGCCCCGGCCCGACCACCCGACGCTCCGGCTCGATCTCCCGCACGGCACGCACGACGTCCTCGCCGCGGAAGCGCCCGTGACGCACGGTGCCGATGGTGGCGTGCTCGAAGGCGCGGGCGACGTCCACGAGCGTCATCGACGGGTCCAGGCGCAGGCGCAGCGGCAGGATCGTCGACGCCATGAACGGCGTGCTGCGCTGTCGTCGCCCGACCCGGCCGGTGGCGGGCAAAGACACGGTGAGGTCGTACGACCCGGTGGCCACGGCCAGATAGGCGAGCCACAGGGACGGGATCATCCGCGTCCGGCGCAGGTTCACCCGAGCGGCGAGGTCGTGCAGGCGTGCGGCGTCCGCCGTCGACACCTCGACGCGCTCGGTGACCGCGCGGCCGACGTCGGGGACGTCGGGCAGCAGGATTGGTGGTTCCGCCGCGCCGATCAACTGGGTGGTCCAGAACGCCTTGTCGACGGCGAAGGCCGGCGAGGATCGGTAGTCGCGGTCGGACTCGACCAGCGGGCCGAGCGCCCAGGCGTCGTCCGTCGTCCGGCGGGTGGGATCGACGTAGCGGGCGCGGACCTCGTTGAAGATCAGGGACATCCCGAAGCCGTCGACGATCCCGTGGTGATAGCGCTGGTGCCAGAACAGGTGGTCGTCGGCGAGGACCAGCAGGGCCGTACGGAACAGCGGTCCCACGCCGGTGACGTCGGCGCTCGCGACGTCGTCGGCGATCCAGGCGTGCGCCGCCGCGACGGGGTCGTCGTCACCGGACAGGTCGACGACGTCGACGTCCCAGTCCCGCCCGTCGGGTCGCTGGACCGGGTGCTCGCCGGAGAAGTCCATCCGCACGTGGAGGGCCTCGGCGTCCATGAGGGTGGTGCGGACCGCGTCGCGCACGCGCGCGAGGTCCACCACGCCGGTGACCTCCACCAGCAGGGTGATGACGAAGTCTCGTCGATCGCCGAGGAGGTGCTGCGCCGTCCAGACCTCGGACTGGGCAGCGGTGAGCGGCAGCGTGTCGGTGTCGACGACCCGGAACATGAACGTAGGCTAACCTAAGCCGAGCCGTCGGTCGGCGGCACTACCCCCGGAGGAAGTCCAGGATCGCGCGGTTGAACTCGTCCGGCTTCTCCAGGTAGCCGTAGTGACCCGCGTCGGGGATCTCGACGTACGTCGCACCCGGAATCACGTCCGCCACCTCACGCGAGAGGTACGCCGGGATCATCCGGTCGTCCGCGAACCCGATCGACAGGCACGGAACCGTGATGCGCGCGTAGTCCCGACGACGGTCGAACGTCTCGTCCATCGACAGCTGCGCCCGCTGCCCTGCCGTGAGCGGCTGGACCGAGAACTCGAAGAGGTCCAGCCAGTCGCGCGCCGCGGACTCGTCGCGCAGCGACGCCGGCGACAGGTTCATCACGGCCGTCACCGCCGCGGCGTACTTCGGCGGCAATGCGATGCCGCTGTCGGCCAGCTGCCGCTCACCCTCGCCCAGCACCTGCTGGAACGCATCGAGACGCGCGTGCCCGGCGGAGAACACCGCGCGCGAGACCAGATCGGGCCGGGCGAGCGCGAGCTCCTGCGCCACCCTCGCCCCCATGGACGTGCCCACCACGACGGCCTTCTCGCCGGCGTCGGTACGCACGTGCTCGATCAGACCGGCGGTGTCGGCCACGAGGTCGGAGATCTGCATCCCCTCGACGGACTCGTGGCTCGGAGCGATGCCGCGGTTGTCGAAGGTGCACACCCGGTACCCCGCGGCCACGATGGCGGGCACCTGGTGGAGCGCCCACACCCGCCCGGGACTGCCCGTCCCCATGACCATGACCACCAACGGGCCCGATCCCGTCACGGTGTGGTTCAGCGGAATCCCGTTGACGGTCACCACCTCGTTGACTGATGCAGGGGGCATCGGGGGTCCTTCCTCGTCCGTGGCGACTCGTGACGCCGTGGCAACCGGTGAAGCTGTGGCGATGCACGACGCTACCGGGCGGTCCGCCGCGTCCTCACCTCGTGTCGCCCCCTCGTGCTGCGCACGAGCACGGGATTTTTGCGAGCACCGGGCGAGTTCTCCTAGAGTGCGTGCGGACGTGTCGCCTCTCACGCGGCCCACCACCGAATGCACGTGAGACCACCACACCGCACCACACCCGGGAGAATCGCACCATGGCCGCCAGCACCCCCGACACCGACATCGTCGACGAGGACATCGAACCCGTCGCGGACGAGACCGCGAGCCAGGCGCAGCGCGTCGTCGCGGCCTACGCCACCGACGCCGACGAGTGCATCATGTTGCTCTCCATGCTCGGTATCGCGCCCGCCGCCAAGGCCGTCTGACCGGCGCGGGGTGATCCGGGCCCGTCGGGGTACACCGGGTCCGACAGCAGCACGCCGGGACACGAGGCACCACGAAGGACAGCAGTGACCGCAGAAGGTTCGGATTTCGTCGTCGTCGCCAACCGCTTGCCGGTCGATCTCGACACCGCACCGGACGGGTCCCGGCGGTGGAAGCGCAGCCCCGGCGGGCTGGTCACCGCGCTCGAGCCGATCCTGCGCAGCAACAACGGCGCGTGGGTCGGCTGGCCCGGGGTGCCCGACGTCGAGGTCGAGCCGTTCGAGGACGACGGCCTCGAACTGGTTCCCGTCCCGCTGTCCGAGCGCGAGGTCGCCGACTACTACGAGGGATTCTCCAACGCGACGCTCTGGCCGCTCTATCACGACGTGATCGTGCGGCCGGTGTACGACCGCACCTGGTGGGAGGCGTACGTCGAGGTCAATCGTCGCTTCGCCGAGGCCACCAGCACGGCCGCCGCCCAGAACGCCACCGTCTGGATCCAGGACTACCAGCTGCAGCTCGTGCCGAAGATGCTGCGCATGCTCCGCCCCGACCTCACCATCGGCTTCTTCCTGCACATCCCGTTCCCGCCGGTCGAGCTGTTCATGCAGATGCCGTGGCGCACCGAGATCGTCGAGGGACTGCTCGGCGCCGACCTCATCGGCTTCCACCTCCCCGGCGGCGCGCAGAACTTCCTCTATCTCTCCCGTCGCCTCGCCGGCCAACCGACCTCCCGCGGCAACATCGGCGTCCGGTCCAAGCTCGGCGTGGTCCAGGTGGGGTTCCGCACCGTCCGCGTCGGCGCCTTCCCCATCTCCATCGACTCCGGGGAGATGGACGAGAAGAGCAAGCGCAAGTCGATTCGCGACCGCGCCCGCGAGATCCGCACCGAACTGGGCGATCCGAAGGTCATCATGCTCGGCGTCGACCGCCTCGACTACACCAAGGGCATCGACGTCCGGCTGGGCGCGTTCCACGAACTGCTGCTCTCCGAGAAGGTCGATCCCGAGGACGTCGTCATGATCCAGGTGGCCACCCCCAGCCGTGAGCGGGTGGAGAGCTACCGGCACATGCGCGGGGAGATCGAGAGCAAGGTCGGCCGCATCAACGGCGAGTTCGGCCGCGTCGGACACCCCGTGGTGCACTATCTCCACCGGCCGATCCCTCGCGAGGAACTCATCGCCTACTACGTCGCCGCCGACGTGATGCTGGTGACGCCGATCCGGGACGGCATGAACCTGGTGGCCAAGGAGTACGTCGCCTGCCGCAGCGACCTCGGCGGAGCGCTGGTGCTGAGCGAGTTCACCGGCGCCGCAGCGGAACTGCGCCAGGCCTACCAGTGCAACCCGCACGATCTGGACAACGTGGCCGACGCCATGATGGCCGCCATCGAGCAGGACGCGGAGGACGGCCGCCGGCACATGCGGGCGATGCGTCGGCAGGTCCTCGCGCACGACGTCGATCGGTGGGCCCGCTCGTTCCTCGCCGCTCTCGACCGCACCGGCGAGGACACCGCTCCGACCCAGCTGGTCTCCAATCGGGAGATCGGCCAGGCCACCGTCTGATGGTGCCCCCCGTCGACATCCCGGGGGCGGCGACCGCGCAGGTGGTCCAGACCTACCGGCTCCGTGAGGATCTGGTGGTGGTCCGCCTCGTGGGGGACCTCGTCCCCTTCGAGCCGGGACAGTCGCTCGCCGTCACGGTGCCCGCTGCACCTCGCGGTGCCCGGCGGTACTCACCCGCGATGCCGCCGTCCCGCGACGGCAAGTACGAATTCCACGTGCGCGCCGTCCCCGGCGGTTGGGTCAGCGGCACCATCGTGGAGGACACGCGCGAGGGCGACGTGTGGACTCTCGCCTCCCCCGCCGGCGACCTGCGGATCGACCCGTCCGACGACGACGTCGTGATGATCGCCGGGGGAACGGGATTGGCTCCGATGCTGGCGATCCTGCGGGACGTCGCGCGTCGCCGCACGCCGCCGCGGGTCCGTCTCTTCATGGGCGGCCGCTCGCCGCGCGACCTCTACGCCGCGGACATGGTGTGGCTCATGGCCCGCGAATATCCCTGGCTGACGGTGCTTCCCGTGACCGAACGGCCCGCGGACCCGCCCCACCGGGATCCGTGGTTCGACGCCGCGGAGCAGAACCGCCTGCTGGCGATGCCCGACGCCACGTACGGCCCGGATCGCCTCCTCCCGGGCCGGGTGGGAGAAGCCGCCGCACGGCGGGGCCCCTACCTCGACCAACGGGTCCTGGTGTGCGGATCGCCCGCGATGGCGTCGTTCACGGTGCGCGCGCTCGAAACGACGGGAACCCCGCCGGAGAACATCCGACGGGGCTGAGCGTTCACGCTGCTCGGTGTCACTGCTGCTTGCGTTGACGCGGCTGCCACACGACGAGCGCGTTGCTTCGTTGCACGGGAACGAGATCCCGACGCATGCCCGCGTGCAGTTGCGCCAACTCGGCCGCCATCTCGCTGATCCGTGACTGCAACGCCTCGACCTGGTTGGTCAGCTCGATGATGCGCTTGATCCCGGCGAGGTTGACCCCCTCGTCCTGCGAGAGGCGCTGCACCTCGCGCAACAGCGCCACGTCACGCGGCGAGTATCGACGCCCGCCGCCGGTGGTGCGGTGCGGTGTCACCAGACCGAGCCGGTCGTACGTACGCAGCGTCTGTGCGTGCATCCCGGCCAGTTCCGCGGCGACCGAGATGACGAAGATGCGGGCGTCGGGGTCTGCAGCCGCATCGGCCGGGTTGCCACCGGCGCGCGCCCCCCGAGCAGCGCGGCTCTCGCTCGCGTCGTTCGCCATCACCCTCGCCCCTCTCGTCTCTCGGTACGCGCTCCGGGCCCTGCCCGCGGTCAGGCGCCGGGCCAGCCCGCACGGGGATCGAATCCACCCGCGCGCTCGGCCTCGGCGTACTGCTCCAATGCTTCTCGGGCAGCATCGTCCAGGTCGGACGGCACCGCCACCTTCACCGTGACCAGCAGGTCACCGGTGGTCGTCTTCTTCGCGATCCCGCGGCCCTTCACCCGGAAGGTCCGGCCGTCCGCGGTTCCGGGCGGCACCTTGAGCCCCACCCGAGCGTCGAGCGTCGGGACCGACAGGGTGGTGCCGAGCACCAACTCGCTGTAGGACACCGGGATCACCAACGTCAGATCGTCTCCGCTGCGGCCGAACACGCGGTCCGGCGTCACGTGCACGGTGACCAGGAGATCGCCGGCCGCCGCGCCCCGGAGACCGGCCTCGCCGCGGCCGGCCACGCGAACCCGCTGGCCGTCCGCCACACCGGCCGGAACCCGCACCGTGACCGAGCGGGTGCGGTTCTGCACGCCGGTTCCCCGGCAGTCGCCACACGGGTCGTCGATGATCGAGCCGGTCCCGCGGCAGTCGTCGCACGGCTCACTGAAGCCGAATGCGCCCTGGTTGCGGCTGACGACACCGGATCCGTTGCACCGCGGGCAGACCCGCGGGCTGGTACCCGGTTTCGCTCCGCTGCCGTGGCACGTCGTGCACGACGACGGGCTGGTGATCGACAGCGGTACCGACGTGCCCGTCGCCGCATCGCGGAAACTCAGGGTGACGTCGGCGGTCAGATCGCTGCCCTTGCGGGGCCGCGACGCCGACGACGTGCGCGTCTGGCCGCCGCGGTTGAACAGGCCGCCGAAGATGTCGCCGAGATCGGCTCCCCCGGCGCCGCCGCCGAACAGGTCACCGACGTCGAAACCGCCCGCCGATCCGCCGCCGAAGTTGGTCCCGCCGCCCGGCGAGAACCCGCCCCGGCCGAAACCGCCACTGGCGAACAGGGATCGGGCCTCGTCGTACTCCTTGCGCTTGGCCGGGTCCGACAGCACCGCGTTGGCCTCGCTGACGGCCTTGAACTTGGCCTCGGCGGTCGCGTTGCCCGGATTGGAATCCGGATGGTTGTCCCGCGCCAGCTTGCGGTACGCCTTCTTGATCTCGTCCTGCGACGCGGAGGAGGAGACGCCCAGCTCCTTGTAGAAGTCCTTCTCGATCCACTCCCGCTGGCTCACCGGTCGTCTCCTCCTCTCGTGTCGATCATGCGGCTCGTCGTGAACCTAGGCCGAATCCGGGCCGTCGGTGGCCGATTCGGTGCCGGTCGGGCCGTCCACGACGGCCACCATGGCCGTCCGCAGCACTCGCTCCCCGGCCGTGTATCCCTTGCGGAACACGCTGCCGATCACCGGGTTGCTGCCGTCGCCCTCGTGCTGAACGGCCTCGTGGACCGCGGGATCGAACGCGTCGCCCTCGGCGCCGAAGGACGAGACGCCCTGAGCCGTGAACACGCCTTCGAGCTTGTCCGCCACCGACTTCAGCGGTCCCGACTCGAGGTCACCGTGCTGACGTGCGCGATCGAGATCGTCGAGCACCGGCAACAGTTCCGACAACACGGACGCCTTGGCGTTCTCGATGTCGGTCTGCTTGTCCCGGGCGACCCGACGCCGGTAGTTGGCGAACTCGGCCGACAGCCGCTGCAGATCCGCAGTGCGCTCGGCGAGCTCGTCCTTCTCCGGTTCCTGCTCGGCAGCCGGGGCGTCGGCAGCAGTGTCGGCGGCACCCTCGTCCGCCGCGGAGGGCTCCCCCGCCGAGGGACCCGCGAAGGTCTCCTCGGCGGCGGGATCGACGGCGGGGTCGTTCACCTGGTCGGTGTCGTCCGCACCCATCTTCTCTCCACTCACTTCTTGTCGGCGTCGTTCGGCTCGTCGACGACCTCGGCGTCGACGACGTCCTCACGACCGTCGGTCGGAGCACCCTCCGCACCTGCCGCACCGTCCGCCGCGGCGGACTCGTAGAGCGCCTGACCCAGAGCCTGCGACTCGGTGCTCAGCTTCTCCACGGCGGCCTTGATGGCCGCGAGGTCGGTGCCGGACAGAGCCGTGCGCGCCTCGGTGATGGCCGCCTCGACCTTCTCCTTGGTCTCCGCCGGAACCTTGTCCTCGTTGTCCTTGACGAACTTCTCCGTCTGGTAGACGAGCGACTCGGCCTGGTTGCGGGTCTCGGCCTCCTCGCGACGGGTCCGGTCCTCCTCGGCGTGCGCCTCGGCGTCCTTCACCATCCGATCGATCTCCTCCTTGGAGAGGCCGGAGCCCTCCTGGATCTTGATCGTGTTCTCCTTGCCGGTGCCCTTGTCCTTGGCGGTCACGTGGACGATGCCGTTGGCGTCGATGTCGAAGGTGACCTCGATCTGCGGCACGCCACGCGGGGCCGGGGGCAGCTCCGTCAGCTCGAACGAGCCGAGGAGCTTGTTGTGCGAGGCGATCTCGCGCTCACCCTGGAACACCTGGATCTGCACCGACGGCTGGTTGTCGTCCGCCGTGGTGAAGGTCTCCGAGCGCTTGGTCGGAATGGTGGTGTTGCGCTCGATGAGCTTGGTCATCACGCCGCCCTTGGTCTCGATGCCGAGGGACAGCGGGGTGACGTCGAGCAGCAGGACGTCCTTGACCTCACCCTTGAGCACACCGGCCTGCAGGGCGGCGCCGACGGCGACGACCTCGTCCGGGTTCACGCCCTTGTTCGGCTCGCGGCCGCCCGAGAGCTCCTTGACCAGCTCGGACACGGCCGGCATGCGGGTGGAACCACCGACGAGCACGACGTGGTCGATGTCCTTGACCGCGATGCCCGAGTCCTTGACCACGGCCTGGAACGGCGCGCGGGTGCGGTCGAGCAGGTCGGAGGTGATGCGCTGGAACTCCGAGCGGGACAGCTGCTCGTCGAGGAACAGCGGGTTCTTGTCCGCGTCGACGGTGATGTACGGCAGGTTGATCGAGGTGCTCTGGCTGGACGACAGCTCGATCTTCGCCTTCTCCGCGGCCTCGCGCAGACGCTGCAGCGCCATCTTGTCCTTGGTCAGGTCGATGCCGTTCTGGCTCTTGAACTTCTCCACGAGCCAGTCGACGATGCGCTGATCCCAGTCGTCACCACCGAGGTGGTTGTCACCGGAGGTCGCGCGGACCTCGACCACTCCGTCGCCGATCTCGAGGAGGGACACGTCGAACGTGCCGCCGCCGAGGTCGAACACCAGGATGGTCTGTTCCTTCTCGCCCTTGTCCAGGCCGTACGCCAGTGCGGCGGCGGTGGGCTCGTTGACGATGCGCAGGACGTTGAGGCCGGCGATCTGACCGGCTTCCTTGGTGGCCTGACGCTGGGCGTCCTCGAAGTACGCGGGGACGGTGATGACGGCGTCGGTGATGTCCTCGCCCAGGTAGGCCTCCGCGTCGCGCTTCAGCTTCATCAGCGTGCGCGCCGAGATCTCCTGCGAGGTGTACTTCTTGTCGTCGATGGCGACGGTCCAGTCGGTGCCGATGTGGCGCTTGACCGACCGGATGGTGCGGTCGACGTTGGTGACGGCCTGGTTCTTCGCGGACTGGCCGACCAGCACCTCGCCGTTCTTGGCGAAGGCGACGATGGACGGGGTGGTACGTGCACCCTCGGAGTTGGCCACCACGACCGGTTCGCCGCCCTCCAGGACGGACACGACCGAGTTGGTGGTCCCGAGGTCGATTCCGACCGCACGAGCCATGTGAGAAACCTCCTGATAGATGCTCGGGTGATTCGACAAGCTGCCTGCCTGAGCGAACTGCGCTCAAGTTTGCCTGTCGGATTCCGTACCCGTCAAGTTCTCCTTGAGTGGACCACGCTCAATGGCAGTCGTACGGCTCAACGGGCGCCGGGTGGACTTTGTTCCCGTACCCCCGTCGCGGGGTTCCGGACCCTGCGTGGTGGCACACAACCCGGCCGTATCGACGGGATCCCGGCGATCCGGCCGACCTGTGTGCAGCCGGGCACGCCCGTCCGCCACCTCGAGCGGTTAGGGTCCGCCCCATGTCCCTGACCGCCCGCGCCCTGACGCGGTCCTTCGGTCGGCACCCGGCCGTCACGCACGCCGACGTCACACTCCGACCCGGCCGCATCACCGGCCTCGTCGGACCCAACGGCGCCGGCAAGACCACTCTGCTGCTCCTGCTCGCCGGCCTGCTGGCGCCCGATTCCGGCACCCTCACCCTCGACGACGAGCCCGCCGACTCCACCCGGTTGCGGTCGAGCGTCGGGTGGATGCCGGACGTGTTCGGCACCTGGGACAGCCTCACCGCCCTCGAGATCCTGGAGACGTTCGGCCGACTGCACGGCCTGTCGCGGTCGGCCGCCCGGGACCGCGCCGCCGACCTGCTGCGCACCGTCCACCTCGAGGACTTCGCCTTCCGCTCCGCCCACGAACTCTCGCGCGGGCAGAAACAGCGCCTCGGTTTCGCGCGCGCACTCGTCCACCGGCCGCGGGTACTCCTGCTCGACGAGCCCGCCTCCGGCATGGATCCCCGCTCACGGGTCGACCTGCGGGACACCCTCCGCTCCCTCGCCGACGACGGCTGCGCGGTGCTGGTCTCCTCGCACGTGCTGTCCGAGCTGTCCGCCTCCGTCGACGACGTGGTGTTCGTGACCGCCGGGCGCACCCACGAGCGGGATCAGCGCGCCGGGCATCGGTGGCGGATTCGCGAGGTAGGGAGTCCCGAGTCGGGCGCCGACGTGCGCGACTTCCCCGACGAGGAATCCGCCGCCGCTCACCTCGCCGAGCAGGTGAGCGCCGGGCGCCGCATCGCCGAATTCACCAGGGTGGACACGGAACTGGAAGACGAGTACCTCGCCCTCGAGGCGGACCGTACGTGAGCGCGCGACGGGAGCGGGCTGCGCGGTGGTGGTCCGGCGTCCTCGTGCTGGTGCAGCTCGATCTGCGGCAGCGATTGCGCACCACGCGGTGGAAGGTCAGTGCTGCAGCGGCTTTCGCCGTCGTGTCGCTGGTGGTCCTCGGCTCGCTGTACGTGATGGTGGGCGCCGGGTCGCTCGCCTACGCCGACTGGGCTCAGAACCTCTACGTCATCGTCGGGGCGATCGTGGTGTTCGTCGGACTGGTGCTCGCCCCGACCCTGACGGCCACGTCGATCAACGGGGACCGCAAGGACGCGGTCCTCGCGGTCGTCCAGGCAACGCCGGTGAGCGCGTGGCAGATCGCCGTCGGCAAGCTGCTCGGTGGCTGGGCGTCCTGCCTGGCCCTCGTCGCGGTGGCGTCACCGTATCTGGTGTGGGGCATCGTGTCCGCCCCCTACGGCGTCGGCCCCGGACTGCTCGGTGTCGTGGTGCTGTGTCTGGTGTTCCTGTGCTGGTGCGGTGTGGGGCTGGGCTTCTCGGCGCTGACCGCGCGTCCCGCGGGCTCGGCAGTCCTGACGCAGGCCGCGGTGTTCACGGTCCTGCTGGGCCTGCCCGCCGTCTTCGGCCTGCTGCTGCAGCCCGTCTCGCAGGACCACCGCGTCGTCCGCGCGGAGTACGTCTACGACCCCGCCGCGCCGGCCGACGCGCTCCCGACGTGCCGAGACGTCGAGGTCACCCAGTCCTTCGCCCACACCGAACGCATCTGGTGGCTGCTCGCACCCCACCCGTTCCTCCTGATCCCCGACGTGGTGGCCGCGCACGACAATCCGAACGCCTGGTCGTACCGCGACACGCGCCCGCCCACCCTCGCGTCCTCGGCAGCCGACGCGCTGTCGGACGCGCGGACCGGCCCGTGGATCACCGATTCCACGTGCGCGGACGAGTCCACTGGCGCGCGGTACTCCACCGACCCGAGCCGCCTCGCCTCCCCGTACGCCGAGCAGCGCGCCCACGAGACCGCCTCGGTCGGCGACAGCTGGTACATCGGGCTCGCCATGAACGCCGTCTTCGGGGCACTGGGGCTCGCGGCCGCCGCGCGTCGGCTCCGGGTTCCCGCCGGCCGGCTCCCGCGGGGCGTTCGCATCGCCTGAACCGGGTAGCCGAAGTACATGACCACCCTGGACACCCTCCTGGACGAGCACGGCCGCACCTACGCCGACGAGGCCGGCATCTCGCTGAAGGACACACCCTCGCCGCTGTTCGAGCTCCTGGTGCTGACCCAGCTGCTCAGCGCGCGCATCTCCGCGGACATCGCCGTCGCCGCGGCCCGGGAGCTGTTCTCCGCCGGGTACCGCACGCCGGAGAAGATGGCCGCGTCGTCGTGGCAGGACCGGGTCGACGCGCTCGGCCGCGGCCGCTACACGCGGTACGACGAGTCGACGGCCACCCGCCTCGGCGAGACCGCCGAGAAGGTGCGCAGCGACTACCACGGCGACCTGCGCCGGTTGGCGGAGCGCGCGGACGGGGACGTCGAGGCGGCGTCCCGGCTGCTGCAGGAGTTCGACGGCATCGGACCGACGGGCGCGACCATCTTCCTGCGCGAGGTGCAGGACGTCTGGCCGTGGGTCGGCCCGTACTTCGACGACAAGGCATTGGCCGCGGCGACGGACCTGGGACTGCCCACGGACCCGGCGGAACTCGGCGACCGGGCGCGAGGCGGCGAGCGCGCGGTCCTGGCCGCCGCGCTGGTGCGCCACTCGCTGTCGTGAATCGTGTACTTCCGGCCCCGCATTCCGGGGCCGGGACTTCACGATTCCGAGTCCGTTCCGCGCGGCGGCGAATCCGCGCGACACTGAACCCATGACCCTCGACGACGTCGCCGACGAGCTCTACGGGCTGGACCCCGCGGACTTCGTCCGGGTCCGCACCGAACGGCAGAAGCAGGCCAGGGCCGACGGGGACAAGGCCCTGGCCAAGGAGATCGGCGCGCTGCGCAAGCCGACGACGGTCGGCTGGGTGCTCAACGTCCTGGTGCGCGACGCGGAGGACGAGGTCGGCGATCTGTTCGACCTCGGCGAGGCGCTTCGAGAAGCGCAACAACACCTGTCGGGCGCGACCTTGCGCACCCTCACCAAGCAACGCCAGCGCGCCGTTCGCGCCCTGGCCGCCCGGGCCGGCGAGATCGCCGCCGACCGTGGCCACGAGGTGGGTGACGACGTCACACGCGAGGTGGCGTCGTCGCTCGGCGCGGCGCTCGCGGACCCGGCCGTGGCCGACGACGTGCGCGCCGGTCGCCTGCTCGGCGCGGTGGAGTACAGCGGATTCGGTCCGCTGGGTTTGGTCGCCGTTCCCGACGCACCGGACGTCCCCGACGACGACGCGGCGGACGAGGAGAAGGGCGCCCGGGAAGACGCCGCCGGGGACAAAGCAGCCCGGGACGAGGCCGCCGAGAAGGAACGGAAGGAGTCCCGTCGTCACGCGGAGGCGGAGCTGAACGACGCCCGCGCCGCGTTGAACGACGCCGAGTCCACGCTGGCCGACGCCACCGGCCGACGCGACGACGCCCGGGCGGAGGTCGAGCGGCTCCGCGCCGCTCTCGCGCAGGCCGAGGACGACGCTGCCGCGCGGGACCACGACGTCGACGAGGCGACCGCGGCGCGGGACGCTGCCGACGCCCGCGTCCGCAACGCGACGACGCGCCTCGATCGGCTGTGATCGAGGCGCGTCGTCGGAGCGGGTGACGTCAGGCGCAGGTGCCCCCCGTGGGCACGCCGCGGAACCGGGCGTCGATCCAGTTCAGTCCGCCGGTGAGGCCGATGAAGTCCGGCAGCACGTGGCTCAGGGCGAGGCCCGGCAGGATGAACGGCAGACGCTGGGTGTTCAGCGTGACGTTCGCGCCGCGGCCGCACCACTCACGGGCGAGCTGCTCGGCCTGGCCGTAGGGCACGATGTCGTCGCCGGTGCTGGTGTCGACGTACACCGGCGAGTTCGGCGTGCGGTTGCCGACGCGGTTCTCCGCCAACACCGTCTGCGCCTCGGGGATGTTCTTCAGGTAGTCCGAGAGGGACTGGCCGTTGGCGATCCACTCGTTGGTGCGGTGGAAGCCGATGGTCAGCGCCGACTCGACGATGCACTGGTTCTCCGCCGCCGCCAGCACGGCCTTGCCGTTGGCGTTGGTGGAGGCGTCGATGATCGGGATGAGCTCCGGATTGGTGCGGCGCAGTCCGTTGACCGTGTACGCGATGACACCGGTGAGGAACGTGCCGTCGACCTGCGACAGCGTGGCGGCCAGATCGGCCACCGGCGCACCGGCGTAGGTGCCGGCCAGGTTCAGGTCCGGTGCGTACTCCGGTGCCAGTTCGGTGGCCGCCGCGACGGCGCCGCCGCCCTGCGAGTAGCCCCAAAGCCCGACGGGCGAATCCTGGTTCACCTTCACACCCGGCAGCTTCAGCGCCGCGCGGGCCGCATCGAGCACCGCGTGCGCCTCGGCGGCACGGTTGACGTAGGTGTGCGCGCCGGGCGTGCCCAGACCGTCGTAGTCGGTGATCATGACGCCGTAGCCCTTGGAGAGCAGGGCGTAGGTGGAGACCAACTCGTACTCGACCATCAAGCCCAGGATGGGCTGGTAGGTCAGGACGTTGTTGAGCTGGTGCGACGGCGCGCACTGGTCGCCCTGGCCGTGTGTACCGGGGGCGATGACCACCAGCGGCCGTGGGCCCGGTCCGGTCCACGGTGCCGACGGGTCGATGTAGGTGCCGGTGACCGCGTTGGGCTGATCGTTGGCGTCCTGGCTGCGGTACATGACGCGGGTGGCCGTGCCCGGAATCGGCCCGTTGGGCAGCGGGAGGGAGAGGGCGAGGTTCGACTGCCCCGTACGGATCAGATCACCGTCGCTGCCCGCGGGCAGCGGATTCGGCGGGGTGTAGAACCCCGCGGCGGGCCCAGGCGGCTCCGCGACGGCCGTCGGCACCCCCAATCCGACGATGGCAAGGCACAGGGCCAGTCCCACCCCAGCAATTCTCGACACGCGCACGTGTTCACTTCCCATCGACCCCGGGGGCGACGGTGCGCCCCGATTCCTGTTGCAGTCAGGAAACTACGTGACCGAGCGCACATCCCGCGCGTCCGACCGCGGCAGTCGCCGATTTCGGTGTGGAGTCACGGCGCGCGCCCGGGCTCGGTTGGGGTGCATCCAGCAACGGACGGACCCGATAGTCTCGTTCCCATGTCCCCCGACGGTGTCGATCCCGACCGTCGCCCTCCGCCGCGTCCGCGCGTGCGCGTCGACCCGCTGCGTGAGCCCGTGCCCGACACCCCGCCGCGCGCCGTCGTCCCGGCCGTCGTCGCCGCGGTGGCCGGGGTGCTCGCCGTGATCGTCGGCGCGGTCGCCGTCGCGGCGGATCTGTCGGGCGTCCGCGAGCGCCTCACCGCCGTCGTCCTCACCGACGCCCCCGAGACCAGCGCCGCCGACGCCGCGGACACCGTGACCGTCACGCTCGCCGTCGCCGGCGCGGTGGCCGCCGTGGTGGTGCTGCTGGGTCTGCTCGGCGCGCTGCAATTGCGCGGCCGGCGACCCTCCTCCCGCGGCATCCTGGTGACGACGTCCGTCCTCGCCGTCGCCGGCAGCGCGGCGTTCCTGATCGCGACGGACGACGCGGTGGCCGGGCCGTGGGTGTACGCGCCGGTGATCGGGGCGGGCTTGCTCGTGGTCGGCACGGTGTGCGCGTGCGTGCCCGCCGTCGGGCGGTGGCTGCGCGCAGCGCACCGGTGATGCGGGCTGCGCGCAGCGCACCGGTGATGCGGCGTGCGCGCGGCAGCCGATCAGCGCGACAGGTCCGCCAGGATCCCCTCGGCACTGCGCGCGGCGACCTCGCACGCCGACGCGGTGAAGCGGTCCATCAACGGGTGACCGGCGCGGGCGCGCCAGGTCCGCACCGCGGCCAACGCCTGCTCGCGCAGGTAAGCGTCGGCGGTGTCCGGATCGCAGCCCAGACGGGTGGCCCGGTCCATGCCGTGGACGCCGACGATGCGCGAGAGCTCGTCGCGTTGCTCGTCGGGCAGAGCGACGTTCCGCGCCCGCATCCGCCCGATGAGGCGCAGTTCGCGGAACCCGTGCGCGTCGGCGAGGGTCCGGCGGACCTCGTCGGCGATCTGTCCCGCGCCGGGTCCGGGGTGGTCCTGGAGGACACGGTCGAGGGCGACGAGGGCGGAGTGCGCCTTGAGCTGATCGGCGCGGTCGCCGAACTGCGCGTCGAGCACCTGCCGCAGCTCGTCGAGCCCGCTGCGTTCGACGAGCTCGCGCGCCAGCGCGGGTGAGTCGCGCGTGCCCAGACGAATCAACGTGACGGCCAACCGAATGCCGAAGAGGCCGAACCGATCCGCCAGACCCGCGCGGGTCTCGGCGTCGACGGGCAGCGGCATGTCCGGTCGGACGAATCGATCGGCGGAGAGCATGGCGAGGGACAGATCCGCGGGCGGCGCGTCGGCGAGTGCGACCAGGGCGGCGAACTCGCTCTGGCGCAACGTCCGTGCGCCCAGGGCGAGCAGCCCGGCCACCGGGACGACGGCCTGGCACAGCCCCGTCTTCTCCAGTTCGCCGGCGAAGCGCGACGCGACCTCCTTGGCCGACAGCAGCGCGTCCATGCGGCCCGCGCCGATCTCGTCGGCGCGGGACACGACGCCGATCACGCCGAGCGGACCCGAGTCACCGCCCACGGCGTCGCCGATGCGGGTGAGGAACGACGTGTCGGCGGCGCTGAGGGTGCGCAGCAGGTAGACGACGGCGTCGGCGCCGGATCCGCCGTCGTCCGGCGTGAGCATCGCGAGCGTGCGCTCGGAGACGTCGCGGGAGAGCGACGACGTACCGGGCGTGTCCACGATCGTGTTGCGCGCCAACGCCCGTGCGGGCCATTCGACGTCCAACCGGTCGACGCGGTCGGCGGTGAGTTCGCCGAAGTCGAAGCTGAGCCGGCCGTGTCGGCGGACCACGGGGATGTCGACGGCCTTGTCCCCGTCGTACCGCGCGGTGACCGACGGTGCGAGTCCGCGGCGGTACCAGGTGACGACGCGAGTGCACTCGGTCGCGTCGGTCGGCGCGATGTCCTGGCCGACGAGGGCGTTGAGGAGGGTCGACTTGCCGGCCTTGAGGGAACCGGCGAGGGCGATGCGCAGCGGCTCGTCGAGCCGTTCGCCGCACTCCTGCACCAGCGCTCGCGCCGCGGGCACCCCGGCGTACTCCGCGCGGGCCGCCGCGACGAGGGAGCGAGCCCGATCGATCGTCGTACTCACGCGGGCAACCCCCGGGTGCCGTCCGCTGCCTCGACGGCCGCGGTCTCGGGGTCGAGGGAGCGGGCGATCCGGCGCAGCGCGGCGACGTCCGCCAGCGCCCGTTCGAGTTCGGCTGTGCGCGAGGCCCGTTGGCCGCTCTGCAGGGTCGCGGCCTCCTGCGCCGCCTTCAGCGAGTCGTCGACGGACCGCAGCGTCTGCTCGGCGACCTCGGTGAAGTGGTCGCGCAGCACGCGCTGGACGGCCCGGAGCCGGTCGCGGGATTCCTTGCCCACCTGGAAGGCGACGTCGTCGGTGAACTTGCGGATGGCCTGCTTCGCGTCGGCGCGGCGCTTGAGCACGCGCTGTTCCTTGTCGTCCTTGTAGGCCTTGCTGCCCAACAGGACTCCCGCCCCGAGCGACACCGGGTTGAGCAGCGCGAAGCCCATCATGGTCGACACCAGGCCGAACATGAGGACGCCGCCGTAGGACCCGCGCATGCCGACCAGCACCTTGGACGTGATGCCCATGCGGCCGGATTCGAGGTCCGACAGCGACGTCACCGGATCCATGATGCCGTCGAGTTCGGCGAGCGCGGCGATGTCGCCGGACGGCAGACGCCCCTCGCCGGACTCGGCGAAGTGCCGGGCGACGGTCTCGGCGAGGAAGATCGAGCGCTCGTGCGCCCACACGAAGTTGTCGCCGACGGCGTCGGCGATCTGCTCCTCGAGCCACTCGCCGATGCGGGTCCAGTCCTTGCCGGGGTCCCCCTCGTCGACGGCGCTCTCCGCCTCGCGGGTGATGTGGCGCAGTCGGTCTCGCAAATCGTGGTCGATGTCGGAGGCGAGGTCGGCGATGCCGTCGGCCAGCGTCTGCTGCCACCGGCTGCTGCGGCGTCGCATCTCGTCGGCGGACTCCCGGGCGCGCTGCAACCCACCGACGGCCGCGGCGGCCGACTCCGGATCCTTCAGGGCCGCCAGTTCGCTGCCCAGCGCGAGGGCGACGTGCTCGGCGACGGAGCCGACGTCCTGCGCCACCGCCTTGCGGGTGGTGACGGACGCCCGGCGGACGACGCCCCGCAGGAACTCGTACAGCGCGGGAAAGCCCGACTCCTCGTCCAGTGACCGGTCCTGCAGCCGCAGCGCGTGGGACCGCAGCAACGACGAGATCGGCAGCAGGGGAACGTCCACGCCCTCGCGCACCAGGTGCTCGCGGTCGACGTCGACGATGCGCCGCCAGTGCGGGTACAGATCCGTCTTGGTGATCAGGCAGGCCACGGCCGGGCACAGGTCCACCGCGCGGCGGAGGAACGCCACCTCGGGCTCGGTGAACTCCTGCGACGAATCCGACAGCACCAGAACGGCATCCGCGGACGACACCAGGCCGAGCGTGGCGCTCGCGTGCGGGTTGCCGTGCCCACCGACGCCGGGCGTGTCCACGACGACCAACCCGTCGGCCAGGAGAGGCGAGGACACGGTGATCTCGAGGCGCAGGACGTCGCGTCCGTCCGCCCGCGGGTCGGCCGGGGTGACCGCGTGGATGTCCTCGAACGGGATGGCGATACGCGCCGGATCTCCCCCCGGCTGGGAGACCACCAGCTCGGCACGCTGCTCGTCGCCGTGGGCGACCATCGTGGGAACGGCCGTCGTCTCGTCGTCACCCACCGAGCAGACGTCGAGGCCGAGAAGCGAATTGACGAACTGGCTCTTGCCCTGCTTGAGCGGTCCGACCACCACGATGCGCAGGCGCGGGTCGAGCACCCGTTCCCGCGCGGCCGCCACCCGGTCGACCAGGTCGCGTCGTCCGGCCTTCGCCGCGACGTCGCCGGTGCGGGTGAGCAGGTCAGCGAGCGTCGTCGGGGCGTCGGCGCGGGCCGGGGCTGCGGCGGGCGCTTTCTGCACCGCCCGGTCGGGCGCAGTGTGCGCCGCGCGGTCGCGCGCATCGTGCATCGAGGACACCGTTCCGTTCGAGCGTGAGTGGGCTGCGGACGCGACGAGACTGTGAGGTCTCACCACTGTTCCTACCGTAAGCGACGACCCCGCACGCGGGGAGCGCGTGCGGGGTCGTCGTGTTCCGGGCCGTACCGGGATGGGGCCGGTCCTACTGGGTGTCGTCGGCCTGATCGGCCGCGGTGTCGATCACGGCCTCCTGGCCGGCGTCGACGCCACCGCCGAGAGCACCGCCCAGTCCGCCGCCCAGCGCACCGGTGAGACCACCGGTCAGGCCGCCGGTGACGTCACCGGCCGTGTCGGCGACCGCACCGACGCCGCCGAAGGCGTCGTCCGCGTTCACGTCCTGCCAGGTGTCCGCCACCCCGCCGGTGAGATCGCCGGTGGTGTCGGCGGTGGTGCCGACGGCGCCACCCGCGTCCACCGCGCCACCGAGCGCACCGCCGGCGTCCACCGCGCCGCCGAGTGCACCGCCGACCGCGGCGCCGCCGCCGAGCACACCGCCGACCGCGCCACCGACGGTGCCGGCGACATCCGCCGCCCCACCGAGGTCACCGGCGGTGTCGACGACGCCGCCCAGGGCGCCCGTCGTGTCGACCGTGCCGGCGAGGTCGCCGACGAGGCCGGTGTCCAGACCGAGGCCCGTCCCCAGACCCAGGCCGGCGCCGAGGGCGCCGTCGGAGGCGAGGGCTCCACCGATGCCGGCCGTGGCACCGGTGGCCGCGTCCAGTCCGGCTCCGGCCAGGGTGTCGGCGGCGTCGACGACGCCCGCACCGAGTCCGCCGGCGATCTCGCCACCGGCGACGATGCCGCCGCCGAGGACCGTGCCGAGGTTGCTGTCGATGGTGGCGGTGACGTCGAGCAGACCGTCGGTGTCGATCGCGCCACCGGCGGCGAGCGCGCCGTTCAGGGCCGCGTCGAGAGCACCGGTGAGCTCACCGCCGGCGCCCAGCGCGGCACCGAGCGTGCCGGCCACGTCGACGGCGCCCGACGCGCCGAGGACCGCGCCGAGCGCGCCGCCCAGTTCGGTGCCGACGGACCCGCCGACGCCGAAGGCCGCGCCGAGTGCTGCGGACAGGTCGCCGGTCACACCGCCGGCGGCGTCGACGACGCCCGCGACGTCGAGTGCCCCGGTGAGGGCCGTGGTGAGGTCGCCCACCAAGGCGGCGTCGGCGTCCAGCGCGCCGCCGAGGGCACCGGCCACGGCACCGCTCAGGTCACCGGCGAGCAGGGCGTCGGTGTCCAGGTCGCCGAGGACCGTGCCGCCGAGGACGGCGCCCAGGGTGCCGCCCAGTCCGGCTGCCGCGGCACCGCCGGCGCCGAGGGCACCGGCGAGTCCGCCGGTGATGTCGAGGCCGGTGTCGGGGAGGGCGACGCCGCCGATCAGTCCGAGGCCGGTGCCGATGGCGCCGGTCAGCGCGCCGGTCAGGTCCGCACCGAGGTCGAGCTCGGGGGCCGCACCGAGCACCGTGCCCAGGGCGGCGTCGAGGTCCAGTCCGCCGGCCAGCAGCGCCGAGAGCTGGGCCTGCAGGTCGGCGGTCAGGGCGCCGCCGAGCGCGCCGCCCAGGGTGCCGCCGATGGTGGCGGCGACGTCGCCACCCGCTGCCAGCACGCCGCTCAGGGTGGCGGCCAGGTCACCCGTCAGGTCCAGTCCGCCGCCCAGGCCGAGTGCGGCGTCGAGCGCACCGGCCAGCGTGGCCGCGCCCGCACCGGTCAGACCCAGTGCCGCGGCCAGAGCCGCACCCAGATCCGCACCCGCGGCCAGGTCCGTCACGCCGGCCAGCGAGCCGCCGAGCGCGGCACCGACGGTGCCGGCCAGTTCGCCGCCGACGCCGAGCGCTGCGGCCAGACCGGCGGAGAGCTGGGCCGCGAGATCGCCGGCGAGCAGCCCGTCCAGGTCCAGTCCGGTGCCGATGACTCCGGCGAGAGCGCCGGTCAGATCCGCACCGAGGTCGAGGCCAGCGGCGGCGCCGAGCACCGCGCCCAGGGCACCCTCCAGGTCCAGGCCACCGGCCAGCAGGCCCACCAGCTGTGCCTGCAGGTCGGCCGCGAGGGCGCCGCCGAGCGCGCCGCCCAGGGTGCCGCCGATGGTGGCGGCGATGTCGCCACCCGCCGCCAGCACACCGCTCAGGGCCCCGCCGACGGTGGCGCCGAGGTCACCGGTCAGGTCCAGTCCGCCGCCCAGGCCCAGCGCGGCGTCGAGCGCACCGGCCAGCGTGGCCGCGCCCGCGCCCGTCAGACCGAGCGCCGCGGCGAGGGCCGCACCGAGGTCGGCACCGGCCGCCAGGTCGGTGACCCCGCTGAGCACGCCGCCGAGTGCCAGTCCGAGCTGACCGGCGGCCTCGCCGCCGAGCGCCAGGCCGGTGGCCAGGCCCGCCGCCAGCTGGGCCGCGAGGTCGCCGCCGAGCAGCGCCTGAAGGTCACCGGTGAGCAGTCCGCCCGCGCCGAGCGCGGCGGCCAGGGCGCCGTCCAGGTCCAGGGCACCGCCGAGGTCGAGGGCACCGCCGAGGTCGAGCACACCGCCCAGCCCGCCGCCGAGGCCCAGCACCGCGGCGAGAGCGGCGTCGAGGTCGAGGCCGCCGCCGAGGAGGCCGGCGAGCTGCGCACCGAGGTCACCGGTCAGGTCGCCGCCGAGCACACCGCCGAGCACGGCGCCGAAGGCTGCACCCAGGTCGCCAACGACGGCGCCGCCGGCGGTCAGCGCGCCGGCGAGGGCAGCGCTGAGGCCGGCACCGAGGTCGCCCGCGAGGTCCAGACCGCCGGCCAGTCCCAGCGCACCGTCGAGGGCCGCGCCGAGCTGCGCGGCGAGGCCGCCGCCGAGGCCGAGGGCACCGGTGAGCGCGGCGCCGAGGCTGCCGCCGACACCGAGGAGAGCGTCGAGATCGAGTCCGCCGGCCGCGTCGACGACGCCGCCGAGTAGCAGGCCGAGGCCGGCACCGAACTCGCCGGCGATGTCGCCGCCGAGGGTGAGGGCGGTCTCCAGCGCGCCGGAGAGTGCGGTGGTGAGCGAGCCGGCGAGCGCCGCGATGACGTCGGCGTCGAGCATGCCGGTCAGGGTGGCGCCGAGATCACCGGCGGCGTCGACGGCCGCACCGAGTCCGGCGGTCAGCGACCCGGTCAGGTCGGCGCCGGCACCGAGGGCACCGCCGAGGATCACGCCGAGGCCGCCGGCCAGGCCGAGTCCACCGGTGAGGGCGGCAGCGAGTTCGGCGCCGAGCGCTCCACCCGCGGTGACGGCGGTACCGAGGACGCCGCCGAGGGCAGCGCCGAGGTTGGCGCTCAGGGCGCCGCCCAGCTCGAGGGCACCGCCGAGCGCGCCGGACAGATCGAGGGCGCCGCCGAGGTCGAGGTCGGTGATCGTGCCGAGCACGGCGTCCAGTGCGGCGGTGAGCTGCGCGCCGGCTCCGGCGCCGAGGCCCAGTGCGGCGGTGAGCGCACCGGCCAGCGTGGCGCCGAGTTCGGCGAGGACGTCGAGGTCGAGCAGTCCGCCCAGGGCGAGCAGTCCGTCGAGGGCCGCACCGAGTGCAGCGCCGAACTGGGCGGCGAGCTCGCCGCCGAGGGACAGTCCGTTGCCGATGACAAGGGCGAGGATGGTGGTGAACTGGCCGGCGAGGTCCAGATCGCCCAGGGTCAGGTCACCCAGGCTCAGCGACCCGAGGTCGAATGCGCCGAAGTCGATGGCACCGAGGTCGAGGGCGCCGAAATCGATGGCACCGAAATCGAGGTTGCCGAAGTCGAACGCGCTGTCGAAGATGTTGAGCCCACCGAGGTCGATCGCCCCGAAGTCGAGCCCGCCGAAATCGAGGAATCCGAAGTCGGCGTTGCCGAAGTCGACGTTCCCGAAGTTCAGCCCACCGAGGTCGAAGTTCCCGAAGGTGTTGTTGTTGCCGACGTTGCTGATGGCGCCGATCGTCCCTGCGGCCAGCGAGCCGCCGACGAGCGTGGGGGCGAAGGTGTTGGTGATGTCGCCGCCCGTGTTCGTGTTCGTGATCGTGTTGGTCACGTTGCCGGCGTTCACGATCGACGCCAGCCGCGAGCCGCCGTCGAACAGGCCCGACTCGGACACCATCGGCGCCACGGCCACGATGTCGGCGGGGCACACCTCGGGCAGACCGGCGGCGTTCAGCGCGCGCTGCGGATCGGCGCAGTAGGCGGCGGCGGCCTTGTCGTCGCGAAGCAGGTTGAGGATGAAGTCGAGAACGGCATTGGTGGCCATCGTGGGTGTCCGATCGTCGAGGGGCTCGTGCCGGCCGAGGGTCTCGGCGCGTTGTCGTCGACGTTAGGAAGTTTCGTGATCCGTCCCAACGGGGCCGAGCCCCCTTCTGTCATCCCGGGGCCGATCGGGGTTCTGATCGGGGGCATTAGGGGGTATAGGGGATCGGTCCCCGTTACCGCGCGGTACGTGCTGTGATGTGTAACGAACCACCGCAGGCGGACGACGTCCCGGGCGGACGGGTGACACTGCGAACGGGAGTCGGCGACATGGCGTCAGGGTTGGGCACGAAGGTCGGTACGGCCACGGCGATCGCCGTCTCGGCGACATCGGCCGATCTGCACGACGCGCGGGTCGTCGCGCGTCCCACCGCCCTCGAGATCGCCCCGTCCGGCGACACCCGATTCGCCGACGCCGCGGCCCGGTCCGGCTCCGTCGTGCGCGGCTTCGCCGGACGCGTCGGTGACCCCGTCGACCTCGTGACCGACGACGGACGCACCTTCTCCGGCGACGAGCTGGTCGCCCGCACCCTCGCGTGCCTGGTCGAGGAGGCCGGCACGCACGCACACGTCGTCGTCGCGCATCCCACCGAATGGTCGTCGTACACCGTCGAGCGGCTGCGCGCGGCCGCGGCCGAGCGCGGCATCGACGCCGAGTTCGCCCCCGAGGCCCTGTGCACCGTCGCCTGGCTGCAGCAGACCCCCGACGCCGTGTCCGACGGCGTCGTCGCCGTCGTCGATCAGGGACAGACCGGCACCACCGCCTCGGTCGTGCGCACCGGGGACGAGCCCGCCCTGATCGGCCGGAGCGTCCGGTCCGACGAGACCGGCGGCGCCTGGATCGACGGCGCGCTGCTCGGCCACGTCCTCGCGCAGGTCGACACCGACGGCCTCGATCCCGCCGACCCGGCCACCGTCACCGCCCTGGCCGAGCTGCGCGATCACTGCGCCGCCGCCAAGGAGGCCCTGTCCGCCGACACCGACACCGTGGTGCCCGTGCGGCTGCCCGGGGTGTCCGCCGACGTGCGGGTGGTGCGCTCCGAACTCGAGGAACTGCTGCGGGAGAGCGTCGACGACGTGGTCCGCGTCGTCGACGACGCCCTGCGGTCGGCCGGCGTCGAACCCGCCGCCGTCGCGCGGGTGGTGCTCGCCGGCGGCGGCGGTGCGATTCCGCTGCTGACCGAGACCCTGTCCGCGCGGCTGCGCGTGCCGCTGACCCTGAGCTCGGACCCCGCGGCGACGTCCGCGTGGGGCGCCGCGCTCACCGCGACCCGGCTCGCGGCGGCGGTCCCGGCCGCGACCGCAGGTGCGGCCACCGACGACGCCGAGACCGACCTCATCGCCCCCGTCGAGCGACGTCCCGAGCGCGCCCTCCCGCCGGTGCCCGTCACCCCGCACTCGCACGCCAAGCCCGCCACCGGACGACGACGCGCGGGCGTCGTCGTCGGTGTCGCCGCGGCCGTCGCCGTGCTGGCCGCGGGCGGGCTGTCCGTGGGGGTGGCGACCGGCGTCGTCGACAACCCGATCTCCGACTCCCCCACCACCAGCGCCGTCGTCGAACCGGCGTCCGCGACCGACCCCGCCGGCGCCGGCACGACGTCCGGGGGCGGCTCGGCCACCACCGGGTCCACCGCCGGGGCGATCGATCCCTCGACGGGCGCTCGCATCCCCGGCAGCACCGCGGCCGGGGCACCCACCACCGGCACCGCGCCGGGGACGACGGGTACCGCGCCGACCGGCGCCGCCGAGATTCCGGGTGTACCGGCTCCGAACCTGCAGGTGCCGTCGGTGAATGCGCCGACCGTGCCCGCCTACACCCCGCCCCCGGCGCCGACGTTCCAGTCGCCGTCGCTCCCCCAGTTCACACCCCCGAACGTGGTGGGTGGCGTCGCCAACGGTGTCGGCGGCGTCGCCGAGGGTGTCGGCGGCGTGGTGGGCGGCGTGGGCGACACGGCCGGATCGGTGGTCGGCGGGGTCGGGCAGGGCGTGGGCGGACTCCTCGGCGGACTCACCGGACGGTGACCCTCGACGACGCCCCGGCCGGCACCTCGACCGTCGACGTCCAGGACCACCCCGCGCTGACCGTGCTCGCGCTGCGGTCGGTGGGGGTCACCCCCGATCCCTATCTGGTCGCGGAGCTCGCCGCGCTGCCGATTCCCGACGCCGTCCGCGCGATCGAGCGGGTGGGCGCGCCGCCGGACCCGCCGTCGGTCCTGCGCCACACGGTCGGCCCGCACGGCAGCACCCTTCTGCTGCGCCGCGTCACCGCCTCCCTGCTCGACGCGGGGGTACTCGCCCCGGACACCGCGGCCGCATTGGCCGACGCCGGCGTCCGACTCCCCACCCTCGTCGAGTTCCTTACGCGCGCAGCAGCATCGGCACCGACGGACGAAGCAGCCGCCCTGTGGGACGCCGCCGTCGCCGCGGGCGCCGACCCGCGGCGGGCCGCCGTACCGCGGGCCCGCGCCGCACTGACGGCCGGAGACCTGGACACCGCGACCCAGCACGCCGACGTCGTGCTCACGGACCCGTCGAGCAGTGACGACGACCTCCGCTCGGCCGCACGGGTGGCCGCGACGGTGGCGCTGCACCGCGGCGCACCGTCGCACGCGGCCGCGGTGTATCGCTGGCTCGGCGCTGCCCGAGTCGGTTCCGACGTCGCCCATGCGGTGGTCTCCCTGCTCGCGGTCGGGGACCGTGACACGGCGGCGTCCTTCGTCGCCGCGGCCGGGACGGGACTACCCACCAGCGCGACGGCGCGGGACACACTGGTGGCCGAGGGGATGCTCGTGTCGGTGTCCGAGACCCCCACTGCCGCTCTGAGTTCCGTGCTGCGCGCCTGCGCGCTCACCGGCCCGTCGACGGAGGACCACCCCGCGTCGGTGGCCGGTCTGCTCGCCGTGCATCTCGGTGATCCCCGCACGACTCGCGAGGTTCTGAGCGAGGCGGCCACGCCCCGCGCCCGGTTGCTCGGCGCCTGGGCGGCGATGCTGCTGGGCGACACGGACGCCGCCGAGGCTCGCGTCCGCGAGACGGATCCCGACGGCCTCGATCGACGGGACAGCCTGTGGTGGAGCGGACTTCGCGCCGCGGTCGCGCGTCGTCGCGGCGACGCCGGTGCGCTCGCCGCGACGATCGCCGACGCGCACCGACTGCTCGTGGAGGTCGAGCCCGATCTCTACACCGTGCTGCCGATCGGTGAACTGTGGCTCGCGGCAACACGTCTGGGTGATGCCGGCCGTATCCGTCATGCCGTCGAGACGACGTCGTCGCTCCTCGCGTCCCTCGGCGAGCCGCCGCTGTGGGCGACGGCGTGGCACTGGTACGGCGTGCAGGCCGCCATCCTCGCGAGCGCCCCGGCCGACCTGGTGCCGCACGCCCGCGTCCTCGGCGCCCTGGCCGCCCACAGTCCCCATGCCGCCGCGGTGGCCGCCGCCGGTCGGTGCTGGCTGCGCGTCCTGCAGGGCGAGCCCGACGCCGACGAGGTCCGTGCCTGCACCCGCTCCCTCGAACGGTTCGGCCACGCCTGGGAAGCAGCGCGATTGGCCAGCGACGCGGCCCTGCGCGTCGACGACACCCGCACCGCCACCGCACTGCTGCAGACCGCGCGGGAGATCACCTCGGCCGCGGCCGTCCCCGACACCGCGTCGTCGACCGGTGAACTCACCGGGCGGGAGGCGGAGGTCGCGCAACATCTGGTGCTGGGTCTGACGTACCGGGAGATCGGCGCCCGCATGTACATTTCGGCGAAGACCGTCGAACACCACGTCGCCCGCATCCGGCGACGCCTGGGCGCCGGCTCCCGCTCACAACTGCTGTCGATGTTGCGTGCCGCGGGCTACGGACAGCAGGAGGAGCGCGACCGCCCATGACCACGCCTGTGCCGCACCGCATCCTGGGCCTGCACGTCACCGACCGTGCCGCGGCCGCCGTGGTGCTGTCCGCCGAGACCGGCGAGATGGTGCGCGTGCCCGTCGTGACCGACACCGTCCTCCACCTGCTGCCCGACGGGTCGTCCTCCCTGACGCGTCCGGACCCCGACACCGCGCCCGACGGGGTCGATGTCGTCGATCGCTTCGTCGAGCACGTCGGCGACCCGGCCGGGGTGGTGTCCGCCCACGGCGCGGTCCTGCGCGCGGAGGACCTGCTGGCCACGGTGCTGCTGCACCTGATCGACCGCACCCGGCCCGACGCCGACGTGGTCGCCGTCGCGCACCCGGGCACCTGGACCGCCGACCAGGTTGCCGCGCTGCGTGATTCGCTGGAGTTCCTCTCGCTCACCGGGGTGGAACTGCTTCCGGACACCGTGCTGTCCGGCGCCCCCGACGAACCACTCGACGTCGCCCTCGCCGCCGCGCGCCACGCCGGCGGACTGGCGCCGCCTCCCGCCGCCGCCCCGACGGTGGTCGTCCCTGCCGGCGTCGGCCGTCGGCGCCTCCCGGTCGTCCTCGCCGCCGCTGCGGCGGCCGTGGCCCTCGCGGCCGCGGTGACCGGCGCGATCGTCGTGACGGCCGATCGGACCGTCGCCCCCGAGGTCCCGGCCATTGCCGACGCGGTCCCGGCCACCGGGACGAGCGCCACCGCTGCGCCCACCACGTCGCGCTCGACGGGACCGTTCCCGACGGTCACGGCCGAGGACGTCGCCGCGGTGGTTCCGAGCGTGACGGCCCCCCGTACCCCCGACT